>NZ_JAXOJK010000003.1:0-771424 GCF_036663695.1 Sphingomonas sandaracina | reverse complement strand
TGATGGCGCATGGCGGGTCCTACAGAGCTCCGGCCGCGGCGGTGTAACCGTCAAGGCTTGAGGCGTCAGGGACGCAAGGAAGGTCAGTAGAGAGGTATGGCGCAACGGTCAGAAGACAGGATTGGGAAAACCAGGGAAATGTCCGAGCGCCTCGAGCGCGTAACTTCGGTCTGGACCTGATCCGCGATCTCCATACAGGCCAGCAGCCGTGATGATGGCTGCATCAACAGGCCGGACACACGGAAGCACCTGAACCTGCGCGAACAAATCTCTTAAAAACCCCCTTGTATCCAGCGGGGCGTCCACACACGGTCATTCGTTACCATGCGAATGCACGTACTGGCTCGGCCTCACCCCAGTGCAAAATAAGATATAATGCGCTGCCAAGCGGCGCACTTGGAATGACTCCTCTGTCATAAAAGGTCAGCATAACTGACGCTGTTATGTCGCGTCGATATCATAAGCGAAGCGTTCGGGACCTCAGACCGCATGGTCTCGCAATCGGTAGAGCCAGCCTTCCCGTTCTCGGGAAGCCTCTCTGCCGTCCCTTTCGGAGATGCTGGCCCAATGTTGTTCCTTTCGCCCGCCAGACGCGTCCGGCTGGTCGCGTCCGCGGCCTGTACGCTGCCGCTGTTGTTCATAGCGAGTGCCGCAAACGCCGAGGATCCGACCGCCGATCCCGACCAGACCAAGTCCGATATCGTCGTCATGGGCGAACGGGCGATCCGATCCGAAAAGGAACAGTCGACGTCGGTCCGCGATTCGATCGTCTACGACGATCTAGAAACGCTGTCGGCCGACGGCAGCGTGGCGGGCCAGTTAATCCTGCTGCCCGGCATCAGCGCGATCGAGGATGGCGACGCGCCGCGCTTCGTCAGCATCCGCGGGATCTCGCCCGACCTCAACCAGACCACGATCGACGGGATCACCCTCGCCACGATCGGCAATGACGGCGAAGGATCACGCAAGGTCAACCTCCAGCAGATACCGTCCGAGCTCGCCTTCCACAACGACGTCTACAAGACCTTCACCGCCGAGCAGGACGGCGCCGCGATCGGCGGGATCATCGACATCGTCACGCGCAGCGCCTTCGCGCTGAAGCGGCGCTACATCATGGTCGACGGATACGGCATCTATTCGACCTTCAAGGGCGATGGCGGCAGCAACGCTGGGAACGGCAGCTCGCCGCACCTCGGCGGCGGGGCCAAGATGGTGTTCGCGGACAAATTCGGGGCGGGCGACCAGTTCGGCGTGGTCCTGTCGGCGCGCTACGAAAACCGCATCCGAAATGCGCGAAAATGGTGGCAGGACAGCAAATATTACTTCAGCGACGCCGGCAAGAAGCTGGCGGGACCGGACGATCCGGCGTGGAACGGCATCGCGGTGCCCTACAACCACAGCTACGGCAGCTATACCAACCGGCTGCAGACGGTGGGCGGGTCGGCCAAATTCGAATGGCGGCCGCTCGGCAGCAATCTCTACGCCTCGGTGCTGGGGTTCACTTATCGTCAGTGGGAATCCTCGACGATGAACAAGAACGATTTCTACACCAAGAACAGCGTCGACGACCTGACCGCCGAGGGCGGCGGATCGGACATCAACAGCATCTATTCGCGCTATCGCTACGACACGTGGAGCAAGGGTACGGTCGGCGCGATCGGCAATGTCGAATGGCATGACGACCGTTCCACGCTGCGCGTGCGCGGTGGCTATACCCGTGCGCGGTACGACAATACGCAGCCCTATATCGGCGTGCGCGCGTATCCGACCGGTCTGTCGCTTGACTGGGCGGCGGGCAACGATGCGACCGGCGGGCTGCCCTATGTCACCGGCATTAACAAACCCGGGCAGGTGCTGGCCTCGCCCTACAAGCTTAGCACCGCGCAGACGACCTATCGCAAGGCGCATGAGGGGCTGGCGAATGCGCGCGTCGATTATGGCTGGAACGCCGAACCGCAGGACCGCGGCTTCGGCTTCGTCACGGGGATCGAGTTCCGCAAGCTGGATTTATCGCGTGACGTCGACATGACCGAATACAAGCTCGGCCAGGCGATGAACGACTATCTCTACGATCCCGGATACGTGCCCGTCGGCGCGCCGCAATCCTTCCCCTGGGTCGATTACGCGCGGGTGCGGAGCGAGCTGTGGCCCAAGTTCGTCAAGGACGGTCCCAATTCGACCTATGACAGCATCACCGGCGACTATCGCTATACCGAGCAACTGGTCACGCCGTATCTGTCGCTGCATTACGCCACCGACGACACCACGCTGATCGCCGGCGTCCGCTACGACCACACGCGCTTCTCCGCGTTCCAGCCGACGATCACCGGCAGCACGGCGTCCGCGGTGATGACGCGCAGCAACGGCGGTTACGAATATCTGCTGCCGTCGTTCACCGGCATCCAGGACTTTGCGGGCGGCAAGAAGCTGCGGTTCTCGTACAGCCGCACGCTCGGGCGTCCGACACCCGGCAACATCGCCCAGCCGGAGTCGCTCAATTGCGGCGACGAGGACAGCGGCGGCGCGGATTGTTCGATCAGCCGCGGCAACCCCGATTTGCGCCCACGCCGGTCGGACAATCTCGACGTCCAGGTCGAGCAGTATTTCCACAAGGACGGCATCATTTCGCTCGGTGCCTTCGCCAAATGGATCAAGGACGACATCTTCACGCTAACCACGACGCAGCTGATCGACGACGTCAATTACCGCGTCCGCCAGCCGCTCAACGCCGACAGTTCGCGGCTGTACGGCGTGGAGTTTCAGGTCGCCGATCACGACGTCAACCTGTTCGGCCAGCGGATCGATCCGTTCTTCAACGCGACCTGGCTGAAGGGCCGGATGTCGATCACCAGCGATGCCGGATCTCGCACGCTCGACCGACTGATCTACCAGCCGAAATGGATCATCAACGGCGGTGCCACGCTGCGCCTCCCGGTGATCGACGGTGCGTTCCGCGCCACCGTCACGCACCGCGGCAGCTACATGGAGGGCATCGGCGAGACCGCGCAGGACGACAACGGTCGCGCCGAGCTGACCACCGTCAACCTCGGGCTGTGGCACCGCGTGACGTCGCACGTGACCTTCAAATACGAGATGACCAACCTGTTCAACGACCAGCCGAAGTTTCTGGTCGGCAACGGCCTGCGCTATGTCAGCGAAGTTGACGACTATGGCCGGGGTTTCTTTTTCCACATCCTGCTGCGCTGATCTGCCGAAGGGAGTTACGACCATGTACGAAGTCGACCGCCGCTATCTTCTGTCCGCCTTGGGGAGCCTGACCGCGGCCGGTCTGCTGCCGTGGCGCGCCGGTGCAGCCGAGGTGCGCCCGCGCAACCTGATCGAGGACCCGCGCTTTCCGACGCCGCCATTCACGCTCGGCGTCGCGGCGGGCGATCCGGATGCCACGGGCTTCGTCATCTGGACTCGGCTCGCGCCGCTGCCGCTTCAGCCTGATGGCGGCATGATGATGGCCCCCGTGCCGGTCGCGTGGGAGGTCGCCGCTGACCCCGAATTCCGCCAGGTGCTCCAGCGCGGCGAGGCGATCGCGCATCCTGAGCTGGCGCATTCGGTCCACGTCGAAGTCGCTGGGCTCGCGCCGGCGCGGCCATATTGGTATCGCTTCACCTGCGGCGGCGAGCGTAGCAGCACGGGGCGCGGCGCCACCCTGCCCCCGCCCGGCGCACCGCTCGACCGGGTGCGCTTCGCGGTCGCCGGGTGCCAGCATTACGAGGAGGGCTATTACACCGCGTGGCGTCACATCGCCGCCGAGCCGATCGACTTCGTGTTCCATTACGGCGATTACATCTACGAGGGTCCCGATCGCGGCGAGCAACCGCGTAACCCCAAGAAGCCGTTGATCCGCCGCCATCTCGGCCACGAAATCTATTCGATCGGCGATTATCGCCAGCGGTATGCGCAATATAAGAGCGACCCCGATCTGCAGGCCGCGCACGCCGCCGCGCCGTGGTTCGTCAGCTTCGACGATCACGAAATCGACAACAACTGGGCGAGCGACATCGACCAGGACAATACCGCGCCCGAGGTGTTCCGGACGCGCCGCGCGATGGCGATGCAGGCCTATTACGAGCACATGCCGCTGCGCCGGTCGTCGATGCCCGACGGATCGCACATGCAGATGTATCGCGGGGCGCGCTTCGGCGACCTGATGGACGCATTCTTCCTCGATACGCGGCAATATCGCTCCGATCAGGTCTACGGCGATCATGATGCGCCGCAAGGACCGGACGCATTCGCGACCGACCGGTCGATCACCGGCGCACCGCAGGAGGCGTGGCTATTCAAGGGGCTCGATCGTTCGAAGGCACGCTGGAACCTGATCGCGCAGCAGGTCTGCCTGATGAACCTGACCTATCACAAGGCGGGGCAGCCCGAGCAGCTGGTCTCGATGGATCAATGGTCGGGCTATATGAACAGCCGCCGCCGCCTGCTCGCGCATATCGACGCGCAGTGTCCCGGCAACGTGATGACGGTCAGCGGCGACGCGCACCGTCATTACGCTGGCGACCTGATCCAGGACCACGGCAACGGCAAGATCATCAGCAGTGAATATCTCGCGACCTCGATCAGTTCGGGTGCGGACGGTGTCGGTGAGGACGACGACTATACCCGCTCGTCGCGCGCGGAGAATCCCAACCTCAAGGCGCTGACCGACAAGCGTGGCTATGTGCTGTGCGACGTCGGGCGCGATGCGTGGCGCGGCGATCTGAAGGTCCTCGACACGATCGCGACACGGAACGGGACGCTGTCCACGCACGCGAGCTTCGTCACCGAACGCGGGAAGCCGGGGCTGCAACGCGCCTGACCGGAGCCCAGAACTAGGAAGCGGGCGGGGCCTTCCACAAATGATCAATTTTTTGGAATACGACCTTTCCAAACCGGTTGTGAGCATGGGGACGGGAAGTGACTGGCGTCGGTGGTGAACGATACAATGAGTATCAAGCTATCTTTCGCTTGTCGGCGCCATCCGTTTTGCGCGGTACCAGTTCGATCAGCCACCAATCGGGTCTGGCATTAAAGCGTAGCGGAAGCGTTCCGGAGCCGACGCCGCCCGTGACGATTGTAACTCGACCAGGTTCAACGACGCGGCCACAGCGATATCTCTGATCGTATAGTCGTCGCCCACGCGAGTACCGCACTATCGGACCTACCACGGGGGCGACCACCTGTCCGCAATGGGTATGCCCTGTGAAAAGCACGGTCATGTTTCCTGGTAGCTCAGGTGCCAAGTCCGGAGAATGCGTGAAAGCAATCGGTACACCGCCCAGCATAGCGGCCCGCCGAGCAGAACGGGCGATGTTATCGTGACGCGAAAACCGATCATCGATCCCGACGATCGTTATTGCTCCACGCCTGGTTGCATCATTTTCTAGAACACGAACGCCCGCGTGCCGAAGACTTGACCGAATGGCATCAGGATCAGTCCAGTGGTCGTGATTGCCGAGGACAGCAAATACGCCATCCGGTGCACGTAGCCCTGCGAGGGGTGCAAGATCCAATGCGCGGCCCGCCGTACCTTCATAGCTCTCGCCAATGACGAAGTCTCCCGCCAGGAGCACGATATCCGGATGGGCCTCGTTCACAGCGCTGACGATGCTGCGCAGGCGCTCCGGACACATGACGAGATTGCCTACATGGATATCTGACATAAGCGCGATCCGCACCGGCTCGGTGCCCGTGGGCAAGGCGTACAACCTCATGGTGGCCGTCCGTTCAATCGGCACTGACAAGGCATTGTGGAGACCGACGCAGCCGGTGATGAAAAGCCCCGCCGTCAGCACCAGCCCACAAGATATCAGCTTGTACGTACGTCGCCGCATAACCTCTGCCTCCTTCTTAGCTGTCAGATCATGAAGTAATCCGTATTTCTCGTTGAAAGCTATCGGCCCATCATTGCTGCAAGCGAACCGATCGCTGTACAGTCGCTGCACAGATCGCGGTGACGGACCTCGGGAGCTTCCGCTTTCCCACAAGCTGCTGCCGATTGCTCTTTCCCGAAACCGTCGTCCAGAGACTGAGAGACGGGAAAGATCGCCCTGGCGAATTGCCGTTCCAGATAGCGCGAATTGAACACCAGAGCGTCCGGGTTTGGGCGAACGCGCCCTTGCCCTACGGCTTCCGGCTAGACCCATTCCCGGACGCTCAAGCTAACCCTAGCGCTTCCTGACTTCTGCCATTCGTAGTGCCGGCTGATGACCGGATTTCGCTTCGCCGATCTGTCAGCCAAATGTCGATAGTTGGTAGATGAGCATCAGACAGCTTCTGCCCTATACAAGAAGAGTGCAGTATCGTTGGGCTGAAGGTTGGGTTTTGCGACTATGGAGTGGTCTATCCTGCTCAATCTATCTTGAGCGCATTCCGGATTATGTAGTGAAGATCCGTCTGGTCCAGCAGCCCCGACACGTTGACCGCTTGGGGACCATAGGCCGCGATGCGCAGCTGTGTGCCGGTATGTTCCTGCGAGCCCTGCTCGGCCGTGCCGTAACTGACCGTCATCAAGCCTCCTTCACGAGTCCTGAGCGAGGCGGTTAGCCCGGGCGCGCGTGCGCCGTTGCCGATGATCTGGCTGGTATGTGCGTGATCGGCGGTGACAATCACCAACGTGTGGCCATCGGCCTCGGCAAATTCCAGCGCGACCTGCACCGCCTCGTCAAGGTCGACCGTCTCCCCGATCTGGCCGCACGGATTGGCGGCATGGTCTTGCTTGTCGATCGATGCGCCTTCGACCTGCAGGAAAAAGCCCTTGGGCCGCGTGTTGAGCAAGGCGATCGCCTTGCGCGTCATTGCCGCCAGATCAGGCGCCAAAGCGGAGCGTGCCGGGTTGGGCTGACAGGTGATGGCGGGCATGTCGATATTGCCATGGTGGCTGGCGCGCGGGCCGGTCCAGCGCACCGGCATGTTGCCTTCGGCGAACAGCCCGATCAGCGGCTGCGTGTCGTCGGCACGGCGAATGGCGTCGAGCTCAGCAGCATTGCGCACGATGCGATAGCCCCTCGCCTGCGCCTGCTGGAACAGCGTCTTGCCCTTGTACTGGCCCGCCTTTGCCACCTCGGCGAAGCTTGCCGCGCCGCCGCCCAGCACCAGGTCGGCGCGGGTATCGAGCAGCTGTTCGGTGATCGAACCGGCGCCGCCATTCTCAAGCGCGTTTTGCGGGCAAAGTGTGCTCGTCGCGGCTGGCGCGTAGCATTTGCGCTGCACGACATGGGCGATCTGCGCACCCGGCGTGGCGTCCTGGATTTCGGAGGTCGATACATCGCCGGTGGCGATCCCGGCCGACTTGGCGCGCTCGAGCAGCGTCTTGTGCGGCTTGCCATAGATATCGACTCCGATCGCGCCGTTGTAGCTCTTGACCCCCGATGCCCATGCGGTCGCCGAGGCTGCGCTGTCGGTCACGTAATTGGGTTTGCCGGTTTCCCGGTCGAGCGAATAATGGGTGTACTGGCCAGTGAAGGGCAGCGCATCGATGCCCTTGAAATAGCCGCCGGCGCCCTCGGCATAGTTGCGCGCGATGGTGATCTCGGAGTCACCCATGCCATCGCCGATCAGCAGGATGACGTTGCGCACTTCGCCTTTGGTGGCGAGCGCACGATAAGCTTCGCGCATGTCGCCGGGCAGGCGCCGCGCGCCGCCGGGCACACGCACGTCGCCCCGCGCCGCGCGCGACAGATCGGGCGCGGCCCGCTGTGCGACCGCAGGCTGGACGGACGCGGCGAGCAGCGCGGCAAGGGCGATATGCGAGATCATGGAGATACTCCGGAACTGGATATTACGTGGCAGGCCCCGCCCAGCGGCAGGGCCTGCCGGGGATCAGAGCTGCGCGCGGATTCCAAGGCTGATGCGGCTGCCCGAGGATTCGTAAGTCGTCGGGAAGGACGGATCCATCGTGTAGCCGGTGGTCTTTGCGTTCCCCACGTTGATGCCCTGCAGCTCGACGCGAAAGTTGCGCGTCACCTGATAGCTGGCGGCGACGTCGAACTGACCGTACGCATCGCGGTACACCGGATACATGTTACGCTCGATCCGCTCCACATAGGCGCCCTTGCGGCTGTACGAGACACGCAGCGACAGCGGCCCCTTATCGTAGAAGACCGTGGCATTGTACGTCTTGTCAGCGAGACCGATCGGCGAGGTATCGACGCCAAGGTCGGATTCACCCGTAAGCGAGCTGTTCAGGAAGGTGGCGTTGGCGTTGATGCCGAAACCATCCGCCCAGTCCGCGACCATCCCGAACGGGATCACCGCGTTAACCTCGATGCCGCTGACCTTGTACGATCCCTCGGCGTTGACGGGCTGGTAGACATCGAACTCATAGACGCCGTTGACTGAGCCGTTGGCGTTGTAGACCGTTACGCCGGGCACCACGCCGGTCAGCTGGCTCTGCACCACGCCCTTGATCTTCTTCCAGAAATAGGACGCCGCCAGAATGCCGCCGCGGGGGAGATATTTCTCGGCGCCGACTTCCCACTGATCGGCAAGAGTGGGCTTCAGGCCAGGATTGCCGTCGGTGTAGCGGAAATTGCCGATGCTGGCGATCCGCTTGTAAGCGAGATCGGTTAACGCCGGACGGATCAACGTCTTCGATGCCGCGGCGCGCAGGAACAGGCTGTCGGTCAGCTCGGCATGCGCGTTGAACGACGGCAGGAACTTTGCGTATTTGCCCTCGCTGGACACCGGCGCAGGGGTCAGCCCGATCGAGCCGTTCGGGTTCTGGACCTGCTGGAAGCCTTCCGAAAGAATGTTGGTGCGCAGATAGCGGCCTCCGAAATTGACGAAAACCGGCACGGCCACGGTGAATTCGAGGTCGACCATCGCATAGCCGGCGATCGTCTCTTCCTTGACCTTGTAATAGTTCGCGTCGCTGAACGGTGTGACGAATCCATCCGGCCGAAAGAAGTCGCGCGCATATTCGTTGGAAACCTGCGCCCAGCTAAGGTCGCGGGCCTGATAGCTCTTGCCGCCTGTGATGTGGGTCACGTTCTCAAGCGGGCTGTCGCCCAGCTTGCGGACATTGACATAGGCCGTGCTACCACGCGTCGGGCCCTGAATCTTCTCCTCGCCATATTCGCGCTCATTGCTCTTGTCGGTATAGCGACCACCGAAATTGAAGCGTTTGAGCACCGAAGATTCAAACTGGTAGCTCAGATCGATCTGCGCGGCGTATTTGTCGTCCTTGATCTGTTCGCGCGTGGTCTCATAGGCTTCGAACAAATAGGAACTAGGCGCATTGTACATGTCGATCGTACGCGGATTGGCGCTCGGGATCGTTTCGCCGCCATTCTCGGTATAACGCGTGCGCGACGGGGCGTAGGCCACGTGCTTCAGGTTGGCATAGTCGAGTGACTTCTTGGCGCCGGAATAGCCGCCCAGTGCATTGATCTTCCAGTTGCCCGTGGTCCAGTTCATCTCTCCGCCGAACTGCCGATAGTCGGTCTCGTTAATATATTCCTTGCTCAGAAATTCATGCTGCGTGTTGGTGTAGGAGACGTCGCGCAGTACGACGATGCCGCTATCTTGGAGCGTTTTGGCGTCATATTCGTGGATCGTCTCGAGCGTCGAGTTGCTCGATGCCGCATAGCCGGCAGCATCATATTCGTCTTCGGTCGTATCATATGATCCGAGGAAGGCGTCGAACGCTAGGCTGAAATTATCGCTCGGCTTGTACTGCACCGAGCCCGACAGGCCGAGGCGGTCTTGATCGTTCTGATAGACACGGTCGCCGACCTTATCGAGAAAGACGATCCTGTTCTTGTTGGCTTCGGTGAACGCGACGCCAGCGTCGCGCTGCAGCACGGCGATCGCCTGGTTGCGGTAGACGGTGTTGGCGCGATCGGTCCAGCGTGCGATCGGGCGGAAGTTAATGCCCGAATTGGAATCGGTGCGGTTGGTGCGCTGCTGCTTGGCGACCGAGACCAGCACGCCGAAGTCGCCGAAGGTCTTGCTGCCGAGGAACGAGAAGTTGGGGTCGATCTTCTCGGAGATCGAATTGTACGCGCCGTCGGCGCTGCCCACCAGGCGGAGCCCGGGATTATCGAAAGGCCGCGCGGTACGGATCAGCACCGAGCCGGCGATGCCGCCCTCCTCGTCTGCCGCCACCGGCGACTTCTGCACCGTGACGGACTGGATCAGTTCGGAGGCGAAGATGTCGAATTCCACGTCGCGCCCGCCCGAGCCCGAGGCGGTCGCCAGCTTGTTGATCGACACGAAGGTGAATTCGCTCGGCAGGCCGCGGATGTTGACGCGCGTGCCGAGTCCCCGTTCGCGCTCGATCGTTACGCCGGGCACGCGCTGCAGCGCTTCGGAGAGGTTCTGCTCGGGGAAGTCCGCGATATCGGTGGCGATTATGGAGTCCGAAAAGCCGATCGTGTTGCGCTTCATGTCGATCGCTTCTTCGAGGCTGCGGCGATAGCCAGAGACGACGATGTCCTCGCCCGTCTCGGCTTCCTCGCCGGCTGGTGCCTGTACGGTTTGGGCGAGGGCTGGCACCGCAGATAGTGCTGCGATCGCGGCTCCCAGCAGAAGGTGCGTCATGCGGTCGACATGCTTCAAATTGCGGATCATTTTTCGGTTTCCCCCGGTGCTTATATGTCAGTGACGCATCGCGAGCTGAGCTCTAGACGTGCGACTTCACGCCCCGAACTCGATGAGTTCGAGATCGTGGTAGATTTTATCTGATCGAACGGCAGCTTGCCTGATGTGATGCGTTGACTTTAGCGCCGACTGATAATTGATCGAGCAGATCAGACACTGTTGCACGTTGTCATATCGCAGCGTCAGCGTAGTTCTTACGCGACTTGGTCGCTCCTATCAGACTGTTAAAGCGACGAATGTCGGTAGTCAGCCAATATCTACCACATCTTGCCCCCAATCACCGCTATCCGGTTCGCAGTTGGATGCGTTAAACTTGTGACGTGCATGTTACGAAGCCGCATTAAACCATTCGTTTTTTAGTATGATCCGACCGCAACACAGACTTTCCTAGAACCGCGTTCCACCTATTCGACTGGCTAACGACCGCTAACAGGCCGACTCACCTCATGCCTCAGTGGCTAGGTTTGGAGGCAACCTGAACGGCAGTCTTAGGCTTGGAAACCCGATTGTGGACGTTCGGGCCCTGCATCCGGCTATCCAAGTCCAGACATTCTTCGGCAAACATGACTGGTGTTGGCATTTGCCCTCACCCGCAAAAGTGGGGAACCGACGAACTAGATCTACCTGAGGCCAAATCGCGCGTTCGGCAGATGGCCTGAAGTTATTTCTTCAGAGCAGTCCTGATGGCCAGCATCGCTTCAGATTCAATGGTCCGCAGCGCGGATGCATCGTCGCTGACTAATTTGGGCCAGATCGCCGCCGCAACGCACATTTGCATTCCTATCACTGCCAGCGCTAAATACGAAGTTGACGTCGATCATGGCTATCCGCAGGAAAACACTCAGTTTGTTCTCAAGCGCGAAAATCGCTAGTATCGCTAGTATCGCTAGTATCGCTAGTATCGCTAGTATCGCTAGTATCGCTAGTATCGCTAGTATCGCTAGTATCGCTAGTATCGCTAGTATCGCTACCTTAGGCAATCGATCGGTTATCTCAATACAACCTGGCGATTGACTGTAATTAGGTAAAAGTTGGCATTATATTTTTGCTTAGACAGTCACTTGTTTTCAAAGGTAGTTTCTACTTAATGCTTTATAATTTTATACCGACTGAAAGCCAGCTTTACTCGGCTGCGCTGTTGCAAAAACCACCAATCGGATTAGAAATAGATGATTATAGTGACTTACGACCGCAGTACGATCATTACCGCCAACGAATTATCAGACAGATAATTGAAGGGAAACGCACTGACATTTGACCTCCGGCCCAGCGCTTTTATCAGGGCGAATGCAGACAGCCTGCGCCAGACGATCCGGGTAATCGCTGGGACGACCGCGGCGTTCGCGGCGTACAAGTCGCTCGGCCTGCACGAGGGGTATTGGGCGGTGTTCACCGTCTTGATCGTGATGCAGGCGTCGATCGGGGGAACGCTCGGCGCGGCGACCGATCGGTTGCTGGGGACGTTGCTGGGCGCGGTTCTCGGTGGCATCGGCGCGGCGCTCGGGCGGACCGATACGGTCGAACTCGGGCTGGTACTCGTCACCGTTACCGGGATCGCCGCGCTCATCGCGTCGATCCGGCCGCGGTTGCGGATCGCGCCGGTTACCGCTGCGATCATGCTGCTCAGCGCGCCCCCGGGCTCTTCGGTGGAGATCTTCGTCCGCGACCGCATCATCGAGATCGGCCTTGGGGGCATGATCGGCGTGCTGGCGGCGATGCTGATCCTGCCGGCACGCTCGCACGGCGTAGTGATCGCGCGTACGCTGGCGGTGCTGAGCCACATTGAACGGATGTTGCGCACGCAGGCCGACGCGCTGACTGCCGGCCTCGCGCTGCCCTCGTCCCCCGAACACGGCGCGCTGCGTCATGCGCTGGCCGCGGTCGAACTGGCGATGAAGGATGCGGACCGCGAACGCGCGTCGCGCCTCGCCGATCACGGCATTCCCGCCGCCGTCCCGCGGACGCTCTGGCGGATTCGCAACGACCTGGTGCTGAGCGGTCGCGCGCTCGACGAGCCGTTGCCGCCGGCGGCGATGGCGGCGCTCGCCAAGCCGTCAGCGGCAATGCTGACAGCCCATGCCGCGTTCGCAACACGGTGTTCGGAGGCACTGCGCACGCGCGGAAAGGTCGATCGGGGTGACGTCGACGCCTGCTATCGCATGTTTGGCACCGCGCTGGATCTGTTCCGCCGGAGCGACGCCGCGGCGACCCTGGATTTCGACGCATCGGGCCGCGTATTCGGGCTCGCCTTCGCCGCGGGTAAACTGCACCGCGATCTGCTCGACCTCGCCGGTCGCGTCGACGAGATCGCGCCGACCAAGGCACTGGCCGCCGACCAAAGCTGACCGCGCGGCTTTGACGCTCGGTGCGCAAGCGGTACGGGCGGCGATGACCGACACCATGGCAACACCCGACCTCGCCAGCGAACTCGTCACGCTGCTCGACCTCGAACCGCTCGATACCGACCTGTTCCGCGGACCGCAGCGGCCCGGCGCAAACGCGCGCGTCTTCGGCGGGCAGGTCGTGGCACAAGCGCTGATGGCGGCGCAGCGTTCAGTCGACGGACCCGCCGTGGCGCACAGCATGCACGCCTATTTCCTGCGCGCCGGCACCGAGACGCAACCGATCATCTTCCGGGTCGAGCGTGACTTCGACGGCAAGTCGTTCGCCAACCGCCGCGTTACCGCCAGCCAGAACAGTGCGACGATCCTGACGCTAGCCGCATCGTTTCAACGGCCGGAAGCGGGCCTGGACCATGCAGTCGCGATGCCCGATCTTCCGCCGCCGGAGGAACTGCGCTCGCTCGACATACTCGCACGCGAATACGCGGGCCGCTCCGCGCAGGCCGCGGCGTTCCTGTCCCAGCCGTCCGCCTTCGATATCCGACCCTGCGGCGTGCCGGCGTTCCTCCAGACCGAGCCCGGCACGCCCGTATCCCATGTCTGGATCCGGTTCCGGGGCAACGCACCGACCGATCCCGCGATGCGCCGGGGCGTGCTCGCCTATCTGTCGGATTACGCGCTGCTCAGTGCGTCGCTGATCCCGCACGGCGTCAACATGTTCGAGCACAGCATGCAGACTGCGAGCCTCGACCACGCGATGTGGTTCCACGAGGACGTGCTGCTCGACGACTGGTTGCTCTATAGCACCGAGAGCCCGTGGTCGGGGCATGGTCGCGGTATCGCGCACGGCGTGTTCCATAGCCGCGACGGGCGGGCGGTCGCGCATGTGACGCAGGAAGGGTTGATCCGGATGCGACCCGACCTCGCGCCGCGCACCACGATCCCGCATATGCCCTGATCGACCCGCGCTCGATCGGCTCAACGCAGAAATCTATGTTGACAGCGCATTTGTACGGACATTAGTATTATCTTTCGCCAGTAAGGCTGGTTCCAGGATGTCGCGCCGCCGAAGACGGACGATCCCGATCTCGAGAGGATGTCTGTATGCGTCATTCGTACGCCGTATCGCTGTGGGCGTTGCTCGCCGTGCTGCCATCGGCAGCCCGGGCGCAGACCGCGTCACCGCTCGATACCGATCCGTCATACCAGACGATGCTGGCGCTGATCGACGAGATGGTCGAGAACAAGCTGGTCAGCCGCGAACGTGCCGATACGCTGATCGCCAACGCCAAGGCGAAAGCCGGCCGCGCGCTTGCCGCGAATGCCCCGTCACCGCCAGCCCCGCCACCGGCTGCCCAGATACAGCCGCCGCTCCGCGTGCAGGTCGCCAACCAGACGGCCGATCCCGGCGCGAAGATCGCCCCCGTACCGGTCGGCAACGGACAGGTCGTGAACGCCGGCGGGGTCGCGCTGCCCGCCGATCTGGCGGTCGACTGGAGCCGCGGGGCGCCCGTGTTCAGCAGCCGCGACGGGAAGTTCACCTTCAAGATGCGCGGGCGGCTGTTGGCGGATATCTCGTCTACCGGCGGGTCGGATTTCGAACGTCGCAACATCACCGTCTCGACATTGCGCCAGTTCCGCGTCGGTGCGATCGGCACGATCGGCGATCACCTGTTCTACCAGTTCGAGACCGATTTCCGCCGCAACGCGACCGAGGTCGTGCAGGCGTTCGTCGGTTACCGCCAGAAGTTCGGCAAGACCGACGCCGATGTCCGGTTCGGCAACCTCATTACCGATCGCGGCATCGACATCGGCACCGCATCCACCGCCAACCCGTTCATCACGACCAACATCAACACCACCGCGCTCGCGACGCAGGGCGGCAAGGTCTTCCTGATGGGCGCGGTCGGCCGCGCGGGCGGCAAGAACTGGCATGCGAGCCTGGGCGTGCACGGCGATGCAATCGACAGCGATTTCACGCGCAGCGACAGCCGGATGCTGTTGGGCCGCGCGCACTGGAACCCGATCCTCACCAAGCATGGCCTGATCCACATCGGCGGCTGGGCATATAGCGAGAACATCCCCGACACGACGCTGCCGACCACGTTTGCGCAGGGCATGGCGGGGGCGCTCAACAACAGCGTCCGTGTCGAGTCCGCGGCGCTGACCGGCGCGGACGGATCGAAGGCGTTCGGGCTCGAACTCGGCGGCACGCTCGGGCCGTTCTACGCGTTCGGCGAATATGGCCAGCGGACCGTGCACGGCGGCCCGACCTCGACCTTCCGCAGCGGCAAGATCAAGGCCTTGTCGGTCAATGGCGGATTCTGGATCACCGGCGAGACGCCGACCTATGCCTCGCGCAGCGGCACGTATGTCGCGCCGAACGTGCTGAACTCGGTGCTCGATGGGGGCTGGGGCGCGCTCGAGGCGGTGCTGCGCTACGAGGATCTCGACAGTTCGAGCCTGCCACTCGGCGGCACCGGCACCGCGGGCACGCTCGGCCTGAACTGGTCGCTGACGAACAATTTCCGGTTCATGGCGGACTATACCCATTTCCGTACCGACAACCGCACCGGCAGTTTCATTGGGCCCGATAGCGGCGACACGTTCGCGGCGAGGGCCGAAGTGGCGTTCTGACCGGCGACGCGACGCCGGCTCCGGCTTGCCAGCGTACCATAATCTCTATAATGTCCGTACAAAGCGATAAGGAGGATGTATGAGCCTTTCGGCTATCAAGGTCGGCGAGCAGCGTTACCGCGCAAGCTATGGCCGCTATCTCGAGGATTTCGTCGTCGGCGACATTTACGAGCATCGCCCCGGGCGGACGATCACCGACGCGGACAATATCCAGTTCTCGCTGATGACGATGAACGCGCACCCGATGCACTGCGATGCGCAATATGCCGCGAAGAGCGAATTCGGGCGGCTGCTGGTCAATAGCGGGCTGACGCTGGCGATCGTGCTCGGCATGACCGTCAACGACGTGAGCGGCAAATCGCCCGCCAATCTCGGCTGGACCGAGATCAAGCTGACGCATCCGGTGTTCGGCGGCGACACGCTGACCGCGGAAACCGAAGTCCTCGAGATCCGCGACTCCAAGTCGCGGCCCACGCAAGGGATCGTCACCACCCGCACCCGCGCGTTCAACCAGGACGCCAAGCAGATCATGGAGTTCACGCGCAACTCGCTGGTCTACAAGCGCGGCCACTCTCCCGACGATCTTTGATCCGATCGGCCGCCGCCGGCGGTCGGATATTCCCTAGGCACGCGCCCCGAGAGCTTCGTCCAAGAAGACACGGCGCGTCGTCATCCCGAAGAGAGGTTGCCTCCCCCATGGCTAGTACCGCCGCCACTACCATCGCCGTCAACGCAGGAGCCAGGCTGGACCGTATGCCCATCTCCCGATTCCACTGGCGTATCCTGGGGCTGATCAGCGCGGGCGCGTTCCTCGACGCGTTCGACGTCTATCTTGCAGGGGGCGTCATCGCCGCGCTGAAGGCGGAAGGCTTCTCGACGCTGGCGCAGGCCGCGGTGTTCATGTCGATGACCTTCCTCGGCATGATGATCGGCGCGGGCATGGCCGGCTATGTCGGCGATCGCTTCGGGCGGCGGGCTTCCTACCAGTTCAACCTCGCGCTGTTCGGGCTTGCTTCGATCGTGGCGATCTTCTCGCCCAACATGACGTTCCTGATCGTCTGCCGCTTCATCATGGGCATCGGCCTCGGCGCCGAGCTTGTGGTCGCGGCGGGTACGCTCGGCGAGTTCATCCCGCCCGCCTATCGCGGTCGCTGGGTGTCGATCATGGGCATGGTCGTCAATTCGGGCCTGCTGGTCGCGACCTCGGTCGGCTACATCGTCATCCCGACGCTCGGCTGGCGCTACATGTTCGCGATCGGCGGCATCCTTGCGCTGATCGTCTGGGTGATGCGCAAGAAGATGCCCGAATCGCCGCGCTGGCTGGAGTCGGTCGGGCGCAACGAGGAGGCCGAGGCGACGCTGCGCGAGATCGAAGCCGACGTCGTAAAGCACAAGGGCCCCCTCGCCGCCGTCCCCGAAGTCCGCGTCGTGCCAAAGGTCCACGCACCGCTCAGCGCGCTATTCGGCTCCAAACTGCGTCGCCGCCTGATAGCCGCGACGCTCGCCGCAATCGCGGTCAACGTCTCGGTATACGGCTTCGTCGCATGGTTGCCGACCTTCCTGGTCAGCCACGGCACGAGCATCGTCACCTCGCTCTGGTACACGACGCTGATGTCGTTCGGCAGCGTGTTTGGTGCGATCGTCGCGATCGGCATCGCCGACCGCATCTCGCGCCGCGCCTCGCTGATCGCGGCGGCCATCGCGATCATGATCTTCGGCTTCCTGTATCCCAATGCACACGGTGACCTGATGGTGCCGCTGACGGGCTTCCTGCTCGTGTCGAGCATCTATACGCTCGTGACGCTGGCGCTGTTCGCCTATATCCCCGAGCTGTTCCCGACCGCCTATCGGCTGCGCGGTACCGGTTTCGCCGGCATGTGCGGGCGCGCCGCGTCGATGGTCACACCCTATGCCACCGTCGCGCTGTTCGAGCGCTTCGGGCTGGAGGGCGTGCTCGGCATGGTCGGCGTGGTGCTCGCCTGCATGATCGCCGCGGTCGGCCTGTTGAACATCGAGACCACCGGCCAGTCGCTCGACGACGTCGCCGACGAGTCGCTGGTTACCGGGGGGGCCGCCAAGTGACGCTCTCGCAAACCTTCGCCGATTTCGCGACTGGCCTGACGCTCGACGCCATTCCCGAGCGCGTGAAGGAGCGTGCGCGCCACCTAATCCTGGATTCGGTCGGGACGGGGCTCGCGGCGGTCGGTGCACCTTGGGCGGAAGCGAGCTTCGCCGCCGCGGGCGATCTCGGCAGCGGCACGGCGCCGGTACTCGGCTATGGCCGTACGCTGGCCATGCGCGACGCGGCGCTGATGAACGGGCTCGTCACGCACGGCCTCGACTATGACGACACGCATTCGCGCGGGATCATCCACGCGACCGTCAGTGCCTTCCCGACCGCACTCGTTGCAGCGGACAAAGCCGGTGTGTCGGGCGCCGAACTGCTTGTCGCCTATATTGCGGCGATGGAGGTCTCGACGCGGGTCGCCGCCGTCGGTGCGGGCGGGTTCCACGGCTTCGGCTTCCACCCGACCGGGTTGATCGGCGCATTCGGATCGACGCTCGCCGCCGGCAGGTTGCTCGGGCTGGACGCACAACAGATCGCGATGGCGCAGGGGATCGTGCTGTCGATGGCCGGCGGGAGTCTGGAGTTTCTGGCCGACGGTGCGTGGACCAAGCGCCTGCATCCCGGCTGGGCGGCAAGCTCGGCATTGACCGCGGCCACGCTCGCCAAGCGCGGCTTCGTCGGACCACCCGCGGCCTATGAAGGGCGGTTCGGTCTGTATGCGCTGTATCTACGCGACGACGCCCCTGCCCTGCTTGCGCAGGCGACCGCAGCGCTCGGCGAGATCTGGGAAATCGAGGCGGTGTCGGTAAAGCCGCTGCCCGCGTGCCACATGACGCATGCCGCGATCGACGCGGCGATCACGTTGCGCGCGGAATACGACCTGACCGCCGCCGACATCGCCAAGGTCATCGTGCTGGTGCCCGAGGCGGTCATCCCGATCGTCTGCGAGCCCGTCGCACCCAAGCGGACCCCACGAACCGGCTACGACGCGCAATTCTCAATCCCCTACACGGTCGCGACCGCGCTGCTTACGGGCAAGTTCACGCTTGATGCGCTCGATCTGTCGGCGCTCAGCGATCCGGCGGTGCTCGATCTGGCTTCGCGCATCGATTACGCGATTGATCCGGACAGCGATTATCCCAAGCACTTCACCGGCGAAGTCATCGTCGAGACCCACGACGGCCGGATGCTCCGCCACCGCGAGGCGATCAACCGCGGTGCGGCCGACCGGCCGCTCAGCAACGCCGACATCGACGTCAAATATTTCGAGAACGCCGCGCGCACGGTCGACGCGACCCGCGCCGCGCACATCCGCGCCGCCGTGCTCGACATGGACCGGTGCCCCGCTTCCGCGCTCGGCGACATCCTCGCCGGCGCCACTGCCCCTCAAGGAGTATCCGTATGACCCTGGCAAACGCGATCGCCGCCGATGGCGCGATGACCGACGAAGAGATCATGATCCTCGATTCGATCGACAAGTTCCTCGAGACCGATGTACGGCCGTTCGTCCACCAGCTCGAACATGACGACGAGTATCCGCAGAAGATCGTCGACACGATGAAGGAGATGGGCCTGTTCGGCCTGATGATCGCGCCCGAATTCGGCGGGTTCGGCATCTCGACGCTGACCTATGCGCGGATCATCGAGAAGATCTCGACCGTGTGGATGTCGGTCGCGGGGATCATCAACAGCCACATGATCATGGCGATGACGGTCCAGCGCTGCGGCACCGAGGCGCAGAAGGATCACTACCTGCCCAAGTTCGCGACCGGCGAACTGCGCGGCGGCATCGGCCTGACCGAGCCCGACGCCGGCACCGACCTGCAGGCGATCCGCACCACCGCGGTGCGCGACGGCGACGACTATGTCGTCAACGGCAGCAAGATGTGGATCACCAATTCGGGCTCGGGCAATACCATCCTGTTGCTGGTCAAGACCGACCCAACCGCCGATCCGCGCCACAAGGGCATGAGCCTGCTGATCGCCGAGAAGGGCGACGGCTTCATCGTGTCGAAGAAGCTGGAGAAGCTTGGCTACAAGGGCATCGACAGCAACGCGCTGACTTTCGACGGATACCGCGTGCCGGTCGACCGGCTGATCGGCGGGGTCGAGGGCGTCGGCTTGAAGCAGGTGCTGGGCGGACTGGAGCTTGGCCGCATTAACGTGGCGGCGCGCGGCGTCGGGATCGCGCAGGCGGCGCTCGACGAAGCGGTCGCCTACGCGCAGACGCGAAAGACCTTCGGCAAGCCGATCTGCGAACATCAGGCGATTCAGCTGAAACTTGGCGAGATGACGACGCGCACCTATGCCGCCCGCCTGCTCACCGAAGCCGCCGCCAAGGCGTATGACCGCGGCGAGCGCTGCGACATGGAAGCGGGAATGGCGAAGTATTTCGCCACCGAAGCGGGGCTGGAGAATGCGATCGAGGCGATGCGGATCTTCGGCGGCTATGGCTATTCGAAGGAGTATAACGTCGAGCGGCTCTACCGCGACGCACCGCTTCTGACGATCGGCGAGGGCACCAACGAACTGCAACGCATCATCATTGCCAAGCAGATCATTGCGCGGAACCCCGCATGAGCCAGCCACACTCCAACCAGACGGGCTCAAACCAGCCCTTGGCCGGCCTCCGCATTGTCGCGGTCGAACAATATGGCGCGGGTCCGTTCGGCACGCAGCAGCTCGCCGATCTCGGGGCCGAGGTCATCAAGATCGAGAACCACAAGGACGGCGGCGATATCGGCCGCCATGTCGGACCGTATTTCTTCGGCCCCGGTGACAGCCATTTCTACGAATCGCTCAACCGCAACAAACGCAGCCTCGGGCTCGACTTGAAAAGCGACGAAGGCCGCGAAGTGCTGGCGAAGCTGGTCACGGAATCGGACGTCGTGTTCAACAATCTGCGCGGCGACTTGCCCGCCAAGCTGGGCCTCGACTACGCCACGTTGTCGCAGTTCAACCCGGCGATCGCGTGCGTCCATCTGTCCGCTTATGGCCGCACCGGCACCCGCGCCGCATGGCCCGGCTACGACTATCTGATGCAGGCGGAAGCCGGATATATGTCGCTGACCGGCGAGCCCGGTGGCCCGCCGTCGCGCTTCGGCTTGTCGATCGTCGATTTCATGACCGGCACTACCGCCGCACTCGCGATCCTAGCCGGCGTCGTCTCGGCGCGCGCGAGCGGGATCGGTCGCGATCTGGACGTCAGCCTGTTCGACGTCGCGCTCGGCAACCTCAACTATGTCGCCGAATGGTATCTCAACGGCGGCGTCACCGTCGAACGCACGTCGCGATCGAGCCATCCCTCGCTCACGCCGAGCCAGCTCTACACGACCAGCGATGGCTGGATCTTCGTGATGTGCAACAAGGAGAAGTTCTTCCAGACGCTGTGCGAGCGGATCGGGCGGCCCGAATGGATGACCGACCCGCACTACGCCACCTTCGCCGCGCGGCTGGAAAACAGGCCCGCCTTCAACGCCGATCTGGACGCGGTGCTCGCCACGCATACCACGGCGGAATGGATGCGCCTGTTCGAAGGCAGCGTGCCCGCCGCGCCGGTGCTCGACGTCAAGCAGGCGCTCGACAACCCGTATCTCGCGGAATCCAAGCGGATCATGGACTTCCAGCATCCCGACCACGGCCCCCTACCCGGCATCGCCTCGTCGATCCGCGTCGGAGGTGCCGAGCATCCGGACAAGGCGGCCCCGGCGCTGGGCGCGGATACCGACGATATCCTGGCGACCCTCGGCTATGGGACGGATGACGTCGCCGCCTTGCGCGAGCGTGGCGCAATACGGTGACGCCAGCGCTTGCATCGAAAGCGCAGGCAGCGGACGGTGCGACATTGTCCGTATCGCCGGATGATGCGACCGATGGATATTCGATGCCCCAGCTTCGTCAGCAACCGCGCTACCTGCAACTCGCCCAGACGCTCACCAGTGAGATCGAGGACGGGCGCTATCCGATCGGCAGCCTCATGCCGACCGAGTTCGAGCTGTGCGACCAGTTCGGTGCGAGCCGCTTCACCGTGCGTGAGGCGATCAAGCGGCTGGTCCAGTCCGGCATGGTCTCGCGGCAGGCGGGGGTCGGCACGCGCGTGCTGGGGATGTCGCGGCCGCCCGCCTATCGTCAGGTGATGGAAGGGCTGTCCGATCTTCAGCAATATACCAACGAGACCAGCCTAACGATCATTGCGCGCGAGACGGTCGTTCTCGATGGCCCGATTGCGGATCAGCTCGGCGCGACGGCGGGTCAGACATGGCTTCACCTCAGCGCCTTGCGCCGTGCCGCCGGGACCAGCCCGATCTCCTATTCGGACATTTATCTCCACCCTGCGTTCCGCAGCCTAAAGCTGGACGACGACGTCGGCCATGTGCCGATCTTCAGCCGGATCGAGGAACAGTTTGGCGAGCGCGTCGCCGAGGTCCGCCAGTATATCGAGGCCGTGACGATCCCCGCGCCGATCGCTTTATTGCTTGAAACGGAGCCAGCCGCGCCGGGGCTGCGCCTCACGCGCCAATATCTGAACGCGCGCGGCGAAGTCATCGAGATGGCGATCAACACACATCCTGCCGATCGCTACTCCTATTCCCAGACCTTCCGCCGCGACCCAGCGTCCGGCCTGTAAAGGACGTCCCATGACCATCGCAGCCCGCAGCATCCTGTTCGTCCCCGGCGACCGCGCCGAGCGTTTCGACAAGGCCCGCGCGAGCGGCGCTGACATGGTCGTGATCGATCTCGAAGACGCGGTTCTGCCCGACAGCAAGACCGCCGCGCGCGACATAGTCCATGATGCGCTCGCAGGCCTGACGGAGCCGCGCTTCCTCGTGCGCGTCAACAGTCTTGATACCGAATGGCATGCCCACGACGTGCGTGCGCTCGCAGCATTGCCAGGCGTCGCTGGACTGATGTTACCTAAGGCCGAGCGCGCGTCGGACTTCGCGGCGATGCAAGAGGCGGCAACCGGCAAACCGCTCCATGCTCTGGTTGAAACTGTCTCGGCGATCTTGAATTTGGCGGATCTCGTCACCGCGCCGGGCCTTTCGAGACTGTCGTTCGGCACGGTAGACTTCCAAGCTGACGCAGGCATCGATGGCGACCGGGCAGAGATCGACTATGTCCGCACCCAAATCGTCCTTCATTCGCGAAGCGCCGGGCTGGCGGCACCGGTTGATGGCGTTTCCACGGACCTTTCTGACGACAAGGCGCTGGCACGCGACACCGACCACGCGCGTCGTTTCGGCTTTGGCGGAAAACTTTGCGTCCACCCGCGACAGGTGGGGATCGTCAACAGGGCATTCCTACCCTCCGACGCTGACGTGGACTGGGCTATCCGTGTGATTTCGGCTATCGACGGCGCGTTTGGGGCCGTTGCCGTCGATGGCAAACTAATCGACAAGCCCGTCGTTGATCGCGCTCGCCGACTTATTGACACTCATTCGGCATTTACAGCAGCGAGACAGTGAGAGCCGGTGCGTTTTACTTGCCGAGGACCGGTGGCACACAACGGTCTAAATTATTTTTGTTCTGAGCGGCTTCTATTGAGATGCCTAAAAGTGGAGCCCGAACCCACTTACCGACACTCACGCTTCTTTTCTTATTTCCTACTTGGCCGCTCGTCGATCTCGGCATCATGATTGATTTGACGTTCGTTACCCTTCCGCGGACGTCACTATTTGGGAAGGGTCATCGCGCTCGTGGAGAGACAGATGGTGATAGACGGGAGCGACGCTGTCTTAATCCCGCTATCGTCACGAGCCTTGCAGCGAAACGATGGGGTGGATGCCCCTTCCGGCCCGCACCTTTTCCGATCAGGATCGAACTCCGGGATCGCTGGCAGCGGACCTGATCTGCTAAAGCTAGGGTGAAGCGACGGCACGATACGGAATGCCCGCAGTTCACCCTGTATTTGACTTCTTAGGATCGTGAAAAACGACGCCAGCCAAAAGGCTTGATCTTAAGCACGTGTCTCCGCCAACGAGGCCAGCGCTAGTGCCATTTCACGATGAGAGGCTTCATCACTCCACAAATCGATATAGCTGAATCTCTCGTCGCGTACCCCGATGCTATCGCAAAGCCGTACACCGCCGAGAGACGCTGCCGAACCCGACGGGCCGTTTCGATCGAGGGCGATCCTCGCCCCGAAAACTTCGGCCTATGAGACGAACTGGGACACTGTGGGAAGTTGGGGTGGCGGAGCGGGAGGGATTCGAACCCTCGATACGCTTTTGACGTATACTCACTTTCCAGGCGAGCGCCTTCGACCACTCGGCCACCGCTCCGCATTGCTCTGGAAGGGCGTCTGCTAGTGCGGGTTTGGCCGGGGCGCAAGCGATTGCGTGCGGTGATCGGCTGGGGCAGTCTGCGGGGATGCTGAATATCCTTCTCGCTGCCATGCTTGCGCAAGCCGTTCCGGCCGCCGCGACGCTCCCGTCCGATCCGATTGCGACGGACTGGGTGGCGGTACCGGACGACGAACTGGTGGTGTTCACCCTGGCCAATGGGCACCGGTTTACCTTGCGGCTCGCGCCTCGCTATGCGCCGGTGCACGTCGCGAACATACGCAAGTTGGCGCGTGCGCATTGGTGGGATGCGGGGACGAGCGTGTACCGGTTGCAGGACAATTACGTCGCGCAATGGGGTGACGCGACGGAGAAGAAGGCGCTGGTCGAGGGTGTGGTCGCGAATCCACCGGCGGAATACTCGCATGCCGGACCGACCACCGTGGCGCGGCTGTCGCAGCGCGATCCTTATGCCGAATGGGCGGGGTATAGCCGCGACGGGTGGCCGCTCGCGGGCAATGGCGCGACCGAGTGGGTGCCGCATTGCTACGGGATGGTCGGCGTCGCGCGCGATCTGGCGCCGAGCACGGGGAGCGGCGCGGAGCTGTATACCGTGATCGGGCATTCGCCGCGTGCGCTGGACCGGAATATCGCGGTGGTCGGGCGGGTGATCGACGGGGTCGAGTGGCTGTCGTCGCTGCCGCGCGGGACGGGGAATCTGGGGTTCTACAAGACCGAGGGGGAGCGTAGCCCGATCGTCTCCGCCCGCCTCGCGAGCGAACTGCCCGCCGCTGAGCGACCGCATTTCGAATATCGCGCGGCGGACAATCCGCGGTTCATGGCGTGGATCGCGTCGCGGGAGAACCGGGCGGGGCCGTTCTTTACGGTGCCTGCCGGGGGCGCAGACATCTGTGCCGCGCTGCCCCCGGTGCGCAAGGCGCCCTAGCGGATGACGGGCGGCTTGCCGAACAGGCCGGCGTTATAGTCCTCGATCGCGCGGACGATCTCTTCGCGGGTGTTCATGACGAAGGGGCCGTGGGAGACGACGGGCTCGCCGATAGGGTCGGCGTGGCCGTAGAGGATCGTGGTGGGGGCTTTGGCGGCGACAGCGATGGTGTCGCCGTCGTTGTCGAACGTGGCGAGGTGGTGCGGATTGACCTGCGTGCCGTTGGCCGTGGGGGCGCCGGCGACGACGTAGAAGAAGACCGCGCGGCCGGTTGGGGCTGGCAGGTCGACCTCGGCGCCGGCTTCGAGTTCGACGGTCATCATCGCGACGCCGGTCAGCGATTCGATCGGGCCGCGCTCGTCGCCGAAGCTGCCCGAGATGAGGTTTACGGTGCCGCCATCGACCGGAATTGCGGGAATGTCCTCGCGCTGGAGGCCGGTATAGGCGGGCTTGGCCATCTTGAGGCGGCCGGGGAGGTTGACCCAGAGTTGCAGGATCTCCAGCGGGCCGCCGTCGCGCTTGAACGATGCGGGTGAGATTTCCGCGTGGATCAGGCCCGAGCCAGCGGTCATCCACTGGACACCGCCTGCGCGGATGACGCTTTCGTGGCCGCCGCTGTCGAGATGCGCCATCTCGCCCTCGAGGATGAAGCTGACCGTCTCGAAGCCGCGGTGCGGGTGCGGGCCGAACGGGAGGCCGCTGTTGCCGGGGCGATAGGTCTGCGGACCGTGATGGTTGAGGAACAGGAACGGATCGACCTGCGGCAGGCCGGGGCCCGGTAGCGGGCGTCGTGTCACCAAGTCGGCGATATCGTCGCGCTGGGCGGGATACTGGTTAAGGACGTGGCGCATGTCAGGAGGCTTCGCGGGCGATAGCGGTGGGGCGGGCGATGTCGGCGAGCAGATCGTCTACCCCGCCGACGAGGAAATCGAGCGTGCGCTGGTCGGTGAGGCGACCGTCGGCGATCTTCTCGTGCACTGCGCCGACGACGGCTTGTGGACGCAGCACGGTGCGGGCGCCGATCGAGGCCAGCGTCTCGTTGAGCTGCGCGTGGGCGCGCGCGCCGCCGACTGCACCTGGCGAGGAGGTGAGCGTGAAGACCGGCTTGCCCGTCAGCTTCGCCTTGCCATGCGGGCGCGAGGCCCAGTCGAGCGCGTTCTTCAGGACGCCGGAGATGCCGTGATTATACTCGGGGGAGGCGATGATGATCCCGTCGGCCGCGCCGATTGCCGCGCGAAGGGCTGCAACGGCGGCGGGGGGCGTGTCGGTGTCGGCGTCCTGGTCGTAGAGGGGCACGTCGTTCAGCGCGAAGACCGTCAGCGCTGCCTTGTCAGTGATCGCTTCGCCCAGCGTGGTCAGGATCGCGGTATTGTACGAGCCGCGGCGCAGGCTGCCGGAAATCGCGAGCAGGACGGGAAGAGCCATGGGAATTCCTTTAGTTGAAGCGGTAGCCGGAAATCGCGGTTTGCAGCACGCGCTCGCTGTAGTTTTGCATGCCGGACTGGTCGGAAGCGCCGGCAGCGACCATCAGCGGTAACAGGTGTTCTTCGCGGGGGTGCGAGAGGCGGCCGGCGGGGGCTTCGGCCCAGCCGGCTAGCGCCTTTGCTCGGGCGGTCGGTTCGGCCTCGACTGCGGCGGTGAGCCATTGATCGAAAGCTTCGGACGGCGCGGTGAAGCGCGGGTCGCCGTAGCCGCGCATGTTGTGGAAGCTCATGCCCGAGCCGACGATCAGGACGCCTTCGTCGCGTAATGGGGCGAGTGCGCGGCCGGCGGCAGCGTGCAGCGTAGGGTCGAGATCGCGGTCGACCGACATCTCGACGACCGGAATGTCGGCGTCGGGAAATGCGACCTTCATCGGGATGAAGACGCCGTGATCGAGGCCGCGCGTGGAATCGACAATCGCGATCAGGCCAGCACCTCGGAGCAGGTCAGCCGCGCGAGCGGCCAAGGCGGGGGCGCCGGGTGCGTCGTAGCGTAACTCATAGGTATGCGCGGGAAAGCCGCCGTAATCGTAGATCAGCGGCGGCGTTGCGGCGCCGGTGAACGCGAAGCCACGCGTTTCCCAGTGGCCGGAGACGACCAGGATCGCCTTGGGCTTTTCGGGCAGCGAGGCGGCGATCGACCGGAGGTACGCGGCCATGCCGGTCCAGTTCCCGGCGGGGTCGTCCATGAAGAAACAGGGCCCGCCACCGTGCGGGATGAAGAACGTTGGCTGGCGGGTGTTTGTCATGGTTCCGAGGTAGGCGGCGGTGGCGGCGATCGGAAGGTCGCGAATGGCAACGCTGCGTTGCCGGTTGGCGCGGCGGTCAGGTCCAGTAGAGAATACGGGCCTGCGGGAGCTTGGCAGCGATCTCGTCCTGGAAGAAGGTGCGGAGCGCGCGCATAGTGTCGGCGTCGTAGACGTATTTGACCGAGCCGAACTTGGTGCGTTTCTCGGTGCGGTTGGCCATGCTGAGGTCGAGCGACGAGCCGGGGTACCAGGTTTCGAGCACCGCCTTCGATCCCGGCGTGTAGCGGTGGGTGATCAGTTCTATCGTCACGTCGGGCACGTCGGCGAGCACCCTGCCCGCCTCCGCGAGCAACTCGCCATAGGCCTCGCGCCAGCCTTCGGCGGCGATGATCGGCGCGACCGTCAGGCCGATCCTGTAGCCCGCGTCCGCCATTCTGCGCAGCGCGACCAGCCGGGCGGAGACGGGGCTGGTGCCGCCCTCGAACCGGGCATACGCGGCGGGATTGATCGAGGCGCGCATGCGGGTGCGGCCGCGGTGGTCTAGAGCCAGCAACGGCTCGACCGCGTCGAACTTGGTGGTGAAGCGCAACTGCACGTCCGCCTCCCATGCGCCGAAATGCGCGATTAGCGCGGACAGCGATCCGGTGACGTGCTCGATCCCGAGCGGGTCGGTGTAGCAGGACGCCTCGAACGTCGTGCCTTCGTGCGCACGGGCGGTCGAACGCGACGTGACGGTGCCCTGGCCGAGGTGCGCGGGGAGTTCGGCGAGGATCTCGGGGAGGTTCGCGTAGACGCGCGTGATCGGTGGCCCCTTCAATGAGCCGGCGAGGTAGCAATAGCCGCAATGCGCGGGGCAGCCCTCGGCGAGGTCGATCCGCCAGTCCGCGCTGGGGGCGATCGGCTGGAGCTTACGCTTCGAGGGCGGCGCGACGACCAGCGCGAGCGTTGCTTTGGCTTCGGCATAGGCGCGGCGGGAGTCGTCGGGGAAGTCGAGCTTGAGGCGGTCGCTCGGTAGCGTCGTGACGGAGACGCCGAGTGCAGTTGCACGCGCGGCAATCTCGGCGCCATGATCCCAAGTCAGCGCGGACGGGGTCGCGAGCAGTCGCTTTGGCTGCCAGAGTCGTGAGGGTTTTGGCGCTGGCATCGCATGACAACGCTCGCCTTCGGCGAAGCGTTGCGGCTATTTTACCGGGCGCTTCTCGAGCTTTCGCGCGAGCGTGCGGCGGTGCATGCCGAGGCGGCGCGCGGTCTCGGAGATGTTGAAGTCGGTTTCGGCGAGCGTAGTGTGGATACGCTCCCATTCGAGCGTCTTGATCGAGGTCGGGCGCTCGGAAAGTTCTGTGTCGACGCTGCCCTCGGTGCGATCGAACGCGGCTTCGATATCGTCGGTGTTCGAGGGTTTGACGAGGTAGTGCGACGCGCCGAGCTTGATAGCCTCGACTGCGGTGGCGATGCTCGCGAAGCCGGTGAGGACGACGACGAGGATCTCGGGGTCGTGTGCGTGGAGCGTCTGGACGCAAACCAGGCCCGACGCACCGCCGAGCTTGAGGTCGACGACCGCGTAACGGGGCGTGCGCTCGGCCAGTTGCTCTACAAGTTCCTCGTGGCTGGCCGCCTGCATCACTTCGTAGCCGCGGCGTTCGAACGAGCGGCGGAGCGTGCGGGCGAAGGTCTCGTCGTCCTCGACGATGGCAAGGAGTTTTTGGTCTGTCATCTGGGCAGCACCGATCCGACGCTCATTTTGGGAAAAGGATTGTCCCAAACCACTCCGTCACCCCGGACTGGTTCCGGGGTCCACCGTTCCGCAAACCAATATCTCCCGATTTCGCGTCGCCGTGGATGCCGGAACGAGCCCGGCATGACGGAGTACGCGACGCGGTCTTCGACTCGAACCGACTGTCGATCCGTCTGCGTCATGAGAGGGCGATCGCGGAGAGGGGCATGCGGATGGTGACTTCCGCGCCGCCGCCTTCGCAGTTCACGACGGACACGCCGCCGCCGAGCTTGCGCATGACGTTGACGGCGAGGAACAGGCCGAGGCCGTGGCCGGGTTCGCGCTTGCTCGACTGGTAGGGTTTGCCGAAACTGGCGAGCCGTTCGTCGCTGAAGCCGGGGCCGCGGTCGCGGACGATCAGCGCAAGGTCGCCGTCGGTGCGTTCGCCGCGGAAGGCGACCCAGTGCGGCGAGGCTTCGGCGGCGTTGTCGAGCACGTTGGCAATCACCTGTTTCAATGCGGGGTCGGACACGACCTGCGGATCGTCGCCGACTCGGGTGGTGTAGTCGAAATCGACCGACGGGTGAACGGCGCGCCATTCGTCGACGATCGCGTCGAGGAACTGGTGGAGCGGCATGATCTCGGGCGCCTCGCCGCGCGCTTCGCCGGCCGACAACAAGATGCCGGTGACGATCGCCTTGCAGCGCTGCACCTCGGATTGCATCTCGACGATCTCGGCTTGGAGGTCGGCGTCCTGCGCGAGCGTCGGCATGCGACGCCAGTCGGCGAGGATGACCGCGATCGACGCGAGCGGCGTGCCGAGTTCGTGCGCGGCGCCGGATGCCAGAAGTCCCATTCGGACGATGTGATCCTCCTCCGCGGCCTGCTGGCGAAGGTCGGCGAGGCGGGTGTCGCGGGCGCGCAAGTTTCCGGTGATGCGGGTCATGAACAGCATAAGCAGCGTCGCGATGAGCATGAAGCAGAGCAGCGAGCCGATCGTGTAGAGCAGGAAATACTCGCCGCTGTAATCGGGGGGCAGGATCAGCGGGCGATAATACAGTGTGAGCACGCCGAAACAGGCGGCGGTGACGGCGACGATCGCCCAGCTCGACCAGCGATCGAGCAGCACGGCGCCGAGCACGACGTGGAGCAGGTAGAGCGAGATGAAGGGGTTGGTCGCGCCGCCCGCGAGATAGAGCTGCGTGGTGAGCAGGCCGACGTCGAACAGGAGCGCGAGCAGGAGCTGGATGTTCGCGCCCTTGCGCCAGCCGTAGAGCGGCATGCTGGCGAGGTTAAGGCCGACTGCTGCGGCCAGGGCTGCCATCATCGGGACGAGTGGCAGGTCGAAGCCGAGCGCGAACCGCGCGAACAAGATGGTGACGAACTGGCCGGCGACCGCGATCCAGCGCAGCGTCACGAGCTGTCGCATGTTGGCGTTGCCGGTCGCGTCGGTGCGCGCGGTGGCGAGCGCGAGCCAGCGTTGCCAGCCCTGACGTGCGCCCGCCGAGGTCATGCCGCCCCTTGCCGCTTGCGCGCATCCTGACGGACGAAGACGACGAACGCACCGATCGTCATCGCGGCGAGCGCGAACCAAGTCAGCATGTAGACGAGGTGGTTGTTGGGGAAGGCGATGATCGTTAGGCCGCCGACGGGGGCGGCGGTGCCGGACTTGTCCGCATCGACGAAATAGGGGGCGACGTTCGACAGGCCACGCGCGCTGGCGATCGCGGCGACATCACGCGAATACCATTTGCCGGCGACGGGGTCGTTGTGGCGCAGGAAGCCGCCGCCGGGCTCGGTGATGCGGAGATAGCCGGTGATCATGACCGGGCCGCTGGGCTTGGTATGCGCGGTGCGCTGTTCGGGCGAGACATATCCGCGGTTGACGAGGACGTTGAAGCCTTGCGCGGTCCGCAAGGGCGTGACGACCCAGTAGCCGCTGCCGAGCGCGGTGGCAGCGCGGACCAGCGTCTCACGTGAATTATCGAAGGTGCCGTCTAGACGGATGCGGCGATAGGCGTCGGTGGTGGCGGTGATTGCGCCCCACGCGGCGGGCCCCGGCGGGGCGACCGGCGCGGCGTGCGCGCGCGCGCCGACCTGTTCGATCAGGTTGAGCTTCCAGGTGCGGCGCTCGACCTGCCAGATGCCGAGCGCCATAAACCCGGCGAACAGCAGCAGCGCGACCAGGCCTGCGACATAGACGGCAGGGCCCGGTCGCGTCTTCATCACATGTCTGCCGCGGCCTGCATCGGCATCATGTTCGTGTTCATGTGGTACATCACCCAGATCGATCCGCTGAGCGTGATGACGACGAGGATGATCGTGAAGATCAGTGCCATCATGGTCCAGCCGCCCTCCGACTTGCCGCTCATGTGCAGGAAGTAGATCATGTGGACGACGATCTGTGCGACCGCGAACACCATCACGACGAGCGCGGCGGTCGACGGATCCTTGAACGCGTCCGTCATGACGATCCAGAACGGGATCGCGGTCAGGATGACCGAGAGGAAGAACCCCTTCAGGTAGCTGCCGCGCGTGCCATGCGATGCATGATCCCCGTGTCCATGCCCGTTGTCGGCATGGGCGTCGTGCCCTTTGTCGGTGTTATCGAAGTGCGAGTCATGCGTGACTGCGTGGGGGTCGCTCATCGTAGGGTGCCCATCAGATAGACGAAGGTGAAGACGCCGATCCAGATGACGTCGAGGAAATGCCAGAACATGCTGAGGCACATCAGGCGACGCTTGTTCGCCGCGATCAGGCCGTGCTTCTGGACCTGAACCATCAGCGTGACGAGCCAGATCAGGCCCATCGTGACGTGGAGGCCGTGGGTGCCGACCAGCGTGAAGAACGACGACAGGAACGCGCTGCGCGTCGGGCCCGCACCCTCATGGATGAGGGTCGCGAACTCGTACATCTCGATCGACAGGAACGCGAGGCCGAACAGGCCGGTGAACACCAGCCACATCTGCATGATGCGCTGACGCCCTTCCTCCATCGACAGCATAGCGAAGCCGTAGGTGATCGACGAGAACAGCAGCATCGCAGTGTTCACCGCCACCAGCGGCAACTCGAAGATCTCCTTCGGGCTGGGGCCGCCGGCATAGCTGTTGCCGAGCACGGCATACGCCGCGAACAGCACCGCGAAGATGAGGCAATCGCTCATCAGGTACATCCAGAAGCCCAGCATCGTGCTGCCGCCGTCGGGATGCTCGTGCTCGTCTAGGTCGTAGAACGAGACCTTCTCCGTCTCGTTCAGGCCGTCCTTCATGGGTATTGCGGACATCGCGTCAGGCTCCCTGGGTCGCGAGCTGGCGGGTGCGCGCGTCCTCGCTGGCGATCACGTCCTCGACCGGGATGTGGAAGTCGCGCTTGTAGTTGAAGGTGTGGAAGATCGTCGTCGCGAAGATGCCGACCAAGGTGAGCCCTGCGAGCCACCAGATGTACCAGATCATCGCGAACCCGAATGCCACGCTGAGGCCGGCGAGCACGACGCCCGTTCCGGTGCCGCTCGGCATATGGATCGCCTTGAAGCCGGAGACCGGACGGACCGCCTTGCGCTCCTTCATGTCGTACCAAGCGTCCAGGTCGTGGACGATCGGCGTGAACGCGAAGTTGTATTCCGGCGGCGGCGACGAGGTCGCCCACTCCAGCGTACGGCCACCCCAGGGATCGCCGCTGTGATCGGCCAGCGCCTCGCGGTTGCGGATGCTGACGAAGATCTGGAGCAGGAAGGCACCGATGCCGGCTGCGATCAGCGCTGCACCAAAGGCGGCGATGACGAACCAGATCTGCAGGTTCGGATCGTCGAAATAGCGCATCCGGCGAGTCACGCCCATCAGGCCGAGGACGTAGAGCGGCATGAACGCGAAGTAGAAGCCGACCACCCAGCACCAGAACGATACCGTGCCCCACTTCTTGTCCAGCTTGAAGCCGAACGCCTTGGGGAACCAGTAGTTGATGCCGGCGAACATGCCGAACAGCGTGCCGCCGATGATCACGTTATGGAAATGCGCGACCAGGAACAGCGAGTTGTGCAGCACGAAGTCGGCGGGCGGCACCGCGAGCAGCACGCCGGTCATGCCGCCGATCGTGAAGGTCACCATGAAGGCGATCGTCCACATCATCGGCAGTTCGAACCGGATCCGCCCCTTGTACATCGTGAACAGCCAGTTGAAGATCTTGGCCCCTGTCGGGATCGAGATGATCATCGTGGTAATGCCGAAGAACGAGTTCACGCTCGCGCCCGACCCCATCGTGAAGAAGTGGTGCAGCCAGACGAGATAGGCGAGGATCGTGATGACGAGCGTCGCATAGACCATCGAGCTGTAGCCGAAGAGGCGCTTGCCTGAGAAGGTCGAGGTGACCTCCGAGAAGATGCCGAATGCCGGCAGGACCAGGATGTAGACCTCGGGGTGACCCCAGATCCAGATCAGGTTGACGTACATCATCGGGTTGCCGCCCGAGTCGTTCGTGAAGAACGCGGTGCCGATGTAACGGTCCAGCGACAGCATCGCGAGCACCGCGGTCAGAACCGGGAATGCGGCGACGATCAGGACGTTGGTGCACAGCGACGTCCAGGTGAAGATCGGCATCTTCATCATGGTCATGCCGGGCGCGCGCATCTTGACGATGGTCGCGACCAGATTGACGCCGGATAATAGTGTCCCGATGCCCGCGATCTGCAACGCCCAGATATAATAGTCGACACCGACGTCCGGCGAGTACGCCAGTCCCGAGAGGGGCGGCATCGCGAGCCAGCCTGTCCGCGCGAACTCACCGATGAACAGCGACATCATGACGATCACGGCACCGGCCGTGGTCATCCAGAAGCTGAAATTGTTGAGGAACGGGAACGACACGTCGCGCGCACCGATCTGGAGCGGGACGACATAGTTCATCAGGCCCGTGACCATCGGCATCGCCACGAAGAAGATCATGATCACGCCGTGCGCGGTGAAGACCTGATCATAGTGATGCGCGGTCAGATAGCCTTCGGAGCCGTTGAACGCCATCGCCTGCTGCGCGCGCATCATGATCGCGTCGGAGAAGCCGCGAAGCAGCATGACGATCGCGAGGATCATGTACATGATCCCGATCTTCTTGTGGTCCACGCTGGTGAACCACTCGTTCCAGAGATAGCCCCAGACCTTGAAGTAGGTCAGCGCGGCGACGAGCCCGAGCCCGCCGATCGCCACCATCGCGAAGGTGGCGACGACGATCGGTTCGTGCAGCGGCAGCGACTCCAGGGTCAGGCGGCCGAAGATAGTCTTCAACAATGTGTCGTTCATGATGGTTCTCTAGCCGTTCGCGACGGGGCGCGTGCCCGGCATGATGGAGGGGGTCAACATCGTGTGATTGCGGTTGGACTGCGAGCCGGGCGCGCTGTTGGCGCCGTCCTGTTTTATGTCGGCCGGCGCGGTCCAGTGTTTGCCGCTTCCCTTTTCGTCCGCGTCTTTCAACAACGCGCCTTTGATGCGCTCGGATGCCTCTTGCGGACCCTTGCCGCCGTTGACGCCCGGCATCGCCATATTGGCGTGCGAGTCCCCCCCGCCTTTGCCGCCATGCATCATCTGCGACATGCAGACCTTGCCCGGCTGGACGCACTGTTCGACGACCAGCTTGAACATGTTCGGATCGACCGCATTGTAATAGCGGACCGGGACCTTCTCGCTCGGCTTCTCCAGCTGGAGATAGCTCGCACGGTTCAGACCGCCCCCGCGCTGCTTGACCTGGTTGACCCAGGCATCGAAGCCAGCGTCGCTGACGCCGTGGAAGCGGAAGCGCATGCCCGAGAAGCCCGCGCCGCTATAGTTGGACGAGAAGCCCTCGTAGTTGCCGGGCTTGTTGATCACCGCGTTAAGCGTCGTCTGCATGCCGGGCATCGTGTAGATCATGCCGGCAAGCGCAGGGATGTAGAACGCGTTCATCACCGACGACGAGGTCATCTGGAAACGGATTGGACGATCGACCGGCGCGGCCAGTTCGTTGACCGTGGCGATGCCGTATTCCGGATAGATGAAGAGCCACTTCCAATCGAGCGCGACGACCTGAACCTCGAGCGGCTTGCCGACGCCGTTCGCCAGCTGCTGCTGGTCGACCAGGTTGCCGACCGGCACGTTGTTCGCGAGCGTCGGCGCATCGGGCTTGATCCGACCGAGCGGACGGTACGGATCGAGCAGATGCGTGCTGGTCCAGGTCAGCGCGCCAAGCGCGATGATGATCAACAGCGGGATGCCCCAGATCAGCAGCTCGAGGCCGACCGAGTGATCCCAGTTGGGCTCGTACTTGGCGGTCTTGTTCGAATGGCGATACCGGAACGCGAAGAACAGCGTCAGCGCGATCACCGGAACGATGATCAGGAGCATGAGCCCCGTCGAGATCAGCACCAGGTCGCGTTGTTGCACTGCGATATCGCCGGATGGCGACATCACCACCCAGTCGCAACCGCTGGTGAACAGCGCCAAGGGCATGGCAGCCAACCATTTTCGGGCTGAGATTTTGGAGCGGGAAAGCTGTGTCACGACGGTCATACGGTCCCCCTACGCCTGCGTTGCGCCGCGCTACAGTGGACAATTTGTCCAATGGGCGCTGCACTGCAACATCGGCATGGCTTTATCAGTATGAGGGGTAGCATAGATTACCCCTGCCCGCATCCGCCGGAACAGCGTATCATCGGGTTCGCGCCCTGAAGAGCGAGTTGAAGAATGAGTGCAAATACGATCCCCGAGACGAGCTTCGAAGCCGATGCTCGCAGTATTCACAGCGACGGCGAGCACGTCACGCCCGGCGTGATCGCGATCGGTGTGGTGATCGGCCGCACCTCGGAATTCTTCGATTTCTTCGTGTACGCGATCGCCTCGGTGCTGGTGTTCCCGACGCTGGTGTTCCCGTATGTCGACCGGCTGCAGGGCACGCTCTACTCGTTCGCGGTGTTCGCGCTGGCATTCATCGCCCGCCCGATCGGGTCGATCATCTTCATCGCGGTCGATCGCGCGTACGGCCGCAGCGTCAAACTCACGATCTCGCTGTTCCTTCTCGGCACCTCAACCGTCGCGATGGGATTCATTCCGAGCTATGATTCGGTCGGAAACTGGTCTGTCGCGATCCTCGCGCTGCTTCGTATCGGCCAGGGCGTCGCGCTGGGCGGTGCCTGGGACGGTCTGGCCTCGCTGCTGTCGCTGAATTCGCCGGAAAAGCATCGCGGCTGGTACGCGATGCTGCCGCAGCTCGGCGCGCCGATCGGCTTGCTGGTCGCGAGCGGGCTGTTCGCGTTCTTCGTGGCCGCGTTGCCGACCGAGGATTTCTTTGCCTGGGGCTGGCGCTATCCGTTCTTCGTGGCGTTCGCGATTAACGTCGTCGCGCTGTTCGCCCGCCTTCGCCTGGTGGTGACACCCGAATTTGAAGAAATGTACGCCAAGCGCGAGCTAGAGCCGGCACCGGTGGTCGAGACCGTGCAGTCGCAGTGGAAGGCGATCTGGCTCGGCTCGTTCGTGCCGCTTGCCAGCTTCGCGCTGTTCCACATGGTGACGGTGTTCCCGCTGTCGTGGGTGGTGCTGTTCACGCGCGAATCGCCGGGTCGATTCCTCGTGGTCGAGGTGATCGGCGCGATCATCGGTATCGGCGCGATGCTGGTGTCGGGCCTGCTTGCGGACCGCTTCGGGCGTCGCACGATGCTCGGCACGATCGCGGTGTTGATCGCGCTGTTCGCAATTGCCGCACCGTCGCTACTCAACGGTGGCGAGATCGGCGAGCGCCTGTTCATGGGCATCGGCTTCCTGTTGTTCGGCCTGTCGTTCGGCCAGTCCTCGGGTGCGATCGCCTCGAGCCTGTCGCCGCAGCATCGCTATACGGGTTCGGCACTGACGACCGATCTTGCCTGGCTGTTCGGTGCGGGCTTCGCCCCGCTGGCGGCACTGCTGCTGACGAGCGAACTGGGGCTGGCGGCGAGCGGCGCGTATCTGTTCTCGGGCGCGGTCTTTACGCTGATCGCACTGGGGCTGAACAAGCAGTTGGCAAAGCGCGACATCGCGCGGTGATCGATCGGGGCTGACGGGCGGACCGACCGATCAGTACCTTCTGACCACACCGAACTAAGAAGCGCCACCCCGGCGAAGGCCGGGGCCCAATTGGCAAGGCTGCAGTAATGAGGCGCTGTCCTTCGTCAGCCCCGGTCCCCAATTGGGCCCCGGCCTTCGCCGGGGTGGTGGGAATGGGGCCGCGCGGACGCCCCAGAAGAACCGTTTCCCCGCAAAGGCGGGGGTTCAGGAGCCACAGGCGCCATCATTCGTAACCCTGGGCTCCCGCCTTCGCGGGAGAACGGTAATTGGCGAGCACTCAAACCCGCCAGCGTAGCCTCTCAAACCCGCCGGCGATCCAGTGTCCAAGACAACGCCCAGATCGCGAAACCGCCGAGCGCCAGCGCCGTCCCGACCCAGCCGGTCGACGGCAACCCATACCCGCCCGCAATCGCAAGCCCCCCGAGCCACGGCCCAAGGGCGTTGGCCGTATTGAATGCGGAGTGGTTGAGTGCGGCCGCCAGCGTCTGCGCCTCCTCCGCGATATCCATCAGCCGGGTCTGGAGGATCGTCGACAACCCGCCGCCACACCCGATCAACACGACGACCGGCAACATCGCCCAGAGATGCGGCGTCGCCGGCGCGTAGAGTGCCAATGCCCCCGCCCCGAACAGCAAGGTGATGCCCGCTGCCGGCATCAGCGCCACGTCGGCCGCCTTCGCACAGACCAGAGTGCCGATCGTCATGCCTACGCCGAAGAGTGCGAACGCAATCGGCGTGAAGCTCGACGAGACGCCCGTAACCTCGGTCAACGTGGACGCCAGATAGGTGTAGACGCAGAATATTCCGCCGAAGCCGACCGCGCCGATCGCCAGCGTCAGCCAGACCTGACCGTTCCGCAGCGCCGCCAGTTCGCCGATAGGGCTCGCATCGACGGCAGGACGCAGGACCGGCGCGAACCTGAACAGCATCGCGACCGTCGCCGCAGCGATAATCGCAACGATCCCGAAGCCCCAGCGCCAGCCGAACCACTGGCCGATACCGTTCGCGAGCGGTACGCCCGCGATGGTCGCGATCGTCAGCCCGAGCATCATCCGCGACACCGCGCGCGACCGCTTCTCGCGCGGCACCATCGATGCCGCGACCAGCGATCCGACCCCGAAATACGCGCCATGCGGCAGTCCGCTGAGGAACCGCGCCAGCAGCATCAGATGATAGGTCGGCGCGAGCGCGGACAGGCCGTTGGCGATACCGAGGAACGTCATCAACCCGATCAGCAATACCCGCCGCTCGATCTTCGCCGCCAGCACGGCGATCGTCGGCGCGCCCACGACGACGCCGAGCGCATAGGCGCTGATGACGTGTCCCGCGGTCGGCTCATCGATGCCGAGCCCACGCGCAAATTGCGGCAACAGGCTCATCGCGGCGAACTCGGTGGTGCCGATCGCAAAGCCTCCTACCGCAAGTGCGAGCAAGGCCAGCCGGGCGTTGACAGGTGGAACACGAGACGTGGCAGTGGATTGGACGGTATCGATCATGCGGCTTAGTTCGCAGTTGCAGCATGAACCTTCAAGACATCCGCGGCCGATCAATTGTCAGCCGCAGCAAAGCCTGGGTTCGCCAACGCCCCTAAACGTTCGACATCTACCGTCTAGACAGCGTCCACGATAGGCGCGGTCATGATCACACGCAGCCCGGGCATGTTGTCGTCATGCTCGATCGTGCCGGACAGCCCGGCGACGATCGCGTTCATCATCCGGCTGCCGAAGCCCTCGCGCGTGCCGACCTTGCCCGACCCTTCGTCGGCGACGATCAGGCGCAGCCGGTTACGATGCTGTTCGAGGGCGATCAGGATCGGGCCGGGGTGCCCGCCATACGCATATTTGCTCGCGTTGATGACGAGTTCGGTCAGAACCAGCCCGATATTCACGGCACGATCGGTCGGCACGAGGATGGGCGCGAGATCGAGCCGCATGTGTGCCGCCCACTCCGCTCCCAACGAGGTCTTCATGTCGCCCGCGAGCTCTTCCAGATAGCGCGAGAGATCGACCGACTCGACCTGATCGTCGCGGTACAGCCGGCGATGCACGAGCGCGACCGCCGCAAGTCGTGCCTGCGCCTCGGCGAGATGCTCCTTCACCTTGGCATCGTCGGACGCCTTTGCCTGGAGCGCGAGGAACGCAGCGACCAGTTGAAGGCTATTCTGGACGCGGTGGTTGACCTCCTTCATCAGGACGTCCTTCTGCGCGATCAGCACGTCCTTGTCGGCTAGAGAGCGCTGCAGGTCGGCGTTGAGCAGTCGGAGCCGCTGGTTGATATGCGCGTCGTGGAACGCGCGGCGCAGGCGGTGGGCGGCCTCGATCTCTTCCAGCGTCCAGCGTCGCGAACGTCCCGACACGATCTGCGTCCAGGACTGGAACGAGGTGCGCGGCGTCAGCACCGCAGTCGGATCGAGCGACACCGCCTTGTGCGGATTACCCGCCCATTCGACCTCCTCAGCCTGTTCGGCGCGGAACCAGAACAGCATCGCGCCCTCGTCGATCAACGGCATCGCCAGCATCCCGCTGGCGCAGGCGCGATACGCTTCCGCGCGCGGCAACAGCGAGGGAAGTTCGTGCGTCGCCAGCGGCTCGATCCCGCTGCGCGCGCAGACCCAGGCGGCAAGATCGCGAATTTCGTCATGCGCGGGGCAGACTCCGTCGGTATCGACGATCGTCCCTTGCACGAACGCGAAACCGTCGGCGTCGAGCATCCGCCGCAGATCGTCGCGCAACGTCACGACGATGCTGCGCGGCGCGGGTTCGGTCGCGAGCTTGGCGATCACCGCATCCTCGGCACCGCGCAGGCGCAGCCGTTCGCGGTAGATCTCGGCCTCTTCCTTCGCGCGAATCTGCCGTGCGAGACCGCTTGCCAGCGTCGCCGAAGCGGCGCGGATGTCGGGGCTCAGACCACGCGGCGTGGCGTGATGGCAGGCGATCAGGCCCCAGAGCAGCCCGTCCTTGACGATCGAGATCGAGGCCGATGCCGCGACCTCCATGTTCGCGAGATAGCGCAGGTGGATCGGCGAAACGCTCCGCACCGTCACGTCGCTCAGGTCGATCGTTTGAAACCCCGCGGGACGCAGAACCGCGGGCGCATAGTCGATCGTCGGGATCGTCCGGGTGCGATTGCGTATGTACAGCGCGCGCGCCTGCTTCGGAATGTCCGATGCCGGGAAATGATGGTTGAGGAAGGTGCCGAGGCCGGCTGCCTTGTCCTCCGCCATGACACGCCCGGCATCGTCGTCGAGGAAGCGATAGATCATCACCCGGTCGAACCCCGTCAACTGACGGAACGCGATCGCGGCACGCTCGCACAAGGTGATCAGATCGGTCGCGCGTTCGAACATCGTGATCATCGGATTGAGCCGGCCGAGCATCTGCGTGGCGGTCATCGGCGCGGTATCGACGGGTTCGAGTTCGGCCAGCAGATAGTCACCGCTGCGGTGGATCGTGACCTCGAAGCGTTCGCGATTGCCCATAATCGGCGTGCCGACGAGTCCGCCCGGCGGCACGTCGTCCGCCTGCACGGCATGCCCCGTCAGCTGCGACAGATCCGCGCCGAGCCATTCGGCCGCCAACCGCCCCTCGATGTCGCCCGCCCCCGCGACGATCGTCAGGGATACGGCATCGGCGACCAGCAACAGACCATGTGGCTGGATCGAGCCGGGAATGTGGATCTGCTCACGGTCGCACGCCGTCAGGTTCAGGCCGCTGTCCTGAACTTGCGCCTGATCAAGCTCGGTGACGTCTACTTCGTTCTGCGTAGTCATCGGCCAGGGCTCTCCAGTCAGTAAGACCGCTGTGGCGTTCCTTGCGGAACAAAGCAAATACCCGGAGAGGCAATCGTATCGATAGGATCATGCCGGCGGGGCAGATGCGCCGTAGCGCCGCGCGATGATGGCGCAGGCGATCAGCTGCAGCTGGTGGAACAGCATGACCGGCAACAGGATCACGCCGACTTGTGCAGGCGGGAACAGCACGCCGGCCATCGGGACGCCCGAGGCGAGGCTTTTCTTCGACCCGCAGAACTGGAGAACGATCGCGTCCTCTCGCGGGAGCTTCATCAGGCGGGCGACGGCGAACGTCAGAGCGAGGACGAACGCCAGCAGCGCGGTGCAGAGAAAGCCGATCAGGATCAGGTCGCCGATCGACACCTTGGTCCATAGCCCCTTGACGACCGCCGCGCCGAACGCACTGTAGACGACCAGCAGGATCGAACCGCGATCGACCACGGTCAGCATCGCCTTGCGCCACGTCACCCATGCGCCGATCCATGGCCGCAGCAGATGCCCCGCGACGAACGGGACCAGCAGTTGCAACACGATCGCCTGGATACTTTCGATCGAGATCCCGCCGCTGCCCGAGACGTTCATCAGCAACGCGACGAGGGCGGGCGTGACGAGGATGCCGAGCAGGTTCGAGAACGACGCGCTGCACACCGCCGCGGCGACGTTGCCGCGGGCGATCGCGGTAAAGGCGATAGACGACTGCACGGTGGAGGGAAGCAGGGTGAGGAACAACAGCCCGGCCGCAAGCGGACCGGTAACGAATGGCAGCGCGGTCAGCCCCAGCCCGAACACCGGGAACGCCACGAACGTCACCGCCAGCACCGCCAGATGCAGCCTCCAGTTGCGCAGGCCCGACAGGATCGCATCACGCGACAGCTTGGCGCCGTGCAGGAAGAACAGCAGGACGATGCCGATATCCGCTGCATAGCCGACGACCGGCGCCATTTCGCCACGCGCGGGCAGCAGGCTGGCCAGCACCACGGTGCCGAGCAGCATCAGGATGAACGGCTCGAAGACCGCCAGGAAGCGTCCGATCATGGATGCGCCTTCACATAGGCATCGAGCGTCGCGAGGTGACCGCTGAGCGCCTCGTCGTCGAGGAAGCTGCCGAGAAAACTGTTGCGGGCGAGCGTCACGACCTGCTCGCGCGATAGATTTTTCGCGCGGGCCGTCTGCCGGAAATTCTCGCCGATATAGCCGCCGAAATAGGCCGGGTCGTCCGAATGGATCGTCGCGCGCAGGCCGAGATCGAGCATCCGGTCGATCGGATGATTCTCGAGCCGGTCGACATTGCGCAAGGCGACATTCGACAACGGGCACACCGTCAGCGTCATGGCATCGCGCGCGAGCCTTGCGACCAGCGCCGGATCTTCCAGCGCACGGTTGCCGTGATCGATGCGGTCGACCTGCAGGATGTCGAGTGCTTCGTGGATGTACGCGGGCGGGCCCTCCTCGCCGGCATGCGCGCACAGCATCAGCCCGGCATCCGCCGACGCCGCGAACACGCGCGCGAATTTCGAGGGCGGATGGCCGACCTCGGACGAATCGAGGCCGACACCGATGAACTGGTCGAGCCACGGCTCGGCTTGGGCAAACGTCTTGAACGCGTCCTCCTCGTCGAGATGACGGAGGAAGCTCATGATCAGCCCAACACTCATGCCGTGCCGGGCCTGCGCCTCGTCGATCCCCGCGAACAGACCGCGTGCGACCACGTCGAACGGAATGCCGCGATGCGTGTGCGTCTGTGGATCGAAGAAGATCTCGGCATGCACCACGCCATCCTGGGCGACGCGGTCGAAATAGGCGACCGCCAGATCGCGGAAATCCTCCTCGGTCTGGAGCACCGCGGCGCCCGCGTAATAGATGTCCAGGAACGTCTGGAGATTGGTGAAGCTGTAGGCCGCACGGACGTCCTCGACGCTCTTGAACGGGATCGCCACCTTGTTGCGTTCGGCCAGCGCGAACATCAGTTCGGGCTCCAGACTGCCCTCGATATGCAGATGCAGCTCTGCCTTGGGCAGGTTCGTGACGAAGTCGCCGTTCGGGATGGGGTGTGTCATGATCCGTCCTGTCGTTTGGCCGCGTTGGCTGCAACCATTCCGGCCGCCATGCACTACCGCAAGTGCGAAAGCCGTTGCATGACAATCCTGTCACGTTACCGAGCGCCGATACTCGACCATTTGCGAAGGACATAATCGATGGCCACAGGATTGGTCGCGCTGCTCGACGACATCGCCGGAATCACCAAGCTCGCCGCCGCCAGCCTCGACGATATCGGCGCGGCGACCAGCAAGGCAGGCAGCAAGGCGATCGGCGTCGTGGTCGACGATGCCGCGGTGACCCCGCGTTACATGGTCGGGTTCGAGCCTAAGCGCGAACTGCCGATGATCGGCAAGATCGCGCTCGGCTCGTTCCGCAACAAGCTGATCTTCATCCTGCCCGCGGCGTTGGCCCTGAGCGCGTTCGCACCCTGGGCGCTGACGCCGCTGTTGATGATCGGCGGCACGTATCTGTGCTTCGAAGGCGCGGAGAAGATCCTGGAAGCATTCGGCGGCGGTCATGCCGAGGAAGTCGTCGCCGAGCCGGTCGACGCGGCGACACTGGAAAAACAGAAGGTTTCGGGCGCGATCCGTACCGACTTCATCCTGTCCGCCGAGATCATGGTGATCGCACTGTCCGACGTGGCAACCAAGCCGATCTGGGAACAGGCGATCGTGCTCGCCCTGGTCGGAATCGTCATCACGATCGCGGTCTACGGCGTGGTCGCGCTGATCGTGAAGATGGACGATATCGGTCTCCATCTCGCGCAACGCAGCAGTGCGTTCGTCCAGGCGATCGGCCGCGGATTAGTCAAGGGGATGCCGCTCGTGATGTCGGCACTTTCGGTGGTCGGGACGGCGGCAATGGTATGGGTTGGCGGCCAGATCATCGTCCACGGGATCGAGACGTTCGGGTTCACGACGCTGCCGCACTGGATTCATGACACGGCAGAAGCCGCCGCGCATGCGGTGCCGTTCGCGAAAGGTGCTGTGAACTGGGCGATGAACGCGTTCTTCTCAGGGGTGGTCGGATTGATCCTGGGCGGCGCGATCGCGCTGGGGCTGCATGCGGTGAAGAAGCCCAAGGCGCACTGACCGCGAGAACGTCGTCCGCCCTCCCTTGTTCTCCCGCGAAGGCGGGAGCCCAGACTGGGTCCCCGCCTTCGCGGGGAAACACGTCGCGGTTGGTTATGAGGCGCCACCATCACAAAACACCACCCCGGCGAAGGCCGGGGCCCAATTGGGGAACGGAAGTAATGGCGGACAGCACCTCGTTACTCGGACCTACCAATTGGGCCCCGGCCTTCGCCGGGGTGGTGCTCATTTAGCCGGGGTGTCGGCATAGGGAGGGAGAGAGGCAGCTCCTACTTAGCCGTCCACTTCCCCATCCAGCCCAGCACTTCCCCATACCATTGCCGCGAGTTCTTCGGTTTCAGTACCCAGTGATTCTCGCCTGGATTGACCAGCAATCGCGACGAAATCCCGCGGCGCTGCAACGCGGTGAACGTCGCCAGTCCTTGCGTGTACGGAATGCGGAAGTCCTTCTCGCCGGTGATCACCAGCATCGGCGTCTTCCACTTGGCGACGTAGTTGACGGGGTTCCATTTCTCGAACGCCTGCGGGTCCTCGTAATAGGCCTTCCCGCCATGCTCCCATTCGTCGAACCAGAGTTCCTCGGTCTCGTACGCCATCGCGCGTGCGTCGAACACGCCGTCATGCTGGACGATGCACTTGAAGCGATCGGGCCATTGCCCCTCGATCCAGTTCATCATGTAGCCGCCGTAGGACGCGCCGAGCGCGCAGGCGTTATCGGCGTCGAGCCATGCGAACTTGGTCGTCGCCGCCGCCAAGCCCTTCTTCAGATCATCGAGCGGCCAGCCGCCCCAATTGTTGCTGATCGCATCGGTGAAGCCCTGCCCGTAGCCGGTCGACCCGTGGAAATCGACCGCAACCAGCCCGTAGCCCGCACCTGCGAACACCGCCGGGTTCCAGCGATACGACCAGCTGTTGTTGCTCGATCCCTGGGGACCACCGTGCACCATGTACGCGATCGGCACCTTGCCGGTGGCGCCGTACGGCTTCACCGCATAGCCCCAGACGGTATCGGCATTCGCACCCTTGAACGAGAACCGCGTGACGGTCGGCATGTCGATCCCGGCAAGTCTGGCGGCGTTGACCTGGGTCAGCCGCTGAGGCGCGCCAGTGCCGGCAATGCGGTAGAAATCGTCGGGCGCGGTCAGGCTGTTCATCGCCACCACGACGCCGCGCGGTGTGACCGCCACCGCACCGACATGGCCCTCCTGCGTCAGGCGCGTGACAGCGCCGCTCTTTGCATCGACGCGGAACAGCGGCGTCTCCTGCGTGTCGTCGGCCGTGACGTAAATCGACCTCGAATCAGGCGCCCAAGCGATCGATCCGACCGACCGGTCCCAGCGCTCGGTCAGCGACAAGGTCTTGCCGCTCGCGATATCGCGCAGGGTCAGCACCTGCCGGTCCGCCTCGAACCCAGGCCGCCGCATCGCGAAATAGGCGAGCGTACGGCCATCGGGCGACACCGTCGGGAGGTTGTCGGTCGCCATGTTCGCCTTGGTCAGGTTGACCGGTGCAGCCGAGCCGTCCGCGGATACCGAGAAGATGTCGAGATTGGTCGACAGCGCCTCGATCCGGCCCGCCTCGCGCAGCGCGAAATACACGGTGCGACCGTCTGGGCTCCACGCCACTTCCTCGGCGCCGCCAAAAGGCTTGGAGGGCGTATCGCCGACCAGCGCGCCGACCAGAGGAACGCCGTTGCCGGTCGCACCGGACGCAGTCAGCGGCAAGACGAACAGCTGTGAGCGCGTGCCGTCAGCCCACGTATCCCAGTGGCGCACGAACAACTGGTCGTACGTCCGGCCAGCGCCCGCGTTCGGATCCTTCTTTACCATCGCCGGCTCCAAGCTGGGCGCGCCCGGCTTGCGATCGGCCCAGACGAGCAGCTTGTCGCCGGTCGGCGCGACCTTGAAACCGCTGAACCCGCCCTTGAAGCTGGTGATGCGCCGCGGCGTGCCACCAGTGACGGGCACCGACCAGACCGCATCCTCGCCGCCCTTGTCCGAAGTGAAATAGACCGTGTTACCGACGATCTGCGGGTCGTTTTCGTTCACCTGCGGATCGGCCAGCAATTTGACCGGCGCGGCGCCCGGTTTGCTCAGATCGACGCGCCAAAGATCGTAACGCCCCTTGTCGGCGGCGAGATCGGTCTCGCGCTGCGCCCAGACGAGCCAATGCCCGTCCTGCGACGCGGTCGGCGTGCCGACACGGCTGAGCATCGTGACGTCGTCGATGGTAAGCTGTCGGGCGGCGGCGGGAGCACTTGCGAAGGCAAGGACGGCAAGGCTGGCGGAGAGCATGATCTTCATGGCGTGGAGCATAGGATGCTTGCGGGATCGCGCGCAATCGCGAGGTTGCGCTTGGCATGCTCGACAATTTCGGCACTAACGCTGGGATGCCGCTCAAGCATTCCTTCGCCCCGATCGCCGACGTCGATGCCCGCTTGCTAATACTGGGCAGTTTGCCGGGTGACCGTTCGCTCGCGGCGCAACGCTATTACGCGCACCCGCAGAACCAGTTCTGGCGGTTGATGTCCCCGGTCGTCGGTCGCGATCTCGTACCGCTCGACTATGACGACCGCCTCGTCGTGCTGCGCACGCGTGGTGTCGCGCTGTGGGACGTCATCGGATCGGCGCGGCGTGTGGGCAGCACCGACGCCGCAATCGTCGACGCCGAGGGGAACGACATCGTCGGCCTTATCGGCCGCCTGCCCCGGCTTCGCGCGATCGCGTTCAATGGCGGCATGGCGTGGAAACGCGGCAAGACGCTGCTGGGCCACGGCGCCGGCCACGCTGCGCTCGTCCCGCTGCCGTCTAGCAGCCCCCTCCATACGATCGGCCTCGCCGCCAAACAGCCGGAATGGAGCAAGCTCGCGGCATTCCTGGACTGACGGATCGCTAGGTAAGTCCTTCGCATACTGGCGTATCCTACCGCGGTGCGGCAGAAGCGGCGCCATGTCGCTAGAATCGCTCATTTCACACTACGGCCTGGCCGCGATATTTCTCGGGGCGGCGTTCGAAGGCGAGACGAGCGTCGTTACCGGCGGGTTGCTGGCACACCAGCATCTGTTGCCACTGGTCGGGACCGCGGTGGCGGCGGTGACCGGGTCGATCTTCGCCGATCAGCTGTTCTTCTTCGTCGGCCGGCGTTACCGGGATACGCCGCGGGTCCGGCGGATCGCCGACAAGCCGGCCTTCGCCAAGGCGCTCGATACGCTGGAGCGGCATCCGACGATCTTCATCCTCGGCTTCCGTTTTCTCTACGGACTGCGGACGATCAGCCCGATCGCGATCGGCACCTCGCACGTGCCGGCGCGGACGTTCATGCTGCTCAACGCAATCTCGGCACTGGTGTGGGGCGTCGTCTTTACCGGAATCGGCTATATCTTCGGGCACAGCCTGATCGACGTCGTCGACCAGATCGTGCCGCGGCATAAGCTGCTCGGCGTCGCGGTCCTTGCTGGCGTCGCCGCCCTGGTTATCGCCGGCCTGAGAATTTGGCGCGGACGGCGTACCGCGTCGGCGGCCGGTTCGCGGGAAACCGGCCTCCGACGCGGCTGAAGCACTCAGACGTCGAGGTTGGCGACGTTCAGGGCGTTGTCCTGGATGAACTCGCGGCGCGGTTCGACGACTTCGCCCATCAGCTGGGTGAAGATCTCGTTCGCGCTCTCCGCGTTGATCGCGGTCACGCGGAGCATCGAGCGGACCGACGGGTCGAGCGTGGTTTCCCAGAGCTGTTCCGCGTTCATCTCGCCCAGCCCCTTGTAGCGCTGGATCGCAAGACCTTTCCGTCCCGCGGTCAGGATCGCGTCGAGCAGGTGGCTCGGGCGCGAGACCTGTGTCGAGCCGCGTGCGGCGACGGCGGTGACCGAACCGATCACGCCGGCACCGGCCTCCGCACCCTCTTCCGCCTCGGGCTCCTCGACCTGCGAGGCCTTGCTCGCGGGCACGAGATTCGAGGTGTGGGCATAGCTTTCGGCGTGCTCGCCCGACAAGGCGTGCAGCTTTCGCGCCTCGGCGGACACCAGAAAGCTGGCCTCGATGATGTGGTGGTCGGTCACGCCGCGCCACGCACGCTGGAAGTGGATGCCGCCGTCTTCGGTCAGCACCGCGGTCCAGCGAGCATCGCCATCGTCGAGTTCGAGACGACGGGTGACGGTTTGCAGTCGCGACGTGCGATCCTCGACCAACGCTTCCGGATCGAACACGCCGCCGAGCGCGAGTGCCTCGATCATGCCTGCATCGTAGCGCTTGGGGACGTAGCGCATCAGCGTTCGCATCCGGCGCGCGTGATCGACCAGATCCTTCAGGTCGCGACCCGAACGACCGCCACCGGGGCCGTCGAGCACCATCGTACCGACGCCCGCATCGACCAGATATTCGTCGAGCGCCGCGTCGTCCTTCAGGTACACCTCGGACCGCCCCTTCGTCGCCTTATATAGCGGCGGCTGGGCGATGTAGAGATAGCCGCCCTCGATGATCTTGGGCATGTGGCGGTAGAAGAGCGTCAGCAGCAGCGTGCGGATGTGCGCGCCGTCAACGTCTGCGTCGGTCATGATGACTATCTTGTGATAGCGCAGCTTGTCCGCGTTGAAGTCGTCGCGAATACCCGTGCCCATCGCGGTGATGAGCGTGCCGATCTCGCGGCTCGACAACATGCGGTCTTCACGCGCGCGCTCGGTGTTGAGGATCTTGCCGCGGAGGGGGAGAATCGCCTGGAAATGGCGGTCACGGCCCTGTTTTGCCGAGCCGCCTGCCGAATCACCCTCGACGAGGAACAGCTCGGACTTGGCGGGATCGCGCTCCTGGCAGTCGGCGAGCTTGCCGGGCAGCGAGGCGATGTCCATTACGCCCTTGCGGCGTGTCAGTTCGCGGGCGCGCTTGGCTGCCTCGCGGGCGGCGGCGGCGTCGATGATCTTGGCGACGATCGCCTTGCCGTGTGCTGGGTTCTCTTCCAACCATTCGGCCATCTTGTCAGCCATCAGGCTTTCCAGAGGCTGGCGGACTTCGGACGAGACGAGCTTGTCCTTGGTCTGGCTGCTGAACTTGGGATCGGGCAGCTTGACCGAGACGATCGCGGTCAGGCCTTCGCGCATGTCCTCGCCGGTGAGCTGGACCTTTTCCTTCTTCAACATACCGGATTTCTCGGCGTAGTTGTTGAGGGTACGCGTCAGCGCGGCGCGGAACGCGGCCATGTGCGTGCCGCCATCGCGCTGTGGGATGTTGTTCGTGAAGGCGAGGACGTTTTCGTAGTAGGAGTCGTTCCACTGGAGCGCGACGTCCATCGTGACGTCGTCGCGGGTGCCCGTGATCGCGACCGGCTCGGGCATCAGCGGCACCTTGGCGCGATCGAGATACTTCACGAACGCGGCGATCCCGCCCTCGTAATAGAGCTCGACAGTCTTCATTTCCTCATGCCGCGCGTCGGAGAGGAACAGGCGGACGCCGGAGTTGAGGAAGGCGAGCTCGCGATACCTGTGTTCGAGCTTGTCGAAGTCGAAATCGGTGATCTTGAAGGTGGCGGGCGACGGGAAGAAAGTGACGCGCGTACCCTTCTGACCGTCCGTCGCGGGGCCGACGACCTTCAGCGGTGCGACGGCATCGCCGAACGCGAAGCGCATGTAATGCTCCTCGCCGTTGCGCCAGATCGTCAGGTCGAGCCATTCGCTGAGGGCGTTGACGACCGAAACACCGACGCCGTGCAGGCCGCCCGAGACCTTGTACGCGTTCTCGTCGTTGGTGTTCTCGAACTTACCGCCGGCGTGGAGCTGAGTCATGATGACCTCGGCCGCCGACACGCCTTCCTCTGTGTGGATACCGGTCGGGATGCCGCGACCGTTGTCGGTGACGCTGACCGAGCCGTCGGCGTTGAGGACGATGTCGATCCGGTCGCAATGCCCCGCCAGCGCCTCGTCGATCGCGTTGTCGCTGACCTCGAACACCATGTGGTGGAGGCCGGACCCGTCGTCGGTGTCGCCGATGTACATGCCGGGGCGTTTGCGGACCGCGTCGAGGCCCTTCAGGACCTTGATCGAGTCCGCGCCATAGTCGCCCATGTTCGGGAGGTTGGGATTGTTGGTTTCGGGGTTGGATGCCATGCCGAGTATATAGGCATTCGGAGGCCGAAACGGAAGCGAAATGGCCTGTGGGGGCTGGGGTGCGCGGGAGTGAAGTACAGGAAGTGCAGACGCTGGGAGCGTTTCGCGGGAGCTGTGCACTTCACTCGACGGGCGCACGGGTTTCGAAGGGGTTCGGATCGCCATGCGTGGAGGGTGGCCGGGTGAGGCTGTGTAGGACAGCGGCTTGGTAGCACGCGCCGGGCATGTCCCTCTTGCCTTGGTGAGAGGGAAGGAGGAGCCATAGGCGACGGGAGGGTGAGGGTCAGTTGGGATTAGCGTCCCGAACCTCACTCCCCCTCACCCTTCCCACGGCAAGCGCCGCGAGCCCCTTCCCTCTCCCCTGAGGGAGAGGGAGACCGTTCTTAGAAACGATCGGCGCGCTGGCCGAGCAGCGTCACCTCGACGCGGCGGTTGAGGCGCATGCCGGCGGCCGTCGCGTTGGTTGCGACCGGCTGGTTCTCCCCGTGGCCGACCACGCTGAAGCGGGCGCGGACGACGTCCATGTCGTCAAAGGCCTGGCGAACGCTCGCCGCACGCCGCTCCGATAGGTCCTGGTTATGCGCGTCCGTACCGCGCGAATCCGTGAAGCCGTCGATCGCGACACGGACGCCGGGGTTGCCGCGCAAATAGCGGGCGAGCGGCCGCAGCTTCTCGATGGCGCCGGGACGCAGGACGTCGCTGTCCGTGCGGAACAGCACGTCCTCCTGCAGCGTCAGCGTGGCACCACGAGGCGTCTGCCGAAAGCCGTAGTTGCGCATCGCGCCGCGGTCCCATGTGGTCACGGTCTCGACCACCGTGCCGCCGCGGTTGCCACGATAGCCGCTCGGATCGCGACCATAGGCGTCCCAGTCGAACCGGTCGCGACGGGGGCCTGCAATACGCGCGAATTCGCGGTTGGCATCGTCGGCTTCCCGGCGGCTGATCCGGCCGTCGCCGTTCGCGTCGAAGTTCGGCATCACGAACGCGCGGCCGCGCGGCGTATTGCGCAGTTCGGGGAAGAGCACCGGCACGCCTGCGCCTTCGAGACGATAGCCCGGGCGCGACCAGGGGGCACGGCTCATGTCGTAGCGGCCCTCCGGGCGTCCGCCGTCACGGGCTTGCGCGAAAACGGGGGCGGTGGTTGCTGCGACCATCAATACGCCAAGGGCAGCGCGCGTCAAATTCCGGGTCATTACGATCTCTCCGTGTCTTCGATGGACGGAGGTTTGCCCGCGCCCAGTTGAACGCGCCGTGAGTCCGATCGACAGGGCGCGTTCAGGCTAACGCCCGACCGCGATCCGTGTCGCCTGCGCGCCGATCGCGTCGAACAGCGCGTCTTCGGTGCCGGTCATCCACACCTGCCCGCGCCCTGTGAGCCGAACGAACAGCGCCGCGCGACGGGCGGGATCGAGGTGCGCGGCGACCTCGTCCAGGAGCAGCACGGGGGGCTGCCCGGTGCGTTCGGCGACGAGGTCGGCGTGCGCGAGGACGATGCCGAGGAGAAGCGCCTTCTGTTCGCCGGTGGACGCGAGCGACGCGGCGCGTGCCTTGTCGAGATGGGTGACGATCAGGTCGACGCGGTGGGGTCCGCTGAGCGTGCGCCCGGCCGCGGCATCGCGGGCGCGGCCCTGCGCTAGTTCGGCTTGGAGGCGATTGGTGTCGCCGGCCCAGCCTTCAAGTGTCAGGCCGGCGCGAGGGAATGGGCTGTCGTTCTGGTGCGCGAGCCTCGCCCCAAGCAGGCTGACGGTCTCGCGTCGGGCCGCGTCGACAGCGGCGCCGTGCTCGGCCATCTGCGCTTCGAGCGCGGAAAGCCAGTCGCCGTCGGGGCGGCCTTCGTCGGCGAGCAGGCGGTTTCGCGCGCGCATCGCGGCGTCGTAGCGGGCGGCGTGGTGGGCGTGGCTCGGGGCGAGTGCCAACGTGAGGCGGTCGAGAAAGCCGCGACGTTCGCCGGCGGGGGCGACGAAGAGGCGGTCCATCGCGGGCGTGAGCCAGAGGATCGTAAGCCACTCGGCGAGCGCGTTGGCGGTGGTGGTGGCGCCCTGGATGCGAACGATGCGGCGTTCCGGGGCGGAGGCGAGCGTGCCGGTTGCGACGTCGACTTCGCCGGCTGCGGGTGCGTCCTGCTCCTCTTCTAACTCCCCTTCCGCTTGCGGGAGGGGTTGGGGGAGGGGCGCGTTTTCCTCGCGAGCGGACGCCAGTACGTACGTCGCGCCCTCCCCTAACCCCTCCCGCAGGCGGGAGGGGGAAAGCGTGGCGGCGACGCCGAAGCCGCCTGCCCCGCCTTGCCGCGCCATCTCGCCGAGCGCAGCCCTCCGCAATCCGCGGCCGGGCGCTAGCAGCGACACCGCCTCCAGGATATTCGTCTTGCCCGCACCGTTCTCGCCGGTCAGCACGACGAACCCTGGTCCCGGCGTCAGCGTCAGGTCGGCGTGGTTGCGGAAATCGGTGAGGACGAGGCGCGAGAGCATTGCCTCGGCCTTAGAGCAGTTTCGAAACCGATTGCATCGCCCTTTTCCCGTATAGCCCGAGCGACGCCGGAGGGCGTGACCCAAGCACCGGTGCTTCGACTTCGCTCAGCACGAACGGGGTAAGGGACCGATCCCATCACAGCCGCGCTAGCGACGCGCCCAGTCCTCTATCGCGCATCGCGTCAGGCGGCGATCCGCTCCGGCGCGATTGCGGGTGCCGCCACTGCGGTCGCCGCCTTCTGCGTGCTGAGATACGATGCGAGCGCCGGTCCGAGTTCGCGCTGCGCCCGCAGATACGCGACCGGCGTGACGATGCCGAGCCGTTGGCGCGCGGCATCCAGCGGTTCGTGGAGCAGCTCGAGATAATCCTCGCCAGACACCCACTTCGCTTTCCGCCCGTTGCGATAGCCTTCCCAGACCGCCTTCGCGAACAGCTTGCTGCCGGTGACGCGCATGCTCTTTAGCGCCGCCGCCGAGCCGATCAGCGCCCAGCCGAGCCCGCCGACCTGCGCGTAACTGAACGCAACGAGCGCCGCCTCGCCCATGCTCTCGTCCGCCTTGTAGCCGGTGAGCACGTGCCAGATGTCGTGCGTATCGCGCACCCGCCGGCCAAACCACGCGTACGGATGCGCCATATCGTCCTCGCTTGGCTCGAGCCGCGAAACCTCGACCAGCCCGTCCGCCGAATAGCCCGTCGTCTCGAGGAAAGTGCGATACGCCGCCCCGACCGTGCCCGGCGCAAAGCTCGCGACGAACGTGGGGTCGGAGAAACGCTGCGCCAGTTCGACCCGGTCATAGGCGATCCGCCCGCCCTGCTCGGAAGCGATCAGCCGCGCATAGTTCATCGGCGCATTGCCGACGTTCAGCGCGCGCATGATCCGGAACACCTGCGTGGTGTCGTCGCCGTTCGCGAGCAATTTCTTGATCGCATCGAACGCCGTACGCCAATCGCGACGACCGGTCGTACCGGGAAACGGAGGAAGCTTCGCCATCGAGTCGACTCCTTACTGACATTGCTGTTAGTATGGCGGCACGGGTTGGGCGTCAAGTATCACCGATGGCCGCGATCATGACGTCGACGGCGCGAGCACCCTCGATCATGCCTTTGTCGAGCGTGGCGAGCGCGAAGCTTCGACGTTGTGCAATCGCCACATGCAGTGCGTCACTGGCGCGCAAGCCCCGCGATCCGGCATCAACCAGCGTCGCGGCACGATCGAAATCGGCAGCTTCGACTTCGACGATCGCCAGACCTAGCGCGGTCCGGCGCCACGCCTCAGCTGCAACGTCACGTCGATCGCGCGAGAGCACACCCATTCGGTGCTTCATTGCAAAGGCGCTAGCAACCTCGGTCGCGACCCAGCGGCTGATAACGAGATCGTCCTGCCGTTGGCGTTCGATCCAGGCTGCGGCAAGATCGCTGCGTGTTTCTTCGACGAACAGCGCGACGATCAACGATGCGTCGCAATAGATCATCAAAGGAGGTTCTGTCGGCGCAATTCCTCGACCGTGGTCGTATCATCGGCAGCGGCCCCAGCGCGAACCTGGCGGAGGGCCTCCCAATCGATCACTGGCCGTGGGCTCTCCACCGGCACGAGTCGCGCGACGGGTCGACCGCGTCGCGTAATCTCCAGCGTCTCGCCAGCCTCGGCGCGGCTGACGAGTTCGCTCAGATGCGCCTTGGCATCCGCAAGCTTGAAAGCCTCCACGACTCGCTCCTGACCAGTTGGATAACCAACTTAGTCACGAGCGAGACGATCAGCAATCAACTCACACCCGCATCGGCATAAGCACGTACAGCGCGGGCGACTTGTCGTTCTCGCGAATCAGCGTCGGGGCGGCGGCGTCGGCGAGGTGTACCTCGACCATGTCGCCGTCGATCTGCGCTAGAATGTCCATCAGGTAGCGGCTGTTGAAGCCAATCTCGAACGGGAGCGCAACGTAGTCGCCGGGGACTTCCTCCGCCGCGGTGCCGTTTTCGGGCGAAGTCACCGACAATGTGATCTTGTCGCGGTCGAGCGCCATTTTTACGGCGCGCGTTTTCTCCGTCGCGATGGTGGAGACGCGGTCGACGCCTTCCATGAAGCTCTTGGGGTCGATCTTCAGGATCTTGTCGTTGCCGGTCGGGATCACGCGGCTGTAATCCGGGAACGTGCCGTCGATCAGCTTCGAGGTCAGGATCGCCTGGCCGAGGTCGAAGCGGATCTTAGTCGGCGACAGCGAGACGCCGACCGAACCGTCGACCTCGTCGAGCAGTTTGCGCAACTCGCCGATGCATTTGCGCGGCACGATCACGTCGGGCATCGATTCGGCACCCTCGGGACGCGGCAACGTCACACGCGCGAGGCGATGGCCGTCGGTCGCGGCGGCCTTCAGCACCGGGTTCGAGCTGTCGCCGTCGGCGACGTGGAGGAAGATGCCGTTGAGGTAATAGCGCGTCTCTTCGGTCGAAATCGCGAAGCGCGTCTTGTCGATGATCTGCTTGAGCGTCTCGGCGGGCAGCTCGAACTGGGTCGGCAGTTCGCCTTCCGCGATCACCGGGAAATCGTCGCGCGGCAGCGTGCCGAGCGAGAAGCGGGCGCGGCCTGCGACGATGCTCATCCGGCCTTCCGACGCGGCGAGCTGGACTTGGCTACCCTCGGGGAGCTTGCGCGCGATGTCGAACAACGTGTGCGCGGACACGGTGGTCGCGCCGGGCTGGTCGACTGCGGCTGCGATCGATTCGTTGATCTGGAGATCAAGGTCGGTCGCCATCAGCTTGAGCGTGCCTTCGGCGGTCGCCTCGATCAGCACGTTCGACAGGATGGGGATGGTGTTGCGCCGCTCCACCACGGACTGGACATGGCTCAGCCCCTTGAGGAGCGTTGCGCGTTCGATCGTCGCCTTCATCAAAATTCCCCCCGCCACCGCAGCCGGACTCGGGGCTGGGGGCAATCCGCAGATGGCTTACCCAACAACAAAGGGTCGGAGCAAGCGCCCCGACCCTTCTTTGATGACGGTAAACGTCGCGTTAAAGCGCGATCAGAAGCGGAAGCCGTAGCTTGCGACGACCTGGTGACGATCGGTGTCGACGTCGAATCGACCACTCGTGCCGCCGGTCGCGTAATCGATGTTGCCGCGCTCATAGTTCGAATAGCGATATTCGAGCTTGGCATAGCTGTTCGGGCCGACGGCGTGCTCGGCGCCCGCACCGACGCGCCAGCCGTTGAGCTTGAAGTTGTTGTCGGTGGTCTGGCTGGTGTCGCCGGCCAGGACGTTAAGCTTCGAATTGGTGTAGCCGCCCTTGACGTAGAGCATCGTCGTCGGGGCGACGACATAGCCTGCGCGCGCGCCGACATAGATGTCGCGGCCCTGCTTGACGCGGCCATAGCCGAAGTCGCTGGTGAAATCGTTGCGGTCGCTCTTCGCGGTCGAGCCGGTCAGTTCGGCTTCGGCGCCGAGCACGACGTTGTCCGAGGTCGCGATGTCGTAGCCGATGCCGCCGCCATACAGCAGGCCGCTGATCTTCTGGTCGTCGCGCCCGTTGTTGTTCGACACGCTGCTGCCGGCGCCGGTGTGGTCGTAGCCGAGCGTGCCCTCGACGCGGGGGCCGGTGAAGGTCGGGTTGGTCTGTGCGAGGGCGGGGGCGGCTACAGCGGTGGTGGCGAGCAGCGAGACGGCGATAAGCTTACGCATTGGGTTACTCCATTGATGTCTTCGTCACACCCCTGCCAAGATAGGCAAACGCGGGATGGATCGCTCCAATGGACCAGCGCGCGCGGCGTTGCATGAACCCCAGATAAACGCGGAAATCCGTTGCTTTTGCGCCACAGGGGGTTGAAATGCGGGCCATGACTCCAAGCCAACGGCAGGGTGAAGCGGACGCCCGCCCAACCGGTACTCCGCCCTCGCGACAGGGGCGCGATTTCGTCGCGCGGCACGGCGAAACCGTCTTCAACGCGGCGCACCGGTTGCAGGGCGACGCCGCGCATACGCCGCTGACACGCGCAGGTTTCGCGCAGGCGGACGAGCTTGGGCGTGCGTTGCGCGGGGTGCTGGGGGTGAAGCCGGCGCTGACCTTGTGGGCGTCGCCGACGGGCCGCGCGTTGCAGACGCTGGCGGTGATCTGCGAGCATCTGGAGCTGGACTGGCACGGCGCGCGAACCGATCCTCGGCTGGTCGAGATCGACATGGGGTCCTGGGGCGGGCGCTATTATGCAGACGTGATCGACGAAGTGGGGCCGGTGATGCTGCCGGGCGGGATGCTGAAGCCCTCGCCCGACGGCGAGACCTATGCGCAGATCGCCGTGCGGGTCGGCGGGTGGCTAGCGGATACCGCGGCGGATGCCGGTGATCGGCTGGTGATCATGCACGGGGTTTCGAGCCGGGTGATGCTGGGGGTGATGACCGGCGCGGCGGTCGATCCCGTGCTGGGTGCGCCGGTTGCAAAGGGGTTGCCGCAAGGGTCGGTCACGCTGGTGGAGAACGGGCAGGCCACCGTGCCGCATCTGGGGACGGGGTTCGCGCCGGCGTGAGCTTCGGTTGGGTCGGAGGTCTTACTTTCAGGCTGCGGACTTCTGCTCCCCCCCCTGGAAGGGAGGGGTTGGGGGTGGGTCGGCTTCCGCATGGTCGAACCGTTGGGACTCAAGCTGGCCGACCCACCCCCTGCCCCTCCCTTTCAGGGAGGGGGGTTGTGTTGCGTTTGGTGTTGGCGGTGGGGGCGCTAGCGATCGCTGCTCCCGCGGCGGCGCGGGACACGATCGGCATCTACAAGGGTTGGGGAGCGTTTCGTGATGCGACCCCGCCGCGCTGTTTTGCGATCGCGCGGCCGGTGATGGCGGGGGGGCGCGCTTCCGGGTTTGCCAGCGTGGCGACGTGGCCGAAGCGGGGTTTGCGAGCGTCGCTGTATGTGCGGCTCAGTCGTGAGCGGGATCGGTCTGCGGGGGTTACGCTGACCGTCGGGGAGCGACGATTCGTGTTGGTGGCGAACGGGCTGGATGCCTGGGCCAGCGATGCGCCGAGTGACCGGGCGATCGTCGCGGCGATGCGGTCGGGACGGAGCATGAGCGTGGAGGCGGTGGGGGTCGGTGGGCGGCCGTTTGCGGATGTGTATGCGCTGTCGGGGGCGGCCACGGCAATCGATGCGGCTGTGCTGGCGTGTAGCTGACCGCTCCTCGCACGCTTTTCACCACCCCGGCGAAGGCCGGGGCCCAATTGGGGGACGGGCATGATGAAGCGAGGTCCTCCGTTACGAGCACCTTTCCAATTGGGCCCCGGCCTTCGCCGGGGTGGTCGTGACGACGGGCTGAGCGTCATTATTGTCGCCCCCCAATTGGGCCCCGGCCTTCGCCGGGGTGGTGGCCTTCTTGGTGAAGGCCTGGATCGGACGGACAGACTTCTTCCCGCTTCCCGCAGCCAGTAGAAAAAACAGCAGAAATCCGCTATGGGCGCCCGCATGCAGACTGCCGCGAACCTCATGCCTATCCCTGGGCACATCGATCCCGTGCCCGTTCCCCGCAGCTTCGTGCCGCGCAGCGATGGGCGGATCGACCTGCTCGGGCTGTCGCTCGCCGATCTGCGGATGGCGTTGGAGACGTCGCAGCTCGAGGAGAAGCAGGCCAAGCTGCGCGCCAAGCAGCTGTGGCACTGGATCTACAATCGCGGTGCGACCGAGTTTTCGGCGATGACCGACATCTCGAAGACGATGCACCCGTGGCTGGAGCAGCGCTTCGTGATCGGCCGGCCGAACGTGGTCGAGGCGCAGGTGTCGACCGACGGCACGCGGAAATGGCTGCTGCGGTCGGATGACGCGCAGGATTACGAGATGGTGTTCATCCCCGACGCGGATCGCGGCACGCTGTGCGTGTCGAGCCAGGTCGGCTGCACGCTCAACTGCACCTTCTGCCACACCGGCACGATGCGTCTGGTACGCAACCTGACCCCGGCCGAGATCGTCGGCCAGGTGATGCTCGCACGCGATTCGCTGGGCGAATGGCCGAGCCAGCCCGAGGGGCGGATGCTCACCAACATCGTGATGATGGGGATGGGCGAGCCGCTCTATAATTTCGAGAACGTCCGCGATGCGTTGAAGCTGGTGATGGACGGCGCTGGCCTCGCGCTTAGCCGCCGCCGGATCACGTTATCGACGTCGGGCGTGGTGCCGATGATGGCGCGCGCGGGGGCCGAGATCGGCGTGAACCTAGCCGTGTCGCTGCACGCAGTGACCAAGGAAGTGCGCGACGAGATCGTGCCGCTCAACCGCAAATACGGCATCGAGGAATTGTTGCAGGCGTGCGCGGACTATCCCGGCACCAACAACGCCCGGCGCATCACGTTCGAATATGTGATGTTGAAGGACAAGAACGACTCCGACGACGACGCGCGCGAGCTGGTGCGGCTGCTGCGGAAATACGAGCTGCCGGCGAAGGTGAACCTCATTCCGTTCAACCCGTGGCCGGGTGCGGCCTATGAGTGTTCGACGCCGGAGCGGATCAAGTCGTTCTCCAGCATCGTGTTCGCAGCAGGCATCTCGGCACCGGTGCGGACGCCGCGCGGGCGCGACATCGATGCGGCGTGTGGACAGCTGAAGACCGCATCCGAGAAGAAGAGCCGCGCGCAACTGGATCGCGAAGCGGCTGCCCCCGCCCCCGCCCCCGCCCCCGCCCCCGACGATGCGAACGCCGAAACGACCGCTTTTGCTTGAGTGGAGTGCGATTGCGCTGGCGACGGGAGCCGGCGTTCTCGGCGGTGCGATGAACGCCTTGGCGGGCGGCGGCAGCTTCGCGACGATGCCGACTCTGATCGGGCTCGGCGTGCCCTCGACCTTCGCGAACGCGACGAGCAACGTCTCGCTCCAGCCGGGCGCGATGGCGAGCGCATGGGCATATCGGCATGGGCTCGGGCCGATTTCCGGCGTCGGCATGAAGACGATGGCGGGGGTCACCTTCGTCGGTGGGCTGGTCGGCAGCCTGTTGCTGGTGGCGACGCCGGCCAGCGCGTTCGACGTCATCGTGCCGTGGCTGTTGCTGTTCGCGACGCTGGCGATCGCGTTCGGCACGCGCGCATCGCTGTGGCTGCGCGCGCGGGTCGAGATCGGGCCGAAGTCGCTGGTCGCGGTGCAGGCGTTGCTCGGCATCTATGGCGGTTATTTTGGCGGTGGCGTCGGGCTGATGCTGACCGCGGCCTGGGGATTGCTGTCGGGCGCAACGCCTGCGACGCTCGCGCCGCCGCGGACGTTGATGCTGGCGGTCGCCAACCTTGCCGCGACGATCATCTTCATCGCGATGGGCATGGTGGTGTGGGCGCTGTGCGTGCCGATGCTGATCGGCGGGATCGTCGGCGGGCATTTCGGGGCGAAGCTCGGCCTGGTTTTGTCGCCGCGCGTGATCCGGGTGTGGACGCTGTTGGTGACGATCGCGACGACGATCGTGTTCTTCTGGAGGGCGTACGGCTATTTGATCGCCACCCAAACTTGATTGCCCGCCACCCCAGCGGAAGCTGGGGTCTCGTGCGGCGGGGCGCGCGCGTCGTTACAGGGATATCTAGCTTACGCTGGGATGACGAATTTGGGGGCAGATCGAGGTGTCAGCCCGGTCGGCGCATCTTGAACAGCGCATCCTCGGTTATCGCGAAGTAATCCGCCGGGCCGCCGCCACGCAGGATCGGTTGCGCGCGGGCCGTCTGGTACACGCCGTCCTCGAGCATCGCCGGGTCGATGTGGATCGCGACCGCTTCGCCGAGCACCAGCCACTGGTCGAGTTCGCGGCCTTCCTTCGTTTCCAGCCGGATCAGCTGCGTCAGCTTGCACTCGAACTGCGCGCGGGAGGCGGCAACGCGCGGCGGCTTTACCTTGGTCGACGCCGCCATCTCAAGCCCGGCGAGCGCGAACTCGTCGACGTCGGCAGCCACGTTGGCCGCGGTCGTGTTCATCGCGTCGCCGAGATCGCGCGTGACCAGGTTCCAGACGAACTCGCCGGTCGCCTCGATATTGGCGACGCTGTCCTTCCAGCCCATCGACGAAAAGCCGATCAGCGGCGGGGAATAGTTGAACAGGTTGAAGAACGAATAGGGCGCTAGGTTCGCCACGCCGTCCCTGGACACCGTGCTGACCCAGCCGATCGGGCGCGGGGCGACGATCGCGTTGAGCGGATCGTGCGGAAGGCCGTGGCCGTTCGCGGGCTCATAAGAATGCCATTCGGTCATGCGCTGCGTTCCTGCTATGTAACCTGTTGATTGCCCTAGAGCGAAGACCAAGCATGAACGATCCCGCCCCAATCGTACCCGCGCCCCTTATCATCAAGCGCCACCGGCTGGCGACGCGCGTTTGGCACTGGGTGACGGTGGTGGCGATGTTCATCATGATCGGCAGCGGGATCGGCATCCTGAAAGCGCATCCGCGGCTGTATTGGGGGCGCTACGGTGCGAATTTCGATACCGCGTGGACGACGCTCGACCAGTGGCCGACCTGGCTGGTGTCGCTGCTCAACCTGCTGACGATCCCGGTGAGCTACAACCTTGCCATCTCGCGGCGCTGGCATCTGCTGTTCGCGCTCGTGCTCAGCTTCGCGCTGCTCGGGTTCATGATCGTCAGCCTGATCAACAAGCATTTCCAGCGCGACCTTCGCGTCCGTGCCGCCGAGCTTACGCCGCGCGCGCTTGCGCATGACGTGAAGGGCCATCTGGCCTTCCGCTTTCACGATCCCGAGCGGCCGTCCGCCTATAATATCCTGCAGAAGCTGTCGTACGTGGCAACGATCTTCGTGTTGATCCCGGTGATGATCCTGACCGGGCTCGCCATGTCGCCCAACATGGATGCGGCGTGGCCGTGGCTGCTGGAGGTGTTCGGCGGACGGCAGTCGGCGCGCTCGATCCACTTCATCGCGGCCACGGGCCTCGTGCTGTTCAGCATCGCGCATCTCGCGCTGGTGATCCTCGCGGGGACGTGGAACGAGGTGCGGTCGATGATTACCGGGCGCTGGGCAGTACCCGCCCACGCCGAGGAGGACGTCGCATGAGTTCGCTGATTACCCGCCGCTCGGTAGTCGTCGGCGCGACGATCGGTGCAGGCGCGCTGCTGACCGGCTGCGACAAGATCGCCGCGAACCCAGAGGCGCGGAAGATCCTGTTCATGGGCGAGGATATGAACCGGGGGCTGCAACGCGCGCTGACCAACCGCAACGCGCTGGTGCCCGAGTTCAGCCCAGCGCAGATGTCGCCGATCTTCCGGTCGAACGGCACGCGCGATCCGGGGACGGCTGCGTATAGCGCGATGGTCGCCAATAATTTCGCGGACTACCGACTCACGGTCGGCGGGCTGGTCGATCGTCCGCTGTCGCTTTCGCTGTCGCAACTCCGTCGGATGCCGTCGCGTGCGCAGATCACGCGGCACGATTGCGTCGAAGGTTGGAGCGCGATCGGCAAATGGCAGGGGCCGAAGCTCGGCGCGCTGCTGACCGCCGCGAAGATCCGCGACACGGCGCGCTATATCGTCTTCACCTGCGCCGATCTCTACGGCGGCGCGCCCTATTACGAGTCGGTCGACCTGGTCGACGCCTTCCACCCGCAAACCATCCTCGCCTGGGCGCTCAACGACCAGGTGCTGGACGTCGCGCACGGCGCCCCCGTCCGGCTGCGCGTCGAACGGCAGCTCGGCTACAAGCACGCCAAATACGTCATGGCGATCGATGCGGTCGAGAGCCTCGCCGGGATCGGCAAGGGCAAGGGCGGATACTGGGAAGATAATGTAGATTATGACTGGTACGCCGGGATCTGAGCCGGCGCGAGGGCTAGCGCATTTCCGTACCAGTCATTAGCTAACCCACCATGGCACTTTTCGATCGTTTCCTGGCCCGGCAGGTGAAAACCGGCGAACTCACGCTCATCCATGCCGACGGCACGACCAAGCATTTCGGCAAGCCCGACCCGGCTTATAACCCCGTCACGATCCGCCTGACCAAGCCCGGTGTCGCCGGCGCGATCGTCCGCCACCCGGCGCTGGGCGCGGCGGAGGCGTTCATGGACGGGCGCCTCGTGATCGAGCGCGGCGACATTCGCGATCTGGTCAATCTGCTCAAGGGCAACAGTCCGTGGGAGCGGGGCGGCGGGCTCAATCCGTCGCTGCCGATCAAGCTGCTCGACACGATCGTCCACCGCGTCGACCGGGTGAACATGGCGCGCCGGTCGAAGAAGAACGTCGCACATCATTACGATCTGTCGGACCGGCTGTACGATCTGTTCCTGGACGCGGACCGGCAATATAGCTGCGCGTACTTCACCGATCCGGGCAACAGCCTCGAGCAGGCGCAGGGCGACAAGAAGGCGCATATCGCCGCCAAGCTGGCGATCGAGCCGGGGATGCGGGTGCTCGATATCGGCTGCGGCTGGGGCGGGATGGCGCTGTACCTGCATGCGAAGACCGGGGCGGAGGTGCTCGGCGTGACGCTGAGCGAGGAGCAGCTGAAGGTCGCGCGCCGCCGCGCCGAAGAGGCCGGGGTCGCCGAAAAGGTGAAGTTCGAACTGATCGATTACCGGGCGCTGACCGGGACGTTCGACCGGATCGTGTCGGTCGGGATGTTCGAGCATGTCGGCCCGCCGCAGTACAAGGCGTTCTTCCGCAAGTGCCGCGACCTGCTGACCGAAGAGGGCGTGATGTTGCTCCACACGATCGGCCGGATGGGCGGGCCTGGCGTGACCGATACGTTCACGACCAAGTACATCTTCCCCGGCGGCTATAATCCGGCGCTGTCGGAGATCGTGCGCGGGTATGAGGGGCTGAAGTTCTTCCCGACCGATATCGAGGTGCTGCGCGTCCATTACGCGCTGACGATCGACCAATGGTACGACCGGACGGTGGCGGCGAAGGACGCGGTCGTCGCGCTGTACGACGAGCGGTTCTACCGGATGTGGACCTTCTACCTGGCCGGCGCGGCGGCGGCGTTCCGCACCGGTGGCATGGTCAATTACCAGATCCAGCTGTCGAAGAGTCGGATGACGTTGCCGTTGACACGCGACTACATGATCGAACGCGAGCGGGCGTTGCGCGAGGGGTGACCTAATCCCCTCCCTTCCAGGGAGGGGAATCTGGCGTGGCTCAACGATGTCCCTGCACCTCGGCCTTGGCCGCAGCGCGCTCGTCGCCGCCGATCTTGCCGTCCTTGTTCGCGTCGTATTTTGCGAAGGTCTCGGCGAGCAACGCCTGCGCCTCGGCTTGCGTGACCTTGCCGTCCTTGTTCTTGTCGGCGCTCGTGAACCAGAGGTCGGCGAGGCGCCGGGCGTGGACCGGGTCCGGACGCCCTGCCCCGACCTTCATGTTGCCGATCCGCGCCTGCACCTCGGCCCGCGTAAGCACGCCGTCTTTGTTGGTGTCCGACACGGCGAACTCCTTCTTGAACTTAGCCGACGCGGAGGCGCGGGTTTCCTGCGCGAGCGCAGGGGTCGCGAGGCCGGCAAGAGCGATGAGGGTCAGCGTTTGGCGTAGCACGATCGAAGTACTCCAGTGAATTTGCGGCGCGGGTAGCGCGGACCGGTTGTACGCGCCATGAACGCGGGAGTTTCACGGGGGGAGTTTCACCGGGGGAGTTTTAGGGGGGTAGTCTCAGGGGCCGGTTGCATGCAGGCCGCCTACCGCATAGGGGCGCGGGCATTGGATACTGCCCGAAGGACATGCCCGTGACCGATCAGATCAATCCCGCCGGCGGCGCTGGAATCACCGGAATCAATCGCGTCGTGCTCGCCTATTCCGGTGGGCTGGACACTAGCGTGATCCTGAAATGGCTTCAGCAGACGTATAAGTGCGAAGTCGTGACCTTCACCGCCGATCTCGGCCAGGGCGAGGAGCTCGAGCCGGCGCGCGCCAAGGCCGAGATGATGGGCGTGAAGCCCGAGCACATCTTCGTCGACGACCTGCGCGAGGAGTTCGTGCGCGACTACGTGTTCCCGATGATGCGATCGAACGCTCTGTACGAGGGGCTGTACCTGCTCGGCACCTCGATCGCGCGGCCGCTGATCGCCAAGCGCCAGATCGAGATCGCCAAGATGGTCGGCGCCGACGCGGTCAGCCACGGCGCGACCGGCAAGGGCAACGATCAGGTTCGCTTCGAGCTCGGCTATTACGCGCTGTCGCCCGACATCAAGGTGATCGCGCCGTGGCGCGAGTGGGATCTCACCAGCCGCACCAAGCTGATCGAGTTCGCCGAACAGCACCAGATCCCGGTCAGCAAGGACAAGCGCGGCGAGTCTCCCTTCTCGACCGATGCCAACATGCTGCACACGTCGTCCGAGGGTAAGGTGCTCGAAGATCCGTGGGACGAGGTCCCCGACTATGTCTATTCGCGCACCGTGAATCCCGAGGACGCGCCTGACGTCCCGGAATACATCACGATCGATTTCGAGCGCGGCGACGGCGTGGCGATCAACGGCGAGGGCATGAGCCCGGCGACTTTGCTGTCGACGCTGAACGAGTATGGCCGCCGTCACGGGATCGGCCGCCTCGACCTGGTCGAGAACCGCTTCGTCGGCATGAAGAGCCGCGGCATGTACGAAACCCCCGGCGGCACGATCTATCAGCTCGCACACCGCGGCATCGAGCAGCTGACGCTGGATCGTGGCGCGGCGCATCTGAAGGACGAGCTGGCACCGCGGTATGCCGAGCTGCTGTACAACGGCTTCTGGTTCAGCCCCGAGCGCGAGATGCTCCAGGCGGCGATCGACCACAGCCAACTGAAGGTGTCGGGCACGGTCCGGCTGAAGCTCTACAAGGGCGGCGTGTACGTGGTGGGCCGCAAGTCGCCCAATTCGCTGTATTCGGAGAAGGTCGTGACGTTCGAGGACGATCAGGGCGCCTATGACCAGCGCGACGCGGAAGGCTTCATCAAGCTGAACGCGTTGCGCCTGCGGTTGCTGGGGCGGCGCGACCGGTAAGGCCATCACCTGATCCGGCGATCATTGCGCGTTAACCAAATATCATGGACTAGAAAGGCAAGGTCGTTCTTCTGATTCGGGAGAATTGACGTGCTGGCTGCGGTTCATGACAAGTTGGTGTTCGGCCGTCGGGTTCGACGTCTGGCCGCCGTGATCGCCGAACGGCTGCCCGCCGACGCGCGAGTGCTTGATGTCGGATGCGGCAGCGGCGACCTGGCCGTACTGATCATGCAGACGCGGCCAGACGTCACGATCGAGGGAATCGATGTGCTGGTCCGTCCCAACACGGCGATCCCGGTCCATGCGTTCGACGGCGCGCATATCCCGTTTGCGGACAACGCGTTCGACGCGGCGATCGTCGTTGACGTGTTGCATCATACCGACGATCCCGAGGCCGTGCTCGCCGAGATTGCGCGGATCGCGCCGATGGTGATCATCAAGGATCATCTGCGTGACGGCATCGCGGCGAACACCACGCTGCGCTTCATGGACTGGGTCGGCAATGCCGCCCACGGCGTCCGGTTGCCGTACAACTATCTGTCGCGCAAGGAATGGAACAGCATCTGGCGGACGCTCGACCTCGGCGTCAGCAGGTTCGCGAACCGGCTGTCGCTGTACCCGCGCCCCTTCTCGTGGGTATTCGATCGCGGGCTGCATTTCGTCACGGTGCTGTCGCGCTGAACCGAAGCGCGGTTTGGCGGGCATGAAAAAGGGAGAATACGGCAACCGTATTCTCCCTTTTTCATGCCCGCCAAACCGTCACAGATCGGGTCGCGTATCGATCAACCCGATCAGGAAGCTGGTGAACATCGTCTGCAAGCCAAGCACGCTAGCCAGCATCGCGGGGATTGCGGCCCGCATCATGTGAACCGGTTCCATCGGGCCGAAACCGGTGCGACCCCATTGCAGCAGGAGGGCGAGACTGCCGGCGAGCCCGAGTAACAGCAGCGCACCTCCCAGGATGCAGCCTCGTTCCACGCTGAAATATCGACGGAATTGTTCTACCCGCGGGCTGGTCGGCCATAGTCGGCTAGCGACACCGTACAGCCGCGCAAGCACACCGAAACCGATCAACTGGCTGCCGAGCAACGTGGCCATCGCCGCGAACAGCATCGTTGTCGCGCTGAGTTCGACACCCGCAAGCTCAATGCCGCCGGTAGCCAGCGCGGCGACGCCCGCCCCCCCTGCGGTTACGCCGACCAAGCCGGGATAGACGAACAAGTACCGCGGGGCGTAGGTCAACAGGAACCGGAGATGCCGCCAGCCGTCGCGCCAGGTGCGCAGATGCGGTGGGCGACTGCGTCCGTCGCACGCCAAAGTCGTCGACACCTGCCGCACGTCGAGACGATGCATGACCGCCTTGACGATCATCTCGCTGGCGAACTCCATGCCGGGCGACCGCAAGCCCAGACCGAGTACAGAATCGCGCCGGAAGCCGCGAAGCCCGCAATGGAAATCGCCGATCCGCGCGTTGAACAGGCGACGACCGAGAAAGCTTAGGACGGGATTGCCGAGATAACGGTGCAGCGGCGGCATGGCACCGCGTGCGATGCCGCCCTGGAAGCGATTGCCCATCACGAGCTCGCCCCCCTCGCGCAGCGCCGTCACGAACGGCATCAGCGCAAGAAAATCATAGCTGTCGTCGGCATCGCCCATGATGACGAACCGACCGCGCGCGGCAGCGATACCCCCCAAGAGAGCTGCGCCGTATCCGCGCGCCTCGACGCCGACGAGCCGGGCGCCCATCGCGTTGGCGATCTGGCGCGAGCCGTCGGTCGATCCGTTGTCGGCGATCACCACCTCGCCGACGATTCCGCTCGACCGCAGGAATGCCTGCGCCTTGCGGATGCAGAGTGCCAGCGTCTCCGCTTCGTTGAGGCAGGGCATGACGATCGACAGTTCGACCGCATCCTCAGCCTTGATCCCTGACGGTTCGCGTTCGACGATCGGCGACTGATAGGCCAGCACTGTCGGCATGGATGATCCTCCCTTGCCTGAAGGCTTACGGACCGAACGCTAAAAAGAGGGTTAACTATTCATCGTTAAGCCGGCCCGGTTCGACATAGGATATCGCATGCAAAACCCGCCGATCGACGTCGTCGCCACCAATACTCGACGAAGCACGGTTCGCATCGACGTGATCGTCGCGCTGGTTCTGGCGACGCTCTTGTCGATTTGCTGGACGATCACCGACTGGTCCCGGATCGGGCGGCTGATCCTGCCCGATGCCGACGACATGATGCGACTGGCGCAGGTCCGCGACTGGGTGAACGGCCAGGCGCTCAACGACTGGACGCAGTACCGGATGGCGCCCCCGTTCGGCACGCCCATGCACTGGTCGCGATTGAACGATTTCGGTATCGCCGGCATCATTGTGGCGGCGACCCCGCTGATCGGGCGCCACGGTGCGGAGATCGCCGCCGTCATACTCTACCCGGCGGTGCTGTTCGCGTTCAACATAGCCCTGTCGGCGAGGATCGCACGACGTCTATGGGGTGACCAGGCCGGTATCGTCGCGGCGATCCTGGCGGCGCTCGCCTATCCGGGCATCACGTTGTTCATTCCGGGACGGATCGATCATCACGCGCTCCAGATCGTCGTCATCGAAGCGACGGTTCTCGCACTGATGCATCGACCAACGATCGCCAGTGGCATCCTGGCGGGGTTGGCCGTCGCCGTGAGCCTGGTCATCGGCCTGGAGACCGTCCCGCAGGTCGCCATGCTGGTCGGTACGATCGCAGTGTTCTGGGTCGTGAACGGACAGGACGAACGGCGGCGTCTGGCGGGGTTCGCGGCGGCACTCGGAGGGATGACCGGCGTCTCCGTGGTCGCGATGCGCCCGACCTATTGGTCGGTCGAGCTGTGCGATGCCTTCACGCCGGCGTCTGCGACCGGCACGCTGGCGGTCGCCGCGGCGCTGGGTATGCTGGCCTATGCGACGCCATGGCTGTCCGGTTGGCGATCGCGGCTGTTCGTCGGCAGCGTGGCCGGCGTAATTGCACTGGGCGGAACGCTGGCCGCCTATCCGGTATGCCTGAGCGGGCCTTATGGCCTGGTCGATCCGTTCCTGCGGGCCGCCTTCCTGCCGCATATCGACGAAGCCAACAGCATCTTCGCGCAGGCGTCGGCGGCGCGAACCTTGTCGATCGGCGGACTGTTGCTCGTCGGCTGTATCGTATCCGTCTGGATGGTCGCACGCGCCCCCGAAACATGGGCTCGGGCCATGCCGGTCGTCGGCGTGATCCTCGTCTCGGCGCTTGTCACGCTGTCGCAAGCGCGGGGGACCTATATCGGCGCGCCGATGGTCGCCCCCGTGCTGGCCGGGCTGATCCTGGCGGCGCGGCGCCGATCGACATGGCAGACACCCGCTCTGATCGCGGCCTGGCTGGCGTCCGCGGGCATAACCTATGCCGAAGCCCCCGTGGTGGCGGTGCGTGTCCGCAATCCCGGCGTCCGCATTCCCGCCGCAACGACCCCACAGATCTTGTGCAATACGGGCGATGCATGGGAGCAGGTCGATCGCTATCCGGCGGGCGTCGTGATGGCGCCGACGAACATGGCGTCCTACCTCATCGGCGCGACGCATCTGTCGACGGTCGGCGCCGGCTACCACCGCAACAACCGTGGCAACATGGCGATGTACCGCTATTTTCTCAGCCGCCCCGATCGCAGCGCGGCGATCGCGCGGGCGTGGAACGTGACCTATGTCGCTTTCTGCCCGGGAGATTTTTCCGAGATCGACGTGACCCACAGCTATCCGGACAGCCTTGCGACGATGCTGCAAACCGGCCGCCCTCCGGTGGGCTTCGTACGTCTCCCCTTGCGTGGGGCAAGACTACACCTCTATCGCATCCGATAGCGACGTTGCAGTAGTGGGGAATGAGTGGACGACGGCATGACGGGGCGGCTGAACTGGTGGCAGACGCGTGGCTTCGTCGTGGCGGTCGCGCTGGCGTCGATCATACCGTTGCTGTGGCCGGAGATCCCGCCGCTGGTTGACCTGCCGGGGCATATGGGGCGCTACCGCGTCCAACTGGCGATCGGCGATAATCCCTGGCTTTCGCAATGGTATAACTTTCGCTGGCAGATGATCGGCAACCTCGGCATCGACCTGTTGATCGAGCCGCTGGCGCCGATCTTCGGGTTGCAGCTGGCGGTGAAGCTGATCGTGATGGCGATCCCGGCGCTGACCGTGACGGGGCTGCTGTGGATCGCGCGCGAGGTGCATGGGCGAATCCCGGCGACCGCGTTGTTCGCGCTGCCGCTTGCCTACAGCTATCCGTTCCAGTTCGGGTTCGTGAATTTCGCGCTGGCGATGGCGCTGGCGCTCAACCTGTTCGCGCTGTGGCTGCGGATGGGGCGGCTCAAGCGGACGCGGCTGCGCGCGGCGATCTTCATTCCGGTCTCGTGCCTGTTGTGGCTATGCCACACGTTCGGCTGGGGCGTGCTGGGCGTGCTGGCGTTCTCTGCCGAGCTTATCCGCCAGCATGATATCCGCCGCGACAGCGATCCCAAGAGCTGGGCGCATGGCTGGTTCAGGGCGTGCATCCAGGCGGGGCTCAACTGCCTGCCGCTCGCGTTGCCGATGGTGATGATGGTGGTGTGGCGATCGGGCGATCATGTCGGCGGCAAGACGCAGGACTGGTTCAACTGGCGCTGGAAGATGAACTGGATCACGATGGTCCTGCGCGATCGGTGGATGGCGTTCGACATCGCCTCGGTCACAGTGCTGTTCGTGATCCTGTTCCGCGGCGTGCGCGACCAGACGATCGAATATTCGCGCAATCTGGGGCTGTCGGCGCTGTTCCTTGCGGCGGTGTACGTGCTGTTGCCGCGGATCGTGTTCGGGTCGGCCTATGCGGACATGCGGCTCGCGCCGTTCGTGCTGGCGATCGCGGTGATCGCGCTAAGGCCGCGGCATGGATTGTCGCTCCGCGGTGCGGCGGTGCTGGCGGTACTGGGGTTCGCGTTCTTCGGCGTGCGGCTGGCGGGGACGACGGTCAGCTACCTGATGTACGACCGCAGTTACGACCAGGCGATCGCGGCGATCGATACGGTCCCGGAGCGGTCTCGCGTGGTGTCGTTCGTCGGGCGGCGGTGCCGTGACGACTGGGCGTATTCGCGGCTCGAACATGTGCCGGCGCTGCTGCTGGAGCGGCGCCTCGCCTATACCAACGATCAATGGTCGATGGCCGGTGCACAGTTGCTGACCACGAACTATGCGGCGGCCAAGGGCTTTGCGCATGATCCGTCCGAGGTGGTCAGCGACATCCGCTGCCGTGGTCAGTTCTGGCGGCCGATCTCGATGGCGCTGGAGAAGTTTCCGCGCGATGCGTTCGATTACGTGTGGCTGATCCACCCGCCGAAGTTCGATCCCGCGCTGGTCCGCGACCTGACGCTGATCCGGCGCGACGGCACCAGCCTGCTGTACCGGGTCAACCGGACCGCTTCGCCCCCGTCGGCTGCTCGCCCCGCCGGAACGGAGTAAGCTCGCCGAGATACTCCTGCTGCTCGGCGACGGCTTCGCGCTCGCGGACGAGATAGTCGGCGATCGCACGGCGGAAGCTCGGGTCGGGAATATAGTGCGCCGAGTATGTCGCGACCGGGGCATAGCCGCGCGCGAGCTTGTGTTCGCCCTGTGCGCCCGCCTCAACGGTCTGCAGGCCGCGCGCGATGGCGGCGTCGATCGCCTGGTAATAGCAGAGTTCGAAATGGAGGAACGGCACCTCCTCGGTCGCGCCCCAATAGCGACCGTAGAGCGTGTGTTCGCCGATCAGGTTGAGCGCGCCGGCCACGGCCACGCCATCGCGCTCGGCGAGGATCAGCAGGACCTGGTCGCCCATCGTCTTGCCGATCCGGTCGAAGAAGCTGCGCGTCAGGTACGGTTGACCCCATTTGCGGGCGCCGGTGTCCTGGTAGAACACCCAGAACGCATCCCAATGCGCAGGCGTGATGTCGGCGCCGGTGAGGTGGCGGATCGTCAGGCCTTCGACGGCGGCGGCGCGTTCCTTGCGGATGGCCTTTCGCTTGCGACTGGCGAGCACCGCGAGGAAATCGTCGAAGCTGGCGTAGCCGTCGTTCTGCCAATGGAACTGCGTGCCCTGGCGGATCAGCCAGCCTGCCGCCTCGAACAGCGTCACTTCGTCGGGGTCGATGAAGGTGGCGTGGGCGGAGGACAGCCCGCTCTGGTCGGTCACCGCCTCGAGCGCGGCGATCAGCGCGGGGGCTTGGTCGCGGTCGCGGAGCAGGAGACGTGGGCCGGGCACCGGGCTGAACGGCGCGGCGATCTGGAGCTTGGGGTAATATTGCCCGCCTGCCCGCTCCCATGCGTCGGCCCAGCCTTGATCGAACACGTATTCGCCTTGGCTGTGGCTCTTGGCATAGGCCGGCGCGATCGCGGCGGGCTTGCCGTCGGGGCCGTCGACCACGATCGGCAGCGCCTGCCAGCCCGAGCGGCCGCCGACGCTCTTCGAGGTTTCGAGGGCGGACAGGAAGGCGTGGCCGACGAACGGGTTGGCTGTGCCGGCGCAGGCGTCCCAATCCTCGGCCACGATCGAGGTGACGCCTTGGGCGATGCGGGCGGTGACGGCGTTCATTGACGCCTAGGTAGAGACGCGCGGGCGCGCCTCCAAGGAGGTCAGGCGGAAACCTGCACGATCGCATCGATCTCGACCGCGGCGCCGAGCGGAAGGACGGGAACGCCGACCGCCGAGCGCGCGTGCTTGCCGGCATCGCCGAACAGCGCGACCATCAGGTCGGAGGCGCCGTTCGCGACCTTGGGCTGGTCGGTGAAATCGCCGGTCGAATTGACGAACACGCCGAGCTTCACGATCCGCTCGACCCGACCGAGCGTGCCGAGTGCCGCCTTCATCTGCGCGACGAGCATGAGCGCGCAGAGCTTGGCGGCTTCCTGCGCGTCTTCGAGCGAGACGCCGTCTCCGACGCGGCCGGTGACCAAGGTGCCGTCCTTGAACGGCAACTGGCCCGAGATGTGGAGCATGCCGTTCGCCAGCACGGTCGGGACGTAGGACGCCACGGGTGCGGCAGCCTGCGGGAGGTTGAGGCCCAGCTCTTCGAGCTTGCGGTCGATACGATCGGTCATGGGGGCGGTATCACCACAGGGGTGGGGGATGGGTCAAGTGACTCGCCGACCCAGCCCGTCGATCGCCCCCCCCTGCTCCCCTCCCTGGAAGGGAGGGGCTGGGGGTGGGTTGGTTTCCGCATTGCGAGGAACCCGCAAGACCAACGCCGGCCTACCCACCCCCAACCCCTCCCTTTCCAGGGAGGGGGGACCGATGCGCCTTGAGCGAAAGGGGCGGCTCAGGCGTCCGCGGCCACGCCCGCTTCGAACCGTGCGGCGATCCAGTCCGCCGCCTCGCGCCAGTCGTCGATCCGGGCATGCGCCTCGGGCGCTTTCGGCACGGTCACCGCCAGCGTCGGCTCCGAGACCATGTGCAACCGATGCACCCCCGGCGCGTGCCTTGCGACCGACTCGTGATGCACCGCGAGGTCGTCGACGAAGACCGTGACCGGCGAACCATATTCCGCGACCAGGCGCGACACCGGCGTGCCCTTGCCGCCCTGGTTGCACTCGACCCGGTGGGCGATGCCGAACTTCGCCAGCTGCTCGATTCGCGGCTGGCGGCATTCGTCCTGGAGGTTGGTGAGGATGACGATGTCCGCCACCTGCGCCAGCCGCTCCAGCGCCTCGACCGCGTGCGGCACCAGGGTCTGGCGGTGCATCTCGGCGGGGAAGAACTCGGACAGCATCGCCCACATGTCCTCGCGCGATGGCGGCGGTCCGCCATCGCGCCGGGTCATCGCGGTCGAGAAATCGCTGTGCTGGATGGCGAAGTCGATGTCGTGGCGCTCGTCGAGCCACACGCCGAAATGCTTGACCATGTGCAGCAGCACTTCGTCGCAATCGCTGATCAGCAACGGCTTCATGCGTCGAACTCCCCGTGGTCCAGTCTGGCGTGCGCGCGGACCAGCGCCTCGGGCTTCACGCCAAGCGATTCGGCGCAGGCAATCAGGTCCGGCTCATGGTTTTCGAGGAAGCCGAGCGCCGCCGACAGCACGGTCGGGTCGCTTGCCCGTGCGCGCAGATCGTGCGGCTCCAGGCCGGTCACCGACAACAGCCGCATCGCGCGGTCGGGCTCGACCAGCGTCCATACCAGCGCGCGCAGGGCGAGCGCTTCGGCGTCTTCGTTTGAATCGCGGTCGCGCATTGCCTATCGTGCCCTCTTTCCTAATAAGGTGCGGCGGTGACAAAGAAGGTGCTCGTTGTCGAGGACAACGAACTGAACCTCAAACTATTCTGCGACCTGTTGCGCGCGCATCAGTTCGCCGTCGAACCGGTCCGCGACGGCCGCGACGCGGTGGCGCGCGCGCGTGACTTCATGCCCGACCTGATCATCATGGACATCCAGATGCCGCACGTCACCGGCTACGAGATCATCCTCGAGCTGAAGGCGGACGACGATCTGAAGGCGATCCCGGTGATGGCGGTGACGGCCTATGCCGGGCGCGAGGACGAGGAGCGGATCCGGGCGGCGGGCGCGGACGCGTACGTGTCGAAGCCGATCAGTCTGGCGCGGTTCATGGATGCGGTCGGGGCGTTGATCTGAGGCGGGTGAACTGAGGGGGGCTCGCGAGCCTATAAACGTTCTTTACCCTTCCCCGTCACGGCGTCTCAATCCGTGATCCGCTGCCTAACCCAACTTCCGTTCGTGCTGAGTAGAGACCGAGTAGCTCCGTGAGGAGCGTATCGAGGGCTCGTATCGAAGCATGGGTTCCACGCGCCAACCTGTCCTTCGATACGCCGTCTCGATACGCCGCCTGCGGCGACTACTCGACGGCTACTCAGGACGAAAGGGAGGGGGGAGCGCGGTACTCGGTTGAACGCGTTTCGCAAACGCCAAAAGCCGCGGGGGTTGCCCGCGGCTTTTCGAATCGTCGCAATCTATCGGCGGTTTGCACCGCCGACCGGATTACTTGATCTTGGCTTCCTTGAACTCGACATGCTTGCGCACGACGGGATCGTACTTCGAGAAGGAGAGCTTCTCCGTCTTCGTACGGGGATTCTTCTTGGTGACGTAGAAGAAGCCGGTGTCAGCGGTGCTGAGAAGCTTAATCTTGACGGTGGTCGGCTTGGCCATGAGCCCAAATTCCTATGGCTTGAAAATGCGAAAGCGGCGAACTGATGCCGCCGCTCGATCAAGCGCGGCGCATGGCGGACCCCCGGCGCGAAGTCAAGCTTTGCCACGCGATATGACGGCCAGTAGCGCATTTAACTGCGCCTTTACCACCACGGGCGCAACGTCCATGCAGAGAACAGGAGGCGGGATCATGGGGCAGGCAGTGCGGAACGCATCGGTGCAAGCGGTCGGGCGAATCGACGATATGATCGCCGTGAAGGCCGATCTCGCCGCGCGAATCGCGGCGATCGACGTCCGCGCACCCTATGCCCGGCCATGCGACATCGCCACTGAGATCGATGCGATACGCATCATTGCCCATAGCAACGGCCTCAACCCCGCCGTTACGGTCGCGCATTTCGTCGATTCGGCGCTGTCCCGCGGCGAGCACGGCGCGCTGGTCCATGGCTGGCTCGGCATCCTGCGCGATGCGGTGGGCTGCGAACGGCAGGACCTGCAGGCCTGTCACGCCTTTGCCGCCGCCTGCTCGGTCCGACTGGCCGGATAGCGCATGGACGCACTCATGGCGGCGTTGGTTGCCGCCGCGCTGGCGCAGGTCGGCGATCGGACCGCCTGGCTCGCCGCGATCCTGTCGGACCGCCTGCGTCGGCCGGGCCTCGTCATCGCCATGGCGGCGCTGGCGATCCTCGCCGCGAGCAGCGTGGCGGCGGCACTCGGCATGGTGATCGGTCCGAAGCTGGCGCCCAACGCCAGGCAACTGCTGCTCGCGCTCGCCTTGCTGCTGCAGGGTGGTGGCGCGTTTTTCCCCGCCAAAATGCCCGAGCGGCTCGACCGGTGGCAGATCGGCGCGGTCGCGACCGCGTTTCTCGGGCTGTTCATCCTCGCGTTCGGCGATGGCCTTCAGTTTATCGCCCTCGCCCTCGCGGCGCGCTCCCCCATCCCGGCGCTCGCCGCGATTGGCGTGACGCTCGGTTCGCTCGTGGTGATCGTGCCCGCCGCGGTGATGGGCGAGACCGCGTGGCGCCGATTGCCGCTGAAGCCGCTGCGCATCGCGATCGGCGCGCTTTTCCTGATAACCGGTATCGTCCTCGCGCTTGGCGCCTTGCGACTGGTGTAGGCGGCGCAGCCGGACGCATCGTTACGATACTGGAACCAACCGCGGCTCGACCGGTTAGTGGAGCTTCCATCCTGTTCGGAGGCCGACATGCTGAAACTCGCGATCACTTTCCTCGTCATCGGCCTGGTGCTTGCGCTGCTCGGCTTCGGCGGCATCGGCGGCGCCTTTATCGGTATCGCGAAGATCCTGTTCTTCGTTGCGATCGCGTTGTTCGTGATCTTCCTCGTGCTCGGGCTGCTTGTCGGCAAGGGGATCAAGAACGCGATCGACTGACACGGTTTTTGTGGTTTGAAACGACCGTCGTCGGATCGTCCGGCGGCGGTCGTTTCGCATCTGCATCCGTTCGGGCAGCAGGCGCGTTGAACGATGATGCATGCTTTCGCCGCCCTGCTCGACTCGCTCACCTATACCCGGTCGCGTAATGCCAAGCTGAAGCTGATCGCCGATTACCTGCGCGCGACGCCCGATCCCGATCGCGGCTGGGCGATGGCGGCGCTGACCGGCGATCTCGATCTGCGCGGCGTGAAATCGGCGGTGATCCGCGGATTGATCGAGGCGCGGGTCGATCCGGTGCTGTTCAGGATGAGCCGCGATTATGTCGGCGACACTGCGGAGACGGTCGCTTTGCTGTGGCCCGAGCCGGTCACGCCGGTCGACCCGACGCCGCTGTCGATCACCGATGTCGTAGAAAGGCTCGCCGCCCTGTCACGCGCCGATGCCCCTGCCGCGCTGGCCGACATGCTCGACCGGTCCGATGCGGAGGAACGGTTCGCGCTGCTCAAGATGGCAACGGGGGCGCTGCGGATCGGCGTGTCGGCGCGGCTGGCGAAGACCGCGCTCGCCGATGCGTTCGGGCTCGATGTCGATGCCGTCGAAGAGGTCTGGCATGGGCTCGACGCGCCCTATCCGAGCCTGTTCGCCTGGGCGGAAGGGACCGGCGAACAGCCAACGCCGGCCGACGTGCCCGTGTTTCGACCGTTCATGCTCGCACACGGCCTGGAGGACCTGCGCGTCGACCTTGTCGAGTATGCCGCCGAGTGGAAATGGGACGGCATCCGTGTCCAGATCGTCCATGTGGCCGGCGAAACGCGACTCTACAGTCGGACCGGCGACGACGTGACGGGCAGCTTCCCGGAAATCGCAGCCGCGTTTCGGACGCCGGGCACGGTCGACGGCGAGTTGCTGGTGAAGGGCGAGCATCAGGGTGGTACGTTGGAGGACGGCGGCGGGGCGGCGAGCTTCAATGCGCTACAACAGCGACTTGGCCGCAAGACCGTGTCGGCCAAGATGCTCGCCGATTATCCGGCCTTCGTCCGGCTTTACGATCTGCTGATCGACGGCGAGGAGGATCTGCGTGCGCTGCCTTGGACCGACCGACGCGCGCGACTGGAGGCGTTCGTGCCGCAGCTCGACACCGAGCGGTTCGACCTGAGCGCGGTGATCCAGGCCGATGACTTCACCGCGCTGGAGGCCATCCGCGCGACCTCGCGCGATGCGGCGATCGAAGGCGTGATGCTCAAGCGTCGCGATTCGCCGTATGTCGGGGGGCGCCGTGCGGGGCTCTGGTACAAGTGGAAGCGCGATCCGCTGACCGCCGATTGCGTCATGATGTACGCGCAGCGCGGCTCGGGACGGCGCTCGTCCTATTATTCGGACTACACCTTCGGCTGCTGGACCGAGGAGGGCGAACTGCTCCCGGTCGGCAAGGCGTATTCTGGGATTACCGATGAAGAGCTGAAGATGCTCGACAGCTTCGTCCGCAACCACACGCAGAAGCGGTTCGGCCCAGTGCGCGAGGTCGAGAAGACGTTGGTGCTGGAGATCGCGTTCGATTCGCTCCACGATTCGAAGCGCCACAAGTCCGGCGTGGCGATGCGCTTTCCGCGGATCGCCCGGATTCGGACGGACAAGCCCGCCGCCGAGGCGGACCGGATCGAGACGCTCAAACGAATGATCACGTAATCCGCGCGGCGTGGAATCAAGCGGTGGACCGCGCTATCGCGTCGCTTTCCAATACGCGCAGGACACCCTCGTGACGATATACAAGCATTCGCGCAGTGCGTCCCGACGCTGGCGTCGCGGGGCCTGGGTCACCGGGATACTTTCGGCCATCGTCGTCCTGTTCGTGTATCTTGCAGGATATTTCGATCGCGATCCGGTGCATGTGTATCCGGCGATCGGCGTACGGGCGTCGGGCGCGCCACCGATCGCGGTGGTGAACTTTTCGGGCGACATGGGGCTGCGGTTCCTGCTCGGCGCGTCGACCTCGCGCGGGCTGACCGAGCACGGCATCCCGGTCGTCGGGGTCACGACGCCGGCATTGTTCGGGCACCACCGAACCCGCGCCGAACTGGATTCGATCGTCGCAGACGGCGTGCGGACGGCATTGGCGAGGACCGGCGCTCGGCGGATCGTCGTGATGGGGCAGTCGTACGGCGCGGACATCGTCCAGACCGGACTGGCCAACCTGCCGACGGACCTGCGCCAGCGCGTGGCGGCGATCGTGCTGATCCTGCCGGGCGACACCGTCTTCTACCGGGCCGATCCGTCCGGGCTGCTCTACGATCATACGACGCCGGACGACATGGGCGCGACGACCGGCAACAGACTGACCTGGGCGCCCGTGACGTGCATCTACGGCGTGGAGGAAACCGACAGCCTGTGCCCGCTGCTGACGATCGCGAACGGGCGCAAAATTGGCATGCCGGGCGGCCACAACATCCGCCACGATGCGGACGGGCTGCTGGCGCACGTCCTGGCGGCGATCCGCGCGGCGGCACCGGAAGCCGGAATACGCCGCCCGCTCACCGCGGCGCGGGGGCGATCCTGATCTCGAACAGCGTGGGCCAGTATTTGCCGGTCACGAACAGTCGGTCCGCCTTCGCGTCCCAGGCGATGCCGTTGAGCACCGCCTCTGGATCGGTCGCGGCGACCTCGGCGACCAGCGGGCGGAGGTCGATCACCGCACTAACCTTGCCGGTCTTGGGATCGATGCGGACCAGGAAGCCCGTGTGCCAGACGTTCGCGAGCAGCGTGCCGTGGACATATTCGAGTTCGTTGATCTCGCGCACCGGTCGACCATCGATCGTCACCGAGACGCGACGGCGCTCTTTCATGGTCAGGGGATCACGGAAGATAATGTCGGGGCTGCCGTCGGACTGTAGAAACGACACGCCGTCGCTGGTAAGGCCCCAACCTTCGCCCGTGTAGCGGTTCTCGCCCTTGGGTTTCAGCGTGCGGACGTCCCAGCGGTGCGCGATGCCGTCATGCCAGGTGAGGCTGACGAGCTGATCCTTCCAGAGCGCCAGGCCTTCGCCGAACTGCGCCGGATCGATTCGCGCCTTGGCGAGCACCTTGCCGTCCTTGAGAGACACGCGGCGGACGTCGGATTGCCGCTCCTGCCCCGTGCTCTCGTACAGCGCACCGTCGTGCCAGAGCAGGCCTTCGGTGAAGGCGGTCCGATCATGCGGATAGCGTGCGACGATCGTCGCCGACAGCACCGGGACGCGCGCTTCCGGAGTCGCAGCCGCTTGTGCCTGGGCGGGCGCGGCCGACGAGAAAGATGATGAAACGAGAACGGCCGGCCCCGCCAAAGCGAGACCGGCCATAATCGTCATCCTACCAAACATGGTGGGATCGGTCAGCTGAATCAGCCGCCTGCGCTCAGGTTCACCGCTGCGTACTTGCCGCGACGATCCACCTCGAGCTCGAACTCGAGCTTGTCACCCTCGTTCAGCGTCGACATGCCAGCGCGCTCTACGGCCGAGATGTGGACGAATGCGTCAGGCTGTCCGTCGTCGCGCTGGATGAAGCCGAAGCCCTTCATCGCGTTGAAGAACTTGACCGTACCGGTCGCCTTCTCGCCGGTGAGCTGACGCTGTGCGCCACCCGCACCACCATCACGATCGCGATCGCCACCACGTGGTGCGCCCGGGCCGGCATCACGGTCACGCGGCGGACCGCGATCGGTGACGGCCATCGGCTCGCCGTCGATCTTCAGATCGGTTGCCGAGATACGGCCGCCGCGATCGACGAGCGTGAAGCCGAGCGGCTGACCCTCGGCGAGTGCGACCATGCCAGCCTGCTCGACTGCGCTGATGTGAACGAACACGTCCTCGCCGCCGTCATCGCGAACGACGAAGCCGAAGCCCTTCTGCGCGTTGAAGAACTTTACGACGCCCGTGCCTTCGCCGACGACCTGGGGAGGCATGCCGCGACCAGCGCCGCCACCACCGCCGCCGCCCGAGAAGCCGCCGCCGCCGCCGCCGCCGCGGTAACCACCACCGCCGCCGCCGCTGCCGCCACCGAAGCTGCTGCCGCCGCCGTAGCTGCTGCCACCGCCGCCGCCGTAGCTCGAGCCACCGCCGCCGCCATAGCTGCTGCCACCGCCGCCGCCGCCGAACCGGTCGCCGCCGCCACCGAAGCTGCTGCCGCCGCCGAACTCGTTATCGCCGCCGCCGAAGCTGTCGCGCTTGTCGCGGCCACGCCCGCCACGGTTCCCGCGGCCACCTTTATCGAAACCCATAAGCTCTGTTCGTCTTCCCGGTTCGCCCGCAAATTTCTCAAAAACCCTTGTGCCGGACGACGAACGCAGGTTTTCCAGCGCGAAACCTTTTGCGCCTTGAGAACACCCGTAGCGCAAAATACAAGCCGTCGCGAATAGATTCTGATCTGCGAGCGGTCTATTCGGTTCGATAATGACGCAGGTGTCGCTTGCCAGCCACGCCTCGTCGCAGGAGACCCTCGCGAGCCATCTTATCGCCCGATTCGCGATGGCCATGACGATAGAGCCATTGAGCGTTCAGGCGCGGACCGCTACGGCCACGCAATGACAGTTCATCTCCACGAAGGCGACATCCCCGCCGATCTGTTCGCGGCCGGTGCCGCGATCGCCGTCGATACCGAGACGATGGGGCTTATCACCCCGCGCGACCGGCTGTGCCTGGTCCAGCTGTCGGATGGCGGCCCCGACGAGCATCTCGTCCGGTTTGCCGCCGGTGCGGGCTATGACGCGCCCAATCTAAAGGCGTTGCTGGCCGATCCGGCACGGGTGAAGCTGTATCACTTCGGCCGATTCGATATCGCCGCGGTCCAGCATTATCTCGGCGTGATCGCGGCGCCCGTCTATTGCACGAAGATCGCGTCGCGGCTGGTGCGGACCTACACCGATCGCCACGGCCTGAAGGAACTGGTCCGCGAACTGCTCGGCCAGGATATCTCGAAGCAGCAGCAATCGTCCGACTGGGGCAGCCCCGAATTGTCCGACGCGCAAAAGGATTATGCCGCGTCCGACGTGCGTTTCCTCCACCGGTTGCGCGCCGAACTCGACAAGCGCCTGATCCGCGAAGGCCGTATGGAGCTCGCGCAGGCGTGCTTCGACTTCCTGCCTGCTCGCGCCGCACTCGATCTTGCCGGCTGGCCCGAGATCGACATCTTCGCGCACGCATGACCCAAATGGCGCCGCCCTCCCCGACGGCTCGCCGTGCGCGCACCGCGCGGCAGGACTGGGCCGCGCCCGGTGGCAGCCACGATCGTTTCGTGGCGATCGCCCGCGTCGGGCTGCCGACCGCGATCGGCGTGCTGGCGGCGTTTCTCGTCATGGCACCGTTGACGGCGGGGGGCGACGTGTCGTTCCTGCTCGACAAGAACAAGGTCGACGTCGCGCAGGAGCGGATGAAGATCCAGGCGGCACGCTATCGCGGCGAGGATGCCAAGGGGCAGGCGTTCACGCTCGACGCGAAGTCGGCGATCCAGAAAAGCTCGGCCGAACCGATCGTTCAGCTCAACCAGCTCGCCGCGCAGATCCAGCTGACGGACGGCCCTGCAAACATAAAGGCGAACACCGGTCGCTACGACATGGACACCGAGAAGGTGCAGCTGTTCGGGCCGCTGAACGCAACCGCGGCGGGTGGCTATGACCTGAAGACCACCAATGCGACGATCGACATGAAGGCGCGAACGCTAGAGAGCGGTGGTGCCGCGACCGGCACCGTCCAACAGGGGACGTTCAGCGCAAACAAGCTGCGCGCGAACCTGGAGGAGCGCACCGTGACGCTGGATGGCAATGCCCGCTTGCGGATCATCCCCAGAGGGCCGAAATAGCTATCATGCGCGCTACCCCAAAACCTGCCGGCCAGATCCTCTTCGGGATGTCCGCCCTGATCCTTTCGACGTTGCTCTCGACGGCGCTTCCGACGATGGCGGTCGCGCAACAGCCGCACAATTCGAATGCTCCGATCAATTTCAGCGCGGACCATATCGAATTGCAGGACAAGGCGAACCGCGCCGTGCTGTCGGGCAACGTCGCCGTCAAGCAGGCGGAAATGACGCTCAATTCGTCGCGGATGACGGTCGCGTATACGGGCCAGGTTATCGGCGGAAACCCTCAGGTCTCGCGGCTCGACGCGTCGGGCGGCGTGACGGTGAAGCGGCCCGATCAGACCGCCAAGAGCCAGTATGCGATCTACGACCTCAACAAGCGCGTGATCACGATGCTGGGTGCGGTGACGCTCAATCAGGGCGGCAATACCGTCAATGGCGGACGACTGACGATGAACCTGGATACCGGGCGTGCGGTGATCGACGGGTCTTCGGTCGGCGGGAGCAGCGGTGCGACCAACGGCGGCGGCACCGTGACTCAGTCGGGCGGCCGGGTGAGCGGTACGTTCTCCGTTCCGAAGCGCAACTGACCGCAACCGGCATAGCGCGGCGGCGAGGGCTTTCCCCTCGGGGGCTTTCCCCTTACGCCGACGTCATGCATGTTTCCTGCCAACCCGCGACTGCGTAAAGCGTTCGGCAACCAATCTTTGCGAGGCTTGATCCCATGGACGCCACCACGCTGCCCCCGATCGAGGACGTAGAGCCGATTTCCGAGCCGCCGGTGAGCAACGGGCTGCAGGTCGTCTCGATCGCCAAATCATATGACAAACGCGTCGTGCTGACCGACGTGTCGGTATCGGTCGGTCGCGGCGAAGTCGTTGGCCTGCTCGGGCCGAACGGCGCAGGCAAGACGACGTGCTTCTATTCGGTGATGGGATTGGTGAAGCCCGATTCGGGCCGCATCATGCTCGACGGCGAGGACATCACGAAGCTGCCAATGTACCGGCGCGCGATCCTCGGCCTTGGCTATCTGCCGCAGGAAACGTCGATTTTTCGCGGGCTGACGATAGAGAAGAACATACTGACAGTGCTCGAACTGTCCGAGCCGGACAAGGCGGCACGCGAGCGGAAGCTCGATACGCTTCTTGAGGAATTTGGCCTCACCCGGCTCCGCGCGGCGCCGGCGATGGCGCTGTCGGGCGGCGAGCGGCGGCGCGCGGAAATCGCGCGGGCGCTCGCGGCCGATCCGTCGATCATGCTGCTCGACGAGCCGTTCGCCGGCATCGATCCGATCTCGATCGCCGACATCCGCGATCTGGTGAAGGACCTCAAGCGCCGCGATATCGGCGTGCTGATCACCGACCACAACGTCCGCGAGACGCTCGAGATCGTCGACCGCGCCTACATAATCTATGACGGGCGGGTGCTGTTCTCCGGCTCTCCGACGGAACTGGTCGCCGATGCCAACGTCCGCCGCCTGTATCTCGGCGAGGGCTTCTCGCTCTAAGCGTATGGGCATACCCCTTCCTCCGTTCGCCCTGAGCGAAGTCGAAGGGCAGCCTCGCGAGCCGTTGCCTCGACGTCGCTCAGCACGAACGGACGGGGTGTCATGAGCCTCGCTCCTCGTCTGGACATCCGCCAGTCGCAGTCGCTGGTAATGACGCCGCAGCTGCAGCAGGCGATCAAGCTGCTGGCGCTGTCGAACCTGGAGATTGAGGGGTTCATCGCCGAGGAAGTCGAGCGCAACCCGCTGCTCGAAGCCAGCGCCGCCGAGGACAGCGACGCGCCCGACCGCGAGCCCGTTCCGGAGGTGCGCGACGAACGCGTCGCCGCCGACGACCTCGTGGCGGGTGCCGGCGGAGGCGACGAACCCGCACTCGACGTCGACTACGCCACCGAAAGCCACCAGCAGGACAGCGTCGCTGACGGCGGCAGCGGTATGGACGGCGCTCTCTCGATGACCGGCGCGAGTGCGGGGGGCGCGGGTGGCGAGGACGGTCCCGATCTCGACGCCTTCGCCAATACCAGTCTCAGCCTAGCCGATCATCTGCTCGCTCAGGCCGGGCCGGCAATTCCATACGACGACGCGTTCATCGCCGCGCACCTGATCGACCAGATCGACGAGGCGGGATACCTGACCGTGTCGTTGCTCGACATCGCCAGCCGGCTTGGCGTGCCGCTGATCCGCGTCGAGCGTGTGCTGGCGACCATCCAGACCTTCGACCCGACCGGAGTCGGCGCGCGCGATCTTGCGGAATGCCTCGCGTTGCAGGCGAAGGAGGCGGACCGCTACGATCCGTGCATGGCGCGGCTGATCGACAATCTCGACCTGCTGGCGCGGGGCGAACTCTCGCGGCTCAAACGCATGTGCGACGTCGACGACGAGGATATGGCCGACATGATCCGCGAACTGCGCGGCTATGATCCGAAGCCGGGGTGCCGGTATGGTGGCGAACCCGCGCAATCGGTGACGCCCGACCTGTTCGTTGCGCGCACCAAGGCGGGCTGGGCGATCGAGATCAACGCGACTACCCTGCCTCGGGTGCTGGTCAACCGCAGCTATTACACCGAATTGTCGGGCGGGCAGCAGGACAAGGCGTCGAAGGCGTGGCTGTCGGACTGCCTCGCCAGCGCGAACTGGCTGGTGAAGGCGCTCGACCAGCGCCAGCGGACGATCATCAAGGTCGCGACCGAGATCGTGAAACAGCAGGAGGCGTTCTTCCTGAAAGGCGTCGCGCATCTCCGCCCGCTGACGTTGCGCCAGGTGGCGGACGCGATCGAGATGCACGAATCGACCGTCAGCCGCGTGACGAGCAACAAATACGTCTCGTGCGCGCGCGGGCTGTACGAACTGAAATACTTCTTCACGAGCGCGATCCAGTCGGCGGACGGCGGCGAGGCGGTGTCGGCACAGGCAGTGAAGTCTGCGATCCGCGCGCTGATCGATACCGAGGGCGCCAAGATCCTGTCGGACGACACGCTGGTCGACCTGCTCAACGCCAAGGGCTTCGACATCGCGCGACGCACGGTCGCGAAGTACCGCGAGGCGCTGGGGATCGGGAGTTCGGTCCAGCGCCGCCGGGCGCGGACGCTCGAAGGCGCTTGAGCCGCGCGCGCGGATCAGTCGTCCTCGTCTTCGAACCCGACAAGAGCGAGCGCACGCGCCTTGATCTGGCGGGTCATGCACCAGTGGACCAGTGCGTCCTCGCGGCCGTGCGTGACCCACACCTCCCGAGGCGCGATTTCCGTCAACGTGGCGATAAGTTCGTCCCAGTCGGCGTGATCGCTGAGGATCAGCGGCAGTTCGACGTTCTTCTGGCGTGCCCGGCCGCGCACGCGCATCCAGCCGCTCGCCATCGCAGTGATCGGATCGGGCAGACGCCGTGACCAGCGATCGTTGAGCGCGCCCGGCGGGCATATCACGACATGACCCGCCATGTCCGCCTTCTTCGCGTCGGCGACCGGGAGCAGTTCGCCGAGCCGCACGCCGTGCTCGGCATACAGGTCGCACAGTCGCTGGAGCGCGCCGTGGATGTAGATCGGGGCCTCATGGCCGCGCTCGCGTAGTTCGGCGATCACGCGCTGCGCCTTGCCGAGCGCGTAGGCGCCGACGACGACGCAGCGGTCGGGATTGCCGTGCAAGGCAGCGATCAGCTTGTCGATCTCGTCGCCGGTGTCGGGATGGCGGAAGACCGGCAGGCCGAAGGTCGCCTCGGTGATGAAGACGTCGCATTTGACGGGCTCGAACGGCGTGCAGGTCGGGTCCGCGCGGCGTTTGTAATCACCTGAAACGACGATCCGTTCGCCGCGGTAATCGAGCACGATCTGCGCGGAGCCGAGCACATGGCCGGCGGGGACGAAGCCGATGTCGACCTCGCCCATCCGAATCGTCTCGCCGTAAGCGACCGGATTGCCGGCTTGCGGACCGTAGCGCGCATCCATGATCGCGAGCGTTTCGGGCGTGGCCCAGACGGCTTTGTGGCCACCGCGCGCGTGATCGGCGTGTCCGTGGGTGACGAGCGCCTTGGCAGTCGGGATCGACGGATCGATCCACGCGTCGATCGGCTTGACGAGGATGCCGTGCGGGTGCGGTTCGAGCCAGTCGCCGAGTTTTGCCATGGTGTGAGTAACGCGTGACCCTGGGATGCGGTGCCGTGACACTCTGCGCGGGCGTAGTGCCGTGACCGATGTCTTCGTCATGCCGGACTGGTTCCGGCATCCACGGTTCCGCGGAATCGAGAGGGGTGAGATCGCGGAACGGTGGACCCCGGAACGAGTCCGGGGTGACGGGGTGTTGGTGGGCGCGCCCCCTGTTCGAGACGAGCCTGAATTGAGGCGGCATTGCCGTCGTGGAGCCGTCTCGCTGCCAAACGATCCTCCCTCGCCAGGGGGGGACGGAGGGGGGGCACGGGACCGAGGTTTCGCGTGCCGCCCCCTCCGTCTGGCAAGCGCCAGCCACCTCCCCCTGGCGGGGGAGGATCAGTTACCGCCGCCCGCCGACCTTGATCGTTGCTAGGATCGCATCCATCCGCGCCGCCGCGACCGCCTGGGGCGGTGCGTTGCGGCTGGCGGGGGCACCCGCCTTCACCGCGTACGTGACGCGGTCGATCGCGTAGCAGGCGCCGTTTATGACGCTGCGGAAGTTGGTCGCGCTTACCTGCTGGCTCATGCCGGCATCGCCGTTGGTGTAGACGGTCCAGCGATGGCCGCCGAGCATCCGGTTCGGCAGGCGCTTGGCACTCCCCGAGACCATGCCCGCGGTGCCGCAGGTCGCGACCACGCCTGCGCTGCGGCTGAAACCGACCTGGACCAGTTCGGTCACCTGCCCCTGCCCGTCGGTCGGCCGGGCGACTTCCCAGAAGCGGACGATGCCGACGCCGCGCCCGACCGGCGCGGCGTCCCACATCTGTCGCCAGCCGCGGTTCATCAGTGCACGACCCGCAAAGTTGCGCGTCGGCGTCAGGCTTGAGGCATAGGACAGTCGGACGATACCGCCGCCGCCGACGAACGACTTGTTGGCGGCAGTGGCATTGGCGAAGGGCAGGAGTGCGAGCAACGGCAGGGGTAGGAGATAACGAAAAAGCGACACCAATGGTCTTTCACAACAGAGCTTTGGCCAAAGTGGCGGTCGTTCCGCACACGATCCATAGCGGTGCGGTGCGGCGCCCCCATATGACGACGATGCGTGAACAGGCCGTGAGCGACCTCCCCTCCCCGTTGGAAAACTGGTTTGCCACGCGGGGTTGGCGACCGCGGCGGCATCAACTGGAGATGCTGGCCGAGGGGCGTGCGGGGCATCATGCGCTGCTGGTGGCGGCGACCGGCGCGGGGAAGACGCTTGCTGGGTTCCTGCCGACGCTTGCCGAACTGATCGAGGCGCCCACAAACGGCCTGCACACGCTTTACGTCTCGCCGTTGAAAGCGCTCGCGGTCGACGTGCAGCGCAACCTGCTGACGCCGATCGACGAGATGGGCGTCGACATCCGCGTCGAGACCCGCACCGGCGACACCCCGTCCGACCGCAAGGCGCGGCAAAGGATCAAGCCGCCGCAGATCCTGCTGACGACTCCTGAATCGCTGTCCTTGCTACTGAGCTACCCCGACAGCATCACGATGTTCGAGAACCTCCGCACGATCGTCGTCGACGAGGTGCATGCGTTTGCGACCGGCAAGCGCGGCGACCTGTTGTCGCTGTGCATGGCGCGGCTCCAGAAGATTTCGCCGGGGATGCGCCGCGTCGCCTTGTCGGCAACGGTAGCGGACGCGGACGGCTATCGCGCGTGGCTCGCGCCCGACGGCGATATCGACCAGGTCGCGATGGTCCGCGGCGAGCCCGGCGCGGACCCCAACATCGCGATCCTGCTGCCCGAGGGGCGCGTGCCGTGGTCGGGCCATTCGGGCCGCTACGCCGCCGCGCAGGTGATGGCCGAGATCGAGGCGCACGAGACCTCGATCGTGTTCTGCAACACGCGCAGCCTCGCCGAGCTGATCTTCCAGGATCTGTGGAAGGTGAACGCGAACAACTTGCCCATCGGCGTCCATCACGGGAGCTTGGCGAAGGAGGCGCGCCGGAAAGTCGAGAACGCGATGGCCGAGGGGAAACTGCGCGCGCTGGTCGCGACGTCGAGCCTCGACCTGGGGGTCGACTGGGGCAATGTCGATTGCGTAATCCAGATGGGCGCGCCGAAAGGATCGTCGCGGCTGTTGCAGCGGATCGGCCGCGCCAACCACCGGCTCGATGAATCGTCCGAGGCGACCATCGTGCCGGGCAATCGCTTCGAATATCTCGAGGCGCGCGCAGCGCTCGACGCGGTCGAGGTAGGCGAACTCGATTCGGACATCTTCCGCGTCGGAGCGCTCGACGTGCTCGCGCAGCATGTAATGGCATGTGCGTGCGCGGCGCCGTTCCGCGAGGCCGACCTGCTCGACGAGATTCGCTCCTCGCTCCCCTATTCCGCGCTGCCGACCGTGACGTTCGAACGCGTGCTGCATTTCATCAGCGACGGCGGCTATTCGCTGAAGGCGTATGACCGGTTCAAGCGGCTGACCAAGGACGCGGATGGGACGTGGCGGGTGAGCCACCCGAAGTTCATCGGCCAGCATCGGCTGAATGCAGGCATCATCGTCGAGGCGACGATGCTCAACGTGCGGTTCGGCAATGGCCGCGTGCTCGGCCGCGTCGAGGAGGCATTCGCCGCGCAGCTGAGCCACGGCGATACGTTCTTCTTCGCCGGGTTGAGCTTAGAGGTGATGAAGATCGACCTCGAGGATCTGGTGGTGCGTGCGACGTCGAAGCCTGCGCGGATCCCGACCTATGGCGGCAGCCGGATGCCACTGTCGACCAACCTCGCCGACCGCGTCCGCGGGTTTCTGGCGCATCCGGGCGAGTGGGCGCGCTTTCCCGACGACGTCCGCGAATGGCTGGAGATGCAGGCGTATCGATCCGTGATGCCCGAACCTGGCCAGTTGCTGGTCGAGACGTTCCCGCGCGAGGGGCGGCATTACATGGTCGCGTATAGTTTCGAGGGGTGGAACGCGCACCAGTCGCTCGGCATGCTGATCACGCGGCGGATGGAGACGCAGGGGCTGAAACCGCTCGGCTTCGTCGCGAACGACTATGCGCTGGCGGTGTACGGGTTGGAGAAGATCACCGATCCAGCCGCACTGTTCTCGGCGGATATCCTCGAACACGAGTTCGTCGAATGGGTGCAGCAATCGCATCTGTTGAAGCGCGCGTTCCGTGAGGTCGCGGTGATCGGCGGGCTGGTCGAGCGGCAACATCCCGGCAAGCGCAAGACCGGCAAGCAGGTCACGTTCTCGACCGACCTGATCTATGACGTGCTGCGCAAGTACGAGCCGACGCACCTGTTGCTGGAGGCAGCGTGGGCGGATGCGCGCGCGCGGATGACCGACGTGGGGCGGCTCGCGTCGTTGCTCGACCGGGCGGCGGCGACAATGGTGCATGTCGATCTGGAGCGGGTGACGCCACTGGCGGTGCCGGTGCTGACGCTGATCGGGCGGGAGAAGATCTCGACGAACAGTTCGGACGATGCGTTGCTGATCGAGGCGGAGGCGATGATCGCGGATGCGATGCGGCCGGATTGAGCAACCTGAAGTCGACGGCATCCGATCACTACGGAATTCCAAAATTCACCACCCCGGCGAAGGCCGGGGCCCAATTGGAAAGGTGGCCGTAACGAAGCGCTGCCCTCCATTAGCAACGTCCCCCAATTGGGCCCCGGCCTTCGCCGGGGTGGTTGCGTTTGGGCGGGGGCGTTCTTCACTAACAACGACAGTTGCTCCCGCGCGAAATCAGGCGCAGCATTTGCAGCATGTACGAGTGGCTGGCCCCTCTACTGCTAGTCATCGCCGCCCAAGCCAGCGCTCAGGACGCCGCCCCGCCACGCCCCAATGCTGCACCCCTGCCGAGCGCAGCATCTGCAACAGAGCCCGACCCCGCCACGCTCCTGTTCGGTGACGACAAGACCCGCATGACCGTGCCGGTCACGATCGCCGGCGCAGGCCCCTTCCCCTTCATCGTCGATACCGGCGCGCAGCGTACCGTGATCGCGCGCGAGCTTGCCGCCACGCTCGGCCTTGCGCCCGGTCGGATCGTCCGCGTGACCGGCATGACCGGATCGAACAGCATCGGTACCGTCATGATCCCCTCGCTGAAAGTGAGCGTGATCGGCAGCAAGGCGATCGAGGCGCCCGCGATCAGCGCGATCAACCTGGGGGCACGCGGGCTGCTCGGGATCGACACGCTGCAGGATCACGCCGTGACGATCGACTTCGACACCAAGACGATGACCGTCACCCCTTCACGCAAACGTCTGAAGCGCGACCGCGCAGGTCCCGACGAGATCGTCATCCGTGCGCGCAGCTTGTTCGGCCAGCTCGTCGTCACCGACGCTTATTGCAACGGCATCCGCATTCGCGTGATCCTCGATACCGGCACCTCGGTCAGCATGGCCAATGGCGCGCTTCGCCGGAAGGTGACGCGGAAGGGGTTGGGCAGCGCAGCGACGTCGCAGCCCGTGTCGTTGACCGGCGTCACCGGCGAAACGATCGTCGCCGACTACACGACGATCGACCGCGTCACGATCGGCAGCCTGACACTCGGCGACCTACCCGTCGCGTTCACCACGATCGACGCGCCGCCGTTCCGCCAGTTCGGCTTGGCCGCGCGCCCCGCGATGTTGCTCGGGATGGACGTGCTGCAGTTGTTTCGCCGCGTCGACATCGACTTCGCCAATCGCGAGGTGCGGCTGACCTTGCCGCGCGATGCACGCCGTCGCGGCAAGGCGGGCCGCTGAGGTTGCGCAACCGTGCGTTCGCTGCAACTCTTCCCGAGGCAACAAGGGGGACGACGATGCGCGCGACTGGCTGGTTACTCACGGCGGCGATTCTGACGACACCACTCTCGGTACAGGCGCAGTCCCGACCCGACCAGAAGGCGTTCCACGGGCTCTACAAGGAACTGGTCGAGACCAACACGACGCTCTCCGCCGGCAGTTGTACGCAGGCGGCGGCGCAGATCGGCGCGCGGCTGAAGACGGCGGGCTATGCCGATGCCGACATTACCTATTTCTCGGTGCCCGAGCATCCGAAGGACGGCGGGCTCGTCGCGGTGCTGAAGGGATCGGACGCGTCGCTCAAGCCGATGCTGCTGCTCGCGCATCTCGACGTGGTCGAGGCGAAGCGCGAGGATTGGGTGCGCGATCCGTTCAAGCTGATCGAGGAAGGCGGCTATTATTACGCGCGCGGCACCGTCGACGACAAGGCGCAGGCGGCGATCTGGTCCGACGCGATGATCCGCTTCAAGACCGGCGGGTACACGCCGAAGCGGACGATCAAGCTCGCGCTGACCTGCGGCGAGGAGACGACCTTCGCGTGGAACGGCGCGCAGTATCTGGCGAAGGCGAAGCCCGACCTGATCGCGGCCGAGTTCGCGCTGAACGAGGGCGGCGGCGGGCGGCTCGACGACAATGGCAAGCGCCAGTTGCTGGCGATCCAGGTCGGCGAGAAAGCCGCGCAGAACTACACGTTCCTGGCGACCAATCCGGGCGGGCACAGCTCGCAGCCGATCCCTGCCAACGCGATCTACGAACTCGCTGATGCGGTGACGGCCGTGCAGGGATACGAGTTTCCGGTGAAGTTCACCGACACGACCAAAGCGTTCTTTGCGGCGAGCGCCAAGGCGATGCCGGGCGAGATGGGCAGCGCGATCACGCGGCTGCTCGCCAACCCCGAAGACAAGGCGGCGGATGCGATCGTCAGCCGCGACAAGGCGATGCATTCGACGCTGCGGACGACCTGCGTGGCGACGATGCTGAACGCGGGCCATGCCGAGAACGCCTTGCCGCAGCGCGCGACCGCGAACATCAACTGCAGGATCTTTCCGGGGGAGACGGTGGAGGGCACGCTCGCCAAGCTGAAGGAGCTGGCGGGGGCGAAGGTGACCGTGACGGCGAACCAGCCAGTGCGACCGACCGCGATCCCGCCGACGCTGGATCCCAAGATCATGGGTCCGGTGACGAAGGTCGCGGCGAAGCACTTCCCCGGCATTCCGATCCTGCCGCTGATGTCGACCGGCGCGACCGACGGGATCTTCTTCGAGGCGATCGGCATCCCGGTCTACGGCGCGCCGGGAATGTTCATCGACAAGGACATGGGCGGCATGCACGGCCTCAACGAACGCATCCGGGTGGCATCGTTGTATGATGGCCGGGATTACCTGTTCGACCTGGTGAAGGCGTTCGCGGGGTGACCTCTCACATCCCTCTCCCCATCGGGGAGAGGGAGGGAGGAGCCAAAGGCGACGGAAGGGAGAGGGGCGTGAGGCTCGCGACGTGCGTCCCAACGCCCTCTCCCTTCCCACGGCAAGCGCCGCGGGCCCCTTCACTCTCCCCGGAGGGGCGAGGGAGGTTGGTTACACCGTGACCTGTTCGCCTAGCTCAAGCACCTTGCCCGGTGGGATCTTCAGGAAGTCGGTCGGGTCGCTCGCGTTGCGCTGCAGGAACAGAAAGATCCGGTCCTGCCACGGCGGCATTCCCTTTTCCGCATCGGGCTTCAGCGTGTTGCGGCCGATGAAGAACGAGGTCCGCATCGGGTCCAGTCCAAGCTGCTCGGTCTTGTTGCCGACGCCGAGATCACGCGGGACATCGGGCGATTCCATGAAGCCGTAGGTCAGCACGACGATCGAGAAATTCTCGTCGACACGCTCGACCTTGGCGCGCTGCGATTCCTCGACGAACGGCCGATCCGCGGTGCGGATGCTACAGATCAGGTTGCGCTCGTGGAGCACCTTGTTGTGCTTGAGGTTGTGCAGCAGCGCGCCGGGCGTCGCGTGCGGGTTGGCGGTCAGGAACACCGCGGTCCCCGACACTCGCTCCGGCGGCCGCTTCTCCAGCGCCGAGGCGAGATCGCTCAGCGGGATGCTCTGGCGCTTTTCGAACGCGCTGACGATCTTCTTGCCGCGCACCCAGGTGAAGATGATCAGCCCGATCGACGCGGCGATGACCAGCGGCACCCAGCCCCCTTCGATCACGCGCAGGATGTTCGCGCCGAAGAAGATCAGGTCGAGCGTCAGGAACGGCAGGATCGCCGCCAGTGCGAACGGGCGCGACCAGTTCCAGCGGTGACGGACGACGATGTAGGCCAGCAACGTAGTGACCACCATCGTGCCGGTCACCGCGATGCCGTAGGCGGCCGCCATCGCCGACGACGTCTTGAACTGGATCACCAGCACCAGCACGCCGATTAGCAACAGCCAGTTGATCGCAGGCAGGTAGATCTGCCCGGCGAACACGGCGGACGTCTGGCGGATGCGCAGGCGGGGGAGCAGGCCGAGCTGAATCGCCTGCTGCGTCAGGCTGAATGCGCCGGTGATGACCGCCTGGCTGGCGATGACGGTCGCGAACCCAGCCAAGATGATCAGCGCGGGGCGCAACGGTTCGGGCGCCATCAGGAAGAACCAGTCCTGGTTCACGAACGGGATGCCCTGGCGCGCCGCATCCTCGAGCTTGGAAAGCGCGAACGCCCCCTGCCCCAGATAGTTGAGCGCGAGTGCGGGGAAAACGAGGAAGAACCAGCCGATGCGGATCGGCAGCTTGCCGAAATGGCCCATATCCGCGGTCAGCGCTTCCGCGCCGGTGACCGTCAGGAAGACAGCGCCCAGCACGAACAGCCCGGTGACGCCGTGCGTGGCGAGAAACGAGACGCCGTACGTCGGCAGGAACACGCGGACGATCGAGGGTTCGTCGGCGATGTGCCAGATGCCCAGCGCGCCGATCGCCACGAACCACAGAATGCAGACCGGGCCGAACAGCTTGGACACCTGCGCCGTGCCGCGCGCCTGGATCATGAACAGCGCGATCAGGATAACGATCGTCAGCGCACGGACGACGCCCTCGTTGAAGATATGCGCCGCGCTCGGGATCGTCCGCAGCCCCTCCATCGCGGACAGTACCGACAGCGCGGGCGTGATGATCGCATCGCCGTAGAACAGCGAAGCCCCCGCTGCGCCGAGCACGATCGCGATCTTAGAGCGCATCCCAAGCGCACGGCGGGCAAGCGCTGCCAGCGCCAGCACGCCGCCTTCGCCCTGGTTGTCGGCGCGCATCAGGAAGATGACGTATTTGACGGTGACGACGAGGAACAGCGACCACAGCGCGAGGCTCAGGACGCCTAGAATTTCGCTCGGATCGATGCCGCCGGCGGTCGTCTGGCCCAGCGCCTCGCGGAACGCGTAGAGCGGGCTGGTGCCGATATCGCCGAACACCACGCCGATCGCGCCCACGGTAAGTGCAGCCAGCGCCGGATGCGGGTGCAGGTGCGCCGCCGACAGGTTGGCGCCCGAATCAGCAAGCGTTTCGGGCACTGCGGCAGTTTGGGGTGTTCCGGCTACCGACGACATGGCGCGAGACGCGCTCCTCTTGGAGGGACGGCGCGCTTTACGCCGATTGCAGGCATGTGCAAGTCCCGGCGGTCTTGGCGGATGGCCGCTTGATTCGGCGCGGCGGGGGCGGCATGGCGGGCGGATGGTTCCCTTTTCGTTCGGCGGACATGCGCTTCTGGCGTTGGCGCAAGGCGCGCTGTTCTGGCCGGAGCGGCGCGCCCTGCTGGTCGCCGACCTGCATTTCGAGAAAGCGAGCTGGTTTGCCAAGCGTGGCCAGATGCTGCCACCCTATGATTCGATCGCGACATTGGCCGATCTCACCGCGCTCGTCGCGGCGACCGGGGCGCGCGAAGTCTGGTGTCTCGGCGACAGCTTCCACGACAGCGACGGGTGCGAGCGATTGCCCAAACGGGCGCAGGACATGCTGCGGGCAATGACTGACGGCACGCGCTGGACGTGGATCACGGGCAATCACGATCCGGCAATCCTCGATCGGTGCGGTGGAGAGGTCGTGGACGAGGCCGTCGTCGACGGGCTTGTGCTGCGGCACGAGGCGGACCGGGCGGAGACGCGGCCGGAACTGTCAGGGCATTTCCATCCCAAGCTTCGGTTGCGCGTGCGGGGGAAACAGGTGGCGCGCCGGTGTTTCGTGGCGACCACGACGAAGCTGATCTTGCCGGCGTTCGGGTCGCTGACCGGCGGGCTGGACGTAGACCATCCGGAGATCGTCCGGGCGGTGGGGGTTGGCGCGGAGGCTATGGTGCCGGTGGCGGACCGGATGCTGCGGTTTCCGGTTGCAGCCTGACGTTTGTCGCCGCGCAAGTTGGTAAACCACCACCCCGGCGGAGGCCGGGGTCCAATTGCGGGCGGCGTATAACGGAGGTTCGTCCGCCGTTACTTTGACCTTTCCAATTGGGCCCCGGCCTTCGCCGGGGTGGTGGCAATCCGGAGAAGGTCGCCCTCAGCTAGAAATCGTCGGGAAGGCCGCGCGGAACGCGGCGAGTTTCGGTTTGTCCCACATCACGATGTACGGATGCGTCGGATTGCGATCGAAGAAATTCTGGTGGTACGCCTCGGCCGGATAGAAGGCGCCGGTCTCCAGCTTCGTCACGATCGGTCCGGAAAACGCACGCGTGGCACCGAGTTGCGCGATATACGCACGTGCCACTTGCGCCTGTGACGGCGACTGAGGGAAGATCGCCGAACGATAGCTGGTGCCGCTGTCCGGGCCCTGGCGGTTCAACGTCGTCGGATCATGCGCAATCGAAAAATACACGCGGAGCAGCGTGCCGTAGCTCACGACGCGGGGGTCGTAGGCGATCTTGATCGCCTCGGCATGCTTTGTGGTCTCGGCGGAAACCTGATCGTAGGTCGCCGTCGCCTTGGTGCCGCCGGCATAGCCCGCCGTGACGGCCTTCACGCCCTTCACATGCTCGAACACGGCTTCCATCGTCCAGAAACAGCCGCCCGCCAGTACCGCGGTCTGGAGACCCGGTGATGCGGGAAGGTCGGTCTTGACGGGAGGGATGACGACGGCGCGGGCGCCCTGCGCGGTGCCGGTGGACATGAATGCACCGGCGATACCGAGGGCAACGAGCGTGGCGAGGATCGGCTTTTTCATGTGTAGATACATGGGGTTGCCACTCTACTTCGCCAAGCCGTCGTCGCGGTTATCGCGCGGGGGCGGAGACGGTGTGCTCGAAATGACTGGCGAAGGTCTGACGCGCCTCCGCGGGCTGCAGGGCCAGTAAGCCGATGGCGCCAAGGACGAAACCGCCGCTGAACTGCCAGAAGAAACTCGACTTTACGATACTGCGCATGATGCGATCCCAATGAAACCAGATGATGGCGCCAACCGGATAGGTCAGCGTCAGCTACGTACCGGCATGTCGTAGAGATGCCGGCTAACCACAATGTCGTTTTTAGAAACTCTCGATTAACGCGCCGTGGCCGATGCGTTCATCGTACAGCAGGCATGCCCCGGCAGGGTTGCCGGAGAATGTCGCCGCGTGTCCCGGATGTTGCCGGCGTTATTTCAGCGCGGCGCACGCCGTCTGGATCCGCGTGCAAGCCTCGCGCAGCAACGCGTCGGACGTCGCATAGCTAATCCGGAACGCCGGCGAGAGGCCGAACGCGGCGCCCTGCACGACAGCCACCTTGGCGTCGTCGAGGAGATAGCCGACCATCGCCTCGTCGGTGTCGATCAGGCGGCCGTTCGGCGTCGTCTTGCCGATCAGCTCGGCGAACGAGGGGTAGACGTAGAACGCCCCCTCCGGCGTCGGGCAGTGCATGCCGTCGATCTCGTTGAGCATCGACACGACCAGGTCGCGGCGCCCCTGGAACGCCGTGTTGCGCTTGGCGAGGAACGACTGGTCGCCGTTCAGCGCCGCCACCGCCGCCGCCTGCGCGATCGAGCACGGGTTCGAGGTCGACTGCGACTGGAGCTTGGCCATCGCCTTGATCAGCCACGCCGCGCCGCCCGCATACCCGATCCGCCAGCCGGTCATCGCATAGGCCTTCGAACAGCCGTTGACGGTCAGCGTGCGCTCGAACAGCTCGGGGCAGGCTTCCGCGATCGTCGCGAACTTGAAACCGTCATAGACGATGTGCTCGTACATATCGTCCGCGAAGATCCACACATGCGGATGCCTGGCCAGCACCGCGCCGAGCGCCTTCAGCTCGTCGATCGTGTAGCCGGCGCCGGTCGGGTTCGACGGCGAGTTGAGGATCACCCACTTGGTCTTCGGCGTGATCGCCGCGTCGAGCGCGGCGGGATCGAGCTTGTAGCCGACCTCAGGGCCCGCCTTGACGATGACGGGCACGCCGCCCGCGAACTGGACGACGTCGGGATAGCTGACCCAATAGGGCGCAGGGATGACGACCTCGTCGCCCGGATCGATCGTCGCGACCATCGCGTTGAACAAGGTGTGCTTGCCGCCGACGTTCACGCTGATCTGGTCGGTGGTGTAGGTGAGGCCGTTGTCGCGCGCGAACTTGGCGACGATCGCCTGCTTCAGCTCGATCGTGCCGTCGACGTTGGTGTATTTGGTCTTGCCGTCGCGGATCGCCTGGATCGCGGCCTCTTTCACGAAGTCCGGCGTGTCGAAATCGGGTTCACCCGCACCGAGGCCGATCACGTCGACGCCTGCGCGCTTCAGTTCGAGAACGCGCGACGTGATCGCGAGCGTCGGCGAGGGGCTGATGCGGCCGAGCGCGGCGGATGCGTGCATGGTGTAACCTTTGCGGTTGTCCGCGAACGTCGCCGCGGAAATCGCGCGGGCTATACGCCGTGGCTGCCCGATTTCGCAACCGCAACGATGGCCGGAATCAGCCCACGAACCGCATTTCCGACATAGAACCCACCTGCGAGGTCGGCACGGGTGACAGGCGCTTCGGTCGCCTGACCCGATTCGAGCAGCTCGGCGCGGAGTATGCCCGGCAACAGGCCCGAAAACTGGCTGCGCCGTAGCGGCGGCGTCACGAGGCCCCCGCCGCGCGGCACGAACAGCGACGTGAAGCTGCCTTCGGTCAGGAACCCGTCGGCATCCTCGAACACGACTTCGAACGTGCCAGCCGCCTTGCGCGCTTCGTCGTAGAAGCCGCGTGCACTCGTCTTGTGGCACAGGCGGAAGTCGGTGGCGGGCACTGGCAGCGGCACGATCGCGACGCTCGCTTGCGCTGGCGATTGTGGGAGCGGCGCCGCTTCGATCGCGATCGCGCCGGACGGGCTGAGCAGCAGGCGGACTCGCCGAGGCCCACGCAACCGGAACGTCGCTGCCTGGAGCTCGTTGCGCGCGGTGTGCCGGTCGAAGGTGAAGCCAAGGGCTTCGGCGCTCGCCTTCATTCGCGCGAGATGCGCTTCGAGGCGGGCCAAGCCGTCGTCGGGATCGAACGCCATCGTCTCTATGAGGTCGAAGCGGCGCTGGCCGGCAGTGACGAACGCGCCCTTGGCGTGGCATTCGTCCCATTCCGCGTCGCCGACGCTGTCCGCGACGATGCCCGAACCGAGACTCATCGTCGCCGCGCCGTCCTCGATCGCGATCGTGCGGATCGCCACGTTGAAGATCGCATCGCCGTTCGCGTCGAGGCGACCGATCGCGCCGGTGTAGATGCCGCGGGTGCGCGCCTGCTCGACCTCGGCGATGACCTCCATCGCGCGTTGTTTCGGCGCGCCGGTGATCGAGCCGCACGGGAACAGCGCGGCGAGCGCGTCGACCGCGTCGCAATGGGGCTTGAGCGTCGCGGTGACGGTCGAGGTCATCTGGTGGACGGTCGGATACGTCTCGACGGTGAACAGATCGGGGACGGCGACGTGGGTTGCGACGCGCGACAAGTCGTTGCGCATCAGGTCGACGATCATCAGGTTTTCGGCGCGCTGCTTCGGGTCCGACGCGAGGTCTTCAGCGATTGCGCGGTCGGCGTCGGGCGTCTCGCCTCGCGGCGCGGTGCCCTTCATCGGGCGGCAGGTGAGCGTGGCGCCGTCGAGCCCGAAGAAGAGTTCGGGGGAGAGCGACAGGAAGCGTGTCTCGCCGGTGTCGATCAGCGCGCCATAGCCCGCCCCCGCCTGGCGCCGCAGCCGGGCGTAGAGCGCGAGGGGGTCGCCGACGAACGGTACGGTGGCGGCGAAGGTCAGGTTGGCCTGATAGATGTCGCCCGCGGCGATCAGGCCGAGCACCCGCGCAAGGCGCGTGTCGTAGGTCTCCCGGTCGATCAGCGGTCGTGGCGCACCGGTCCACACCCCCGCGGGGTCGGGGAGCAAGGCGGCAACGTCTTCGGGCGCGATCGTCTGGTACTCGGCGAACAGGCCGAACCACAACAACGGGCCTTCGCCGCGGACGTCGAGCGGCTTCGAGGCGAACGCCGCGCCCGCCTCGTAGGTAAGGTATCCGGCGGCGTGCAGCCCGGTCGCACGGGCATCCCGGAGCGCGTCGAGCGCGGGGCGGACATCGGGAATCGTATCGGCCCGGACGATCCGAACCGGGTCGCGGTACAATCGCGCCGGGGCTCCTGCCGCACGGGCATCATCGAGCAACACGTAGGGCGCGGTCCACATCGGCTTCACTGTTGCACGGGGCACGGGGTAAACCGCAAGCGGCGATTGCTCCAACCGGCGCGCTATCCTATTTCAGCGGCATGACAAATCCAGCCACTCCGCCCTTACGCGCCGCGATCGTGCCGGTGACGCCGATCCAGCAGAATTGCACGATACTCTGGTGCACCGCGACGATGAAGGCGGCGGTGATCGATCCGGGTGGCGATCTGCCGCGGATCATGGCGGCGGTCGAACAGGCCGGCGTGACGGTCGAGAAAATCCTGCTGACGCATGGGCATATCGATCATGCCGGCGGTGCCAAGCGGCTTTCGAACGATCTGGGCGTGCCGATCGAGGGCCCGCACGAGGCGGACCGGTTCTGGTTGCAGCGGCTCGACCAGGACGGGCCGAAGTACGGGATTTCCGGCGTCAATTTCGAGCCGGATCGGTGGTTGGTCGAAGGCGATACGGTGTCGGTCGGCGACCTCGTGCTCGACGTCTACGAGACCCCGGGGCATACCGAGGGGCACGTGATCTTCCACCACGCGCCGTCGAAGTTCGCGCAGGTTGGGGATGTGTTGTTCCAGGGGTCGGTCGGGCGATCCGACATGCCTGGGGGGAATCACCAGGTGCTGGTGAAGTCGATCGTCGAGAAATTGTGGCCGCTGGGGAGCGATACGAGTTTCATTCCGGGGCATGGTCCGGCGAGCACGTTTGCGCATGAGCGGGCGAACAACATGTTCGTGAGCGATCGGGCGCTGGCGGCATAGGGGTAGTTCCCGCCTTCCTGTCCCCTCGCGAACGCGGGGGTCCAGGATACCGAGCGGTAGCGCTTGTAACTCTGGGCTCCTGCCTTCGCGGGAGAACGAGAAGAAGCAACGTCACCCTCCCAATCACTCCACCCCGGCGGAGGCCGGGGCCCAGTTGGGGGACGGAGTTTGGCGTAGGCCGCGCTCTGTTACAGTGACCTTTCCAATTGGGCCCCGGCCTTCGCCGGGGTGGTTACCGGCGTGGGGGAAGGACCTACTTCCGCTCGCCCGCAGTCTCAGCCCGCACCGACTTGAACTCCGACCCGTCGCGCCATTCCGGCCACGACCGACTGTTCGCCAGCTTCGTCCCGATCGACTGGAACAGTCCGACATCCTGCGCCGCACCACGCAGATCCCAGTCCGCGGCCCAGGCGTCGCAGGTCTGGTGGTAGCATTTCATATAGCCATCGAGCCAAGCCTGCCCCGCAGTCCGGCCGCCCGTCACCAGGTCGGGGGCGCCGCTGATCGCCATCAGCAGCAACGTCGGCACGCCACGTCGCGCGACCGAGAAATGGTCGGCGCGGTAGAACAGCCCGCGTTCGGGAAGGGCTTCGGGGGTTACGACGCGGCCTTGTGCCTTCGCCGCATCGCCCAGCATGTCCTCGAGGATGTTCTGGCCAGCGCCGACGAGCATCACGTCCTTCGAGGGGCCTGCCGTCTGAAGGATGTCGAGCGTCAGGTTGGCGACCGTCTTCGCAGACGGATAGACCGGGTTCACCGCATAGGTTTCCGAGCCGAGCAGCCCCCGCTCCTCGCCGCTCCACAGCGCAAAGACGAGGCTGCGGTCGGTGCTGGGGGCCTTGGCGAAGGTGCGGGCGAGTTCGAGAACGCCGGCCACGCCGAGGCCATCGTCGTTCGCGCCAGGCCGGATCGTGCGGCCGTGCGCGTCGGGGGCGCCGATGCCGTACGCGTCCCAGTGCGCGCCGAACATCACGACCTCGTCCGCGTGCTTCGTCCCCGGCAGTTTCGCCAACACGTTCTGGCTTACGGCGGTGTCGTGTCTCACTGGCAAATCGGTGGTGAACGCCTGCTTCAGAGCCATGGGACGGAAGTCGCTCCGCCGCGCCGCCTTGCGCAACGTTGCTAGATCCAGGCCCGAGGCGGCGAACAACTGGGTCGCGGCACCGCCCTCCAGCCAGCCCTGCAGCATCACCCGCGACTCGGGGTCCTTCCGCACGATGTCATAATTCTCGCCGGCCGGTGCTGTTACCGTGCTCCAGCCGTAACCCGCGCCCGCCGTGTCGTGGACGATCAGCGCGCCAACCGCGCCACGTCGCGCGGCTTCTTCGTATTTGTATGTCCAGCGGCCGTAATAGGTCATCCGGCGATCGCCGAACTTGCCCTTCGAATCATCGCCCGCGACCGCTTCGAAATCGGGATCGTTTACGAGGAACACCGCGACCTTGCCCTTCAGGTCGAGCCCCTTGAAGTCGTCCCAGCCGCGCTCGGGTGCGCTGACGCCGTAACCTACGAACACCATCGGCGCGTTCGCGATCGCAACGCGGTCGACGCCCCGGACCGTGCTGAGATAGACGTCGCGGCCCTGCATCAGCGCGGTGTCCCCGGCGCTGACGGTGCCGGAGCCCATCCGGGTGTGGACGAGCGGCACGGGTTGCGTCCAGCTGCCGTTCGGCCCGCCGGGTTGCGCCTTCATCGCCTTGAACTGCGCGATCAGCCAGGCGATCGTCTTGGTCTCGCCGGGCGTTCCCGGTGCGCGGCCCTCGAACGAGTCGGAGGCGAGTGTCTTTACGTCGGCGGACAAACGCTCGGGCGAGACCTGCGCGACGGCAGGGGACGCGGCCAGCAGAGTGATCGCGGTGAGCAGGCGAAGCGCGCTCATGCCCGACCGCCCGACGGCACGACCTGGAAGGTCTTCGCAGCCGGCACCGTGTTGGCCTGATACGCGATTGTCAGCGCCCACCCTGCAAGCAACGCCATCAACGCCCAGGTCGCCAGCGCGCCGCCGGCCCGCGGCAGACTCGACGTCGTCTTGTCCATCCCGAACGCGTGCGCGATTCGCGAGATCACGAACACCGCGCCGGCGATCCACAGCCACAGCGTCGATCCACCGGCAAGTTCGATCAGTCCGATCAGGATCAGGATGAACGGCGCGTATTCGGTGAAGTTGGCATGCGCGCGCATCCGCGCCTGCAAGCGCTGGTTACCGTCGTCGCCGATCAGCACGCTCTCCTTCAATCGCATCGGCACGATTCGGAAGGCGAGCCACAGATTGACGATCGCCGCCGCAGCGGCGATCGTCAGCGTCACGGGTAATATCACGGCGTTGCCCCTCGTTCAGTGTCGGATCGGGTCCTGCCACTCGCGACGAATGGTTGCAACGCGGGGGCGAAAGCTTGCAACGCGGGACGAAATCGCTATAGCGCCACGCTTCGCGAGCGTCAGGCCGCATGGGTTGCTTCAGGCGGCCGGCATTCATGTCGGTTGCCGAGTTCCGTGTCCGGGCGTACTCAGAGCCCCGACCTTTAGATTGAACAAGGTGCCGAAATGGCCGTCCCCAAAAGAAAAACCTCGCCCTCCAAGCGCGGCATGCGCCGTGGCCACGACTCGCTCACGATCGCGTCGTTCCAGGAATGCCCGAACTGCGGCGAGTTGAAGCGCCCGCACAACCTCTGCGGCTCGTGCGGCCATTACAATGGTCGTGAAATCCTCTCGGTCGAGGGTTGAGGTCGCAAGCCTCTAACTTGAACGAAGGATAGCGAATGCCCGACAGCGGCTGGATCGCGGTCGATGCGATGGGTGGCGATGACGGGTTGGCAGTGATGCTCGCCGGTGTTGCCCTTGCGCGTCATCAATTCGAGGGCATGCGCTTCCTGCTGGTCGGCGATGAAGTTGCGATTCGCGAGGGGCTGAAGGCTCATCCGAACCTGTCGCAGCATTCGGAGATCGTCCACGCACCGGAAGTCGTCGGGTCGAGCGAAAAGCCGACCCAGGCGATCAGGCGCGCCAAGAAGACGTCGATGGGCATCGCGATCGACCTGGTGAAACAGGGTCGCGCCGCCGCTGCAGTGTCGTCGGGTAACACCGGCGCACTGATGGCGATGGCGAAGCTGTCGCTGCGGATGCTACCCGGAATCGACCGGCCGGCGCTCGCGGCGCGGTTGCCGACGCTCGGCGACACCGACATGGTCATGCTCGATCTCGGCGCAAACACCGAGTGCGACGCGCGTAACCTCGTCCAGTTCGCGATCATGGGCGCCGCCTATGCCCGCGCCGCACTCGACATTCCGCACCCCCGTGTCGCGCTGCTGAATATTGGCAGCGAGGACATGAAGGGTACCGACGAAATTCGCGATGCGGCGGCCCAGCTGCGTGCGACCCCGGCGGTCGACATGCAGTTCAACGGCTTCATCGAAGGCGATCGCTTGTCGCGCGGTGAAGTCGACGTGGTCGTGTGCGACGGATTCTCGGGCAATATCGCGCTGAAGACCGCCGAGGGCACCGCTCGATTCGTCGCCGACCTCCTAAAGCGCGCCTTCCGCAGTTCGGTCCGCTCGAAACTCGGCTTCCTGATCTCGCGCCCGGCGACCGAATTGCTGCGCGATCACCTCGATCCCAACAATCACAATGGCGCGGTCTTCTTGGGACTCAACGGTATCGTCGTGAAGAGCCACGGTGGCGCGACAGATCGCGGCGTCGCGACCGCGATCGGCAATGCCGCCAAGATGGTCCGCAACGATCTGATCCGGCGCATCGCCGACGATCTCGGCAACGTGGAGAAGGCGGCATGATCCGTTCGGTCGTCATCGGCACCGGTTCTGCCCTGCCCGCGCGCCGCGTTTCCAACGCCGAGCTCGCGGAGCAGGTCGACACCAGCGACGAGTGGATCGTCGAGCGCACCGGCATCCGCTTCCGTCACATCGCCGGCGAAGACGAGACGACCGCGACGCTCGCCGCCGACGCGTGCCGCGCTGCTTTGACCGCCGCCGGTATCGAGGCGCAGGACATCGATCTGATCGTGCTCGCCACCGCGACACCCGACCAGACTTTCCCCGCCAGCGCCACCAAGGTGCAGGCGATGCTCGGCATCAACGACTGCGTGGCGTTCGACGTCGCTGCGGTCTGCTCTGGCTTCCTGTATGCGGTGCAGGTCGTCGACAGCATGATCCGCAGCGATGTCGCCAAGCGTGCGCTTGTGATCGGCGCGGAGACATTCAGCCGCATCCTCGACTGGGAAGACCGGACGACCTGCGTGCTGTTTGGCGACGGTGCCGGGGCGATCGTGCTGGAGGCGCAGGACACCGCCGACGACGGCGGTCGCGGCATCCTGACGACCAAGTTGCACGCCGATGGCCGCCACAATGACCTTCTCTACGTCGACGGCGGCGTCTCGACGACCGGCACCGTCGGCAAGCTCCGCATGAAGGGCCGTGAGGTGTTCCGCCACGCGGTGACCAACCTGGCGTCGGTCATGACGGAGTCGCTGGCGCTAGCCGGGCTCGACGCGGACCAAGTCGATTGGGTCGTCCCGCATCAGGCGAACGCCCGTATTCTCGACGCGACCGCACGCAAACTCGGCCTGCCGCCGGAGAAGGTCGTGGTCACCGTCGACCAGCATGCCAACACTTCCGCAGCCTCCGTACCGCTCGCGCTGGACGTCGCGGTGCGGGACGGACGTGTCCGACAAGGGCAGATCGTCGTGCTAGAGGCGATGGGCGGCGGGTTCACCTGGGGCGCTGCGGTTATCCGCTTCTAATCTCTGACGAAACGGGTTGGGACGCTTGTAGAACAAAAGTTCTTCCGGTCGCCGACGCGCTTGTGTAGGAGGTGCGCCGAGTGTGGGAGCTTGTAGATCATGACGACGGGTACTTTGACACGAGCCGACTTGGCTGAATCCCTCCATAAGGAGGTTGGGCTATCACGCTCGGATTCCTCCAAGATCGTCGAGCAGATACTGACCGAGATGTGCGGGGCGCTGTCGCAGGGCGAGAACGTCAAGATTTCGGGGTTCGGAACGTTCGTGCTCCGCGACAAGGGCGAGCGCGTCGGTCGCAATCCCAAGACCGGCATCGAAGTGCCGATCGCGCCCCGCCGCGTGCTGACCTTCCGTGCAAGCCAGATGATGCGTGAGCGCATCGTCGAGGCAGACTGACCGACACGATGCACGATGCTGACGACGCACTGCCGAATGCCGGGGGGCAGAAGGCCAGTGCGGCGTTTCGGACGATCGGCGAACTGTCGCGCGACACCGGCTTGCCGCAACACATCCTGCGCTATTGGGAAACTCGCTTTCCCCAGCTGAAACCGCTGCAACGTGCAGGCAACCGGCGCTATTATCGCGCCGAGGATGTCGCGCTGGTTCGCCGCATCGACCAGTATCTGAACCGCGAAGGCTATACCGTCCGCGGGGTCCAGAAGTTACTGGCGACCGAGAAGGGCGCGCCCGCGATCCCCGGACCGGGCGAGATCGTCGCGCAGGCCGAGTCGTCGATAACCGCGTTGCGCGCTATCCGCGATATGCTTGCCGAGGCGCTCGCGGCGGACTGAAGCCCCGTCACCCCGGACTTGTTCCGGGGTCCACGGTGCCGCACGCTCACGTCTCTCAATTGTGAGGAACGATGCCGGAACGAGCCCGGCATGACGGGGGCGTCTACCGTTCGCGCGTGGCGGCGAAGCGGATTTTGGCGTAGCGCTCGGCGATGTAGTTCACTTCCCATGCGCTTTTGGCGAGGAAGACGGGGTTGCCGTCGCGGTCCTTGGCCATCGCGCCGCGGTTGATCTCGGCGAAAGCCTTCAGTTCCAGCGGGTCTTCCGCCGAAATCCAGCGCGCGGTCTCGTACGGCGCAGGTTCGAGCCCCGCCGCGACCTTGTATTCCGCATCGAGACGCGAGAGCAGCACTTCGAGCTGGAGCTGCCCGACCACGCCGATGATCCAGTTCGAGCCGATATCGGGATAGAAGACCTGCGTCACCCCCTCCTCGGCCATGTCGTCGAGCGCTTTGCGCAACTGCTTGGTCTTGGTGAAGTCCTTCAGCACGACGCGGCGGAGGATTTCGGGTGCGAAGTTCGGCAGGCCGGTGAAGCGGATCGCGGCCTTTTCGCTGAGCGTGTCGCCGACCCGGAGCGTGCCGTGGTTGGGAATGCCGATGATGTCGCCAGGGAACGCCTCGTCCGCCAGCTCGCGGTTCTGCGCGAAGAACAGGATCGGGGAATGGACCGCAATCGGCTTGCCGTGGCCCGTCGGGGTGAGCTTCATGCCGCGCTTGAACACGCCCGAGCAGAGCCGCATGAACGCGATCCGGTCGCGGTGGTTGGGGTCCATGTTCGCCTGCACCTTGAACACGAAGCCGGCGACTTCGGGCTCGTCCGGCGAGATGGGCGCCGGTTCGGCAGGCTGCGCGCGTGGTGGCGGGGCATAGTCGGCGAGCGCGGCGATCAGTTCGGCGACGCCGAAGTCCTTGAGGGCCGAGCCGAAATAGACCGGGGTCAGGTTGCCCGCGCGATAGGCCTCGGGGTCGAAGCTCGAATAGCCGCCCTGCGCGAGTTCGGCCTCGTCGTTCAGGCGGATCATCGCTTCGGGGCTGAGGATCTTGGCGAGTTCGGGATCGTCGATGCCGGTGAACGGGATCGCCTTGCCCATGAACTCGCGGCTGTCGCCTTCGGGGCGGCTCAGCGTGTTGGCGTAGAGATCGTAGACGCCCTCGAACTCGCCGCCCATGCCGACCGGCCAGCTCATCGGGCAGACGTCGAGCTGGAGCATCTCCGCCACCTCGTCGAGCAGCGAGAACGGATCGCGGCCCTCGCGGTCGACCTTGTTGACGAAGGTGATGATCGGCACGTTGCGCAGGCGGCAGACCTCGAACAGTTTCCGCGTCTGTGGCTCGATGCCCTTGGCGGCGTCGATCACCATCACCGCCGAGTCGACCGCGGTCAGCGTGCGGTACGTGTCTTCGGAGAAGTCTTCGTGGCCTGGCGTGTCGAGCAGGTTGAAGGTGATCCCCTGCCGCTCGAACGTCATCACCGACGAGGTGACCGAGATCCCGCGCTGTTGCTCGATCTTCATCCAGTCGGAGCGGGCGCGGCGGGTCTGGCCGCGCGCCTTCACTTCGCCGGCGAGATGGATCGCGCCGCCGAAGTAGAGGAGCTTCTCGGTCAGCGTGGTCTTGCCGGCATCGGGATGCGAGATGATCGCGAAGGTGCGGCGGGGAAATTGGGTCATGGCGTGGTCCGGGGCGCGAGTTTTTGGCTCGCTTGGAAAAAGAAGGTTAGGCCGGGTTAGGCCAAGATGCAGTCCGCGCCTGGTGCGGCGGGATGCAGTTGGAAAACGCGGCGGGCATGGCGCCGCTCTTGGCAGATGTGGGGCGTGTAGGACAGAGGGGCGTGGAGCGGAGTGCTGTCGCTTTGCTGAGGAACCCGCCTTTCCTATTCGAAGGGAACGCCGGCCTTGCCTGAAGCGGAGCGCTCTCCCCTCCCTGGAAGGGAGGGGTTGGGGGTGGGTGGGTCAGCTTTGGTCGCAGCCGTGCCGTTATGCGGACGCCAACCCACCCCCTGCCCCTCCCTTTCAGGGAGGGGAGAGCGTCAGTGCTCGGCGGCCAGCGTCACGCTCATGGTGATGCTTTTCGTGCCACCCGCAGCGATCTCGAACACGCCGGGTTTGTCGCGATAATCGCCGGTATAGCCTTCGGGGTCGGCGATCCCGTGCCAGGGCTCGACGCAGACATAGGCCGCGCCGGGCTTGGTCCAGATGCCGAGCTTGCGCGTGTCGGGGAAGGCGATCTTCAACTGCGGGCCGATCTTGGCGCCATAGGTGACGGCGTCGGAATGGATCGGGTCCCAGACCAGCGCATCCTTGGCGAACAGCTCGTCGCGCAGGGCGATGACGCGGTCCTCGACCGGCGAGGGGCGCTGGTCGACCGCGATCTGGCCGTCGGGGCTGATCGCCTTCAGCTTGCCGGGTTCGTCGGCGTCGAACGTGATGCGGTGGTCCGCGCGGGGCTCGCCGTACGGCAGCGGCCAAGCGAAGGCGGGGTGGAAGCCGAAGCTAGCCGGCATCGGCGCGTCGGTACGGTTGTGGATGTGCGCCTCGATCGCGAGCGTCGCCCCGTCGAGCGTGAAGACGATGTCGAGTGCGAACGCGAACGGGTAGGCCTTCCGGGTTTCCTCGCTGTCGGTGAGGCGGAAGGTGGCGGAGGTTTCCGACTGCGCGACGACGTCGAACGTCGAATGGCGGGCGAACCCGTGCTTCTGCATCGGGTAGGCCTGGCCGTCGAGGTGGATGACGCCTGCGTTGACGACACCAACGACGGGGAAAAGGATCGGGGCGTGACCGGTCCAGAATGCCGGGTCGGCGTTGGTCATCAACTCGCGGCCATCGGCGTCGTGGAGGTGGGTGAGCTCGGCACCGTGCGGGTTGATCTGCGCGGTGAGGTGGTCGTTGGCGATCGTGATCAGGTCGGTCATGGGGTTCCTTCCGTGAGCCTCAAACGCGCGAGCTTTGAAAACGCTCACCATACTACCCGCGCGCCACCAGCCCGGCGAAGGCCGGGGCCCAATTGGGGGACGTTGCCAACGACGCGCATCGCTCCGTTACACCGGCCTTGCCACTTGGGCCCCGGCCTTCGCCGGGGTGGTGCTTGGGGGAGCGTTATCCTCTCAGGCTCGCGCCCTGCTTGGCTGCCGCTGCTACCACCTTGTCGGCGACCGCCTTGATCTCTTCGTCGGTAAAGCTCTTCGCGGTCGGTTGCAGGACGATCTCGACGGCGACCGACTTGTGGCCGTCCTCCACCCCTGCCCCCGTAAACACGTCGAACACGCGGGCCGAGACGATCGCGACCTTGTCGGCGCCCTTGACCGCGCGGACCAGCGTGTCGGTGGCGAGCGCCGCCGGCACGAGGAACGCGAAGTCGCGGCGGACGGCTTGCAGCGCCGGCGGCGTGTAGGCCGGGCGGGTAAAACCAGACGCGCGCTTGGGCGGAATTGCGTCGAGGTAGAGTTCGACCGCGGCGACCGCGCCGTCGAGGTCGAATGCCTTCAGCACCGACGGATGGAGCATACCGAAGCTTGCCAGCACCGTCTTCGGTCCGAGGCGGAGCGTACCGGACTGGCCGGGGTGCCATGCGTCGCCGGCTTCACCCATCACTTGCAGGTTATCGACCGGCGCGCCCGAGGCGGCGAGAAGCGCCAGCGCTTCGGCCTTCGCGTCATACGCATCGAAGGTCGCCGCTTTCCCATCGCGCCAGCCGCGGGGGCGACGGTCGCCGGCGAGGACTACGCCCAGCGTCGCGCGCTCGGCGTCGGCAAGGTAGCGGCGGCCGATCTCGAACAGGCGGACGCTCTGCTGACCACGCTTGAGGTTGCGGCCGGTCGCGGCGAGCAGGCCGGGGAGCAGCGACGGACGCATGACTTTCAGGTCTTCGCTGATCGGGTTGGCGAGCGTCCACGCGCCGCCACCGAAAGGCGCGGCTTCGGCGTCGGAGAGGAAGCTCCAGGTTACCGCCTCGTCGAGCCCTCGGGCCGCCGCCGCGCGACGCGCCCTACGTTCGAGCTTCTGATCGGGCGTGGCGGTCGGCTTGGCGACGCCGGGCATCCGCGGGAGCGGCGTCGAGGGGATATTGTCGATGCCCTCGATACGGACGACCTCCTCGACGAGATCGGCGGGGCCGTCGACGTCGCGGCGCCAGGTCGGGACCGTAACCGGCCATTTGCCCTCGATCGTCGAAAACAGCGCGTCGCTGAACGCGTCGGCGGACGTGATCGCGCCGATCGTGAAGCCGAGCGACAATAATGTCCGGGCCTGGCGTTCGGGGGCGACGTGGAGGCCGCCGAGATCCGCGCTGAGGCGTGGGTCGTAATGAATCACGCGCGGTTCGAGCGGGGGTTCGCCCGAGCGCGTGACGTCGCTGGCCGTGCCGCCGCAGATGTGGAGCACGAGTGCGGTGGCGATGGCAAGGCCGTCTTCGAGGAACGCGGGGTCGACGCCGCGTTCGAAGCGGCTGCGCGCGTCGGAGGTGAGCGTGAGCTTCTGGCCGGTGCGGGCGATATGGTCGGGATCGAAATAGGCGCATTCGATCAGCACGTCGGTGGTATCCGCGGAGACGCCCGAATGCTCGCCGCCCATGATGCCGCCGATGTCGTGCACAGCGGTGTCGTCGGCGATGACGGTCATCGTCGCGTCGAGCGTGTAGGTCTTGCCGTTGAGCGCGACGACTTGCTCGCCGTCCTTGGCTTTCCGTGCGACGAGGCCGCCTGAGAGTTTGGCGCGGTCGTAGACGTGCAAGGGGCGGCCGAGGTCGATCATCAGATAGTTGGTGATGTCGACGAGCGCGGAGATCGGCTTCTGGCCGATCGCGAGCAGGCTGCGGCGCATCCACTCGGGGGACTCGCCGTTGGTCACGCCGGCGACGGTCTGGGCGAAGAGGGCAGGGCAGCCGGCGGTGTCGTCGGTGCGGACGTCGGGGCCCGCGCCCTCGCTCGTGAACGCGTCGAACATCAGCGGCGTGAGCGTGCCGAGGCCGGCGGCGGCGAGGTCTCGCGCGATGCCGCGGACGCCCATGCAGTCCTGGCGGTTGGGGGTGATCGCGACGTCGATGACCGGGTCGGTGAGGCCGGCATAGTCCGGGTACGGCGTGCCGATCGGGGCGTCTTCGGGCAGTTCGATGATGCCGTCGTGATCTTCGCCGAGTTCCAGTTCGCGGGTCGAACACATCATGCCGTTGGATTCGACGCCGCGGATGCTGGCGAGCTTTAGCGTCACGTCGAGGCCGGGGACGTAGGCGCCGGGCGCGCCGAATACGCCGACCAGGCCGGCGCGCGCGTTGGGCGCGCCGCAGACGACCTGGAGCGGACCATTACCGGCATCGACCGACAGGATCTGGAGCTTGTCGGCTTGCGGGTGGCGTTCGGCGCTGAGCACTTTGGCGATCTTGAACGCGGCCAGCTTCTCGCCGGGGTTCTCGACGCCTTCGACCTCGAGGCCGATGCGGGTCAGCGCTTCGACGATCTGGTCGAGCGTGGCGGTGGTTTCGAGGTGCTGCTTGAGCCAGCTGAGGGTGAACTTCATGCGCCGACTCCGCCGGACAAGGTGGGGACGTCGAGGCTCGAAAAGCCGTAATGCTTGAGCCAGCGGATATCGCCGTCGAAGAACGGGCGAAGGTCGTCCATGCCGTATTTGAGCATCGCGAGGCGGTCGATGCCGCAGCCGAACGCGAAGCCCTGCCATTCGTCGGGGTCGAGCCCGCAGGCTTCGATCACCTTGCGGTGGACCATGCCGGAGCCGAGGATCTCGAGCCAGCCATCGGGTTCGGCGCCGCCGACGACGCGCTTGCCCTTCACCAGCGTGTAGCCGACGTCGATCTCGACCGACGGCTCGGTGAACGGGAAGTAGCTGGGGCGCAGGCGGAGGACGATGTCGTCGCGCTCGAAGAACGCCTTCACGAACGTCTCGAGCGTCCATTTCAGGTGGCCGAGCGTGATGCCCTTGTCGATCACGAGGCCCTCGACCTGGTGGAACATCGGCGTGTGCGTCGCGTCCGAGTCCGAACGGTAGGTGCGGCCGGGGGCGATGATGCGGATCGGGGGTTTCTGCGACAACATCGTGCGGATCTGGACCGGCGAGGTGTGCGTGCGCAGCAGCGAGAAGGTCGTCTTCTCGTCGGCGGTGCCGGCAGCCTTCGCGTCGATCCCCTGCTGGAGATAGAAGGTGTCGTGCATCGCGCGCGCGGGGTGCGTCTCGGGGATGTTGAGCGCGGTGAAATTATGCCAGTCGGTCTCGATCTCGGGACCGGTCGCGACCGCGAAGCCCAAGTCGGCGAAGATCTCGGCGAGTTCGTCCATGACCTGGCTGACGGGGTGGATCGTGCCGGCGGGCGTGGCGTCCGCGGGCAGCGTCATGTCGAGCGTTTCGCTGGCGAGGCGCGCGTCGAGCGCGGCGCGTTCGAGCGTGGCTTTGCGCTCGGCGATGCCGTTGGCCACTGCCTCACGAAGCCCCTGGATCAACGGGCCTTGGACGAGGCGTTCGTCCGGCGTCATCTTGCCGAGCGTCTTGAGCAGCGCGGTGATCGTGCCCTGCTTGCCGAGAGCCTCGACCCGGCACGCATCGAGCGCGTCTAGACCGGATGCGGCGGCGATCGCCGTCAGCATGTGATCGCGCATCTGGTTCAGGTCTTGCGTCACGTCATACTCCCAGGGCGGGTTCGGTTAGGCGGGGCAGCCCGAGGCCGATACCCAGATCGTCCCAATTTTCGTTGCGCGCTTCGATCGGCTCGATCTTCCACGCTCTTCGCCATTCCTTCAGCCGCTTCTCGCGAACGATCGCGGCCTCCATCGTGTCGAACATCTCGTAATAAGCGAGACGCCTGATGCCGTACCGGCGAGTGAAGCCGGGGATCAACCCCTCTCGGTGCTGAACCAGCCGTGCGAGGAGATTCGAGGTTACGCCGATGTAGAGGGTGCCGTGGCGGCGGGAGTGGAGGATGTAGACGCAGGGCTGGAAGGTTTCGCGCATTTCGTGCTCCCCTTTGATCACCGCTTGAGCGCTCATCTCAAGAGCCCCGTCATCCCGGCGGACGCCGGGACCCACGGTAGCGGGCCGGGTTGTGGTAGCACGTTATCGCCGGGTCCGCCGTAACCATGGGTCCCGGCGTTCGCCGGGATGACGGAGGAGGGTTTGGGGACCACAGAGGTTGATATGATCACCGCGAACCCAAACGCAGAAAGGGCGTCGGTGGGTTACCACCGACGCCCTCCCGAACTCACCTCAGTCGCGGATTACGCGGCCTGGGGCAGAGCCGCTTTCACCTGTGCGACGATGGCGCTGAATGCAGCGCCCTCGTGCATGGCGATGTCGGCCAGGACCTTGCGGTCGAGTTCGATCCCTGCAAGCTTCACGCCGTGCATGAACTGCGAATACGTCAGACCCTCGGCGCGGACGCCGGCGTTGATGCGCTGAATCCAGAGGCCACGGAACGTGCGCTTCTTAACCTTGCGGTCGCGATAAGCGTACTGTCCGGCCTTCTCGACGGCCTGACGGGCGATGCGGATGGTGTTCTTGCGACGGCCATAATAGCCCTTCGCCTGAACCAAAATACGCTTGTGCTTGGCGCGGGTGGTAACACCCCGTTTTACGCGTGCCATTGTCTAATTCCTTCTCAGCTCAACGCAGGCCGTAAGGCGCCCAGGCCTTCACTGCTGCGGTGTCGGCCTTGGACAGCAGCTTGGTGCCGCGGTTCTGACGGATGTACTTGCCGTTGTGATGCGCCAGACGGTGACGCTTGCCGGCGACGCCGTGCTTGAGCAGGCCGGTGGCGGTGAGCTTGAAGCGTTTCTTGACGCCGCTCTTGGTCTTCAGCTTGGGCATTTTTATCCTTTCGGTTGACGAAGGGAAACGCTGAAACCGCCGCGGCAGCCCACACTGGCCGGGCGATTCGTCGAACGCGCATCCCTTCGAGGAAGCGGGGCGCATAGACGCATTAATTCGGCATATCAACCGTTGTGGAACTGACGCGCCTGTCGTGCGATAGGCGAATCATGGACGACAGCCCGACGCCGCCGATCGACGCCCCTTCCCCGGCCTCCCCCCCGGCCCCCGAGTCCGTCGACGCGCCCGTCGACGCGCAGAAACGTCGCAAGCGACGGATACTGCGTAACATCCTGCTCGGGATCGTCGCGCTCGTCGTCGCGATCTGGCTGGTGCTGTACATCACCAAGGGGCGCTTCCTGAAGCATCCGTTCGAGCGCGTCGTCGGGTCGCTCACGCACCGGACGCTGACAGTGCGCGGCGACTTCCAGCTGTATTTCGCTCCCTTCCGAATCAAGCTGTATGCGGAAGACTTCACGCTCTCGAACCCCGATTGGGCGAGCCGGCCGAACCTGTTCCAGGCGGACAAGCTGGACACCCGAATCGCGCCGCTATCGCTGATTTTCGGCAAGCGGCGGCTCTATTGGCTCGATCTGGTCAACGGCGCGCTCGACCTTGAGTGGAATGCCGCGCATTCGGCGAACACCTGGACGTTCAGCGAGAAGAAGGGCGGCAAGCCGCTAGAGTTTCCGCGAATCGACGTCGCGACGGTGACGGGCACGACGCTGCGCTATCTCGATCCGAGAATGCGCATATTGGCGGATCTGAAGATCGCGGACATCCGCTCGATCGATGCGACGATCGGGCGTGCGGTCGGGCTGACCGGCAAGGGCCGACTGCGCGAGACGCCGTTCACCCTGACCGCGCAACTGCTGTCGCCGGACGCAACCGCCAATCGCGGGCAGAACAAGCTCGTCGCGCGGATGCGGGCCGCGGGGAACGTAATCGACGTCGCGGGCACGCTGCCCAGCATCGCCGATGTCGAGAACGTGCCGCTTGCGGTGACCGCTCGCGGCGCCAACCTGTCGACTCTGCTCGGCGTCATCGACGTCGCGATCCCCAATACGCGAACCTACAAGCTGCGCGCGCAGCTCATCAAAAATGGCGACGAATACGACTTCACGCGCCTGCGCGGCGTCGCCGGACGGACCGACCTCGCGGGCAAGCTGACGATCATCCACGGCGATCGCATCCACCTCGATTCGGTGCTGACCACCAAGAGCCTCGACATCATCGATGCGGCCCCGTTCATCGGCTTCAACCCCGACATCGTCGAATCGCGCGGCGCGGTAGCGGCGGCTGCTGCTACGGGAGCCGCACCGCAGCGCCTACTGCCTGACGGGAAACTGCCGGTCGCGACGATGCAGATCTTCGATGCCGACCTGAAATGGACGATCGGGACGGTTAAGTCGCGCAACTTGCCGATCTCCAACGTCGATCTGACGCTCGACCTGGAGCGTGGTCGGCTGGCGCTGTCGCCACTGACCTTCTCGATGGCACGCGGCAACGTAGCCTCGGACGTGATCTTCGACACGCGTGCACGACCGAGCGCGGTCTCCTACGACATCCGCCTCGCACCGACGCCGTTGGGCCGCCTGCTCAAGGGCTATGGGCTGACTGAGGCTGGGACGACCGGGACCGTCAAGGGTCGGATCAAGCTCGACGGCCGCGGCGATTCAATCCACGATTCGCTGGCGTCTTCGCGGGGGCGGATTGCCTTCGTGCTGCCGTCGGGCGCGCTTTCGGTGCGTAACGTGCAATTGGCCGAACTCGATATCGGTACGTTCGCGCAGCGGATGTTCCAGGGCCAGCTTAACGAGCCGGTGCAGATGAACTGCGGGCTGATCGGCTTCACCGTGCGCGGCGGCGTCGCGGCGGCGGACCCGATCCTGATAGACACGCGCAAGAACGTCATCGTCGGGCGTGGCGGATTCAGCTTCCGCAACGAAGCGCTCGACCTCGCCTTCCGTGCGGATTCGAAGAAGTTCAGCCTGTTCGCGGGACAGTCGCCGATTGGCGTCGCCGGCATGTTCGCCGCGCCCAAGATGAACGTTGTGTCGAAGGATCTGCTTGCGCGGGTCGGCGGCGGGCTCGGACTCGCGCTGGTCGCAACGCCGGTCGCGGGGATCCTCGCATTCGTCGATGTCGGCGACGCGAAATCGACCGCCTGTGGTCCGGTACTGGCGGGCGCGACGGCAGCGGCGCAGCGGACGACCAAGGGCAAGGCCCGCGATGACGTCGGCCGGGGGACAACCGCAAAGGCCGAGGACGGCAAGACGTCTGCTGCGGAGAAGAAGGGGCAGAAGAAGAAGTTCCTGGGGATCTTCTGATCTGCCTCGCGGGTGAGTACGGAGCCGCATTTTTGGAGGGAAGCGGCAAAGCGGATTCCCTCGGTCACCCCGGCGAACGCCGGGGCCATGGTCGCGGTCGGGAGCGTTGGCGCACGCTCCGTGTCCATGGGTCCCGGCGTTCGCCGGGATGACCGAGGGGGAATTCTAGTGCCCTTCGTACGCTCCGAATCCGTAGTCCCGGCGTCCGCCGGGCTGACTATAACGGCTAACAGATGGGGGATGATTGGACTGGGGGCGAAGGGTTTTACCCCCTCGCGTGTCACGCGGCGTTTACGTGTCAGGCGGCGTTTAGTGGTCGTGGCCGCCGTGATCGTGCGGATCGCCCTGCAACCTGTGCATCGCTTCCAGCACGTCGTCCATGCGCGCGGGGTCACCGATCGCGAGCACATGGCCCTCGCTGTCCGCAGTCAGCGGGTCGCCGTTCCAGTCGCACATGCGGCCGCCGGCCCCCTCGACCACCGGTACCAGCGCGGCGAAATCGTACAGCTTGAGGCCGGATTCGCACACCACGTCGAGATGGCCGCTCGCGAGCAGCCCGTAATTGTAGCAGTCGCCGCCGTAGACGGGGCCTTGCCGCGGGTTACCGCCCGAAATCGCAGCGACGAGCGCGAGATAATGCGGGACGTCGACCTCGTCGAACAGATGCGGGCTGGTGGTCGCGATCGTCGAGCCGGCGAGCTCTCGGCAGGTGCGCGTCCGCACGGGCACGCCGTTCAATGTTGTCGGACGCCCCGCGATGCCGACCCAGCGTTCGCGCTGCACCGGCTGGTCGATGATCCCGAGCACCGGCCAGCCATCCTCGACAAGGGCGATCAACGTGCCAAAGATCGCGCGGCCCACCGTGAAGCTGCGCGTGCCGTCGATCGGATCGAGCACCCATTTGCGGTTGGTGACGCCCGGCTTCTCGCCATATTCCTCGCCGACGATGCCGTCGCCGGACCGTTCCGCGTCGAGTAATCGCCGCATTGCCGCCTCGGCCTCGCGGTCGGCCCGGGTAACGGGGGACTGGTCGTCCTTGATCTCGACGCCGTGCTCGTGACGGAAATAGGGTCGGATGACGTAGCCCGCCGCATCCGCGAGGCGGTGCGCGAGATCGATATCGGCTTGCGTGACTGGCATGGCCCCTGCCTATCCGCCGCAAGCGCTGCGAGCAATGGACGGATCGATCGACGCAGCGTAGGTCGTTGCAATCCAATCGGAGTATCGTTCATGCGCCTTGTCCAGACTCTCGCCGCCGCCGCCTTGCTCGCCGCAACGCCCGCCTTCGCCGCGCTGGCCCCCGGCGCCAGGGCACCGGATTTCACGACGCGCGGTGCGATCGCCGGCAAGGTGTTCACGGTGCATCTTGCCGAACAGCTGAAGAAGGGCCCGGTCGTGCTCTACTTCTTCCCCGCGGCGTACACCGGCGGCTGCAACGCCGAGGCGCATGCGTTCGCCGAGGCGATCCCTGCGTTCACCAAGGCCGGGGCGACCGTGATCGGCATGTCGGCCGACAACGTCGAGACGCTCAGCAAGTTCTCGGCCGAGAAGTGCGCCGGCAAGTTCGCAGTCGCGAGTGCCGGGCCGAACGTGGTCAAGGGCTATGACGTCGCGCTGGGCAAGCCGGTGATGGGTCGCTCCGTAACCAAGCGCACCAGCTATGTGATCGCCAAGGACGGCCGCGTCGCGTTCGTGCATGACGACATGAACCCCACCAAGCACGTCGCAACGACGTTGGCGGCTGTCGAAAAGCTAACCGGCAAATAACTGCCGTTTTGGTGACAATATGCTAACGCTTTCGGGGCTACTCCGTCGATGGGGACGCGGAGGAAGTCATGGGGGACGCGCGAGCGGCCAAGCTGGTATCGGGGGCAAACCCAAGAGGCTCGCTATACGATCGTATCGGCAGGTTCCTTGACGCGAACGGCCTGAGCCCCGATCCGGCGCACTATCGGTTCGCGTACGCCGTCCTGTCGGCACCGGACCAGCCGTTGGCTCTCGCCGTCGCCCGTCTGACCGATGGCGGCGTTCGCCTGAGCCGCAGCGATATCGAGCGACTCGGCGGACAGGTCGTCGTCGGAGAACCGACGGCGCACCGTTCCGCGTCCGGCCCGACGCAGGCCGTCGACGTATCGACCGGCGTCGACGAAGCGATATCGCTGGTGGTCGAGACGCAGCATCACGTCGACGGTTTCACCCAGATCATGCGGACGATGCAGGACGAAACGCGGGGTTTCGGGCGCGATCTCGCCAAAACTGCCGCGGCAATCAGGCAGATCGCCGAGATCGACGAGATCACGCAGATCACGACCACGATGCTCGGCCGGGTCCGCGACAGCGAAGTACGGCTTGCCGCCGCCACCGCCGAGGCGGACCTCCTACGCGCCAAGCTGGTCGAGGCGCATGACATCGCACGGCGCGATATGCTGACCGGCCTGCCTAACCGCCGCGCGTTCGAAGAAGCGTTCGCCGACCGCGATCGCGATGCCGGACCTTACTGTCTGGCGGTGTGCGACATCGACCGGTTTAAGGGCGTCAACGACCTTCACGGTCACGCGGTCGGCGACCGGGTCCTGGTCGCGATCGGGCAGGCGCTGTCCGTCGAATGTGCGCCGCATCTGGTGGTTCGTCACGGCGGCGAGGAGTTCGCGCTGCTGATCAAGGGCATCGCACTGGCGGATGCGGCAGCGATGCTCGATCGCGCCCGCGCGGCGGTGGCGGCAAAACGGTATCGCAACCGGGACACCGATGCCCCCTTGGGAAGCGTTACCTTTTCGGCAGGCATCACCGCGATCCATGCCGACGAAACGTCCGATCTCGCCTTCGCGCGGGCCGACAGGTTACTCTATACCGCCAAGGAACAAGGCCGCGATTGCATTTGCGCTGCCTGATCCCGGAAGTTGGCGTGGTTTACCCGTGTCGACTGGTGAGATTTCCTAAATCCAGGATGTGCGTTACGTAGAGCTACGCAGATTCAATGACTTATGAAACTGGCACGCCATGTGCAAATCCTTCGATATCAGACGTCGGATCGTCCGGCTCCTCTGAAAACCAAAGGAAATCATCATGTCGTTCCGTTTCGAAACCGCTCAGCGTATCGCCATCTCGTTCGTCGGCGCGCTGTTCTTTGCAGCCATCGCGGTCGGCACGGCCACGCCGATCATCCCCATCGCTTGAACTGGGTGCTCGCATCTATCGACACTAGAATGTGCGCGCCGAACGAGACGTCGTTCACGCGATCGCGCCCTCCCCAATCGGCCCGACCGGTGCTTCCTCGTCGCGCGAATAGGTCCCGATCAACAGGCCTGCTGCCAGCACATGACCGGTGATGGCCTCGATCACCGCCGTCCGTCCCGGCGTGTCACCGGGGTCGCCCGCGCCCGCATCGACCGCGAACAGCTGGAAGACGTAGCGATGCTCGCCGTGCCCGCTCGGGGGATCGGGCGGCAACCAGCCTTCGCGTAGATAGGAGTTGCGACCGACGTCGCGCCCTGCCGGATCGCTTGCGGCATCGGCGACGATCGCGCCCTCTTCGATACGTCCCGAACCGGCGTCCAGGCCCCAGACTATCGCATGGACCAGAGGCTGTGGCGCGGGAGCATCGGGATCCTCGACGATCAGCACGAGAGTCTTCGTCCCAGCCGGCGGGCCGTTCCAGACGAGCGGCGGCGACACGCCCTCGCCGTCCTGCGTGAAGCGCGGCGGCAGGCGGGATTCATGCGCGAACGCCGGGCTGGAGAGGTCCATCGACTCGAATGCCATGCCGGTATCGCCGCAGAGCTGCACGGTCGCGAGCTTGTCGTCGCCGGCGCGCAGACCGCTCATCGCCTTGCCCAGCCATGTCGGAATATGTTCGAGCATCGTCTCAACCCTCCGAAGGACAGGGGTCGGCGCGGCGCTGGGGTGCGCCGCCGGCGTACCATTCGCTCTGCGCGCCCATCGTGTCGGCGTCGTGGTAACAGACCTGGGTCTTGCTGCCCTTGGGATCGACGAGCACCGTCCAGTTGCGATCGCTGCAATTATGCTGCTCGCATCCCCAGGCGGCGATCCGCATCCCGTCACGCCGTTTGATCGTGAAGATCGGGGTCGCCGGACCGGTCCGGCCCCGGATCGTCTCGCGCATCTTCGCATCGCCGATCGCTTCGACCAAGCCGGTCGCGACTTCGGTGCGGTCGAAAAATCCGACGCCGTCGACCGCATCGTGCGGGTATTTACCGACATAGGCAGTGATCGGCGTGGTCTGCGCTTGCCCCGGGATCGGCGTCGGCGCGCGTGTCTGTGGCGGGGTGAACCCGTTCGGCGCGACACCATCGGCGGCATCGTCTTTCTTGCCGCACCCGCCCAGGAGAAGCGGCGTCACGAAAAGTGCGACCGCGATCATCGTCTTCATGGGCATTATCCTCGTTCGTTACGCACCCAACGTCCGGCACACGTGCCGGTTGCGGTGAGAGGGTGCGGTTGGGGTTGCGATCGGGGCTGGCGACGACCACCATGATCCGCATGGTACAGGATCTCGAACGCTTCGTCGCAGCGCAGGCCGACGTTTATTCACAAGCGCTTGCCGAACTGCGTGCCGGGGGGAAACGTAGCCACTGGATGTGGTTCGTTTTTCCGCAGATCGCCGGGCTTGGCCACAGCGCGATGGCGCGAACCTATGCTATTGCCTCGGCGGGCGAGGCGCGTGCCTATCTCGCGCATCCTATCCTCGGGCCTCGCCTGATCGAAGCGACGGAAACGGTAACCCGCGCACACGGCTCGGCGGAGACGATCATGGGCGGCATCGATGCCATCAAGCTGCGCTCGTCGATGACTCTGTTCGCGCGGGTCGCCGACGATCCGGCCCCGTTTCGTGCTGCGCTCGACCGGTTCTTCGGCGGGGCGGACGATCCGGCGACGGTCGCGCGTCTCGACCACGACGTATCGCGATAACACGGGCGCATATCGCCATAACCGTGTACGATAATATTGGAGCGTCCCGCTCCCCGAGGTGTGGTCATGGCCAAGAGTCAGAAGAAGTCGAACAAGGAAGTCCGCAAGCCCAAGGCCGAAAAGGCGCCGAAGGCCAACGCGTCCAACCCGACCAGCAAGGGTAAGGCCGTGGAGATGACGACGCTCAACTAAAGTTATGGGTGCGGCGCTACTCCATCGCCGCGCACATGGCGGTGCTAGTCCATTGCCGCACGTATGGCGGCGGCGGCGATGAACGGTGCGCCTGCGACCAACACCAGACTGACCGCGGCTAGCAGTTTCATCGCCCCGGCCCCGCCCGCCGGATCCAGTACGCCGGCCCCGAAGATCAGCAACGGGACGGCCAGCGGCAACATCGCCAGCCCGACGACCGCACCGCTGCCGCGCACGCCCGCCACCAGCGCGCTCGTTGCGACGGCGAGTGCGGCGAGGCCGGGCGTGCCGATCAGCAGCCCGACCTCGACGCGGATCAGCGTATCGACGGACAGGTCGAACAGGCCGGCCGCGATCACCGCCGCCAGCATCAGCGGTGGGCCGAAGCTCAGCCAGTGCGCGATCGTCTTGGCGGTTGCGACCGCCGCCATCGACAGGCCGCGGACCGCGAACTGGTCGAACATCCCCGTATCGAGGTCGGGCGCGATCAGCCGCTCGACCGGCAGCAATGCCGCCAGCAGCGCCGCCGTCCAGATCACGCCACCGCCGATCCGCGCCAACAGTGCCGCGTCCGGGCCGATCGCGAGCGGGAACAGCGTCGCCACCAGCAGAAAGAACGCGACGACCAGAACCGCCCCGCCGCTCGACACGCGGCGCCGTAGATCGCGGCAGATCAGCGCGATCATAGGGCGATCTCGGTCGCATGCGGAAGGTCGAGCGGAACATGCGTGGCGATCAGCGCGATACCTCCGCGAGCGCTGTGCTCCGCGAGCAATGCCCGCAGCCGTGCGACCGATCCGGCATCGAGCCCGTTGGCGGGTTCGTCGAGCAACCAGACCGGCGCACCGCTGGCCGCGACCCGCGCCAGAGCGGCACGGCGGCGTTGCCCGGTGGACAAGAGACGCACCGGAATATCCGACAGCGCGGCCAGATCGAGCGCGCCGATCGCCCACGCGACGCGGCCAGCCGGATCGGGCGCGGCATCGAGCATCGACCAGAACTGCAGTGCCGCGCCGAGGGTCTGGTCGGCATCCAGCGCGGTGGCCTCGGTCAGCAGGGCGACCCCTGCGTCGCAGGACACGGTTCCGTCGGACGGCGCGAGCAGGCCGGCGGCGATGCGGATCAGGCTCGACTTGCCGATCCCATTGGGTCCGGTGACCACGGCCACGTCGCCTGGCGCGAGCGCGAACGACACATCGGCGAACACCGCCCGCCCGCCGCGCACGCATGCAACCGAGTCAAAGACGAGCGTCATCGCGCGGGCCGAACCGCCGTCATGCGCGATCATGCGTCGGGATCGTCGGGAACGGAATCCTCCAGCGCGTGCATGTCGTCGTCGCTGAGACCGAAGTGATGGCCGATCTCGTGGATCGTCACATGCGCCACCAGCGCGTCGAGCCGAACGCCCGTCTCGATCCATTCCTCGAGGATCGCGCGGCGGTAGAGGACGATGCGATCGGGCATCGCGCCGGTGTCCATCGACGATTTCTCGCCGAGCGGACGGCCGTGATAGAGGCCCGACAAATCGAGCGGGTGCTCCAGTCCGAGCGCGGCCAGCGTCTCGTCGTCCGCGAATTCCTCGACCGCGAAGACGATGTCGCCGAGATGCACGGCGAACTGCGCCGGAAGTTTGGCGATCGTCGCGCGGCCGATCGCCTCGATCGCGTCGGCATCGGGCGCCGTGCGGCTGCCCGCCTCAGGCATCTTACCCGTGAATGTCGCTTGCCCGCTCATGCGCTCAGCCATACGCGGTGGCGAACGATAGCGGCAAGGGATACGCGGATGATCGAAGCGCTGAACGAAACCGAACGCGCAGAAGCGCTCGATGGCCTGGACGAGTGGGATTACGACGATGCGCGCGACGCCATCACGCGGACGATCGTGTTCGCCGATTTCGTCGAGGCGTTCGGCTTCATGGCGCAGGTGGCGCTGATCGCCGAGCGCGCGAACCATCATCCGGAATGGAAGAACGTCTGGAACCGGGTGGAAATCCTGCTGACCACGCATGACGCCGGCGGGCTGTCGCCGCGGGATATCGAGATGGCCGAAGCGATCGACGCGATCGTCGGCGACGCCTGATCTGCGGTCTCGCCCTTAGCGGGTATCTTCTGCTCCCCTCCCTGGAAGGGAGGGGTTGGGGGTGGGTCGGCCGGTTGGTCGGCGTGACGTTTCGATAACGGGCTGACCCACCCCCCGCCCCTCCCTTCCAGGGAGGGGGGACCGTCAGCCCCGCGTCATGCTGCGGCGCATCCGCTTGCGCAGCGCGCCCGGCATCCACCGCGCCGCGAACGCCATGCGGTGGGCGGTCTTGCCGACATAGGTGTGGACCTTGTCGCCGTGGACCGCCTCCCAAGCGGCTTCCGCGACCTTGTCGACGCCGGTCAGTTCTAGGCCTGCGCCGGTCACCGTATCGCGGATCGAATGGTTGGTGTTGCCGGCCGCCGAATCGAGCAGCGGCGTGTCGATGAAGCTCGGGACGATCGACCGCACCTTGATGCCGTCCGCCGCCCATTCGCCATCGAGCGCTTCGGTAATCGCGCGGATGCCGAACTTGGTCGCCGAATAGGGCGCAAGGCCCGACGAGCCATAGATCGCCGACGCCGACGCGGTGTTGAGCAGGCACGACCCCTGCGTCCGCTTCAGATACGCGTAACCGATCCGGGCCCCGTTCAACGCGCCGACCAGATTGATCGCGATCACCCGGTCGATCTCGGCAAAGTCGGTTTCGGCCAACGGTCCGCCGGATCCCACCCCGGCATTGTTGAACAACACGTCGAGCCGCCCGCCCGTGGTCGCGACGAACGCGTCGAGCGAAGCGGTCCACGCATCACGATCGCGCACGTCCATCCGGTAGGTCGTCACCATGCCGTCGGGCAGCAGCGCAGCGGTCTCCGCGAGTCCGGCGACGTTGACGTCGGCGAGCCCGACCCGCCAGCCCTTGCGCGCGAACAACAAAGCCGTGGCGCGGCCGATCCCCGATCCGCCTCCGGTGATGAAAATGCTCTGCTGCGTCATGGCACCGCTCCCCATTTGATCTTTGCCTATTTGATTTTGCGGTATGTTTCCCGCATCCTGCGCGCAGATGCCAGACAATTTGCCAGCGCTCGCTTTCGAACGCGTCACCAAGACCTATGGGTCGACGATCGCAGTCGACGACATCTCGTTAGAGATCGCGGGCGACAGTTTCGTCGCGCTGGTGGGGACGTCGGGATCGGGCAAGTCGACGTTGCTGAAGACGATCAACCGGCTGGTCGAACCGAGCGACGGTCGCGTCACGATCGACGGCGCCGACGTTGCCGCCGAGCCTGCCCCCGAGCTGCGTCGGAGGATCGGCTATGTCTTCCAGAATATCGGCCTGTTCCCGCACATGACGATCGCCGAGAATATCGCGATCGGGTTGCGGATCGCCGGACGCCGCGACGAGGCCAAGGTCGGCGAACTGCTCGATCTCGTCGACCTGCCGCGTGATATCGCCGGGCGGATGCCGGATGCGCTGTCGGGCGGCCAGCGCCAACGGGTGGGGATTGCGCGTGCGCTCGCACCGGGCGCGAAACTGCTGTTGCTGGACGAAGCATTCGGCGCGCTCGATCCGGTGACGCGCGATGCGCTGGGGACGCGAATCCGCGAGTTGCATGACCGGCTCGGGCTGACGACGATCCTGGTGACGCACGACATGGCGGAGGCGCTGTTGCTGGCGGACCGCGTGCTGGTGATGAAGGCCGGGCGGATCGTCGCGGACGCGACGCCTGCCGAACTGGTCGCGGGCCGGGGTGGCGACGATGCGCAGGCGCTGGTGCAGGTGCCGCGTGCGCAAGCCGAACGCCTGCAGGCATTAGTGGCATGAGCGCGTTTCTCGATGCGCTCGGCCGCGTGCCGCCGCTGCTGGCCGCACACGTGCTGCTGTCGGCGTCGGCGCTTTTGCTGGGGATCGCAATCAGCCTGCCGCTGGGGATCTGGTCGGCGCGCAATGCAGGCGTCGCGCGCGTGTCGCTAGGGTTTGCGAGCCTCGTCCAGACGATCCCCAGCCTTGCGTTGCTCGCGCTGTTCTACCCGCTGCTGCTGAGCCTGTCCGCGCTCGTCGGCGGCGGGATTCCTGCGCTCGGCTTCCTGCCCTCGCTGATCGCGTTGACGCTGTATGCGCTGCTGCCGATCATCCGCAATGCGGTGGCGGGCTTGCACGGCATCGACCCGGCGGTGATCCAGGCGGCGGATGCGGTCGGGATGACGCCGGCGCAGAAACTGCGGCTGGTCGAGGCGCCGCTGGTCGCGCCGGTGCTGATCGCGGGCATCCGCACCGCGGCGGTGTGGACGATCGGGGCGGCAACGTTGTCGACGACGGTCGGCCAGCCGAGCCTCGGCGACATGATCTTTGCCGGGCTCCAGACGCAGAACTGGGCGCTGGTGCTCGCCGGCTGCGTTTCGGCGGCGGCGCTGGCATTGAGCGTGGATGCGCTGATCGGCGGGATCGAATACGGCATCCGCACGCGGCGGCGCTGGCTCTGGATCGCCGGGGCGGTGGTGCTGGTCGCAGGAACGGCAGCGGCGACCGTGCCGTTGTGGCCGAAGAGTGGTGGCGACCGAACGGTCGTGGTCGGCGCGAAGAACTTCTCCGAGCAATATATCCTCGCGCGGCTGATCGGCGACCGGTTGGAGCGTGCGGGATATACCGTGCAGTACCGCGACGGGCTGGGCTCGGCCGTAGTGTTCGGGGCGCTCTCGACCGGGGATATCGACGTGTATGTCGATTACGCCGGGACGATCTGGGCGAACGAGATGAAGCGGCGCGACGTGCCCGAACGTAAGCCAATGGTTGCGGCGATCGGCGCCTGGGCCAAGCGGGAGCACGGCGTCGGGCTGGTCGGCTCTCTCGGGTTCGAAAACGCGTACGCTTTCGCGATGACGGCGGATGCGGCGAAGACGAAGGGGGTCGCGAGCCTCGACGATCTGGTGAAGGCGGCACCGGGCATGACGCTGGGCAGCGACCTGGAGTTTCTCGAGCGGCCCGAATGGGCGGCGGTGAAGCGCGCTTATCCTCTGAGGTTCGCCAAGACGACGCCGTACAGCCCGACCTTCATGTACCGCGCGCTGGAGAGCGGGAATGTCGATGTGATCTCGGCGTTTTCGTCGGACGGGCGCATTGCGGCGGATCGGCTGACCGTGCTGAGCGATCCCCGCCGCGCCATTCCCGGCTACGATGCGATCCTGATGGTCGCGCCGAAGCGGGCTGGGGATGCGAAGTTTCTCGGCGCGCTGAGGCCGCTGGTCGGGCGGATTCCGGTCGAAGCGATGCGTACGGCGAATTATCAGGTCGACCGCGATGCGGACAAGCAGACGCCCGAGGCAGCGGCGCGGTGGCTGGCGGCGAAGGTGGGGCTTTAATTTCCCTCGCCCCTCCGGGGAGAGGGAAAGATGAGCACTTGCGACGGGAGGGTGAGGGGCGGCTGGGACTGGCGTCCCGAGCCTCACGCCCCTCACCCACCCACGCGAAAGCGCGCGCGGCCCCCTCCCTCTCCCCGGCGGGGCGAGGGGTTCAGATTAGAAGAACAGTTTGCGGATGCTTAGCCGGACGGTGCGGCCGAGTGGATCGAGGTAGTCCGGCTGATAGCTGTTCGGCGTGGCGCCGGTCGCGTCGGTCACGCGCTGGCGGGTGTTGAGCACATTGTCGACCGACAGGCTCACCCGCATCCCGCGCAGCCACGGATGCGCCTTCACCCATTCGAGGCGTTGCCCCAAGTCCGCGAACAGCCGTGCGTTCGCGGTCGCGAGCCCGCCGAAGTTGAGCGTTTCGGGGGCGGCGAGCGTGCCGCCGTTGACGCGCGTGCCGCTGGCATATTGCGCCGACAGCCGGACCCCGACGCCGTTGTTGCTGTACCCGGCCTGCGCCTCCAGTTCATGGCGCGACTGGCCGCCGCTGCTGCCGATCGCATCGCCGTTCAACAGGTTCAGGCTCGGGCCGCCATCGGCGACCAGCACGCGGTCGGTGAAATGCCATGTATGGTAGAACGCGAACTGCAACCGACCGCCGGCCTGTCCGCGCCCGCCGCCACCGCCGAAGCGCCCGCCTGCTCCTCCGCCGCCACGGCCACCGCCGCCAGCGCCATCGCCGCCACGACGGGGACCATCGCCACCCGCCCCATCGGGTCGACGAAAGCCGCCCGGCGGTTGCAGGCCCTCGAAGGGATTGGGGCCGGTACCGGCGCGATACGCCTCCAGCTCGCGTTGAACCTTCGATTTCAGCGGCGCGGAGAAATTGATACCCCAGCGCAGTTCGGACCGCTCACTGCGCGCGAAATTGATCGGGCGACTATCGACTTGGAGCAGATTGCCGCTCGCATCGCGCGTGAAGCGGTCGGGAAACGCCGCCTCGATCGCCGCGGTCGCGCTGGGGAACGCCGCGATCGGATTGTCGACGCGGCTTTCGACGTAGTTCGCGGTGAAGCTCAGATCCTTCTTGCTCCACGGCTTCAGCGTCAGGCCGATCTTGCGGACGCGGTTGTTGTCCGACACGAGCCCCGGATTGCCGCCGCTGATCGTCGTCACCGTCGCGGTGGTGCCGCGGACATAGTCGAAGATGCGGACGTTGGGCGTCGTGATCGAGGGATTGCCCAGTTGCTGCGCGGTCGGTGCCTCGTCGGTATCGGTGACCGAGGCGATCAGCCGCACGCCGTCGATCGGCGACCAGTTCGCACCATAGCCGAGCGTGGTCAGCGTGCCGAGGTCCGACAGGTGATCTTCCGCCAGATTGAAGTTGGCCGACAACGTTCCGAGGAACGGCAGGACGTCCTTGCCGCGACTAGTGATCGGCACGTCGATGTTGACCTGCCCATTGACGGTATCGCGCGAGACCTGGCCGCGCTGGGTCACGCCGGCGCGGTAGGAGCGGCTGTCGAAATCCGCGGTCTGGCCGCCGAGCTTGATCGTCGTCGAGACGGCGCCCGCCGGCAGGTCGAACACCGTGCCGTTGACCACCGCGTCGATCTCGCCGGTGTTCTGCGTCGCGTAGGCGCGATTGCCGGGTGCGGCGCCGATGTCGCTGGCGGACAGCCGTGCGAACGGGTTGGCGGTGGGATCGCCGGCGTTCAGTCGCGCCTGGAACGCACTCGCGTCGACGCCCGTATCGGTGAAGGTCTGCGTATCGCTGCGATCGTAATTGCCGGTGACGTTCCAGCGCCACGTGCCGATATCGCCGTTCAGCGTGGTCCCGAGGTGCGCCGAGATCGACGAGACGCGCTGCGCGAGCGGCAGGAAACCCGTGTCGTCCAGCGCCCGGCTGACGGTCGTGCCGTCGGCCAGCGTCAACCGGGCGATCGGCAATCCATTGAGGCCACGGCTGTCGGTCGATTCGAGCCGGCCGTTGATCGTCGCGCCGACATTGCCGAAGATGTTGCGCGCGTAGACGCTGTTCGCGGTGAAGGTGCTCGTGGCGGCCTGCAGCGTGCGGTACGGGGTCGGATCAACGACCGACCCATTGGCGCCGACTGCGGTGCTGCCGGCGCCGGTCGTGGTCGGAACGATGTCGCGCTCCGCTTCGGTCAACGCAGACGACGAGGTGTATTCGGCGTGCAGGTTCACGCGGCGATCGCGGGCGATGCTGAGCAGGTCGAGCTTGCCGTCGGGCGAGTTGCTGCCGCCCTCGGTCGGCACCTTGTCGACCGCCTCGACGGTCACCGCACGGAAGCGGCGGCGCAGGACGAAGTTCACGACCTTCTGATCGGCGCGATAGCCGTATTTCAGCGCCACTTCCTCGGGCAGGATCTCGACGCGCTGGATCGCCTCGGTCGGGATGTCGCGGATCTCGGAGAAGCTGGAGATGCGGCGGCCGTTGAGCAGCACCACCGGCGCCCCGCCGCTGCCGCGTCCGCTGGTCGTCTGCGGACTGAGTTCGCTCAACAGGTCCGAGATCGAGCTGACGCCGTACGAGCGGATCTCGGACTGGCCGATCGTCTGGTCGGGCGGAATGTCGCCGATCACCGAACCGCGTAGCTTGCGCGATCCGGTGACGACGATCTCTTCCGCATCGGCTGCCTCGTCCTGTTCCGCGGCCTGCTCTGGGGTCGCGGCGGCAAGCGGCTCGCCAGCCACCTGCGCAGCGGGGGCGGTCGTGTCGGGGGCGGTCGTTTCGGGGATCGGCGCAGACTGCACAGGCGCAGGCGCCTGTTGCGCCGTGGCCAACGCGGGCATGCTCGCGGCGAGCATCAGACCCAGAATACGCATACCGTCACACCCCTCCGAACGACCGACTGATCGCGTTCTGCGCCTAGCCGTCAATTGTCGCAGGAATGTGCCGGTTCAGCGCGCGATGTGCGCGTCCATGTCTTCGAGCGGAATCCCCTTCGTCTCGGGAAAATACAGCAGCACGGTGACGAACTGCACCGCCATCATGGCGGCGAAGAACAGGAACGGCACGCCTGCCGACCACGCCGCGGCGATCGGGAAAACCTGCGCGATGACGGCGTTCCAGCCCCAATGGCTCGACGAGCCGATACTGGAACCCCGCGCGCGCACGTTCTGCGGGAAGACCTCGGAGATATACACCCAGATCACCGCGCCGGAGCCGGGTGCGAAGAACATGATGAACACGATCAGCGACGGCAGCAGCAGCCAGCTCGGCAGCACGCCGATCAACGCCAGCCCGCCGACCGACAAGGCGGCGGTCATCCCCGCCGACCCCCAGAGAAGCAATGTCCGCCGGCCGATGCGATCGATCAACACCATGCCGAGCAGCGTGAAGACCATGTTGGCGACACCGATCATGACCGCCTGCAGGTCGGGCGAGAGGCTGCCCCCCGACGCCTTGAAGATATCGTTCAGGTAATAGAGGAATGCGTTGATGCCGCTGAACTGGTTGAACATCGCCACCAGGAAGGCGAGCGTGATCGGCTTGCGATGGCGCGTCCAGGACAGCGCGGCGTCCCCTTTCGGCGCATCGAGTTCGCGCCGGGCGATATCCGGGCTCATGCCGACCATCGCCAGCACGTCCCTGGCCTCCGCATCGCGCCCCTTGGCGAGCAGCCAGCGCGGCGAATTGGGGATGCGGAACAGGAGCGCGAAAAAGACCAGCGACGGCACCGCGACGATCCCGAGCTTCCACCGCCACTCGACATCGCCGAGCCCGAGCGACCCGATGATCGCGTTCGAGACATAGGCAAGCAGGATGCCGAAGATGACCGCGAACTGGAACCCGCCGACCATCTTGCCCCGCTGTGCAGGCGGCGCCAGCTCGGCGATATAGGCCGGCGCGAGTACCGACGATCCGCCGATCGCGATGCCGTTGACGAAGCGAAAGCCGATGAAGCTGTGCCAGTTCCACGCCAGCGCGCAGCCGAGCGCGGTGACGACGTAAAGAAGCGCCAGCATCCGCAGCACGTTGCGACTGCCGTAGCGATCGCCGGGCGTGCCGACGAACAGCGCGCCGATCAGCGTACCCCACAGCGCCGACGATACCGTGAAGCCCAGCCATGCTTCGCTGAGCGCGAACCGCGCCTTCAGGGCGGCGGTGACGCCGGCGATGACCGCCGTGTCGAACCCGAACAACAGCCCGGCGAGCGCGGCGGTGGCGACGCTGGCGATCAGGACGGTATGCGGTCGGAGCGAGGATGCGTGCGCGCTCATGCGCGGCGGTGTCCGGAGGGAGCGTTGGTCATGCCCCGCCGTTTCGATCAGTTCGCCGCGTATCGCAAGATGCCAGCGCCCGGACGCGGCGCCCCGAGACTAAAGCACGCCGTTTCGACATGCGAAAACACCCGTTTCAAGTCTTTGAAATCGCATTAACGAATCCGGGTTTAGCGCTGTCCGCTCGAACAAGGCGCGAGGTACAGGGTGGACATCGACAAGGATCGCAGGCGGGCGTCGTCACGGCTCGTCAAACGCTTGGCAGGCATGCTGGCGATATGTCTCGGCATGATGGCGACGCCGGCGTTCGCCGCCTGTGCGGTCGCGGCGAACTCGACCGCCAACGTCGGGACCTTCTCGCCGGCGGCAATCTATTCGACCGCCACGGTTCCGTCGGCGATGCCGTATGTCGCGATGACAGGGTCTTTCGGGTGTAACGACACCACCCTGTTGGCGCTGCTGGCGAACGATTCCCTGGTCGCCACCGTCAAGGCAGGCACGGTCTATACGCTGAAATCGGGCACTGCGACCGCCACCTACCTGCTGGCGGCGGACCAGGGCGGCCAGTTTCAGATGGTCCCCGGCACGCCGCGGACGATCGTCAACGGCACGACATTGTCGCTGCTCACCAACGGCCGTGCCGCCGTCCCGATCTATCTGAAGGCGCGCAGCACGACCCGGTTGGCGCCCGGTATCTATACCGGCAGCTTCGAGGTGAAATGGGAATGGTCGTTCTGCACATTGGTCGGTGCCAACGCGCTCGGCATAAATGTATGCCTTTTCCGCGACAGCGGTAGTGCCAGCGGTATCGTCACTGTGACCATGACCATCGCCGAAAAGGGGGCGATCGTGACGATCACGCAACGCACCACATGGGAGGCCTCTGCGTCGACCAACAATCCGAAAGCCATTCCCGGCTCCAAATTGCGGGTCGCGATGCGGATTGAGAACCCCGACATCGTTCCGCTCGACCTCGACACGCTTGCCGTGACCCTGCCCACCCCCGACGGATTGCGTATCGCACTCGACGGCGACGGCACGGGATCGGGGCCGGTCATACGAGGCGACGATACTGCCGGCGCGACCGGGCTGAGGTTCAATTATGCCGCGCCGTCGGACGCGGGCGACGATGTCGATTTTGCCACCTTCGGCGACGTCTGGGGTTACACGCCGACCGCCGGCGACCCAACGACGCAAGGCCTGGTGACCGCGGTCCGGTTCAATCCGAAGGGGAAGATGGCCGCGGGCACCGCCTATACGATCTCGATCCCCTATTCGGTGGAATGATCAGGCTGGGTCGGGCGACTCGTCGCCCGGCCGGGCGGCGGGCACCATGCCGACCAGTTCCATCTTGGTCGCGGTCGAGCCGACTTCGATCCCCGCCTCGCGGAACTGGCGGAGCAGCGTGAACAGCAGTTCGCTGCGGATCGGATAGGCATCGCGCGGGCTCGCCACATAGGCGAAGCAGTTGAACTTGGCGCGGCCGGCGTCGATCGAGTCGATGAACACCTTGGACTCGGGATGATCGAGCACCTCGTGCTTCTCCGCGAACGCCGCCAATACCATCGTCCGCACCGCATCGAGATCCTCCTCGAGCGGCACCGAGAATTGCAGCTGGATCCGACCGATCGGTGCCGCCAGCGTCATGTTCTGGATCGTCTTGGTGATCAGCTCCGAGTTCGGCACGATCAGCGTCGAGCGGTCCGCCACCTCAATCTCGGTCGAGCGCACGTTGATCCGCTTCACGTCGCCCTCCATGTTGCCGATCCGGACGAGATCGCCGATCTTCACCGGGCGCTCGGCGAGCAGGATGAGCCCAGAGACGAAGTTCTGCGTGATCGCCTGTAGGCCGAAGCCGATGCCGACCGACAGCGCGCCGAGCACCACCGCCAGCTTCTCCATGCCGATGCCGAGCGCGCCGAGCGACCACAGCACCGCGGCGATGATACCGGCATAACGCGCGACCATCGTCACCGAATTCTGCGCCCCGGCATCCATCGCGGTGGTCGGCAGATAGCTGTTCACCAGCCAATGCTGCAGCCCGCGCATGATCGCCAGCGCGACGAACAGCACCGCGATCGAGCGTAATACGGCGCCCGGCGAGATCGTCACCTGACCGACCGTGATGCCGTTCGCGACCGCCCCGAACAGCTCGAACGCCGAGCCGACGCCGGCCCCGAACGGCGCCATCACCGCGCCGACCGCGAGCATGATCAGCAATAGCCGCAATACCGCCGACAGCAGCACGCCGATCTGGTCGACGGTCTTGTTGTCGACCCCGAAGCCGCTGTTCGCCGAGCGACCCAGGCGGTTGCCGCTCGACAGCAGCGTCCGGCACGCGTCGTCGGTAAAGGTCATCATCAGGTACAGGGTCGCGCCGACGATCGCGCCCCACAGCAGCCATGTCGCGACCTTGAGTGCGAAATTCACATAGCCGACCAGGCCGGCGACGAACGCCGCGAAGAGCACCAGCCAGACCAGCGTGGCGACGATCGCGAGCAGCGTGTTGCGCGCGGGCTTGGCCGGATCGGGCAGCGCGGCGGCGCGCAGCCGGCCCAGCGTCACCAGCATCGCGCCGAGCAGGACGATGTGCAACAGCGCGACGAGCGCGTTGGCCGCGCTCGTTGCCGGCGCGCTGACGCCGATCAGCTGGTTGGTCGCGATGAGCAGCTGCCCGCCGAAGATCAGCGCCGCCGCCATCCAGCTATACGGCCTGAGCGCGTGCGCGGCGGCATCGCCGATCGGCAGCAGCCGCCAGGTCGGCTGGCTCCGCAGCAGCAGCGCGCCACCGAGCGACGAGACGAAGGCCGCGAACCACGAGATCCCGACGAAGATCGCGCCAAACCGGCTCCATGCGGGCGACACCAGCCCGCCCCAGCGCAGCGACGCGACGATCGCGAGCGCGGCGAGCCCCGGCAGCGCGGTACCGATCACCACCAGCCACAACGCATAGGCCGAACGCCGCACGCGTCCGCCGGGTGTATGGTTGGCGGCGTAGCGCCGACCGGCGCCGTGCAGCCAACGCCGCAGCGGCACGATCAGCACCAGCGCGGCAAGGAACCCGACGAGCAGGCCGGTCCCCGTGCGGGTATCGAACCGCGCACCGAACTGACGCAGCTCGGTGTTGGCGAACCGCGTCAGCCGCGCCGTATCGCGCGGAAGATGATCGACGATCGACGCCCACAGCGTCGGCGACAGCGGCGAGCCGATGTTTTCGGACAGTTGCTGGCCGAGTTCCTCCGCCTCGGCCGCACCGATATCGTCGATCTGCTGCTTGGCCTCGATGCCGATGAGCCGCGCGCGCTTGATCGCGGAATCGATTGCCGACTGGCTCTGCGCGAGGAGCTTGCGTTGCGCGCGGATCTCGGGCGCTTCGACCACGCCGGGGGTGGCGGCACCCAGTTCGGCGACGCGCGCCTGGACCAGCGCCATCTCCGGGGTGAGCGTGCGGACCGCATCGGCGGCGGTGGTCTGCACCGCCTGGGCGCGATCGCGCAACGCCTGCCGCGCCTTGTCGTTACGCGCGGCGGGGGTGGCGTCGTCGATCGCCTGGAGCTCGGCCGACGCCTGGGTGAGGCTGGCGGCGACGGTCGCGACCCTGGGCTCGTCCTGCGCGGTGGCGGGGATCGCGGTGGCTAGGAGGATGAGCGCGGCGAGGTAACGGAGGAGGGTCATCCGGGTTGCTGTACAGCGGCGGGAGGGGAAACGGGAGGGACTTCGCTCCCTCCCACGATGCGCCAAGCGTCAGCCTCGTCGATGCGCGGAACGCTCCTTAACCGGTGCCGCCACCCCGGCGAAGGCGGGGGCCCAGTCGGAAAGGTCGTCGTAACAGCGCGGGGAGCCCGATTACGCACGTCCCCCAACTGGGCCCCGGCCTTCGCCGGGGTGGTGCACGCGTGATAGGTCCGACACAGTCAACACGCGCCGCCCCCGTGTTCTCCCGCGAAGGCGGGAGCCCAGACTGGGTCCCCGCCTTCGCGGGGAAACATAGATGCGTTCGCTCGCCTCGCGGGTACTAGAATGCGCACCTACCCCCGTTCCGTCACCCCGGCGGAGGCCGGGGCCCACCGTTCCGCATACTCAAATCTCTCGGATGTGCGGAACGGTGGATGCCGGAACGAGTCCGGCATGACGGGATGGGACAAGAGTTAGAGCTGGACAGAGCCCACTCAGTCCAGTTCGAGGATCACCTGATCCACCGCCAGGCTGTCGCCCGTCTTCGCGGCCACAGACTTCACGGTGCCCGTCTTCTCCGCGCGCAGGATGTTCTCCATCTTCATCGCCTCGACCACGGCAAGCGCCTGCCCCGCCTCGACTCTGTCACCCGCCGCGACATCCAGCCGGACCAGCAACCCCGGCATCGGGCAGATCAGAAATTTCGACAGATCGGGCGCGATCTTCTCGATCATGTGCGCGGTGTAGGGCGCGACCCGGGCGGGCAACACGCGGGCGACGTGGCTAGCGCCGCGGGTCGTGAGCTTGAAGCCGGCCCGGGCCTTGGCGATGCGGATTGTCAGGTGTTCGTCGCCGTCAGTCCCGTGACCGTCGGCGACCACCATCCGGTCGCCGGGCGTGTATTCGAGCGACAGGTCCAGCTCTTCGCCATCGACCATTATGCCGTCGGTCGAGACGGTCACCGCGTGGTCGATCGTGTCGATCGTCACCGACCAGTCGGCGGGCGGGCGCAGGCGCCTGCCGAGCTGGCCGTCGATGCGGCGCGCGCGATCTGCCTCCGCGGTGGCGGCGAAGGCTGCGACGGCGGCGAGCGTCTTCAGCAACGCGGCGTCGGCGGGCGCGCCGTGGAAGCCGTCGGGGTATTCCTCGGCGATGAAGCCGGTGGTGAGCGCGCCGGACTGGAAGCGCGGGTGCTGCATGATCGCCGAGAGGAAATCGATGTTGTTGCCGGGGCCGTCGAGTTCGAACGCGTCGAGTGCGGCGATCTGCGCGGCGATCGCGCCGTCGCGGGTGGGGGCCCAGGTGATGAGCTTGGCGATCATCGGGTCGTAGAACATGCTGACCTCGCCCCCCTCGCGCACGCCGTCGTCGACGCGGATTCGGGGTTCCGCGGACTCCGCCACCCCCTCCCCGTTCGTGCTGCGCGAAGTCGAAGCACCTCCGCTCGGGGCATGCCCTTCGACTTCGCTCAGGGCGAACGGGAGGGGCGGATTATACCGGACCAAGCGACCGATCGACGGCAGGAACCCGCGATACGGGTCCTCCGCATACACCCGATTCTCGATCGACCAGCCGTTGAGCTTCACCTCGTCCTGCCCGAACCCGAGCGGTTCCCCCGCTGCAACCCGGATCATCAGTTCGACCAGGTCGAGCCCGGTGATCTCCTCGGTCACCGGATGCTCGACCTGGAGCCGGGTGTTCATCTCGAGGAAGTAGAACCCCTCCCCCGTCGTGTCCGCACCCGACACGATCAGCTCGACCGTCCCCGCCGAGTAATAGCCGACCGCCTGCGCCAGCGCGACCGCCTGCTCGCCCATCGCCTTGCGCATCTTGGGCGTGACGAACGGTGACGGGGCCTCTTCGACCACCTTCTGGTGCCGCCGCTGGATCGAGCATTCGCGCTCGTTCAAATAGACGATGTTGCCGTGCTGGTCGCCGATCAGCTGGATCTCGATATGGCGCGGCGATTCGATGAACTTCTCGATGAACACGCGGTCGTCGCCGAAGCTGGCGAGCCCTTCCCGCTTGGTCGCCTCGAAGCCCTCGTGGACGTCCTGTTCGCTGTACGCGAGCCGCATGCCCTTGCCGCCGCCGCCGGCGCTCGCCTTCATCATCACCGGATAGCCGATGCCCGACGCGATCTCGACCGCGTGGTCGGTACTGTCGATCTCGCCGAGATAGCCCGGCACGACGTTGACGCCCGCGGCCTTGGCGAGCTTCTTAGATTCGATCTTGTCGCCCATCGCGGCGATCGCGTTGGCCGGCGGGCCGACGAAGGCGATCCCGGCCTCGGCGCAGGCCAGCGCGAAACTCTCGCGCTCGGACAGGAAACCGTAGCCGGGGTGGATGCAGTCCGCGCCGGTTTCCTTGGCCGCAAGCAGGATCAGCTCGGCCTTGAGATAGCTGTCGGCGGCGGGTGCCGGTCCGAGCCTGACGGACTCGTCGGCCATCAGCACATGGGGGCTTCGCGCGTCGGCATCGGAATAGACCGCGACGGTTTTGATGCCCATCGCCTTGGCGGTCCGCATGACGCGGCAGGCGATCTCGCCGCGATTGGCGACCAGGATTTTCTTGAACATTCTCGCTCCCCTCCCGCCTGCGGGAGGGGCCGGGGGAGGGCCTGTCCACGCGCGGATATTATGGTGCGGGAGGACAGGCCCTCCCCTAACCCCTCCCGTAAGCGGGAGGGGAACTACTCCGCGGCGGCTCGCATCGGCTCCGCGCCGACCATCGGTTTCATCCCGAGCTTCGCGAGCAACGTCGCATCCGCGCTGTCGCCGGCGTTGCCGGTGGTCAGCAGCTTGTCGCCAGTGAAGATCGAGTTCGCGCCCGCCATGAAGCAAAGCGCCTGAGTAGCCTCGGACATGCTCTCGCGCCCGGCCGACAGGCGCACCATGCTGAGCGGCATGGTGATGCGCGCGACGGCGACCGTCCGGACGAACTCGATGTCGTCGATCTGCGCCATCGGCGTGCCGGCGAGCATGTCGCCGAGCGGCGTGCCTTTTACCGGGACCAGCGCGTTGACGGGCACGCTCTCCGGATGGCGCGGCAAGGTGGCGAGTGCGTGGACGAAGCCGACTCGGTCGCTGCGCGTCTCACCCATCCCGACGATCCCGCCGCAGCAGACCGAGATCCCTGCGTCACGCACGTTCGCCAGCGTCTCGAGCCGATCGCCGAAGGTGCGCGTGGTGATGACGTTGCCGTAATTCTCGGGCGAGGTGTCGATGTTGTGGTTGTAGTAATCGAGACCCGCGTCGGCGAGCTGCTTCGCCTGATCCGCGTCGAGCATGCCGAGCGTCATGCACGTCTCAAGCCCCATTGCGCGGACGCCCTCGACCATGGCGACGACCTTCGGCATGTCGCGCGGCTTCGGGTTGCGCCACGCGGCGCCCATGCAGAAACGCTGCGAGCCGGCGGCCTTGGCCTGCGCGGCGTCGGCGAGGACAGCGTCGACGTCCATCAGCTTTTCCGCCTTCAGGCCGGAGTCGGACGAGGCGGACTGCGAGCAATAGCCGCAATCCTCGGGGCAGCCGCCGGTCTTGATCGACAACAACGTGCAGAGCTGGACTTCGCCGATCGCGTGATGCGCGCGGTGGACGGTCTGCGCGCGGTACATCAGTTCGTCGAACGGGAGGTCGAACAGCGCTGCTATTTCTGGGCGGGTCCAGTCGGTCCTCGTGCTCCTCTCCCCTTCAGGGGAGGGGCTGGGGGTGGGGGCTGTCCGCATATCCGGCGTTGCGTTCGCGGTGGAACCCCACCCCAACCCCTCCCCTGAAGGGGAGGGGCTCTTGCGGATCATGGTATCGGTCATTCTGCGGCTTCCTCTTGCGGGGCCATATTGTGGCCGAGGAGTTTCAATACGTCCTCGGCGGCCTGGATCAGGTTGGTGCCGGGGCCGAAGATCGCCTGCACCCCGGCGTCGCGCAGCGCCTGATAGTCCTGTGCGGGGATAACGCCACCCGCGATCACCTTGATATCCGCGCGGCCCGCCTCGCGCAGATAGCCGATCAGTTCGGGTATCAGCGTCTTGTGACCCGCAGCGAGGCTGGAGGCGCCGACCACGTCGACGTCCTTTTCGAGCGCGAGCGCAGCGGCTTCGGCCGGGGTCTGGAACAGCGGGCCGGGGACGATCTCGAATCCCAGGTCGCCAAACATCGACGAGACGAGGTTGGCGCCGCGATCGTGGCCGTCCTGGCCCATCTTGGCGACGAGCATGCGGGGTTTGCGGCCGAGCCGGCGTTCAGTGACCTCGACGCCGTCGGTGAGGCGGGTCCAGCGCGCGTCGTCCTCGTACGCGCCGCCGTAGATGCCGGAGACGGGGGTCGGCTGCGTCCCGTAGCGGCCGAACACGTCCTCCATCGCCGTCGAGATTTCGCCGAGCGTGGCCCGGACTCGGGCGCATTCGATGGCTAGGGCGAGGAGGTTGTCGGAGCCCTTCGCCCCTTCACGCAACGCGTCGAGCGCGGCGCGGCACGCCGTCTCGTCGCGCGTCGCCTTCACCCGCGCGATGCGTTCGATCTGGCCGGCGCGGACCGCGACGTTATCCACGTCGAGGATCTCGATCGCGTCCTGTTCGGCGAGCTTGTACTTGTTGACGCCGACGATGACGTCCTCGCCGCGATCGACTCGCGCCTGGCGGCCGGCGGCGGCTTCCTCGATCATCGCCTTGGGCCAGCCTGCCGCGACCGCCTTTGCCATGCCGCCTTCGGACTGGATCCGCTCGATCAGCGTCCAGGCGCCGTCGACCAGCGACTGCGTCAGGCTCTCGATATAATAGCTGCCGCCGAGCGGATCGACGACCTTGGTCATCCCGGTCTCTTCCTGGATCACGATCTGCGTGTTGCGCGCGATACGTGCGGAAAAGTCGGTCGGCAGCGCGATCGCCTCGTCGAGCGCGTTGGTGTGGAGCGACTGCGTGCCCCCCAGCATCGCCGCCATCGCCTCGATCGTCGTGCGCATGACGTTGTTGTACGGATCCTGCTCGGTGAGCGAGACGCCGCTCGTCTGGCAATGCGTGCGGAGCATCTTCGAGCGCTCGTCCTGCGCGCCCAATTGCGTCATCGCGCGGTGCCAGAGGACGCGGGCGGCGCGGAGCTTGGCGATCTCCATGAAGAAGTTCATGCCGATCGCGAAGAAGAAGCTGAGGCGCCCGGCGAACTTGTCGATGTCGAGCCCGGATGCGACGCCGTATTTGACGTATTCCATGCCGTCGGCGATCGTGAAGGCGAGCTCGTGGAGCTGCGTCGCTCCGGCCTCCTGCATGTGATAGCCGCTGATCGAGATGCTGTTGAACTTGGGCATCTCGCGGCTGGTGTAGCCGAAGATGTCCGAGATGATCCGCATGCTCGGCTCGGGCGGGTAGATATAGGTGTTGCGGACCATGAACTCCTTGAGGATGTCGTTCTGGATGGTCCCGTCGAGCAGTTTCCGGTCGACGCCCTGCTCCTCGCCGGCGACGATGAAGAAGGCGAGGATCGGGATCACCGCGCCGTTCATCGTCATCGAGACGGACATCTTGTCGAGCGGGATGCCGTCGAAGAGGATCTTCATGTCCTCGACCGAATCGATCGCGACGCCCGCCTTGCCGACGTCGCCGGTGACGCGGGGGTGGTCGGAGTCGTAGCCGCGGTGGGTAGCAAGATCGAACGCGACGCTCAGGCCTTTCTGGCCGGCGGCGAGGTTGCGGCGGTAGAACGCGTTCGAGGCTTCGGCGGTGGAGAAGCCAGCGTACTGGCGGATCGTCCAAGGACGGCCGGCGTACATCGACGCGCGGACGCCGCGGGTGAAGGGCGCGAAACCTGGGAGGCCGGGGTCTTCGCGCACATCTTCCGCGGTGTAGAGCGGCTTGACGTCGATGCCCTCGGGGGTTGGCCAGGTGAGGTCGGCGCCTTTGACCTCCTTGGCGGCAAGCGCCTGCCAGTCGGCGAGCGTTGGGGCGGATTCGGGCTTGTCGGTCATGCTGAAAACACCACCCCGGCGGAGGCCGGGGCCCAATTGGAAAGGTTGCTGTAACGGAGAGTAGCACCAGCCAAGGCGCCGTTGCCCAATTGGGCCCCGGCCTTCGCCGGGGTGGTGTTGAAGGCGGAGGTCACTTGCCCGTGAACACGGGCTTGCGCTTCTCCAGAAAGGCACGACCGCCCTCCATCGAATCCGCAGACCCGCGCGCGTCACGCTGGTTCGCCGCCTCGGTCTGCATCGCGGTCGCGTAATCCGTTTCGTACGCGGCGGTGATCGCCCGTCGCATCAACCCCAGCGCGACAGTCGGCATCGCTGCCAGCCGCTCGGCCAGCGCGAACGCCTCGGCGTCCAACGCGTCGCCCGCGACGACCTTGTGCACCATCCCCCAGTCGAGCGCCTTGGCAGCGGGCACCCGTTCGCCGAGCATCATCATCTCGGTCGCCCGCGCCTTGCCGATCAGCCGTGGCAACATCCACGACGCGCCACCGTCCGGCACCAGCCCGATGTTCACGAACGCCTGAAGGAAGTACGCCGTCTCGCTGGCGACGCAGAAATCGGCGGCGAGCGCGAGGCTGCAGCCGATCCCCGCCGCCGGCCCGCGTACCGCGCTGACTACCGGCACCGACAGGTCGGCGATTGCCGCCATCGTCGGATTATAACTCCCCGTCAGCGCCACGAACGTCGCCTCGCGGGGATTGTCCGAGCCCAGGGCGCCGCCGCCGACATCCGCGCCCGAGCAGAACGCACGCCCCGCGCCCGCGATCAGCACCGCCCGCACCCCGTCCAACTCGGCCAGCGTCGCGCGCAATTCCTCGAACATTGCCGGCGGTGCGGCGTTCAGCCGGTCGGGCCGGTTGAGCGTCAGCACGAGCACGTCGCCGCGCCGTTCGCTCAGAATATGCTCGTACGCGGCCATCCTATCTCTCCTAGTGCGCGCCGGTATCGTCCGGCGTCTCCATCAACTCGACCAGCATGCCGCCGAAATCCTTTGGGTGCACGAACACGATCGGCGTACCATGCGCGCCAATCCGCGGCTCGCCCAACACGGTCGCGCCCTTCGCCTTCAGATCGGCGACTGTCGCGGAGATGTCGGCGACCTCGAAACAGACATGATGCTGCCCGCCCGCCGGGTTCTTGCGCAGGAACCCGGCGATCGGCGAACTCTCGTCATAGGGCTCGATCAGCTCGATCTGCGTATTGGGCGCATCGATGAAGCACACTTTGACACCCTGCTCGGGCAGGTCGAACGGCTCGCCGATCGCGGTCGCGCCCAACAGCAAACGATACGTCTCGACCGACTTCGCGATCGACGGCGTCGCGACCCCGACATGGTTGAGACGGCCGAGGGTCACTGCGGATCCTTTGGCGGTGCCGGCGGCGCGGGAACGACGCCGAGCGTGTAGCCGCAGACGCCAAGCACCTGCCGGATCATCGCATCGCTGGTCGGCGCGACGAAGTTCGCCTGCACCGCGAAGTTCGCGCCATTGGTCGTCTCGACGCGCACCGTCTTCGACTTCACGAGGAACGTGGTCAGCTTGGTGATCGCCGCAGGATCGGCGATGTACGTACCAGTCCCCGGAAACTGCCAGTTATAGGTGAACGCCGGCCCGCCATCGAAGCGCACCGCGACCGGTTTGTCTGCGCCCGACCCAAGCGGCTGCGGCTGGATGAACTGGATCGACACGATCGGCTCGGACGCGACGTCGCATTTCACGACGAACCGCGAGAGACCGTCATTGCCAGTGACCGACGCGGAGATGCTGCGCACGCCTGCGGGATTGGTGCGATCGGCGAGCTTCCAGAGGGGCGCGGGTGCAGGCGCGGCCGCCGCCAGGAGCAGAAGGAACGCGATCATTCCTCGATCCTCCGCTGCTGTCGACTAGCCGCCATTGCCGCGCCCTCTATAACGCCCTCAAGCCGTGAAATCCGGTCGCGCAGCGATGAGATACCGTCGGCAAGACCGTCGATGTCGCCTGCCATCCGGGTCATCCGCACATCGAGTTGGTCCAGGCGTGCTTGTGTAAGGATCACCTGCCGCATCGCACCGAATATATCGCCGAACGTGCTCATGAACGCACGCCCATGTCACGGAGCAGTGCGTCGATGCGCACATGAGACGCATCCATCGTCGCGATCATCGAGTCGATCGACGCGTTCATCTTCGGAATCGCCTCGTTGACCTGCTGCACGAGCATGGCAAGCTCGGCTTCCTCGTCCGCCGTCGGCTGGCCGATATACTGGCTCGACGCCTCGCGCAGGACATGACCGACCGACTGGCCGTTGCTGCTTGCAAACGCGTCGAGCGCCGCCTTGTGGTCGGGGGTAGTCAGAAACGTCACGCGTTCGGTCTGCATGTCACGACTCCTTCGCATGACATGATAATGTGCTTGGCATCACCGAACAAGCATGACTCACAATGGGATATTGTCATGCTTCTTCCACGGATTCTCCAGCGCCTTGCCGCGGAGTTTCCGTAAGCCGAGCGCGATGCGGCGGCGGGTCGAGTGGGGCTGGATCACCTCGTCGATGAAGCCTTTCGACGCGGCGACAAACGGGTTCGCGAAGCGCGCCTCGTATTCGGCGGTGCGTTCGGCGATCTCTTCCGGCGTCTTGCCGCGGAAGATGATCTCGACCGCGCCCTTGGCCCCCATCACCGCGATCTCGGCGGTCGGCCAGGCGTAGTTGAGGTCGCCGCGCAGGTGCTTCGACGCCATCACATCGTACGCGCCGCCATAGGCCTTGCGCGTGATAACGGTGATTTTTGGCACGGTCGCCTCGGCATAGGCGAACAGCAGTTTCGCGCCGTGCTTGATGATGCCGTTATGCTCCTGCGCGGTGCCGGGGAGGAAGCCGGGGACGTCGACGAAGGTGACGATCGGGATCTCGAACGCGTCGCAGAACCGCACGAACCGCGCGGCCTTCTTCGACGAATTGATGTCGAGCACGCCAGCGAGCACCATCGGCTGGTTCGCGACGAAGCCGACCGTGCGGCCCTCGATGCGGCCGAAGCCGGTGATAATGTTGGCCGCGTGCGCCGGCTGAGTCTCGAAGAAATCGCCTTCGTCGACGGTCTTCCGGATCAGTTCGTGCATGTCGTAGGGCTGGTTTGCCGACGCCGGGATCAGCGTGTCGAGGCTCTCCTCCAGTCTGTCCCATTCGTCCGCGGTCGGGCGCTCGGGCACGCCTTCACGGTTCGACGCGGGCAGGAAATCGAAGAAGTCGCGCGCCGCGAGCAGCGCTTCGATGTCGTTCTCGAACGCGTTGTCGGCGACCGACGTCTTGGTCGTGTGCGTGACTGCGCCGCCGAGCGCCTCCTGCGTCACGACCTCGTTGGTCACCGTCTTGACCACGTCGGGGCCGGTGACGAACATGTAGCTCGAATCCTTCACCATGAAGATGAAGTCGGTCATCGCGGGGGAATAGACCGCACCGCCGGCACACGGGCCCATGATCAGCGAGAGCTGCGGCACGACGCCCGAGGCGAGCGCGTTGCGCTGGAACACTTCGGCGTAGCCACCGAGGCTGGCGACGCCTTCTTGGATGCGCGCGCCGCCGCTGTCGTTGAGGCCGATGATCGGCGCGCCGACCTTCATCGCGCTGTCCATCACCTTGCAGATCTTCTGCGCATGACGCTCGCTCAAGGAGCCGCCGAACACGGTGAAGTCCTGGCTGAAGACGAAGACGAGGCGGCCGTTGATCGTGCCCGAACCAGTGACCACGCCGTCGCCGGGGATCACCTGATCCTGCATGCCGAAATCGACGCAGTTGTGCTCGACGTACATGTCGAGCTCCTCGAACGACCCCTCGTCCAGCAGCACGTCAAGGCGCTCCCTTGCGGTGAGCTTTCCCTTGGCGTGCTGCGCTGCGATCCGCTTGAGGCCTCCGCCGACTCTGGCGGCTTCGCGGCGGCGTTCAAGCTCTTCGATCGTCGATGACATCGTCTCTCCGTCCTGCTGATTGCCTTCACAGAGCGGGATGCGATGCGCAAATGCAATGTTGCAAACTTGCCGACGTGATGTTTGCAAACTAGGCGAAGGGATGACCCTGCCCGCACGTCGCCTCTTCGTCGGACACCGCCTGCGCGACCTGCGCCGCGTGCTCGGGATCAGCCAGGCGGCGATGGCCGCGCGGATCGGCCTGTCGGTGAGTTACCTCTCGCAGATCGAGAATGGCGACCGGCCGGTGACCGAAGGCGTGCTGATCACGCTCGCGCGCGAATTTCCGGCGGATTGGGGAAGCATCGACGCGGCGGATGACACCGCGCTGCTGATCGCGACTCTGGAGGCGGTGTCGGACACGAGCGTCGAGGCGCCCGCGCTCGACGAGACGGCGGTGCGGCGCGCGGTGAAGCACCAGCCGTTGTTAGCGCAGCGGCTCGTCGCGATGCACGACGCGTATCGGCGGGCGCAGGAGCAGTTGCGTGCGCTCGACGACCGGCTCGTAGCGGGGTCGGGTGCGCCGGGATTGCTGCCGTGGGAGGACGTGCGCGACTGGTTTCATGCGGCGGGCAATTATGTCGATGCGCTCGACCGGCGGGCGGAGGAGATCGGCGAGACTTTGGGGGCGGATCGCATCGCGGCGCTGGAAGCTCGGCTGGCGGCGCGTGGCGTGTCGGTCGCGATCTCGGGCGCGCTGGCTGCACCGTTGCGCGACTATGACGGCGCGACGTTGCGGCTCGATGGGTCGCAGCCGGGGGAGACGACATTGTTCTCGCTGGCGCATCAGGTCGCGCGGCACGAGTTCGGCGACGTCATCGGCGGGATCGTCGCGGCGTCGGAAATGGCGTCTGAAACAGCGCGCGCGCTACTGACCGCGGGGCTGACCAACTACGCGGCGGGGGCGATTGTCATGCCTTATACGCGTTTCCGCACCGAGGCGCGGAGTGTGCGCCACGACATCGACCGGTTGCGGCGGATCTTCGGGACGAGTTTCGAGCAGACGTGCCACCGCTTGTCGACGCTCCAGCGACCCGGCGCGCTCGGCATCCCGTTTTTCTTCTGCCGCGTCGACATGGCGGGGAACATCACCAAGCGCCACTCCGCCACACGGTTGCAGTTCGCGCGGTTCGGGGGGGCGTGTCCGTTGTGGATCGTCCACGAGGCGGTGGCGATCCCCGACCGCATCCTGACGCAGCTGATCGAGACGACCGACGGCATTCGCTACGTCTCGATGGCGAAGGGGCTGGTCAAGCCGTCCGAGACGTACACGCGGCCGGCGCGGCGCTACGCCGTGGCGCTGGGCTGCGAGGAGGCTAACGCGTCGGAGTTCATCTATGCGGACGCGCTGGGGACGGGTGGGATCGCGACGCCGATCGGGTCTTCTTGCCGAGTGTGTTTGCGGACGGACTGCGACCAGAGGGCATTTCCGCCGGCGGCGAGTGGGATACGGGTCGATCCGGATCGGCGCGGGGCGGTGCCGTACGAGGTGGTTTAGCGGAACCTACCGCCTACCGCACCACCCCGGCGAAGGCCGGGGCCCAATTGGGGGACAGCTATAACGAGGGACCGCGAGCCGTTACTTCCGACGTTCCAATTGGGCCCCCGCCTCCGCCGGGGTGGTCGTCTCAATCAAGCCGCCGCACTATCCTTCGGAAAGAAGTGCTCGATCACGTTTTTCGTAAGCCGCGACGGTCGCAGCGTCTCCGCATCCAGGCAGCACCAGCTCGACTTCACCTCGGCGAGCACATCCTCGCCGCGCTTGATGATCGTCTCGTAGAACGCGCGCGCGCCCTGTACCTTCTGAAGCAGCACGGTGGCGATCACGTCGTCGTCGAGGAACGCCGGCTTGCGGTATGTGATCTCGTGCTTGAGCGCGACCCACAGATGTCCGGCGACCGCATCGGGTGGCGCGAACCGCTGCCAGTGATCGATCACCGCCGCCTGTACCCATTTCAGATAGTTGGCGTTGTTGACGTGACCCATGAAGTCGATGTCGGCCGGCTCTATGCCAATCGCGTAAGTATGGGGAATTGCTGTGTTCACATGCAATATATAGCACGCGGACCTTCTGATAGCGATGACGGTGAGGCTTAGACCCCGACAATAAACGCTATCCCGGCGATCTGTAGAGCGACTAGCGTGCGATAAGCGCCGCCTCTTGTGTTGCCCAAATACAACACCATCTTCCGGCCAGATACCGAACAATCCCACAGGAATTCGTCATGAACATCGACAAATTCACCGACCGCGCGAAGGGCTTTCTGCAATCCGCACAGACCGTCGCGATCCGCATGAACCATCAGCGGATCGCCCCCGAGCATCTGTTGAAGGCACTGCTGGAGGACGAGCAGGGCATGGCCGCCGGCTTGATCGGGGCGGCGGGCGGCGACGCCAAGCGCGCGACCTCGGAGACCGACCTCGCGCTCGCGAAGATCCCGGTCGTGTCGGGCTCGGGCGCGCAGACCACGCCGGGCATAGACAACGACGCGGTGCGCGTGCTCGACCAGGCCGAGCAGATCGCGACCAAGGCGGGCGACAGCTTCGTCACCGTCGAGCGGCTGCTGGTCGCGCTCGCGCTGTCCCTCAACACTGCGGCGGGCAAGGCGTTGAAGGCCGGCGGCGTGACGCCCGAGGGGCTGAACACCGCGATCAATGGCGTGCGGCAGGGCCGCACCGCCGACACCGCAGGCGCCGAGGACCGGTATGACGCGCTCAAGAAATTCGCCCGCGACCTCACCCAGGCGGCGCGCGACGGCAAGCTCGACCCCGTCATCGGCCGCGACGAGGAGATCCGGCGTACCATCCAGATCCTCGCGCGCCGGACCAAGAACAACCCCGCGCTGATCGGCGAACCCGGCGTCGGCAAGACCGCGATCGCGGAAGGGCTGGCGCTGCGGATCGCGAATGGCGACGTGCCCGATACGCTGAAGGACCGGCGGCTGATGTCGCTCGACATGGGCTCGCTGATTGCTGGCGCGAAATATCGCGGCGAGTTCGAGGAGCGGCTGAAAGGCGTGCTCGACGAGGTGAAGGCCGCCGAGGGCGACGTCATCCTGTTCATCGACGAGATGCACCAGCTGATCGGCGCGGGCAAATCCGAAGGCGCGATGGACGCGGGCAATCTGCTAAAACCCGCCCTCGCGCGCGGTGAGTTGCACTGCGTCGGCGCGACCACGCTCGACGAATACCGCAAATATGTCGAGAAGGACCCGGCGTTGCAGCGCCGGTTCCAGCCGGTGATGGTGGGCGAGCCGACGGTCGAGGACACCATCTCGATCCTGCGCGGGCTGAAGGAGAAGTACGAGCTGCATCACGGCGTGCGGATCACCGACGGCGCGATCGTCGCCGCGTCGACGCTGTCGAACCGCTACATCACCGACCGCTTCCTGCCCGACAAGGCGATCGACCTGATGGACGAGGCCGCGAGCCGCATCCGCATGGAGGTCGAATCGAAGCCCGAGGCGATCGAAAATCTCGACCGGCGGATCATCCAACTGAAGATCGAGCGCGAGGCGTTGAAGCGCGAGACCGACGACGCGTCGGTCGACCGGCTCGACACGCTTGAGGGCGAACTCGTCAACCTGGAGGAGCAGTCCGCCGAGCTGACGACGCGCTGGAAAGGCGAGAAGGACAAGATCAACGCGGAGGCACGGCTGAAGGAACAGCTCGATGCCGCGCGGCTCGAACTGGAACAGGCGCAGCGCTCGGGCGATCTCGCCAAGGCGGGCGAGCTTTCCTACGGCACGATTCCGGGGTTGCAGCGCCAGCTCGACGAGGCGGCGGGCGCAACCAAGGGCGCGATGCTTCGCGAGGAAGTGACCGCGGACGACATCGCCGGCGTCGTCAGCCGGTGGACCGGCATCCCGGTCGAGCGGATGCTGCAAGGCGAGCGCGACAAGCTGCTCGCGATGGAAGCGACGATCGGCAAGCGGGTGATCGGGCAGGCGCATGCGGTGAAGGCGGTCTCGACCGCGGTGCGCCGCGCACGTGCGGGGTTGCAGGATCCTAACCGGCCACTTGGCTCGTTCCTGTTCCTCGGGCCAACCGGCGTCGGCAAGACCGAGCTGACCAAGGCGCTCGCCGAGTTCCTGTTCGACGACCCCAGCGCGATGGTCCGCATCGACATGAGCGAGTTCATGGAGAAGCACGCGGTCGCCCGGCTGATCGGTGCGCCTCCAGGCTATGTCGGATACGAGGAGGGCGGCGTGCTGACCGAGGCGGTGCGCAGGCGTCCGTATCAGGTGATCCTGTTCGACGAGGTCGAGAAGGCGCATGGCGACGTGTTCAACGTGCTGCTCCAGGTGCTCGACGACGGCCGGCTGACCGACGGCCAGGGCCGCACGGTGGATTTCAGCAACACGCTGATCATCCTGACGTCGAACCTCGGCAGCCAGTATCTGGCGAACATGGCGGAGGGCGACGACGTCTCGTCGGTCGAGCCACAGGTGATGGAGATCGTCCGGTCGCACTTCCGCCCGGAGTTCCTCAACCGGCTCGACGAGGTGATCCTGTTCCACCGGCTCGGCCAGACGCACATGGCGCCGATCGTCGACATCCAGGTGAGCCGTGTCGACAAGCTGCTGGCGGATCGGAAGATTGTGCTGGACCTGACCGATGCCGCGAGGGCGTGGCTCGGCCGGGTCGGCTACGATCCGGTGTACGGCGCGCGGCCGTTGAAACGTGCGGTCCAGCGGTATCTGCAGGACCCGCTCGCCGACATGATCCTGCGCGGCGAGGTGAAGGACGGCGCGACCGTCAAGATCGACGAAGGCGACGGCAAGTTGGTGCTTCAGGTCGCCTGAACCACAAAAGGGCGGCGTCTTGCGACGCCGCCCTTCCTGGCAACGGGTTCGTTCAGATTAGAAGCCGAACTTTGCGCCTGCACGGAACTGACGGCCATAGATGCCCTCGCCCGCCTGCACCGGGTTATAGAGATACGCGCCATAGGTTGCCGGATCGATCGGTGGAAGATCGTTCAGGATGTTCAGCACGTTGACGTAGAAGCTGAACTTGTCGGTCACCTTGACCGTGCCGACGAGATCGGCGGTGATGTAGCCGTCCACGTTTGCGGGCAGATAATCGACTGCCAGGCCGCCATCGCCACGCACGCCGCCCTGATCTTCTGCCGACAGGTTGTAGCCTGCAACGTAGTTCACCGTGCCGCTCAGGCTGAACGCATCGCGGATTTCGATCGTGTTGGTGACGTTCGCGCGCCAGCGCGGCGTCCCCGAACCCGCGGTCAGGTTATAGTTGCCGAGCGTGCCGACATACTTTTCCTTGCGGCCGCCGGGGAAAGTCGTGCTGAGGTCAAGCAGGATGCTGCCCTCGCCCGAGATCGTGTAGCGGATGTTGTCGTTCAGATCGAACCGCGCGCTTCCGCCCATATCGATGCCCTGCGAATGGATCGTATTGGCATTCACCAGCTGCGACTGGACGAGGCCGACCCGCGGGGTAGCATTCTCGAACCCGACGCCGACCGCATCCGGGGTAACCGTGAACCCCTCGGGGATAGGCTGGCCCGAATAATAGGCTGCAAGCGCATCGCCGGCAGTCAGCGAGGTAATCGCGCCCGTCTTCTTGATATCGAAGAAGTCGACCGTGAACGAAACGTTGCGGATCGGTTCGAACACGATGCCCGCCGTAAAGCTCCGCGACTTCTCGGGCTTCAGGTCCTGGCTGGCCAGCGTCGTCTGGCCGTAGCTGCCCTGACGGATATAGGTCGGGCACGAGGCGAACGTCGCCACGGTGCAGCCATATTGCGCAAGGTAGCCATCGCTGAACAGCGTCGCGTTGTTGGTCACATAGCCGGTGGTCGGCAACGCATTGGCCTCGCCGAAGCTCGGAATGCGGAACCCGCGCGACCAGGTACCGCGGATCGCCAGCTGGCGGATCGGCGTGAACTTGGCGCCGATCTTCGGCGAGAAGTTGCTCTGGCCCGACGAATAGTGATCGTAACGACCCGACGCGTTGACGAGGAACTGATCGACGATCGGCAGCTGCAATTCGGTGAACGCCGAAGACACCGTACGGTTGCCGCTGGTCCCGAACGCGTTGATCGAGAAATACCGCTGCGTCGGCCCGTTCGTATCGGCGTTCGCCGATGGTGCATCGATCGCCTCGTAGAAGATCGATCCGCCGACAGCGAGCTGTGCAGGACCGCCCGGAAGCGTAAACAGCGACTTGGTTACCGATGCCTGCAACTGATACAGGTCCGAGCTCGAATCGTTGATGTTGTCCGGTGTCAGATAGTCGCGCGTCGCCTGCGAATTGAGCGCAGGATTGACGAAATTGTAGCTGCCGTCGTTGATCACATCAAGCAGGTGCTGGATGTAGACATACCCTTGCTGGGTACGGCGGAGATCACTGTGCATCGCAGTCGCATCGACCCGGTAATCCCAATCGCCGGCAATCGTCCCCTTAACGCCCGCTGCAGCGCGGTAGACACGGTTACGCGTGCTGTTGAAGGTGACGGTGTCAGGCAGTGAGCCGATCAACAACGCGTTCTGGCCCTGCGTCGCAAACGGGTTGTTCGGGTTGAGACGCCCGTTTGCAGCCGTGCAGGTTACGGTACCGCGCGGGCAGACATAGGCCGGCAGCGACAGCGGCGCGGAACCGGCAGCGTACTGTGCGGCAGCCGAAGATGTCGAATATTGCGGGAAGAGAATGCCGGCCGGGGCGTTGCCACGGATGACCGAGGGATCGCCGCTGTAGCTCGACGAGGATTGCTGGAAATTGACCTCGAGATACGCCTCTGCCGCGTCGCCGACCTTGGCGGTAAATCGTGCGGAACCACCGAAGCGCTCGATATTCGGCGCTACGACACCGTACTGGTTGACCAAGTCCTGCTGGCAAACGACGTTTGCGATCGCCGCGTTGTTGGCCTGCCCGCGATCGGCCGCCGTCGTCGAATACGGCGTGCCGTTGAGGCAGCCCGGCGTCAGCAACTGGAAGCGCGAGCCACCGACGGCAGTCGCACCGTTGGCAGGGCGCACGAAGAAGTTAGAACCAGCGACCGAGCCATTGTTCGGAAGCAGCCCATCGGCGCCGATCCCGTTGACGATGTTGTTCGGCCCCCCGGTGCCGACTCCGCGCTGATCCGCCGAATTGAACGGATAGGGCAGGTCGCGATTGTAGACCGCCTCGCTGCGGAAATAGAAGCCGCTGATATACGCGTTATACCCCTTCGCATCGAGATCGCCGGTGCCGGCAGTCAGCGTCAGACGCTGGTTTGCAGCGGATCCGCGCTGGCTTATCCCGGCTTCGGCACGGCCGCTCACGCCGTTGAACGAACGCTTGGTAATGACGTTGACGACACCTGCGATCGCGTCTGCGCCATAGCTCGACGAAGCACCGTCACGGAGAACTTCGACGCGCTCGACGATGTCGTCGGGAATGGTGTTGAGATCGACGAAGTTACGCGTCGCATCGTCCGCCAGCGGGTAATATGCCGCGCGCAGGCCATCGAAAAGGACTAGGGTCGAGTTTGTCGAAAGGCCACGCAGCGACACGGCCGATGCGCCGCCGGCGAATGCGCCGTTGGCAGTGAAGGAATTGGTCAGCGCCGGGCCATTATTCGATGCGAGCGACTGGATAGCGCCCTGGACCGTATTGATGCCGCGTGCGTCAAGATTGGCGGTGGTCAGCGTCGTGACTGGCGACGGCGTTGCATTTTCGGTCTGGCGGAACAGCGAGCCGGTGACCACGATCTCCTGGCCATTCGCCTCGTCGTCCGCTGTAGGTGCAACCGTCTGTGCGGGCTGAGCAACCGGTGCGGGGGCTGGCGCGTCGCTGATCGCCGTCGTCGCATCCTGAGCGAAGCCCTGAGCGGTCGACAGGACCAGTGCCAAAGGCGTCGCTGCGGCAAGCAGAAGTGCCTTCGAAGTGAAACGTGACGTGGTAATCAAGTGAACATCCCCTTGTTATGTCTGCTGCGTTCGCCCTGACGATCCGCTGCAGAAAACACCTCGGCTGCCGTTTTCAGCTGCCGAGGACATGGGCAAGGAATGAAGCGCCGCCTTTGACGTGTAAAGACACGTCCTGACTACTCGCGCGATTTACAGTAGCCTAGTGTCCGAAATGACACAAAACATGTCCCTTTCTCCGCGATCTGCAACATTTCTAATCAGCACGAGGGTTGCAGGTAATAAAATCAGGCAGTGTCGTTATCGCATTGCGCCCGCAATCAATATCGGATCCAGCTTTGCACTGTCCCATCTCAGGCTCCAGTGCAGATGGGGCCCGGTGGCGCGGCCGGTCATGCCGGAGGCGCCGATGGGTTGGCCTTGGCGGACGTGGTCGCCGGGTTTTACGTCGATGCGCGACAGGTGCAGGAACGCGCTGTTGAGGCCCATGCCGTGGTCGAGCATCAGCAAATTCCCTTCCAGCGTGAAGGGGTGGTCGACGGCGAGGATCACGACGCCGTCGGCAGGCGCGGTGACGATCGTGCCGGTCGGGATGGCGACGTCGGTGCCCGAATGATAACTGCCGGGTTCACCCTTGTAGACGCGTTGCGATCCGAACAGGCCTGAAATCCGGCCGGTCGCGGGCCATGTGAACGCCTGTCGCCAGCCTTGTGCATCGGTAATGCGGGCGCGGGCAGCGACGATCTGAGCCTGTTCGGGCGGACGGAGTCTGGCGAAGACCGGGTCGGGCGCGGGGAACTTCGGGAGCGTGTTGAGGCGCTCGATCCGCCAGGCTCTGGGCGCGATCGTGAGACTTTGCGTAACAGTGCGACCGTCGACGAGTGTCGCCGTCAGTGAGGCTTGCGGCCCCGCATCGCGGTCGAAACCGGCAATGAAGCGGCCGTCGGGGGCGAGCGCGATCGGCCGGCCGTTCAGCGTCACGGTGCGCGTGTCGGCGGGGGCGGTGCCGAGGATCAGACCGCCCTGGCTGAGCGTGCCTTTCCAGCGGAACGCGGACGTGATCGAAGCGGTCGGCGTGCTCGAAGCGGTCGGCGTGCTCGAAGCGGTCGGCGTGCTCGAAGCGGTCGGCGTGCTCGGCGGCGGCGCGATCTGCGCGGTGGCGGCCGGTGCTACCAGCAGCACGAGCGCTGCTGCCCGGATCGCCGCAGCAGCGCCAAAATTCATTGCGGGGCCATCGCTTCGCTGGCGGCGGCAGCGGTGGCATAGGCTTCCTGGCGGGCGACGCTCCAGTAGCGCAGGTCTTCGAGCGCGATGCGGTGGCCGGTGGCGGCGCAGGCGACATGATCGCCGGGGCTGAGCACGCGGAAGCCGTTGGCCATGTAGTGCAGGCGCGCGGCGCGGTCGGAGTTGGACATCAGCATTGCGAGACTCTTTTCAAAACAGATTAGGCTGGCGCGGCGCCGGATCGGGCGCGGCCTTTGCCTTGGGCGCAGCATAGGTTTTGGCGACGGGACGCTCAAGGCCGGTGTCCGTCACCGCGTCGACCACGCCGTCGCGGAAGTGCAGCGTGAGCGTCTCGGCACCGCGCGCCGCCTTGGCCGACGCGAGCGTCTCGCCGCCGGGGCGGGCAGTGACACGAGCATAGCCTCGGTCGAGGATCGCGTCGGGATTGAGCGACTGGACGAGACGCCACGTCGCATCGAGCTGCGCGCGTTTCGCCTCGAGCTTGCGGTCGAGCGTGGCGGGACGAAGCGCGGCCCCCGAGCGATCGAGACTGCCCCGCGCCAGCGTCAGCCGACGCTCCAGCCCGCGATCGAGCCGCTGGCCGAAATCGTCCGCGCGCTGGCGCTGCGGCCCGAGCAACTGGTCCCGCTTGGGCAGCAGCCGCGACAGGGCGTCAAGCCGTTCGCGGCCGCGCTCGACGTAACGCCGCGCGCAGCGTTCGGTGCGGTTGCGGTGGCTGTCGATCGTCAGGCGGAGGTCGGCGAGCACCGGCACCGCGATCTCGGCCGCCGCGGTCGGCGTCGGCGCGCGCAGATCGGCGGCGAAATCGCATAAGGTCGTGTCGGTCTCGTGGCCCACGGCGGAGATGATCGGGATCGTGCAGTCGGCGACCGCGCGGACCACGACCTCTTCGTTGAACGACCACAGATCCTCGACCGAGCCGCCGCCGCGCGCGACGATGACGAGGTCCGGGCGCGGCACCGGGCCGCCGGGGGCGATCGCATCGAAGCCGCGGACGGCGGCCGCGATCTCCGCGGCAGATCCTTCACCTTGCACCTTGACCGGCCAGACGATGACGTGGGTCGGACAGCGATCCTCCAGCCGGTGGAGGATGTCGCGGATGACCGCGCCGGTGCCCGAGGTGACGACGCCGATCACCTTCGGCATGAACGGCAGCGGTTTCTTGCGCGCGCCCTCGAACAGCCCCTCGCCTGCCAGTGTGGCCTTGAGCTTTTCCAGCAGCGCCATCAGCGCGCCGGCACCGGCGAGTTCCATCCGCTCGATGACGATCTGGTATTTGGAGCGGCCGGGATAGGTGGTGAGCTTGCCGGTCGCGATCACCTCGATACCGTCCTGCGGCACGAAGGCCAGGCTGGAGGCGTTGCCCTTCCAGATAACGCCGTCGATCACCGCCTGGTCGTCCTTGAGCGACATGTAGCAATGCCCGGACGCGACGCGCTTCCAGCCCGATATCTCGCCGCGCAGGCGGACATGGCCGAATTCGCCCTCGACCATCCGCTTCAGCTTGAAGGCAAGTTCGCCGACCGACATCGCCAGCGCGTTGTCGCCGGCGACGGGCTCGGCTACCAGCCGCCCCATGTCACTGGACACGTCATCGGAAAAGGGATCGGGCATGAACGTCCTGCTGCTGGGCTCGGGAGGGCGCGAACATGCGCTCGCGTGGAAGCTGGTGCAATCTCGCGGCCTCGATACGCTGTATGCGGCGCCGGGCAACCCCGGGATCGCGCGGGTTGCGACGCTCGTGCCGCTGGATGCGACGGATCATGCGGCGGTTGTGGCGTTCGTGCGCGAGCATGACGTGGGGCTGGTCGTGATCGGGCCGGAAGCGCCGCTGGTCGACGGGTTGGCGGATACGTTGCGCGATGCGGACATCCCAGTGTTCGGGCCTTCGAAGGCGGCGGCGCAACTGGAGGGGTCGAAGGGCTTCACCAAGGATCTGTGCGCGCGGGCGGGGATTCCGACCGCCGGGTATGTCCGCGTGAAGAGCCGGGACGAGGCGGATATCGCGCTCGCCCGCACCTTCTCGCTGCCCGTGGTCATCAAGGCGGACGGTCTGGCGGCGGGCAAGGGCGTGGTCATCGCGTTCAGCACGGCCGAAGCCGAGGCCGCGCTCGACGCGCTGTTCGCGGACGGCGAAGCCGAGGCGGTGATCGAGGAATTCCTGGAGGGCGAGGAAGCGAGCCTCTTCGTGCTGACCGACGGCGTCTCTCTGATGCCGTTCGGCTCGGCGCAGGATCACAAGCGCGTCGGCGAAGGCGATACCGGTCCGAATACCGGCGGGATGGGCGCCTATAGCCCCGCCCTCGTCCTGACGCCCGCGCTGGAGAAGCGCGCGATAGACGAGATCGTCGCGCCGACCGTCGCAGCGATGGCGGCGGAGGGCATGCCGTTCTCGGGCGTGTTGTACGCCGGGCTGATGCTGACGCCGCAGGGGCCGAAGCTGATCGAATACAACGCCCGGTTCGGCGACCCCGAGACGCAGGTGCTGATGATGCGATTCCAGGGCGACCTGCTCGCGACGATGCTGGCGACCGCGGAAGGGCGGCTGGGCGAGATGCCCGCCGCTTCGTTCAGCGACGAGACCGCGTTGACGGTGGTCATGGCGGCGCAGGGGTATCCGGGCACGCCCAAGGCAGGTGGGTCGATCGTCGGCCTCGATTCCGCGCGCGCGGCGGGCGGCACGGTATTCCACGCGGGGACGCGGCTGGAGGATGGCGGCCTGGTCGCATCGGGCGGGCGCGTGTTGGCGGTCACCGCGACCGGCGACGATGTCGCGACGGCGCAGGCCAACGCCTATCGCGCGGTCGAGGCGATCGATTTCGCGGAAGGCTTCTACCGCCGCGACATCGGCTGGCGCGAGATCGCGCGGGGGGCTTGATCCACGCCTGATCCTTCCCCGCCAGGGATAGGTGGCTGGCCTTTGCCGGACGGGGCGGCAGGCGAAACCCCTGTTCCGTGTCCACCCCCTCCGTCACCTTCGGCGACACCTCCCCCTCGCGGGGGAGGATCAGGCATGACTGACCAGCCGATTATGTCTCGCCGCCCTTGGCTCGCATCGCTACACTATGAGCATGAACGAAACTTCCGCGACTTCCGCCTCGGGTCTGAGCCTGCTGCCCGATGGTATCGCCACGCTGACGGCGATCCACTTCACGATCATCGCCGTCGTGGCGATCCTCGTCATGATCGGCCTGATCTGGGGTATTCGCGCCCAGCGTAGCCGTACCAAGGCCACGCACGACGTGATCGCCAACGCCGAGGAGGCCGGCGTTTCGCCGGAGCCCGTCTCGGCAAAACCTCCGGTCGAGGCGCGAACGGCCGAACGAACGCAGAAGCAGGAGCAGACGCAGTCGATCGCGCCCGTTCGCGTTGCAGCGCCGCCCGAACCGGCGCCGCCAGAACGTCGCGCACCCGAGCCGACCCCGGCGGCGCGCGGCGACGATCTGGCGGAAACGCCTGGGCGTCCGGCCGACGAACCCATCCGCGCCACGTCGCCCCTGGAGGCGAGCGCGGTTACGGAATCCGTGCCCTCGGCGGTGCGGCCTGTAGAGGTGGCTCCGGTCGAAACGCGCACACCGGCGCAGGCGCCGGCGCAGTCCTATGGCGACGATCCGGTGACGCAGCTGAAGGGGCTCGGTCCCAAGGTTGCGACGCGGCTCGGTGAACTCGGCGTGACCACGATCGGCCAGATGGCTGCGTTGACCGAGAGCGAGGCGCAATCGATCGACGCCCAGCTCGGCAATTTCACCGGCCGGATGCACCGTGACCGCTGGATCGAACAGGCACGCCTGCTCGCCGCGGGCGACAAGGCCGGGTTCGAGGCCAAGTTCGGAAAGCTCTGACACGCGCAGCGACGACGCGCGCCCGTCAATCGAAGCGGATGCGGTATCCGGGCGTCGACGGCGTGCGACGCCGATAGATGGCCACTCGCTTGCGCCCGAGCGGCATCTGCGCGGCCAGTCGGTAGTCGCGGGCGAGACGCGCAACCGCGGCGGCGCGGATATCGGCGCGTTCGCCGTCGTATGGCGGGCCCATCACGACGACCTCGGGCGCGCGTGCGAAGATCCGGGCGAGCTCCGCCGCCTGGTCCACGCCGATCGCGCCGGTCTCGCGTGTGCGCGTCAGGTGGCTGGGGAAGACGTAGCGCGAGACCGCACATCGCCCGGTCGCGGGGTACAGCATGCTCGACGACGAATAGACATACAGACAGCCGGGCCCGCTACCGACTGCGCCAGCGAGCGCGGCGAACTCGGTGGGCGTTCCGCGGCGCTGGCGATCGATCACCAGTGAGGCCTGCCCCGCCACGGCGGCGATCATGATCAGCGCGATCCCGACGACGCGACCGCGCGGGCGGGCGAGCAACCCCGCCGCGATGACCGACGCAGGCAGCATCACGGGCAACGTGTAATGGTCGGTCCACGGCGGCAGCAGCGCGAACGCCAGCAGCGCAGCGAACAGCCATGCGGTCAGGAAGACGCGCGATCCTGCAATGCGCTCGGCAGTCGACGTACGCGATCTCGCCGCTACTATTGCGGCCGCCGACATCGTCAGCAACGGGAGGAGGATGGCCGCGGCCTTCGCGAGATTGGCCAACTCGGTCGCGATCGGATCGGCCTTGCGCGCGAAGATCGATTCGAAGTTCGCGAAGGTAAAGGCGGGCAATGCGCCCAGATGCGCATAGGCAGCGACGGCGACGATTGTCGGCAATACCGCCACCCCTGCGAGAACAGCACCGCCACCGAGGACGGCGCCGATCTTTCGGGCCCCGGTTTCCAGTGTGTGACGCCAATCGTCGAGCATCAGCCAAAGCCCGAAATACACCCCCTCGAGCGCCGCGGTGTATTTGATCTGGATCGCCAGTCCGACGAGTACCATCGCGACCGCCGCGCGCCAGAACGTCGCGCCACGCCGATCGACGATCAGCCAGGCGGCGAGCGCCATCGCCAGATTGTAGAAGACCGGCGCCTGCCCGCCCTGCCCGCCGGCGATCGTGATCCAGACGAGATAGGCCATCCCCGCGAGCGTGCCGCCCCGCGCCCAGCCCGCGACGTCGGCGAGCCGCGCGACGATCGCCGCCGTCGCAGCGGCGCTGACGAGCGCCATCGCCTGGTACAGCCAGATCCCCGCCGCAAACGGCAGCGCGCCGGGTGCGGCGTAGAGCAGGAACACACCGATCGGCTTGCGATCCCAGACGTCGACGAACGGCAGCGCGCCGTCGATCATCGCCCGGCCCGCGGCGAAGTAGAATTCCTCGTCGGTGTACAGGATCGGGTTGCCCAGCGTGATCAGCCGCGTCGCGATCGCCACCGCGACGAGGATCGCGAGACGGTACGCCGTTTCGGGCGCCGGCACGATCGCGCGTGCGGTGGTCGAGTGCGCTGCCATGGCGGTGCTCAGGGTTCGATCGCCCAGACGCCGCGGCCTACCGACGGTGTCCAGACGCGCCAGCGGATCAGATCTGGCTCACCAGAAGCTTGTCGATGCGGCGGCCGTCGAGATCGACGATCTCGAACTTCCAGCCCTGCTCGACGAAGCTTTCGCCCTCGCCCGGCAGATGGCGGAACACCGACAGCGCCAGCCCAGCCACCGTGGCGTAATCGCGGTCTTCGGGGAGGTCGATGCCGAGGCGGTCGGCAAGCGAATCCGCCGCCATCGTCCCCGCGACAAGCAACGAGCCGTCGTCGCGGACCACCACCGAGGGCGCGTCGTCGGGATCGGAGTCCGACTTGAACTCGCCGGCGATCGCCGCGAGCAAGTCGGCAGGCGTCACGATTCCTTCGAAATGGCCATATTCGTCGTGGATCAACGCCATCGGCACCTCGGCCTCGCGCAGCGCCAGCAACGCGTCCATCGCGTCGATCTGGTCGATCACGACGGGGGCTTTCCGCATCAGCGCGCGCAGGTCGATCGGTTCGCCGCGGAAGAGTGCCGCGGCGATGTCGCGCGCCTGAACGACACCCTTGACCGCATCGATCGAGCCTTCGCCGACCGGCAGCCGCGTGTGCTGCGACGCGAGGAGGGTCTGGCGGATCTCGTCGGGACCCCAGTCGCAGTCCAGCCAGTCGATCTCGGTACGCGGCGTCATCACTTCGCGGACCGGGCGATCCGCGAGGCGCACGACGCCCGAGATGATCGAGCGCTCATGCTCCTCGATGATCCCCGACTTCGATGCCTCCGCGACGATCATGTGGAGCTCTTCGGCGGTGACGTGCTCTTCCGATTCGCGGTTGAGCCTGAGCGCGCGGAAGATCAGCGCGCTGGTCGAATCGAGCACCAGCACGATCGGCGCGGTGCCGATCGCGAGCCAGCGCATCACCGGCGCCATGAACGAGGCGATCGCCTCGGGCGCACGCAGCGCGAACTGCTTGGGGACGAGTTCGCCGATGATCAGCGACGCGTACGTCGTCAGGCCTATGACGATCGCGAACCCGGCGGTCTCGGCGGTCGAGGCGGACAACCCCCAGGCCTGAAGCCGCGCCGCAGTCGGCATGCCGAGGCTGGAGCCCGAATAGGCGCCGGCGAGAATGCCGATCAGCGTGATGCCGATCTGGACGGTCGACAGGAACTTGCCGGGGTCGGCCGCGAGCACGAGCGCGGCGCGGGCGCCCTTCTTGCCCGCGCGCGCCATCGCTTCGAGCCGGGCTTTGCGCGCGGAGACGATCGCGAGTTCGCTCATCGCGAACACACCGTTCAACGCGACCAGCGCGAGGATGATCGCGACGTCGATCCAGGGGAAGGGGGGAAGCGGTGCCATTGGCTCGGGCTCTCTTTGCAGGACAACGCACCGTCGCACAACCGTCCTTGCATGCGTCGTTGCAGACGCCGTGCATCATGTGCGCGCCTACTCGACATCGGCACGCGGAGATGGTCATGGTCGGTTCAGTGCGCAGGCGGAACAATCGTGACGAACCAGGGTTATGGCCGTAACGGATACACTGTCGCCAATACCATTCTTCAGGGAGGATTATCTATGAAAACCAAGATGTTCGCAGGATCTGCGCTCGCCGCACTGATCGCCACGAGCGGTTGCACCACCGATCCCGAGACGGGTCGCCAGACGATCTCGAAGACCGCGCTGGGCGGCATCGGCGGTGCGCTTGGCGGTTATCTGCTCGGCGACGTGGTCGGTGGTCGGCGCGACCGGACCGAAAAACTGGTCGGCGCGGGTATCGGCGGTCTCGCTGGCGCCGGCATCGGCGCGTACATGGACAAGCAGGAGCGCGACCTTCGCGCGCGCACTGCAGGTACGGACGTGCAGGTGATCCGCCAGGGCGACGACTTGGTCCTGAACATCCCGTCGGGCATCACCTTCGCCTATGACAGCGCCAACGTGCAGCCGCAGTTCCAGCGCACGCTCGACCAGGTCGCCGACACACTGTCGCAGTATAACCAGACCTATGTCGACGTGTACGGGCATACCGATTCGACCGGCAGCGATGCGTACAACCAGTCGCTGTCGGAGCGTCGTGCACGCTCGGTCGCGGACTATCTGTCGGGCCACGGCGTGCAGGCTGCACGCATCGGTACGCGCGGGTACGGCAAGACCCAGCCGATCGCATCGAACGACACCGATGCCGGGCGGGCTGCGAACCGTCGCGTCGAAGTGAAGATCGTGCCGATCTCGCAGACCGACATGCGCCAGTAAGTGGCGTCTATCGAGTGGGCATATAGTCCGCTCGCTTGCTGTTCTCCGACGAAAGCGGGGGTCCAAGAGTTACGAGCGTTGCGCTTGTTACCCTGGGCTCCCGCCTGCGCGGGAGAACGGAATTAAGCCGGGATTTGACGCTTCAAAACAGGCGTCCGCCGTTCGGCACAGTCACGCTCGGCGACATCAAGACCACCTTCCCGTTCGCATCGGGGAAACCGAGCGTCAGGACTTCGGACATCATCGGGCCGATCTGGCGCGGCGGGAAGTTGACCACCGCTGCGACCTGACGGCCGACCAGCGTCTCCGGCGTATAATGCTCGGTGATCTGCGCGGATGAGCGCTTCACGCCTATCTCCGGGCCGAAATCGATGCGGAGCTTGAGCGCGGGTTTGCGCGCCTCCGGGAAGGGTTCGGATTCGACGATCGTGCCGACGCGGATGTCGACCTTCTCGAAATCCGGATACGCGATTTCAGGAGCGGGCGTCTCAGAAGTCGACATTGTCGTAGTGCGTAGGGGGTGAAATCAACTCCATCCGTTCGGACAGCAGCGGGCGGAAGCTCGGGCGGCTCTTAAAGCCGCGATACCAGCGTGCGGTCTGGTCGTGCCCCTTCCAGTCGATCCCGCCGAGATAGTCGGTGACCGAGATCTGTGCGGCCGCCGCCAGATCGGCGAGGCTCATCGTCGCGCCGCCGAGCCAGTTCCGGTGATCGAGCAGGTAATCCGTGTAGTCGAGATGCCCGACCGCGGCCTTCATCGCCTCGCGCAGGCCCTTGGCATCGGGCGCGGCCCGGTGAGCGAGGCGCTTGACCATGCGCTCGTGGAGCAGCGGTCCGGTCACGTCGCGGTAGAAGTGTGTGTCGAACCACGTCACCAGCCGGCGGATCTCGGCGCGGTTGGTCGCGGTGCCGTTGATCATCGCCGCCTTCTCGACGGTTTCTTCGAAGAATTCGCAGATCGCCATCGAATCGATCAGCGGCGCCACGCCGCGCGATGCGTCGACCATTACCGGGGTCTGGCCGGCAGGGTTCATGTCCATGAACTCGTCGCGGCGATCCCAGGGCGATTCGCGGACCAGTTCGTAGCCGACCCCCTTCTCACCCAGCAGCAGGCGCACTTTTCGCGAAAACGGACACAGGGGGAATTGATAAAGCTGCCACATGCCATCCGTTTAGGCGGTGGGGGGCGGCCGTGTCACTAGCGCGGGTTGGGTGGGGTGGCGTTTGTGGCGATAAGATTTGTTCGCGCAGAGGCGCAGAGCGCGCGCAGGTCCTGCGCTTGTCGCGAAGCGCGCATTTCGACAACGCGCGTTGGGATGCAAGCAGCCGTTCCGGGCGAAAGCCCCTTAGCGTCCTCAGCGCCTCTGCGCGAAACCAACTTACTACACCACCCCGGCGAAGGCCGGGGCCCAATTGGAAAGGTCGCAGTAACGGAGCCCTTTCCTGCGTTACAGACGTCCCCCAATTGGGCCCCGGCCTTCGCCGGGGTGGTGCTTGTGTAGCGTCGCTCTACTCCGCCGCGACCAGTTCCGCGCTGTCGTCCAGTGGGTGCGACAAGCGCGTCAGCATTTCCTTCGGCACGATCTGCCAGAAATGTGGCGCGACCCGATCCCAGTCCTCGAGCAGGCCCTTCGACCATTTGCTGTCCGTCGCATCTGCATGGTCGCGGACCAGATCGAGCAGCACGTCGGCCCAGTGCAGCGCCCTCACGCGGTCCCACGTGATGTTCTCGGGGTTCGCGCGCTTTGCGAACACGCCATCGGGATCGTAGACGAACGCCATCCCGCCGGTCATGCCCGCGCCGAAGTTCGCGCCGACCGTGCCGAGCACCACGGCGATGCCGTTGGTCATGTACTCGCAGCCGTTCGCGCCGCAGCCCTCGACGACCACGCTCGCGCCCGAGTTGCGGACCGCGAAGCGTTCGCCCGCCTGCCCCGCTGCGAACAGCCGGCCCGACGTTGCACCGTAGAGAACGGTGTTGCCGATGATCGTGTTGTCCTGGCTCGCGAGCGGCGAGCTTACCGCCGGGCGGACGATGATCGTGCCGCCCGAGAGCCCCTTGCCGACATAGTCGTTCGAATCGCCGAACACCTCAAGCGTGATGCCCTTGCACAGGAACGCGCCGAGCGACTGGCCTGCCGACCCGCGAAGGCGGATCGTGACGTGGTTGTCGGCGAGCTTCGACATGCCGAACTTGCGCGTGATCTCGCTCGACAGCCGCGTGCCGACCGCGCGGTGCGTGTTGCGCACCGAATAGGTGAGCTGCATCTTCTCGCCGCGCGAGAACACCGCGGCGGCATCCTTGATGATCTGCGCGTCGAGGCTGTCGGGCACTTCGTTGCGGAAGGTCGACAGCGAGAAGCGTCGCTCGGCATCGGTCGCATCGACCTTGGCCAGGATCGGGTTGAGGTCGAGATCGTCGAGATGCTCCGCGCCGCGGCTGACCTGCCGCAGGAACTCCGTCCGGCCGATCACGTCGTCGAGGCTCTTCACGCCGAGCCGGGCGAGAATGTCGCGGACTTCCTCGGCGATGAAGGTCATCAGGTTGATCACCTTCTCGGGCGTGCCGACGAACTTCTGGCGGAGCGCATCGTTCTGCGTGCAGATGCCGACCGGGCACGTGTTCGAATGGCATTGCCGCACCATGATGCAGCCCATCGCGACCAGCGACAGCGTGCCGATGCCGTACTCCTCCGCGCCGAGGATCGCGGCGATGACGATGTCGCGCCCGGTCTTGAGCCCGCCATCGGTGCGCAGCCGCACACGCCCGCGCAGGCCGTTGAGCGTCAGCACCTGGTTGACCTCCGACAGCCCCATTTCCCACGGCGTGCCCGCGTATTTGATCGACGTCTGGGGCGATGCGCCGGTGCCGCCGACATGGCCGGCGATCAGGATCACGTCGGCATGCGCCTTCGCCACGCCCGCCGCGACCGTGCCGATGCCCGCCGACGAGACGAGCTTCACGCACACACGAGCGCGCGGGTTGATCTGCTTCAGGTCGTAGATGAGCTGGGCGAGATCCTCGATCGAGTAGATGTCGTGATGCGGCGGCGGCGAGATCAACGTCACGCCGGGCGTCGCATGACGCAGCTTGGCGATGAACTCGGTGACCTTGAAGCCGGGCAGCTGGCCGCCCTCGCCGGGCTTGGCGCCCTGTGCGACCTTGACCTCGATCTCCTCGCACGCGTTCAGATATTCTGCGGTGACGCCAAAGCGCCCGCTCGCGACCTGCTTGATCGACGAGTTCGCGTTGTCGCCGTTCGCGTACGGCACGAAGCGCGACTTATCCTCGCCGCCTTCGCCCGAGACGGCCTTGGCGCCGATCCGGTTCATCGCGATCGCCAGCGTCTCGTGCGCCTCGGGGCTCAGCGCGCCGAGCGACATGCCGGGGGTAACGAAGCGCTTGCGGATCTCGGTGATCGCCTCGACCTGGTCGACCGGAACACCTTCCGCGGGGAAGTTGAACTGGAGCAGATCGCGCAGGTACACCGGCGGCAAGTCGGACACGCCGCGCGAGAATTGCAGATAGCTGGTATAGCTGTCGGTCGCGACCGCGGTCTGAAGCAGGTGCATCAGTTGCGCCGAATATGCGTGGACCTCGCCGGTGTGGCGCTGGCGATAGAAGCCGCCGATCGGCAGCGTCGCGACGGCCGGGTCGAACGCGGCTTCGTGGCGATCGGTCGCGTTGACGTGGAGCGAGGCATAGCCCTCGCCGCTGATCTTGGCGGGCATGCCGGGGAACAGGTCGTTCACCAGGCTGCGCGACAGGCCGACCGCCTCGAAATTATAGCCGCCGCGGTACGACGAGATGACCGCGATGCCCATCTTCGACATGATCTTGAGCAGCCCCTCCTCGACCGCGACGCGGTGACGGCGGAGGCATTCGGCGAGGTCGAGATCGCCGAACAGCCCGCGCGACTGGCGGTCGACGATCGCGGCTTCGGCGAGATAGGCGTTCACGGTGGTCGCGCCGACGCCGATCAGCACCGCGTAATAATGCGTGTCGAGGCACTCGGCCGAGCGGACGTTGATCGATGCGTAGGAGCGCAGGCCGCGGCGGACGAGGTGCGTGTGGACGGCGGCGACTGCGAGCACGCCGGCGATGCCGACGCGGTTTTCGCTGATCGCTTCGTCGGTGAGGAAGATCTCGCTCTTGCCCTGGCGGACGGCCTGTTCGGCCTCGTTGCGGATCCGCTGGATCGCCGCGCGGAGCTTTTCCGGGCCACCGCCGACGTCGAACGTGCAATCGATCTCGGCGACCGCGTTGCCGAAATGCGCCTTCAACCGCGACCAATGCTCGCCCGTCAGCACGGGCGAATCGAGCACCAGCACGCGCTCGCGCTGGTCGCGGACGTCGAGGATGTTGGCGAGGTTGCCGAACCGCGTCTTGAGCGACATCACGTGGCGTTCGCGCAACGGATCGATCGGCGGGTTCGTCACCTGCGAGAAATTCTGGCGGAAGAACTGGCTGATAAGGCGCGGCTTGTCCGAGATGACCGCGAGCGGCGTGTCGTCGCCCATCGACCCGATCGCTTCCTTGGCGGATTCGACCATCGGCGACAGGATCAGCTCCATGTCCTCCATCGTCTGCCCCGCCGCGATCTGGCGGCGCGCGAGGTCACCGCGATCGTAGCGCACGACCGCGTCCTCGACCGAGGGGAGGTCGGCGAGCGTGTGGAATTCGCCGATCATCGCGGCGTAATCCGCCTCGCCCGAGATGCGATCCTTGACCGCGCGGTCCTGGAGCAGGCGACCTTCGTCGAGGTCGACCGCGATCATTTCGCCTGGCCCGAGACGGCCCTTGGCGACGATCGTCGATTCGGGAACAACGACCATGCCGCTCTCGGACCCGACGATCAGCAGGCCGTCGGAGGTCAGCGTGTAGCGGAGCGGACGCAGCGCGTTGCGGTCCATCCCGGCAACCGCCCAGCGGCCATCGGTCATCGCCAGCGCGGCGGGGCCGTCCCACGGCTCCATGACGGAGGCGAGATACTGGTACATCGCGGTATGCTCAGGGGGCATGTCCGGGCTGGCGGCTTCGGGGACCAGCATCAGCTTGGCGGTCGGTGCGTCGCGGCCCGAACGGCAGATCGCCTCGAACACGGCGTCCAGCGCGGCGGTGTCGGACGCGCCAGCGGGGATCACCGGCTTGATGTCCTCCGAATTGTCGCCGAACGCGAGGCTCGCCATGCGAATCTCGTGGGAGAGCATCCAGTTCTTATTGCCGCGGATCGTGTTGATCTCGCCGTTATGTGCGAGGCAGCGGAACGGTTGCGCCAGCCACCATTGCGGGAAGGTGTTGGTCGAATAACGCTGATGGAAGATCGCGACGCGGCTCTCGAAGCGCTGGTCGCAGAGATCCGGGTAGAAGACGGAGAGCGATTCGGCGAGGAACAGCCCCTTGTAGATGATCGACCGGCACGACAGCGAACAGACGTAGAAGCCTTGAATCTGCGCTGCGATCACGCGCTTTTCGATACGGCGGCGGACGAGGTACAGCGTCTTCTCGAACTCGGCAGCGTCCTGCTCTTCGGGGAGCGGACCGGCGATCATGATCTGCTCGATCTCGGGCCGCGTGGCTTGTGCCTTCTGGCCGATCACCGACACGTCGACCGGCACCTGGCGCCAGCCATAGATGGTATAGCCCGCCTCGATGATCGCACTCTCGACGATCGTCCGGCACGCTTCCTGTGCTCCGAGATCGGTCCGCGGAAGGAAGATCATGCCGACCGCGAGCCGGTTCGGCCGGACCTTGTGGCCCGAAGCCGCGACCGCATCGTCGAAGAACCGGATCGGCAGATCGATGTGGAGCCCCGCACCGTCACCGGTCATGCCATCCGCATCGACCGCGCCGCGGTGCCACACCGCTTTCAGCGCATCGACCGCGGACTGCACGACGCGCCGCGACGCGCGCCCGTCGGTGGCGGCGACGAGACCGACGCCGCACGCATCGCCTTCGAATTCGGGGCGGTACATGCCGTGCTCGGCGAGACGGGCGCGTTGATCGGTGATGATATCGGTCATCGTCACTTCTTCTTCTCTTCGGGCGTGGCAGCCTGCTTGGCGAACTCGGCGACATCGGCCTGCATGTGCGCCATCGAGGATTGCATCATCGATCGCTGCCAGGCGGCGACGTCTGGGTCGGCCATGATCGTCAGCGATTGCTGCATGTACGCGCGACCGCTCGGCGTCGCGAAGAACGCCTTGATGTCGTGGCATTGGGCGACGTCGAAGCGGCGCGCATAGGCGCGCGCCATCGCCTCGACCATGCTTGGCAATCCGTCGCGCATCAGCGTCATCGTGCGCGCCTGCTGCCGTTCCAGAAAGGTGGCAAACCGCGTCTGCATCTCCGGATGGTCCGCCATCGCACTGCTGAACATCGGGCTCTGCGCCATGCCCTGCTGCAGATTGCCGAGCATCGGCGCGATCATGCTCTCGATCATCCGTTCACGCGATTCGGGCGGCATCAGCACGTTGATCAGTTCGCGCGCCGCCGCGAGGCGGGCCGGATCGGGGGCCGTGACGGCGACTGGCGATGCCTGCGCGTGCGCAGCCGACGGCAAAATCGCGCCCGTCAGCAACACCGCGCTGAGAAAGCCGTGCCTCATGCCGCGACCTTTGCAGTCTGAGCCTTGGTCTTCAGCCATTTGTGCATCGTCGCCGCGACGTCACGGCCGTCGCGGATCGCCCACACTACCAAGCTGGCGCCGCGGACGATGTCGCCCGCCGCGAACACGCCGTCGAGCGAGGTCATCAGCGTCTTGCCGTCGACCAGCACGGTGCCCCAGCGGCTCACGCCCAGTTCCGGCGTCGCGAACAAGGTCGGCAGGTCCTCGGCGTCGAAGCCCAGCGCCTTGATGACGAGATCGGCATCGACCGAATAGTCGCCGGCGGGATCGGGTTCGGGCGCACGGCGGCCGCTCGCGTCGGGGGCGCCGAGACGCATTTTCCCGACCTTCACGCTCGAAACGGTATCGCCGCCGTCGAAGCTTTGCGGGCCGGAGAGCCAGACGAACTCGACGCCCTCCTCCTCGGCGTTGGCGACTTCGCGCTGCGAGCCGGGCATGTTGGCGCGGTCGCGGCGGTAGAGGCACTTCACGGACTTCGCGCCTTGGCGGATCGCGGTGCGGACACAGTCCATCGCTGTGTCGCCGCCGCCGATCACGACGACGTCCTTGCCCTCCGCATTCAGGCTGCCGTCGTCGAACGCGGGGACCGCGTCGCCGAAGCCCTTGCGGTTCGAGGCGACGAGGAAGTCGAGCGCTGGGACCACGCCGTTCGAACCGCCGCCGGGCAGGTCCATCGCGCGCGCCTTGTACACGCCGGTCGCGATCAGGATCGCGTCGTGGCGCTGGCGCAGATCGTCGAGGCTCGCATCCTCGCCGACTGCGAACCCTCCGTGGAAGACGATGCCCGCCGCCTTCAGCCGCTCGACGCGACGCAAGACGATCGGCTTTTCGAGCTTGAAGCCGGGGATGCCGTAGGTCAGCAGCCCGCCCGCGCGATCATAGCGGTCGTAGACGTGCACGTCGTACCCGTGGCCGCGCAGATATTCCGCCGCGGTCAGCCCGGCGGGGCCGGCGCCGATCACGCCGACCGATTGCCCGCGTGCGCGGCCGGGGACCAGTGGTTCGACCCAGCCATTTTCCCACGCGGTGTCGGTGATGAACTTCTCGACCGAGCCGATCGTGACCGCGCCGTGCCCGGTGAATTCGATGACGCAATTACCCTCGCACAGCCGGTCCTGCGGGCAGATGCGGCCGCAGATCTCGGGCATGGTCGAAGTCGCGTTGCTCAGTTCATAGGCCTCGCGCAGCCGGCCTTCCGCGGTCAGCCGGAGCCAGTCCGGGATATGGTTGTGGAGCGGGCAGTGGACCGAGCAATACGGCACGCCGCACTGCGAGCAGCGCCCGGCCTGTTCCTCGGCGGGCTCGACCGCGTAGCGCTGCGCGATCTCACGGAAATCGTCGGCGCGCTCGTCGGCAGTGCGCTTGTCGGGATAGGATTGCTCCGTGCCGACAAATTTGAGCATTGAATCGTTCGCCATGAGAGCCTCCGACCGCGCCAATATTGCGCCGGGATAGGCTTGTCACGACCAAATCGACATTTTAGGCCGTAATGCTGACCTATAAAGTTTCGTTAGCACCAGCGTCCTTGGACGTAACGCAGCGCCACAAGTTTATCAGTTCCGTATCGGACCTATTTGGTCAGAAGCCAGACCAGCGCGGCGGAGCCGGCGACGATCCGGTACCAGGCAAAGGGCACGAAGCCATGCTTCGTCACGATGCCGACGAACCATTTGACCACGAGCAGCGCAACGACGAACGACACGACGGCGCCGATCGCAATCGCGCCCAACCCGACGCCGCCACCGCTGGTCAGCGCATCGCGGTTCTTCAGCAGTTCGAGCCCGCTGGCGCCCAGCATGGTCGGAATCGCGAGGAAGAAGCTGAACTCGGCCGCCGTCCGACGTTCGACGCCCAGCGCCAATGCACCGAGGATCGTCGCGCCCGACCGGCTGACGCCAGGTATCATCGCGAGGCACTGGAGCAAGCCGATGCCGATGACCGTCTTCAGTGGAATGTCCGCGACGCCGCTGATGTCGCTGCGCGGGGCGAACCGTTCGACCGCGAGGATCGCGAAACCGCCGATTACGAGTGCTATCGCGACCACTTCGGCATTGCCGAGCAACGCCTCAATATATTTGTGCAGCGCGAGGCCGATGATCGCCGCCGGGATGAACGCCACGATCAGGTTGCGCAGGAACAACCATGATTTGGGTTCGCCGCGGATCAACCCCATGCCGACCGCCCAGAACGTCCGCCAGTAGAGCACGACGATCGCGAGGATCGCCCCGAGCTGAATGACGACGTTGAACACCTCCCAACGCCCCGCGTCATAGCCGAGCAGCCGCGTGGCGAGGATCAGATGCCCGGTCGAGGAGACGGGCAGGAATTCGGTGATCCCCTCGACGATGCCGAGGAGGATGACGGTCAGAAGTTCGGTCAAGCGAAGGCTCCGGCGCGGTAGGTCAGGACAGGCTTTAGCGTATTTCGATCAGCCTGCATGGACTTCCGCACGCGTTTCGGCGCGACGACCGAACCGTCCGGCCTTGCGAAAGCGTACCAGCCACCCCGGCGCGACCGTCGACAGCGGCGTCGGATCGATCCCGAAGGCCGCAAGGCCATCGGTGCCGGTGACGACATTGTCGCTCTGCAACATCGTCCACTGATCCTTGGTGATCGGCGCACCCGGCAGGAAGCCGGCCCTGGCGATCAGCGCGCCCGCAAAATCCGGAAGCTCGACGATCGAAGGGTTGCGGCCGATAGTGCTGGCGATCCAGCGAATGAGATTGCCCATCGTGATGATGTCGGGGCCGCCTAGCTCGAGCGTCTGCCCGCCGAACGTACCCGGCGCCGATGCCGCCGCGACGATCGCGTCCGCCACGTTGCCGACGAAGACCGGCTGGAACCTCGCGCCCGCGCGCAGCACCGGCACCACCGGTGCCTTGGCGATCATACCGGCGAAGCGGTTCACGAACTGGTCTTCCTGACCGAACACGATGGAGGGCCGCAGGATCGTCGCATTCGGGAACGCGGCCAGCACAGCGGCCTCGCCCTGCCCCTTCGACTTGCCATAGGCCGACGCGGACTCCGGATCCGCGCCGATCGCCGAGACATGCACCAGCGCGCCGACGCCGGCCTTGGCCGCCGCCTCCGCGACGGTCTGCGCTCCAAGAGCCTGGACGCGCTGGAAATCGCCCGCGAGCACGCCGACCAAGTTCACGACCACGTCGGAGCCGTGGACTGCGTGCGCGATCGTCTCGGGCTTGGTGACGTCGGCGCCGACGAACTGCGTCTGGCCGAGCCCGCCGAGCGGTTTCAGGAAGAAGGCCTGTCGCGGATCGCGCTGCGCGATGCGGACGCGTGCGCCCGTCGCCAACAGTGCCTGTGCGACATAGCGGCCGACGAAACCGCCGCCCCCGATCAGCGTCACCAGTTTGTCGTTCATCGCGCGTCCGTCCACTTTGTTTTGCCTGCCCGTTTGCGAATAACCCCTTGCCCCAGCAACAGGCGTGTTGACAAGCATCGCGACCCTCCCCTAGAGGCGCCCTCCTACCCCGTGCCCGGATGGCGGAATTGGTAGACGCACCAGCTTCAGGTGCTGGCGATCGCAAGGTCGTGGAGGTTCGAGTCCTCTTCCGGGCACCAAGGTCTTTTCAAGGCCCGACGTCGATGTCGACAACCGTGCGAGGTTCGGTAGGTCGATCCCCGTTTTGTGGGTAATCAGACGCGTATCGTCTTGCTAAAGACCGCTTCCGTCAGCTGCTAGAACATCTGGCAGTACGACCCGGCGCAAATAAATTCGTACACCCGGCATACCGACGTTCGTCGCTGATAAAGCGGTTGGGCTATATGTAATGCCGTCAACACCATTACCTCATCGCGATGTGATAGTTTCGAGAGGCGCACGTTGGCGTGCACCTCTCGAAACGTGATCTTACCGGTCGGATGGTCGCGCCGTTACTTCAGCGACTTCGCCATGTTGAGATGCGCAGCAACGGTCGGGGTCAGACCAGACGCGAAGGCCTTTAGCTGCGGCACGTCGCCGGTCAATGCATAGCCCTTGAGCATATCGAGCGTCTGCTGATGGGCGGCGAGCTGGTCGGCGGCGTAGGCGGCATCGAAAGCGGTGCCCTGCTTCGTTTTCAGGTCGGCGAGTTTGCCCTGTTGTTCGGCACTTAGCGTCGGGTCGGGGGTGAGCGCCGGCGACAGGCCTGCGGTGATCCCCTTCAGTTTCGCAGTCGATCCCTCGTGTGCGGCGATCATCTGCGTCGCGAACTTCTTGACGGCTGCCGACGCGCCGTTCGTTGCGGCGAGCTTCGACGTCTCGATCTCGAAGGCATCGCCGGCCGCCGCCATGTTCGCAAAGGCCTGTCCGCCCGAGGCAGGCGCTGCCATCGTGTCGTTGGCACCAACGACGTTCGCGTCCGTCGCGGCGTTCGTCGCGTACGTGGTGTTGTCGACGGAGGTCGTATCGTCCGCCTTCTTGCCGCACGCCGTCAACGAAAGTGCGGCAACCGATACCAGTGCGAGGATCTTGAGCTTCATCATCTGTTCCATTCCCTGTTAGCTGCGTCTGCCGATGCCAACGCGTGCCTCATCCAGACCGTTCCGCGCCGGCAACGGGACCGGACCGATCACGACGCAAGTTCGTTCTAGCTGCCAGCCGGCGCCGTTGCCGGCGGTTATCGGGATACGGCAATGAGCATCTTCGGCACGATCATGAACAAGGTTTTCCACCACAAGGCTGCACCGGCGGCGACGCCAGCAGCAGCGCCCGCTGCACCACAGGCGGCACCGCAAGCCGCCCCCGCCCCTGCCGCCCAGCCTGCCCCCGCAGTGCCCGAGACGCAGGTCGATGTCGGCGCAGTCCTCGGCGAGATGGCGGCGATGAAGGACGGCGGCGGCAATTATCAGAGCTCGATCGTCGATCTGCTGAAGCTGCTCGATCTGGACTCCAGCCTGACGGCGCGCAAGGAACTGGCAGACGAACTGAACGTCCACGCGTCGGCGGACGGCTCGGCCGAGCAGAACATTGCGCTGCACAAGGCGGTAATGCAGAAGCTCGCCGACAATGGCGGCATCGTGCCGGACAGCCTGCGCAACTGATATCGGCGATCGGACGGAGCGGCATACCCCGCTCCGTCCGTGGGTAGCCCTTGGCGAGAACGGCCACCGTTCCAACAGGATCGAATGTCGACGTCGCGCGAAGGCCTATGTCGTCAGTCTGTTCCTGCTCAACTTGAGCGTGATGATTACCCCCTCGGATGGCCATTCGTAGGTAATCGTCCCTCCGAGTTGCCCCGCTACGCTGCGCCGAACGAGCTTGCTCCCGAACCCCTCGTCGGCGCCAGGCGCTTCGACCGTAGGGCCGCCGCGCTCGAGCCAGATGAGCACGACATTATCATCCTCCGTCGAACTCGACAGGTCGAGCGTGCCCGTCGGCGAGGACAACGCACCGTATTTTACCGAGTTCGTCGCCAGTTCGTGAATGACGAGGCCGAGCCCGGTCGCCGCCGCCTCGCCAACGCCCATCCGTTCGACGGCGACGCGGATACGACCTTTGAACGCGCCCATGTCGTCATAGGGTGCGAGCAGCACCGAAAGCAGATCGCCGAGGAGCGCCGCGTTGCCTTGTCCGCCCGGTAGCGGCCGGACGAGATCGTGCGCCCGGCCCAAGGCGCCCAGCCGTTCGGTCAATTCGCGGGCCATATCCTCGGTATTGGGCGCATTGCGCGATGTGATCGCGGTAAGACCGGCCGCGATCGCCAGCAGGTTCTTGACGCGGTGGCTCATTTCACCCGCGAGGAGTTCATTGCCTTCCTCGGCCTGCTTGCGGCCGGTCACATCCAGGAAGATGCCGAACATCGTCCGCCCGACGATACCGACATCCTCGCCCTGCCCACGCGCCGATATCCAGCGAACCTCGTCGCCGATCATGATCCGGAAGTCGGTTTCGTAGCTGCCGAGTATGGCGCGCGTGGCGGCAAAGGCGGATCGGACGCGGTCGCGATCGGACGGATGGATGTGCGCCGACAATTCCTCGAACGTGACCCCATCGCGCCACGGCAGGCCCCATAGCTCGAAGCCACGCTCGTCCATCGTGAACGCGTCGGTATCGACGTTCCATGCCCACAGGGCAACGCCGGCCGCGTTGACCGCAAGACGCAGATGTTCGGATTTCCAGGCGTGCGCCTCGGGTATCCCGGTAGTTCCGTCCCCACTCACGTCGGCAATCCCCCAGTCCGGACGCAGAGTCCGGTCGCGACGTCTATTACACACCCCGCGCAACTTACGTTAACTTGGCTCAATCGCTGCCGAGCGCTCGATCTTCGCCAAGTTCGACGATGTTGAGACCGGGGATGCCGATCGACAGCGTTCGTGCTTCGAATGCCTCAACGGCTCGCATGCCGGCACGGTGGCCGGCCGACCAGCGCTGTTCGATCGTGGAGGCCGAAAAGTCGAGCGCCTTGCCGGCGACCTCTTCGGCCTGACCGGTATAGGCAAGCCGGATAAGCGACAGCGCGATGTCCGTGCGCCCGGCATGCGCGGCTTGCCACCGTTCGATCGTCCGGCGGGACTGTGCGGCGAAGATCAAGTCCTGCATGCGGCTGGCAGCCTCGCCGAGCGTCGTCGGTCGCGGCCCTTGCAGCGGCAGCAGGTCGACGGCGATGCACAGCGTTGGTCGCGGCGGCGGTTCGCCCAGGACCGGATCGAGCGGCAGGTTCGCGGACAGGCCGCCATCGACCAGCCAGCGCCCGTCAACCTCGACCGGTGGAAAGGCGACCGGCAGCGCAGCGCTGGCGCGGACATGATCGGATCGGATTCGTACCGTGGCGCTGTCGAACACGACGTCGTCCCCGGTTTCGAGATCGACGGCGGTCGCGGTGTACCGACACGGACCGGCGTTGAGGCGGTCGAAGTCGACCAGCGCTTCCAGCGTCGTCGCAAGCTGATTGGTTTCGAAGATCGACGGCTGGTCGTCCGTCCAGGGCGTCAAAGCGGAAAGCAAGGGGCCGAAGATGCCGGGACGCCCCAAGGTCGCGGCCCACCCGACCGCACTCGTCCGGCGGCTGGTCTCGAACGCGCGCAGCCACGGAAACATCGACACGCCGGACGCGTGGGCGGGGGCGGGTCGCCAGAACGCCCGCAACGTCTCTATCCGGCGATCCGGAGCGGAGCCGGCGATCAATGCCCCGTTGATGGCACCGATCGATGCGCCGATGATCCAGTCGGGCCGAAGGGCGTGGTCGTGCAACGCTTCGTATACGCCAGCCTCGAACGCCCCGAGGGCATTGCCGCCGCTCAGGACCAGCACGAGGTCGAAGTCGCGCACCAGCCCGCCTTCGACGTCCGGCCTCACAAGCGGGTATCCTTTCGCCAGTTGAACGCCACGGCGATACCGGTTCCGAGGACGCCGAGCACGAGGACGGCCGGGTGCAGTTTCTGCGCCTGCAAGACGATGCTCGACTTGCGCGCGTGAACGTCCTGGCTTCCGCGCGAGGCATCGACACGCGGGACGTAGAGGTTGTCGCGTCGCGTCGGATCGCCGGGATCGTCCGGCTTCTGTTGCGCGACCGTGCCGACCAGTTCCATGATCCTGTCGCTCAACCGCGGGGCAGCGCGCGAGAGCAGCGAGGATACCAGGCCCCCGCCGCCGGCATACAGCGTCCGCCGCGGCGTCGCGCACGCGAACAGCACCGCGTCGGCGACGACCGACGGCGCGTAGAGCGGCGGCGGCAGGCGCGGTGGCTGGTCCATGAAGTTGCGCGCATGTTCGGGGAACGGCGTATCGATCGCGCCGGGCTTGATCAGCGTGACCGAGATGCCCGCCCCCTCCTGCTCCAGTTCCATCCGCAGCGTATCGGTCAGCGCCTGGACGGCATGCTTGGTCGCGCAATACGGGCCCTGCTCGACGATCGCACGGTCGCTGAGGATCGAGCCGACATTGACGATGGCGCCCCCGCCATTACCGCCGCGCCCGCGCAGATGCCGCGCGGCGACGAGCGATCCGTGCAGCACGCCGAAATAATTGACGTCGAACACGCGGCGGTGATCGGCGACCGGCACCTGATCGAGCGTGCCGTAGGTGCCGGTGCCGGCATTGTTGACCCAGCTGTCGAACCCGCCGAACGTCTCGACCGCCACCGCGGCGACGCGCTCGACGGCTGCCATGTCGCTGACGTCGGCGACGCAGATCGCGATGCGTGCCCCGTCGGCCGACAGACGATCCCGCAGCGCCGTCAAGGCCGCCTCGTTACGCGCCGTTGCGACGACGGCCGCACCGCGCCGCACGGCTTCCTCGACGGTCGCGAGGCCATTTCCGCTGGTCGCGCCGGTGACGACGATGACCTGATCATGCAGGGGCTTGAGCGTGATGGCCATGTCAGCGTCCCAATGGCGAGTTTGCGTAATCGGCAAGCAGAGCCGCTACGTCGTCGTAGATTGCGATCGCACCTGCGGATTGCAGTTGCTCGTCCTTGAACTTGCCCGATCGCACCGCGACCGAGGCGATGCCGCATTTGGCCGCTGCCTCGACATCATAGGGTGTGTCGCCGACGACGATCACCTCCGCGGGGTCGATCCCCGGCAGTTTCTTGAGCGCCGTCGCGAAGATGTCCGGTGCAGGCTTGGTCTTCTCGACATCGTCGCTGCTCGTCGTCGCGGCGATCACGTCGCGCGCCTCCAGCAGATCGATGTAATGATCGAGTTCGGATCCCGAGGCCGACGACGCGAGTACGACGCGCTGGCCGCACCCGTGCGCGTGGACCAACAGGTCGTGTGCCTGCGCGAACGGCTTTGCCGTCTCCAGATACTTCGCCTTGAAGATCGCGCCGTGAGCGTCGCCGAGCTTTTCCTGCTGGTCCTCGCCGGCGTCGGGCAACAGCGTCGGGACAAGCATGTCCGTCCCCTTGCCGATCTGATCGTGGATCACCTGTCGGTCGAACGACGCGCCGATGCCCGCGAACGCCTCTTCCCAGGCAAGCACGTGCATGTCGTTGGTATCGACCAGCGTACCATCGATATCGAAGAGAATGGCTTTGATCTGCATAGGGCTATCCCGAATTTGACTCTATTTGCCGGGGGAATTGGCGCCGTCGCGGCAAAACGCCCTCGCGCATTTTTGCGCTTGGCTATGATACAAACACGCGACCTCGAAGATCGGTCCCGCACATTAATCCGTCCCACCTGACCGGGTTGCGGTGACGCCAATCTATTTGGCCCGCGATGGATCCCCGGATATCCAGGACGTCGACAATCAGGTTCCGCATATTGATCTCGAGCAATACCGATCCGCAAACACTTTCAATTACTCGCTTTAATCCACGACATACTTTGCTATGCTGTATTTTAGAGTATTGATGCTCATCAGTATGAAATATAATGCTGTGAGAATGTGTCGCAACAGGAACGATCACGGCGATAAGATCGCTATTACCTTCGAAGCACGATCGAAGGATTACGATAATGTTCATGCACAACAAGCGCCTTCAATACACCGTGCGTGTCGCAGAACCCAACCCGGTACTCGCATCGTTGATGCTCGAGCAATTCGGTGGCGCCGATGGCGAGTTGGCGGCGGCGATGCGGTATTTCACGCAAGGTCTCGGTGAACTCGACGCAGGCCGCAAGGATCTGCTCCTCGACATCGCGACGGAAGAATTGAGCCATCTCGAAGTCATCGGCTCGATCGTCGCGATGCTCAACAAGGGTGCCAAGGCACAGCTCGCCGAAGCATCGATGAAAGAGGCCGATCTCTACATGTCGATGACGTCGGGCGGTAACAGCCATACGCAGTCGCTATTGTATGGCGGCGGTCCGTCGCTGACCAACTCGTCCGGTGTTCCCTGGACGGCGGCGTATGTCGACAGCCGCGGCGATCCGAGCTGCGATCTGCGCTCCAACATCGCCGCCGAGAGCCGCGCGAAGATCGTCTACGAGCGCTTGATCGCGATCACCGACGATCCCGGCATCAAGGACGCGCTCGGCTTCTTGATGACGCGCGAAGTGGCGCATCAGAAGTCGTTCGAGAAGGCGCTGTATGCGATGGAAGACAACTTCCCGTCGGGCAAGCTGCCAGGCATCGAGAAATATGCGAACCTGTACGTCAACACGTCGCAGGGTGACGGCGACACCTCGGGCCCGTGGAATTCGGGCGACCAGTGGGAGCGTATCGACGATCTCGAGCAGACCATGCCGATCGACGAGGGTGACGGCACGGCGTCGGTAAAGCTGACCAAGGACGAGCAGGCGGTTGCCAACAAGCTGGCAGCGCGAACGGCCTCCGATCCTTCGAGCGACCCGGAAACCGGCGTCGATCTCGGCGCAGGCCCCGGTGCCGGACTTATCACGGGCGAGGACCTTGGCGGCGCCAAGGACATTGCCGAAGCCACGGCGATGGCGAAGGCGATGTAAGGAACTGGGCCGGCATCTTTCGGTGCCGGCCCGACCGGTTCGCCTACCGATGTCTCTCCTGTGGGTCGGCGAGACTGCGTTTAGTTTTCCAATTGTAGGGCGGCGCGATCGGCAGTGGCCGCGGCCAGTTCGGCGCGGGCGGAGGCTATGCGGGCCTGCGCGTCGATCAGCCGTACGCGCGCATCGGTCGCGGTCTCCTCGCGTTGATTGACGAGGAAGAAGTCGCCCGATCCCAGCTCGAAGCGGCGTCGTTCGGCGACCGCCAGGCGGTCGGCGAGGCGACGTTCCTCATCCGCTATCGAGGCCAGCCGTTCGGTGGCACCGACCGCGATGACGATGCCGTCGACCTCGACCGCGATCTGATCGCGCAGGAAGCGGCTACGCTGGCCGAGCGCATCGATCTCGGCACGCGCCTCGGCGACCCGCCCCTTGGCGGCGCGGTTCTGCAGCGGCACGCTGAAGCGGAACCCCACCGACGCCTCGAGCGGCGTACGGTTCGGGCCACCCAGACCGGCCGAACCGATATCCTTGCCGACGTCGCCGCGCAGATCGAGTCGCGGCGAAAGGTCGTTCTCGGCCAGCATCAGCTTCGCAGTCGACTGGTCGATCTTGGTCAGGATGGCGCGATAGTCGGGCCGCGCGACGGGCGCCTTGATCGGTGCCGCCGCGACAAGGCCGGACAGCGGTGCGGCGTCGGACGGCAGGCGGTCGGCCGATACCAGCAACGGTGCGCCGTCGTCGTCGCGCAGATATAGCGACAGCGAATTGGCCGTGCTCGCCATCTCCTGTTCCGCACGGACGACCAGCGCGCGCCGCCGGACCAGATTCTGCTCGTTCTCGGTCAGCAATATCTCGGGCCGCGCGCCGAGCGTGACCAATCGACCGATCGCGCCGCGGCGACGTTCGGCGAGGTCCAGCAGTTCGCGGTACGCACGCAGGCGCAGTCCGGCGGCGACCCAGGCCTGGTACGCGTCGACCGCGCGTCGCTGCACGCCGATCGCCACCATCTCTCCCTCAAACCGCGCGACGTCGATATCGGCGCCGGCCACGGTGCGCCGCGTACGCCGTTCGTCGATGACCCGGTCGCGGAGCAACGCGAACAGCGCGCCGACCTTCGCCTCGCCGGCGCGGTTGGTATAGGCCTGGTCCTCGTAGACCGGGAACGTGCCGCGCGACGCGCGGTAATTGCCGTAGAGATAGCCGCCATTGCCGGTCAGCGGACGCGTCGTGCGCCCCTCGATCACGGTGCCGTCGTAATACCCGGCGACGCGCGATTTGGCATCCACGTCGAACACGGTGTCGAACGCGCCTTCGGCCGACAGCGAGCGGCCCTCCGCCTGGCGGACGCGGGCGAGCGCTTCGACGATCTGCGGCGCGGAGCGGGCGGACGACCGCAGGACCTCGTCGAGGGTGAGCGGCTTGACGTCACTCGATGGGGCAGCCTGCGGGCTCGACGGCCCCTGTGCGGCGGCGGCGACGGGGGACAGCGCAACGAGCGACGATAGCAGGAGCCGGATCATTTCTTCGCGCCCTCGTCTTCGCTGCCCTTCGCCGTCGCAGCCTTCGGATCGTCCTTGGCGGGCGCGTCGGCGGGGCGACGGCCGAATTCCAGCGGGAAGTCGTTGAGCTGGCGCCAGAGTTCGTAGCCGACCAGGACCGTCTCGCCCTGCACCCAGCCGCGAACCTTGCCGCCGGGACGCGCGAATTCGCGGGCGGGCCAGGCCGGTTTGCCCGGTTGCGGCTCGACCAGGATACGGAACAGCCCGTCGGCTGCGGCATTGGGATCGATTGTGCGAACGCGGCCGTCGAACATGCCCTGCGCGACCGACGGCCAGCCACTGAACTGGATCGCGGGCCAACCTTCGAACTCCAGGCGAACCGGTCGGCCGGTCCGGAGCAAGGGCACGTCGCGCCCGTCGACGAACAGCTCGACCGCGCGCACCACGCGTTCGGGGGCGATGACGGCCAGCACCGTGCCGGGCGAGACCATCGCGCCCCCGGTGGCGGCGTTGAGTTGCTGGACGCGACCGTCGCGTGGTGCCCGCACCATCTGCACCGACTGGCGATTGAGCTGGATATCGATCCGGTTGAGCTTGGCCCGCGCCTCGGCAAGCTTGGCGCCGGCGTCGGCGACCTTGATCTGCGTCTGCTCATAGTCGCGACGCGCGGCGAGACCCTCGGCAAACAGCTGCGCGGTGCGCGATACGTCGATACCGGCGACCGCGCGGCCCTGCTGGATCGCGGCGATCTCCGCCTGGACCTGTGCGCGTTCGGCCCGCAGGCGGGACAGCAGGTCGGGATCGAGATCGACCACGCGCGCGATCGGATCGCCCTTGGCGACGTGCTGGCCGTCATGGACATACCAGCGCTCGACCCGACCGGGCACGAACGCGGTCACCTGCTGCTGGCGATCGTCGGGATCGAGCGCGACGACCTGCCCGGTGCCGCTCGCGGTCTGCACCCAGGGGACCAGCGCCATGATCGCACCCGCGGTCGCAACGCCGATCAACAGCATCCAGGCCAGCGTCGTCGCAACGCGGGGCGGCCGCATCCCGCCCAAGGTGGAGAAATGCTTGGCGCCCCCGTTCGGGCGATCAGGCGTGTACGGCATCGCTTGCCTCCTTCCGCGTAGCCGCGATCAGCGCCTCGCGCGTGTCGAACCGTTGCTGCCGACGGGGGGCGAGTTCGAACCAGCCGTCGAGGCTGATGTCCTCGGGCCTGCCGGTACAAAGCAGCGTCGTCGTCCGCGCCGCCTTCAATTCGCACAGCACGTTCGCCAGTCGGTCGGTCGGCACGAGATCGAACAGCTGGGACAGCATCAGCACGCGCGGGCGCACTAGCAGCGCCTTGGCCAGCTTCAACGCGATGACCTCGGCCATCGACAGTGGAAAGCCCGATGCCGCGAGCGGCGTATCGAGCCCGAGCGGCAGCCGCGCGATGGTATTGCGCAGGCCGACCATGGTGAGCGCGTCGAGCAGCGCACCGCGCATCGAACCGTCATCGGCCAGCGTCAGATATTCGCGGATGGTGACTTCGACGATCGAGGGGCGATCGAGCACCATGATCTCGGAGCGCAACCGATACGTATCGAACGTCGCCATGTCGGCGCCGCCAACGGTGACGAGACCGCGGTCTGGAACGACGTGGCGCTTCAGCACCATCGCCAGCAACCGTTCGGCGCCGCCATCCGCCAGCGTCACGAGCTGCTCGCCCGCCGCCAGGGTGAAGTCGAAACAGCTGTGCTCGATCTCGACCCCGGCGAGGTGCACGGCACCATCGGCAGGCGCCGCGCCCGCTTTGGCAACCGGCGGCTCCTGGGGGATCGCGAACAGCAGCGACAGTTCCTCGGCGCTGGCGACCAGATCGTAGAGCGTGTCGAGATACCAGCCGAGCTGCGATATGCCGTAGAACACGCCGCTGAGGATCAGCTCGGCGGCGACCAATTGCCCGATCGACAGCTCGCCGCGCAAAATGAGGTTGCCGCCCAGCGCCAGCAGCGCCGCGCTGGCAAACGCGTAGAGCAGCAGGAACGCGACCGTCTGCGTGAAGCTGTAGCGGAAATAGCGCCGATGCCGCTCGACATAGGTGGCGGTGACCGCTTCGGAACGGTCCATCGCGAAATCGAGATGGCGGCTCGATTTATAGAAGCCGTTCGACGCGCCGACGCTCTCCAGCCACCGTGCGGCATCATGCTTGGCGTGGCTCAGCCCGACCGCCGACCGGATGGATCCCCGCGACCAGATCAGCCAGATCGCCAGGACGAGCACCACCAACAGCGCGTTGAACGCCAGGAAGAACGGGTGGTAGAAACTCGTGACGACCAGCCCGACCACGGATTGCAACAGGATCGTGAACCCGCCGATGATGAGGCTCGGCACCGCCTTCTGCACCACGACCACATCGAAATAGCGGTTGAAGAGATCGCCGCGATTCTGATCGGCAAAGAACGGATTCTGGGCATGGATGGCGCGGATAGTCACCTCTGACACGACGCGCGCAAAGACGTGCCGTTCGAACAGGGCCATGACCCAGAACCGCATCGCGCTCAGCCCGGCGACGAACAGCAACAGTAGCAGCAGCAATCCGGCGAGCGTCCAGAGCGGCGCCGGCAGGGCGGTGTTGGCGACGTTGTTGATCAGCAGCTGGACCGAGATCGGGGTCGCCAGCGACAACAGGCTGATCGCAACGCCGTACACCGCCGCCAGACGCAGATACGGCATGTCCGGCCCGATGATCTGGCCAAGCCATTCGGTCGCCTCACGCCATCCGATCCGTTCGCCTACCACTCGCATCATCCATCGTCGTTGGAACGATGCTTACGGTCGACGATCCACAGCCATGTTACAATATATCGCAGACTATATCAGTGATAGGATTTTCCTATGGTCCGACCGCGCGTAGCATGTCCGCGATCAGCTGGTACGCCGGCGCCCGGCCCGCACCGACGCGCCACAACAGCCCGATCTCGCGGTAGTAGCGGCCGCCCTTGATCGGTCGGACGATCACGTCGTCGCCGTCGCGCACCTCCTGCCGGACATAGAGTTCGGGCAACAGCGCGAGGCCCATGCCCATGCCGGCCATCTGGCGAATGGCGTCGAGGCTCGTCCCCTCGTAATCGTTCAGCATGATGCCCCCGACGTCGGCGGCGATCTCGGCGACCTGCTCCGCGAGCCGGTATTCGGGCACCAGGGTCAGCAGGCTTTGGCCGGAAAGATCGCCCGGTTCGATGGCGGACTTGGCCGCCAAGGGGTGATCCGTCGCCATCGCCAGCCACAGCGCCTCGCGAAACAGGCGTTCGGTATGCAGGGCCCGCCCGGCGACCGGCAGTTGCAGCAGGATCAGGTCGTGGTCGCCCGCGACAAGACCGCTTCGCAGCGTCGCCGGCAGCCCCTCGCGAATGTGCACGCGCAACGTCGGATGTTCGCGGTGCAGGCGTGCCACGAGGCTCGGCAACAGGTACGCGCCCAGCGTCGGCGACACGCCGAGCCGGATGGTGCCGATAAGCGCATCCGCGGATGCGGCACGAAGCTCCTCCAGATCGGTCACGTCGAGCAGAATGCGCTTGGCCCGGTGCAGCGCCTCGCGCCCGAGCGGGGTGAGAAGGGCCGGGCCGCTCCGCTCGAACAAGGGCGCGCCGATCACGAGCTCCAAACCGCGGATCTGCTGCGATAGCGAGGGCTGGGATATTCCCATCCGCTCGGCGGCGCGGGTGAAGCTGCCCGTTTCGGCGAGCGCGACGAAATAGCTGAGCTGGCGGGTCGTGGTGCGGGGCCGGTGCATGGCCCAGGCTACCTCGTCGCCCGTGAGCCGTCGCATCCTAATTCACGGTATGGCAAGCGCCGACCGCTCTGCCTGCATTCGATCGCGCCTCTGAAAATGCAGATCACAGTAAACGACTGTCGCCGCTGTATTTGAGTTCGAGATACCGGCCCTGCACCGCGATCTGGTCGAGCGTGCATTGGCCCAGTTGCTCGCTTGCCCGGGCAAGTTCCGCATCGATCAGCTGCAGGCCGTTGATCAGGTGATCGTCCGGCGTACGGCCATCGGCATGCATCAGGCGCCGCGCGGAAATGGGCACCATGCGCCAGCTTTCGACCAACGCCGGCAGTTCAACCGCGACCAGCGTCCGGATCGACGCCGCTGCGGGGCTGCGCGGATCGAGGCGACCAAGTCGTGGCGCCAGATCGTCGAACCGGTTGCCGATCGTATCGGCGAGCCGAAGCGCGGGTAGCGGCATTCCCCGGCGTTGCGCGGCAAACCATGTGACGACCTGCTCGGCCAACCCGGGAAGAGCCGCCTGCGCCAAGGCCTCCCGCCCCGGCGCACGGGGATCGGCGCGGACGAAGATCAGCGTGACCAACACCAGCATCAGCGCCGATGTGACGGCGAGCGCCACGCCGGCCGGGACGAACGCGGCCAGCATGGCCCAACCGAGCAACGCGGCGATCGCCGCCATGACCAACCGGACCATCAACCGCTTCTGCCGTCGTGCCTTCGCCTTGCGTTCGCGGCGCGCCTGCTCGCGGCCTTCGGGCGACATGCGGCGGAGCAGGTCTTCGGCATGGGTCAGCCCGACATCGGCGAAACCCGCCGCGACGGTGCGCGCCCGGTGGATCATCGGCGTGCGCTGACCTGCATCATCGTCCATGTCGAAAGGGTGACGGTATTTATCGATCAGGTCCATGCCTGATCGACACGCGAGGGTCCCCCGACCGCAGCATCGCGGTCCAGGGCAACCTTTTCAGCGCACAGCCACGGCGATCAAGGCGGTCGAAGGTACCGGGAGCGTAGCGCGGTCCCCGGCCATCGACCGGACCTCCGCGATGACGGCGACCTTCTCGCTATCGTTCAGGCTCGTCCAATCGGGTGACATGCCGAACAGCGTGTCGGGCTGGGCGAGAGCGGCAATATCGAGCGCATAATCGTATGTGACATCCTCGATCCGCGGATCGCGGTATCCGGCGGCGACCATTTCGCGGGCGAAATCGGCGGGCGTGCTGAGCGCCGCCACGGCGCCGGGCATCGTCATGCTCTCGCGATCCGGGAAAAGCTTTCGGCGGATCTCCCCGAGCAGCAGGAACGTCGCGGCCCCCCTATCCTGCCAGGTCGCGACGACACCGTGGCCGCCGGGACGCGTCACCCGCGCCATTTCGGCAAGCCCCTTGCGCCAGTCCGCAAACAGAATCACGCCGAAGATCGAGAAGACCGCATCGAAGCTGGCGTCGTCCAGGGCCAGCGCCTGTCCGTCCATCACGCGCGCGTCGACATTGGACAGCTTCGCGGCCGCGATCCGCGCGATCATGCCGGGCGAAAAGTCCGTCGCCAGCACATGCGCGCCGGTCCGGGCCGCCGACACTGTCAGCGCGCCGGTGCCCGCCGCCACGTCGAGCACGCGGCTCTCGGACGTCAGCGGCACCCGTCGCAGCGCGGCCTCGGCGTAGCGTATCGTGAACGGGTGGGCGGTTTTCTCGTAATGCTGGGCCGCCGCATCCCAGTGGTCGGGGTTCTCGAACTCAGGCATCAGCGGCACTCCAAATATCATGTAGCTTTCGGTGTATCGTGATACGGCGCACTTGCCAACCCCGGCGGGTGCGGGAAGAGTCGCGGCGTGCGTAACGACAGCCGCCTCTCCCGAATGCTTCATGTCCTGCTGCACATGGCGCAGCGTGACGGTCCGATGACCTCGGAAGAGATCGCGCGGATGCTGGGCACCAACCCCGTCGTCATTCGCCGGACGATGGCGGGCTTGCGCGATGCCGGGTATGTCAGATCGGAGAAGGGCCATGGCGGCGGCTGGGCGATAGCGGCGGATCTCGCCACGGTATCGCTGCTCGACGTTCACCGCGCGGTCGGCGGGCCGCGCCTCTTCGCGATCGGCAACGAACATGCGAACGCCGATTGCGCGGTGGAGAAGGTCGTCAACGCCGCGGTCGCGGATGCGCTGCACGAGGCCGAAGCGCTGCTGCTCGCGCGACTTGGCGCCATCAGCCTGGCCGAACTGGCACGGGGCTTCGACGTCCATTGTCGACCCGATCGGTAATCCTGCACGCGGTTCAGGTTGCCCTGCCGGAACGACGTCGGCTGTGGCAATGACACTTGACCTGACGTCAACTCATGGCGTGATAATAAACTCGCCAGCACTACATGTTGCGCTTTTCGTGACCGGGTCGCATATATTGCGAAGGCCATTTCCACCCCGGCGAGAGGGGATGTAGAACGCTGGCCGGTACATAATTCAAGGTTCGTCTATGACTTCCGATACCGCACAGGGCCCGCTCGACCAGCCTGTCACCGTCCATATCTGGCGCGAGAAATACCGCCACGGTAGCGAGGCGACGCCGTCCGATACGTTCGCGCGGGTCGTCGGCGGCGTCTATGCGAACGACGATCCAGCGCAGGCGGCCAAGGGGCTCGCCGCACTCGAGGCGCGCGACTGGGTTCCTGGCGGGCGCATCTTCGCCGGCGCGGGCACGTCGAAGCGCGTGACGTGGATCAACTGCTTCGTCAGCCCGACGATCCAGGATTCGATGGACAGCGAACCCGATTTGCCCGGCGTGGGGATCATGCCCGCGCTGAACGTCGCCGCCTTCACGCAGCAGCAGGGCGGCGGTATCGGCATGGATTTCGGCACGCTGCGCCCCGATGGCGCGGTGGTCGGCCGGACCGGCTCGATCTCTTCGGGGGTGATCCCGTTCATGGCGATGTGGGACGGCATGTGCGTGACGATCCGGTCGAGCGGGTCGCGGCGCGGCGCGATGATGGGCGTGCTGCCGGTCTGGCACCCCGACGTGCTGGCGTTCATCGCGGCCAAGACGCGCAAGGATTTCCTGAAGAACTTCAACGTGTCGGTAACCGTGACGGACGATTTCATGGCCGCGCTGGAGGCTGGCGCGGACTGGGACCTGGGCTTCCACGTGCCGCGCGCGGACGGCGAACATGTCGCGGTCGGCGAGAAGGACGGCCGCCCCTGGTACGTCTATCGCCGCTTGCCCGCCGCCGAGTTGTTCGACTTGATCACCCGCACGACCTATGACTATGCCGAGCCCGGCGTGATCTTCATCGACCGCGTCAACCGGCTGAACAACCTGAACTATTGCGAGACGATCGCCGCGACCAACCCGTGCGGCGAGCAGCCCTTGCCGCCCAATGGCGACTGCGACCTCGGCCATGTGAACCTCGCCAACATGGTCCTGCACCCCTTCACGCCCGACGCGGCCGTCGACTGGGATCGGTTGCGGCGCGCGGTGCAGGTCGGGGTGCGGTTCCTCGACAACGTCCTCGACACTTCGCCCTTCCCGACGCCCGAGCAGCGTGCCGAAGCGCTCGCCAAGCGCCGCATCGGTCTCGGCTATACCGGTCTCGGCAACCTGTTGCAGCAGATGCGCGTCCGCTATGGCCGCACGGCGGCGGCGCTGGTCGAGGAGATCGGCAAGGCGATCGCGATCGAGGCCTATCGGACGTCGGTGGCGCTGGCGCGCGAGCGCGGCACCTTCCCCGCTTACGACACCGAGGCGTTCGCGCGCGCGCCGTTCCTCACCAAGCTACCGGCCGACCTGGTCGCGGACATCCGCACCTACGGCATTCGCAACGGCGTGTTGCTGACGCTGGCACCGACCGGTACGACGTCGATCTTCTACGGCAATGTCAGTTCGGGCGTCGAACCGACCTTCAGCTGGCATTACGACCGCGCCGTCGTGATCGAGCAGACCGCGACCGACCAGACGCTCGAACGCTTCGAGGTGCAGGATTATGGCTGGTACCTCTACAGCCGGATGCCGGGCTTCGATCCCGCCGCCGCCCTGCCCGACTATATGGTCACCGCGCTCGAACTGTCGGTCGACGATCACATCGCTGTCGCCGCCGCCGCCCAGGCCTGGGTCGACGCGGCCATCTCCAAGACGATCAACTGCCCCGCCGACATGCCGTACGAGGCGTTCCGCGAGGTCTATCTGACTGCGTACCGCGAGGGGATGAAGGGCTGCACGACCTACCGCCCGAGTGGCGTCCGCGGATCGGTGCTGTCGGTCAAGAGCGACACGCCCGAGGTCGAACCGGTCGTCGCCCCGCCGTCGGTTTCCGCGTCCGACGTGCTGACCCGCCCGCAGGTGCTGAGCGGCAAGACGGTGAAGATCAAATGGCCGATCGACGGGGAGAATTACTACCTCACCATCAACGACTATGTGCATCCCGATGGTCGTCGCGTGCCGTTCGAGATCTTCATCTCGACCAGTTCGGTCGAGAATTTCGAGACGATGGCGGCGCTCACCCGGACGCTGTCGGCGGCGTGCCGGCGCGGCGACGCGACCTTCCTGTTCGAGGAACTGGAACGCGTCCATTCACCCAAGGGCGGCGCGCTCGTCCGTCTCGATCACGAGACCAAGGGCAGCTACGCCCCCAGCCTGATCGCGCTGATCGGCCGGATCCTGCGGCAACATTCGGAGCCGGAACCCGCGCTAGCGTTCGAGGCCTCCGGCGAGCAATGCCCGAGCTGCAAGCGCCATACCGCGCACATGCTCGAAGGGTGCCTGACCTGCTACCAGTGCGGGTACAGCAAGTGCGGATGACGGCGGCGCTGCAGTCCGGCCTTTAGGGGCCAGATACTATCGGCGCATGGCGCCCGCCTGACTTGATCCGCAGGTTATGCCGAAAGCTGTCATCTCGGCTACGCCGATAAACCCAACGGCAGCGAAGGGCACGGATAGCCGAGATACTAAATCCCGCAGCCACTCAGTCGCGTGGCGCCCGCGCGATGACGGCCTGAGCCGAGCGGAGCCGGGCCTTCCAGATTTTCACCGAGGGGTGCCCGGACGCCAGGCCGGCAAGCCGCCCTTCGATCTGCACGGCCTCTCGCTTTGCCGCCTCAAGCTCGGCGGCTGTCGGCGGCGGCTGGATATTGGCGCGCGCATGTGCGCCGGTGCGTCCCTTGCTCTTCGTCATGAACACCCGATGGTCGCGGATACCGGTTCCGGTCAATGCGCGACGGCATCAAATACGCAGCCGATCGTTGGCGCCGACGGCCCATAGTCAGGGCGGTAATCAACGCGCCCGATGCCTTCTCGACCTGAATCGAGGCGTTGTAAGCTGACGGATGTCAGGCGATGCGATCGAGCTGCCTAATCACGCAGTGCTTCAGGGCCGACGCCCCTCGCGCGCGAGTATGTCCGACTAGAACCGGATCACTCGACGACGATCTGGATCGCGTGCGATCGGAAGGGCTCGAGTAACGGGTCAGGCAGCCCCGGTTCCGTCACGAGTGCCGCTATCTCGGTCAACGGCAGGATAGTGTACGGCGATGCTGCGCCGAGCTTCTCACGCGTTGCCAGCACGATCGTCTCGGCGGATTGACGCGCGATCAGCCGTTTGATCGACGCCTCTTCCCCGTCACCGGTCGTCGCACCAGTTTCGGGATGGAGGCCCGTCACGCCCATGAAAAAGGTGTCGATGCGGATCCGGGCGATCGCCTCCGCGGTCGCCGACCCCACCGCGACGACCGAATGCTTGAAGAGGCGTCCGCCGATCAGGTCGACCTCGACAAGGGGGTGTCGCGCCAGTTCGACAGCAATGCTCGGGCTGTGGGTGACGACGGTGGCCTTGAGATCGTACGATAGATGACGCGCGAGCTGAACGTTCGTCGTGCCGCCATCGAGAAAGACGATCTGGCCCGGGCGTATCAGGCCCGCCGCAATCCGCGCGAGCGTACGCTTCGCCGATGAGGCAGCCCCCTCGCGTTCGCCGAAATCCGCCGTCGCCGGCGAGGATGGCAGAGCGCCGCCATGAACCCTTTGCAAGACGCCTTCGGCCGCAAGTTCGCGCAGATCGCGACGAATCGTGTCCTCCGAGACGCCGACCTCCTGGCTGAACGCCTTGGCTACCAGTCGGCCGTCACGGCGGAGTACGCGCCGAATCAGTGCCTTACGTTCTGTCGTCAACACGGATGGCTCTCCCTATGCATGATGTTGCTTGACTTTGCGCGTTAATGCACGAAATACCGCGTGAAATCGAGGGCAGCGCACCTGCCTCGCTTGCCGCCGTACGAGGTTCGAGAATGAGTATCGCCCACCGCATCCGTGTCGAGGACGTAACGGTCCTGTCTAACGACTGGTACGTCCTGAAAAAGACGACCTTCGCATATCTGCGCAACGATGGACGCTGGCAGCAGCAATCGCGGGAGACCTATGACCGCGGCAACGGGGCGGCCATCCTGCTGTACGATCCCCATCGGCGGACGGTCATCCTCACCCGGCAATTCCGCTATCCGGCCTTCGTCAACGGGCACGACGATCTGTTGATCGAAGCGCCCGCAGGACTGCTCGACCAAGCGGAGCCGGAAACGCGCATCCGTGCGGAAGCGGAGGAGGAAACGGGCTTCCAACTGCGCGAGGTCCGACAGATATTCGATGCCTTCATGAGTCCTGGCTCGGTCACCGAACGGCTGCATTTCTTCGTTGCGGAGTATCGCCCCGACGACCGCATCTCGGCGGACGGTGGAATCGAGGGCGAGGGTGAGGATATCGCCGTGCTCGAACTGAATATCGAGGATGCCATGGCGATGATCGCGTCGGGTAAGATCAGGGACGGCAAGACCATCATGCTGCTGCAATACGCGGCACTGAACCTGTTCCCGACAGAACGCCGTGATGCGGTTTCGATCGACGCCGACCGTTGATCCGCACGCCGCCCTCGATCCTGAGTGATCGAGGTCTATAGCGGGAGCCGGCGCCATTGATCCGGAGGAGGCGACCTTGATCAAACACCAGCTTCGTCGTTTGAAGTCTCTAGCGGGACCGTTCGAAGAATTCGACGTCGACGGCGCGCCCGACGATCCGACGATCCTGTTCGAGGAATGGCTGATGCATGCCATCGGGGCTGGCGTGCCTGAGGCGCATGCCATGACCCTGTCTACGGTCGATGCCCATGGCCGCCCGGACGCTCGCGTCCTGATCCTGAAAAATCTCGACGCCGATGGCTGGCATTTTGCGAGCTCGAAATTCAGTGCCAAAGGACAGCAGATCGCCGCACACCCTCATGCCGTGCTGACCTTTTACTGGCAACCGCTCGGCCGGCAGGTTCGCCTACGTGGTCGGGTCATCGAGTTGAGCCGAGCGGCCAGCGACGCGGACTTCCTCTCCCGTCCGATCGGATCGCGGGCAGGCGCATTGCTCGCGCGTCAGAGCGAGGTGCTGGATGACGACGGGACGCTGGATGTCGGCTTGGCCGAGCAGCGTCGTCGTATCGAGACCAATCCATCGATCGTTGCAGAGTCATGGGCCGTTTACGCGGTCAGACCAGACGAGATCGAGTTCTGGCAAGCGAACGAAGAGCGCAGGCATATTCGCCTACGCTACCGCCGGATAAACGACAGCGAGGATTGGGAAAAGGAGCGGCTATGGCCCTGATCCCGGCGGCCAGTGCATCGATAAGCCCGCGGTCCGTCCGACCATTAGCAATGCGGGTTCCGCAGTATTCGTCGCTTTCGACGTCTCCGACGGCAGCATGATCTCAAGAGACCGGTGCCGCCAGCGCGCGCTGACCTCGATTTCATCGAAGAGGTGATGACCGAGCATCGCCATCGCGCCGCCGGCACTCGCCCCGAGGAATCCGGTTACGGCGAGGGCGTAGGCAAGCGCGCCAGCGGTCTGCGATGAGATGTGCATCGCGCACAGGCGCGCGACAGCCGCATACGCTATCCCGCACATTAGAAGTCCCGAGGCGCGCAAACCGAAATCCGCACGCCGTGACCGATGCCACGCCGTCATGCCACAATCCTCGTTGCGGCACTCCAGCTATCGAGCTCGGCATAGCAATTCGAGACCGATTTCGTCGCTTTGCGTAGCGCCCGCATAGTACGGGGACTTCTTGTCGCGTGCTAAGGGTGATCGTCACGATCTGGAAATGGTCGACCCCGGTCAGCCACAGCAACGCTTGTGCTTTTTCCCCGACCCGCAAGGGCACGGATCGTTGCGGCCGACTTTCGAAGCCGTTGTTGGCTCAGCGACAACCGACGTCGTGCCGGCGACGCGCGCATGCGCAGCGTACAGGCGTTGGACGGCGTCTGTCAGTTCAGCCACCGCAATGTCCTGGAACGCGTTGACCTCCACGCTGTCGAGGTCGCTCTCGTTCCGCGCGACCGCGATCAGCGTCGCCAACCGCGACTGCGCGGCCGCCCTCTCCGAGTCGTCGGCCAAGGCCTTCCAGGCTTCCGGGCGTAACGCCGTCGCCTCGGCGAAACCGTCGATCCAATACTCCCAAAGAACCTCGCCATCGCGCTCATCGACGTCGAAGATCGGCTGAAGCTTGCCACGGCCCAGATCGCGGGCGATCTCATCGCGTCGCGCCGCTACCGCGTCGACGAACCATTGCACGTCCAGCGGATCCTCGAACGGCGCGACGCCGTTGGCCTCGGCTCCCCACACGACGGTCATCCACTCGCTCGGTGGGATCGTCTCCGGGCAAACCAATAGCCCGGTGAGAAAGCCGTCGAGCTCGGTGAGAAGCATCGGCTCCTCGACGGCCAGGTCGGCGAGTGCGCCATCAAGGCGCCGGAAGCGCGAAGGGAATCGCTTCACAGGCGGATGTCGCGTCGGCGCATCTCGGCCGCTGCCACCGCAGCAGCGAGACGCTCGAACGCGCCTCCGGTCATGGTCGTCCGGTGCCTGTTTCGTATCATGAGCATGGACGTCCGCTAGCAGGATCGATCGAGATTTACAGCGGCCGACTTTTTGCGCAGCGCGACCAGCGGAGGATGTGGTTTTTGGCGCCGCACCCACAACCGCGCGGGTGACTTGCAGGTTTGCGGGGAAAGAGACCCGGTCGCTTCGATCTCGCGCACGCGACGAACCTGGACTACGGCCTTGTGGCAGACGCGCCTACCAACTGTATCGACGAGGATTCTAAGCCAGTGAAACTCGCCGATCTAGCCGCTCTGGCCGGTGTCTCGACCGCGACGGTTTCGCGCGCGCTGGCGGGACATTCCTCCGTCAATGCACAGACCAGCGAGCGCATCCGTGCACTGGCGCGCGAGCATGACGTTCGGCCAAACCAGCTTGCGCGCAACCTGCGCCTGAAAAGCACCGGGGCGATCGGCCTCGTGCTGCCCTTGGGACACGCGAGGACCCAGCATCTTACGGACCCGTTCTTCGTGTCGCTGCTCGGCTTCCTTGCCGACCTGCTGGTCGAACACGGTTACGATATCCTGTTGTCGCGGGTCATCCCCGATGCCGACGACTGGCTGGAGCGCGTCGTCGACAGCGGACGGATCGACGGGCTGCTGCTGGTCGGCCAGTCGAACCAGTTCGCGGTGATCGACCGCGTCGCACAACGCTATCGTCCGCTGGTCGTGTGGGGCGCGCATCGCCCGGACCAGCATCATTTGACGATCGGATCGGACAATGTCGCAGGCGGTCGGATGGCGGCGGAGCATCTGATCGCGTCAGGCCGGAAACGGCTGCTGTTCGTCGGCGACCCGGCCCCACCGGAGTTTGCGGACCGACTGGTGGGGTTCGCGGCCGCTGCGCGTGATGCGGGCGTGGCGCACGACGTGCTGGCGACACCGATGATGCCCGAAGCGGTGCATGCCGCCGTCGCGCGGCACGTGACCGGCGGCACGGTTCCCGACGCGATCTTCGCTGCATCGGACGTCGCGGCGATGAGCGTGCTGCGGGCGCTAGCGGAGGCCGGGATCGACGTTCCGGGCACTACCGCGGTGATCGGCTATGACGACGTCACGCTGGCAGCGCACACGTCGCCCTCGCTGACGACGATCCGTCAGGACCTTGCGCTGGGTGCCGGCATGATGGTCGATCGCCTGCTGAAACGTATCGCGGGCGAGTCCGCAGAGTCCGCAATCGTTCCCCCCGTGCTGATAAAGAGACAGTCCGCCTGATTCCTGCAATCGATTGCGAAAAAATATTGCAATTGATTGCGGCGGCGGTAGGAGGCGGCCTTGGGCTTCTGAGAAAGCCATCGCGTAGGAGGGTCGCATGAAAGTACGTCACGCATTGCTGGCAGGCATCGCCGCCGCATCGTTCGCCACCGCAGGGGCCGCGCAGACCGCACCGCAGGCCGATCCACAGGTCGACGCCGCCGCGCCCGCGCCTGATACCGCTGCAACGCCCGCTGCCGCAACGCCCGCCGCCGACGCACCGCAGGACGACATCGTCGTGACCGCGGTCGCGCGCGGCACCAACCGGCTGAACACGTCGATCACGACCAGCTCGATCAATTCGGATGCGCTGGTCCAGCTTGCGCCGCGCACCTCGGGCGAACTGCTCCGCAACCTGCCCGGCATCCGAGTCGAGGCGTCGGGCGGCGACGGCAACGCGAACATCTCGGTCCGCGGCCTGCCGGTCGCATCGGGCGGGTCGAAGTTCCTGCAGTTGCAGGAAGACGGCCTGCCGATCCTCGAATTCGGCGACATCACCTTCGGCAACGCGGACAATTTCCTGCGCGCCGATTTCAACGTCCGGACGATCGAGTCGGTCCGCGGCGGCTCGGCCTCGACCTTCGCGTCGAACTCGCCAGGCGGCGTCATCAACTTCATCTCGAAGACCGGCGAGCAGGAAGGCGGCGCGTTCCAGCTGACCAGCGGGCTCGACTACCGCGAATTCCGCGTCGATTTCGACCAGGGCGGCAAGCTGTCCGACACGCTAACCTATCATTTCGGCGGCTTCTACCGGATCGGCGACGGCCAGCGGCAGGTCGGCTATGACGGCGTGAAGGGCGGCCAGTTCAAGGCGAACATCACCAAGTCGTTCGGCAATGGCGGCTATGTCCGGCTGTACGGCAAGTATCTCGACGACCGCGCGATCGGCTACCTCCCGAACCCGGTGCAGGTGAGCGGCACGAACAGCGACCCGACCTACAGCAACATCACCAACTTCTCGATCAACAACGGCACGCTGCACAGCGGCAACATCCGCACCGTGCAGACGCTCGACGGCAACAATCAGCCCGTCACGCGCTCGATCGCCGACGGCCAGCACCCGGTCGTCTATTCGGCCGGCCTCGAGACGCAGATCCCGGTCGCGGACGGCTGGAACATCGTCGAGCGGTTCCGCTATTCGGATATCTCGGGCGGCTTCACCTCGCCCTTCCCGTCCGCCGTGGATTCCGCGCAGACCATCGCCAACGGCCTCGGTGGCGCCGGCGCACAGCTCTTCTACGCCAGCGGATCGCAGAACGGCCAGCGGATCGCCAACCCGGCGTCGCTCAACGGCAACGGCCTGCTCGCGAACGTCGTGCTGTTCGACGTCGACCTGAAGAGCCTCAACAACATCACCAACGACATCCGCCTTAACGGTTCGGTGCCGCTCGGCTCGGGAACGCTGGCGATCACCGGCGGCTTCTACGCCTCGCGTCAGGACATCAAGACCGACTGGCTGTGGAACTCGTTCGTCCAGACGGTCGCCGATGACGGCCGCTCGCAGCTCGTCGACATCCGCACCGCGGCGGGCGCGCCGGTGACGCAGAACGGCGTGCCGGGCTATTCGGCGAGCGGCTTCGGCAATTGCTGCCGCCGGTCGTACGATCTCGACTACACGACCTATGCCCCGTTCGCGCAGCTCGGTCTGGAGATCGGCCGCTTCAACATCGATGGCTCGCTGCGCTACGATTTCGGTCGGGCCCGCGGCAGCGTCGCCGGCGCCGACCTGGGTGCGGGCTTCGGCAGTGGCATCACGACGTTCGACATCAACGGCGATGGCGTGATCTCCGCCCCCGAGCGTCAGGTCGCGGTGATCCCCAACGTCCGGTCGCCGCTCAACTACAATTACGACTATTTGTCGTACTCAGGCGGCGTGAACTATCGCCTGACCAACAGCACCGCGGTGTTCGCCCGCTACAGCCGCGGCGGTCGCGCCAACGCCGATCGCCTGTTGTTCGGCCCGTCGATCAACACCACCACCGGAGGCCTGACCGACGAAGGCGCCGCGGTCGATTTCGTCCGCCAGCTCGAAGGCGGGTTCAAGTTCCGCCAGAACGGCCTGTCGCTCTACGCCACCGGCTTCTGGGCGCGCACCGAGGAGCAGAATTTCGAGGCGACGACGCAGCGTTTCTTCAACCGCGAATATGAAGCCAAGGGCGTCGAGCTCGAAGGCCGCATCGCACGCGGGCCGTTCTCGCTATCGGCGGGCGGCACCTACACCGATGCCGAGATCACCAAGGACGTGCTGAACCCCGCGGTCGAGGGCAATCGCCCGCGTCGCCAGGCCAAGTTCATCTTCCAGGCGACCCCGCAGGTCGATGTCGGCCGGCTGACCGTCGGCGCGAACGTGATCGGCACCACGGACAGCTTCTCGCAGGACAACAACGTCCTGAAGATGCCCGGCTATACGCAGGTCAACGCCTATGTGTCGGTACGCCCGGCCGAGAACGTCACGCTGTCGGTCAACGGCAACAACCTGTTCGACGTGAAGGGCATCACCGAAGCCGAGGAGGGCGCGATCCCGACCAACGGCATCGTCCGTGCGCGCTCGATCACCGGCCGGACGATCTCCGCCGCGGTCCGCGTCGGCTTCTGATCGGGCGGGTGAGCGTGACAGTGTCTTCGGAACGGCGGCTCGACGCGCTCGCCCCCCTGCTCAAACGCCAGCTCGAACGGCTATACGGTTCCGATCGACTGGCGGCGCTCTGGCCGCGGATGGAGACGATCCTCGGCGACCGGGCGAGCGAACGGCCGGCGGCGATGGTCGCGCTCGACGAGGCGCGACTGGCTGATCCCGACTGGTTCGTCGCGCCCGACATGCTCGGATACTCGACCTATGTCGACCGGTTCGCTGGCACGGTCGAGGGGCTGATCGGCAAGGTCGATCACCTCGAATCGCTAGGCGTCCGATACCTGCACCTGCTCGCATTGCTGAAGGCGCGCGAGGGCGACAGTGACGGCGGCTTTGCGGTCGCGGACTATCTGGCGATCGAACCCCGTTTGGGAACGATGGCGGACGTCGAGCGGCTCACCGCGCGGTTGCGCGAGGGACGGATCAGCCTGTGCGTCGACCTCGCCCTGAACCATACCGCCGACGATCATGCGTGGGCGAAGGCCGCGCTGGCCGGCGATCCGCACTACCGCGCCTTCTATCATGTGCTGAGCGAACCCGAAGCGCAGGCGTATGAAGCCGCGCTGCCGGAAGTATTCCCTACCACCGCGCCGGGCAACTTCACGGCGGTACCGGCATTGGGCGGGCAGGTCTGGACGACCTTCTACCCATTCCAATGGGACCTGAACTGGTCCAATCCCGAGGTCATGCTGGCGATCGTCGATACGATGCTGCGGCTGGCGAACCATGGCTTCGAGGCGTTCCGGCTGGATTCGATCGCCTTCCTGTGGAAGCAGATCGGCACCGATTGCCGCAACCGGCCAGAGGCACATTTCATCGTCCGGGCTTTGCGCGCCGCGCTCGACATCGTCGCGCCCGCGACGTTGCTGAAGGCCGAGGCGATCGTCCCGACCGCGCTGGTCCCGCCGTATTTCGGCGCGGACGAAGGCGCGGATTGGGATGGCGGGTTCGAGCCCGAATGCCATCTGGTCTATAACAATTCGCTGATGGTCGCGGGCTGGATCGCGCTCGCCGAGCAGTCCGCCGCCCTGCCCCACGCGATCATCGAAGCAAGCGGCGGGTTGCCGCGTGGTGCGAACTGGCTGAGCTATGCACGGTGCCATGACGATATCGGCTGGGGTGCTGTGATCGGCGACCTCGCTGGGATCGATCCGGATCCGGTCGCGCGGTTGAAGATCGCGGCGCGGTTCCTCGAAGGCGGCGATGGCAGCTGGGCGCGCGGTGCGCCGTTCCAGTCGGACGGGTCGGTGCTGCATGGCTCGAACGGGACGATGGCGTCGTTGGCGGGACTTGAAGCGGCCGAGGACGAAAAGGCTCGGGAGATGGCGTTTCGGCGCATCGCTCTGCTCAACGCGCTGTCGATCGCAAGTGGCGGTCTGGCGACAACGTACATGGGCGACGAGGCGGGGCTGCTGAACGACACGAGCTATCTGGGCGACCCGGAGCGGGCGCATGAAGGTCGCTGGCTACACCGACCGGACATGGATTGGGCGGCGCTCGACGGTTCCGCGGCGCAACGGATCAGCGGTGATCTAGCCGCATTGCGAGCCGCTCGGATCGCGAGTGGCGGGGCTGGCTCGCCTGTGGCGATCGCCACTGGCTCCCCTGCCCTGCTCGGGATCGGCTGCGGGAGTGACCGGGTGTTCCTGAACTTCTCCGACGCTGCTGTGCAAGTCGATGACCTGGCGGGCTGGCAGGATCGCTTGTTGGAACAGCTTTGCGGAGGCACGCTTGTCGTCGAACCCTGGGGCGTCCTCTGGGCAGGTTCCGCAGCGTGAACCGCCCAACCACTTCCGTTCTCCCGCGAAGGCGGGAGCCCAGGGTACCAAGCGGTAGCGTTCTTGGCTCCTGGACCCCCGCTTTCGCGGGGGAACAGCAAGTATCTGAGTCCCGATCGTGGCAAGGGTATGATCCTGAATGGGCTTTGGAGGCATGACAATGAACCTCGGCCTCATGACCAAGCCTCGCCTGTCGCTCATGCGACTGATCGAGATGAACCTCGGCTTCCTGGGGCTGCAATTCTCGTTCGGTCTGCAACAGGCCAACATGGCGCCCATCTACGGCTATCTCGGCGCCGACGAGGCGAGCCTGCCGTTGCTGTGGCTCGCCGGGCCGATGACCGGGCTGCTGATCCAGCCGCTGATCGGCGCGATGAGCGACCGGACCTCGACGCGGATCGGCCGCCGCACGCCCTATTTCCTGATCGGCGCGGTGCTGTGCAGCCTGTGCCTGCTGGCGATGCCGTACAGCCCGACCCTGTGGGTCGCGGCCAGCCTGTTGTGGGTGCTCGATGCGGCCAACAACGTGACGATGGAGCCGTACCGCGCCTATGTCGGCGATCGCCTCCCCGACGACCAGCGTGCGGCGGGGTTCCTGACGCAGTCGGCGTTTACCGGTCTCGCGCAGACGCTCTCGTATCTGGCGCCGTCGCTGCTGGTGTGGATCGGCTTCAACAAGGATGCCGTCGACGGCAACGGCATCCCCGACATCACGCGCATTGCCTTCCTGATCGGCGCGGTGCTGTCGCTGGCGACGATACTCTGGTCGGTTTTGCGCGTCCCCGAACTGCCGCTGCCCGCCGAAGAGCAGGCGCGGCTGGCGAAGGAACCACTGACGCTCGGCGGCACGCTGCGTGACCTCAAGACCGCGCTGGTCGAGATGCCGAAGCCGATGCGGCAGCTGGCGCTCGCGATGCTGTGCCAATGGTATGCGATGTTTGCTTATTGGCAGTTCATCACGTTTGCGGTCGCGCGGTCGCTGCACGGCACGGCAGATGCCAAGAGCGCGGCGTTCCGCGATACCGTGCTGACCGTCGGGCAATTGGGCGCGTTCTACAATGCGGTGGCGTTCGTCGCGGCGATCGCACTGGTCCCGCTCGCCCGCCGCTGGGGCGCGAAGAGCGCGCATGCCGCGTGCCTGCTCGCATCGGGCGTGGCGATGCTGGCGATCCCGGGCTTGCGTACCGAGCCCGCGCTGTTCGTGGCGATGCTGGGCATCGGCATCGGCTGGGCGAGCATGATGGGCAATCCGTACATCATGCTGATCGACATGATCCCGCCCGAGCGCAACGGCGTCTACATGGGCATCTTCAATATGTTCATCGTCATCCCGATGATCATCGAGAGCCTGACCGTGCCGCTGTTCTACCATTCGCTGCTGGGCGGCGAACCGCGCAACATCCTGTATCTCGGCGGCGCGCTGATGATCCTGGGCGCGATCGCGACGACCCGTGTCGCGATGGGCCGGAACGACACCCTTGTCGAAAACCGCCCCCATCGATGACGAACGCTGAGGGATGGATAAACCGAATGACCCGGACCCGCGCGTATCAGACTGACGGTTCGATCGTTGTTCCGGTTCCGAACAGGCGAAGGAAATAGCGCGTGAATAGGGCGGCATCGGCGTCGAGATCATCTCCATCCGCCGAGGCCACGCCCCAGAGCATCTTGTTCTGGCGATCCGAGCAGAAGCCCATCAGGATCTGCGCCATCCTGTTCGGATTCTCGTCGCGCAGCCGGCCGGCGGCGACCTGATCCCTCAGATACGCAGCGAGCGACGTTTCGACGCGCCTGGCCGCCTGTTCGTAGAAAATCCGTCCGAGTTCGGGAAATCGCCCGCTTTCGCCGACGATCAGCCGCCACGCCGCAACCGTATCGGGCAGCGCGGTCTTTTCCATTAACCGCGCCAGGAACGTGGCGAGGGTCCCCTCCAGGTCCGCGGTCCCGAGCAACCCGCTTTCGAGTTCGTCGCTGATGCCCGAGGCGAGATTCTCGATCACCGCCGCGAACAGCTCCTCCTTCGATCGGAAATAGCTCCAGAGCGTCGCCTTGGATCCCCCCAGAATCTTCAGCAAACCCGACATAGAGGTCGCTGCATAACCCTCCCCCAGGAACGATCGGCGGGCGGCGTCGATGATGGCCTGTCGCCGGTCCTGCTTGTTCGTCTCTCGCTTGCCCGCCGGGCGCTCGGTCATCGGTAATTCCATAGCTGTACCATAGGGTACATTTTCCTGTTAACAGGCGCAGTCAGCAAGCGCGCAGCCTAGGACCTGCTCTCGCGACTGCGACGGCGTGACGCAATCTTCTCAATCACCGACAGCTGATATTCGGTGAAACCCTGTTCGATGAACATCCTGCGATCGACATCGGTCAGCAGGCCGGGTTCACGCGACAACATCGCGGTCCTGCGTAGCGTTTCAAGTCTCGGATCGGCCAGAGCATTACGGCGCGCGCTTCCGAATATCCTGCGCCAGATCGTGGCGATCACGCCCTGCTTTCGCCACGTCGCGGGATCGTCGCCGGCACCCAAATGGATCGCCGCGAGCTCATAGATGCCAAAGCGAAGAACCTCGCGCCTTTGTGCTTCGCGGTCGGGTGTCGTGTCGATCGCGGGCTGGCTCGCTCGGCCGACGTCGGCATCTCCATTGTCATGTTCGCCGCCATCAACCCCCTCTTGCCGCAACACGTGCATCATCGTGGACCTCATGCTCGGGGACTCTCTCGGGCGCGCCGGCGGCGACGAACGGTTCGAATGCCGAACCAGGCTTCCCCGCATCTGATCGCAGATGCCAACAAACATTCCCGAAGACCGTACTTGTCGGTACAGATATTTATTGACGCGGCGCAGGCGCGGTGTCAAACAAAACCGTACTTATTAGTACGCATTTATCGCGAGCAGCGTTGCCGAGCGTAAGACGGTCGTGGCCCGCGACCCGCGGATCCGCGACGATCGTCACGTCGCCCTTTGAGGAGGCTTGAACATGGCTCATGGTCGATCAGCGTTACCAAGCCGTCGCGTCGTCGCGATATCGTTCGGAGTCCTCGTCGCAGCGTGCGTGTCATTCTACCTGCTGGCGGGTTACATCCTGCACGAACGGGCCGCAAAAACAGTGGATCAAGCCCCGCCCGGTGCGGCTCAGCTGGCGATCCTCAACAACGGCAGCGTCGTGTTTGCGCCGAATGGTTCGATAGATGCCACGCTCGTGGACTGGATCGATGACCCTACACCCGGGACACGCCGGTTCGACGCTGGCGGCGATCAATTCTACGCGTCGTCCGCTGTGCCAAAGAACGTGGATGCATCCGAGCTTTCCAGCTTCGTCAAAATACTGAACGCCTATCCCAAGGCGAATGTAGAGATCGTCGGATATACCGAGAAAACGGTGCCAGCCCATTCAGCCGGCGAAATAGCAGTAGCGCGCGCCAAATGGCTCTATGATTATTTGCAGCGATCGGGAATCGACGCGCGTCGACTGTCATTCCGTGGGGCAACGGACAGCGAGATCATCGCCTCCAGGCAGGTCCACGACGGGCAATACGAAGCCAGATTGGAAGTAGTGATCGAAAAGCGTTGATCTTCGTGGAGGCATCCGTGCACTCGTCCGCGGTGAATGGCTCAAATGGCCGCAAGCTGCCCGGTAGCGCGCATCGCAACCGGACGTTTGCGGGTCGGAATCGATCCCCAGTTCCAGACGCTCAAGCCGTCCATCCGGGTCCTTGCAAACCAACAGTCATTTAAGTGCCGCCGTTTCGTCATCACAACGAAAAGCGCACGGGATAGACGCCCCCCGAACCGGCGGACGCAAGCTGGCAACTTTCAGGGGCATCATGAAATTCATCACCAGCAGCGCGCTCGTCGTGCTGCTCGCCGCTACGCCTGCGCTGGCGCAGACCGCACAGGACCAGTCATCGACCGCAGCCCAGCCGAGCGATGAGAACCAGATCGTCGTCACCGGCACGCGCGACCGGTCGCGCACGCAGTTCGAAACCCTCGCGCCGGTCGACGTGCTGTCGGGCGATGCCGTGCGGTCGAGTGTGTCGGGCGATCTGTCCGATACGCTGGCGCAGCTGCTGCCGTCGTTCAACGTCCAGCGGCTGCCCGCCGCCGACGGCCAGGCGTTCGTGCGGCCTGCCACCCTGCGCGGCCTGTCCGCGGATCAGACGCTCGTGCTGGTCAACGGCAAGCGCTATCACCGCTCCGCCCTGCTCGGAACGCGCGGTGCGCAGGCGCCCGATCTGGCCAGCATCCCGTCGCTCGCGATCAAGCGGATCGAGGTGCTGCGCGACGGCGCGTCGGCACAATATGGCTCGGACGCGATCGCCGGCGTCGTCAACATCATCCTCGACGACAGCGTAGGAATGGAGGCGTTCAGCCAGTTCTCGCAATATTACAAAGGCGACGGCAAGGAATATCAGACCGGCGCACGCGGCGGCATCGCGCTCGGCGATCGCGGTACGATCGTCGTCACCGGCGAATACGACCACAGCGAAGCGACCTCGCGGACGCGTCAGCGCCCCGATGCCATCGCGTTTCAGGCGGCCAACCCGACGCTCGCGGTGCCCAACCCGGTACAGCGCTGGGGCCAGCCCGACGAAGAACGCATCCGCGGTGCGCTCGACGCGAGCTATGCGTTCAGCGATGCCGCCAAGCTCTACGTCTTCGGCACCGCGCAAAGCGGCGAAGGCGTCACCGACTTCAACTGGCGCAATCCGGCGGGCACCAGCAGCGTCTATGGCGCCAGCGCGGCGTTCCCCGGCTTCTCGTTCAACAGCGTCTATCCGGTCGGCTTCTCGCCGCGCTTCGGCACGACCTATAGCGACTATCAGGGCGACGCCGGCCTGCGCGGGGATCTGAGCGACCGGTTCAGCTACGACCTGAGCGCGGCCGTCGGGCGCAGCCGGATCGACTATACGCTGAACGAGAGCCTGAACGCCTCGCTCGGGCCGGCAAGTCCCACCAGCTTCTATCTCGGCCGCCTCGAACAGCGCGAATTCAACCTGAACGCCGACTTCGTCTATCGCCTGCCGGTCGGCACGGCGGCGCCGGTCAACGTCGCGTTCGGCGCCGAACGTCGCCGCGAAACCTATCAGGTGTCGGCGGGCGATCCGGCATCCTATGCGATCGGCGCGGGCGCGGCGAGCGGTCTTGCCCCCAACTCCAACGGCTTTCCCGGTTTCAGCCCCAGCCTGGCGGGAACGTTCGACCAGACCAGCTATGCCGGTTATCTCGATCTGGAATGGCAGCCGGTCGAGATCGTGACGCTCGGCGCGGCCGGCCGGTACGAAGACTTCTCGGCATTCGGCGATACCTTCAACTACAAGCTGTCGGCGCGCATCGAGCCGGTAAAGGGAATCGCCGCACGCGGCACCTATTCCACCGGCTTCCGCGCGCCGACGCCGGCGCAGCTCAACACGTCGCAGACCACGCAGGGGCTCGACACCACGACGCTCCAGGTGTTCAACCAGGGGCGGCTGTCGCCCAGCGATCCGCTCGCCGTCGCATTAGGCGCCACGCCGCTGACGCCCGAGACGTCGAAGACCGCGACCGCCGGCCTTACCTTCCAGAGCCGTTTCGGCCTGACCGCCAGCGTCGATCTCTACCAGATCGATGTCGACAACCGGTTCAGCCAGTCGCGGACCTTTGCAGTTCCGGCCAGTTTCGCCAATCCGCAACGCTTTACCGCGGTCAGTTATTTCACCAACGACTTCGACACCCGGACGCGCGGCATCGATGCGGTGATCGGCTATGGCCACCGCGTCGGACCAGGCCGCGCCAATCTGAGCCTCGCCTATAACTATAACCAGACCAAGGTGCGCAGCGGCACCAGCGCGGCGATCCCCAACGAAACGCAGCGGCGGATCTTCGAAGAGCGGCTGCCCAAGCACAACGGCACCGCGACGCTCGGCTATGACATCGGCCCGGTCGCGCTGCTCGCGCGGGCGCGCTATTACGGGGCCTGGACCGACGTCACCGGCAACGCGACCGGCGAACTGTTCCAGCGCTTCGGTGGCATCGCGCTGTTCGACGTGTCGGCCGCCTATAACTTCAACGAACATTTCACGCTGCGGGTAGGGGCGGAGAACGTCGCCAATACCTATCCCGACGAAGCCACCAACCAGGCGGTGCGCGGTCTGATCTATTCGCGCAACGCCCCATACGATACCGATGGCGGGCAATATTATGTGCGGTTGGGAATGCGTTTCTGATGACCGGGCTCGTCGATCGCCGCCTGTTCCTGACCGGTGCCGCCGCGCTGGCCGGCGCTCCGGCGGGGGCGGCCCTGTCGGCGGCGACCGACGACGCCGCGTTCTGGAAGACCATCGCCGCGCAGTATGACTCCACCCGCGCGGTCATCCATCTCGAAAACGGCAATTGGGGGATGATGGCGCGGCCCGTCCTGCAGGCCTATGAACGCAATCTCGAACGGGTGAACCGCGACACGAGCTATTATACCCGACGCGGCATGATGAAGGACTGGGTGGCGGCGCGCGATGCGCTGGCCGCCGCGGTACGGGTGCCGACGGACGAGATCGCCTTCACCCGCAACGCGACGGAAGCGCTGAAGGCGCTGATCCTCGGGTATAACGCGCTGACGCCCGGCGACGCGGTGCTCTATGCCGATCTCGATTACGACAGCATGCAGGCTTGCATGGAAAGCCTGCGCGCACGGCGCGGCGTCTCCGTCGTGAAGCTCGCGCTCCCGCAACCGGCGACGCGCCAGTCGCTGATCGACGCCTATGCCGCGGCGATGGAGGCGAACCCGCGGCTGAAGCTGATCCTGCTGACGCATCTGAGCCACCGCACCGGCCTTGTCCTGCCGGTCCGCGAAATCGCGGCGATGGCCCGTGCGCGCGGGATCGCCACCATCGTCGATGCAGCGCATAGCTGGTGTCAGCTCGACATGACGCTGGCCGATCTCAACTGCGACTATGTCGGCATCAACTGCCACAAATGGCTCGGCGCGCCGCTGGGCGTCGGCGCGATCCATATCCGCCGGGCGGCACTGTCGGCGATCGACCGCGATCCCGCCAACCCGGCCTCCGATCGCGATACCATCAACGCGCGCATCCATACCGGCACGCTCGATGTCGCCGCCCCCCTCACGGTGCCGGCCGCGCTGGCGTTTCAGGACATGATCGGCAGCAAGCGCCGCGCCGACCGGCTCGCCGCACTCCGCGATCGCTGGGTCGCGCGGGCTCGCACGATACCCGGTATCGAGGTCCTGACGCCCGACGATCCCGCGCTGCACGGCGGCATCACGGCGTTCCGCGTGGCCGGCAAGACCAGCACGGCGGACAATGTCGCGGTCGCGAAGACGCTGCTCGATCGGTTCGGGATCTTCACCGTCCACCGCGATGGGCCAGCTACGGGCTCCTGCGTGCGGGTCACGCCCGCGTTGTTCAACACGATGGCGGACATGGATGCGCTGGCGGCCGCGCTTCCCCACGTAACGACATGACATCCGCCCGCAGATAGCTGAAGTTCGGACGGTCTTTCGTTGCCCCCTTCAGCCTGACCATAGCCATGCTGCGGCAATGTTCTCGATATGGGGAACGGCGGCCTCGCTAGGCCGAAACATACCCCGATCCGGGTGAGGCAAAAATGCAACATTTTTACGGTTAAATGACAAAAGTTGGCGTTTGCGGTTGTCAACGCAGGCCTAGTGTGGCCGTTTATCACGCAACGACGGTGCGTCGAACGACACCGTCACGACATTCGCAGGGCTGATCAAAAAGCGTTTTCGATACGTCGAGCATAATCGACGATCGTTGGCGGGAACATCTGGAAAAAGGCTCTTGGAGAGCCGGGTTTCTCAAGGGGTTTCAGATGATCAGATACACGACGTCGACCGTTGCATTGGCGGTTGCTCTACTTTCGGGTTCTGCTGCTTTCGCCGCCGGGCCCGATACTGCACAGGACACCGCTACGGCCTCCGCCCAAGATCCGACGCCGCAAGCGGCAGCATCTGCCGAGGCCGAACCGGCGAACAGCATTCTCGTACTCGGTACGCGTCGTACCGACCGTACGCTCACCAATTCAGCCTCCCCTGTGGACGTCATCAGTTCGGCCGATCTGACCACGCAGCCTGCCGCCAACATGATCGATGCACTCAAGAACATCGTACCGTCCTTCTATGCAGGGCAGAACTCGATTTCGGATGCCTCGACCTTCGTTCGGTCCCCGTCGCTTCGCGGCTTGTCGGGCGATCAGGTCCTCGTGATGCTGAACGGCAAGCGCTACAACCGGTCGGCGCTGGTACAGGTCTATGGCGGTAGTGACACCGGCCTTGGTCGCGGGGCGCAGGGACCCGACATTTCGGCGATCCCGTCGCTCGCGATCGGCAACCTGCAGGTGCTGCGCGAAGGCGCCACCGCGCAATATGGTTCCGACGCGATCGCGGGCGTGCTGAACTACGGTCTGCGTGAAGACCAGGGCATCGAACTGGTCGGGCGTGCCGGCCAATATTATGCCGGCGACGGCGAAAGCTACCAGATCGCCGGCAACGCCGGCGTCAAGGGCGATTGGGGCTTCATCAACGCAACCGGCGAATATGTCGATGAGGGGCAGACGAGCCGTGGTAGCCAGCGCCCATCGGCGGCGAACTTCGCGCAGAATTTTCCGGCGCTTGCCTCGCAATTGCCGAACTATCCCCTTCCCGTGCAGATCTGGGGCAACTCGCCCTCGCACGGCTTCAAGTCGGTGGTAAACGCTGCACTGAACGTGACCGCGGACAGCAAGCTCTACTTCTTCGGTAACTACGCCGCGAGCAAAGGCAACCAGAGCTTCAACTACCGGCCGTCCGTGTCCAGCACCGCGGTGGATACAAACGGCGTAGTGCGTAATCAGGGGGCCAATGCCGCATTCAACAATACCTTCTTCCTGACCCCCTGCCCGACCGGTAACGCGACCTGTCCCACCGGAGGCTTCGTACGGGACGGCAATACCTTCCGGTACAGCCAGCTTTACCCTGCGGGCTTCACCCCTCGCTTCGTCGGCAAGACGCAGCAACTCTACGGCGTGCTCGGCTACAAGGGCACCGCCGGCGACTTCACCTACGATCTTTCCGGTACGCTGGCCCGCAACAAACTCTCCCTTTCGATGTACAATTCGGCCAACTTCTCGTTCGGGCCAGCCACCCAGACGAGCTTCGACTTTGGCGATCTGATCCAGAAGGAGGTCAACTTTAACGCCGACTTCACCTATGCAGCCGACCTTGGTCTCGCCGCGCCGCTGACGATCTCGGCTGGCGGCGAATTCCGCAAGGAAACCTACGAGCAGACCGCCGGCGACCTGCAATCCTACGCCGCAGGCCCCTATGCCGTCGCGCAACAGCTCTACACGCAAACCGCACCGGGGGTGTACACGCCGTCAGGCACGACCGCCGCGCAGGGCGTCGGCGCGAGCGGCTATGCCGGCACGAGCCCGGCAACCGCGGGCAAGTTCAGCCAGAAGGCCTACGCCGCCTATGTCGGTCTGGAGACCGATCTCACGGAGGCGCTAAGCGTCGGCGCAGCAGGCCGGTACGAGCATTACAACACGTTCGGCGACGCCTGGGTCGGTAAGGTCAACGCGCTCTACAAATTCGTCGAAGGGTTCTCGGTTCGCGGCAGCTTCGGCACGGGCTTCCACGCACCATCGCCGGGTCAGTCGAACGTGTCGATCGTCACGACCTCGTTCAACAACGGTGTCGCTTTTCAGGCGGGGACGTATCCGACGAACACTGCGGTCGCACAATATTACGGGGCAACCAACCTGTCGCCGGAGAAGTCGACCAACTACGGTCTGGGTGTCATTCTCGAACCGGTTCGCGGCATGACCATCACGGTCGACGGGTATCGCATCAACCTGCGCAACCGCATCGGCCTGACCTCGCCGTTCATCGTCACGGCAGCGGATCTTGCGGCGCAACCTGCGCTGCTGCCGGTCGGCGTCGGTGGCCAGGTCCAGTATTTCACCAACGGCTTCAAGACCCGCACCCAGGGCATCGACGTCGTCGGGACGTACCGGACCAAACTGAGCGATGCCTTGCTCAACTTCTCGTTGGCGTACAATTACAACGACACCAAGGTCACGGATTACGATACCAGGGTGGTCAGCGTCGCGCAGCTGATCGATGCGGAAAACCTCGCGCCCAAGCACCGCGTCGTGTTCAATGCGAACTGGTCGCTAGATAACCTCAGCTTCAACGTTCGCGAGAACTATTACAGCTCGTTCACCAGCGCGCAGGATTACGGCCAGACCAACGGCGTGGCGAACCAGACGTTCGGCGGCAAGTTCACGACCGATCTCGAACTGAGCTATACCTTCAAATACTTCACCTTGTCGGTCGGCGCGCAGAATTTCACCGACGAGCATCCTGATCGGCTGGCCCCCAGCGCCACCGTTCAGGTCTATCCGCTGACCGGTGGCACGTCAGACGGCCAGGTCTATGCGCGTAACGGCGGTCCGTTCGGCTTTAACGGAGGCTTCTACTACACGCGCCTGCGCGTAAAATATTGAACCGAGGTGGGGACGCCACCGCGTCCCCACCGTTTTGTGTTCCGGTAGCAGGCAAGGCAGATCGCTAGGTTAAGCATTGAGCTTCATCGTACTTCAGCCACTCAACACTTAACCACGCGATAGCATTGTGTGAGCCCACGTAATTACTGATTCTATTTTACAGCGGCCAACGCCTCCGTGGTCCTTTACAGGCAACCGCGACAGTGTCGGCGCCCCCTTCTTCAGCCGGTTAGGTGATCAGCCTCCGTGCGGGAACACCGTCCGCAGCCACGGTGGCAGCGCAAGGCCTCAAACTCTTTGCTGATCCGGCATTACCTTTCAGGCGATAGCGCAATTATCTCTTCCGTCTCCGCCTCGACCGCCGCCCGCGTATACAGCAGCGGAAAATATTCGCCCTTCGTCCATAGCGGGACCAGGTCGCGATAGTGCGGACTCGTCGGGGATCCGGACTGGCCGGGATAGTTGACGGCCCGCGAATTGTCCCAGTTACCAAGGTCGATGATCAATCGCGCCGACGGTCCGATCGTCTGCTTGAACCCGTCATCGTAGCTCGATTGGTTTGGCGTATAGGGGCTCCCGCCCCTTGGGAACGGGCCGACATCCAGCATTTTCGCATCGGCACCGGCTATCGCGCTCATCGGGTGACGAACCAAGCTGGTATGCAGCCTGCCCCACTGCCACTGTGCGGGATCGGGCCCTTGGATCTTCGACAGTTCATTGTACGCGGCATGCAGGCTGTTCAACATCAGGTTGTTCCTGGCGAGTTCGGGCTGGCGGCCGAACGCCGGTCCGGGCTGCTCCAGAGCGTCCAGCAGGACGGCTGTATCGGGAGCCTTGAACGTCTGCGCATCCGATGGCGACAAGATCAGTGCCTTGTAGGCGTTGCCTAGATATTTGCTGAACCACAGCTCTTCCAAAGCCGCGGCGTTCGATTCCGCGCGCAGGACGCCGTCCCACTGCCTTAGCAAGCGGAGCGCGGCACTGGTCACCGGATCGTCCGACTGCAGCGGTTTTAGCAACGCCACCAATCGCTGCGCGGGCAGAGAAACCTCGTCGTTCTGAAGCCTTTCCGAATCCTCGATCGTCACGACCGGCAGGCTGGAAAGCACGTTCGATAGTCTCGAATGTCGCGCGTCGTTCGCCCATTCGAAACCGACCTTTCGCTCGGCAACCGGGTAACCGGCCGGCAGGTTCATGTCGTTGGACGTCGTGAAATATCCCGACGCGGGGTTTAGTGCAGACGGGAGATCGCTGCCTTTCCAGAAGCCCTTCCACTCGTAGGTCCCATCTCCGGGTACCGGCATTAGTCCGTCCCACGTGTCGCGCTTCGGCGTCAGGCCAGCAGCGACCCATCCGATATTGCCCTTCACGTCGGCATAGACCTGGTTGACCGAGGGGGCTTTCCAGTCGGCCAAGGCGGTTTTGAACTGGCTGAAAGACGACGCTGTAAGATATCGGAGCGATCCCATATACGGGGCAGTACCAGGCTCGCTCCACGCCGATTTGACCGCATAGATCTTGCCGCCCTTCGCATCGGTGTAGATCACGGGTCCGTGCCGGGTGAACTGAAGATCGACCGACACGGGAGCTTGTCCGCGAACCGCCACGGACTCGCGGTGCGTAACGATCGGTTCCCATCGCCCCTTGTACCAGTATCGCGACGGGTCGGCCGGGTTCAGCCGGTACGCGTAAAGATCCTCCTGATCGATATTGAAGATGGTCAGGCCGAACGCGCTCTGGCTGTTATGCCCGATCGCAACGCCCGGCGCCGAAGGCTCACCCGCACCGATGATGTCGAGGCCTGGGCTGTTGAGGTGGACGAAGTATCGAAGGCTGGGAACGGTATAGGCACGGTGCGGATCGTCGGCGAGGACGGCGTGGCCGGTCGCCGACTTGGCAGGGGCGATGACCCAGTTGTTACTGCCTTCCGCGGCGGAAAGGTCATCGTTCGATGCCATGGCAACGACAGGTTGCCCGGGTTTGAACTTCGCCAGATCGGGCGTGCTTGTCGCCAACTCATAGACCTCGAGGACATCGTCTGGCAGGCATGGGTCGAGGTTCGCTGGAACGCTGGTCTTCCACGCCGGGCGGAGTTGCAGACGCACCGCGTCGACCGCGAGCGAGGCATGGCATGCCACCTTCGATCGGGCCACTTCGCTTTTCACGTTGCGGCTAAGCCCGGTCGTCCGGATCCTGACCACGTCCTCGGCGGACCATTTTTCGGGCTTATAGGAAAGTCGGCGGAATTCGTATGGGAGATCGCCGGGATGCGCGCCGACCCAATCGATATACGCGTTCACACCCGCCGCAAACCGGGAGACCGTTCGTTTCGCGGCGGGCCCATAGCTGTTCCACTCGGCCGCCATGTCGCCACGGTACAGGAACAGTCGTGCCGCCCTGTCCTGTTCAACATAGGCCGGCCCGAACGCTTGCGATAAATGACCCAGACCCTTCCGGTGGAGGAGATCGATCTGGAACAGCCGATCGCGCGCGACATTGAAACCCTGGAGGAAAAACGCGTCGTCGCCCGTCTTAGCGTAGATGTGCGCGACACCCCATTTATCCACCAATATTTCGGCGGGGTTCGATAGCCCTGGAACAGCCATCGTTGTCTTTGCGGGGCTCGCGTGCGCGGGGCCGCAAACGGCAAGACAGGCGGGAACGAGGAAAAGAGCGCAAAGTCCGGGCTTAACCATTATAGTCATGTACCGACCTTTCCGGATTCGGCGATGTACCGCATCGCTCAAGATACTGTAATCTAACGGTGTAGCCAGCTCGGTATCACCCTGTAGGTTGGGCGCCGAGAATGAAGTCGCGAATCCGTTCGGCTGCCGTTACGCAGTCCGCTAGCGGTGCGACGAGCGCCATGCGCACCCAACCGGCGCCCGGATCGACCCCGTCGACCGGTCGCGAAAGGTACGAGCCTGGGACGACCGTCACATTCGTCTGCTCGAACAGGCGCTGGGTAAATACGGTGTCGTCCATCCCCACCTCGGCCCAAAGGAAAAATCCGCCATCCGGTCGCGCCACATCCAGCACGGAAGATAGGATCGGGAGCACGGCGTCGAACTTTACCCGGTAGAGATCGCGATTGCTTCGGACATGGGCTTCGTCGCGCCACGCCGCCAGGCTGGCCAACTGGACATGAACCGGCATCGCACAGCCATGATAGGTCCGATACAGGAGGAAGCCCTTAAGAATCTCCGCATCCCCCGCCACGAACCCGGACCGCAGGCCCGGTAGGTTGGAGCGTTTCGAGAGACTGTTGAACACGACGCACCGCTTGAAATCGCTACGGCCAAGAGCCGCGCAGGCGCTTAGCAAACCGGGCGGCGGGGCACCCTCATCGAAGTAGAGTTCGCTGTAGCACTCATCCGAGGCGATGATAAAATCATGCTCGTCCGCCAGCATGATCAAGCGCTTCAGTATATCCAGCGGCATCACGGCGCCGGTCGGGTTGCCCGGGGTACACAAATACAAGATCTGACACCGCCGCCAGGTATCGACGTCTATGGCGTCGAAGTCCGGGATGAAGAAATGATTCTTTAGGCAGGGCAGGTAATAGGGCGTCGCTCCGGCCAGAATCGTCGCGCCTTCATATATTTGATAGAATGGGTTGGGCGTAAGAATCAGACCGTCGGCGTCGCGGTCGACCACGGCCTGTGCGAACGAGAACAAAGCTTCGCGCGTGCCGTTGACGGGCAGAACGTGTCGGCTCGCGTCGAGCCAGCCATCCGGAACATCGAACCGTCGTTCGCACCAGCGCGCGATCGTCTCGCGAAGGGCGGGCGTGCCTTGCGTGGCGGGGTAGATCGCCATCTGATCGAGGTTTGCCGCCAACGCCTCCCCGACAAGTGCAGGCGAAGGGTGTTTGGGCTCGCCAATCGAAAGCGCGATCGGCGCGACGTCGTTCCTTGAAGCTCCACTCGACAGGAGTGCTCGTAACCGCTCGAAGGGGTAAGGGTGTAAGCGGCGCAGATCGCTATTCATAGAGCCAACCCTGACGACTGTTTCGCAACGCAGCAATCCTGCGAGTCCTGCGAATCCTGTGCAATCTGGCCAACGGGTTTGGAGATGCGCCGAACCGTCGGGAATCGGCCTCGCCGTAGCGTCAATTGCAGGTATATGGCAGCGAACTGTCAAAAGGGTGTGCGTGTGGCTACCGACCTCCTGAACACATATCGCAAGACCATCGACAACATTGATGCAGCGGTAATATTCATGCTCGCCGAGCGGTTTAAGGTCACGCAGGCGGTCGGGTCCCTGAAGGCAGCGCATGGCCATCCAGCCGCCGATCCCGAGCGGGAAAAACGTCAGATCGCACGATTGCGCCAGCTTGCTGACGAGGCGCAACTCGACCCCGATTTCTCGGAGAAGTTTTTACGCTTCATTATTACCGAAGTGATCCGGCATCACGAGGGGTTCGCAAATGCACAAGCCTGCGATGGGGCACGCGTTAAAAACTTGCATGGCGCTCACTGTCACCAAGCGTTGTAATTTTCCTTCATCGCCAAACCTGTCCGTCGGAATAAATCGATGGGTATCGTTCGTAATATCCTGGTGGGTTTGGCGTTATTGAGTGCCTCTTCCGAAGCGTCCGCCACAACGACCTTGGGCGATCTGCCCGCGGTTGAACATGCGCTCGATGGTGGAGTTTCGGTTGCCGTGGTACTTGACCTGAGCCTGTGCCAACCCGCGTCGGCAGATTCGAAACCCACGAAGACGCGGGGTGGCAGGCACATCGACGCCTATCGTGTGACCGAGGACGGGAGCTTGGCGTTTGCCGACGATCATTTCACGATCGGTCGCGATGGCAAGCCGATACGGCAGTTCCTGCGGTATCAGGTTCATCCGGACGGCGAGGCGGACTTCTCGATGACTGTGTTCAGCGTGCCGGATTTCCAGCGTGTCGGGACGACGCTGGAGTATAAATGCGCGATCAACAGGGGCATGCGCTTCGTCGCGGTTCATGGCTGACTCGGCAGCGGTCCCGGATAAGACGGGGACATCAGCAAACAGAGATCGACACCAGCAGCGGATTTACGAGATTACCGACATCGTACAGTCGAGCGCCAAGACCTGCCGCCTCATGACCGCCGATAAAAGTGCCCAGGGGATCCAGGGCCTTGATTACGCGGTCGGGATTTCGGCGGAGCGCGTGGGCGCTACCGGCCTGCACATGCACATCGTCACGATCCCGCCGGGGGCTCGTGCCAAGGCGCATCTTCACGCTGGGCATGAAACAGCGATCTACGCGCTGAGCGGCGTGTCAGGATGCTGGTACGGCGACGCCCTAGAGGATCATGCCGTGGTCGGGGCGGGTGATTTCTTCTACATTCCTGCAGGCGTCGCACACCTGCCTTACAACCCCAGCGAAACCGAACCATTCGTCGCCGTCATCGCCCGTACCGATCCGAACGAGCAGGAAAGCGTCGTCCTTCGCCCGGATCTCGAGAGTGTGCATCCTGCAAATGGGTAAGCATGGCGCCTTGAGACGGAGGCGCGCAGACGGCCGGTAACGTTCGCGTCTGGAGACCAGCTTCAATATCTGGGTCTTTCGCGGTTTCCACCGCTCTCGCTCTTGGCGTCCCTATTCTCGGCACCGCTTATTCTCGGCGCCATGTCGGCCGATGTCGCGCAATATGCTGTCTACAGTCGCTGACGCTATGTTGGCTGCGCTCGCTTAGGAGCGTGGATACCGCTCAGCCACCCTTCCCGCCTGTCGCTTTGCCGTCGTCGCGCCCGCTTTATCGACCACCGGACTTGCCCAAACCGCGCAGGCCAGCCCGCGCTACGGCGCTTTCCGGATCGATCTCGCCACTGCCGACACAACTGTAAAGCCGGGTAACGATCTCGGCACATTCGCGAACGGCGGCTGGAACGCGGACGACCATTGCCGCGGATCGCTGCTCGGCGGGCGTCAAGGTCGTCGTGGGGGATCGGGCCGAGCAACTGGTTCGCGCGATCATCGACCATGCGGTCCGCGATCCGGCATCAGTAGGCGTCGGTGCCCGACAATTTGGCGGCAGGTATGCGAGTTTCATGGACGGGGCCGCCATTTAGCGGGCTGGCGTCGCACCGCTGAAACCGTAGTTCGCGAAAATCGACGCCGCGACCGACAGGCAGAAGCTTCAGGTGCTGTGCTCCACGATCAGTATCGTGCCTAGCCAACCCTGCTCCCTGTTCGAGAGCGGATGAATCCTTATTTGTGCATCCGTCGTACCGCTCGTGGTTGTATATCAACGATCGTGCGCTTGCCGCTTCGATCCATCTCACGCACGCGCAAACTGCCTTCTCGCAGCTTTGATCGATCACCATTGCAAGCTGCTACCGCCATGGATGTTCGGCTCGCGCAGGGCCGTCGAGGCCGGTCGAAACGGTCAAACTTCGCGATAAAGTACCGATTCGGCCCGATGCGGCAGCGATGATTGCCCTGTAGAAGGCATGCCGCCGTGCTGCCTGACAGCCGGAGTCGTCTTTTACCGCAGCGAATGAAAGAAGTGCGTCCGTCATGACCGGCATTCTTAAAAAAATCGAGGCTTACAAGCGTCAGGAGATCGCGGCAGCAAAGGCAGAAGTTTCGCTTGCAGACCTCAAGGCAATGCAAGCGGATCAATCGGAGCCACGGGGCTTTTGCCGAGCGTTGGTGGACAAGCAGACCGCAGGCCGCTTTGGCCTGATCGCCGAGATAAAGAAAGCCAGCCCTTCCAAGGGTCTGATCCGTCCGGACTTCGATCCACCCGCCCTCGCGAGAGCATATGAGGCCGGTGGTGCCGCCTGTCTTTCGGTGCTGACCGATGCACCCAGCTTCCAGGGCGCTCCCGGCTTCCTCACCGCGGCGCGTGATGTCTGCACGTTACCAGTATTGCGCAAGGACTTCATGTTCGAGACCTATCAGGTCCATGAAGCCCGCGCCTGGGGCGCAGACTGCATCCTGCTGATCATGGCATCATTGTCCGATGACGACGCGCAACGTCTCGAGAACGAAGCCTTCGCGCTCGGTATGGATGTATTGGTCGAAGTCCACGACGCATCGGAGATGGAACGAGCCCTGAAACTGTCGTCGCCGCTCATCGGCATCAACAATCGCGATCTGCGGACCTTCGATGTCAGTCTGGCCAACAGCGAGACTCTGGCACCGATGGTGCCGAGCGATCGTCTGATCGTCGGCGAAAGCGGCATTTTCACCCACGCCGACTGCCAGCGACTAAAGTCTTGTGGGATCAACGCGTTTCTGGTCGGCGAAAGCCTCATGCGCAAGGACGATGTCGAAGCTGCGACCCACAGTCTTCTGACGGGCGATGAATCGGCAAGGACCGAAGGATGATGGAAGACGCGCCGAACCGGACGGCACACATCCGCGCGTAATAAAAGATCGGTCGACCAGCCGTATGGGCCGATCATTCCCATGGCACCGTGAACAACATCGATCTTCGCTTGATTGAGCTAAACTCGCAACGATGGCGGCGTCAGTATGAATATCAAAGACCGTGTTGACCGTATTCCGGGTGGCATGATGATACTGCCGCTATTCATCGGTGCATCATGCCGAACTTTCGCCCCAACCGCACCGACGTATTTCGGGGGCTTTACGCAAGGACTCATGACTGGGATAATCCCTGTACTGGGCGTGTGGTTCTTCTGTATAGGAGCGTCCGTCCATCTGAGCACGACCACGACGGTGCTCCGAAAGTCCGGTTCGCTGTTGCTGACCAAGCTCTTCACCGCCTGGGTGATCGTTTCGATCGCTTCCCGGTACATTCCACCTGAAGGTATCCAGACCGGGTTTTTCGCTGGAATGTCTCTGCTCGCCATGGTCTGCGCAGTCGATATGACCAATGGAGGACTTTACGCGTCGCTCATGCAAAGCTTTGGAAGCACCGAAGAGGCGGGGGCTTTCGTTTTATTGTCAATTGAGTCCGGCCCGCTGATGAGCATGCTCATACTCGGTGCAGCGGGGGTAGCGCATTTCAGACTGGAGATCTTTATCGGCGCTATCCTGCCATTTATCGCGGGGTTTTCTTTTGGTAATCTGGATCCCAAGCTTCGGGCGTTCTTCTCGCCGGGATGTAGAATGCTGATCCCGTTCTTTGCGTTCGCGCTAGGTAATACCATTGATCTGCATACGCTGCTCTCCCCACTCGCTGCACTCGGTATCGTTTTCGCCCTTTTTGTAATTGTCGTAACTGGCGCCCCGCTCATAATCGCTGACATTCTGATTGGACGAGGCAACGGGACCGCCGGCCTTGCAGCATCGTCTACTGCTGGTGCCGCGGTTGCCAATCCATTGGCGATCGCGGCGATTGCCCCACAATTCCTGCCTACAGCCAAAAATGCCACGGCATTGGTCGCTATCTGTGTGATTGTGACATCGATCATTGTGCCAATTATTACTGGGCTTTGGCACAGGCAATTCGGCAGACAGGTGGAATGTATACCGCAGCAGGTCCGTCTTGAGACTAACTTTTGAGTTTATTAGCATAAGAGCCGAGGCGGTTCAGTAAAACTGACCCATCGTCAGTCAATCCTCGGCGGACGCATCGTACCAGATGGAACGGAAAAATTGCAGAAAACTGGCTTGCCGGGACAAAGGCCGGGTGGCTCTGCACACGGCTCAGGCCTCGGCGCCTTCCCAGAGCTGATCGGGTCCATATCCACATCCGCAGTGAAATTAGGAGTCTTTGATGCCCTCCGCTCAATCAGCTAACGAACTTTACAATGATAAGCCGTTCTTCGAACTCTTAGTTAACAGTTATCAACGCATCGTAGGAAAGCCCTTGGTTCCTGACAATCGCGATGAACAGTGGCTTTATGAATCCGCCCCATTTGCTGTGGTCGCACACAACTCCAACCCCGATCCGATCTTCATTTACGCGAATATAGCTGCTCAGCGCTGTTTTGGTTATGATTGGAAAGAAATCACGTCTCTGCCATCACGGCTATCCGCAGAACCAATTAATCGTGCGGACCGACAGATTCTCTTAGATAGGGTTAAAAAGCACGGGCATTACTCTGGATATTGCGGCATAAGAATAGCGAAGTCCGGCCACCGTTTCTCGATCGATGACGGCTGTGTCTGGCAGTTAATCGACCAGGATGGGTCAATGCAGGGACAAGCTGCAATATTTTCAATCCCTGGTTAAGTAAGCGCATTTATCACCCCGGCACGGTGCTGCTGGCGATGGGGCCCTTCCCTTTCGCCGCCGAAGGCTGGCCCGAACTCGGGATCGTCATCTGCAACCCAGCCTAAACGGACGATGCCAAGGGCCTGCGGGTACTTCTGAATGAACGCAAAAACTTTTCTGTGCCGGACTTCACCAATCTGTACGGTCCCCAATTAGACATTCGCGTGCCCTCCCCCCGCTTCCCAACTTCAGACGCTCATTCATCTCCACGATAACCGCTTTTGGCATTTGATATTCCGTTGTAATTGCCGTGGCTGGGAGGTTAGCGGACGTACTGATGCCGCTTCGTAGCGCCGAAATAAACCACCGGGGCGTAGATGCAGCAATCCAAAAAGGTGATGCCAACCGCAACGCGTCCTGCCCCTGAAATAGATCAACGAGATAACCGGTTACACGGTACGGCATTCACAGTGCGAGCATTTAGTCGGTGAGCAATTGATACGTCATACGCGATCTGCTGCATTGCCACAGCTTGACCAGCCCGGATGGTCCAGCCATGCCACGGTCTCGCCCACAGTAGCGGATCGCAGGGGCATTGTGTGGATACTATCAATAGAAGTCGGCGATTGTTGATGGCCGGTTTGACGGCGTCGTTGACCCTGCTCGCCACCTCCGCAGATGCGCAGGCCAGCCCTCTAGACGATACCGTTCCGCTCTGGCCTAGCAACATTCCGGGCGATCACCGCGCTAGAATTGTTCGCAAGGCACACGATCCTGCAAACCCGGACCAGTTCCTGTTCAATTTAGCACAACCGATGCTGGTGATGAAGCGCCCTGCACGCGCCAACGGGGCGGCGGTGCTGATCATATCGGGTGGCGGCTACGGCTTCCTGTCCTATTACAATGAGGGCGTCGATGAGGGGACGCGGCTCAGCGCTCGCGGCGTCACTTTGGTGCCGGTGGCCAACAGCATCGCGTTAGATACTGCGCCGTTCGCCGCCAAGCGCCCGGCAGCGCTGCACGTATCCGACGAAAGCGACCACGGTTTCGGCATTCGTCCGCCAAAGAGCGCCACCACCTCCGCCTGGCCCGACATCTTTTACGCCTACGGCGTGCGCAAGGGCGTGTTCGCGTGAGGCGTGCGCTACTGGCAATGCTGCTCGGCGTCAGCAGTGCCGCCTTTGCCCAGCGATCGGCAAGCCCGCCCGCGTCGAACGTTTACCAGAACTCGCCCGAGCGGCGGGTGGTCAAGGACAAGGACTGGGGCCCATGGCTCGGGCCGTACCGTACCCGGCTGATGCCCAGCCTGATGCAGGATTTCGGCGAGCGTTATATCTATGCCGACGCCGATCGCGCGCTGCCGCCGCCGAAACCCGGCGAGCGCCGGGTCGTCTTCCTCGGCGACTCGATCACCGATCGCTGGGACTTGGCGGCAAGCTTCCCTGGCAAGCCCTATGTGAACCGCGGCATCGGCAGCCAAGTAACCGCGCAAATGCTCCTACGCTTCCATCAAGACGTCGTCGCGCTGCAGCCGAGCGTGGTGGTGATACTTGCCGGGATCAACGACGTGCAGGGCTTCCTGCAACAGGAGACGCCCGAGCAAATCGAGACCAATTGGGAGGCGATGGCCGATCTTGTCGATCACCACAGCATCAAAGTGGTGTTCGCCTCGCTCTTGCCCGTCAACAATTACACAGACGAGGCCAAGGACGTGCTCAACGAGCGCAACCCCGCCGAGCTGCGCGCGCTCAACGCCTGGCTCAGGCGGTTTTGCGCGACCCGCGGCTATGCCTATGCAGATTATTACGCACGGCTGGTGGACGGATCTGGGCTGCTCGAACGGGGCCTGAGCGACGACGGCGTGCATCCGCTCGCCTCGGGCTATGCGCGAATGGCGCCCGTGGCGGAGGCGGCGATCGCGCGAGCGCTGGGGGAGTCGGCAAACCGTCAGATGTCAGTACGTCCGTCGCTGGAATGACGTAGTAGACCCAGAGGCGAACGTCCGCTGCCGATCAAGGGCGACGAAAGCGCTCGATCGTTCCATAGTCGTGCGGCCGGTTTCAGATCTCACGTCGAACAGGTCTGAACACCGCCCCTATTGAACGGATCAATGCTGTTGCCCCAGCCCCGTGGCCGTCCAGTAAATGCCGCCTAACAGATGCTGTAGATACCGCTCGTCACGATACATCTCGACATTGTGCCCGAGAAGGGTGACGAACACGCGCCCTTTTTCATACTGCTGGAACCATGCCGCTGGATGGTCCACGCCCATTCGTTTGCCGACTTGTCCGGGCCAGATTTTGGTAGGATCGTAGCTCGCCTCGTCCACTTTCAACACAGAGTTTATTGTGATGCGATATGGGTTGTTGGTGACGTAGAATTCGTCGCTCCAAATCCATCGATCGGGCAAGCCAAATGTCGCGGGAAATTTTTTGTCTGCAACGGTGACGACCCCTGTCTGAACCATCGGATGGTTGATGAAGGAGCGGCCGACCAACTTTTCATACCATGGCCAGGCATTCGGTGGGATGATCGCTGCACGGTGCACCACCATAGCATTCCCACCCGAGCGCATATACTGCTCGAAATGGCGGCGCTGAGCCTGGTTCAACTGCTCCGCTGGCGTGTTGAGGAAGAGCACCGCTGCATACTGACGCAGGTCGTCGTCGAACACGGCGGGGTCGCTTGTCCAAGTGATCCCGAACGAGTGGAGCCTCGCCAAACGCTCAAGGTTTTCCCGCGCGACGGGGATATACTCATAATGGTACTTGCTGGGTGCTGCGATCACCAGCAGCTTGAACTGATCCTCTGCAAAGCTTGCGGAGGGCATGAAGACGCACACTAGGGCAGCCAGGATCCGAACTACGGCCTTCATCATGTTCTCCCCTCAATATTTCATGTGCTAGTACAGCAGGGATCGGTTAGCGCCAGTCATACCTTTGTCGGTGAGCGACGCTGGTGTATGCCTGCTCTGCCGACAGCGAGCGGCCTCTCAAGCTGGCGGCATTGTCCCACAGCAGACACCTCCGGTCAGGTAGTTTCGCGGCAAGGCGGCCCGTAGCCGAATACTCGAAGATGGTTTTCGTACGCCCGACTCGAGGCACTTGTTAATCTGCATTTGCGCGTTCATCGCTCTAGAGTAACCGCTCTATACTCAATTTTTGCAACTCGGTCCCGGCGACGCATTAGAACAGGACATACCGATGGTTTATAGTCGCCGTGAGACGTTCGGACTGGCGCTAGCGGGCGGTGCGGTAGCACTTGCTCCGCCTACCCCGTCTGCCGCGGAAGCGCCTAAACCCGATACGTCCGTGCGGCGGTTCAATGAGGATTGGCGGGGTGGGTTCGAAGGGCAGCGTATTGCCGACCTCGGCAACGGACGGTTCCTCAATCCGCTGATCGCCGGAGACCATCCCGATCCCGCCATCCTGAAGGACGGCGCGGACTATTACATGACCTTCTCCAGCTTCGATTCCTATCCGGGGCTGACGATCTGGCACAGCCGCGACCTGGTGAACTGGCAACCGCGCAAAGCGGCGCTGACGAAGAACATCGGCTCGGTCTGGGCGGTTAGCCTGGAGAAACACGACGACCGGTACTTCCTGTACATTCCCGTCAAGGCCAAGCCGAACGCGATCCACGTGATCTGGGCCGACCATATCGACGGCCCCTGGTCCGACCCGATCGACCTCGGGCTGCCGGATCATATCGATCCCTGCCATACGGTCGGCGAGGACGGATCGCGCTGGTTGTTCCTGTCGGGCGGCGACCGCATTCGGCTCGCGGACGACGGTCTGTCGACGGTCGGGAAGGTCGAACATGTCTATGACCCGTGGCGCTATCCCGATACATGGGACGTCGAGGGTTTCAGTCCCGAAGGGCCGAAGATCACCCGTCACGGCGGCTGGTTCTACATGATCACCGCGGTCGGCGGCACCGCCGGACCACCGACCGGACACATGGTGATCGTGGCACGCTCGCGCTCGATCCACGGCCCCTGGACGAACGACCCCGCCAACCCGGTGGTCCGAACCGTCAGCACCGATGAGAAATGGTGGTCGCGTGGCCATGCCAGCCTCGTCGAGGCACCCGACGGCAGCTGGTGGTCGGTCTATCACGGGTTCGAGAACGGCTATTGGACGCTCGGCCGGCAGGCGTTGCTCGACCCGATCCGCTGGACCACCGACGGCTGGTTCGCAATGACCGGCGGGGACCTGTCGAAGCCTCTAGCCAAGCCAAAAGGTGGCGCAGCGCTGCCCCACGGCCAACCGCTTTCGGACGATTTCCGTACCTTGCAACTTGGCAGCAAATGGAATTTCTTCCGACCAGGACCGGACGAACACAACCGAGCCCGAACCGAACGCGGTGCGCTGATCCTGAATGCCAGTGGTACTGCCCCCGTCGACTCATCGCCGCTGATGCTGATCGCCGGAGATCAGGCCTATCGCTTCGAATGCGACGTCGAGATCGCGCTCGGCGGCACCGCAGGACTCGTGCTGTTCTACGACGACAAGCTGTATTGCGGCCTCGGCTTCGACGAACACCATTTTGTCACGCATCAATATGGCAACGAACGCGGGCGGCCGGCCAACCCATACGGACGCCGCATGCGAATCCGCATCGCCAATACCCGCCACATCGTCGCAATTCATACCAGCGGTGATGCCGGCAAGAGCTGGCACCGCTTCGATCGCGGGATGGAAGTATCGGGTTACCACCATAATGTCCGCGGCGGGTTCCTCATGTTGCGCCCCGGCCTGTATTCTGCCGGTAGCGGCGAGGCACGCTTTCGCGATTTCCGGTACGAGGCTCTCTAACCCCGGCGCTTTTCCCTCACCCAAGGCCTTGTGCGCGCGCCCATTCTTCGAACAGTTGCGGCCATAGTGCTGCTGGCTTGCCGACCGCCCTGCTGATGCCGAAGCCATGACCGCCGGTCGCGAACAGATGCGTTTCCACCGCCACGCCAGCCTTGATCGCAGCCGCTCGAAACGCCAGCGTATTGTCGACGGCAACGCTACGGTCGTCTTCGGCGTGAACGAGGAAGCAGGGCGGCGTCGCCGACGTGACGTTCGAGGCGGTCGAATGCGCATGCTCCAAGGCCGGCGTCGGCGAGGCCCCGAGCAACAGCGCGCGCGATCCGGGATGCGCGAGCGGCAATGCCATCGATTGCACCGCATACATCAACGCCGCGACGTCGGGCCGTGCGCTGCCTCGATCAGCAGCGTCGACCGGCGCGTAGGTTGGCTGCGCGAACCTCGTCGCCAGATCACCGCAGACATGGCCGCCGGCCGAGAAGCCCATCGCCGCAATACGATCGGGCTTGATCCCGTATAGGCTGGCCCTTGTGCGGATCAGCCGCATGGCCCGCTGCGCATCGGACAAAGCGACGTCCGGCCCCGCCGCCCAGCCATCGCCGGGCAGCCGATAGAACAGCACGAACACTGTCCAGCCGCGATCCGCCAGCCAGCGTGCGATCTCGTACCCCTCGCGGTCGACGACGATCCTGACATAGCCGCCGCCCGGCATCACCAATATTGCCGATCCGTTCGGCCTGGCCGGGCGAAACACGACCATGCGGGGCCGAGCGATGCCGTGGACGGCGCGATCGGTAGCCGCGGTACCGGTCGCCCGGTTTTCGACGATCTCGGTCGGCAACTGTCGCGGCGCCCCCGGCGCTACGACTGGCCAGAGGTCGATCGTTTCGGCCGGGTCCAGTTGCTTCGGCCCCCGGCCACCGACCTGCGCGGGCGGAGGCGTCTGCGCATCGATGCCGGTCGACAGACTGACCGCCAGCGTTCCCAGGATTGCACTCCGACGATCGATCATACGCTTCGGCCCATCAAAAAAATGGGCGCACTCCGTGAAGAATGCGCGCGAGAAGAGGAGAGACTATGCCCGGCGCGCCTACATCTTGAAGCGTGCGCCGACGAGAAAGGTGCGGCCGAAATGATTATTCTCGTAGTTCCGGTTAGCGTCGAGATCGGTGTACCGGCTGCGATAATTATCGGTCAGGTTGGTCCCTTCAAGCGAGACCTCAAGCGCTGGCGTCAGCTTGTAGCGCATCGACGCATCGACGTTGGTCGTCGCGGCATAGCCCTCGAAAAGGTTGCCCGTGGCCGATGCCCCGTCGATGTACGGGCTGCGATAGCTGATCGATCCGCGTGCGCTGAACTTGGCATCCTCATAATACAGCGTGCCGTTATACGCGCGCTTCGACAGGCCGTAGAGCGTCGCCGAGCGGGTCGTGTTCGGCAGCGCGCCGAGCGTGCCACCGGGTACGACGATGGTCGTCGCCGGACCGCCTTGCGAATAGCCTGCACTTGAATCGACGAACGTCGCGTTGGCCAGCGCGCCGAAGTTGCGCAGGAAGCCTGGCAGGAAGCGGAACGTCGTCTGGAGCGAGATTTCCGCGCCCTTCAACGAGGCACCCGTGCCGTTGATCGGCGAGGTGATCTGCCACAGCTGGCCTTCCGGAGCGCCGGCGGCCGGCGAACTCGCCGGGATCACCGACAGCGGCAGTCCGGTCGACGCAAACGTCCCGCTACGCGTTGCCGAGACCGGGAAGCTCTCGACGTTCTTCTTGAACAGCGCGACCGAGAAGATCGACTGCGGCGCGAAATACCATTCCGCCGAGATATCGAACGCGGTCGCACGGAACGGATCGAGCTGCGGGTTGCCGAACGTCACGCGGTAGTTGAAGCCATCGACCGAACCGCCCGGCGTCAGGCTACCCAGGCTAGGTCTTGTCAGGACCTTGGCGATCGCGCCGCGGATGATGACGTCTTCTGCCGGAAACAGCGCGACGTTGATCGCGGGCAACCAATCGTCGTAACTGCGGCCGACCGTCGCGGGCGTATTGACGGTAACGCCGCCGACGGTCGCCGAGGACAGCCCGGTCGAGCGCTGTTTGGTGTGGACGTAGCGGATGCCCGCGTTGGCGGCGTAGCGAAGCCCGAGTATGTCGCCCTTCACGTCGAATTCGGTGTAGCCACCGGTCACCTGCTCGGAGACGCTGCGGGTGTCCCCCACCAGTACGGTCGCGGGACGGTTATAGAGCCCGGTATACGCCGCCGATGCATCGATGTTCGGGATCAGGAAACTGGTCGTCGTTCCCGACGGCTGGCCCGCCTTCCCGAGGTTGAAGATCTCGCCGAGGTTGCCGGCTGGAAAGCCGTAGACCGCGGTCGGCCCGAACAGGGTGTTCGGCGAACAGGTGAGCGTCCCCAGCACGACATCCTTGCCGCCGGCGTTGGGGCAGACGACCGCGTCGCGCGAGAGGCCCTGCGTGTCGAAGGTGAACTTGCGGTACAGCGCGCCCGCCTTGATCTGGAACCCTTCCGCGACGTCCCATTCGGTTCGCAACTGCGCGGTGCGGAACTTGTTGACCGTTTCCGACGGCCGGTCGCGGATTTCCGCCAACTGGAAGTTCGCCGGATCGGTGACGCTGGTGCCGAAGGTCAGCGTCGGGCGCTTCATGTCGGTATAATCATAGCTATACCCCTGCGCATCGCGGTCGTCGAACACGAAGGTCGTCTCGACCGGGATCGTCGCATCCGACTTCGATATGCCGCCCATCAGCGTGAAGCGCAGCTTGTCGGTGACGTCCTGATCCCAGCTGCCGCCGATCTGGTAGAATTCGGTTTGCGACTTGCGCAGATAATGCTCGGTTCGCACCCAGGCGTCGTTGAGCGTTGCCTTGATCAGATTGTTGTTTGCGTCGATCGTGTAATTGCTGATGTCGATCGACCGCTCGTTGGAGCGCAGCAGGACCTCGCCCCATTTTTCCTCGCGGGTTTCCTTGAACCGGGAATACAGGCCGTCGATCGACACCTTGGTGGCATCGCTCGGCGACCATTGCACGCTGCCGGTGATCCCCAGCCGCTCGCGCTCGTGCCGGACCGAGCCGTAGCGCGGGATGCGCGGATGGAAGGCGAGCGCGGCCGCGGTGCATGCCGTGCTCGGCACATAGACGCCGCCCCGGTTCTGCGTGGTGTAGCAGCGCGTGCCGTCCACCGAGTCGAACGGCCCCTGCGCCCAGCGGACCGTATTGTTGCCGAGTTCGAAATTGTTCGTCTTCGAATAGGCAGCGGATGCCGCGACGCCGAAGCTGCCGTCGGCCGACTTCCACGACAGCAACCCGGCAAGGCGAGGCCCGGTATTCTTGCTCAAGTCATTGTAACTGGCCTGCGCCGAGCCGACCGCGGTGAAGCCGATCTTGCCCCCAAGAGGGTTACCCGTATTCAGGTCGACGACCGCACCAAGCGAACCCTCGTCGAGCGAGGCCTCCGCCGTCTTGTGCACGACGATCGAGTTGAACAGTTCGGACGCGAACACGTTGAAGTCGAACGCACGATCGCGGTTCGAGCTAGCACCATCGGTCGAGGTGGCGACCGTCTCCATGCCGTTGACGCGGACGCGCGTGAACTGCGCACCAAGGCCACGCACCGTGATCGCACGACCTTCGCCGGCGTCGCGCTGGATCGAGATACCGGGAATACGCTGCAGTGATTCGGCGAGGTTCTGATCCGGAAACTTCGCGATATCCTCGGCGACGATCGCATCGACCGCGGCGACCGACTGGCGCTTCACGTTAAGCGCGGCGTCGAGCGATTTGCGGAAACCCGTGACGATGATCTCGGCGGTCTCGCCGTCCGGCGTAACCGTCTCCGGTGCGGTTTGCGGTGCTGTGATGGCGGCCGGATCCGACGCGGTTCCCTGCGGGACGACCGCGGTCTGCGCTGGCGATGGATCGATCTGAGCGGGTGTTCCCGGCGTTCCGCTGTTAGGGATTTGCGCCGCCTGCGCCGACGCGATCGACGGCAGTGCCAGTGCGAGAACCAGACTGCCTGCGGATACGCCGCCGAGCCAGCCCATCCGTCGAATCGCAACCGTTGCTTGAACTTCCATTGCATCCACTCCCCGTCCGGCGATTGCCGATGACACCGGTTGCGCGATCGACAGCCCGTCGTGCGCTTCCGACCTGATCATTTTGGAGAGTTGGACCCGTTATCTACTACGGTGGCACCCGATCCTCTCCCGAAAGGTCAGCTCTTGCTGATCCTTCCACCGTCCCTTGCCTGCCTAGGTAACCGGTGTCAAAATAATGTCGCATGATCGGGGGTGTGTCAACATGCCGTGTCACGCATCGTATCAAGCAGGAGATGCTCCGATGAAATTGTTGCGAACTACCGCTCTTTCCGTCGTGCTCATGCTGTCGGCGTCCGGGCTTGCACAGCAGCCGGCATCGCGACCGATGGTCATCGTCGACGAGGCTGATACGGTACGCCGTGAACCGCCTCCGCATGGTGCGATCGGCTCCAGTACCGCCTATCGAATCAGCGATGCTGTCCCCGGGCGGACGATGGAGTTCCGCAAGCGCATCCTGCATCCCGGCAGCGCGATCGGCCTACACCGGATCGCTCACGACGAGGTCTATTACGTAGTTTCTGGAACGGGCGCGGTCTCGTCCGGCGGTACAACGCAGCCGGTCCAGGCGGGCATCGCCGCCTATCTGTTCGACGGTGAGACGGTCGGCATCCGCCAGACCGGCAGCAAACCGCTCGTGCTAATTATCGCCTATCCGATCCCGCGTTAGGTCCCAGGCTGAATATACGGGACACGGGCGAACAGTTCGCGCTCCCATCTGCGGGGATCGTTCTCAACCCTGGATCGGGCGTCGAAGATCATCGTTGCCCGCTTGGCCCGATCGTACCGCGGCCAGCTTGGTGCGCCGACACGACCGGGATCGCCGGTGGTCGCGAACGCGACGAAACTGTCCTGCATCGCCTTGGACGCCGCCTGCGCATCCGCCGCGGTGCCGGTGTGCGATCCTGCAGCATCCAGCGTACCAAACACGAGCGGGATATCCATCGTGTGGAACGCGCCGCGCCGCGGGTCCGTCCGCGAGGCGAAATCCACCTGGTAGACCCAAGTCGGCGCCCCTGCATCGGCCCGCGCCTCTGCCTCGATCACCTGCCCGCGCCAGCTCCGCCCCGCCGTCGTCGCGCCGTAAAAAACGTCGGTCGGCGACCAGTCCGGATAACGCGCACGGTACTGCGCCACGACCCATTCCGGCATGATGTCGATCTTCAGTTCGGGCGCCATCTGCGCCGCGAGGTTGCTCCAGTCGAGCCCCCTCACCTTCGGGGAGTCCAGCCCGATGAACGCCCGCGTTTCGTCATGCGTGTTGCCGAGCATCATCGGGATGCGATTGCCGAGTGGGTTGGCGTCCGGCCAGAACGGGTGCCGCGTCAGCCACGTCATGTCCAGCACCGGTCCGAAATACACGCCGCCACCCATGATCGGGTCGGTCGCCGACAGCGCGTCCACGAGCTTTTCGACCGGCATGGCGAGCAACGGCGCAAGGTCGGTCTCGGCGACCCCCAGCTTCGCCAGATACGCTCTCGCGCGCGACGTTGCGTTGAGAGGTCCGGACGCCGTTACCTGCTGCCCGCTCATCGTCGCCGCCCGGTGGAACAGGCCGGCCGCGGCGGGCATCCCCATCATCGTCGCGATCTTCGCGCCGCCGCCCGACTGGCCGAACACCATGACGCGGGAGGGATCACCACCGAACGCCGCGATATTGTCGCGCACCCATTTCAACGCGAGGATCAGGTCGAGCTGCCCTACATTGCCGCTGTCGGGAAAGCGTGGATCGAGCCGCGCTAGATACAGATAGCCGAGCGCATTGAGCCGGTGATTGACCGTCACGACAACGACATCGCCACGGGCCGCCAGCGCCTGCCCATCGTTCTGCGGATCGGTGACGCTGCCGTTCGAATAGGCGCCCCCGTGGATGTAGACCATCACCGGTTTCTTTGCGCGGCGGTCGATATCTGCGGTCCAGACGTTGAGGAACAGGCAGTCTTCGGATTGCGGCGCGTAAGGGCCCGACTGTGGACAGACCGGCCCGAAATCTCGCGCCGATCGTGCCTGTCCAGGCATTGCCACGGCTACCGGTGCTTGAAACCGCTCGGCACGGCCGTAGCGTATCCCCTTGAATGCGAGAACGTTTCGGTCCGACGATCCCACGAAATTGCCGGCCGGCGCGCGAACCGCGAGCGACGTCGCCGCGCGGGCGCCAGACGCCAGGATCAGCGCAGCGCCTCCACCCAGAGCACTGCGCCGCGTCCAGCCGTCAGCGACGGACATCGAGCCCGCCCGCCAGATACGCATCGATATCGGCCTGCCGGAACAGGCTTGCATCACCCGGCAGCGAATGCTTGAGCGCGGCGAGCGCGAGGCCGATCCGCGCAACGTTGGCGATATCCTCGCCTGATCGCAACCCGTGCAACACGCCCGCCGCGAATGCGTCGCCGCCGCCGATCCGATCGACGATGCCGGCCAACACGACCTCGTCGGTCTGGACATGCGTCGCGCGCGTGTCGATCCGTGCCGACAGCCGGTGGAGATCGACATGCTCGACGTGCCGCGCGGTCGACGCGATCGTCTGCAGCCGCGGAAACGCTTCGAATGCCGCCTCGGCCGCGTCGCGTCGCCGATCCTCCGCATCCCCCGAAAAGTCGCGGCCAAGCAGGAGCGCGATATCGCGGTGGTTGCCGAACATCAGATCCGCATGCGCGACAATTTGCGTGAGAATTGTGCGTGGGTCCGAATCCCAACGCTCCCACAGCTTGCCACGCCAATTACCGTCGAACGACACGGGAATGCCGCGCCGGGTGGCCGCCTCTACGGCGGCGAGCGCGCCCTCCGCCGGCACTGGCCCGAGTGCCGGGGTGATGCCGGACAGGTGGAAGCGGTCGACGCCTGCCAGCAGCGTATCCCAGTTCCACGCGCTAGCCGGCGCCTCGGCAAACGAAGACCAAGCGCGATCGTAGACCACTTCGGTCGCGCGCAGGCCCGCGCCCGAGGTAACGAAATACAGCCCCATCCGCTCGCCGCCGAATGCGATGGTCGAAGTTTCAACCCCGTGACCGCGCAGCGTCGTAATCGCCGCACGTCCCAGGTCGTTGTCGGGCACCATCGTCGCCATGCCGACATCGTGACCGAGCCTTGCCAGCTGCGTGACGACGTTCGCCTCGGCACCGGCAACCCAGACGTCGAGCTTGGGCGTCTGCAACAGCAACTCGCGCCCCGGCGGTGAAAGCCGCAGCATGATTTCGCCAAACGCCAGGAATTTGCTCATATCGCCCTCTCTAGTTCCTCCCCGGCACGGGGAGGGGGACCGCCGCCGAAGGCGGGGGTGGAGGGGGGCTTCCACGACCGCTACGCCCGTGGAGCCCCCCCTCCGTCAGCCTGCGACTGCCACCTCCCCGTGCCGAGGAGGTTTATCGCGCCAGCCAGCCGCCATCGACTGCCAGGATGTGCCCCTGGACATACTTCGCCGCCGCCGACGACAGGAACACCGCCGCGCCGCCGAGATCGCTCGGATCGCCCCACGCGCCAGCCGGAATGCGGTCCATGATCGACTTGTTGCGCACTTCGTCGGCCTGCAACGCGGCCGTGTTGTTGGTCGAGATATAGCCCGGCGCGATCGCATTGACGTTGATGCCCTTGCTCGCCCACTCGTTGGCCAGCAGCTTGGTGAGGCCGCCAATCCCCGACTTGGACGCGGTATAGCTTGGCACGCGAATGCCGCCCTGGAACGTCAGCATCGACGCAATGTTGACGATCTTGCCCGAGCCCTGTGCGATCATGTGGCGGCCTGCCGCCTGACACAGGAAGAACACCGACTTCAGGTTGGTGTCGATCACCGCATCCCAGTCGTCTTCGGTGAAATCCACCGCATCGGCGCGGCGGATGATGCCGGCATTGTTGATCAGGATGTCGAGCCCGCCAAGCGTGGCCAGCGTCTCGTCGACGACACGCTGGACCGGCTCGATCGTCGACAGGTCGGCGGACACGATCGCCGCCTTGCGCCCGATCGCACGGATCTGCGCGACGGTATCCTCGGCAGGCGTGCGACCGACGCAGGCGACGTCCGCGCCGGCGGTCGCAAGCGCAATGGCGATCGCCTGGCCGATGCCGGTGTTGGCGCCGGTGACGATGGCGACCTTGCCGGTCAGGTCGAACGGGCCAGATATGGAAGGAGTGGTCATGCTCTTCTCCTCCCCTCCCGTAGGCGGGAGGGGCCGGGGGTGGGCTCGCGCTTTCCTCACGCGGGTCGGTGGTGGTGAGCGCGTGCCCACCCCCTGCCCCTCCCGCAAGCGGGAAGGGGAACGGCGGACCTCAGGCCAACTGGCAGATATCCAGCACGTTCATATCGGTATAGTCCTGGTTCTCGCCCGCCATTGCCCAGATGAAGGCGTACGCCTTGGTGCCCGAGCCCATGTGGATCGACCAGGGCGGGCTGATCACCGCCTCCTCGTTTGCCATCACGATGTGACGGGTCGCCTCCCCTTCGCCCATGTAATGAAACACGCGATCCTTCTCGAGATCGTCGAGTTCGAAGTAGAAATAGATCTCGCTGCGACGCTCGTGGATGTGCGGCGGCATCGTGTTCCAGACCGAGCCGGGCTTCAACACGGTCAGGCCCATGACCAGCTGCGCGCTGTCGCAGATGCCGGGGATGACCATCTGGTAGATCGTCCGCTCGTTCGACTCCTCCAGCGACCCGCGCTCCAGCGTCGTCGCATCGCCGACCGAGATCACGCGCGTCGTGAACGCCTTGTGGGCCGGGCACGACGCCAGATAGAAGCGCGCGCCGTCGCCCGAGAACTGGACGTCCTTGGCGCCCATCGTCACGTACAGGCAGTCCTTGTTGCCGAGCGTGAACGTCTCGCCGTCGACCGTGACGGTGCCACTGGCCTTGCCGACGTTGACGACCGCGAGTTCGCGACGCTCCAGGAACGGATGACCCGCCGCCGATGCCGGCTCGGCCTGGTCGGGGAGCTTTACGCTACCGCTGGCGACTGCGACGCCGCCGATCACGAAACGCTCGGCATGCGTGTAGTTGAGTACGCATTCGCCGTCGCGAAACAGGTCCTGAATCAGGTAACGATCGCGAAGCTCGTCGTTGGAGACGCACTCCATCATATCGGGATGCGTGGCGTAGTAGGTGCGTTCGTACATAAAATGCTCCGTTCAGGCCGCTTGCGCAGCAAAAAAAGGTTCGTCGATACGGTAGGCGCGGCGGACTAGGCCGCTGGTCAACTCATGCGCGAGGTCCGCGGCTTCCCACTCGGCCAGGCGATGCTCGGCGACCAGTTGCGCAAGAAATCCGCAGTCAATCCGCCGTGCGACGTCGTGTCGCGCCGGGATTGAGAGGAACGCCCGCGTGTCGTCGTTGAAGCCGACGGTGTTGTAGAAGCCGGCGGTCTCGGTCGTCGTCTCGCGGAACCGGCGCATGCCCTCGGGACTGTCGTGGAACCACCAGGACGGCCCCAGCTTGAGACACGGATAATGCCCTGCGAGCGGCGCCAACTCCCGGGCATACGAACTCTCGTCGAGCGTAAAGAGGATGATCGACAGCTCGGTCGAGGTGCCGAACCTGCCGAGCAGCGGCTTCAACGCATTGACGTAATCGGTCCGCGTCGGGATATCCGCACCCTTGTCGCCACCATGGCTCGCGAACAGCCCGGCATTGTGGTTGCGTGACGATCCGGCGTGAATCTGCATCACCATGCCGTCCTCGACCGACATCGCCGCCATCCCGGTCAGCATCTGAGCGCGGAAGAGTTCGGCGTCCGACGGCGTCCAATCGCCGCGCGTCACCTTGGCGAACAGCGCGCCCGCCTCGACGTTGGACAGGTTGGCGGTCGCGGCGGTCGGGTGCCCATGGTCGGTCGCGGTCGCTCCTGCCGCACGGAAGTCCGCGCGGCGCTTGCGGTGCGCGGCCAGATAGCCCTTCCAGTCGTACACGTCCTCACCGGTCAGTTCGGCAAAACGCGCCATTGCCGGTTTGAACGTCTCATGCTCGACGTCGATGACGCCGTCCGGGCGATAAGTGGTGACGACGCATCCGTTCCAGCCCGACTGGCGAATCCGCCGATGCGCAGCGAGATCGTCATGCGCGCCTTCGGTCGTCGCGAGGAACTCGATCCCGAACCGGTTGAACAGTGCGCGAGGACGGAACGCTTCGGACGCCAGCTTCTCTCCGATAATGTCGAAATACTGGTCCGCAGTCGACGCTTCGAGCGCGACGTCGATCCCGAACACGTCGGCGAACACATGATCGAGCCATAGCCGCGACGGCGTGCCACGGAACAGCGGGTAATGCTCGGCGAACAGCTTCCAAGCCGCGCGGGGGTCGGTCGCGGGCGTACCATCCCGCCGAGGGATCGCCAGCGCATCGAGATCGCCGCCGTGGCTGTAGAGCATGCGGTAGAGATAATGGTCGGGCGCGACCAGCAAGGAAGTCGCGTCGGTCCAGTTGGCGTTGTCCGCGAACCAGCTAGGATCGGTATGGCCATGCGGGCTGACGATCGGCAACGCCGCCACTTCGGCGTATAGCGCCCGCGCACTCGCACGCGTCGCCGGTTCCGCCGGAAAAAGGCGGTCCGGATGCAGTTCCAGAGCTTTTGCCACCGTCCATCCTCCTTGCCGCTTCGCGCGATCCTAGGTCGACCTGGTAACCGGTGTCATCAAATCGCGCAACGTGATTTCTGCCGATCAGCTTACGGCTCTCCGTCGGACGGTGGCGAAACCGACGCGCGCCGGATCAGGGTCGACAGGAACAGCGATGGCTCCTCGACCAGATCGCTGCCATCATCGACGCCGGCGATCAACTTCAACGCGGCCGAGCGGGCCATCGACGCGATCGGCCAGCGCACCGTGGTCAGCGGTGGCCAGACATGCGCGGCGATCGGCGTATCATCGAAGCCGATGATCGAGAGGTCGCGCGGAATGTCGAGCCCGCGTTGCCGCGCCGCATGGATGATCCCAGCCGCCATCTCGTCGTTGGACGAGAAGATCGCGGTCGGTCGTGGCATCACGTCCAGCAACCGCTCCGCCGCGACCAACCCCGACTCGAACGTGTAGTTGCCGTCCGCTATCATGCTGCGTGGCAAGGCGATCCCCGCCGCGGCCAAGGCATCCTCGAACCCGAGACGCCGCTCGCGCGCCGATCGGAATCCGTGTGGTCCCGCAACCAGTCCGATCCGGCGATGGCCTTGCTCGATCAAATATTCGGTCGCGGTCCGCACCGCCTCGCGGTCGTTCGACGCGACCATATGCTCGGTATCGTCGATCACCGCGGAGCCCATGCGGACGTAGCGACAGCCGATCGAATCGCAGAGCTTGGCGACCGAATCATTCTCACTGACCGGTGGCATCAACAGCACGCCGAACAACCGCTGCCGCTCGAGAAAATGCCGAAGGTCGTCGAGCATCGTCGCAGAGCCTCGATCGAGCGGGCGTACCACCATCTCGAACTCGGTGCCCTGCAACGCCTCCAGCATACCCTGCTGCACGTTCAGCACGGTCTGCGCATTGGGATTGTCGTGGACCAGCCCGATCAGGAAATTCCGCCGAAGCGCCAGCGCCCGCGCCTGTGGATTGGGAATATAGCCGAGTTCGCCGATCACATCCTCGACGCGCTTGCGCGTATCGTCGTTGAGCAGCGGCGATCGGTTGATTACCCGGCTCACCGTCTTCTTGGAGACCCCGGCGATCCGGGCAACGTCGTTGATCGTCGGCTGACCGGTCTTTTGCATTACAACGGCATAGCCGGACCCGACCGAGCCGTCTTGCGGAAAAGTCTTGGCAGCCGCATCATGCTGATACGGGTTACCAATGCAAGAGGTTCGAGGGTGAAGGCTCTGAAGATCGATCCGCGCGACGGCGTGGCGATACTACTGACGATGCGATGGCAGGCGAGATTGCTACGATTGGCGACGGGGCGCTGCCGCCGACCGTCGATATAGGGCGCGGCCACAAGGTTGCACTTGCACTGATCGCCGCGGGCGATCACGTCGTGAAATACGGCTTGCCGATCGGTACTGCGACGCAGGCGATCGCAGGCTGGCAATACATACCCCGCGGATATCATCACACACTTGACTGGGGAAGGCCTTGGCATTCCTCGCGAAGTGCATGGGGATGCTGCGTTAATGGTCGCGCTCGGCCGCCCCGGGACCGATACCCCTGACGAACATAGACCCTCGCTGGTCGCTCACCAAGCTTGGACGCTTGCCAATGACACCGGTTTCCCATACACTTTGGCAAAATAGAATTGAGATTATAGGAGGGGTTCTTGGCGGCACAGCCGAACACGACCGACAACACGACACGGATCGCCAGGACCTTCGTGGAGGCGCGCCGAGAGGGTCATGCCGTTCCCGAATTCCCCGGGGACGTGCCGGTCACTCTAGACCAGGGCTATGCCGTGCAGGATACCGCGTTGCTGCTCGCGGACGGCCTCGTCGCGGGTTGGAAGGTCGGCCGGATCAACCCGCCACTCGACGGCATCGACCGATTGACGGGACCGATCTTCGCCGATCAGGTCGTCACGGCCAGCGCCGATCCCGTTGCGATGCCCGTGTTCGCGCAAGGATTTGCCGCCGCGGAGGCCGAGTTCCTGCTCAGGATCGGCTTTGCGCCCGACCCCGCCAAGTCGACCTACACGATCGACGAAGCCCGAGCGGTGATCGACGCGGTGCATGTCGGGATCGAGATCGCGAGTTCACCCTTCCCCGGAATCAACGCACTAGGGCCCACCGTCACGGTGTCCGATTTCGGCAACAACAATGGGCTAGTCGTTGGTGCGGATGCCGAAGGATGGCGCGATGCAGACATCAACGACTGGCCGGTCGAACTGTGGATCAATGACACGTTGATCGGTGCCGCGACGAGTGCGACGATGCTTGATGGACCGTTCGGTGCGGTCCGCTATCTGCTCGAACACATGGCGGTGCGCGGTATCGCGTTGTCGTCGGGACAATGGGTTTCGACGGGCGCGGTCACCGGCGTCCATGTCGTCGAAATAGGCGACCGGGTCGAGGCACGCTTCGACGGACGGTTCGCCGTCCACTGCACCATCAAGGCCCGCTAGAGGCTGATTTCAGGAGAGAGGCCAATGGCGAGCACGAACATGCCAGAGGTGGGAGCGAACGCCGGAGTCGGGCCGGCGATCGGCGATGCTGGCGTAGGTGGCAAGATCGGTCGGTATCGCTGGTTGATCTGCAGCCTGTTGTTCGCCGCCACCGCGATCAACTACGTCGACCGCCAGATGATAGGCGTGCTGAAACCGACCATCTCGGCCGAACTCGGCTGGAACGAGACGACCTATGCCGACGTCATCTTCTGGTTCCAGGCCGCCTATGCGATCGGGTATCTGAGTTTCGGCCGGATCGTCGACGTGCTGGGCGCGCGGATCGGCTATTCGGTGGCTTTCGTGATTTGGACACTCGGCCACACGCTGTGCGGATTCGCCGGCAACGCATTCCAGTTCTCGGCGGCGCGCGTCGTACTTGGCCTAGGCGAGGCTGGAAATTTCCCCGCAGGCATCAAGGCGGTCTCGGAGTGGTTCCCCGCCAAGGAGCGCGCGTTCGCGACCGGGGTGTTCAACGCAGGCGCCAATATCGGCGCGGTGATCACGCCGCTGATCGTCCCGATCATCACGATCGCGTTCGGCTGGCGAATGGCGTTCATCATCACTGGCGTAATCAGCCTGATCTGGCTCGTCGCCTGGATCGCGATCTATCGTCGTCCACGCGAAGTGGCGAAGCTATCGCCGGCCGAGCTTGCGCATATCGAGAGCGATCCGGCGGACCCAGCCAAGAAGATCGGCTGGCTCAAGCTGCTCGGCTACCGCGAGACCTGGGCCTACGCGCTCGGCAAGTTCCTGATCGATCCGATCTGGTGGCTCTTCCTGTTCTGGACCCCCGATTTTCTCGCCAAGACCTATCATCTCGATCTCAAGAGCTTCGGCCCACCGCTGGTCGCGATCTATCTGCTGTCCGATGTCGGCAGCGTCGCGGGGGGCTGGTCGTCGTCGAAGCTGATGAAGCGCGGCTATTCCGCTAATTTCGCGCGCAAGGTCACGATGCTGGCCTGTGCGTTCCTGGTGATGCCGATCTTCTTCGCGCAATATGTCGATAATCTCTGGCTCGCGGTCGGTATCGTCGGGCTTGCGACGGCGGCGCACCAGGCATTCTCGGCAAACCTTTACACCATTCCGTCGGACATGTTTCCGCGCGGCGCGGTCGGGTCGGTTGTGGGTATCGGCGGCACGGTCGGCGCGATCGGCGGTATGATGATGGCCAAGTTCACTGGCTATGTCCTGCAGACCACAGGGAGCTACACGCTTATCTTCGCGGTCGCCGGCAGCACCTACCTGATCGCGATCACCGTCGTCCATCTGCTGTCGCCGCGCCTGGCGAGAGTGGACGCGGGCTGAAACTCCCCCGTCACCCCGGACTTGTTCCGGGGTCCACCGTCCCGCACGCTCGTAGGCTCCTGAGTTTGCGGAACGGTGGATGCCGGAACAAGCCCGGCATGACGGGGTGCTTGCTGAATTCCTCTGGGATAGAACCATGAAGCGTTTCACCACGGTGTCCGTCCTCGCGCTAGCTGTCGCCAGCATCGCTCCCGTACAAGCGCAGGACGCGACCGGACTCCTCTTCCGCGTTTCCGCGGACAAGTCCCTCACCGCGGACTACGCGACCGGCGACCCCGTCCCGAATTTCCGCAGCGGCGTCGACATCACGCCAGATGGCGCGATCGGCATGGCTGCGCGGTGGGCGGACGACGGTTACGTCGCGTGGAAAGCCCCCGGCAACATCCGCGCCGACCGCGGTACGCTCGCCTTCTTCTGGCGCTCGCGAACGCCGGTCGGCGAAGCGCCGTTCGTGATCTTCCGCACTGGTTTCGCAGATCATACCAGCTGGGACATGGCGTTCCTGCGGATCGACTGGAACGGCCACGGCTTCGACGCCTTCGTGACCGACGCGAACCTCTCGCGCGTCCGCGTCTCCTGGACGATCCCGCAAGCTCCTGCCGCCGCCGCGTGGTCGCACATAGCTTTTGCCTGGGATGAAACCTTGGGAGTGCAACTCTTTGTCGACGGCAAGCTGGTCGCGCTGAAGGACCAGAAGGCCGATCTCGACAGCGGCCTCGACCAATTCGGTCTCGCCGGCCGCGTCATATCCCCGCACCAGGTCCAGAGTCGCTACAATTTCATGCGCGGCTCCGACCTCGACGAGATCCGCATCTACAACCGCATGCTCGCCGCCACCGACGTCGCGTCCCTCGCCGACAAGCGCGAACCAGCCTCCGCTCCCGAGACCGACCCCACCGCCAAACGTGCCGCGTGGCTACATCGCTACGGCTGGAACAAGACCGCGCCGCCGGTTCTCGACGCCGCCGTAACCCGGGTCCGGAAGGTCGAGTTCGCTGGCGCGAAGGACTTGAAGGAGTGGATGTGGAAGGGCGTAGACGGCATCGCAGAGACGACCTGGCCCGGCGTCTACAACCGCTCTCGCCTGCCCGGCCGTAACGATTATTTCGAGCTGCCTGACTGGAATACGTATGTCGAAGGCGGCAAACGCTATGATCTGACGATCCCGCCAGGCGAACGCGTCAACCGCGTTGAAATCCGGGGGGCGGCGTACGGCCGCCTCGACTGGAGCGACGGCAGCAAATCCTCGTCGATCGCCACGCGCGCGCAAGGCATGGTCCGCAGCGTCGACCAGTTCGTCCCCCGCACCGGCGGCACGCTGAGCTTCACGAACACTATGCAGGAGCAGCCGATTCAGGAACTCTGGGCGTACGACATCGGCGCCGGCGCTGAACCCGCAGGCAGCTTCAAGCTCTCCTACACCGTAGACGCAACCGCCTCCCCCAACCTCGCCGTCCTCGCCCCCCTCAACGCCTACATCGCCGGGCGCTTTGCTCCGGACGAACGCAGCACCGTCGTCGCGATGCCTTCCGCCGGCCTGAAAGCCGCGGTCGGCGCAGGCACCGGCGGCGCATCCGGCGCCCCCGTCCGCCGCGACAATGCCGCCCCGATCGTCCACATTCTGATCCCGGCCAGCTTCGGCGACGCGCTCCCCGACCGCCCGCTCGCCCGCGCGTTCGATTACGGCTGGCAGAATCTCAACGACGGCCTCGACGGCATCGCCCTCGACATTCCCGCGCTGAACGCCAAGCCCGACGCCGCCGGCCTGATCGCGCTGAACATTCGCGTGAAGGACCCGATCTGGCCGGGCCGCGACATGATCGACCTGTCCGTCTCGGTCCGCCCGAACGAAGCGCGTACATTGTGGCTCGACCTCCGCGACCGTGTCCTCCCCAACGACAGCCTCTGGCTGACGATCGCGAGCGCCGCCCCCGACTTCGACGCCGCCGCGCTGAACGGTGCCAGGATCCGTTTCGTTTTCAAACCCCGCGCCGCCGCCCTTTCCGAACACATCGCCGATCGCATGGCGCAGGTGAAAGACAATTGGGGCTTCCTTGTCGAGGAGCACACCGCGTCGAAACGTGCTGGCCTCTACCAGCGCCTGTTCGCGGATATCTCCGATCTGCTCCGTGTCGACCCCGGCAATGCCCGCGCCCGTGCCTATTGGGCCGACATCAACTATCGCCCCGAAAACCTGCCCGCGTTCGTCCAGCCGGTCGCCCCCGCCGGCGTCCCCCTGTGGGCCTTCCGCCAACTCGAAGACCTGAAACGCGTGCGGCAGTTCGTCATGTGGTGGATCGACGAGCGGCAAGTCACGTATGGCGATTTCGGCGGCGGCTTATCCGATGACACGGATCTCACCCAGCAATGGCCCGGTCTTGCGCTGATGGGAGTCGAGCCCGACAGGATCAACGCCTCGCTCCGCGCCCTGTCCGATGCGGTCTACAAGAACGGCATGATCGTGAACGGCCTCGGTTACATCACCGCCGACGAACTCCATGCGTACGAAGAGGGGCTGAACAGCAACGCCGAGCGCCTGTATCTCAACTGGGGCGAACCTAAGGCGGTCGAGCGCCTGATGGACAATACGCGTGCCCTGCAGACCGTAATCCTGAAGAACCCCGCCGGTCACATGCACTTCGCCAGCAACTGGTATGGCGGCCGAAAGATGTACCGCGAGGGCGCATGGGAATGGCAGAAACCCTATGCCTTCACCGTCATGCACGGTCCGATGCTGGTCGGCCTCTACAACGCCAACCCGCTCGCGCGTGGCCTCGTCACCGGCGTGATCGACGGCTGGATGGCGCACGGCAAGCAGGGGCCGGATGGCAGCTGGAATTATCCCAACGAGATCAACTGGCGCACCGATGCCGAACGCGTGGGCGACGGCGGCGGCATCACCACGTCGCTACAGGCGACCTGGGCCGCGTGGCGCTACACCGGCGATGCTAAGTACCTCCGCCCGATCGACGCTCGTCTCACCAAGGCCGGCCCCGGCGCACTCGCCGAGTTCAACGAGAACGCTTTCGACGCACTTCCCGGCGGCCCCGCGGCCCGCACAAAGCTCGCCGCCACCCCGTCGCAAGACCCGTTCGCCCGCTACACCGCCTGGGCCGCGACCGGCGACATCGCTCCGCTGGAAGCGCTCCACGCCGACGCCATCGCCGACAAGTCGCAGCACATGGACATGTACACCGAGGGCCATTGGTGGAGCGACCGCGTCGACCAACCGAGCGAGATCCTCCAACGCGAGCGCCTCGGTGGGATCGCGCTGCGGCGCAACCAGAGCTGGCCCGGCAACACGGTCAGCTGGCGCTTCGCCGAAGCGGGCGCGGCCGAACGAGTCGCGATCTTGCTGCCGGGCGCGACGCCGACCAAGTTCCGCGTGATCGCCTATAACACCAGCGATCGCGTCCAGCGCGCAACGATGTCCACCTGGACCGTCACGGCGGGCCGCTGGTCGATGCAGGCATCGAGTAGCACCGACGGCGGCAAGACCCTCTCACCCATCGGCAACGCGCAGACCATGACGCTCGAACGCAGCGCCAGCACCGACGTGACGTTCGCTCCCGGCACGACGCTCTTCGACTTCGCATTGGTTGAGGCCGGTGCACCAGTGGACGAGCGCGCCGACCTCGGCATCGGGGCGGACGACGTGGTCGTGAAGGGTCGAAGCGTAGCGGTCACCGTACACAGTCTCGGCGCAAAGGACGCAAAAGGCGGCCCGGCAGAACTAATCGACGCGACCGGCAGGATCTTTGCCACCGCGAACATTCCGCCGCTAGCGGCGCCACTCGATCTGCAACCCAAAACCGCGACGGTGAAGTTAAAGGTCCCTCCGGGCGTGGATCCCGCAACGCTGTTCGTCCGCATCGCGCTGACCGATGACGAGCCCGAGATTACCCGAGCCAACAACCGCGTGGCATTGATCCGATGATGTCCCCCCAATGACACTTCCCCAAGGTCTTTACGCCTGCCCCGTCGGTAGCGGGTCCACCCAAACCCTGCTCGTGCGGCGCGAGGTCGAAGCGCGCCTGCGCAGGGCCCATTCGTCGCCTTCGTTCGCGACGAATGGAGGCGTGGACGGTGATTCTTAACCGGAGAAGCATACTCGTTGGCCTGGGAGCATCAGCGTTCGCCCCCGCAAAGATCGATGCCCAAACCACCCCACCCCTGCGCCAGGCCCTCGATGCGGCCGCAGCAACCGATCCAGACACCGCGCTCGGACTGCTAGCCCCCTTCGACGCACACTCCCTGCCCACGGGCGACCGCCTCGACCTTACGACGGCGCGCGCCGGTCTTGCGATCGACGCCGCGATCGCACGGTCGTCGTTCGGCCCAACCGGACGCAGCCCCTACCGGGTCACGCCCACGACCGGCGCATGGAAGGCCACCCCTCCCGACGCAACCCGGATCGACGCAGACACCGCTGCACTTCTCGTCGACGCCAAGGCAGACATCATCCTTCCCCGCCGGTCTCTCGACCGCACGATTGACGCTCTTCGGACCGCCCCGGCAAACCTCGCGATCGACCGACAGATCACCGCGCTCGAAAGTCTTCGAGGCGTCGCGCCGTCGACTCCCGGAGTCGGTCGGTTCCGGGGTGGCGCAGACTGGTACGCTCTCCAACTTCGCCGCCCGCTAGGCACGATGACGCCCACCTATGCCGAACGTCGACTATTCGTCGTGCTGAACCGCCTGCACGCCCGCGCCGCCCGCCTGTTCGACCAGATCGGGGCGCCCAAGGGCACGGTCGCGGCACGCTACACCCAACTCTGGCTAGATGAGCGCTTTCTCTATCCCGACACTGACGCTGGCCGCACCCAAGCCATCACCGACATGAACCGCATGCGAGCCACCGCGCGAACCAATATCCAGGCGACGTTCGGCACGCTCCCGCCCTGGTGCCTAAACGCTAGCGCCCGCGCGCTTTCCCCGCAGGAAGTCGCCACCGGCCGCGCCGGTTATCGGGAGGTTCCGACACCGGCACACCCGGGCGCCTATGTCGTCGACCTCCAGGACATCCGCCGGCGCCCACGCTGGACGCTCCCTAGCGTCGTGGCGCACGAACTACTCCCTGGCCATATGATCCAACTGGGTCTGGAGGGTGCCAACCCGCCGCACCCGCTCCGCATCGAATACGCGTCGGCATTCGTCGAAGGCTGGGGCATCTACGCCGAGCAACTCGCCGAAAAAGGCGGCGCCTACGCCGACCCCTACGACGCGCTCGGCCACATTCACTGGCTCCTGTTCCGCGTCGCCCGCGCGCTCGTCGATCTGGGCATCCACCTTCACAGCTGGTCCATCGAACATGCCCGAGAGCGCCTTACCGAATGGCAAGGTCAACCTGCCTATTTTGCACCGTTCGACGTCGAACTAACCCGGATCCCACTCGAACCGGGCACCCGCGTTGCAGAGGCAATGGCGTGGTTGGCGATTGTGGACAATAGCCACAATAGATCGCTTACCAGCTATAATTCCGGCCTATTGCTCCCAGGACGAAAGCGATTGTGATTTCGAGACTTATAAATTAGCCTGATTTGACCTTTCCCACTATCCATAAATGTCGAGCGCCTCATAGCCCTGCCCTTTATATCATGTTGATCTCAGAATTTTTATTTGCCTATTGTGATTTACCATGTCTTTCTAGACTGGGTCACAACGATCTATGCCGCCTCTATCACCGGTCATCTTCAAACGACGGGGGTGCTTCGGTCAACAGAGGTATTTCTGGTCTGATAGATGCCTTTGCTCAGTTTCCGAACCGCGAGATCATCCTTCTTGTAGTCGCCCGGTCCGGGTTCGGCAGCGCCGGCGTTCAGCCCCGACCCTACAGTGGCCGCGCCTTCCTGGCCGGCAAGGCGAGTGCTTGCGGTGAGATCCACCCGAAAGCCTGCCGGTGCCGAACCGGACCTCCTTGCACCGTGCTCTCCATGCTTGAAAACTACGGAGTAACGAATGCCGAGGTAGGCCGAGTCTACTGATCCGTCGATAACATGCGCCGCCATCGCTCTCTCGCGGATGACGATCAGAAAGCGGTGTCGAGACCCAGGCGGAGCGTTCGGGGGCGGAGTGGGGTGACCTGGTCGCGGCCGGTGGTGAAGGGCGTGCCGAGCGCGAAACGGTTGCCGCGGACGTCTGCCAGGTTTGTCACGCCGATGGTTATTCCGAGTGTCCCCAAACCCAGCCGCGCGGTGAGGCCGGTATCGAGATAGCTGCCCTGGAGTTGCCCCAGCACCGGCCCGACCCCGAGCCTCGACGATCCGACGTAGCGCAGCCAGCCATCGACCTTGAGGTCCTTCGATCCGCCCAACCGACGTCGGTAGATCGCGCCGGTGCGCACGGTGATCCGGGCGATGTTCGGAATCTGGCGTAGCCGCGCAAGGATCTGGGCGCGGTTCTCGACCGCGATACCGCCGACGAGCGCGGACAGGCCGGCCGCGGACGCCGGATCGTCGATCCGCCCGTCATTGTACGACACCGCAGCCTCCAGCCGCAGCGCATCGCCGACCGGCCCGCCGATCATACCCTCGATCGTCCAGAGCTGCCCGTCGCCGATATTGGCGGTGCTGGGCAGGCCCGATCCGTCGATGAAGTCGGCCTGGATGTCGCGCCAGGAGGTATGCGCAAGCGTCACCGAGGCGTCGATGCCGGGCCCGCCCGTCCGCAACCCCGCCTCCATTGTCGCGACCCGGTCGTTGCGGAAGCGGCGGACGAAATCGCCGTCGATTGCGAGGCCGCCAGGGCGAAAGCCCTGCTGATAGCGCAGGAACACCTGCATGCGGGGCGTGAGGTCGATCAGCGCCGCGGCCGACGGCAGCACGATCGTCTGCACGCGTTCGGCGGTTGTCGCCAGTTGGACGAGCGCGATGCGTTCGGTGACATCGGCGCCTTCGCCGTCGAGCACCGACCGGGTCACGCGCAGGCCGCCAGTGGCGAGCAGGCCCGGCAGGATGCGCCAGCTGCCCTCTCCGTACAGCGTCGTCTCCGATATGCCGTTGACGACCCCGGTGACGGGTATGAGCTGGTCAGGCGTACCGAACAGCCGCGTCAGTCGGCTGCGGTTGTGGACGTAGCTGAAGCCCGCGAGCCAGCCGGATCCGTCGGGACGCGACGACCAGAGCCGGGTCTCGTTGGCCTGCATGCGCGTGCGGTTGGCCTGCGCGAACAGCCGCACGGGCTCGCCGGGCATGGTGGCGTCGTAGCGTTCCATCAGATCATGCGCGGTCACGCCGCTCGTCGAGCGAACACGTACCGCACCGATCGCGCCGTCGACGACGAGCTGTAGCTGCGTGAAATCCGCCGCGAACCCTTCGGTAACGGGCGAGGAGCGACTGAGCGGGCGACCGTCGCGGTCAGCATATTGGCTGTCGTCGCCACGAATGCGCTGGCCGATGCCGATCAGCCCGACGCTCCAGCCCGGCGCCAGGTCGAGATGCGCGGCGGCGCGGCCGCCTTCGATCCGCGTGCGGTTGACGTCGGTGCGGCCGAGCAGCGGCTTGTCGATATAGCCGCCCTCGGTCGCCGCGTTGGCGACGATCCGGATCGCGAGCCGGTCGGCGATCAGCGGCACGTTCGCCATCAGTTGCGTATCCGCGCCGGGAGCACCGTGCGCGGTCGTCGCTCCACCCAGCGTGGCCGATGCGCTGAACCGCGAGGAATCGGGCGCGTTGGGGACGAGACGGATCAGCCCGCCGAGCGAGCCGGCGCCGTACAGCGTGCCTTGCGGCCCCTCCAGCACCTCGACCGCGGCGAGGTCCGACAGGCGGAGGTCGGGATCGGGCGCGTTGTAGCTGAGCCGAAGATCGCCGAAATACTGGCCGACGGTCGCCTGGGTCGGGCCCGTAAAGCTAGAATCCGCGATACCGCGAATGAACAGCTTGTTACGGCCTGCGCCCAGATAGGTCGATGCGACGCTGGTCAGCCGATTGGCGAGACGTTCGGTGCCCCCTGCACCGCCGAATTCCAGATCGGTGCCAGCGACGCGGGAATATTGCCCCGCGAAATGGCGACGGCTGGTGTCGCGCTTGCTGGCGGTGACGACGATATCCGCGCCGCGATCTTCGGGCATCGGTACCGGCCGTTGGCGGGGGCGCGGCGGGCGCATCACTTTAACGCGGTGCTGCGGCACCAACCGCCAGCTTGCCGGACCGATCGCCTGTATCCTCGCCCCCGCGTCGCGTGCGATCCGGGCGAGCGCGGTCTCGATCGTCAGCTGCCCGTGCAAGGCGGGCACGCGTCGGGACCAGAGTTGCGCATCGGGCACGACGATGCTGGCCCGGCCGAGGCGACCGAGCGCCACCACCTGCTGGCCGACGCTGCCGGCGGGCAGATCGATGGTTATCGGCTCGGCGCCGGCGGTGGTGGTCAGCGCCACGACCGCCACGATCGCCGCAACGCCGCGCCAAGACTTCATCGCCGCGGTTCCAGCATCCAGCCCTCCCCGGTCTGGCGTACCGTGACGTCGAGCAAGGTGCCGAGCAGCGCCGGCCGGTCCGCGACCGTTGTCACGTTCAGCGTGCCGCGGAAGGTCCGTCTCGCGATCGCCGGCGCGGCGGTGACACGCCGGCCGAGATGGCGCGACAAATCCGCCGCGACCTCGCTCAAGGGAACGTCGTCGAACGCCAGCCGTCCTGCATGCCAGCCGCCGACATCGGCGACATCGACCGCGCGGCGGACGAGCGTGGTGCCGTCCGCGACGACCGCCTGGCCGGGAGCGAGCCGCATCGCGGCACCGTCAGGGTCAACCATCACCGCGCCCTCGGCGACCGCCACGACGGTGCGTCCCGCCGCAGTCTTGACGTCGAAGACGGTGCCGAGATCGATTAGGCGGAGCCCATCGACGCGGACCGCGAACGGCCGGGCGGCATCGTGACGGACGCGGAACAGCATCTCGCCACGGTCGACGGTGGCAAGGCGGGGATCGTTGGCGTCGAGCGTCACCTTCGATGCGCCGGCCAGCAGGATGCTGCTGCCATCGTCGAGCGCGACCGTGCGCCGCTCGCCGGCGCGGGTCTCAACGGCGTAGGGCCGCGGCATCTGCGTCCATGCACCAAAACCGATCGCGCCCGCCAGCGACGCCGCGAGCGCCGCACCGACCCAACGCCGCGACCGTGGGGACGCTATCGAATGCGGCACCGCCGCCAACTTCTCCGCGGCCGGCAACGCCGCCGCGGTCGCAGCGTCCTGGATCGCGACGACGGCGCGGTCGTAGCGTGCGCTACGCGTCGCGTCGCCTTCCAGCCACGTCATGAACGCGTCCCAGTCTGCATCCGGCTCGGCCATGCGGATCGCCCAGTCCAGCGCCTCGTCGTCGATCGGGAGGTGGGTCATCGCATCCGTTCCTTGAGGTCTGCCACCGCGCGGCAGGCGATCCGCAGGTCGCTTTCGACGGTGCTGAGGCTGATCCCCAGCTCGGCCGCGATCTGCCGCTGCGGCACGCCGTCGATCCGTGCGCGGCGGAAGATCATTTCCTTGCGCTTGCCGAGCGAGGCCAAGGTCTCGGCGACGCGTGCCGCTTCCTGGCGCGACGCAACGATCCGATCGGCCGACGGATCGCTTGCGACATCGCCATCGCCCTGCCCTTCGCTCCAATTCTGGTCGCGCTGCCCGGCCTGGCGCTGGGCGCGGTAACGATCGATCATCAGCGTGTCGGCAGCACGGAACAAATAGGCGAGCGGGTTGCCGATCGGACCATCGACCCGCCCCGACACCTTTATCCACAGATCGTGGACGAGATCCTCCGCGGCATCGCCGGCCCCGCGCGCCATCAGGAACCGAACCAGCTTGTCGCGATTGACGAGATAGACGGCCTCGATCCCGCTGAGAGACCCGGGGGGAGATCCGGGCGGAGAACCGGAGGGCATAATGGTGACCGGTGGAGAGGAACGGGAGGACAGCCGTCTAGCCGATCCGGTTGCGGTAAAGAAGGCGCCCCACCCCGGGGCAGGGTGGAGCGCCGGTAGACCGCACGTGCGGGGGTGGCGCACGCGCGCTTCGCCTAGAAGGCGAACTGGAGGGCGGCGCGCACCGAAAGCGCGACGTCGCCAAGCCGTTGTTCGGCGCCCGCCTCACCACTCAGGCGGACCTCGCTGGTGCCGGTGATCGCGCGGACCTTGCCGGTCCAGCCGCTGTCGCGCGCTTCGGGGTCGAGCGTGAAGGCGGTGCCGCTGCCGAAGCTGGCGGTGGTGCTGCCCAGCGTGCCGGCGAGATGCTGGCGACGGCCGCCCTCAAGCTCGAGGCGGCTCCACTGGGTGTAGCGATCATCGCCGCCGAAGTTGATACCCGCCGCGAGACTCGCGGTCAGCGCCAATTCGTCGCTGCTGCGCTTGCGCACCGTCAGGTCGTAGCCGGTGCCGCCGCCGGTTTCGCGATAGGCGTCCTCGTTGAACTTGTAGTAATCGAGCGCGAACACCGGGCGCAGGCTGAACTGGCCGACGACATGCTCGTACGATACCGACCCCGAACCGGTGTAGAGCATGCCGTTCCAGTCGCTGTTGGCGATGCGCTGCACCGCCTCGGTGCCGATGACGCCGTCGAACTGGCGAATGCCGTCGAGCGACACAAAGGCGGCGGACCCGCGTGCCTGTGCCGATATCCCGCCCCAGCGCCCGCGCCAGAAGCCGGCGAGTTCATACTGGCTATGGTTCACGCGGTTGACCGCCAGCCCCTCGCTGTCGCGCCCCTTCAGATAGCCGAGCGACACGCCGAAATTGCCGGCTGCGGTCTTGCGTTCGAGCCCGCTGCTGAGCCCCCAGCCGCGCACGTCGTAGCTGGTCGTACTGCGCGCCGCCTTCGACGCGTCCCAGCCGAACGGGGTGAGCCAGAAGCCCCAGCCGCCCTCCTCGCTGAACGCGCCCGCGGGTTCGCGAAGCTGCGCGGCCGCCGCGCGCGACCCCAGCGTCACGCTCTCGAACACGCCGCCGGCATAATTGGGCAGCATCTGGTCGACCGCACCGCGGAACGCCGCGCCGTCATAGATACCGCGCACCGCGGTGGCGAGCTTGGCATCGCTGCCGATCGCCGCATCGATCGCGTCGAATGCGCGGGTGGCGGCGCGGTTGAGGCCGAGCTCGGTCGTGGCCTTCCGGGCGACCTCGACCGCGATCTCGTTCGCCGCGCCGGCAACGATCGCGCCCTTGTAGATGAACGGCACCGCGGTGGCGGTTAGCGTCAGATTGTCGACGCCGGTCAGCGTGCCCGATCGCAGCACGACGTAGCGGCCGGCGATGTCGGCCCCGCCCGCGACGCGCAGGGCCAGCTGGCTGCCCGCGCCGATCGTCGTCGCGCCGCCGACCTGGATCAGGTTGCCGGTCGGGTTGGCCTTGTCGAGCGCGACGCTGAGGATCGATTGGTCGCCGAGCGCGAGCGAGGCGATCGACGCGCCGCCGCTGGCCGCGAACGTCCCGCCGCCGGACGCCACGGTGACCGCAAGGTTGGTCGCATTGGCCAGCTTGCCCGCGAACACGCCCTTGCCGCTGATCGCCAGCACGTCCTGCCCGCCGCCCGCGAAATCGGCAGTACCGTCGAACCGGGCGGTGCCGCCGATCGCAACCGTGTCGGCACCGCCCCCGAAGCTGGCCGACCCGGCATAGGCGCCGGTGCCGCTGAGATCGAGGCGGTTGCTGCCCGTACCGAACGCGACGTCGCCCGCGACCGCGCCGGCGGCGACCTCGAGCCGGTCGTTGCCGGTCCCGAAGCGGATCGTACCGGTGACCGTCGGTGCGTTGCCCGTGGTCGGCGCGGTCTGACGGACGACCGCACCGCTGGTGTTGGCGGTCAGGTCGATCGCGACCGACCGCGCGGCGTCGCCGCCCGCAGCACCGATGACGCCGCTGTTTTCCACCAGCGTCACGCCGCCGGTGCGATCGAGGACCGCGAAGGCGGTGGCCCCCGTGGCGGCCGAACGGATCGTGCCGCTGTTGCGGATCGTCGCCACCGACGCGCCGGTGTCGATCAGGACCGCGGTGGATTGCGTCGTCGCGGTGCCGCCGCCGGCTGCGTTCACCGCGCCCGTCACGCGCAGTTCGGGCGTTGTCGCCCCGGCACCGAAGCGGATGCCGGTCGCCGCCGCACCGTTTGCGGTCGCCTGGACGGTGCCGCCGATCGCCACGCCTTGCGCGATCGCGACGCTGCCGCCGAGACCGCCGATCGCGATGCCGGTTGCCGCGATGCCGCTATAGATGCCGTTGCCGGTGACCTTGCCGTTGACGATCAGCCCTGCCGCGGGCGCTGCAGCGGGCGGCGTGGCGGCGACGGCGCCGATCGTGATGCCGCGGTCGGCCGCGCCGATCTGGAAGGCTGGTGCGGCGCCGAACGACGCCACGTCGGCGGTCTTGCCGGTGGCGTTCGACAGCGTGATCCCGCCGGCCACGTCGCCCGCGACGATCAGCGCGGAGCCGCCCTGCAACAGATCGTCGGCGTCGAGCTTCGATACATCGGCGGGGGGCGTCGTGTACCGGTACCCGGTGGTGCCGATCGCGCCTTCGACGACGAGCGCACCGCCGATGTTGCCGTCGAACCGCGCGCCGACCGCGTCGCGACCGATCGCGGTGATCGTACCGCCCAGCGTGACGGTGCCGCTCACCGCCCCGGCCCGCACCCCGGTCGAGCGATCACCGAGAACGACGGTCTTGCCGGCATGGACGAGGTTGCCGGTCAGCGGGCCGCCCAGATGTATGCCCGCGGAGTCATTGCCTTCGACTGTGATCTCGCCGCTGTTGGTGACGGTGCCGGTGAACGCGCCCGCCGTGCGGATGCCGGTGCGGCTTGACCCTTGTGCGAACGGTCCGTCGAGATCGCCGTCCTTGTCGGTATCGGTGGCGGTGTAGCTCTCGTCGACGATGATCTTGCCGCTGTTGGTGATGTCCCCGCGCACCCCTGCCTGCGCCAGGATGCCGGTCGCGCCGTTGGCGTCGGCGACTTGGATCGTGCCGGCATTGGCGACGCTGTTGTTGCTGTCGATCGTCACCGCGGTGCCGCTGGTGGGAGTAACGCTGCCCGCTGCCGTGATGCTGACGGAGTCGGCGCTGCCGGCCTTGACGGTCGCGGTGTTGATGGGGGTGTTACGTTTCGTGTCGATGACCGTCTGTGCCGAAGCGGACGCAGCGGCGACGAGGGCGAGCGTTGCGGACGAGGTGAGAAGCAAGCGGTACACGTAATCGATCCCCTTCGGATGTCTTCATCCTCCAGACGGAGCCGATGTCCCCCAGCCTTGGTGCACGTCGATTTCACGTGTCTCATTCATAACAGCGCAGGCGCCTGCAGCGGGCACGATCAGCGAACGGGAAACGCCATTCGGACGATCGTGCCCCCGCCCGGTGCGCCGAGGATCGACACAATGCCACCATGTCGTTCGACGACCTGCTGTACCAGCGCGAGCCCGAGGCCAGCCCCGGTCGATCGCGGCCTCAGGCGATGGAATGGCTCGAAGACGCGTTCACGTTCATCCAGCGGTATCCCCGGCCCGTCATCCTCGACCTCGATGATCGATCCGGTGACACGAATGGTCACGCGCCGCCCGCCATGGTCGATCGCATTCTGCACCAGATTGACGATCACGCGTTCGATCGCGCCCGCGTCTCCGCTTATCGGCAGTGCCTGTTCGATCACGACCTCGATCGTGAGGTCCGACGCGATCAGCAGCGGTGCAAGATCGCCGGCGACACCTTTCACTAATGCTGGGAGGTGAATATCCGCGCGGGTCCCGATGACATCCAGCCGCTGAAGGTCGAGCAATTGCTCGGCAAGGTTGGCAAGCCGTTCGACGTCGCCAGCGAGCCGCCGCGTCGCAGGCTCGTCCGCCGCATCGACCTTGACCCGCAGGATGGCGATCGGCGTCCGCAGCTCATGCGCTGCAGACGCGATGAACCGGCGCTGGCGTTCATATCCCATGTCGAGGCGGCCGAGCACGTCGTTCACCGCGCGCACGAGCGGTAGGATCTCCCGTGGAACATCTGCTTCGCCAAGCCGCCAGCCGTGCTGGTCGGGGTCCATCTGCGTCGCTTCCGCCGCGATCCGGTTCACTCCGGCAAGCGATCGCCGGACCGTCCACGGCGTCACGATCAGCGATATCAAGGCGAGCACCAGAAACACCGGAATCGTGAACATGTTCGATGCCATGAAGACGACAAGGGTCAGTCCGGTCAGCTTGCCATGCCCCAGGACCGTCAGCGGGCCGGCTGGCCCCGTCTCACGTCGGATGACGGCGGACAGGCGGTACGGCGCCGATCGGTCGCGCAGGTGCGCGTAGGACAGTCCGTGCAGCTTCCCGATGAACGACGTGTACGCCACCGGGATCTGGCCGAACGCGACGCTTCGGCCGGTGTCGTCTTCCGCCACGAACCAAAGGTCGGGTGACGTCTTGTGCAGCTCGACAAGGTCGGGAGTCATACGGAATGACAGCCCGCCGCCTCGATCGCGGACGATCGCGTTGGCGATCACCGGGGTAATTGTCTCGTCGGTGTACAACCCGCCGCTATCGAGGCGCGTCGCGACGGCCAGTATGATCCAGAACGATATAAACAGCGTCACGAACTGAAAGATCAGCGGTTGGACGATCAGACGCCGCTTCAGCGACCGCGATTTCCTCGCCGTCATGGCAGCGCGCGTAACAAATAGCCGACACCCCTGATCGCGTGGATCTCGATCCCGGCCCCGGCTTCGGTGAGCTTGCGTCGAAGCCGCGAGACATGGGAGTCGAGTGTGTTGGATTGGACATCGTCGTCGAACCCATAAACCGCCTGTTCGAGCGCCTCGCGCTGGACGGTCCTGCCGCGTCGCTTCACCAGTGATCCGAGCACCAACAGTTCCCGGCGACCGAGGTCCAGCCGGTTGCCCCGAACGGTCGCCTCCTCGTTCGTCAGATCGAAAACGAGCGAGCCGACACGGACCTCCTCCAAACCCAGTTCGGCCGGACGACGTCTGACGGCACGGATGCGGGCGAACATCTCGTCGAGCGCGAACGGCTTGATGAGATAGTCGTCGGCCCCCTCGTCGAGTCCGGCGACCCGATCGAGCACTTCTCCCTTCGCGCTCAGCACGATGATCGGCAGCCCGGGATTCTCGGTGCGCAGTGCCGGGATGATCGAAAGGCCGTCACCGTCGGGCAGGGTCCGATCGAGAAGCACGAGGTCATAGCAGAAGCTGAGCGTCGCTTCGCGCGCCATCGCCAGCCGGTCGGCATGATCGACGATGAAATGCTCGCGTTCGAGCGCACCGCGTAGCGTGTCGGCAAACTCGAACTCATCTTCTACCAGCAGAATCCGCACCAAGGCACCTCATGTCGACGTTAATGGAAACTCCATCATCCAAACGATGGGCACAAGATGTCCCCGGAGCGGGGGGCTCGGCGGCACCCGGATGCCAGTCTAGTTGTTGTACTGGGCGCGTTCCTTCTCGCGGGCTCTGCGCGCCCGCTTTTCCGCGAGCTTTTCCCGGGCCGGTCTTCCCAGTTCCTGGTGCATCAGCTGCTGGTCTAGAAAGGTCGACATCTTCTGGTCGCGCCGTCGCTGCTGTTGCAGCATGCAATCGGTATAGGCCGGCGAGCCACGATGTGCGCCCATCGTGGCACAGGTAGCCTGATCCTTGTCACGTTTCTTTGCCGTGGCACCGCTGCTCAGCGTCATGGCGACCATCATGGTCGCGCCGATCGCAAGGTTGCGCAACACCGGCGCGTTTATTTTCAAATTGATCATGGGATCTCTCATGGTTCTGCGTGGGCAAACCAGCGCCAGGGCGTGCGTAGTCGGGGTTTGAACGGCGGCGTAAAGGCGGCAGCGGCAATCGCTGGTATTGGCCGCCGCCCATGCGTTCTACCGATACCGCCAACCGCCATGATGCCGGTAACGTTGATGGTAATAGCGCCCGTTATTATAGTATCGGCCGCGATACCGACGGTCGTCATGGCGACGAGCATTGTTGCCATATCGACCGGGACGATGCCGGATCTGATGACGATCAGGTCGACCACGACGGACTTCGCCGCGATCATGGCGCTGCTCGTAGCGAGACCGGCGGTCACCCTGTTGCGCAATGGCAGGAATGGCCGCGCCAAGCGTAACGAACGCGGCGACGGCAATCATAAGTCTTTTGATCATGTCACTCTCCTGTGACCTTACACTGTGGTCACCAGACGATGTGACAGGCGTAGATTGCCCGAACATGGCGGGTCAGCTTGATGCCAGATTAATCCGAGCCCGTTCCGAACGTCCGACCGCAAGCTTCAACCGGGTAACGCACGCCCTTCGGTCAAGCATGCACACGCGGACCGGGCTTGAACCCGTGCCGACGCGCACTGAAAGCAATGCACAGCGCGGTCAGCGAAAGGACAAGCACCACCCAGGAGAAGGTGCCCGCGCCCGAGCTATCGAGCAATATGCCGCCGACGATGCCGCCCGCGGCAATTGCGCTATTCCAGACGGTGGTGATCATGGCGTTAGCGAGGTCGACACCGTCGCCGGCAGCATCGGCAGACGCCGTCTGAAGCTGTGTCGCGGCACCACCGAATGACAGTCCCCAAACCACGATACCCCCGATCACCACCGCAGGGATCGTACCGAACAGGCTGAAGGCCAGCGCGACGGCCACAAAGGCGATCAAACTGGTCAATACCAGGCGGCGCAACATGCGGTCCACCAGCAGCCCCGTCACCCAGATGCCGACAAGCGCGGCAACTCCAAAGGTAAGCAGCAGCAGATCGACCCGACTTTGCAGGCCCGACAGCACGGCGAACGGCGCGACATACGTGTAGAGGATATTGTGAGCCGTCATCCAGGCGAAGATGGTCGCAAGGATCGGACGGACACCGGGGGTGGTGAAGACGGCGCGGATCGACACGCGCCGGTGCGCCGCTTGGCCAGCGAAGTCGGGCACGGCCCACAGCACCCAGCCTATGAGCAGGACAGTCGTTCCCGACATCGCGAAGAACGCCGCCCGCCAGCCTACGGTCGCACCGAGAAAGGCGCCAGCCGGTACGCCGAGCGAAAGGGCGATCGGCGTGCCGACCATGGCGATCGCCAGCGCTTTGCCCTTGAGCGGACCGATCACCATTCGGCGCGCATAGCCTGCCAGGATACCCCAAGCGAGGCCCGCCGCTACGCCGGCAAGGAAACGGACGACCAGCGTCAGCCAGTAATTACCTGAGATGGCGGTGATGGTATTGAAGAACAGGAAACCGACGATAGCCGCCAAGAGAGTAGGCTTTCGACGAAATCCTTGCGTCCAGGCGGTCAATGGTATCGCAGCGACCAACGAACCCGCAGCATAGGCGGTGACGGTCTGCCCGGCCAGCGCTTCGGAGACCCCGAGTCCCTCTGAGATGCGCGGGAGCAGCCCTGCTGGTAGCGTTTCCGTCAGGATTGCGGTGAAGCCGGTCATGGCAAGCGCCAGGAGCGCAGCGATCGGCAGCGTATCGCGCTCGCCTTCCGCGCGTGCGGGAATCGGGATTGCCATAGCATACCTCATTTGTGGATTGGATAGTCCATAAGTGCGCGGCGCGTTGCCGGTTGTCAACGATTTATGGATCGACTATTTCAGAAGTCAGCAGAGGAGCTCGATATGGCCCGCACCGGACGTCCGCGCGAATTCGATCGCGACGATGCAGTTACGCAGGCCATGCATCTGTTCTGGCTGCATGGCTTCGAAGGTGTGTCGTTGGAACAGCTGCGCCGATCGATGGGCGGCATTTCATCGGCAAGCTTCTACGCGGCGTTCGGGTCCAAGGAGGCGCTGTATCGCACCGCTCTTGAAAAATACCGCGGGACGCATGGCAAGGTGATGCTGGCTTTGCATGATGAGAGTCTTTCGCCGCGCCAACGCATCGAACAAGCGTTGCGCCGGTCGGCCGAGATGCAGACCGATTCCAGCCATCCGACGGGCTGCATGGTCACGCTTTCGAGCATGATCTGCTCTGCCGACGGGGGATCCGTTCAAGCGCTGACGTCTGCGGAGCGGGCAGCAAACCGAGAGGCCATCCGTGCCTGTGTCGATGCCGCCATCAAGGCCGGTACACTTCGGCACGACACCAATCCGGCTGGCCTGGCGGCGCTGTTCGAGGGAGTTCTGGTCGGCTTGTCTATTCAGGCGCGAGATGGCGTTTCACGCAACGACCTTGATGCGGGGGTCACGCAGGCACTGGCCGCTTGGGATGCGAACTCCGGTCGGCCTTGAAGTTGTGGTGGCAAACTGATTACCCAAAACAGTAAATCGATGACGCGCGCGCTCGTAGCCGCACACGGGAAAGCATGGTCGATCGCGCCGCCTCAACGCCATCCGAGCGCTGGTGCGACGTGGGTCAGGACGGACTCGAGCACATGCGCGTTGTAGTCGACGCCGAGTTGGTTCGGCACCGTGAGCAGCACCGTATCGGCTTCGGCAATGCCCTCGTCGGCGCGTAGCTGTTCGATCAGCTGCTCGGGTTCAGCCGCATAGGACCGGCCGAACACGGCGCGCATGTTGTCGATCACGCCGATCTGGTCGCTGCTCTCCCCGCGCCCGAAATAGGCACGGTCGCGATCGTTCATCAGCGCGAAGATCGAGCGCGAGACCGACACGCGCGGCTCCCAGTCATGCCCCGCATCCTTCCAGGCCTGACGGTAGAGCCGGATCTGCTTGGCTTGCTGGACATGGAGCGGTTCGCCGCTCTCGTCCGCCTTTAGCGTCGAGCTTTGCAGGTTCATGCCGTTCTGCGCAGCCCAGACCGCGGTCGCGTTCGACGACGATCCCCACCAGATGCGCCGTCGCAAGCCCGGCGCATGCGGTTCGAGCCGCAACAACCCCGGTGGATTGGGAAACATCGGGTTCGGGCTGGGCTGCGCGAACCCTTCGCCTTTCAGCACATCGAGCAGGACCGCGGCATGTCGGCGACCCATGTCGGCGTCGGTTTCGCCCTCGGCGGGCGCGTAACCAAAGTGACGCCACCCTTCGACCACCTGCTCGGGCGAGCCGCGGCTGATACCGAGCTGCAAGCGGCCACCGCTGATCAGGTCGGCCGCCCCTGCATCCTCCGCCATGTAGAACGGATTTTCGTAGCGCATGTCGATCACGCCGGTGCCGATCTCGATCCGGCTGGTCCTGGCACCGACCGCAGCCAGAAGCGGAAAGGGCGATGCGAGTTGCTGGGCGAAGTGATGCACGCGGAAATACGCGCCATCGGCACCCAATTCCTCGGCAGCGATGGCCAGGTCGATCGACTGCAACAACACGTCCGAGGCGGACCGCGTCGCGGATTGGGGCGACGACGACCAATGGCCGAACGAAAGGAACCCGATCTTCTTCATGACACGATCCTGATGTTCATCGCCGTCCAAGCTGATCTCGGCGAGTTGACTTCGTCCCACATAGATAGGGAGTGGGCGACGTCGCGTCGCGGCAACGGCGGGAAACGCAGCTATTCCGTTTTGCCGGCGACCCGCGATGATGCAGCGACACCCTCCGCGGTGCGCCTGCCCTGCGCGGAATTGATGACGTCAGTGGCCATCGTCCAGGTACCGCGAGCCGTGCAGGGCAAGGCCGGCCGACAGCATCGAACCGAGACGATCGGGGGAGGATACCGACAGGCTGTTCCACGAGAATGCCGAACGGGATGCCCCGCCATCCGACCAGATGCGCTGCGCAACGATCATCATTTCCTCGGGCGTGGGTGCTCTCCCCTCACCCACGCAATCGATGACGGCATCCACGAACAAGGGGCTGGTCGATCGCGACATGCTGAAGCTCCTCTTTGCGGCTGGAGTTGGATGTAGGTGTCGCCAGCTGCACCGACATGGCCTTCGACTTGATACGCGCCAGACGGACTATTGCGCGAGCCGGTTGACACGAACGCTGTATCTCCCGGACCCGTATCGGCGTAGGCTGCGGTATCGCCATCACCCTTGCCGCGAGCACGGTGACGATAGAAAGCTGGAACCAGCTTCCGCCCGCAGTGCCGAGTGCCTGCCATGCCCAACGTTCAAGACTACGATCTCGCCTACAGCAAGAAGCGCGAGCAAGCCGAGCGGCAGGCGTCCGCCTTGGCGAAGGACAGGTGTTCTAAAGCCGTCCATCGATCCTTGGCGATGCTGTACGGTGACCGCGTTATTTCCGCCCGGCGCGCGATCAATGAGGGCGGCTTGAAGCCATAGCGTCGCCGATGGCGCGCAGGTCAGTCCGAATATGGCCGTCGCAGCGATGGGCCAACAGAACCGCAACAGGAGTATTCCGATGCGTCCCACCATCACCGCGTTCGACTGGGTCCCCGATTTCGCGAAGGGGCAGGTCCGCGACCTCCGCGTCCGCTGGGCGCTCGAAGAGGTCGGCCAGCCCTATGACGTGATCTACCTGAGCCAAGGCGAGCAGAAGCAGGCGCCGCACCGGGGGCGCCAGCCCTTCGGCCAGGTCCCGACCTATGAGGAAGGCGACGTGTTGCTGTTCGAGTCGGGCGCGATCGTCCACCATATCGCCAACACGCACGGCGATACGCTGCTGCCAGCCGATTCCGCGGCACGGGCGCGCGCCGTCGAATGGATGTTCGCCGCGCTCAACACAGTCGAGCCGCCGATCATGGATCATGCGATCGCCACGCTGTTCGAGCGCGGCGAGCCGTGGTCGGCGCCGCGCCTGCCCTCGGTGCTCGACCGGATCGACGAGCGGCTCGGCGAACTGTCGCGACGGCTGGGCGACCGGACCTGGCTCGACGGCGACGTCTTCACCGCGGGCGATCTGCTGATGGTGACGGTGGTCCGAATCGTCGCCCAAGATGGTATGCTGGACGGCCATCCCAACCTGATCGCCTATGTCGAGCGGGGCACCACGCGTCCTGCCTTCGTAAAGGCACTGGCCGACCAGATGGCCGGCTTCACCGGCAGCCCCCCGCCCGAATTCGCCGCATGGCTCGCCACGCAGGGAGAACAGGCATGACCTATATCGAAGGCTTCGTCGTCGCGGTGCCGACCGCCAATCGCCAGGCCTATCTCGAACATGCGACCGGCGCGGTGGCGTTTCTCAAAGAGTTCGGCGTGGCGCGAATGGTCGAGAATTGGGGCGACGACGTTCCCGCCGGTACGCTGAACGACTTCGCAGGGGCGGTGCAGGCGACCGCGGACGAGACCGTCGTCTTCAGCTGGTTCGAATATCCCGACAAGGCTGCCCGCGATGCCGCCAGTGCCAGGATGATGACCGACCCGCGGATGGAGGCGATGGGCGCATCGATGCCCTTCGACGGCAGCCGGATGATCTATGCCGGTTTCCAGGCGGAGGTCGAGGTAGGCTCGGCGGCGGGTACGGGGTATGTCGATGGCATCATCCTGCCCGTCTCGCTCGCGAACAAAGACGCGTATTTCGCCTTGGCGCGTACGGTGTCGGCAGCCTTCCTCGAAAACGGCGCGATCCGCGTGGTCGAGACATGGGGCGACGATGTCCCCGCCGGCGAGAAGACCGACTATGCCCGCGCGGCGCATGCCACCGGAGACGAGGTCGTCGTCTATTCCTGGGTCGAATGGCCAGACAAGGCGACCCGCGACGCCGGCATGCCCAAGGTCATGGCGGACGCGCGGATGCAAACCCCGCCCGCCGACCTGCCGTTCGACGGCAAGCGCATGATCTATGGCGGCTTCTCCACCATCCTGGACGCATGAGGATACAGCCGCTGCACAATCCCGAAGGCGGTCCGATCCGGTTCGAACTTAACACCGCCGACGAGGCCAAGCACTTTTACGCGGCGACGATCGACTGGACGATAGCACCCTCGCCCATGGCCTAGCATGGCAGCTATTTGATCGCGCGTCTTAGCGGGACAGCCGGCGCTCCTGATCCGATCATCGACCCCGCTTTTGGTCCATCAGCACCACCTGCTCGGGGGGGCTTGTCTGTACGGCGGATGCAACGCGCCTTTTGCCCTCGAGCAGTTCCTCGCGCGTCCGATCAATGTAGGCCGTGCGCGATGCCGATTGTCTCGGAAATAACACCAACGACGTTTTCGGGACGCGCGTAGCTTCCCCATTCCACGATGGTGAAACGGGAATGGCAGGGCAACACGGGCAATTCGCGCATGATTGATCGATGTTGTCGATAACAAGATCGCTATCGATATACTTGATCCTATGCCTAGCTACACCGTCACCATCGTCAACGAACACTTCATTCAGTCGGGGGAGCAGGAGTCGCCCGATAATATCGAAGCGTGGAAATCTGCTGTCTCGAGCGCGATCACGATCGCTGCCGACCAGGTTTCACATGGTAGTCCTTTTTTCGGTGCGGAGGTTACCGTCGCGCTGGGTAAAGAGCAGATCGGTCGATACCTTGTTTCCGTGGGCGCCATCGCGTTGAAGGACTAAAATTAGGGATCGTGCGCAATCATCCAAACGGTGTTGCCGGAAACGAGCCGCGATCGATACGGCCGGCGTTGGAGCAATTGCGATAGCTGGACGGGAACTGTTCGGGCATTCGCAAGCTTAATATATGTCGACATGCGCTGATTTGACGGCAGCTAAACGACCTCTCCCTCGATCGTAGAGGCCAGTTCAAATGTCCCACCCAAAGCCCGCGTCGAAGTTTTCGGATTGTCCGCGTGCAGATAGGCTGCGTCAAAATCGCCGACCGCTGAAAGGGCTTCCCAGTTCTCGATCTGGACTGCCCGCTTGTCCCGCGTAACGAGCCCATCAGTACGGAGAAGCTGAAGCGTGCGGTTGACGTGCACCGGGGTAAGCCCCGTAGCATCGCCAATCTGCTCCTGCGTCATTGGCAGTTCATAGCGGTTTCCCGTCATCAGCCCCGCGGATCGGAGGCGTACCGCGATCTCGCACAGAAGGTGCGCGACGCGCGTTCTCGCGTCGCGGCGACCGATATTGGCTATCCATTCACGAAAAATCGAGCCTTCGACCAGCGTTTCGAGCCACAGTGCGCGGCCGATCGCAGGAAACGCAATGGCGATATCCTGCACTGCTCCTGCCGCCACGTAAGCTACGTCTCCCGCAGTAAGCATTTGAATGCTGTGATCAGCAACGCCCAAGAAGGCGTTCTGTATATCGAGCATGTCGCCCGGTATATGGATCGACAGGATCTGGCGTCCGCCATTCCCGACGATCTTGCTTCTAAACGCGAAACCGGAAATCAGGACGCAGCAATTCTTCGTCAGATCCCGTTCGCGAATTACATAGGAATGGGGACTGAGCGACCTGACATTGAAAGGTAGACCGTGAAAAGCATCCCGGTCCTTTCTAGATAATACGGCTCTCTGCTCCAGCTTGCGCAGTGCAGGCGCGAGATATCCCGTAGACGACAGGTGCATAAAAGTCTCACCGTTGCGGTGATGCGCAACCCATGCGGGTAAATATTTGCCTGCGCTATGCAGATTAAATCACGTTATTTGAGAAATCTCTGCGCTAGATCACAAGGGTCGAATTTATAATGGATTTGCTATGGTCTGATGCGGTGTTGAATGGGGGGTATAATGCGTCGCCGAACGTTCTGTTGGCACGGCATATGCCACGATGGGGCTAAACGAGCCGTATGCCCCGAACGGTGCGAGGACGCGATGAACAATCCCTGGGCGATTAAAATGGAGCAATTCACGTCGTTTACCGATAGCGAACGCGCTCGCCTCGACGCCATCATCAGTTCCAAACAGCGTGAATTCCAGGCACAGTCGGACGTGATCGCCGACGGTTCGCATTCGGAATACTGCCATGTTCTGCTGACGGGGCTGGCATGCCGTTACAAGATACTGCCGGACGGCGAACGCCAGATCATGGCCTTTCTGGTTCCGGGAGACCTTTGCGACGCCGAGATATTCATCTTGAAGAAGATGGATCACGCGGTTGGCGCGCTTGCCCCCAGCACAACGGCGATGATCCATTCCAGCGAGATGAAAACGCTTTTGCGTGAAACGTCTTCGATATCCGAAGCACTGTGGTGGGGGACGATGACGGATCTGGGAGTCCTGCGCGAACGCATCGTCGATCAGGGCAGGCGCGACTCCAGCGAACGCCTTGCCCATCTGCTGTACGAAATGCTGGTCCGCTACCGGGTCAGCGGCGCTACCAAGACAAACTCGATCGACTTCCCCATTACCCAGACCGATCTCGCCGATGCCACCGGCATGACGCCGTCGCACGTCAACCGCGTGTTGCAACGCTTTCGCGAGGACGGGACGATCGAGCTTCGGAACAGGACGTTGACCGTAACCGATCCGGCGCGCCTGAAGTCCCTCGGACAATTCAATCCTGCCTACCTACATTTGCACAGGACCGAGGCAAATGACCTGGCCGTCTCAGGCCGCGTCGGCGACCTGATTTAAGCAGCGAGTCGTTCGCTATGACGGCGCTTTTACTGGTGGGTTGAGTGAATTTGTGGGTTTCGACAAGTCACCGCGGATGAAGCCCAGTTGCGGTCTGGATGACTAACGGAGGCGTTGGTGTCGCGGTGCCAAGCAAGGCTGTAAAATGACCGCGAACTCCGTCCGATGCTTGATGAAGTAGCCGTCGTACTTGAGCATCGTACAGACTAGCCTCTTCGTTTGCTCGCCGGTGTATCATGTTCCACGTTCCAAATTCCGGAGTCGTGATCCGACGGTCGGACAACACTGTTAGATAATAATGCCGAGTATCGCGCTTGATCCGTTCGAAACATGCTTCGACGCTGACGCGAGGTCCTTCGATGGCCTGAAGAAAGCTTTTTCCGTCGGACCAGAGCAATCCGGTAATGCCGTCTATGGCGTTGTTGTGGCGGGACTGGTTGAGAATGCTGGCTAAATCAGCACCGTCGCCCCGAACACTACTCAGGCTCACATACACGATTTTAAAAAAGCGAATCACCGAGAACGATTGAATTTCTATACGCCAGATGCTTTTCCAAATAAACTTCAACTAAATACAAGTCGTCCTTCAGTTTTTTTCTAAATATCCAGTTATTACTTGGATTTGGTGGTAGCGGGGCGTGGGCGGAATTATAGAAGTCTATAACTTTATTACCATCGCTATCCCATGCGTTGATTTTCACCTCGACTTTTCCTCCATCTTTCCGGGGATTTAATCGAAATAAAATTCCATCATTTTTTAAACTTACGTGCTGCACAAAGGTATATTCTTTCTGGAAAACCTTTAGTGCATCGGAGACTTGGCAATACTTCTCCCATTCACGACTTTCATTACCCAGCATATGTAGCAACGTCTCTCGTTCTGGCTCCGATCTAAGGCAGATATTTCTTAAGCACTCGCGCAAATTAAGCGGAGAGTCGCATAGAACTTCAGCGCATCGCGCATCTGTATAGGATCGATCACCCCCGGTAGATCCTTCGGAAAAAACTTTCGAAAAGGGAATTTTCGAGAAATAATGCTCGGTGCTTCCTGGAACAGTATCCCCAAGTTGCATATTTTTGTTAGAGAACTGTACATTTTCACTTGTCAGAATCGTCTTCGCATCAAGTAATAACATGACAAATACGGGCGCATGCGCGGCCTCACCGTAGTTGCACTCACCTATTTTACGAATACCTTCAATATGCCATTGCGTTGGCGTTTTCGGCCTAAAGTAGAGCCTAGCCGAGTTGTGCGCATGGTCACGGGCGTCGATAACACCCGGCGCAGCAACATCTCTTTCGCGTTGATTTTGATCGTCGTTTCGCGAGCGGATACAGCCATCACGAAGAATACCAATCGCATTTTCGATTGGAGCATGATGAAAAAGATGGGCAGGCCAATGCTTGCGATGGGCATAAAACCCAGTCGTAAGGTTCGCCTGCCAAGTCGAGATATGATTGTCTACAAACGCCGCACTTAGTGCCATGATAGTTCATGCTGTTCTTTAGTCTGGCCTGTGGAGGCCAGACCGCGAAATTGTGGCTTGGGCTCTACCGCAAACTCTGGCTCGTTCTGACCCGCGCGCTGGATTTGAACGGGCCTCATGTCCGGCAACACGCTAAGAAGCGATAGTATCGGTTCAGCACCGACACTACTAGCCCAGCCAGCATCCCGCTTTGTTACCAAGCCGGATTGCACGTCAAACCAAACACCGCGCAAATCGTCCTCGTCCAACAGACAACTACTTTTTTCCGTCTCGATAGCCAAACCTCTGTCATGGCGTAAAGTCGCCCTGAAACTTGACGCAGAATCCAACGTTGTAAGACGGCCCTGTGAATAGGATATCACCTTACCGATGGATTCCATAAAGCCCGTAAAGTCGCTACTGGACGAGCGGTCGTTACGCAGAGCCTCGGCAATCGGCTCAAGATGCTCCGGCAATCCTACGTCGACGGTAAAGTCATGGATATAGACGGGAATATTGACCCGGCATAGGTAATGTTCCATTACGGGACGTACTTCGGCCCAGTCCAGCCCGCCATTTCCACAACCAAGCTGTGGGAAGGAAACTTCAGTAATACCTTGACCTACGTAGGCATCCACAAATTTTTCAAGACCCCGCTCGATCCACTCAATTTTGGAAGGGTTCTTCCAATGGATCTTGGTAGGAAAATTTAACACCCAGCCTTGCCGACCGCGCCATAGCCAAAGCTTACCGGGTTCAAGAGCCTTACGATCGCATATCTTCTTATAACCAGAAAACATGTCGGGCTCACGATGCTTAAAAGCTTGAGCCAGCCCCTTGCCCATAACGCCAACACAGTTGACGGTATTGACGAGCGTTTGCGCAGGCGAGTCAAATATACTTGTCCTGCGATAAATCAGCATTCGCCGTACCCCTTGCCGTGGTGTGAGGCGCTCGACACTCGCACATGGCAGAACATAATGAGAACAATCGCGTTAGCAGCTTCAGTATGCTCTGTCCACCTTAGTGAAGCATAAATCCAAAGCGCATGACAAGCGTTTGGCGAGATCAGTGTTAGGCGGCGCACAACCAAGGGGTTTGACTTTGTTGGGCGCTATGCTGGGTGCCGCCACGCCATTGCGCCCAAGGCCTTGATTTAGCGTTCTTTTTTGAACCGCTGGCGGAGACGGAGGGATTCGAACCCTCGGTACCAGTAAACCCGGTACGGCGGTTTAGCAAACCGCTGGTTTCAGCCACTCACCCACGTCTCCGGCTGCGGCAGATGCGGGGCTATAGCGAGGGTCGGCGAACGGAGCAACGACTGTATTCGCGTCATTCATCGCGAATTCGCCCAAATTCGACACGGGCGACCGGATCGTTCATTGCGCGGCAAGGACGAGGTTGGTTAACCTCGCTGCGTGATGGGGTCGTATCTACCGGTCTGGTCGGGCGACTTGGTCGGTCGGTTCAGGATCGACGATTTCGAAGGCGATCGTTTTGGTGCCCCATTTTGCGGACGCCGTTTTGGGGACAATGATCATGCGTAACTTCTGGCTCGGCTTCGGTGCCTTCGCCGCGGCGATGTGTGGAGGAATCGACGGGGCGGCCGCTCAGGTCCGCACGATCGATCCCAACCAGGCGATCGATGGCGATCTCGCGCCGCGGTCCTATTCCCAGCCCCCGCGCGCGGCGACGACCCAGCCATCGCGGCCTGCCGATCCCGACACCTCGATCCCGTCCGATCCGGCGCCCGCCCAAGCCACCGCTACGGCCCCGCCACCGGAGACGTCTTCGCAGGCCTCGCGTGCAGAGGCTACGACGCAGGCGGCCGAAACCTACCAGCGCGACGACCTGATGGCCGCGGGCGAAGGCGTGTTCGGTAAGGGTGCCGCAGGTCTTGGCGGGATCCTGGAGAAGATCCTCAAGGATCAGGGCGAACCGAACGCCTATATCGCCGGCCGCGAGGCGTCCGGCGCGTTCATCCTCGGCGTGCGCTACGGGTCCGGGATCATGAGCCACAAGGTCGAGGGGCAGCAACCCGTCTACTGGACCGGACCATCGGTCGGCTTCGACGTCGGCGGCGATGCGAACAAGGTCTTCGTGCTGGTCTACAACCTCTACGACACCGCCGAACTGTTCAAGCGCTTCCCGGCTGTCGAGGGCCGGCTGTACCTCGTCGGCGGGTTCGCCGCGACGTACCTGCGTCGCGGCAACGTCGTGCTGATCCCGATCCGCCTCGGCGTCGGGTGGCGCGCAGGCGTGAACGTCGGCTACATGAACATCACCCGCAAGAGCCGCTGGCTGCCGTTCTAGGCGCAGGCGGGCAGCCGGCCACGTCCGGCCAACTCCGCCAAGCCCGGCCGGCGGGCATAGCCCGTCCGACGGCATCGGCTTTGCCCATGACGCGCGCCGCACGGTACGATACGCCTATGTAACCCTGTGGCACCGCTACCGACGAATCGCTGCCGATCAAGGCTGCGAGTTGACGCCCCCACGCCAGGCGCTACCCCATGCGAATGGCAAAACCCGATCGTCTCGCCCGCCTCGATGCGCAACGCGAAGATCTCGAAACCGAGTACCGCGACACCCTGATCGTCGCGCTCGAAAAGACTGCGTCGGGATCGCTCGGGCTGTTCGACCGCAGCCCGGACCGCCGCGTCCGCGCCGCGATCGCTCCAACGGTCGACGCGCTTAACGAGATGGGCGCGGACATCGACGCGATGCGTGACCGCCTGATGCTTGAGCGCTTCGCCCTCCACCATGATTTCTTCGCGGCGCGGGGTCCAGTCAGTGCCAGCGCCATCGGCGAGCAAAAAGAAGCACGCCTATGGCTGGAACGACTGCGCCCGGTCGGGCCGGCCTGACGTTCGCCGTCCCCGATCGTAGTAACCCCGACGCCGCCTACGCCTGACGGCTAGATGCGCGGTCAGCCCTCGAACCGCCACCCAACCGTCGTTCCGGCCAGAAACGGCACGACCGCCGTCGCCCCCTCGCCGATCGACGCCGGCACGTCGACCGCATCGCGCACCAGGGTCACCGTTCCGTCGTTCAGCGGCAGCCCGTAGAATCGCGCGCCATGCTCCGATGCGAACCCCTCGAACCGGTCGATTGCGCCCTCTGCCTCGAACACGCTCAGATACGCCTCGAGCGCGAACGGCGCGTTGAAGATGCCGGCGCACCCGCAGCCGGATTCCTTCGCACCGACGACGTGGGGCGCACTGTCGGTGCCGAGGAAAAAGCGGGGACTGCCCGATACCGCAGCCTTGCGAACGGCCAATCGATGCGTCTCGCGCTTCAGCACCGGCAGGCAATAGGCGTGCGGCCTCAGTCCGCCGTCGAACAATGCGTTGCGATTGATCATCAGGTGCTGTGGCGTGATCGTCGCGGCGATCGGATGCGCCGCCTCGGTCACGAACGCTGCGGCTTCGGCAGTCGTGATGTGCTCCAGCACGATCTTGAGCGCCGGGTAGTCGCGCGTGAGCGGCGTCAGAACGCGTTCGACGAACACCGCCTCACGGTCGAAGATGTCGATGTCGCGATCGGTCACTTCCCCGTGGATCAGCAGCGGCATGCCGATCCGCTGCAACGTCTCCAGGACTCCGGTCAGCGCGCGGATATCGGTGACGCCGTGCGCCGAGTTGGTCGTCGCATGCGCAGGGTACAGCTTGCAGGCGGCGAACACGCCCTCGCCGTAACCGCGTTCGATCTCCGCGGGATCGCTGCCATCGGTCAGATAACAGGTCATCAGCGGCGTGAAGTCGCGTGCCTGCGGACCGTCGGCGAGCGCCGCCATGATCCGTTCGCGGTATGCGCGCGCCGCGGCGATCGTCGTCACCGGGGGTGTCAGGTTCGGCATGATGATCGCGCGCGCGAATTGCCGCGCGGTATGTTGCGCGACCGCCTCCAGCATCGCGCCATCGCGCAGGTGGACGTGCCAATCGTCGGGGCGGCGGATGGTGAGGCGCTCGGTCATGCCCTCCTCCTATCGGCGCAGACGCGCCGGCGCCATATCCGTCGTGCCGCGATCCGGCTTGGAAATCGCCCGCGCCGCACTAGGTGATGGTGATGGACCAGCAAACTCCCGGAACGATGCTCACCGATCGCAGTGTGATCCGTGTGGCCGGCGAAGACGCGCGGGGCTTCCTGCAAGGGCTGGTCACCGCCGATACCGCGGCACTCACGCCAGACGCACCGGCCTGGGCGGCGCTGCTCTCGCCGCAGGGAAAGGCGCTGTTCGACTTCATTCTTTGGGCCGATGGCGATGCAGTCTTGATCGACGCGGAGGCGGCCCAGGCCGATGCGCTCGCAAAACGCCTGACGCTCTACCGATTGCGGCGCGCGATCACCCTCCAGCCCGATGATCGCAAGGTCCATTGGTCGACAGATGGCGCGGGCACCCGAGACCCCCGCCTCGCAGCGCTGGGCCGGCGATGGCTTGCCCCCGCCGCCGAACCCACGCGCGATTGGCACGCGCATCGCCTATCGCTGGGGGTCACCGAGGGGGTCGCCGAACTCGGCGCGGGCGAGACGCTGTGGCTAGAATGCAACGCTCGGGAGCTGAACGGCGTCAGCTTCACGAAGGGATGCTATGTCGGGCAGGAGAACACCGCGCGGATGCATCACCGCGCCAAGGTCAACCGCCGCCTCGTTGTCGCACCGCTGACCGAAACCGGACCGCGGACCCGCGCGGCGTATCCGGAACTCCGCCTGATGGTCGAACATCGCCGCATCGACGCGCTGGGCGACGCGATCGTCCCGGATTGGATGGCCGCGGCGCTGGCGGACACCGCCTCGGACTGACGACCGTCCGACGGCACGCGGTCACTTCGCCGACGACGGCGTGATCTCGCTGCCCTTGACCCGCCACACGCGCTTGTCCGGCGTCGCGACGAACACCGGCATGTGCAGGCTGTACGAGGCGAACACATGGATCTCGGTCGGGACGGGATCGAGCAGATGATTGACCACGAACCCGACCGGAGTCGCGCTCGGCGGCAGTTTCGGCGCGGTCATGGGGAGGCAGCCGAGCGTGTAGGGGCGTGACGTCGACACCTTGCCGTCGCGATCGACGAGCACGCAGTAATGGCCGCCCATCGGAAACGTCGCCGCCTCCTTCTGCGCCGACAGCAGGTAGACCGCGATCAGTCCATCCTTTTGCGGCGGGAGCACGACGCTGTTGAAGGGCAACGGTGTGCAGGGCTTGGACCCGCGCGCGACGACCGCCTGTGTCGCAACCTCGCGGGCGCGCACCAGCAGAGCCTGCGCGGGTGTCAGCGCGGCCGCTCGCACGAGGACCTCTTGCGAAACGACCTTCCCGCCACGCACATCCGCCACGAAGAACGCCTGCGCCGCAGCGCCCGCGCCGCGGTAATAGGTCACGTGCAGCGTCCGCGGATCGGGCTGCTCGACGACATACCCGTCGGCACCGCGCAATTCACTTTTCGGGATCGCCGCGGTCAACGCATCCGAGCTGACCCACGCCGCCCGATCGAAGGTATAGAGCAGCGATCCGAGCCTTGCCGCCTGCGCGATACGTTGAGCGTCGGACGGCCCGTCCGGAATGGGGCTGCTTGGCGTTGGCCTGCTCGGAGTGGGCGGCGATGCTACCGAACCGGCAGATGACGCCTCATTTTGCCGGAGCACGGCGGGTTCGCGAGGAACGATCGCCCCCTGGAGAACGGCGGCACCGATCGTCAGGATATGCGCGATGACCAATGTCATGTCCCCCAGGGCAAAGCGCTATGCTGGACGCTGCACCGGCGACAGGCAAGGCCACGTCAATCTCGCCTAAGCCCGTCTCGATCAAAGCCCCCGGTCCAAGCCCCGAAATGCTGCACACCCCCGCATACAAAAGAAAAGGGAGGCCGGCTTGCGCCGACCTCCCCGATCTTCGTTCCGTAGCCGACCCGAGGGTCGACTGCGAAAGTCTTACTGGCCCGAACCCGGACCGTAGGTGACTTCCACGCGACGGTTCTGCACTTCGCGAACGCCATCGGCGGTCTCGACGCGCGGACGGGTCTCGCCGAACGCTTCCGTCGAGATGACACCCTCTGGGATGGCATGCGACGAGAGGTACGCCTTGGCGGCGTCTGCACGACGCTGCGAGAGGCCCACGTTGTACGATGCTGCACCCGACTTGTCGGTGAAGCCCGCGATCATGACCTGGGCATTGCCGCACGACTGGTACTGCGTGACGGCGTTGTCGAGGATCGATGCTGCCTCTGGCGTGATGTCCGACTTGTCCCATTCGAAGAACACGATGAACGGACCAGGCGAGCAGACGACTTCTGCTGGCGGCGGCGGCGGCGGCGGAGCAACTGGCTCCGGCGGCGGCGGCGGCGGCGGTGCGGCCGGCTCGGCAGGCGAACCGAAGTTGTACGTCAGGCCACCGAGGATGCTGTGCGAACGATAGCGACCGTCGAACACGCGGTTCGAAACGTCGACCAGCTTGACGTTCTCTGCATTGAAGAAGCGATACTTCAACGTTGCATCGACGTGGCTGCTGAGCGGCGCACGGATACCGGCGAGGCCCTGATATGCGAACACGGTGTCCGAATCGTTCAGGAAGTCACCACCCGAGGTCAGGCCGTACTTTGCCTTGACGCGAGCAACACCGACACCACCGCCGACGAAGCCCTGGATGCCGTCATCCGGACCGAAGTCCAGAAGGCCGTTCAGCATGAAGCTGAGCGCCGACGACGAACCACCGGCGCCGTCGAAGCTGCCAGCTGCTGCGTTGCCGCGAACGCCAGCCTGCGTGAACGTTGGCGTGGTCGTGGACGACGTGTAGCCGTCAACCGTTGCACGACGGTAGCCGACTTCGGTTTCCAGACGGAAACCACCGAAATCGTAACCCATCACGCCATCGACGTCATAACCATAGTTATGATCGACCGAACCGGCGCTGTTCAGGTTACCGATGTCATAGTTGATATCTTCAACGATCATCGCACCGCCTTCGACGCCAACGTACCACGACTTGTCGCGGGCGAGGGCGGGAGTGGCGAGTGCGGTGGAGGCGAGTGCCAGAACGACGGCAAGCTTCCGCATACTAAATCCCCTTTCATGAGTGTCACACGGACATCGCAAACTCCCTATCCTCGGCCTTGTTTCCACGCAAGCTAACAAAAGTTCCCACTGTGGCAGGAACGACACAGTTTTCGCTGTGTTTCAGGAAGATATCAGCCCGTGTCCCCGCAATGCCTCCAGAATAGCCTGAATCGCCGTTCTGGCATCCACATCCACGGGCGCGGAACCGGCCGGAACCGACGGGGGATTCGCGATCGCCGCACGCCGCGCGCCCACCACCGCCTGTCCCCCGATCGTGAGCGCGCTCCCCGACAGGACGCCGCTCGTCCAGGTTCCCGCATCGAAGCGCGCGACCTCCCTTTTGTCGATATTCCACACCGTCATGCCGTCGTGCGGTGCGACGAACCGCCACCCGCTGGTCGTCCAGCCCGCCAGCGCGAACGCGTGTCCCGCCCAGTCGCCGGTCGGGGTCGCGCCGAGGATCCAGGCCGCGCCCGGTTCCGGATCGGTTGGTGGCACCGTCGCGCCGACCGCATGGACGCTGGCCTGGACCGCGATGTCGAGGATCGCCAACGCCTCGTTGTGCGTCGATTCCTTCTGTGCCTGCCCTGGTTGCAGCAGCGGCAGCGAAAGCCGCGATGTCGTGTCGCTCATGGTCCACTCCCCTATCGTTCGAATTCAGGCCGGTATCGCCAGACGCGCCACGCGCGATTCCCCGAAGATCCCGCGCTGCGATATCGTCACGGAGACCGCGCCACCGGCGAGATCCGCTGCGGTCAGCCTGATCTGCGGCGTCGTCGTATCGACGATGCGCTCGACGCCGTGCGCGCCGATCGTGACCCGATATGCCTCGCTTTCCTCGGCGAGCGGCGCATCCACGCCATCGATCCAGCGCCACCCGGCGCGGCTGCGGCGAACCCAGCGCACCGTGGCCCCACCCTCTCCATCACGCACATACGTGAGATGCGTCGGCGAAGGCGGCACCACCGATGCACCGCGCATCGCACACCGCATTTCGACCGGCGTCACGTCGCCGACGCCCGACGCCATCACCCGCACGTCGCGACCCAGTACGGAAAGCGGCAGGTCGATCGTCCGCGCCGCATCCGTCTCCAGCAGGACGAACCGATCGCCGGCAACCGGCATGCTGGCCGCCTCGGTGCCGCGTCGCCCGCGCAACAGGGTCCGCAGCCGCCAGCGACCGCCGCCAAGCGGCTCGGCTCGTCCGAATTGCACCAGTTCGTCGCCGATCACCGCAAGATTTTCGCCCCTGTCGAGGGCATCCGGATCGGCATCCCCCAGTATCATGTCGGGATGCGCGAGCCGCACGTCGAACGCGCTGCGCCGGTCGATCATCGTCGCGGGCATCGTCACGGGCATCCTCGCTGGCATCGTCGCCGCCCCGGCCGGTACCACCGCCTCGACGACACCGATAACGCCCGGCGCCGCGCTCGCCCCCCCGGCAGCCCAGCTCACCCCGTCATCGACGCTGTAGAGGAGTGCCGCCTGTCGCCACGCCGCCCCCCCGCCCGCCGCGACCACCGTCAGCCGCGGCGTCGATAGCGGCGTGTCGTCGAGACCCGGTATCTCGAACGCCTGCAGGATCGTCGCGCCGACCACCGCATCGACCGCGCCGACGACCCGGCCGCTGGTCGCGGTCGCCGGGATCGAGGCGACCGTCACCGGCACCAGGCCAAGCGTCGTCACCATATTCTCGATCGCGCTGTCGGTCACACGCCAGACGCCAGGCTCACCTGCGATCGTAACGCAGGCACCCGGTGCGATCGCCATCGCCGCGAACCCGGCGGTCACGGTCCGCCGCACGCGGGTCGCTTCGGCCCGCGCCAGCATCGCCTCCGCCACCGTCTTTGCCGCGCCCGCGTCCAGCACCGCCGGCACCTCGACCCGTTCGTCCCGCAGGCCGGCGCCCGGCCGCCGCGCCCGCTGTACGCTCGTCTGGTAATCGCGCGCCGCATCGTAATACCCGAGCGTCACAGTACGCGGCACCGTCTCGATCGCGGCAACGGCACGCGTCCGCCGCGCACCCTTGCCGCCGACCGCAAAGCCTTCGTCGGTGACCGCGACGACCGACGGCGCCGCATCACGCATGTCCAGCCCGTCGCCGGCCGGCGCGAACCACGCCCCGCTAGCCTGCCCGAGCAGGTCCAGCACCGCGCGGACGCTACCCCCGGACGCCGCGAACCCGCCGACCGACAACGCAGCCTGCCCGGTCACCTCTGGCGCCAGCACCGCTGCGATCGTCGACACCAGCACCGGCCCCTGGTCCGCGATCACCTCGAACGTCAGCGACGGGATCCGATTGCCGAAATCCGCCAGCTGCAGCATTTCGAACACTGCATAGGCCGCCCCCCGATACGCCGGCGTCGCGCTGCCCTCCGCCGAAGCGATCAGCGGGTCGACCGCCTGATCCTCGCCTCCCAGGTGCAGCCGAAACCCCGTCGCCGTCTTGAAATCGCCGCCCGCCCCGCGCAGCAACTTCCCCTCCGCCCAGATCCGCCCCACCCCCAAAATCGCGCGCGCCGACAGCAGCACCGCGAACGATGCCGCATAGGAATAGGTCGCGGTGCCGGGCTGCCCCTTGCCGCCCCGCGACGTCGACCGGGTCTCGATCAGGTCGGTCGCCCAGATCACCGTCCCCGCCACCCGCAGCGTTCCGAACAGCGTCGGAATCTGGCTGCCGTACGACGAGGTCTGCACCGCCAGCTCGACCAGCCGCGGGCCTTCGCGTCGCTTGGGGGCGAACAGCGCCTGGTCCACCGACTGCCCGATCAGCGCACCGATCGCGCCGCCGATCGGCCCACCCACCGCGGTGCCCACGGCCGTCAAAATCAAGGTCGCCATGTCACCCCTCCATCCGCCACACACCGAGTATCGGCCAGGGCGGCTCACCCGGCCGCGCCACGACGCGACGCAGGCCCGCATCCGCATGCACGAAGCCCGCCGCCGTCCTGATCCCCAGGTGAAACTGTCCCGGCCCGACCGCCATCGCCAGCACGTCGCCGGGCTGGGCTTCCGTCACCCGCACCAGCAGCCGGTCGAGCATCGCCACATCCCCGCCGCGCAGCGCATAGCCGGTCGGCACCTCACCGCGATGGCCACCGGCCCGCAACGCCAACGCCACCAGCCCGACGCAATCAAGTCCATCCGCGTCCCGCCCATGCAACCGAAACCGCGTTCCGACCGCACGCAAGGCCGCCTCCGCGACGACGCTCACGCCCCCGGATACCGCGTAAGCAGGTCGATCCCCGGCAGATGCGGTTCGCCGCGAAAGTTCGCCGCGTTGCCGAACCGTCCGGCACAGGTGGCGAGGCTCTTGTCGCACCCCTCGACGACCTCGACCAGCACGCCCGCCTCGACCGCAAAGGTCGGCACGTACCGCACCGTCACCGCCGCGCCCTCGGCAGCCGCGATCACGCTCTCCAGCCCGCAATTCGCCCCGCCGAACCAGCGCAACAGCCCTCCGCCGAGCCCGGAAATCTCGCCATCGAGCGTCACCACCGCCCCTGCGCACGCCACCACCCGCGCGAACCTTTGCCGGCCCGCCATCGCCACCCGACAGCGCCGATCGCCCAGTTCCGCGCGACATTCGGGCGACGTCTCCTCCACCACCGATCGATCCAGCGCCGCGCTGCTGCCCCGCAACTCGGCGGTGAAGCCGGTCTCGCCCAACTCGACCGCGCCGATCAGGCCACTACCCAGATCCACCCGCGCGACCGGGTTCGTCCAGTCCACCGCGAACACCGCGACGCGTGCGCCATCCCAGCGCCCCGCGAGCAGATCCTGCTCGTCGATCGCCACACTCGTCAGCGCACCCGCGACATCCATCGTGTCCGCCTCCAGCCCGGCCGATCGCTCGATCGCCGACGGAGTCATCCCCGGTGCCGCGTGGTGCATCAGCCCGTCTACCACCAGATCGCGATCATGCGCGGTCAACCCGACCGCCACCCCATCGCGCCGCTCGATCCGCCAGCACAGCGCGATCGTCGCAAGCTCTGCATCCAGAAACATGGCAGCCTCCTTCTAAAGAGAACCCTCACCCCTCCGGGGAGAGGGAGGGGCCCGCGCGCCCTTGCGCGTGGGAGGGAGAGGGGAGTGAGGCTCGGGACATCCGCCCCAACTCCCCCTCACCCTCCCGCCGCCGCAGGAGAGAGGGACAAATCAAGCCTCGCGCACCTCGACCAACGGCACGCTCGCCGCGACCCCCGCCAGGAACGTCGCCCGCGCCACGCTCAACCGATCCTCGGCGAACCGCACCGGCACATCGAACACGAACCCCGCGATCACCGCGACGCCAGGCCCAGGCGCCACGTCAAGCACCACCCAGCCGCCGGCCTCGACCGCGAACGCGTTAGTCCCGACCCCGTCCACGCTCACCGAAACGCTGCCCGCGACCGGCCGCGTGATGCGCCGGGCGGCACGCTCGTACCATTTCACCAGCGCGAACCGCCGCGCGACGCCGTCCCCGGTACCGATCGCCTGCCCCCCCGCCGCGAAGTCGAACGGATCGCGCAACCGAAACCCCCGCGCCGCCCCCATCCGCGCCCGAAAGAACGCGAGCAGCACCGCGATATCCGCCTCGCTGCGCAGCCCGGGCCCGACATCATACGACGTCCGCGCCTCGGCCCAGGCCGCATTGCGCGCCTCGCGCCCCCCCGCGCTCGTCAGGATCGCGGTCGAGAACCCCGGCGCCACCTCCGCCTCGCGTCCCAGCTCCAGCGGAAAAAGCACATCGTCGAACGCGTCCACAGGCTCGGTCTCCCCGGTTGAACTGGCAGTATCGAAATGCACGAACCCGTCCCGCATCACCTGCGGCAGCGCCCACAGAAACGTCTCCGCCACGCCGCGCCGACGCGCGATCTGCGCCGCCGCCTCGATCAGCGTCCATTGCACCGCCTGATCCGGCTTCAGCACGAACCCCGACAGGTAATGCTGCCGGTCCACCGGATAGCCGAGCCGCGCGAACGCCACCGCCACGCCCTCGGCCGACGACGCGGAATCCCCCGCCGTCACCCAGTCGTAATCCTCCAGCTGCAACACATCGAACGCCGGGCTCGCCCACCCCACCGGCATGTTCGCGCGCTTCGCCTCGGGCGCCGCCGCATCCAGGACAGTCGGCAGATACGTCAACAGATGCGTGACACACCCCGTCGCCTCGGCCTTCGCCGCCGTCACCAGCGCCGCCGTAGACGCCGCCAGGCACACCCCGGCCGCATCCAGCGTCGCGATCCGCGCGGCATTCTTGGCCCCCAGGATGCTGCCGATCGCCACCGGCGCAAACGCCGCCACCGCGCTCGCATCGTACAGGCACGGCCGCCCGTCCGGCATGATCCACCACCACGGCTCGCCGACCTGAAACTTCGGCGCCAACCCCGCCGCCACCGCGATCGCCATGAACGCCCGCGCCACCGCCTGCAGATACCCCATCGCTCCGCCATGCGCCGGCGACAGCAACGTCGACGGCGGCTCCCACCCGGTCAGCGCCGGCGACCCATCGGCGGCCCGCTGCTTCCAGTCGTTCCAACAATGCGCGTCGAACAGCTCGTAACTCAGCGACCAGATCACGTCGAACCCGAACGCCCGCGCCCGCGCCGCAAAATCCCGGTGCCACGCTGCACACGCCGCGTTCAAAACGCCCCCCGCAGCCGAAACGTAAAGCCCGCCTCCAGCCGCCTCGAGCCGGAAATAATGGCTCATGCCCACATAATGCGTGATGCTCCCGCGGTACCCGAGATGTAGCGCATTGCGCAGCAACCGCGCCGGCGTCAGGTTGTAGCTGTCGTCATACCCGCCCGCGATCCGAAACCCGTGCTCGGGCACCACCGCATCGCCGATCGCCAGCACCGACCCCGGCCCCTCGCAGACCAGATCGGTCCACTCGACCCACCCCTCGCGCGGCGCAGCCAGCGGCAGGTCTGTCTCGGTATAGTCCGGCGGCACGACCGACACGAACATCCGGTCGATATCCCCCGCCCAGACCGGATCGGCATCCTCGGGCAGTTCGAACCCGCCCACCATCGCCGCAAAGTCGAGCGAGACGACCGCATCCTCCGGCGTCCCCACCGCATAATTCCACAACCGCACATACCACGCGCGAGAGACCCCAGCCGCATCGCGCCCCTCGATCGTCAGCGTCGGGCCGTTGATCGCGTCCAGCGCCATCACCCCCGCCGACCGCCACCGAAAGCGCAGCCGACAGTCCCGAAAGTCGCGCGAAGTCTCATACTTCAGCAGCGGATGATCGAACCGATCCTCCGCCGCCCAGATCACCCCGGCCAGATCATCCGCCTGATAAAACACCGCATCCACCCGCAGCGACGCGGGGCCGGTAGTCACAACGGAGGCCATCATCGGCCGAGGAAAATCCACGGTCCAGAACCGAGGATCGAACCGAGACACAAGCCCCTCGACCTGCACAGTCCGCCCCAAGCAAAGCCAATGCGCCATGAACATTCTCCTCTTACCCTCGCCCCTCCGGGGAGAGGGAGGGGCCCGCGCGCCCTTGCGCGTGGGAGGGTGAGGGGCGCGAGGCTAAGGACCCAAATCCCAACCACCCCTCACCCTCCCGTCGCCTACGGCTCCTCCTTCCCTCTCCCCGACGGGGAGAGGGACCAACTCATTCCACCGCCAAAGCCGCCTTCACCGCCCGCGCCACCTGCCGCCCCGACTGCGCCAACGCCCCCGCCGCACTCCCCCCGGCAGCATTGACGGTAATCGCCACCCGCACCTCCCGCACGCTACCGCCAGAACCAGTCTCGACCCGCCCGCTCGTAGTAGGCACGAACACCTCCGCCCCCCGCTCCCCGACGACGTAAGCCCGCCCCGGAGACACCGGCCCGCCGGTCGCCCGCCCCGGCAACCCACCAACCAGCCCCGCCAGCGCCCCACTCAAACCCCCACCACTCAACACCGACTGAACCCCAGCCTTCAAAGCCGACGAAGCGATCGCATCCAGCGCCGACAGCGCGACCCCCTTCAGCTCCTCGAACCCCAATTTCCCCGACCGCACCGCGCGCAAAAGCCCCGCCTCCAACCGAAGCGCCGCCCGCTCCGCCCCAGAGCCGAGCACCCCCTCCAGCTCCCCCCGCATCGCCTCGACATCACGCGAGAACCCGGCCGTATCCGCCCGCACGCTGACCAAAGCCGTGTCGAAATCATCCATCAGGAAAAGCCCCCCTCAACCGCGCGATCGTCGAAGCATCGGGCGGCACTGCCACGTCCCCGACCAAAGCCTCCACGACCCCCGCCAATTCCACCGGCGTAGCCCGCCAGAAAACCTCCGGCGCCCACCCCAACACCGCCCCCGCGAACCCCGCCAACCGCCCGGCGTTGTCTGCGAACGTCACTTCCCCGCCAAAATCTGCCGCAACAGCACCCGCAACACCGGCGTCACCGCCGCCAGCCCCGCCTCGACGACAGCCTCCCCCAACCGCTCCCGAGTAACCCCCTCGGGACACTCCCGCAGGCAATGCCAGAACAGCCCCACCATCTCTCCGATCCCGAGCTTCCCCTCCGCCGCACGCTCGACGAGCGCAAACAAAGGCCCCAACTCGCTTTCGGCAGCGACGAGCGCCGCAAAGCTAGGCCGCAAGACAAGCGTCTCCCCCGCGACCCGAAGAGAAGCCTCCCCCCGAACCGCATTCGCCAGATCCGTCATAAGATGTCTCCAAAAATTCCCTCGCCCCTCCGGGGAGAGGGAGGGGCCCGCGCGCTCTTGCGCGTGGGAGGGAGAGGGGCGTGAGGCTAAGGACACCAATCCCAACCACCCCCCACCCTCCCGTCGCAAGAGCTCCTCCCTCCCTCTCCCCGAAGGGGGAGAGGGACAGCACTCACCCCACCACCACCGCCCCGGAACTCTCCAGGCTAAGCGTATAAGACCGCTCCCCATTGAAATCCCCAGCGTAATCCAGCCGCGACACCAGGAACTTCCCCGTCATCGTATCCCCCCCCTCGAACGCCAGCCGATAATCATCGAGCACCCCGGTCAGCGCGCTGGCCTTCACCCGCAACTCCGCCACCGACCCGGTAAAAACCCCCGCGCCCGACACGGACACACTCCGAATCCCAGCCCCAGACAGCAACTGCCGCCACCCCCCAGAGTCCTTCGTCGTAACAACGATAGCCTCGCCATTCACCGACATCTGCGTCGTACGCAGCCCCGCCACCGTCGCGTAGACCACCGGCACCGCCCCGTTCCCCACCTTCAGCAGGAACGCACTCCCCTTCTCCACCGCCATGTCCGTCTCCCCCAGTGTTTCCCCGCGAAGGCGGGGACCCAGCCTGCACCGCGTCTTCGCGGCGCAAAATCTCAACTCTCCCGGTACATCCGCACCAGAAACTCGGACGTCCCCCGCCACCGATCCCCGACCCGCAGCACGCGCGACCGCACCAGCGCCAACCGGACCACCCGCCACCCCTCGCCGAGATCGGGATCGAGCGCCTCCAGCGCCTCCTCCGCCACTGCCAACAGCGTCCGCAGCCGAACCGGCCGCTCGCCCCCGTCGAACAGCGTCAGCATGACGCGTCCCTCCCGCCCGACCCACGTCTTCGTGCTCCAGTCCGACAGCACCGGCTCGTCGACCACCGCATAAGGCAGCCCGCCGCGTACCAGCGGCGCATCGAACACGCTCACGTCCAGCACCGCATTCAACCGCGCCACCAAAGCCGCCTGCAAAACCGCGCGGCCGCTCACGCCAGGGCTCCGGCCAGGGCTCCGGCGTACACCGCGGGCCCCAGCCGCATCCGCCGATACGGCCGCCACAAAGCCGCCACCGCCGCCGGCGGCGCGACATCGCTCTCGCGGTGATCGAACAGATGCGCGACCAGCATCGCCACGCCTTGCGCGACCGGCGCCGGCACGGCCGCGAAACTCGCAGCGAGCCCGGCGGAATAGGCGACGGCCACCCGCCCGGCCGACCCGGGCGACAGGATGCGAACCCAGCCGATCCCGTCCGCATCGATATCGACCGCATACGCCCCGACCGGCAGGACGAACGGCGCCCCCTCGCTCGGCAACCCGGTGACCCCCGCGATCACGGTAACCGGCGCCACCATCAACCGCCGCCACCCCGCCGCACCGGTCACCACGTCCTCGAACGGCCGCACGATCACCGCCGCCCCCAGAAACGCCTCCGCCAACAGCAAGGCCGTCTGCGCCAACCGCGCGAGCACCGCATCCTCCCCCGTCTCCACCCGCAACAAAGCCCTCGCCGCGACGACCACCTCAGCGATCACCCCGGCAGAAATCGCCGACCCCGTCATAACGATGTCTCCTATTTTCCCTCGCCCCTCCGGGGAGAGGGAGGGGCCCGCGCGCCCTTTGCGCGTGGGAGGGTGAGGGGAGTGAGGCACGGAACCCCCGCCCCAACTCCCCCTCACCCTCCCGTCGCAAGAGCTCCTCCTTCCCTCTCCCCGCAGGGGAGAGGGAGCACCACTCAAGCCACCGAGAACTTCATCAGCTTGATCGCCTCGGAATTCGTCACGCACCCACCGACCCGCTTGGTCGCGTAGAAGTTTACGAACGGCTTGTTCGAATAGGGATCGCGCAGGATTCCCGTCTCGGTCCGCTCGGCGATGATGTACCCCGCCTTGAAGTTGCCGAACGCGATCGCCAGCGCATTCGCCGCGATATCCGGCATGTCCTCGGCCTCCACCACCGGATACCCCAGCAGCGTCGCCGGCACCCCAGCCGCCAGCGAAGGCGCCCAGACGAACGCCCCGTCCGTGGTCTTGAACTTCCGGATCCGCGCCAAGGTCGCCGCATTCATGACGAAGCTAGCCCCCTGCCGATACGGCCCGCGCAACGACTGGACGAGATCGATCAACCGCTCCTGCGGACTGGCCGAAAAGTCCCCCGCCGCCCCGCTGGCCAGATACTGCAAAGTCCCGAAAGCCCGAACCCCATCCGCCGTCGCCGCGGTAGCCGACGTCAAAAACCCCTTGGGCCGGGAAACCCCCGACCCGGACACGAAAGCCGCCCCCTCGGCCTTAGCAAACTCCATCGCGATCTCGCCCGCCAGCCACTCCTCGACATCGAACGCGGCATCGTCGAGCATCGCCTGGCTAGCCGAGGGGTTCGCATACAGCTCCCCCGTAGGCGGTGCGATCTCGACGAAGACCGGCGAAGCCGTCTGCGGCCGCGCCGCATCCTCCGCCGCCCACCCGGACGGCGTGCCGCCCGTGGTGACCAGCTTGCGATACCCGGCGCTGCCGACCTTCACGACATTGGCAATCGCTCGGATCGGCGACACCGCCTTCAGCAAAGTATCGATCTGAGCATCGATCTCCCGCGGCACCGCAAACCCGCCCGAATCCCCCGTAACCCCGGTAAACGCCTTCATCTCCAGCGTAGCGCCAGTCCGAACGAACCCCGCAAACGCCGCATTCTGCATCAAGGGGAAAGCCCCCGCCAAAACCGGCCGGTCAACAACACTCATGCCCATCTCCTCCACCAAAACGAAAAAAGGCGCCCCGCAGGACGCCTCGTGAAACTTGCCGCCGTCATCCTGACGCAGCCTTCTCGTCATCCTGACGAAAGTCAGGACCCAAGGTACCGAACACCATCGCTCATGGGTCTGGATCCTGACTTTCGTCGGGATGACGGACGATCTCCAGGCGCGCCAAGACCTGCATCGGCACCGCCACCAGACTGACCTCAACCAGCGCCACCCGAAGCAACTCCCGCCGCCCCCCCTGCCGCACCGAAACCGCCCGATACCCGACCGACAATCCCGCCACCGCCCCGGACCGCACCAGCCGCGCCAGCTCCGGATCCTCGACCACCCCCTCGACCCGCAACCCCCGCGCATCCTCCCGAACCGAAGCGAGCGAACCCACCGCGTCCCCACGATGCTGCCACAACAAGGGCACCACCCCAGCCCCGGCAAAGGCCCCCCGCCGCACCACATCCCCCGCGCGGTCGACGACATCGAACACCGCCGCATACCCAGCGAACGCGACCGCGCCCGTCACTTCAACCACCCGGCAAACCCCAGCTTAACCGCCAGCCCCGCCAGCATCAGCGCCACCGCCAGCCGCGCCACCCACCCCGCCGCCGCCTTCCACACCGATCGCTTCGCATCACGCCACGCCGCCAGCAGCTCGCGCAGCTCGGCCACGTCCCCCCGCGCCCGCTCGTCGCTCAAGCCCAGCCGCGCCAGCGCCCGCGTCGCGCCCAGCTCCCCCGCCTCTTCCGCAATCGCCCTCAGCGTCACGAGGTCCGCGCCCCGCTCGCTCCCCTGCCGCATCAACTGCGCCAAAACCGCCCCATCCATCACGCCACCTCCTTGCCCGTCGCGCATCGCGCGACATCAAACGGCATCGCGCCCGGCGCGATCTCGAGCAGAGCCCGCTTCTCCGCATCGCTGAGAAACGAAGCCGCAGACACCATCCCCCAAAGCCGCTCGCGATCCTCCGCCAGCGCCGGCACCCGGTCGAGATCGACCGCCAGCGCCGCCCCCTCGAACCACCCCCGCAACCCCTGCGCGATTCCGCCCAGCACCGCCGTCGCCAGCGGCAGGATCGCCAGCCGCCACAGCGCGCGATTGGCCTCGCGGTAATTCGCATAGGCATTGTCCCCCGGCAGCCCGAGCAGCATCGGCGGCACCCCGAATGCCAGCGCGATCTCGCGCGCCGCCGCCGCCTTCGTCCCCATGAAATCCATGTCCGCCGGCGACAGGCTCAGCGTCTGCCAGCGCAGGCCGCCCTCCAGCAGCATCGGCCGCCCGGCATTGCCCGCCCCGGCAAAGCTCGCCTCCAGCTCACCCCGCAACCGTTCGAACTGCTCGGTCGACAGCGCCGCGCCGTCCTTCGGATCGTACATCAGCGCCCCCGAAGGCCGTGCGGCATTGTCGAGCAACGCCTTGTTCCACCGCGACGCCGCATTGTGGATCGCCACCGCCCCCGACGCCGCCCCCAGGCACCCCAGCCCATAATGATCGTCGACCGGATTGAAGCTTTTCAGGTGAATCACCTCGGGCCGCACCGGATCGGCATGCAGCCGCGTAACCCGCTCCCCCACCCGGTACCGGTAAGCAGCCGGCCACCCACTCGCATCCGGTTCGACCGTCACCCGCTCGGGCCGCAGCGCGTAAAGTTCCGCCGCCCCGCCCTCGACATCGCGCAACACCTGCACATACGCATTGCCGTGCAGCATCAGATGCGCCGCCACCGTCTCGATCAGCGTCTGCCCCCCCGATCGCACCGTCGCCAGCGCCAGCAGCGCCGGATCCGACGCGACGATCGCCGCACTCCCCAGCCCCTCCACCACCAGCTTGACCGCCCGCTGCGCGATCGGATTGTCGAGATACGCCTCGCGCACCTGAGCCTCGTAACTCCGCGGCCACTCGCCAAACGCCGCTCCCCCGATCGCCCCCGCCGAAGACCGAGACAACACCGGCCGCGACTCATCGCGCCCGGATTTCCACCCGAACAATTTCATGCCGATCTCCTAAATTTCCCTCGCCCCCACGGGGAGAGGGAGGGGCCCGCGCGCCCTTGCGCGTGGGAGGGAGAGGGGCGTGAGGCTAAGGACGTGAATCCCAACCACCCCTCACCCTCCCGTCGCAAAAGCTCCTCCTTCCCTCTCCCCAAAGGGGAGAGGGCCACCCTACAAAACCCGCACGGAAACCCGCGCCCGCGGCCCCAGCATCACCTCGGTCATCGCCCAAACCAGCGCATCCGCCCGATCCGGCGACCGCCCCGGCCCCTCATACCCGCCGCCTGCGATCAGCCCGCAAAGCTCGTCCTCCAGGTCCGGAAACGCCCCGACATGCCAGGCCCGCCCGGACTCATACAAAGCCGCCACCGGCTCGGCTCGCGCCACCTTCCCCAGCGACGCATGCACCAGCTTCACCGGCATCGCCCGGTCGGCGCCGGAAAGAACGCTCCCCACCATCTTCCCCCCCTGGTTGGCCTCCGCGATCACCCGGTCCGCCCCATGCCGCGCCGCGCACTCGGCCACCGCCCGAGCCCACCCCTCGGGACTGGCCCCCGAAACGCTCGCATCCTCCAGCACATACGCAAACCCGTCGCCCCCGAGCGCCACTGCCACGATCCCGCAAGCATCCCCCGGCCCCCCGGACACGCTGCCCGCGGGAGGATCCACGCCCACCACGACGCGCACGACGGCAGGCGCAAAAGCCACCCGCCGGGACTCCACCAGTTCCCGCGTCCAGAGCGCCCCCGCGACATCCTCGATCAGCTCGCCATCCAGCTCCTGCCGCCCCAACCGCGTCCCCGCATACGTGGCCGTCACCGCCGCGACGAAGCTCGGCGGCAGGTGCGGATTGTCGCGCGTCCGCCCGTGCGTCTCGACCAGGTCGGGCAGCGCCATCACCCGTCGCATCAGCGCGATCGGCCGCGGCGTCGTCGTCACCAGCGCGCGCGGCGTCTCGCCCAGCCGCAATCCCATCATCAGATTGTCCCAGGTCGCATCGCCGTGCCGCCACTTCGCCAGCTCGTCGCACCATGCCCAGCCGTGCTCGGGACCGCGCAGCGATTCGGGCGCTTCCGCCGAATAGGCATAGGCCTTCGCGCCGTTCGCAAAGTGCAGCTCGCCCACCGCACCGCGCCACACCGGTTCCTCGTCGTCGTGCGCCACCGCGATCAGCCCGCTTTCGCCCTCGATCATCACCCGCCGCACGTCGTCGAGCGTGGCCCCGACCAGCGCGATCCGCGCGTCGGGATACGCCCGTGCGATCTGCCACACCCATTCCGCCCCCGCCCGCGTCTTGCCAAAGCCCCGCCCCGCCCGGATCAGCCAGATCCGCCAGTCACCCTCCGGCGGATATTGCCCCGCATGCGCCCAGTGTCGCCACCGATCGCGCAATTCGTTGCGCTGGCCGCGCGTCAGCTTGCGCACGATCTCCGCGCGGTGGACGATCGGCAACCGCGCCAGCTCCGCCACCAGATCGCGATCCGGCCCCAAGTCGGGTGCCGGATCGGGTGCCGGGTCGGACCTCAAGGCGGGGCCCAGGGCAGACCCCGCAGCCAGCCCCGCAGCCAGCATCGCGGCGTCCTTCGCCTGTTCCACATCCGTGTCCCCCGTCACTCGCGCGACCGCCTGTCCCGCGACCGTCCTTCCCGCGAGCCGCGCCGCCTCCACCCAGGGACGCGGCACGCCCTTGCGCTTGGGTGCCACCGGCTTGGCGTTCGCGGTGCGTCCCTCGCGAGGGTCCGTCCCGGCGATCGGGCCGTCCGCGTCATCGGGACCCCCGCGCCACCGCGTCACGAGTCTTTCGCCATGCGTCGTGCCAGCGAATCCAGCAGCTTGCCCAACGCGGCGTCGGTGTCGATCGATGTCGCCCGATGGCTCTGGTTCTTCCGGCGACCGCGCGCCTGGTCCGCGCGATGCTGGTTCAGCATCGACAGGGCGAACTGTATGGCGGTCACGCTCGAAAGCTGGATCAATCCGGCGCCGGGTACCGCCTGCCCCCGTCCGAACGGCCCCGTCGCCGTCCCGCCCCCGCTACCAAAATCCCCACCGACACCCCCACCAACACCCCCGCCAACATTGCCGCCAACGTCCCCGCTCTCGCTCTCGTCGTCCGCTGTCTGTCCACCGGCAACGGTCCCCCCGACGGTCCCCCCGACGATTCCGCCGACGGTCCCCCCGACAATTCCGCCGCCGACCGACTCCAGCGCGGTCGCCAGCAGCAGTTCTTCCAGCCGTTCGTACCCCCGCACCAGCGCGGCCTGCCATCCCGCAGCGAACGCCGGATCGCGCGCCCGGCGGTTATACGCACCGCCGACCGACATGCCGACCACCGCCACCGACGTCGTCACGTTGCCGGTCATCGCCAACGCATCCAGGAACCGCATTTGCATCGCCGTGCTCCATTCGTTCACGCGCGGTTTGCGGATTTGCACGAGGCGGTTCTTGCCCCCTCTGATCCTCCCCGCTCGCGTCGTCCCCGCCCCGGTCGGCCCCGTCTCGATCGTCCCCGTCTCGATCGGTCCCGTCTCGATCGGTCCCGTCTCGATCGGTCCCGTCTCGATCGGTCCCGTCTCGATCGGTCCCGTCTCGATCGTCTCCGTCTCGATCGTCGCCGCCCCCGTCGTCTCCGGCTCGATCGTCCCCGTCTCGATCGTCACCCTGCCCCTCGCGCTCGTCATCCCGGCGCCAACGGGCTTGCTCCCAATGGCCCTGGTTTCGGCGATCGTGGTGTCAGCGACCGCGATTTCAGCCCCCTCGATTTCAACGACGGCGGTTTCAAAAACGGCCGTTTCAGGATCGGCGGTTTTGGGAACGGCGGTTTCGGCAATGGCGGTTTCGACCGAATGTCCGCTGATCCGAATTCGCCCTGCACCGATATCGGCCGGCGCAGAATCCCGTGTTTCCGCCAGCGCGACGGACTGCGTATGCGCCATCGGTTCTCCCTTTCCGCAACGACCACCAGAACACGAAAAAGCCGGCGACGTCCGAGGCTCCCACCCCGACCGTCCCGGCTTCCGTCACGCCGGACCAACCAGCCCGACCCGCAATTCTGCAGCGTTCCTGTTATGTACCAAAAGAGCGTGACGATGTCAATCGAATTAACCCTTCTGGATCATTGCGAGGGTCAGGTCGGTTTTTGGAAAGATCCCGGCAGTCTCGCTCCCCAAGCAACAAAGCATTTACCGTTCACGCGCTACCTCGATGGGACGATAGATCGGGAGCAGGTATGAATGGAGCTCATCTAGGGGCAACGCTGCTCGTTTTGGCGGGTTGTGCGCCTGGCAGCGCTTCTGCGATCAATCCGTCCGACGATCTGCACTGCGCTGTCGTGATTCGGACGTTGGAGAGAAACGCTGATCAGCTTGGAGCCAGCCCCACCGCCAAGAAGGGGCTCTATGTGCTTCAGACGTGGTACTTCTCAAAGATAAAACGCGAACGCCTCGAAGAGGCTCGAGGTGTTCTGGAGGCAACGAAAAAGTACCCGGCAGAAGTATCTTCTGTCGGTCAAAAGTGCTCGGATCGAGCGTTCAGTGATCCCAGCTTTACGCGCTGGATGTCGGTCGCTTCCGACGATTACGATCGAAAGGCGATGCGGTGAATCGCTACCGATGACGATCAATAAACGAATGCGAATTTTCGCATCAGCCGTTGCCAGCGGATGTTTTGTCATAGCTACCGTGCTTGCAGGCGGTGGACAGCCGGTGACATCCGAATGGATCTTTCCTGGCCTGGTGATGCTGCTGAATGGCTGGGGCATGATGTTCAATTTGCTGACGCTTGGCAGCGGGCGCGAAGCTGAGGCGTTCACGGTCAATTATCCGAACGATGGCGATGGGCCCGACCGTCCAATGTCGCCGCGCCGAACGACTGTCACGCTTGCATTATTTTGGGTCAACGGCGCGGCGTTGCTCGCAACCGCGACCCAATGACATCTTCCCCTGTCGCGCGATCCAACGAGTTTTGGAAAGCCGCGCGATTTCCCAGTCGCTGATCCCTCGCGAGCAAGCCAGATCGGACAAAAACGCCCATTCCCAGACATCTGGCATTTACTATGGCTTGCCTGCTAGCCGCCGTTCGTTCAGCATAACCCGATGGACCTCCAAGGCAATACACTTCGAAATGTCTACTTGACCATATCGCTGGCATGGATGGTGGTATTGGCACCATTAGTTTGGCTCGGAATTGGTTTCGGAGGGCTCGAAGCGTTTATAAAACCAGATAATGACTTAGCTAGGCTGGTTGGCGGCGCATTTGTAGGCTTGCCTATCCTCGTCTTGTTCCTGTGGATTGCTGATACAGTGAGACGAAGAACACGGCGTTGATGCAGGTGTAGTAATCGCCATCTGCCTTCCCATAAGCGGCCTGTCCGCTTTCCTTCCCATTCCGGCTATTCCGCTTACGCCCAATGTCAGACGTCACGTCATGTTGCGGCGTTACCCGAAAGCGGCCGTTCGCAAGGCTGCTCAGGCGCGCCCTGTTGGTGACCAGCCTTCCTATTCGGTTGCCGATCAACGCTCCTTACCCTGAGCGTTCCTCTCAGCGTTCGGGTCGTCTTCTCAACATCGCCGGTTACGATCATCCCGAACTCACAAAGGCTTATGTCCGCGCTGGATGCTGGTTGAATGACTTCTTCGGCAATCTTGCAACTTTGGCACTCAGGATCGAAAATCACACCGTAAAGGCCGGTTTTTCCCTCAATGCGGGCCAACGGACCGTCGTCACCATAGTGAACTATTTGGACGGGTTGCCGGCTCAGCCAAGAACCTACCTCCGGCAGGCTATCAGCGCGTCGGCATGCATATAGCGATGACACGGCGACGGATGCCCACAAGGCGGCTGGCTTGAACTTCATTCTCAGAGGTTTGCAGAACAGGACTATTCAAGCAATGACCGCTTTCCGACCTCCAACACCCAAAGCAGTCAGTCCGCTTTCCTTCCCATCCCGGCCATTCCGCCTGCGCCCAAACGCGGAGGTAGCTGGCCTGGTTCGCTGATCCGAACAGCGGACATGACCGACGCGGTGATACCGAAACGAGCACAAATCGATTGTTGCGCTGCAACATATATCAAGTCATTTTGAGGGAATGAGATCTCGCAAACCCATCAACGCCTTCGAAAGAAGGCTGGACAGATGGTTGACGCAGTCCGGGTTCATGCGACTCTTGCTTTGGCTATCTGCCCTTCTCAGCATCATACTGGCGGTAAAATTATATCATGGCGTTCCAGGTACGCGCCATATTCCGTCTGTTCTAAGCATCTTGTACGCAACCGGCGCATTGGCGGTCTCGCGCCATATGGGAAAGGTCGAACGTCCTTCGATCGCAACATGGCTGGCCGGCGTGTCGTTCCTGCTCCCCCTCCTGATCTACGTTGCGCAATTCACCGGCCTATGGGACGTGCTCGCGAAGCTCGCGCATTCCCGCTGATACGCGGTTGCACCGGGAACGGCTGCGTTCGGACCGTGCGGCGGACATCGACTACGCGAACCTTCGCCTGTCTCGACGAGATCGACGCAAGCCAACGCCCGCGCCAAGCCCAGCAGCGCTACGCTGTCGAACGCGCCATCGCGATCCTCGCCGCCAGGCTCTTGCGGCCACCACATGGCGAAGCATTGCGCCCCCACATCACCGCGTGGGCACAGGCTCCGCGCCCGAATAATCGTAGAACCCGCGCTTGGTCTTCCGCCCGAACCACCCGGCCTCGACATATTTCACCAGCACCGGCGCCGGCCGGAACTTCGGATCGCCCGTGCCCTCGAACAAGACCCGCGTAATCTCGAGGCACGTGTCGAGCCCGATGAAATCGGCCAGCGTCAGCGGCCCCATCGGATGGTTCAGCCCCAGCTGGCACGCCAGGTCGATGTCGCGCACGCTCGCCACGCCTTCGCCCAGCGCGAAGCACGCCTCGTTGATCATCGGCATCAGCACGCGGTTGACGATGAAGCCCGGCGCATCGTTCGCATGCACCACCTGCTTGCCGAGCGTCTCCGCATACGCCTCGACCGCCGCCACCGTGGCGTCCGACGTTGCGAGGCCGCGGATCAGTTCGATCGGCCGCATCACCGGCACCGGATTGAAGAAATGCACCCCCATGAACCGCGCCGGATCGGGCGCCGCCTGCGCGAGGCGCGTGATCGGGATCGACGACGTGTTCGACGCCAGGATCGCGTCGGGGCCCAGCACTTTGCCGACCTCGGCGAAGATCGCGCGCTTGACGGCTTCGCGCTCGGTCGCCGCCTCGACGACGATCGCGCAGTCGCCCATGTCGGCTACGCTTGCGACCGGCTCGATTCCCGCCAGCGCCGCGTCGCGCGCCTCGCCCGCGATCTTCTCCTTCTCGACCAGCCGGGCGAGCGCCTTGGCGATCCCCGCCTTGCCCTTTTCCGCCGCTTCCAGCGACACGTCGGCCAGCAGCACGCGGTAGCCCGCCTGTGCCGACACCTGCGCGATGCCCGCGCCCATCTGCCCCGCGCCGATCACGCCGATCGTTTGCCCAGCCATATCCGTCTCCATCGTTGTTGGCGCCGTTCCTACCCGCTTTTACGCGCGCGACCAGTCCCGATCGCAGTCCAGACCCATCCGCGTGGCACCAGCGCGGGTGCGGTGCGTTGTCGGCGCATCATCGTCAGGAATCCCATCACCATGATCGACACCATCGCCGAACTCGACCGCGTCCGCGACGACTGCAAACGCCTCGTCACGAACCGCTCGATGCTATCGGCGGGCGCCGCCGTGGTGCCGATCCCCGGCGCGGATCTGATCGCCGACATCGGCCTGCTGACCAAGCTCCTGCCGCAGATCAGCACGCGCTTCGGCCTCGATCACGATCAGGTGCAAAAGCTCGAACCCCATCTCGCGCAACAGGCGCTCGTGATGGCGTCCAGCCTGGGCAACACGATGATCGGCCGGATGGTGACGAAGCGGATCGTCGCGTCGCTGTTGCGGCGGATCGGTGCGCGGGTCGCTGCCGGGTCGATCGCCAAGTTCGTGCCGTTCGCGGGGTCGGCGGTCGCCGCGACGATCAGCTTCGGCGCGATGAAGCTGATCGGCAATTCGCATATCGAGGATTGCTACAAGACCGCGCTGGCGCTGCTCCCCGCCGATCAGCGGGCGATCGCGGCAGGCGCCGGCAAAGGCTGAACCATGATCGGCGCCGCTGAGGGCTGATGCACCAGCGTCCACCCTGGCGGCAAATAGTCGGTCGACATGTAATAATAGAACAGGCATGTCCCGTTCTTCGCATACGTCCCGCCCTTGACGATCCCCAGCGCCGCCGTGCCGTCGAACACAGGTGCGCCGCTATCACCGCCTCGGCATGTGGGCCCCTCCACCGCCACCCAGGTCGGTAGGCACGCGCCGCCGCACAGGTCCCCAGCGGGCGCGAAATCGACCATCGCGATCAGTGCGCAGCTATAGCCGGTCCGCTCGCCGCGATGACACACGAAGTCGCCCGCGCGCGTGCTCGTGCGGTACCGCCAGGTCACGACCGGGCGGGCCAGCATCTTGGCGGTATCGGCATAGAATAGCGGCCCCAGCGGACCGGTCGCGCCGTTCACCTGCACGTCCTGATAGCCCCACCCCCATTGTCCGACGAAGGTCAGCGGCCAGTCGCGGCGGGCGGCATCGACATAGGCGAGCGTATCCGGGCAATGCGCCGCGGTCGCCACGCCGTAACGCGCACCGTCGGTCACCACGAACCCGGTCGTGCACGCATAGCGCTTGCCGTCCACCGCGCCGATGACCCGCCCTCCGCCCCTGACCGGTTCGCTTCCGATCGCACCAGCCGTTTCGTCGGGCAAAGTGCCCACCACGTTTTGCGCCATGTTCTGGGCCGGCTGGTCTAGCACATCGATCCGCACGGGCACGCCGGTCATCGCCGCGATCCGCTGGCGCAGCGTGCCGTCGCGATTGAGATCCGCATCGCCCGACGAGATCGCCACGACCAGTTCGCCGGTCCGCTGGTCGACCCCCATGCCGGGCGGATGCGGCAACGATTCCCGGATCTTCGCCTGATATTTCGACAGTGCGGCGATCAGTGCGTCGCGCGTCGCGCCGGCGCCGGTGCGGAAGACGATCGGCATGACGATCCCGCCCGCCACGATCGTGCGGTCCGGCACCGGATCGGTCCCGGTCAGCAGCACGACGATACGGTAAGCCGGCTGATGCTCGATCGCGATGCCCGCCCAGCGATCGGCGAAACTCGTCCGCAGCGCATCGGTCGTCGGCACGCTGTCCGCCTGCGCCCGCAACCGGTGCATCGCGGTGTCGAGAGGCACGCCGAACCGCTGCGCGTACACCGCCGCATCCTGCATCGCCGCGTCGACGGGCAATTGCACGCCTGGCGTGACCGGCGTGACCGGCGCGCCTTGCACAACTGGCGAGACCAACACGGCCTGTTCGGCCGCAGCCGACGTACCAAACAACGACAATGCCGCGCAGGCTGCCGTCCACCATTCCCACCTTCTGCCCATGGACGACGCGATTCCGGTCTTGGAGTTTAGGGTTTGCGCATGGACCTTACGGCCTGAACCGGCGCTGTCGGTCCGCGACGGCACCGAGGCTTAGGTCGCGTGCGCTGCGCCCGGCGATGCCGCCCCGTCGGTCCGCAGGAATCCTGCCGACAGCACGTGGTACAGCCGCTCCTTCGACACCGCCTGCGCGACGAAATCCGCGATCAGCGCGGACGCGACGAGGGGCATCATCAGCCCGCGGCTGGCGGTCGTCTCGGAGATGATGATGACCGCGGTCAGCGGCGCGCGGACGACGCCGGTGAAATACGCGACCATCCCCAGCAGGACGATCGCGCCGGGTGGATAATCGGGGAAGACGCTGCGCAGCATGTCGCCGATCCCCGCCCCGACCGACAGCGACGGCGCGAAGATCCCGCCCGGCATGCCCGACACCGCGGTCGCGAGCGTCGTCGTGAACTTGGCCGCACCGAACCAGTGCGGCACGTCGCCACCGGTGATGATCCCGCGCGCGGCGCCGTATCCCGTGCCCCAGGTCAGCCCGCTCGCAACGCCGATGACCGCCACGACCATGCCGAGCCCACCGGCGAACAGCGTCGGATGCGCGCGCAACCATGCCACCGGCGCCAAGCGCGTCCGCCCGGTCGCGATCACCGACCGCGAAAACAGCGCACCCGCCAGTCCCCCCAGGATACCCGCGACGGGTGCCGCAAGCAGGGTCTCGCGGACGGTCAACGTCTGCCGCATCACGCCGAAATACACGTAATCCCCCGACAGTCCGAGGCTGACCATGCCCGCGATCAGCACCGCGGTCATCACCAACAGAGTCATCCGCTGTTCGTATGCGGCGGCGAGTTCCTCGATCGCGAAGGCGACGCCGGCCAGCGGCGTGTTGAACGCGGCGGCGACGCCCGCCGCGCCACCGGCGATGAACACCGATGCGCGCAGCGGGATCGCCATCACGCGGTGCGCATAGCCCATGATCGACGCGGCGACCTGTACCGTCGGCCCCTCGCGCCCGGTCGACGCACCTACGAACAACGTCCCGATCGTCAGCACCAGCTTGACGATGACCGTCCTGGCGGAGACCAGCCCGGTCATCGCATGATCGGGATCGCGCGTCGCTGCCATGACCTGCGGGATCCCCGATCCGCGCGCTGCCGGTGCGATACACAGCGTGATCCACGCGATCGCCGCATACCCTATCGGCGTCATCAGCAGCGGTGCCCACCACCAGCGCGCGACGATATCCGTGAAGGCCTCGCCCGCGCGATCCGCCGCTGCGGCAAACCCTAGCGCGACGACGCCGATCATGATCGCCCCGCCGAGGATCGCGACGCGCCGCCGCCAGACGACCGCGCTCGGCGCGTGCCGCTGCAACAGGATCCGCACGCGCGTCTTGGTCGTGCGCTTCATGCCCGCCCCCCGACCGACGCAGGGGCGGGCGCGGGAACCGGGTGGGCGGGGGCGATCATGCTGGTCATGCATCGGCTTATGCCCCGCAGACGACGGCGCGTCACCCTGGCGAGACGGAAAGGCCTTGCGGACCTGCACATATTTGCGAGCGCACGTCGTACCCGCATGCCCGTCCGCACGCGTTCGGACAGCCTTGTCGCCTGCGAACCGGTGCCGATTTTAGGCGATGCTTAACGCTCTCTGGAGCATAGCATCCTTACAAGGAGTCATGGTCGTGTCGCTGAACGAATCGAGTTTTGAAGCGGTTGCCCTGAGCGACCTCGAGAGCATGAGCGCGAGCCGGCGCGATGCCCTGCCGTTCGGGGTGGTCGGGTTCGCTGCGGATACGGTCGTGCAGGTCTACAACGCGGCCGAGGCGCGCATGGCGGGGCTCGATCCCGGCGCGGTCATCGGCGTGCCGTTCTTCGACGCCGTCGGACAGTGCATGAACAATTTCATGGTCGCCCAGCGGTTCGAGGACGAGCCCGAGATCGATGACATCATCCCCTATGTCCTGACGTTGCGGATGCGGCCGACCCGGGTCCGGTTGCGCATGCTCGCGAGTGCTGGAATGCCGCGCCGCTATATCCTCATCGAACGGTGAAACCGCGATGATGTGCGACACGTCCAGCGAGGAACAGCTGCTCGAATTCCTGTATGCCTGCCCCGTCGGGCTGATCGAATGCGATGCGACCGGCGAAATCGGGTTGATGAACCCGCACGCGATGCAGCATCTGTTGCCGCTCGCGGGGCCGCGCGATCCCGGCAACCTGTTCGCGGCATTCGAACAGCACGCGCCCGAGTTGCGCAGCATCGCCGCTGCCTATGCGCCCGCGACCGGGCGTATCTGCGACGGTCATCGCATCTTCGTCGACCTCGGCACCCGGCGGCATGTGGCGCCGCCGAAGGTGCTGGCCTGTACGCTGGTGAAACTGGGGCCGAACCGCCTGATGGCAACGTTGTCGGATATCAGCCAGCAGGTCGTTCAGGAGGAGCGGCTGCGCCAGGCGAATACCTGGTTTGCGACGCTGCTGGACGGGGTGAGCGACTATGCCGCCCTGACGATCACGCCGAGCGGCAGGATCATATCGGCCGACGCCTGCTTCACGCGCCAGACCGGGCATGCCTGTGCCGACGTGCTGGGACGCGATCTCGCGCATATCCTGGACACCGACACGCCCGGTGGCGACCTGCGGCTCGACGAGCAGCTGGTGATCGCCGCGCGCGAAGGATGGTATCTGCAGGAAGGGTGGCAGCAGCGTGCTAACGGCGAACGCTATTGGTGTCAGCGCCTCGTCGTCGCGCGATCGGGCCCCGACGACGACTGCCCATCCAGTTTCTCGGTCGTCCTGCGCGACGTTCCGCGCGGCGGCGAACCCGCCGAGGACATGCGCCGGCTGCTGACTACCGATCATCTGACCGGGGCGTCTAACCGGCGGTATTTCGGCCAGGTGATGGAGCGCGAGCAGACCCACTGGCGCGAATTGCGGCAATCCCTGTCGCTGGTCGTGATGGATCTCGATCACTTCAAGACGGTCAACGACACCTATGGCCATCCGGTCGGCGATACCCTTTTGTGCCGCGTTACGGACGCCTGCAAACTGCTGCTGCCGCCGTGCGGGATCTTCGCGCGACTGGGAGGCGAGGAGTTCGGCGTCCTCCTGCCGCGCTACGATAGCGACCAGGCGGTGCTTCTTGCCGAGCAGATACGCACGGCGATCGCCGCGCTCGAGGTGGAAACACCGAGTGGGCCGTTGACCGTCACCGCGAGCCTTGGATGCGCGACGCTCGATGAGGCCGATGGTTCGATCGATACGCTCATCGCGCTTGCCGACAAGCGCCTTTACGCCGCCAAGCGTGCCGGACGAAACCGGGTGTGCCACCGCCAGGCCTGCGCCGCGTGACGCTGTCCGTAGTGGCGCCCGAATTATCGCCCGTGTTGCAGCGCCCGGCGGCGCACCGCATCGCCTGCGCCGTGGTCGCAGCCGAACTGCGCCGCCTGCGCGATACCGACGACCGGCACGCTGCTCCCCGGACCTTGGCATGCGGGGACTGGCTGGACTCGACGCCGATCGCCGACGACGGGCTCGGACTGGATTCGATGGAACAGCTGGGTGCGCTCGGTGCCCTGGCCGAGACGTTCGACCTCGATGACAGCGTGCTGAGCCATGAACCGCCGCGCACCGTGGGGGCCTGGGTCGACTGGATCATGCACGCGCACGCCGCGGGCGACGGACGGATGACGGTGGCCACGTCCGGTTCGACCGGCAGCCCGCGCCCCTGCGTCCACGCCATCGCCGACCTGCTCGACGAGGCCGCGTTCCTTGCGACGCGGTTCGCGGATCGGCGCAGGGTCATCGCGCTGGTACCGGCGCATCATCTGTACGGGATCGTCTGGACCGGCCTGCTTCCCGACGCGCTGGGCGTTCCGGTCGTCGTGCGCACGATCGGCGCATCGTTGGGCCTTGATCCGGGTGATCTCGTCGTCGCGGTCCCCGATCAGTGGCAGGCCCTGAGCCGTATCATCCGCCGTTTCCCGGACGATGTCGTCGGCGTCAGCTCGGCGGGATCGTTGGACGATGGCGTGGCGGCGGGGCTGCTTGCCGCCGGGCTGGCGCGACTGGTCGATGTCTATGGCGCCTCGGAGACGGGGGGCATCGCCATGCGGGACGTGCCCGCGACCGGGTATGATCTGCTGCCCCGCTGGCACCTGCGGCCGAACGGCGCAGGCGATCTGCAACTCGTCGACCGCGACGGCCGGTATTTCGACCTGCCCGATCATGTCGAACGCATCGGCGACCGCGCGCTGCGGCCGATCGGCAGACGCGACGGGGCGGTGCAGGTCGCCGGACACAATGTCTGGCCGGAACGCGTCGCACGGGCCCTTCGCGCCGTCGACGGCGTCGCCGACGCCGCGGTACGACTGCATGCCAACGGGCGGTTGAAGGCGTTCGTCGTGCCGGGCGATGGTCAGGACATCGTGCTGCTGTCGGCGCGTATCGACCGGGTCGTCACCCCTCGCCTGACCGACCCCGAACGCCCACGCAGCTTTCGCTTCGGGCCGATTTTGCCGCGCAACGCCATGGGAAAACTGGAAGACTGGGCATGATGCACGCACCGATCCCGGCGGCCGATACCGCCCGCGCCACACCCGTGGCCGGACCGGCCGCCTGCCAGGGGTGCCGGACGGGCGCCCCGCTGCGCACGGCGATCACGATGGCGTTCCAGCCGATCGTCGATATCCATACCGGGTCCGTCTTCGCCTACGAGGCGCTGGTCCGCGGGACGGAGGGTCAGTCGGCGGGCCAAGTGCTTGCCGGCATCGAGCCCGACATGATCTACAAGTTCGATCAGGCGTGCCGGGTGAAGGCGATCGAACTGGCGGGCACGCTCTTCGCCCCCGACGACGGTGTGAAACTGTCGATCAACTTCATGCCCAACGCCGTCTACGAACCGAACGCCTGTATCCGTGCATCGCTGTCGGCGGCTCGCCGCGTCGGGTTCGACCCCGGCCGGCTGATGTTCGAGTTCACCGAGAACGAGCAGATGGTCGACGTCGTGCATGTCCGGCACATCATCGAAGCCTATCAGGCGCGCGGTTTCACCACGGCGATCGACGATTTCGGCGCGGGGTACGCCGGGCTCGGCCTGCTCGCGGACCTGCGGCCGGACATGCTGAAGCTCGACATGGCGTTGATCCGCGGCGTCGACAGCTCGGCGTCGCGCAGGACGATCGTCGCGAGCGTGGTTCGCATGGCCGACGAACTCGGCATCCGCTGCATCGCAGAGGGAATCGAGACCGCGGCGGAATTGCAGACGCTGCGCGAGATCGGCCTGCGCCTCTGCCAAGGATATCTGATCGCGCGTCCCGCGGTCGAGGCCCTGCCCTCCTTCGCGCTCGCCGACTCCCCGCTGGCGGCGTGACGAACGCACCCGCACGTCAGCCGCGCCGTTTCTGACATATAGCAAACTATCCAGGAGATGGGCTAAAGCCCGCCGATGCATCCAGACCTCTCGTCAAGCACCTCGCAACGCACGCTTTTGCCAGGTGCGGGCGTGCCATCGATCGTGCCCGCCCCGGCGCTGCGGCCGGCCGAGCCGTACGCACGCGACGAATTGCTGCACGAGCTGTTCGACGCCACGCGCGCCGCGCACCCGTATGCTACCGCGCTGCGGCTGATCGGTGCGGACGAGGAACATGACCGCAAGATCCGCTGGACCTATACCGATCTGGCGACGCGCAGCCTGGCGCTCGCGCACCGCCTCCGCGCAATGGGGATCGGCCGCGGCGACCGCGTCGTGCTGTGCCTGCCGCGCGGGCTCGATCAATATATGGCGATCCTCGGCGTGCTGCGCGCCGGCGCTGCCTATGTGCCCGTCGACTGGGGCTATCCGCAGGACCGCATCGACTTCATTGTCGAGGACAGCGAAGCCGCGCTGACGATCACCGTCGCCAGCCGGGTCGCCGATCTGAAGGGCAAGACGCTCGCACTCGACGCCGCGATGGGCGACCTCGCCGCGGAACCGGTCGAACCGATCGGCCGCGACGTGACGCACAGCAACCCGCAGGACCTCGCCTACATCATCTACACGTCGGGCACGACCGGGCGGCCGAAGGGCGTGATGATCTCGCACACCAATGCGTGCCACCTCGTACGCTCCGAAAGCGCGATCCTCGATCTCAACCCCGACGACGTCGTGTTCGGCGGGTTCAGCCTCGCCTTCGACATGTCGGTCGAGACGATGTGGAGCGCGTTCTTCGTCGGCGCCGTCGTGCTCGTCGCGACCGAGGCGCTGGCGACCAGCGGGCCCGACGTGGCGATCGCGCTGGCCGAGGCGGGTACGACGATCTGGCACGTCGTCCCCTCGCTGATCGCGCTCGTCGAGCATCCCGTTCCGACGCTGCGCCTGCTCAACATGGGCGGCGAGGCGTGCCCCGCCGACCTGCCGCGCAGGCTCGCGCGTCCCGGATTGCGGCTGCTCAATACCTATGGCCCGACCGAGACGTCGGTCACCGCGACCTGGACCGAAGTCTTTCCCGGCCAGCGCATCACGATCGGCAAGCCGCTGCCCGGTTACACAGCCTGGATCGTCGACGAGCATATGCAGCCGGTCCCCGACGGGCAGGAAGGCGAACTCGTGATCGGCGGCCCCGGCGTCGGCGTCGGCTACGTCAACCGCCCCGACCTGACCGCCGAGAAGTTCATCATGACGCCGTTCGACGGGCCGTCGGGCGCGCCTGAGCGGATCTACCGCTCCGGCGATCTCGTGAAGCTCGACGCCGCGGGTGACATCGATTTCGTCGGCCGCATCGACACGCAGGTGAAGATCCGCGGCTTCCGCGTCGAACTCGCCGAGATCGAGGCGGTGATCGGCGAATGGCCGGGCGTCGCGCAGACCGTCGTCCAGCTCTTCACCGACGACGACGGCTCCGAATTTCTCGCCGCATTCCTGATCGCACGCCCCGCCGAAGAAATCGACCTTGTCGGCCTCAAGACCCGCGTCGCCGAGCGCTTGCCCAACTATATGCGCCCGGCGGGCTACCAGATCCTGTCGCATCTGCCGACGCTGCCGGCTTCGGGCAAGGTCGACCGCAAGGCGCTGGTCAAGCCCGAGATCACCGTCACGTCGGACCGCGAGATGGTGCCGCCCGCGACGCCGCTGGAGGAAAGCCTCCACCGCGTCTGGACCGACGCGTTCGCACCGCAGCCGGTTTCCGTACTCGACGACCTGTTCGAGGATCTCGGTGGCCATTCGCTGAAGGCCGCACGCCTCGTATCGGCAGCGCGCAAGGTGCGCGGCCTAGAAGGCCTGTCGCTCGAAGACGTCTACGCCGCGCCCACCATTCGCGCCCTGGCGCTCCGGATCGGCGGCACCACGCCGGTCGCGATCCTCGACGAGACCAGTTTCCACCATATCGCGCCGTGGAAGCGCCGGCTGTGCGTCGCCGCGCAGACGCTCGCGCTGCTGCCGATCTACACGCTGGCGGGGCTCCAGTGGTTCTCGCCCTATCTCGCCTACACGCATCTCGCCGGCGACATGCCGCGGGTCGATGCACTGATCCTCAGCGGGCTGTTCTTCACGGTCGTGCCGATTGCGTCGATGTTCCTGTCGATCGTGCTCAAATGGCTGATCGTCGGGCGGTTCAAGGCAGGCGATTACCCACTCTGGGGCAGCTATTATTTCCGCTGGTGGCTGGTCCGCCGGATCATCGGCGTCACCGCGACGCCGTATCTTGCCGGCACGCCGATGATCCGCGGCTATTACCGGATGCTCGGCGCGACAATCGGCGAACGCGTGCATATCGGCACCGGGATCATCGACACCGCCGACCTGCTCCACGCCGACGACGATGCGATCATCAGCGACCAGTCGGTGCTGTCGACCAGCTCGGTCGAGCGCGGGTTGCTGCGGCTCGGCACGGTCAAACTCGGCAAGGGCGCGTTCGTCGGGTCGATGGCGGTGGTCGGCCGCAACGCCGCGCTCGGCGACGATGCGATGCTCGACGACCTGTCCGCACTGCCCGCCGATACGACGATCCCCGCCGGCCAGCGCTGGGCTGGCTCCCCCGCTGCGCATGACGGCGATGCGCCCCGCCGCCCTGCTATCCCGGCCCCGCGCCGCGCCGGCCCGTCGATCGGCCTGCTGCTGTGCGCGCTGATCCTGCCGCTGGTCGCGATCCTGCCGATCGCGCCCGGCCTGATCGCACTGATGGAGCTCGACTGGGCGACCAGCGGCTATGCCTATGTCGCGGTCGCGCCGCTGCTCGCGGTCACCTATGTCGTGATGATGTGCGTGCTGACCGTAGCGGCCAAGCGCCTGATCCTCGGCCGCGTCGCACCCGCGGTCTATGCGCTCAACAGCGGGTTCTACGTCCGCTACTGGTTCGTCCAGCAGATTAACGACCTCGCGCTACGCCTGCTCCACCCGATCTTCGCGACGTTGTACGTGGTGCCGTGGTACCGCGCGCTCGGCGTAAAGGTCGGCCGCCGCGCGGAAATCTCGACCGCCAGCGCGATCGTCCCCGACCTCGTCGAGATCGGCGAGGAGAGCTTCATCGCCGATTCGGTGATCTTCGGCGCAGCGCGGATCGGCCACGGCACGATCGAACTCGCGCATACCAAGATAGGCCGCCGCAGCTTCATCGGCAATTCCGCGCTGCTGCCGAGCGGCACGCAGATCGGCGACGAGGTGTTGGTCGGCGTTCTCTCGAAGCCACCGGCAGACCCGGCGCTCGCCACCGAGCCCGGCAGCACCTGGTTCGGGTCGCCCGCGATCAAGCTGCCGGTACGACAGGTCAACACGATGTTCGACGAGGGCGCACGGTTCAATCCGTCGCGCGCACTAATCGCCACGCGCCTGTCGATCGAGGCGGTCCGCACCACCTTGTCGCTGACCGCGTTCCTGGTGTTCTTCAGTCTGTTGCTCTCGGTGGTCGGCGACCTCGACGATCTCGACCATGGCGGGCTGGTGATCGCGGCCACCTTCCCGTTCCTCTATGTCGGCTTCTGCCTCGCCTGCGGCATCTTCGTGCTTGCGCTCAAATGGCTCGTCGTCGGCCGCTACAAGGTGACCACCGCGCCGCTGTGGAGCCCCTTCGTCTGGCGCACCGAACTCGTCACCGCGACCTACGAGAACCTCGCCGTCGCGAACCTGCTCGAACCGTTGCGCGGAACGCCGTGGATCGGCGTGTACCTCCGCCTGATGGGCGCGCGGATCGGCAAGCGCTGCTACATCGACACCACCGACCTGACCGAGCACGACCTGATCGACATCGGCGACGACGTCGCGCTCAACGATTTCGCGGGCCTGCAGACGCACCTGTTCGAGGACCGCGTGATGAAGGTCGGCGCGATCCGCGTCGGCGACCGCGCGACGATCGGCTCACTCGCGATCGTACTGTACGATGCGGAGATCGGCGCGGACGCACAACTCGGCGACCTGTCCGTGGTCATGAAGGGCGAAACGCTCCCCGACGGCACGAGCTGGGACGGGAGTCCCGCACGGATCGCCGTCGCCACGTGACGCCGATCTGGCACGATGGCCCGCTCTCCGAACTTGCTTGGGACGGGCAGTCGCCAGTGGCGTGGAGCGTTGCCGAGACCGGACCGTACGCCGCCGGGCTGCCCGGCGATGCGCGAGCGATCCGGCACGGCGAAGCCTGCGCCCTCATCCGCAAACTGGCCGGCGGGTCGTGCGATGTTCGACTGACCCACAGCCCCGCCGGCGCGCCAATCGTTGCAGCTCCCAACGGCTGGTATCTCGGCCTGTCAAGCCGCGGCGCGCGCGCCCTGATCGGCGTCGCGCGCGATCCGATCGCAGTCGACCGTGAAGTCGTCGACGCTCACCCCCCGCTCTGGGACATGCTCACCCCGACCGAAGCCGACGCCCTCCGCCGCCTGCCCGCCCCCGCCCAGCCCCACGCGTGGCTCCGGCGCTGGACCATCAAGGAGGCACACGCCAAGCTCATCGGCGAACCCCGCCGCATCCGCCCCGAGACAATCGAAACCGTCGTGACCGACGCGACCCACGCCACCGCGACCTTCGAAGGCACATCGCGCTGCTGGAGCCGTGCCACCAACGACGCGATCGAGACCATCGCGCAGTGGAGCCCGCAATGAGCAGAATCCTGACCCGCCGCTACGAGGAACAGGACCGCGCCGCCGTCCTCGCGATCTTCGACTCCAACCTCCCCGACTATTTCGGCGCAGGCGACCGCGAATGGCTGGAGGAGACGCTCGACGACCCCGACGGCCCCGCGTTCGTGGTCGACGTCGACGGCATCCCCAGCGCATTCGGCGGCTATGAGATCTGGGAGCATTACAACAAGGCGCTGCTTTTCTGGGGCATGGCCGCGCGCGCCCATCACGGCTCCGGCCTCGGCAAGCTGTTGCTGTTCGAACGCCTGCTCCACGTCGCTACCAGCGCCGAACCCGCCACGCGCTACGTCACCGTCGATACCTCCCCACAGGTCTCGCCCTTCTTCCTGCATTGCGGCTTCGAACTCACCAGCATCTGGCCCGCCGGCTACCGCTCCGGCATGGACATGCACGAACTTCGCTTCGATCTCGCGCGCACCTCGCTCAAAAGCCTCGAACAAAGCCGTGATGCCGCCCTTCGCCTCGCAGAGGCGCGTGTTGGGAACGTCAGCACACGCAGGCCGACCACATCATTGTGATCCCGTCCACCAGCACGGCTTGATATCGCCGGAATGAATACGGCAATGAAGCTGGCGCAATTCGCGCACGGCATTGACTGATCCACAGCAATCAAAATGAACTTATTTGGCCGCGAAACGACTTTCCATCATGTTTTTCTTGGATTAAAGACCCCGATTGCCCGCCATGTGGTTGAATACGTTGCCGATGCTCGCTAATGGGGCATTGGACAATGGAGTGTAGCATGGCCGAAGATACAACAGACCTTAATGCGGTCGAGCTCGCAACCGAACTGACGATCGCATGGCTCGGCAACCCGAACACGCGTAGTTCGGCCGAAGATGTCCCTGCATTCTTGGGCAAGATGCACGAGACGGTCTCTACCCTGCTCGACGGCACGACCGATGCCGCACCGACCGAAACCGCGACCGAATACACGCCGGCAGTCACCGCGCGCAAATCGCTCGCGTCGAAGGATCACATCATCTCGATGATCGACGGCAAGTCTTACAAGACGTTGCGTCGCCATCTCGCGACCCACGGCATGACGCCCGCCGAATATCGCGAACGCTACGGCCTGAAGCCCGACTATCCGATGGTCGCCGAGAATTATTCGGAGAGCCGCCGCGCGATGGCCAAGAAGATCGGCTTGGGCCGCAAACCCGGCGCACGCAAGGCCGAAGCGGCGCCCGCACCGGCCGCCGCCCGTAAGCGCAAGACCGACACTGCCGGCGCCGGCGCCGAGTAACCGCCGCAATCAGCGGCGGCGTCGTTCGACGCCGACAGTCATGACTAAGGCCCGGCATCTCGCGATGTCGGGCCTTAGTCATGTCACGTGGCGCCTTTCCCCGATCAGCGGTGCACGATTACTCGTCCGCACGTACCGGTCCCCGCTTATTTGCCGAACACGCCCCGCCGATAGAGCAATGTGATCGCAACGCGCCGGTTACGGGGATCGGCGCGATCCTTGACGATCAGCGGTTCGCGGTCGGCAACGCCTTCGATCCGTTCGAACCGCGTCTCGGGCGTACCGCCTAGCAACAGCCGGCGGCGAGTCGCCTCGGCACGACCCGACGACAGCATCCAGTTGTTCATCGCGCGCGGGTCGCCATACGGCACGCTGTCGGTATGGCCGCGGATCATGATCGAGTTCTGCGTCCCCTCGATCGATTTCGCGATCATCCCGATCAGGTCGCCCGCCTGCTGATCAAGCGCGGTCGTGCCCAGTGCGAACATCGAATAATCCGCATCGTCGACCAGGTCGATCCGCAGGCCGTCCTGCGTGGGCACGAAACGGACGTGGCTCGCCAGCCGCGACAGCTTGGGCGAGGCGGCGATCTGGCTCAGCACGCGCTTGCGCATCGATTCGAAGTTCTTGCGATCCTCGCTGGCGAGCGCCCGGCGGTTCTTGATCTTGCCCTGCTCGCCGGTACCGGTCGACGCGCCGCCCTTGCCCGCATCGGGAACCGCGATCTGCGGCATGTTCGTCTGGCCCGCCTTGGATCCGATCTTGTTCTTGTCGAGGATCGATTCGCCGCCGAACAGCGCGCCGCCGCCGATCCCGAGCGATCGCGTATCGAGCAGCGTCGGCGCGAAGTAATCGGCGATTCCCTTGCGCTGTTTCTCGGTGGTCGCACCCAGGATCCAGAGCAGCAGGAAGAACGCCATCATCGCGGTCACGAAATCGGCATAGGCCACTTTCCAGGCGCCGCCGTGATGGCCGCCATGCCCTTCGATATAGACCTTCTTGTAGATGATCTTGGGCGGCTGGTTGATGCCGTGCGGGGCGCGGGCCATGTCGGATCGTGCCTTACTTGCCGCGCAGGCCGTCGAAGACTTCGGCGAAGCCCGGCTGATTCTTGTGCGCGATGCCCGAGCGCGCGGCCTCGATCACCAGCGGCTGGGGATGACCATGCAGCGAGGCGATGATGATCTGCTTGACCACGCCGTAGATCGCCGCGTCGGCGTCCAGCACCTGCTTCAGCCGGTTGGCGAGCGGCGCGACCATGCCGTATGCCAGCAGCACGCCCATGAACGTGCCGACCAGCGCCGATCCGATCATCGAGCCGAGGATCGACGGCGGCTTGTCGATCGATCCCATCGTCTTCACCACGCCCAGCACGGCCGCGACGATGCCGAGCGCAGGCAGCGCATCGGCAAGGCTGGTCAGCGTGCCATGCGCGCTTTCCTCCTCGTGATGATGCGTCTTGATGGACTGGTCCATCACCTCCTCGACCGCGTGGACGTCGAGCGTGCCCGACGACACGACGACCAGCCGCAACGTGTCGGCGATCAGGTTGATGAGCGCCTTGTCCTTCAACAGCTTGGGATATTCCGCAAACACCGCCGACGACTGCGGGTCCTCGACATGCGGCTCCAGAGCGATCGGCCCGTCCATCCGCAGCATCTTCATCAGCTTGCTGACCAGGAAGATGACGTCGAGAAAGTCCTGCTTCTTGTATTTTGGGCCCTTGAAGACCTTGCCGAGTCCGGCGCCGAGCGCCTTCAGTTCCTTACCCGAATTGCCGATGATCAGCGCGCCGGCAGCGGCGCCGCCGATGATCAGCATCTCGTGCGGAATCGCCTCCAGGACGGGGCCGAGCGCGCCGCCGGTGAACGCGAATCCGCCGAACACCATGACGAGAAGGACGACGATGCCGATGACCGGAAACATGGTGCTGAAAATTCCCTCTGGGCCGACGATGGCGAATACTTAGCCAGAGAGTTAACCGGATTTCGTAGCCATCCGGTTACCGGACACGCAGATCAGCGAAGATAATCGAACAAGGACAACCCCGACAGCTTGGTGAAGCTCGCCTGCGTGGCCGACAGGATGGTCATCGTCTTCTGCAGTTCGATGACTGTGCTGGTGATATCGGTATCCTCGAGCCCCGATCGCGTCGCCTCGCGGTCCGCCGCGACGTCGGTCAGCCGCGAACTCTCCAGATCGACTCGCACCGCGCGCGCGCCGAGCGACGCCTGTACGGTCGACACCTGATCGGACGCCGCGCTGATATCGGCCAGCGACGTGTCGAGCGAGCTTGCCTTGAAATCGTCCGATTGCAGCGCAGTCGCGATCGCCGACAGCATCGCCAGCGTGTTGGTGCCGCCGTCGATACTGCCATCGGCCTTGGTCTTGCCGCCGACCGTAAAGATTCGCGCGGCGGTCTCGTTCGCCTGCACGCTCTGGCCGTCGCCGATCGGGATCCCCGACACCGGCTTTGCCGCAAGCGCATAGCTGCCATCGGTCGCGACTGCCGCCGCGCCGTCCGCGCCGCCGAACAGCGCCTGTCCGCGCGCATCCTTGGCGTTGGCGATGTTGGTCAGCGAGGCGACGATCCCGGCGATCTGCGCGCCGATCGCCTTGCGATCCAGTGCGCTGAGCGTCCCGTTCTTCGCCTGCGTCACCAGCGTCGTCGCGCTCTGCAACTGGTCCGACATCGCGCTGAGACTGGTATCGCCCTGCTTCAGGATCGATTCGGCAGTGCCCAGGTTCGCGGCATAGGCCTTGTCGTTCGCGGTATCGCGCGCCAGTCCGGCCAGCCGCTGATACGCGACGCTGTCCTGCGACGGCGCGGAAAACCGCTTGGTGGTCGCAATCTGGGTCTGCAGCGCGTCCGCCTTGCTGGCGAGCGACGTCATGGTCGCCGCCGACCGGTCGTAAAAGAGGCTCGTCGAGATCTGCATGGGCGTTACCGGATCTCGAGGATGGACTGGAACGTGTCGCGCGCAGTCTGGATCACCCGGCTCGACGCCTGATAGGCTTGCTGGAAGCGCAACAGGTCGACCGCTTCGTTATCCAGATCGACGCCGGACGCAGACGCCAGCGCGCTGACCGCGCCGTCGCGGATCGCGCTCTGCGCATCGGCAACGGTCGTGCGCTGTTCGAGTGCGGCGGCATTGCCGGCGATCAGGTTTACGGTGCGCGTTTCGAAGCCGCCGCTCGATCGGACGCCCTGCAACGCCGCCAGGTTCGACGCGTCGCGCATGCTGCCGTTCGCGCCGGCGGCGGCGATGCCGCGGGGGTCGGCCAGCACGACGGAAATGTCGGTCGGCGTATCGCCGGTCGCGAACAGCGCGGCACCGGCCTTGCCGTCGAGATCGCGCCCCTGCATCTGGACCGCATTGACCTGCGCGGTAAAGTCGCTGGCGATCGCGTTCAGCCCCTCGCGTGCCGTCGCGAGCCGCTGCGCGCCGTCGACGAACCCGGCGAGCGCCCCGCCCGAGGGCGACACCGTGGAGGTGACGCCTCCGCGCGCGACCGTGAACGCCATCGCGCCTTCGTCGTTGCGGGCGAACGACACCTGGCCGCTATCGTTACCGACGACGAACGCGGGTCCGGACGGACCACCGAGCCGCACCGTCGCACGCCCGAGTTCGTCGAACGCCGTAGTCACGTCGGTGAGCGTACTCATCTGTTCGAGCACTCGGTCGCGCTGGTCGGCGAGCTGCGCCGCACTCGACGATCCCGGCTGCGACCGGGCGATACCGTCGTTGACCTTGGCGAGCGCGACACCGAGCGAATTGAGCGAATCGACCGCCTGCGACGTCGAGGCCTCGAGTTCCGCGGTCGCGGTGTCGAGCGCCTTGCCGGTGGTCGCAAACGCGGCCGCCGCGCTGCCCGCCGACTCGAGCATGACTGCACGCGCGGGGATCGAGGTCGGGTCGGCGGACAATGTCTGCGCCGCGCCGAAGAACTTGGTGAGCCGGTCGCCGAGCTTGTTGTCGCCCAGCGACGATTCGATCCGGCTCATCCATGTGATGCTGGTTGCGGTCTTCGCCAGGTCGGTGCCGGCGCTGCGGACCGCTTGCGACCGATACGCGTCGGCGCTGCGACCGATACCGAGGATCGTCACCCAACTACCGGTCGACGAGATCCGCGAATTGACCCCGCCGCTGATCGACGACACTTCGCCGAGCGTGGTCGTCCGCCGCGTATAGCCCGCGGTGCCGGTGTTCGCGATGTTCTCCGACACCGTGGACAACGCGGTCTGATACGCGCGCACGCCCGAAGCGCCGATCGAGAGGAGATCGCTCATGTCGGCTAGTCTGGCGCGGCCGGGTTAATATCCGATTGAGATTTGCTGAGAAAATCGGTCATCGCCTTGCCGATGCCGAGCGGCGTGTGCTCGGCCATCGACTTGGCGATCAGCCCGTCCTGCATGTCGGTAAAGGTGTCGATAGCCTTCGAACTGAACAGCGGATCGGCAAGCTTGGCCTGCCGCATGCTCTTCAGCATCATGCCGGTGAACACCGCCTCGAACTTCTCGCCGGCCTTGTCGAGATTGTCCTTGGACTTGAGCCGGCTCGTGTCAGTCGAGATGCCGGTGGTCGCGGCAGTCGTCGGCGCGGCGGGTGCGTTGAGCGGGCTCACAGGACGATCAACTCGGCCTTGAGCGCGCCGGCTTCCTTCAACGCCTCGAGGATCGCGACCAGATCGGCCGGCGATGCGCCGATCGCGTTGACCGCCTTGACGATGTCGGCAAGCTTGGGGCCGGGCGCGAGCAGGAACATCGGGCGACGCTCCTCCTCGACCGCGACGCGGCTGTTCGGGACGATCGCGGTCTGGCCCTGGCTGAACGGCGCAGGCTGGCTGACCTGCGGCTTCTCGTCGATCCGTACCGTCATCTTGCCGTGCGTGATCGCCGCAGGACCCACGCGCACCGCAGAATTGATGACGACCGTCCCGGTGCGCGCATTGACGATCACCTTGGCGGACGGCTCGGCAGACACGACGGCGAGATTCTCGATCGTCGACATCAGGGTGGCGCGGATATCGGCACCGATCGGCGCACGCACCGCGACCGACACCGCGTCGATCGCCTGCGCACTGCCGAAACCGAGCTTGGAATTGATCGCTCCCGCGACGTTCTGCGCGGTGGTGAAATCGGCACGCGCGAGGTTGAAGGTGAGCATCGGCGCGCTGTCGAACCCGGTCGCCACCGCCCGTTCGACGGTCGCCCCCTCGGGAATGCGCCCGGTCGAGGGCACGTTGACGACGATCTTCGACCCGTCCGCACCTTCCGCACCCAGGCCGCCGACCGCAAGGTTGCCCTGCGCCATCGCGTAGATCTGGTTATCGGCACCGAGCAGCGGGGTCATGATCAGGCTGCCACCGCGGAGCGACTTCGCCTTGCCCATCGACGCGACGGTGATGTCCAAACGCTGGCCGGGCTTCGCGAACGGCGGCAGTTCGGCGGTGATCATCACCACCGCCGCGTTCTTCATCCCCGGATTCGCGGACGGCGGCAGCTGCAGGCCGAACCGCGACGCGACCGCCTTCAGCGACTGCACGGTGTATTCGAGATTGTCGTCGCCCGTGCCGGGCAGGCCGACGACGATGCCATAACCGGTCAGCTGGTTCGAACGGATACCCTGGAACCCGCCCAGATCCTTGATCCGGTCGGCCGAGGCCGGCGCGGCGATCAGGAGCGATGCGAGGAGGGCGAGCAGGAAGCGCATGGTCACGGCCTTAGAAGGGGCTGACGACGGAGAAGAAGCGGCCGAGCCACCCCTGGCGGCCGGCGCGGGCGACGTCGCCCTTGCCGGTGTACGAGATCTGCGCATCGGCCACGCGCGTCGACAGCACGCGGTTGTTCGCATCGACGTCGGCGGTGCGGACCAGTCCCTTGATCTTCAGGAACTCGTCGCCGCGATTGAGCGTCACGCGCTTCTGCCCCTGCACCAGCATCGTCCCGTTGGGATAGACCTGCGCCACCGTCACGCTGACCTCGCCCGACAGCGAGTTCGCCTGGTCGGCCGCGCCGGTGCCGTTGAAATTGCGTCCGCCGCTGATCGCCGCATCGCTCTTGTTGAACAGGTTCAGCGCACCGGTAGTCGGCGGCGTGATGCTCGCGCCGCCATTGCTGTCGAGCTTGGACCCCGACGACTTCGACGCGGCGGTCCGCTCGACCAGCACGATCGTCAGCGGATCGCCGACCTTCCGCGCACGCCAGCCCTCGTAGAGCGCCGCATAGCCGTCCTGCGCCTGGAAGATCGAGCCGGTCGCCATCACCGGCACCGGCACGACCGATACAGGCCGCGCGACCGAGAAATCCTCGGGCGGCGCCTTCTTGCCGAACAGGCCGGCATGGGCCGGCGAAGGACTGAACCCGGCGACGGCCAGCGCACCGGCGATCGCCACCAGCGTGATCTCCGCCCAGTGCGAACCGATGTGCGACGCGCCGAGGCGAAGCGTCGTGGAAGCCTTGGATGTCATGATCAGATGTTCTGGTTGACGTATTTGAGCATGTCGTCGGTCGCCGAGATCATCTTGGAATTGACCTCGTACGCGCGCTGCGTCTCGATCATGTCGACGAGTTCCTCGACGACGTTGACGTTGGATGCCTCGAGCATGCCTTGCTTGATGTTGCCGCGACCGTCCTGCCCGGCCACGCCGACATTGGCCGCGCCGCTGGCCGCCGTCTCGACCAGGTAATTGTCACCGGTCGCCTGCAGGCCTGCGCCGTTGGGGAAGTTCGCGACCTGGATCTGGCCGAGCTGCGTCGCTTCGGTCTGGCCGGGGACGGTCGCCGACACGGTGCCGTCGGACCCGATCGTGATTGCGGTCGTACCCTCGGGCACGGTGATGCCGGGCTGCACCTGATAGCCTTCGCTGGTGACCAGCAAGCCTTCCGCCGAGCGCGAGAAATTGCCCGAACGCGTATAGCCGAGCGTACCGCCGGGCATCTGCACCTGGAAATAGCCGTCACCATCGAGCGCGAGGTCCAGGCTGTTGCCCGTCGTCTGCATCGCGCCCTGCGTATCGATGCGCGCGGTGCCCTGGATCTTGACGCCGGTGCCCAGGTTGAGGCCGGTCGCGTATTTGGTCTCGGACGTGCTCTGCGAGCCCGGCGTCGTCACGACCTGATAGGCGAGCGTCTCGAACGCGGCGCGGTCCTTCTTGAACCCCGTCGTGTTCACGTTGGCGAGATTGTTCGAGATGACGCGCATGCGCATGTCCTGGGCGTCGAGCCCGGTGCGCGCGATATGCATGGCTGCGGATGACATTCGTCGGTTCCTTCTAGCTCGGCAGGCGCATCACGGATGCGCCGCTTTCATCCATGTCCTTGGCGGACTTCAACATGTTCGCCTGGACTTCGTAACTGCGCTGGTTCTCGATCATGTCGACCAGAGCCTGCGTCATGTTGACGTTCGATCCTTCGATCGCGCCGCCCTGTACCTTGGCATCGAGATCTTCGGGCAGCGTGCCCCCGCCCCGCACACGCAGCAGGTTGTCGAGCCCCTTGACCGTGTCCGACCCCTTGGTGTCGGCTAGCTTCAGCTTGTCGATGACCTGCGGGTTCTTCGCATCGCCACCCTGCGGCACGATCGAGATCGTCCCGTCGCCGGCGATCGACAGCGACTGGTAGGGCGGCAGGGTGATCGGCCCCCCCGAGCCGATCACCGGATGCCCGTCGCCGGTCTGGAGCACACCCGATGGCGCGACCTCCAGGTCACCCCGCCGCGTATAGGCTTCCGATCCGTCGGACGCCTGTACCGCCAGCCACGCGGTGGTGCCGGTGATCGCGACGTCGAGCGGCCGGCCGGTTAGCTGGATCGCGCCCGGCGAGCGGTCGGCGTCGGTCACCTCTTCCGAGGTCGGCGCACGCGCCTCCAGCGTGGTGCCGTCGCCCTTCAGGGTCATCCGGTCGAACACCACGCGATCGGCGCGGAATCCGGTCGTCGATGCGTTCGCCATGTTGTTGGCGATCGCCGCCTGCGCCGCCATGTGCGCACGCAGGCCCGATGCCGCGGTGTAGACCAGCTTGTCCATTCAGGGTCCCCTGCGCGCTGTTCGGTTAGCTGCGGATGTTGAAAATGGTCTGCGAAATCTGGCTGGCGGTATCCAGGGCCTTGGAATTCGCCTGGAAATTGCGCTGTGCCGCGATCAGGTTGACCAGCTCCTCGGTGATGTCGACGTTCGACCGTTCGATCATCCCCGACGTCAGGTTGCCGAGGCCACGCTGACCGGCCGATCCCGCGATCGGGCTGCCCGAGACGCCGGTCGATGCCCAGCCGCTGTCGCCGAGCTGGCGCAGACCCGACGGGTTCGAGAAGTTGACGAGTGCCACCTGGCCCAGCGCCTTGACGTCGCCGTTCGAAAAGCTCGCCTTCACGATGCCGGCATCGTCGACCGTCACGCCCTGCAACTGGCCGACCGCAAGGCCGTCCTGCGTCTGCGAGGCGACCTTGAACGGCGCCGCGGTCTGGCTGCTTGCGGTCAGATCGAGGCTGATCGACTGGGCGGAGCCGCTGCCCGGCGCGAATGCGTCGAACGTGGTCTTGGTCGTCGGGGTGGTCAACTGCCCGGTGCTGCCGAACTGAAGCTGCACGCTCTTGGCGGCGCCGACCTGCATCGGCTTGTCGCCGACGAAGCTGTAGACCGACCATGTCGACGACAGGTCGGCGGTGCCTCCGGGGGTGGTCGCGACCGGCGCCGTGTCGCGGACGTAATAGCTCGTCATCGCCATCGGATTGCCCTGCGCATCGTAGACCGAGGTCGTCGTCGCCTGATTGTAGGACGATACGTCGAGGCGGTTGAACGTCGCGGTTGCCGGCATCGCGGTGTTGGCGTTCAGGTTGACGCCCAGCTTGACGTCCTGCGTCGCCTTCAGCGTGCCGCTGGTCGCGGGCAGCGTCAGGTTCTGCAGCGTGTTCATGCTCGCCTGGATGACGTTGCCCGAACCGTCGACCGGATACACTTGCAGGAAGTTGCCGTTCGCATCGGTCACGTTGTTGTTGGCGTCGACCAGGAACGAGCCGTTGCGCGTATAGTTGACGCTCGCCGAGCTCGGATCGGGCTTGACCGCGAAGAAGCCGTCGCCCGACACGGCGAGGTCGAGCGCGTTGGCCGACTGGAGCAGGTTGCCCTGCCCGAACTGCTGGCGGTTGCCCTTAACCATGACGCCCGAACCGACCTGCTGCGCCGGTGCAACCGAGACGCTCGATGCGATCACGTCGGCGAAATCGGTGCGGCTCTTCTTGAAGCCGTTCGTCGAGACGTTTGCAAGGTTGTGCGAGATCGTCGCCATTTCGGCCTGCGAAGCCTGGAGACCGGAGAGCGAGGTATAGAAAGACATGCGGTGAACTCCTTGAGATTAGGGGGTGCGATCAGCCGATCTGGCGGACGGCGCTGACCGGCACTTCGCCGATGCCGGGGAGAGTGAGGATTGCGGAACCGGTGGTGGTCGAAACCGACTGGACCGGCGCCCAGACCAGGCTGGTCGCGGCGACCGAGGCGCCGCCGCTCTGCGCTGCGACGCTGATCGTGAAGGGGCCGTTGCCGGCATCGGCCCCGGACGCATCCTTGCCGTTCCAGTCATAGCCGACCGTGCCCTTGGCCTGCGGCCCCAGCGCCATCGTCTTCAACGCCACGCCGTTCGCATCGCTGATCGTCACGTTGACGCCGGACACGGCGGCGGCCAGCTCGACCGATCCGGCGATCCCGCCGCCGGTACGGCCATAGGCGGTGTTGCCTTCGGTCAGCACAGTCTTGCCGACATAGCCGAGCGCTTCGCTGGTGCTGGTGACGCCGAGCTTGTCGGCGATCGCCTTCATCGTCGAATTCATCTCGGAGATGCCCGAGGTGGTCGAGATCTGCGCCATTTGCGCGACCATCTGGGTGTTGTCGACCGGGTTGAACGGGTCCTGGTTCTGCATCTGCGCGGTCATCAGCTTCAGGAAATCGGACTGGTCGAGGTTCGACGAGCCCGTCGCGGTTGCCGTCTTGGCGGTGGCCGTCGAGGTGCGCGCGATGCCGAGACTGTTCAGCGTGGTATCGAAAGATGTCGCCATGATCAGCGGCCTAGCTTGAGGGTATCGATGATGAGCGACTTTGCCGTGTTCATCACTTCGACGTTGTTCTGGTAGCTGCGCGCGGTCTCCATCATGTCGACCATCTCGCGGGTTTCATCGACCGACGCCTCGAAGATGTTGCCGTCCTTGTCGGCCATCGGATTGTCGGGATCGTAGCGCTTGGTCGGCGCCTCGCCCGCGGTGACGACACGTTCGACGTCGACCGTCGACATGCCGCTGGCGGCGTCGAAGCTGGTGCGGAACACCGGCCGCATCGACTTGTAGGCGGTCTCGGCGGATCCGGTCGTGCCGCCCGCATTGGCGAGGTTGGACGCAGTGGCGTTCATCCGGACGAGCTGCGCGGACATCGCGCGGCCGGCCACCTGGAAGATCGTCATGGGCTGGTTGGACACGTCTTATTCCCCCTTCAGCGCGCGGGTGACCTGACTGATCCGCCCGTTCAGGAACGACAGCGTCGTCTGATACTGGACGGCGTTCTCGGCAAACGCGGTCTGCTCATGGCTCAGCTCGACGGTGTTGCCGTCGAGCGAGGTCTGCGTCGCTACGCGATATTTGGTCGCCGCGCTGGTGCTGCCGTCGTTCTCGACCGACGCGAGCGCCGCATTGAAATCGATGTCGCGCGCCTTGAAGCCGGGCGTCGATGCATTGGCGATGTTCGACGCCAGCACGCCCATGCGCTGCGAGCGCACCTCGAGTGCCGCCCCATGAACTCCGAAAAGCGTGTCGCCTGACACAGACCCGTCTCCTGGCGCAACCGTTGCGCAAACAGACCTAAGCAATGGCCGTGCCAATTCCCGTGCGGTGAGTGGAGGATGTCCGATTGCCGGGCAGCGGCAAGCCCGCGGCAGCCCGAACGGCAACGCCTTGCCGGTGCGGCAGCGGCGACCGGCAACGCCGTTGCCGCTTTGCGGCTCACCTAGATTGAAGGGGTTAGCGGGAACTTGGCGAGCACGGCGGCGAGCCATGCAGCCCACCCACCCCCAGCCCCTCCCTTCACGAGGGAGGGGAGCCAGGTTCCGGCGCACATCCCGCGCCGCCCCATGTTTCCCCACGAAGGCGGGCACCGAGCCTGGCCTCCCGCCTTCGCGAGAGAACAACGGGGAGTCACCCCGCTCCCCCACTCATCATCCCTCTCAGACGCGCCCTACAAACAATAGCACCACCCCGGCGAAGGCCGGGGCCCAATTGGAAAGGTCGCAGTAACCGCGCACCCCCTCAGTTAGCGACTTCCCCCAACTGGACCCCGGCCTCCGCCAGGGAGGTATTCATGCGGAGTATGCGAAGCGGGCAGGAAAACAGATCACCCTTACTTCCCCCCCCTCCCTCGTGAAGGGAGGGGCCGGGGGTGGGTGGGCCGCTTGGCGGACAAAACAGCCGCACAATCCGCCCCACCCTTCCCCACGCCACAAGACAGCGCCGCCCACCCCCAAACTGGCCCACACCTTGCAGAGGTCGCGCATATGATCACGCCCGACCTCCTGTTCGATCCCGTCGCGCTCGCCATCGTCGGCGGCGGCACGGCACTCGCCGTCGTCCTGCGCACGCCGGCCCGCGACCTCGGCCGCGCGTTCGTCGCGGTCACGACGCTCGGTCGGGGCCGGTTCGACGCCGACCCGTTGCTCCAGCAGATCACCGCACTCGCACGGATCGCCAAGCGGCACGGGGTGATGGCGCTCGATCGCTCGGTTATCACCGACAATGACGTCGCCGCCGGCATCGCCGCGATCGTCGATGGCGGCACGGCAGGCAGCGTGGCAGCGCTCGTCCAGCATCGTCGTCGTGCGCGGATCGAGCGTCACGTCGCCGCCGCCGACGTCTGGGCCGGTGCCGCCGACGTCGCACCAGCGATGGGCATGGTCGGCACGCTGATCGGCCTGGCGCAGATGTTCGCGACGATGAACAACCCCGACGCGATCGGCGGCGCGATGGCCGTCGCGCTGCTCGCGACGCTGTATGGTGCGCTGCTCGCCAATCTGGTGTTCATGCCGATCGCCAACCGCCTACGCGCGCAGGGCCGCACCGAAGCGTTCGAACGCGCCCGGATCGAAGCGCCGCTGGTGGCACTCGCCGAGCGCGAAACGCCGCGCGGCTACGTCGCACCCGTTCCGACATTGGTCCCAACGGTCTCGGCGGCATGACCGCGAGCGACTATCCCGAAACGCCGCCCGGCAAACCGCTGTGGCTGATGACGCTCGCCGATCTCGCGCTGCTGCTCGTCGGCTTCCTCGTGCTCGTCCAGGCAAGCCAGCACCTCGGCGCACGCGATCTGGCGAAGGGCATCCGCAAGGGCTTCGGCGCGAGCGTTACCGAACCGACGCCGATGCCGGTGGCCGCCGCCGGCATGCTCGATTTCGCACCCGGCTCGGCGATCATGCCGACCAGCCCCGGCGCGCTCGTCGCCTGGGCGCGCGAGGCCGGGCGCGATCCCCGCGTGATGCTGACCGTCACCGGCTCGACCGACGGTACCCCCGCCGACGTCGACCCCACCACCGGCAGCGCCGCGATCCTCGCCGCCGACCGCGCCCGCACGGTCGCCGCCGCGCTCTCGGCGGTCGCGCCGTCGCGCGTGACGATCGTCACCACGACCAAACCCGGCCGCCGCGCCGCCATCGTCTCCCTCGCCTTCGTCGGCGAGCCGCAGAAGGCTGCTTCCATGCCGAAGATTGCCCCCATGAGGACCATGCCATGATTCTTCCCCTCCTGCTGGTCGCCGCCAGCTTCCAGGACACCGCCACCCTCGACGCCTCTGTCGCCGCCTTCACCGGCCGGCCGACGGGTGCCGAGGGCGGCGCCCGCACGCCGGTCGACGCGCGCTTGCGGCTTGCGACCTGCCCGACCGTCTCGCTGTCGTGGCGCTCCGAACAGCATGACGCGGTCGTCGTCTCGTGCGCAGGACCGGCATGGCGTATTTTCGTGCCGGTGATCCGCCCGGCCACCGCGCCCGCCGCGATCGCCGCGTCGTTCGCGCCCCTGGCCAAGGTCCCGCCCGTCATCAAGCGCGGCGATCCGATCGTGATCGAGGCCGGCACCGAGGGTTTCTCGATCAGCCGCGAGGGCGTCGCGATGGGCGATGCCGCCCCCGGCGGCCGGTTCATGGTCAAGGTCGACGACACCCGCACGCCGGTCCAGGCGATCGCCGTCGAACAGGGGCGCGCGACGCTGCCCGGTTGGTCGAACTAAAGCCCGATCCAACTAAAATTCGGCGCATTGATTAATTTCGCTAAAGGTTTTCGCGGTGCGGTCGTTCCTCCAGATGTCAGCGCAAACCAAAGGATGCGGACATGGTGGACCCTATCGGCGCGAAGCCGTCAGTAGCCGGAGAACGCTCCGTCACGCGCGTCGCCGCCGCGACGCCGGCAATGATCGTGCAGACCCCGGTGCAGGCGCAGGCCCAAGCCCCGGCTCAGCCTCAGCCTCAGGCGTCGGCACTGCCGGAGTCGATCGCGCTCGCCAGGTCGATGGCGTCGTCGCCGCCGATCAACGCGACCCGCGTCGCCGAGATCAAGAAGGCGATCGCCGCCGGCACTTTTCCCATCCTTCCCGCGACCATCGCCGATCGGCTGATGGCGCTCAGCCTGGCCTGGAATTCCAATGAAACGGCGTGATGCCCTGATCCGCGTGATCGACGCGCTGCATGCCGAGATCGCCGCGCTGAAGTCGAACGACGTCGCCAGCCTCGAGCGCGCGACCGCTGACAAGCTCGCCGGGATCGAACAGGTCGCGTTGCTCGGCACGACGCCTGCAGGCACCGAGATCCGCGAGCTCGCCGACGAGGCGAACCGGCTGAACGAGACCTGCCGCATCTACACCAACCTGATGGCGGCAAATGTCCGCCGCCGCCTGCAAACCCTGACCGGTGACGGTGCCGTTGCCGGGTATCGGCCAGGGCTCAGGGCGGCGTACGCTTAAGCAGCGCGCTTACCCCTCCCCATCTCCGTCATCCTGACGAAAGTCAGGATCCAGGGTAACAGAGGGCGACACTACGTGGCTCTGGATCCTGACTTTCGTCAGGATGACGGCGTTATTCGTCAGGATGACGGCGTTACGGGAACCAAATACCCAAAACTGGCACGCCCCTTGCTGATCACCCCCTGAACCAGGGGCACCGCACACGGGCATGACCGTCAATCCTATCACTACCGGCCGGATCCAGTCCGCGATCGCGCTTGCAAGCAGCAAGACGGGCGTGGATTTCGACTATCTGCTGGGCCAGGCGAAGCTCGAGAGCGGGCTCAACGCCAACGCCAAGGCCGGCACGTCGAGCGCATCCGGCCTCTATCAGTTCATCGAACAGAGCTGGCTCTCGGTCGTCAAGAAGCATGGCGCCGAGCACGGCATGGCGTGGGCCGCGAACAGCATCGGCCAGTCGTCGAGCGGGCGCCTGTCGGTCGGCGATGCCGGCACCAAGGCGGCGATCCTCGCGCTGCGCAACGATCCCAATGCCGCCTCGCTGATGGCCGCCGAATATGCGTCGGACAACAAGGCCTCGCTCGAAGGCACGCTGAATCGCCCGACGTCCGGTACCGACCTCTACATGGCGCATTTCATGGGCCTGGGCGGCGCGACCAAGTTCCTGAAGACGATGCAGGGCAACCCTCAGGCGAGCGGCGCCGCGCTGTTCCCCGCCGCGGCGCGCGCCAACCACAACGTCTTCTACGATTCCCACAATCAGCCGCGCACCCTGTCGGCGATCTACGACCGGTTCGCCGACAAGCTCGGCGGTGCAGCCGTCGGTGCCAGCGCGACCGCAACGCCCACCCGCTACGCCGCGCAAGCCCTCGACATGGACGGCAGCACGGTCATCACCGGCGCCAACGAGAGCGCCGACGACGCGCTCGCCTGGGCGCAATCGGCAATGGGCACGGCCATGAACAGGTTCTCGGGCAAGGCGACGCAAACGGCGGTAAACGTCCTGCGCCCGACGCCCGACACCGCACGGCTCGCGTACATGATGCTCGCACGGTTGGGCGGCTAAGCCATGAACCGCATCCTTTCCAACGCCAGGGCGTCCGTCCTGCCGCTTGCGATCCTGCTGCTCGTGCTCGTCATGGTCGTGCCGATCCCGGCATTCATGCTCGACATCTTCTTCGTCGCGAACATCGCGATCAGCCTCGCCGTGCTGATGGTCGCCTTGAACGCGCAGAAGCCGCTCGATTTCTCCGCCTTCCCGACCGTGCTGCTGTTCGCCACGCTGTTCCGCCTCGGCCTCAACGTCGCATCGACCCGCATCGTGCTAGTCCACGGCCACGAAGGCGAAGCTGCCGCCGGCCACGTCATCGAGGCGTTCGGCACGTTCCTGATCGGCGGCGATTACGTCGTCGGCATCTTCGTCTTCGCGATCCTCATGATCATCAACATGATCGTCGTCACCAAGGGCGCCGGCCGCGTCTCCGAAGTCAGCGCGCGCTTCACGCTCGACGCGCTGCCCGGCAAGCAGATGGCTATCGACGCCGACTTGAACGCCGGCCTCATCACACCCGACGAAGCGAAAGCCCGCCGCGTCGAAGTCTCCACCGAAGCCGACTTCTACGGCTCGATGGACGGCTCGTCGAAGTTCGTGAAGGGCGATGCGGTCGCGGCCATGCTGATCCTCGCCGCCAACATCATCGGCGGCCTGATCCTCGGGCCGATCAGCCACGGCATGACGATCGCCGACGCCGCGCACAACTACATCCTGCTCGCGATCGGCGACGCGCTGGTCGCGCAGCTGCCGTCGCTGATGCTATCGATCGCCGCCGCCTCGATCGTCACGCGCGTCACCTCCGACAAGGATCTCGCTGGCCAGATCGGCGGCCAGTTCGGCTCGCCCCGCACCTGGACCCCCGTCGCGGTCATCCTCGCACTGCTCGGCATCCTGCCCGGCATGCCGCACATGGTCATCCTGCCCGCCGCGGCCATCGCCGGGTTCGCCGCGTGGAAGCTCCGCCAGATCGAGCGTCGCCCTGCCCCCGTCGTCGTCGTCCCGGTCGAGACGATCGACCAGTCGAAGATCGGCTGGGAGGAAGTCACCGACGGCATGCAGGTCAATCTCGACATCGGCTACGGCCTGGTGCCGCTCGCCGACGAGCGTCGCGGCTCGCCGCTGATGGGCCGCATCACCGGCGTCCGCCGCCAGCTGTCGAAGGAACTCGGCTTTGTCGTGCCGCAGGTCCGCGTCCGCGACGACATCAACCTCGCCCCCTACGTCTACCGCATCCTCGTCAACGGCGTCGTCGTCGGCGAGGACACCGTGTCGCCCGACGAGATGCTCGCGCTCGATACGGGGCAGGCGTTCGGCGACCTGTTCGGCAAGAAGGTCAAGGACCCGACCTTCGGGCTCGACGCGACCTGGGTCGATGCAGGCGATGCCGATGCCGCGACCGGTGCCGGCTATCTCGTGGTCGATCCCGGCACCGTGATGGCGACGCACCTAAATCACCTGCTCGGCCAGAACGCGGCCGAGCTGCTCGGCCAGGACGAAGTGCAGGCGCTGCTCGACGGTCTCAAGGAGCGCGCTGCGCAGCTCGTCGCCGCGCTCACACCGTTGCCGATCACGACGCTGACGCAGGTACTGAAAGGTCTGCTCGCGGAGAACGTGCCCCTCAAGGAATTTCGCCGCATCGCCGGCGCGATCGCGGTCGCCGCGCAGCGCACGCAAGACGCCGAAGAGATCATCGAGACGATCCGTCCCGAGCTCGGCGCGCTCATCATCCAGAAACTGTGCGGCGTGCGCGAACCGCTGCGCGTCATGACGTTGGAGGGTCAATTGGAAGGTCTGCTCGGCCAGGCGATGCGCGCCGATCAATCGCGCCGCCACGTCATCGAACCCGATCTCGGCCGCCGCATCGTCGAGGCGCTGCAACGCGCCGCCGAACCGCTGATCGCCGAGGCAAAGCCGTTCGCGCTGGTCGTCCAGCCCACGATCCGCATCGCCGTCCGCAAGCTGGTGCGGACGTGCCTGCCCGATACGCCCGTGCTCTCGTTCTTTGAAGTACCCGAGGAGAAGGCCGTCGAGGTCGTCGCGGTCATCGGTGCGTCCCAGCCGGCGCAAGTCGGAAACTTTGGGCAACAGGCGCTGGCCGCATGAGCGCGCTCCCGATGCGCGGCGCCTTCGCCGATGCCCAACCCCTCACCGGGCAGCCCTTTACAGGCCAGCCGCTCACCTACCGCCCGCACCAACGCCCCGGCGGCGACGCGGACCAGTTGGTGAAGCAGCATCTCCCCCTCGTCCGCCGCATCGCCTGGCACGTTCACGGCAGCATGAGCAGCAGCGTCGAGGTCGAGGATTTGATCCAGGTCGGCCTGGTCGCGCTGGTCGAGGCCGCCGCGAATTTCGACGAGCGCGGCATGCCGTTCAAGACCTATCTGATCACCCGGCTGCGCGGCAGCATGATCGACGAACTGCGCCGCCAGGCGACGTCGACGCGAGGCGCGATGCGTCGTCGTCGCCAGTACGCCGAGGCGATCTCGACGTTGACTGCCCGCACGGGGAAAGCCCCAGGAGAAGACATGATCGCGCAGCATATCGGCGTCACGATCGAGAAACTGCGCGCCGACTACGTCACCGCCGACGCGATCCGCTTCGACTCGATCGACGAGATGTACGCCGACGACCTGCCGTGGTTCGCAGACGACACCCCGGACGCGTTCGAACAGCTCGCCGACAGTGACATGCGCGACGCGTTGATCAGGGCGATCACCGCCTTGCCGGAACGTGAAGCCCAGGTGATCCAGCTCTATTACGTCGAGGAACTGAACCTCGAGGAGATCGGCGAAGTCTTCGGCATCGGCTCGGCGCGCGTCTGCCAGATCAAGGCGTCCGCACACGCAAAGTTGAAGAAGGCCCTCGCCCGTCAGATCTGACATAGTTCGGCCCGGAACCCGTGGACGCGTTCGGCGCCCTTCGGGTTCCGGGCCGACCTCGGTCAGCTATGGAGCGACCGGCGGAACGTCTCCGGCAGGAACACGAGGCCGACCAGCGCGGTCACTGCACAGGCAAGGATCGGGTACCACAGGCCGTAATAGATATCCCCGGTCGCCGCGACCATCGCGAACGCCGCGGTGGGCAGGAACCCGCCGAACCAGCCATTGCCGATATGATAGGGCAGCGACATCGACGTGTAGCGGATCTTCGTCGGGAACAGCTCGACCAGCAGCGCCGCGATCGGTCCGTAGACCATCGTCACGTACAGCACGAGCAGGACGAGGATCGCGACGACCATCGGCTTGTTGATCTGCGCCGGGTCCGCCTTTTCGGGGTAGCCGACTGCGGTGAGGGCGGTCTTTACCTCGGTCCCGAACGCCTTGATCGCCGCGGCACGGTCGGGACCGGTGACGACGGCTGGATCGACGACCGGAATGGTCGTGCCACCGATATGGATCTGCGCGACCGTGCCCGCGGGTGCGACGACGTTCGTGTACGAGATCCCGGCCTTCGCCAGATACGACTTGGCGATGTCGCACGAGCTGCTGTCGAACTTGTTCTTGCCGACCGGATCGAACTGGACCGAGCATTCCTCGGGGTTGGCGACGACGCTGACCGGCGAATTGGCCTGTGCTGCGTAGAGCGCCGGGTTGGCGGCCTTCGACAATGCATGGAACAGCGGCATGTACGTCAGCGCGGCGAGCGCACAGCCGGTCAGGATGATGTATTTCCGACCGATCTTGTCCGACAGCCAGCCGAAGAAGATGAACGCCGGCGTCGCGATCAACAGCGCGATCGCGATCAGGATGTTGGTGGTCGGTCCGTCGACGCGCAGGTTCTTCTCGAGGAAGAACAACGCGTAGAACTGGCTGGTGTAGAACACGACGCCTTGGCCGACGACCGCACCGAACAGCGCGATCAGCACGATCTTCAGGTTGCTCCACTGCCCGAACGCTTCGGTCAGCGGCGCCTTCGACGTCTTACCCTCGTCCTTCATCTTCTGGAACACCGGGCTCTCTTCGAGCTGCATGCGGATCCAGAGCGACACCGCGAGCAACGCGATCGAGACGATGAACGGGATACGCCAGCCCCACGACGCGAACGCCTCTTCGCCGACCAGCGTCCGTACACCGATCACCATCAGCAGCGCAGCGAACAGGCCGAGCGATGCAGTGGTCTGGATGAAGCTGGTGAACAGCCCGCGCTTTTTGTCCGGCGCGTGCTCGGCGACATAGGTCGCGGCACCGCCATATTCGCCGCCGAGCGCGAGGCCCTGCAACAGGCGCAATACCACCAGCGCGATCGGCGCTGCGACGCCGACCGACGCGTAGCTCGGCAGCAGGCCGACCAGGAACGTCGACAGGCCCATGATCGCCATCGTCACGAGGAACGTGTTCTTGCGCCCGACGACATCGCCGATCCGCCCGAACACCAGCGCGCCGAACGGCCGCACCGCAAACCCGGCCGCGAACGCCGCGAGCGCGAAGATGAACCCGGTCGTCTCGTTGACGCCCGAGAAAAACTGCGCGGTGATAATCGTCGCGAGCAGGCCGTAGAGATAGAAATCATACCATTCGAACACCGCACCCAAGGAGGATGCGATGATGATCAACGGCTGGCTCTGCTTCACGTGACCAAGGGGCGATGCGTCCCCGGTTGTCGTCGCCATGGCGGTATCCTCTCAGATGGGTTGGGTGGGGATCCTGGAGCGTTGCGCAGTCAGAACCCGTATTTGAATGCGAATTCGAGGCGGTCGAGCGCGCCGGTGTCACCCGAAACCAGCTCGCGGACGGCGTGGCGATATTCCACGCCGATGTCGAAGCCCTTGCCCGGCGACCAGAACAGGTTGCCAGCGCCGCCATAGGACTTGGCATTGGCCAACCCCGTGACGATCACGCCGGCCGGATAATTGGCCGATTGGTAACTGCCCATGACCGTCGAGTGGATCGCATCGGTCCAGCCGATGCGCAGCGCCGCGAAGCCCGCGAAATTGTCGATCCGCTCGAGCTGGGTGGCGGCGCCGCCATAGATCGCGTCGGGCACGTATCCCAATCCCAGGTACCGGCCGATGCCTTGCCCGTAAGTCGCCATGAAGCGCAGGTCGTGGCGCTTGCCGATAGGAATCTTGCCGGACCCGGAAACGCCCCACCCGAAGGCGGTATCGCCGCTGCCCAGCGTATCGGTGCGCAGCTCGCGGGCGATGCCGGCCAGCGCGAAATCGCCGAATTTCGGCTTCCAGTTCATCCGTGCCACCACGTCGGGCAGGCGGTCGTCATCCGTGTCGACCAGCGCCGCGTTGCCCGGCAGTGCGGTTTCCGTTTCGGGATTCTCGGCCGCGATCTGCAACGTCAGCCCGGATCGCAACGGGATGGAGTAGCGGACCTGGGCCTGGCGGTTGAACACGGTGCCGTCCAGCGGACCGACGAAATCCGTCGTCTCCGGCAGCACGGCGATGTTCTGGAAGGTCGACCATTCCTGCCCGACCAACAGGTTGCCATATTCGATGAAGCCACGGCGGAAGGTGGGCGTGTAGGGATTGGTCGCGCGCTGCGCACCGACCGGCGCCGTCGCGAGCGCAAAATCGAACTCCACCAGTGTCTTGATGTCGGTGCCGTTCATTGGGGTCGCCGTGCTGAACTGCAGGCGGGTCTGGCGCGCGGAGAGCAGCAGATCCTGTGTGGAGAACCCGCCGCCGACCGGAATCTGCTGCGGCAGGAAGAACTCCTTGCCCAGCCCGCCGACCGCGGCCTCGCCATCGCTATAACGGCTGGCGATAGCGTTGAGGCGGACGAAGCCGCCCAGCTTGACCGTGGTGTTGCCGACGCGAAAACCGTCGGTCGGTGCAGACTTTGTCGCAACAGGCTTGGCCTGGGCCACATTGGTCGCGCCGGGCGATCGGCCCGGCGACTCGGATGCCGCGCTCATCGAAGACGCGGTCATGGGATTGGCGGTCATCGGAGACGCGTTCATGGAAGTCGGGGCAACCGGCGCCGCAGCCGTCGCGCGCGCCGCGGTCAACTCGCCGCGCAGATCCTGCACGGCCGCTTCGAGCGCCTTCAGCCGTGTTTCGAGCTCGACCTCGCGCGCCGTCTGCGCCTGCGCCATACCCGGTATCAGTGCGGTGCTCGCGAGCAGGGCCGTCAAGGCCAGTCGCGTCCTGAACGCCATCCGTGTCATCCCCGTCTCCGCGCTTTTCCACTGGTCTTGCGCGTGGAATAAGCCTCGTGATCATGGCGCATTGCACACCCGCGTCCATCCCTTACTTTGGTTAGGGATGATCGCCCGACCGTGACCGCGTACAGCGCGGCAAAAGGAGAGCCAGATGACCGAGGCCAGCTATCCCGTCCCCGCGGCATGGGCAAAGGATGCCCTGATCGACGCCGCCGCCTACGACCGGATGTATGCCGAGGCCGCGACCGATCCCGACGCGTTCTGGGCGAAGGAGGCCAAGCGCCTCGACTGGATCGTGCCGCCGACCAAGATCAAGGACACCTCGTTCGACGAGGCCGACTTCCACATCCGCTGGTTCGAGGACGGCCAGCTGAACGTCGCCGCCAACTGCGTCGATCGCCACGCCGACGCCCGCCCCGACGCGATCGCCCTCCTGTGGGAAGGCGACAACCCCGCCGACGATCGCAAGATCAGCTATGCCGAACTGCGCGACGAAGTGTCGAAGCTCGGCAACGCGCTGAAGGCCAAGGGCGTCAAGAAAGGCGACCGCGTCACCATCTACCTGCCGATGATCCCCGAGGCGGCGTTCGCGATGCTCGCCTGCGCGCGGATCGGCGCGATCCACTCGGTCGTGTTCGGCGGCTTCTCGCCCGAGAGTCTCGGCAACCGCATCCACGATTGCGACAGCCGCATCGTCATCACCGCCGACGAAGGCTTGCGCGGTGGCAAGACCGTGCCGCTCAAGGCCAATGTCGACGCCGCGCTGACCCAGGACGGCGTCTCGGTCGACGCCGTCATCGTCGTCCGTCGCACTGGCGGGACGGTGACGATGACCGAAGGCCGCGACTGCTGGTATACGGACTGCGTCGAGGGCCAGTCGACCGACTGCGCACCCAAGCCGATGAATGCCGAGGACCCGCTGTTCATCCTCTATACCAGCGGCTCGACCGGCCAGCCCAAGGGCGTGCTGCACTCGACCGGCGGCTATCTGGTCTGGGCGTCGATGACGCACGAATACGTCTTCAACTACCGCCCCGGCGAGATCTTCTGGTGCGCTGCCGATGTCGGCTGGGTCACCGGCCACACCTATTCGCTGTACGGCGCGCTCGCCAACGGCGCGACGACCGTGATGTTCGAGGGCGTGCCCAACTATCCCGATCACAGCCGCTTCTGGCAGATCGTCGACAAATACCAGGTCAACATCCTCTACACCGCGCCGACCGCGCTGCGTTCGCTGATGCGCGAGGGCGACGACTGGGTCACGCGCACCAGCCGCAAGTCGCTGCGCCTGCTCGGCTCGGTCGGCGAACCGATCAATCCCGAGGCGTGGAACTGGTATCACACTGTCGTCGGCGAAGGTCGCTGCCCGATCGTCGACACCTGGTGGCAGACCGAGACCGGCGGCCACATGATCTCGCCACTGCCCGGCGCCACCGCGCTGAAACCCGGCAGCGCGACCAAGCCCCTGTTCGGCGTGGTCCCCGAACTGGTCGATGCGGACGGCAATGTCCTCGACGGCGCAGTCGAGGGCAACCTCGTCATCGCCGACAGCTGGCCGGGCCAGATGCGGACCGTGTGGAACGATCACGATCGCTTCTTCCAGACGTATTTCTCGACCTACCCCGGCAAGTATTTCACCGGCGACGGCTGCCGCCGCGACGAGGACGGCTATTACTGGATCACCGGCCGCGTCGACGACGTCATCAACGTCAGCGGCCACCGCATGGGCACCGCCGAGGTCGAGAGCGCACTCGTGGCGCATTCGAAGGTCGCCGAAGCCGCGGTCGTCGGCATGCCGCACGACGTAAAGGGCCAGGGCATCTACGCGTACGTCACGCTCAACGCGAACGCTGAACCGAGCGAGGACCTGCGCAAGGAACTCGTGCAATGGGTCCGCCGCGAGATCGGCCCGATCGCGACCCCCGACATCCTCCAGTTCGCACCCGCCCTGCCCAAGACGCGCTCGGGCAAGATCATGCGCCGCATCCTGCGGAAAATCGCCGAGAACCAGCTCGACCAGCTCGGCGACACCTCGACGCTCGCCGATCCTGCGGTCGTCGACGCCTTGATCGCCGGGCGCGAGGAGGCCGTTCCCCTCCCGGCATGACGCGCACGATCCTCATCGCCGACGACCACCCGCTGTTCCGCCAGGCACTCAAGCTGGCGGTCACCCGCGCCGCGCCCGATGCGCTGGTGATCGAGGCCGGACAGCTCGGCGAGGCGGTCGAGGCGGCGCGGACGGCGGCGCGCCTCGACCTGATCCTGCTAGACCTGCGCATGCCGGGCTCGGAAGGCTTTGCAGGCGTCGCATTGCTCCACGCCGAACGCCCCGACACGCCGATCCTCGTCATCTCCTCGGCCGACGAAGCCGAAGCGGCACCGCGGGCGCGGGCGTATGGCGCGATCGGCTTCGTCTCCAAGACCGCCGATCTCGCCACCCTCGAAAACGCCGTAGCCCGTGCACTGGCGGGCGAACGCGACGCGCCGATCGACGGCGCGCCCGTCGATGCCATCGCCGAGCGCGTCGCGAGCCTCACCCCGACCGAACTGAAGGTCCTGCTCGGCGTGCTAGCCGGCCGCCTCAACAAGCAGGTGGCGTTCGACCTCGGCATCTCCGAAGGCACGGTAAAGGGTCACATGACCGCCATCCTCCGCAAACTCGGCGTTCAGAACCGCACGCAAGCCGTACTCGCGGCGCGCGCGATGGACATTCACTTCGCGGATTAGGCGCGCACGGCCTGCCCCTCCCCAACGTCATCCTGACGAAAGTCAGGACCCAGGATACCACCCACCCCGACCGTGGCTCTGGGTCCTGACTTTCGTCAGGATGACGGCGTATGTCCGTGCCCCTCTTGATCCCCACCGCCGGGGGGGGATTTAGGAGGCTCAGCTCCCCCGCGCCGCCGCCGCCGAAGCCTCCTCGATGAACCGCCACAAATCCGCCGGCACCACCGGCTTCGTCAGCACCACTAGCCCAACACAGCGCGGATCGTCCGCAACCTCACGGTCGGCCGTCACCAGCGCAATCGCCGGGGCCGGGTTCATCGCCCGCAACCGCGCGACCACGTCGAGTCCGTCCTCTGCCGCCTCCAGATGATAGTCGACCAGCGCCACGTCCGGCTCCTCGTCCGCCGCCAGGTCCATCGCCTCGGCGATCGTCGCCGCCAGCAACGGCACGCACCGCCGTGCACGCAACGCCGCGTCGAGCGCCGCGAGGATCGTCGCATCATCGTCGAGGCACAGAACCCGCAACCCGGGCACCAGCGCGCGCGTCGCCGAGGGTGTCGGCAGCGGTACGTCGAGCCCGGCGGGCGCAAGCGGCACACGCACCGCAAACGTCGTCCCCCGCCCCGGCGCCGACCGCAACTCCACCGCCGCGCCGAGCAGCCGCGCGATCCGCCGGACGATCGCCAGCCCCAGCCCGACGCCACCGCCCGCGCTGCCCTTGCTTTCCAGCCGCTCGAACTCCTCGAAGATCCGCTCGCGGTCGGCCGCGGCGATCCCCGGCCCGTTGTCGCGCACCTCGATCAGCACGTCGTCGCCCCTTCGCCGCGCGCCGATCCAGATCCGCCCATCCGCCGAGTACCGCACGGCGTTCGACAGGAAATTCTGCAGAATCGAGCGCAACAAGGACCGATCGGTCGCCACGCTGAACGCCCCCGCATGCGACGCCAGCACCAGTCCCCGCTCGGCCGCCAACGGCCGGAACTGCATTACCAGTTCGTCGATCAGCGCGCCGAGCGCAAACCGCTCGACCTTCGGCACCACGCCCCCGGCATCGAGCCGCGACACGTCGAGCAACGCGCGCAGCAAAGTGTCCGCCGATCCGATCGCGCCATCGATCGCGCGCACCAGCTCGCCCTGATGCGGTGCCCTGTCCTCATCAAGATCCTCGTCGAGCGCCGCGCAGAACAGTCGCGCGGCGTGCAGCGGCTGCAACAGGTCATGGCTCGCCGCCGCCAGGAAGCGCGTCTTGTCGCGGGTCGCGGTCTCGGCCACCGCGCGCGCCTCATTCAGCATGTGGTTCGACTGCGCCAGGTCCTGCGTCCGCGCCGCCACCCGCGCCTCGAGATCGGCCTGCGCCTCCTTTTCAGCGGTGATATCGGTGAAGCTCTGGACGTATCCCCCACCCGGCATGGGCCGCCCGACCATCTTGATCCAGCGCCCGGACGGCCGTTGCCGCTCGAAACTATGCGGCGTCCCGCGCGACAAATGCCCTATTCGCCGCGCGACATGCGCTTCGATGTCGCCGGTGCCCCGGCCGTCGCGCTCGGCGTTGTAGCGGATCAGGTCGGCAATCGAGCGGCCGACGACGACATACCCCTCGGGATAGTCGAACATCTCGACATAGCGGGGATTCCACGCGACCAGCCTCAGGTTCGCGTCGATCACGCTGACGCCGGGGTCGATCGTCTCCAGCGTCGCCGACAGCAACGTGCGCGAGAAGCGCAGCGAACGCCCGCGCTGGTCGAGCAGGCCGACCACGTCGCTGACGTCCATCGCCGACCCCGCGATGCTGGATGCGACGATCTTGCGGGCCGACGGTGCGCCGATGACGCCGGCGATCAGACGCTCGGCGGAGCGCGCGGCGGGGCCATCGATCGGCGCGTCGGGGTCGCGCCACGCCCCCTCCAGCGCTTCGGGCGACTCGGCCTCGCCGACGAACCGCGCGACCAGCATCTGCAACTCGCCGATCGTCGCCACGTGATCCAGCGCGCTATGGCCGCGATAGCGCTTCATCGCGTAGGGCCCGGCCATCAGCGCGATGTTGACCGCCAGGCTCGATACCGTGCCGTTGACCAAAGGCGATCCGATCCGCCACCCCAGCAACGCGTCGGGATCGAGCCAGCCATAGGTCGCATGCGCCATCGCCGGCCCGACGCCGTCCGCGATCGACGGCAGCAACAGGCAATAGAGCCAGACGACGACCCCGCCCAGCAATCCTCGGCGCGCCGCATCATGGTCGGCAAAGCCCCAGCCCACCGTCGCGATCAGCGCGGGGGCGAACTGCGCGACCCCGGCAAACGCGATCAGGCCGATCGACGCGAGCGACAGGTCCGGCTTGACGTTTCGCCCGTACAACAATGCAGCGGCGATAATCGCGACGATGATGATCCGCCGCACGAACAACAGGCGACGGCCGAGATCGCCCTCGCGTCCGTCGGTCCGCCGCCGCAACAGGGCCGGCGCAAGCAGGTCGTTGGTCGCCATCGTCGACAGCGCGATCGTCTCGACCACCACCATCGCGGTCGCCGCAGAGAACCCGCCGAGAAAGGCGAGCAGTGCGACCAACTGATGCCCCTGACTCAGCGGCACGCTCAGGACGTACAGATCGGGCAGCGCCGAGGTCGGCAGGATGGTCATCCCCGCCAGCGCGAGTGGCAGGACGAGCAGCGAGATCGCGACCAGATAGGCGATGAATGGCCAGCGTGCGTGCGCGACCGCATCTGGTCCGTCCGCCTCCACCACGCCGATGTAGAATTGCCGCGGCAGACAGACGATCGCCATCGCCGACAAGAATGTACGGACCCAGAAGTCGGAGGTCAGCGCCTGCCAGGTGAAGCCATCGGCCAGCTTTGCGAGCGACGGTGCCAGCGCCACCGGTTCCAGCGTCGTCAGCAGATGGATGGTGACGCCGCTCAGCACGACGAAACACACGAGCTTGATCAGCGATTCCGCGGCGATGGCCGCCACCACGCCGGGATTGCGCCGCGCGACTTCGAACCGCCGGGTGCCGAACAGGATCGCGAACCCGGCCAACAGCGCGGCGACGAACGTCCCGGCCAGCGATGAACTCTCATACCCCGCGATCGCGCCGAAGCTCAGCGTGACCGAGCGTAGTTGCAGCGCGATATACGGTATCGACGCCAACAGCGCGGTGCCGGCCACGATCGCCGCCGTGCCGCGACTGCGCCCGTACCGCGCCGAGATGAAGTCGGCGATCGAACTCGATCCCTCGTCGCGGGCCAGCTTCACCAACCGCGTCAGGAACGTCGGTGCCAACAGGAACACCAGCGCCGGGCCGAGATAGATTGCGAGATAATCCCAGCCGCGCGTTGCCGCGGTGCCGACGCCGCCGAAAAACGTCCAGCTGCTGCAATAGACCGCAAGCGACAGCGGATAGGCGATCCGCCCGAGCCGCGGCGACAATCCGCGCCGGTCGACGATCCAGGCGATGCCGAACAACACCGCGCAATAGGCGATGATGGCAAAGATGACATGTGGCCCGCTTATGGCCCGGCTCCCAATCTGCCCGAATTCGTCCTGCTCGAAATCGTCCTGCCCGAAATCGTCTTGCGCGTCTCAGCGTACGCGTTCGCCCTGCGCTTGCAATGCGAGGTGACTGAGCGAGAGCCGAAAAACCCCGGCGGCCGAGGCCACCGGGGTTCTGTCCGTCCGCGTCGGCGGACGGGTCCGGTCGGCACCGACACCCTTTGGGGGGGCGGTGCCGGTGCCGTTCCGGATTACTGAAGCAGCTTCAGGACGCTCTGCTGGCTCTGGTTGGCCTGGCTCAGCATCGCGGTCGATGCCTGGCTCAGGATCTGCGCCTTGGCGAGTGCGGTCGTCTCCGACGAGAAGTCGGTGTCTTCGATACGGCTCTTGGCGTCCGACAGGTTGGTCGAGTTGGAGGTCAGGTTGTTGACCGCCGACTGGAGCTGGTTCTGTGCCGCACCGAGGTTTGCACGACGGTTCGAGACGTTCGAGATCGCCGTGTCATAGTCGGCGAGCGTGCCTGCCGAACCGGTTGCCGTCACGACCGTGCCGAGGCCCGTGCCAGCAGCCTTGAGGTCGCCGCCGAGTGCGAGATCGATCGCGTCGGTCGAGTTCGCGCCAGCCTGGATCTTCACCGTGCCGGCGGTACCGGCCGAGCCGTCGAACAGGGCCACGCCGTTGAACTTGGTGTTCGTCAGGACGTTGGTGATCTGGGTCGACAGCGCGTCCTGCTCGGCCTTGATGTTCAGGATGTCGCTCGGCGAATACGTGCCGTTGCCCTTCTGGACTTCGAGTTCGCGCATACGCTGCAGGTTGTTGGTGACCTCGTCGAGCGCGCCTTCAGCGGTCTGCGCCATCGAGATGCCGTCGTTGGCGTTGCGAATGCCCTGGTTCATGCCCTTGATCTGCGACGTCATCGACGTCTTGATCGCCATGCCGGCTGCGTTGTCCTTGGCCGAATTGATGCTCTTGCCGGTCGACAGGCGCTCCATCGAGGTCGACAGCGCCATGCTGGCTGCATTCGAAGCATTGGCGGCGCGCATGGCCGAGACGTTGGTACCGATGACAGTCATTGCGAAATCTCCGTGAAATTTTTCAGACGATCCGCGCCGCCCCCGTGGCGAAGTGCCGATCTATCGAAATGAGTAACGGCCGGGTCTGCACGGGCTTTAGGAAAAAAATCGCATCGTCCCGGCCGCTGTCCGCCCGGCCTCTCACGCGGGCAGGCAGGGCTCGCGCGCGCGCCCGCGACCGCACGTGTCCGCTCGGACACGCCCGGAAATATTCTGCCGGCAGGCGGCAGCGTTTAACCACAAGTTTACCAGCAATGCCGCATTCGCCGAATCGTCCAGGGGGAACACCATGCGTTCGATTTTTCCATCAGCCGCAGTAACTTCGCGAAAATACGCGCTTGTCTCGTCGCTGCGTGCGCAGGGTTTCGGCGTAGGCTCGTTCGAAACCGGTCAACCCGGTGCGAACGACCTGTTCCTGGTGGCCGATGGCGAGGGCATCGTCGCCCCCGCGCGCACCGTGGTGATCGGCTGCGAGGGTCGTGAGGTGACCCCGTCGCGTGACGGCATGCCGGCGCGGATCAGCTTCGGCGCAGAGGACGCGTCGGTCGGCAACGGCTTCGCGCGTGCCCTGATCGGCGGCCCCGAGATGCCGACCGCCGCGGACCCCGAATCGCTCGCGCTGCTCGCCCTGGCAGAGCGTGTCGCCGCCGCCGACATCACCGTCCTGATCAACGGCCCGACCGGCACCGGCAAGGAGGTGCTCGCCCGCGCCATCCACAACGGGTCGGCACGCAAGGACAAGCCGTTCATCGCGATCAACTGCGCCGCTCTCCCCGAATCGATGCTCGAGGCGCTGCTGTTCGGGCACCAGAAGGGTGCGTTCACGGGCGCGTCGTCGGGCGGCGACGGATTCTTCCGCGCGGCCAACGGCGGCACGATCCTGCTGGACGAGATCGCCGAGATGCCGCTGCAGCTGCAGGCGAAACTGCTCCGCGTGCTGCAGGAGCGCGAAGTCGTGCCGCTCGGCGCATCGGTGCCGCAGGCGATCGACGTCCGCGTCATCGCCTGCGCCAACCGCGATCTCCATGCCGAGGTCGCCGCCGGCCGGTTCCGCGCCGATCTTTATTACCGCCTCGCCGTATTCCCGCTCGCGACCAAGCCGCTGGCCGAACGCCCGCAGGACGTTCCCGCGCTGGCCGCCACGCTGATCCTGCGGCACGCCGGCAACCGCAACGTCATTCCCTGGCCCAGCCACGCCGCGATCGATCAGTTGATGGCGCATGACTGGCCCGGCAACGTCCGCGAGCTCGAGAACGTGATCCAGCGCGCGCTGCTGTTCTGCGGTGGCGACACGATCGAGGCGAACCACATCGTGTTCGATCGCCCGGTATCGTTTACCTTCCAGCGCAGCGTCCCGATGGCGTCGATCATGCCGGTCGCGGTCGTACCGGCCGAGGTCGAAACGCCCCCTGGGACCTTGGGCAACATCGTCCAGATGAGCGAATTCGCCGCGATCCGCGAGACGCTGAAGGCGTGCAACGGCAGCCGGATCGAGACCGCCAAACGCCTCGGCATCTCCGAACGCACGCTGCGCTATCGCCTCGCCAAGGCACGCGAGCAGGGCGACGATATCGGCAACGTGCATAACTGGGCCGCCTCGGCATGAGCGGCGTCTCGGGCATCGGCGGCGGCGCGATGAGCGTCGACCGCGTGATGGCGCTGCGGTCGCAGATCCTCGAACGCAACCAGGCGCTGTCGCGCGCCGGTGCCACGGGGAACGTCTCGCCGACCGAAACGGTCAAGCCGGCCAGCTTCGTCGACACGATGGAGACGGCGCTCAAAAGCGTCAACGAGGGCCAGGCCCAGGCCGCCAAGGTCAGCGAAAGCTATGAGCGCGGCGAGACGGTCGACATCGCGAAGGTGATGCTCGCCCGCCAGCAGGCGTCGGTCGGATTCGAGGCGACGTTGCAGGTCCGCAACAAGCTGCTGTCCGCCTACAAGGATATCATGAGCATGCCGGTCTGACATGAGCACCGCACTCATCCCTTCGCCCGGCGGCACAGAACGGTTCGCCAATCCCCTCCAGCAGATCAAGGGCGTGCTGTCGCAACCGGCGGTCCGCCGCTCGTTGCCGATGGCGCTGATGGTCGGGCTGATCGCCGCCGCGGCGCTCGCGTGGATGAGCCTGTCGACGCCGACGCAGAAGACGCTGTTCAGCGGGCTGCCCGATTCGGACAAGGCCGCCGTCACCTCGGCGCTGACCACCGCTAACATCAAGAGCCGCATCGACGACGGTACCGGCGCGCTGACCGTGTCCGAAGAGGATTACAGCCGCGCCAAGATGCTGCTCGCCGGCCAGGGCCTGCCCAAGGCGGCACCGGGCGGCTACGCGATCCTCGACCAGCTGCCGATGGGCGTTTCGCGCGCGGTCGAAGGCGAACGGCTCCGCCAGGCGCGCGAGTCCGAGCTCGCCAAGTCGATCGAGGAGATCGATGCGGTCGCCGAAGCGCGCGTGCATCTCGCGATGCCCGAAGCGTCGGTGTTCGTCCGCGACAACGCCGCGCCCTCGGCGTCGGTGATCCTGAAGTTGCAGGGTGGGCGTTCGCTAAGCGAAGCGCAGGTCAGCTCGATCATCAATCTCGTCGCCTCGTCGGTGCCGGGGATGAAGCCCGAGGCGGTGACGATCGTCGATCAGATGGGCGCGTTGCTGACCAAGAGCGGTGGTGGCGACGGTGCAGGGGCGGCAAGCGACGCACGGATCGATATCCAGCGCCGCATCGAGGACAAGTATCGCACGCAGCTGATCGCCTTGCTCACGCCGCTGGTCGGTGCCGGCAACTTCACCACCGAGGTTCAGGCCGACGTCAATCTCGACGAGAGCCAGGCGACGCGCGAAAGCTACGAGAAGCAGGGCGTGTTGCGTGCCGAGACGGGCAACTGGACCGGCAACCAGAAGGAAGGCGCCGCCGCCGGCCCCGGCGGTATTCCCGGCGCGCTGAGCAACGTGGCCCCGGCCGCGAGCACCTTGTCGACGCCGCAAGCGCAGAACGGCAATCCAGGTCCTCCGGTCGCCGGCGGCGCTGCTCCCGATCCGATGAAGCAGTCCGACCAGTATCAGCGTGCCTACGACCTCGGCCGCGAAGTCTCGGTGACGCGGGCCACGCCGGGCGGGGTCAAGCGCCTGTCGGTCGCCGTGCTGCTCCGCGATCCCGACAAGACGCGTCGCACCGCGATGGAAATCAACCAGATCAGCGATCTCGTGAAGAGTGCGGTCGGCTTCGATGCGGCCCGCAACGACAACGTCACGGTGATCAGCCGCAAGTTCGCCGGCGTGGATGCCGCCGCCGACACCGGCCCCGCCTGGTACGACAACGCCTGGCTGCCGGTCCTCGCACGCAACGGCACGGCGATCGTTATCGCGCTGCTGGTGCTGCTGCTCGGCGTGCGGCCGATCGCCAAGGCGCTGATGAAGAAGCGCGACGATGCCACGACGCGTCCTGCCTTCGGCCAGCCGATCGGCGAGGTCGATGGTGATGGCGCGCCGTCAGGGATCGGCGTCTCCGCCCCCGTCAGCCTCGACCAGCTCGAGAATACGCGCGGCTATGACGACCGGATCGGCGCGGTGCGCGGCTTTACTCGTGACAACCCGACCCGCGCCGCGCTGGCAGTGCGCGACATGATCAAGGCCGACGCGAAGTGAGCGACGTCGCTATCCGCACCTACACCGGCGTCGAGCGCGCCGCGGTGCTGATGATGCTGGTCGGCGAGGAAGAGGCCGCGGCCATTCTCCAGAAGCTCGACCCCGAGGAAGTGCGCCAGCTCGGCGCGGCGATGTTCAAGGTCGCCGACGTCTCCGAACAGGAGGTCGAGGACGTGCTCGACGATTTCGTCGGCCATGCCCGCGAACGCACCGCGATCGGCTTCGACCCGCGGCCCAAGATCGAGGCGGTGATGAACCGCGCGCTTGGTCGCGAAAAGGCCGAGAGCGTGCTCGCGCGGATCACGCCGGCAGAAGCCGCGTGCGAGCTCGAACTGCTCGACTGGCTCGACGCGCCCGAGATCGCCGCGATGATCGAGAAGGAGCATCCGCAGATCGCCGCGGTCCTGATCGCCAATCTCGATGCGTCGGTCGGTGGTCAGGTCCTCGAACTGCTGCCCGATGCGGTCCAGCCCGACATCCTCCACCGGATCGCACGGCTCGGGCCGATCACGCCCGAGGCGGTCGATACGCTGCGCACCTTGCTCGCCAACCGCACCAGCACATCGTCGGCGGGCGCTGGCGTCACGCTCGGTGGCACGCGCGAAGCGGCCAAGATCCTCTCGGGCGCACGGAAAGCGACCGAGCAGCGCGTCATGCCCAAGCTCTTCAAGATCGACCGCGACGTCGCCAAGGCGATCGAGGAGGCGATGTTCGTCTTCGACAATCTGCTCGAACTCGACGACAAGAATCTGGGCACGCTGATCCGCAACGTCGACAGCGAGATTCTGACCAAGTCGCTCAAGGGCGTCGACGAGACGATCCGCAACCGCTTCCTCGGCTGCATGTCGGCGCGCGCCGCGGACGGTATCCGCGACGAGATGGAGGCCCGCGGGCCGATGAAGCTCGCCGAAGTGCTCGAAGCGCAAAAGGCGATGATCGCGATCGCGCGCGGCCTTGCCAAGGACGGCACGATCCAGATGGGCGGAGGCGAGGACGATTATGTCTAACGGGTTCACCGCAGGCTTCGCATCGCGCCACACGACGACCGCCAACGTCCTCGCTAGCGCGTTTGCACCGTCATCCGGTTTCGCCGCGGCGGACATTCGCCAGCGCGCGACGATACGGCCCGCCAATGATTTCGGTCAGGCTTTCACCGCCGAGCCGATGCGCGACGCCGTGGGCGATACCGGCACACCGCGCCACTTCAGCCCTGCCGACAAGGATTTGAACCCGACGGCGGGCTGGGATCCGCTCGACCCGGTCAGCGAATCGGCGTTCATCGACCCGCTTGTCGCCGCGCATGCCGCAGGCTTCGAAGAAGGCCTCGCCGCGGCAGCCGCTGCCGCGCGCGATGCCGGTACCCGCGACACGGCGTTGCTCGGCGATCTCGCCACCGCGCTCGGCGCCGATCGAATCGACCGCGAGCGCGTCGCCGGACAGCTCCGTCAGACCGTGCTGTTCCTCGTTTCCAAGGTGGTCGGCGAAGTCGGCATCGCGCCCGACGTGCTTGCCGGCCGGATCGAGACCGCCGCCGACCTGCTATCCGACGCCGCCGAATCCGCGCTGCTTCGCGTCCATCCCGACGACGTCGCGCTGCTCGAAGGTCGCTTGCCGAAATCGATTTTCGCGGCGGGCGATCCCAGCATCGCGCGCGGCAGCTTCGTCCTCGAAAGCGCGTCGACGATCGTCGAGGACGGTCCCGAACTCTGGCTCGACCAGTTGGCGCATGCGATCGACCGGGTGCCGGTGCCCAAATGCTGAACCGGTTCACCGCGGATTACCTCGAAACCCTGTCCAACGCCGATTTCGTCGCCAAGCCCAAGGTCTCCGGTCGCCTCGCCTCGTTCGACGGGCTCCTCATGGAGGCCGTCGGCCTCACCTTACCGGTCGGCACCGTCTGTCAGGTCGGCGAAGGCACGGCGAGCGTCGAGGCCGAGGTCATCGGCTTCCGCAACGGCCGTACGTTGATGATGAACCTCGGCGGCACCGCGGCGCTGCTGCCGCGTGCGCCGGTCAAGCCGATCGGTGCGCCGGGCGAGGCCGAGGTCGGTGCTGCGCTGCTCGGCCGCGTCGTCGATGGTGCCGGCAAGCCGATCGACGGGCTCGGCCCGATCCGCGGCGCCGGCCGCTGGCCGCTCGCCGGCAAGCTCCAGTCGCCGCTCGACCGCGGCCGCGTGCGCGAACCGCTCGACGTCGGCGTGCGCGCGATCAACGGCCTGCTGACGATCGGCCAGGGCCAGCGCGTGGGCATCATGGCAGGGTCGGGAGTCGGCAAGTCGGTTTTGCTCGGCATGATCGTCCGCGCCGCGCAGGCCGACGTGATCGTGATCGGTCTGATCGGCGAGCGCAGCCGCGAAGTCGCCGACTTTCTCGAGACCAAGGTCGCAGGCGAGGCGCGCAAGCGCTCGGTCGTCGTCGCCGTGCCTGCCAACCACTCCCCCGTTCTGCGCATCCGCGGCGCGCTGCGCGCCCACGCGATCGCCGAATCCTTCCGTGACGAGGGCAAGAAGGTCCTCCTCATCATGGATTCGCTGACGCGCGTCGCGCATGCCGGTCGCGAGATCGGCCTCGCGCTGGGCGAGCCAGCGTCCGCGCGCGGCTATCCTCCCAGCGCCATCGCGATGCTGCCGAACCTCATCGAGCGCGCCGGCGTCGACGTCCACACCGGCGGCTCGATCACCGCGATCTACACGGTGCTGGCGGACGGCGACGACGGCAACGATCCGGTGGTCGATTCGGCGCGCTCTATCCTCGACGGGCACATCGTCCTCAACCGCCAGCTCGCCGAGCGCGGCGTCTACCCGGCGATCGACATCGGTCCCTCGGTCAGCCGCGTGATGACCGACATCGTCGGCGCGCCCCACGCAAAGGCTGCGCGGACGCTGCGCCGCCACCTCGCCACGTACGAGGAGAATCGCGATCTCGTGCTGATGGGCGCCTATCGTCACGGTGCCGATCCGGCGATCGACGCGGCGATCGCGTGCCACCCGGCGGTCATGGAATATATCCGTCAGGACGCGGACGAGACCGTCTCGCTCGACGATGCCGTGGCCGAACTGACCGGCGTCTTCGGCGGCTGAGATGGACAAGCGCGGCAAGACGCTCGCCCGCATCCACCGCGTCCGTACGCTCCAGCTCGGCCTGACCCGCGCCGACGAGGCACGCGCGCATGACAAGTTCGCCAGCGAACAGGTCCTGTCAGGTCGTATCGCACTCCTCGTCGAAGCGGTCGCGCCGGTTCACGAAACGCAGGTCGCGGTGTCGCTGGGTGCCGCTGCGCATTACCGCGAACGCCTGCAGAAATCTGCCGATGCCGCTGTCGAACGCGTGCAGGCGGCCGGACATCATGTCGGCCGCGCCGCCGAAGCGACCCGCGCCGCCAAGCGCGATCAGACCGCGGTCGAGAAGCTGCTGGCGCGTGCCGATGCCGATGCGGTGTTGAAGGCGATCCGCGCGATGGAAGAATCCCCCGCCTTCCGAAAGGTTCGGCACGATCCTTGCTGAGCGGTAGCGGAACGGCAGCTTGCCGACGTCCCGAACGAGTAGCTGCATGATCCAGACCGCGACCCTTTCACCCCTGCTGCCGACCCAGGCACGGTCGACGACCGTGCCGAACGTGCGGCCGACGGGCGATTTCGCGGGCGCCTTCATCCTGGCGAACGACGACGCCGGCGCCGAAGCCGCCCCACCAGCGGCGCTGCCGATCACGACACTCCCCTCACCAGCATCCGTAGTCACCGTCCGGCAGGACGCCGCCGCGACCGGCAACGGCTTGCCGACCCCGGCCTTTTTGGACACCGCCCCGACGATCGTGGCGCAACCCGCAAAGCCACTCCCCGAACCGCCACCGTCGTCGCTGCCGCCGCTCACACTGGCCAAACCAGCAATTCCGGCAGCCACGGACCCTGCATTGCCGGACGCCACCGCCAAACGCGCGACCGCCCCGCGCTCGACCGTTGCGACGGCGCGCCCCACGGCGTTCGCCGTTTCGCCCCGCGCCGGCAAAGCCAAGGACGACGCCCCCACCACCCCGTCGGACAATACCGTCGACGCGCCCCTCGCCGATCAGCCGGTCCTGCCCGCTCCGGCCATGCCCGATGCTATCGTGCCCGACCCGGCTCCTGCTGTTCCGGCACCGTTCGATCCGATCCCATCCGCTCCGGCGATGTCCGATCGCACCGCAAACGATCCGCCCGCGCGAAGCCCGTCCACCCCGCTATCGTCCGCCCCAACATCCCCCGATCGAACCGCGATCGATCCGCGCATCGTCACGGCTAGCGCGGACGTACCGTCATCCGTTGCCCCGCCCTCCCTCGCCGCCGTCGCGACGCCCCCAGGCGAAACCGTCGTCGCACCGACTGCATCGACGGTCGGGAGTGCGAAGCCCGTCGGCAAAGCCGTGATAGCAGCCAAGCCCCGCGGGTCGCGCGAACCGGCCCCGTCGACCAGCGACTTACCGACGATCGCTTCCTCCCCCGAGCAATTCCGCGAGTTGGCAAAGGGCACGCAGGCCGAACCGACGCTCCCGACTGCGATCCCTGCTGCACAACCCCAGGCCACAGCCGTCGTCTCGTCTCGTCCGCGACCGGCGGCGGACTTTGTCGATCCCAAGCAGCTGGTATCCGCGCCAACCGCACCCGCGGCCGTGATGTTCAGCGCTCCGGTCGGCACGCAGCCCGCCGCCGCGCGGATCACGAACCCGCCATCGCAGATCGCCGGGCTTGCCGCGGCGATACCGATCGCGCCGCAATTCTCGGGCGTAATCCTGGCGCCGCAATCGTTGGAGGTAACCTTCGCCCCGACTGCAGCGCGCGAACAGGTGATGGCGCAGCCGCTCCCGGTGGCAGGCCTGCCGCCCATCACCGACACGGTAACGATCGCGACTCCCCGCTGGGTCGCGACCGACGCGACCACCCCCGTCGCCCTCACTGTCGCCCGGCCCGACGCAGTCCAGCCGCAACCCGGCACGGTCGCGCCCGCAAGCCAGGTGTTCGGCGCCGCGATCCAGGCCGCCACCAGGATCCGCGACGATCGCGACACGACCGACACCACCGCCTTCCCGCTCGCCGCCAGCGCACCCGTATCGCCGCCGACGATCAAGACCGCCGAGGCCCACCAAGCCCCGCTCGACATGCGGCAGGAGCGCTGGCCGCATGCGATGATCGAACGGATCGAGATGCTGCGTGACTCCGCCGACGCGTCCGATACGCGGATCCGCCTGATCCCCGACGCGCTTGGCGCGATCGACGTGTCGATGAAGACCGACGGCGACACCGTGCACGTCCACTTCAACGCCGAACAGGCCGCGACGCGGACGTTGCTGGCGGACGCCCAGCCACGACTCGCCGAACTGGCCGAAGCACGCGGGCTGAAGCTCGGCCAGGGCACGCTCGGTGACGGCAGTGCGGGCTCCGGGCAACGCGCGCCGGCCTCGCCGCAAACCCCGAATCGCACCGCCCCGAATCGCACGACGACAGCATCCGCCATGATCGCGGACGCTGCCGAAGATACCCGAATCGCTTGAACCGAAGGACCCCGACATGGCCGAGAAGAAAGATACTGCCGACACCGCCCCGAAGAAAAAGGGCAAGATGAAGACGATCCTGATCGGCGGCGCCGCGCTGCTGATACTGGTCGGTGGCGGCGTCGGCGCGGGTGTCTATGCCAGCAATGCCGGGCTGCTCGGCGGGGGCCATGCCGCCGCCGACGACGGCAAGCCCAAGCTCGTTCCAAAGAGCGAGCAGAAGCATGCCGGCGAGGGCGGCGAAGACAGCGGCGGCCACGGCGGCGGCGAGGAAGCCGCGCCCGAAAACCACGGCATGAAGCCCCCCGCAGGAGAGGGCGGCGACAAATATGCGTCGACCTATTACCCGATGGAGAAGGAATTCACCTCGAACCTGCAGGACTCGTCGCACTTCGTCCAGGTCGGCATCGCGGTCGCCACGCCGTACGACGACACCGTCATCACCAACCTCAAGACCAACGATATCGCGGTCCGCTCGGCGGTCCTGATGGCGCTCGGCGACACCACCGAGGAGCAGGTGATGAGCAGCGACGGCAAGCGCCAGTTGCAGGTCCGATTGGCCAAAGCGATCAACGATACGCTCAAGCAGAAGGAAGGCTTCGGCGGCATCGGTAACGTTTACTTTACCAGTTTCGTTGTTCAGTGAAGCATGGTTAACGAGGCCCCAGCAAAGACACGCGAGCGACGCGACCGGGATCGCTCCGGCGCGCCCCAGGGGGGCGTGCTGCATCAGGGCGTGCTCGGCGGGGCCAAGCTCAATCCGTTCGGCGACCTGCATTCGTTGCAGCATCTCTCGGCCCGGTTCGCGCGCGGCCTGCGCGGTGTGTTCGAGCCGTTGCTCCGCCAGGAGGTCCGCTGCTGGGCCGAGCCGTTGGTCGTCCAGCGTTTCACCGATTACCGCGCGGAGCGCAGCGATACGCTGACCGCGTGGCTGCCGCTGATCATGACGCCCGGCATGGCGCAGGCGCTGTGCATCATGGACGGCAAGTTCGTGCTCGAGATGCTCGACATGTTCTTCGGCGGCACCGGCGCCGCGCCGCACACGCTGCCGACCGAGTTCTCGCCCGCCGCCGAAGCGATGGTCGCACGGATCGGCCAGATGATCGCCGCGCCGCTGAAGACCGCGTGGGAGCCGATGGCGCGGTTCGACTTCCTGCCGACCCGCGTCGAGGTGAACCCGGCGATGATCGCCGATCTCGACGGCGAGGATGCGATGATCGTCACGCGCTTCGGGATCGCCGCAGGGCCCGCAAAGCCGGTGTTCCTCGATCTAGTCTATCCGGTCTCCGCGCTGAAGCCGCACGCGCCGTCGCTGACCGCCAAGGTCGTCGGCAAGTCGGCCGAGCCCGATCCGGCGTGGCGCAACGAGCTCACGCGCGCCGCCATGAACGTGCGCTTCCCGATCCGCTCGGTGCTCGCCGAACCGGTCGTCAAGCTGACCATGCTGATGGACCTGAAACCCGGCGACGTGATCCCGATCACCATCTCGGGCGACGTGCCGGTGATGGTCGGCAACAATCGGCTCGGCTGCGGCACGGTCGGCACATCGAACGGTTTCGCCGCCATCCAGCTCACCTCGATTACCAGTTTCGACGAAGGATTTGCAGCATGAACGACATGACCGGAGGCTTCCCAGTCGATGCCGCGGTGGCCGCCAATTTCCGGCTGCTCCAGGATGTCGACGTCAAGCTGACCGTCGAGATCGGCTCGACCAGCCTGACGCTGCGCGAACTGCTCGCGCTCGGCGAATCCAGCGTGATCGAACTCGATCGCCAGGCCAACGAGCTGCTCGACGTGTTCGTCAACGGCACGCTGATCGGGCGCGGCGAAGTCGTCACGGTCGGCGAGCGCTTCGGCGTGCGGATGACCGAGCTCGTCAGCCCCGACAAGCGCGGCTGATCCGGTGCTCTGGACCTATATCCTCAAGCTCGTCATCCTGCTGCCGCTGGTGTGCGGACTGATGTTCGGCTGCCTGTACCTGTGGCGCAAGTTCGAGAGCCGGATCCCGGGCAAGCCGTCGACGCGGCTGATCGGCGTCAAGGAAACGATGATGATCTCGCCGGGCTTGCGCCTCGCGGTCATCGATTTCGAGGGCCGCCGGCTGCTCGTCTCGGTCGGCCGTGGCGGCGTGCACCTGATCGACAAGGTCGACGCATGACGTCTGCAGCTCGTCCGACGGTAACGCGCAAGGGTTCGGGTCCTGCCCTGTTTACCGCGCCGAAGCGCTCCCCGTTTTCCCGCGAACGCGGGAATCCAGGCGCCACGAACGGTGCGCTTCGTAACCCTGGATCCCCGCGTTCGCGAGGAAACAGCTTGGTGTGGATCGGCCTGGCCCTCCTCCTCGCCCTCTTCCTCGCAATGCCCGCCTTCGCGCAAGGCGTCCCCGCCCTGACCAACCCCGCCGTCGGCGACGCGGTCGATCGCGCACTCGGCCAGCTCGGCGGCCAGGCCGCGGGCAATACCGGCCAGAGCGGCTCGCTATCGCTGTCGCTGCAAGTCCTCATCATCATGGGGCTGCTCACGATCCTGCCGGGCATCCTGCTGATGATGACCAGCTTCACGCGGATCATCATCGTGCTCGCGATCCTGCGCCAGGCGCTGGGCCTGCAACAGACGCCGCCGAACCAGGTGCTGCTCGGCCTGTCGCTGTTCCTCAGCTTCTTCATCATGGCGCCGACGATCAACCAGATCAACACGACCGCGATCCAGCCCTATGCCGCGGGCCAGCTCGCCGGCACGCAGATGATCACCAGCGCAGGCGTTCCGCTCCACGCGTTCATGGTCAAGCAGACCCGCGTCAAGGACGTCACGATGTTCGCGCAGATGGCCAAGTCCGGTCCCTACGCGTCGTCGCTCGACATTCCCTTCTCGGTCCTGCTCCCCGCATTCGTCACGTCCGAGCTGAAGACCGCGTTCCAGATCGGCTTCCTGATCTTCCTTCCTTTCATCGTCATCGATCTCGTCGTCGCGACCGTGCTGATGTCGCTCGGCATGGCGATGTTGTCCCCGACGATCATCTCGATGCCGTTCAAGCTGCTGCTGTTCGTGCTGGTCGACGGCTGGGCGCTGACGATGGGCAGCCTCGCCAACTCGTTCGCGACGTAGAGCCATGCACGGCCCCACACTCCTGTTCGCCCCACACCTGCCGTTCGCCCTGAGCGAAGTCGAAGGGCCTGAGACTCATGTGCTTCGACTACCGCACTCGGCGGTAGTTCATCCTGAGCGCCTGCCTTACAGGCAGCCGAAGGGCTCAGCACGAACAGCAGTTTTATAAGCCATGGACGCGCAATATTTCCTGACCGTCGCCAACCAGACGATGTGGGTGCTGGCGCTCGCCAGCGCGCCGATCCTGATCCCGGCGCTGCTGGCCGGGCTGATCCTCGGCATGATCCAGGCGGCGACGTCGATCAACGAGCAGACGCTGTCGTTCGTGCCCAAGCTGGTGGTGGTGGCGGTGTCGATCCTGATCTTCGGGAGCCTGATCCTCGGATTGCTGAGCGATTTCACCATCGGCATCTTCGAGCGCATCCCGGATCTGGTGAAGTGAGGCGCAGCGCCAGCGCGGCCACGCCCGCGCTGCTAGCGCAAGCCCGGCCGGCGGGGCAAAGCTCCCGTCCGACGACGCGGCTTTGCCGCGGCGTGGCGCATAATCCGAACACGGATCCGAACAGCATTGCGACACGGCAAAGCCGCGTCGTCGGTCCTCGGCCCTGCCGAGGCCGGCCGGGCTTACCCACGTGGCGCGCAGCGTGCGCGCTCTCGCGGTCTGCGCCATGTTAGGCTTCGGCCTCTCGATCGAACCCCAGCTCTGGGCGCTCATCTTCGTGATGATCCGCATCGGTGCGACGTTCATCGCCGCGCCCGTCTTCGGCAACGTCTCTGTCCCGGTCACCGTGCGCGTCACCCTGTCCGGCGCGATCGGGTTCCTCGTCCTCGCGGCGCACCCGATCGTGCCGCCGCAACAGATCTTCGCGGTCTCGACCATCCTGTCCGCCGCCGCCGAAGCGCTGGTCGGGCTCGCGCTCGGCTTCGTCCTCCAGATTTCCTTCGCCGCGCCGATGATCGCGGCCGAAGTGATCGGCGGCGCGATGGGGCTCGGCTTCGCCTCCTCGATCGACCCGCAGAACGGCAAATCGAGCCCCGCGCTCGGCCAGTTCTTCTCGATCATGCTCACGCTGCTGTTCCTGTCGGTCGACGGCCATCTGATCCTGATCGACCTGATCGTCAGGAGCTACGACGTGCTCCCGCCCGGGGCCGCGTGGATCGGCGTCGAGCGGCTGAAGGCGATCGCGTTCTTCGGTGGCTATGCGTTTCTCGCCGGCCTGCTGCTCGCGCTGCCGGTCGGGTTCCTGCTGCTGTGCCTCAACATCGTCGTCGGCATGCTGAGCCGCGCCGCGCCCGCGCTAAACCTGTTCGCGGTCGGCCTCCCCGCCAGCCTTGCGGTCGGCGTCGTCACGCTGGCGATCGCGTTCCCGACGATGGGCGACTACATGCTGGTCATCGTCCGCGAAGGCCTGGCCGCCACCGAAAACCTGGTGCTCGGCTGATGGCAGAGGTGGCGCATGTCTGAGGATGGCGGTGAAAAGACCGAATCCCCAACCGCCAAGCGCAAGAAGGATGCCGTCGAGAAAGGCGACATCCTCCGATCGCGCGACTTCGCCACTGCGCTCAGCATGGTCGCCGGCGTCGGCTGGCTGATCTATGCCGGTCCGTCGCTGATCGCCGCCTGCAAGCAGGTGATGGCGTCGAGCTTCCAGTTCACCCACGCTGATGTCGAGGATTTCTCGCCGTGGCGGCCGCTGATGGACGCGGGCGGCAAGCTTGCGCCGTCGCTGATCAGCCTGTTCGTCGTCACCATCGCCGCCGCGATCCTCAGCCAGGCCGGGCTCGGCTCGCTCGGCTTCAACGGCAAGCTGATGGCGCCCAAATACAGCCGGGTCGATCCTGCCGCGGGTCTCAAGCGGATCTTCGGGTCGAACGGCTGGATCGAGCTCGGTAAGTCGCTGCTGAAGGTGATCCTGCTCGGCACGATCGGCGGCTGGATGCTGTGGAACGCCGCGCACACGACGATGGGCCTAGCCTCGTCCGCCGATCTGAACCAGGCGCTGTCGACGCTAGGCGGCACATTCAAGGCGATCCTGATCGCGATGGCGTTCGGGCTGTGCGCGATCGCCGGGATCGACCTGCCGATCCAGATCATCCGTCGCCTCGGCAAGATGCGGATGTCGAAGCAGGAGGTAAAGGACGAGCACAAGTCGACAGAGGGCAATGGCGAAGCGAAGGGCCAGATGCGTGCCAAGATGCGCGCGATGGCGAGCGGCGGCCTGCGCAAGTCGGTCGCCGAGGCGCATGTCGTGCTGACCAACCCGACGCACTTCGCCGTCGCGCTGCGCTACGATCGCGGCAAGGATCAGGTACCGGTGGTGGTCGCCAAGGGCCGCGGCGCGACCGCGCTGGCGATCCGCGAGCTGGCCGGCGAAGGCCAGGTGCCGATCCTGGAATATCCGATGCTCGCCCGCGCGATCTATTACACCAGCAAGGAAAACCAGGAGGTCCGCGACGACCTCTACATGGCGATCGCGACGGTGCTCGCCTTCGTGTTCGGGCTGAACGCCGCGGCTGGCGGTACGGCGCCGGGAGTCCAGCCCTTCGTCACCGTGCCGAAGGATGCGCGGTTCGACGAAAATGGGATGAAACAATCCTAAAGATCGGTGGCGAACGGCCGTTCTTGAGGGGGACGCGCACGCCGACTTCAGGTGCAGGGACTTCGCCATGGTAACATCGACCACCAGCACGACGGCTACGCCGACCCCCACGCCGACCGCGACCAGCGTCGTGCAGTCCGCGACGCAGGCGCTGCTGACATCGCTCAGCACGGGGTCCGGGATCGATACCGCCACGCTGGTCCCAGCCCTGGTGAGCGCGCAGTTCGCGACGAAGACCGCGACGCTGAAGGCGAAGGCCGACACGTTGACCGCGCAGATCTCCGGGATCGGCACGATCAAGAGCGCCATCACCGGATTTTCCACAGCACTCGCCAATCTGGTGAAGGGCGGCACGCTCCAGACCCAGCCCAGCAGTTCCAGTCCCGCAACGCTCTCGGCCACCGCGCTTCCGGGCGCCAAACTGTCGACCCTGTCGGCGAGCGTGACCGTCACGCGCCTGGCCACGCCGCAAGTCGCGCGCACGACGAACCCGATTGCCGATCGCACCGCTGATCTCGGGACGGGCACGCTGACGTTGACGATCGGCAGCGCGACGCCCGTCTCGATCGATGTCGGCAATGGCAGCATCGATTCGATTGCCTCGGCGATCAACGCCTCGAAGACCGGCGTGACCGCCTCGGTCGTGACCGATGCGAACGGCGGCGCCTATCTGTCGGTCAAGGGCGGCACCGGCGACGCGCAGGCGTTCACGCTGAAAGGGGCGAGCGGCGACCGCGTCGACATCGGCGGCAGCGCGACGAAGACCAGCCTGGTCTCGACCGCGCAGAACGCGCAACTGACGGTCGATGGCATCGCCGTCGAGCGCCCGAGCAACACGGTCAGCGACCTGGTCGACGGCGTGAAGCTGCAGCTCAATGCCGTGTCCGCGGTCCCCGTGACGCTGGGCAGCACGCCGCCGACCGACGCGCTGACGCAGGCGGTCAACGACGTCGTCGACACCTATAATCAGGTGCTGGCGGCGATCACCGCACAGACCGACCCGATGACCGGCACCCTGCGGTCCGATACGGCCGCGACCGGCCTGCTGCGATCGTTCAAGGCCCTGAGCGCGAAGGCCCTGGTGGGCGGGGCCGTCACCGGCATCCCGCGAACGCTGTCCGAGATCGGCGTCGCGACCAACACCGACGGCACGTTGCGCGTCGATGCTGTGTTGCTCGCCAAACAGGTCGCGGCGAACCCCGACACGATCGAATCGATGTTCGCACCGTCGGGGACCAACGCGCTCGGCCTGTCGGCCACGCTCGCCGCGCTGACGACCAGCGCGACCAGCACGCTGACCGGGCTGGGCGCGTCGGCCCTGCGCTACAGCGCGGCGCAATCCGTCGTAACCGAGCAGCAGGACAAGGTCACCGACCAGTCGGCGCAGCTGAACACCCGGCTGACGCAGCAATATGCGAGCATGAATTCGCGTGTATCCGCCTACAAGGCGACGCAGACCTTCCTGACCGGCCAGATCGCCCAGTGGAACAAGAGCGACTCGTGACCTACGCGACCACCCTGACACGCGATCCGTTCGCGACCTATCGCCAGATCGATGCCGTCGGCCGCACCGCGACGGCGGACGGTCCGGCGCTCGTCCAGCTGCTCTACAAGGAGCTCGTCGCCGCACTGCGCGCCGCCGCCTGGGCCGCCGAAAAGGGCAAGCTGGCGATCAAGAGCGAGCGGATCACGCGCGCCACCGCGATCCTGTTCGCCCTGGAATCGGGTCTCGATTTCGAAAATGGCGGCGCGGTCGCCGAAACGCTCGCCCGGTTGTACGGCGGCGCGCGGAAAACCATCATCAACGCGTCGATCGGCCTCGACCCCCGCCCGTTCCGCGACTCCGCCGACATGCTCGACGAGATCGCCCAGGCCTGGCGCACCGCCAGCGCTGCCTAAGCACGAAGATCTGGAGTCCTACCGCCGGAACCAGTGACGGGCGGAGAAATACCCGACGACGCCCACCGCGATCACCAGGCACGCCGCCGCGATCGCGTCGAACGCCCACGGCTCCTCGGCATAGGGCAGGCCCTTCACGTTCATGCCGTACAATCCGGTCAGGAACGTCAGCGGCAGGAACACCATCGCCGCGATCGAGATGATCAGCGAGCGATTGTCGATCTGCTCGGCGCGCAGGTCGGTCAGCGTCTCGTGGACCAGCGCCGACCGCTCGCGGATCGATTCGAGCTCCTCCGCCATCCGCGCCGCTCGGTCCGCCGCCGCCGCCAGATGCAGCCGGTCGTCGTCGGCAAGCCAGTCGCCGGGCAACGCCGCCAGCTTCTCCAGCGCCGCACGTTGCGGATTGAGAAAGCGTTTGTAGCCGATCGCCGCCACCCGCACCTTGCTGACCGTGCGGCGCAGTTCGAACACGCGGTTGGCGTCGAGCTGTTCCTCGCAATCGTCGAGTTCGTCGCCGAGCGTCGCCACGTCGGGATCGAGATCGGCGGTGATCGCGGTCGCGAACGCGGCGATCAGGTCGCCCGGATCGCGGATCTCACCGCGTTCGACCATCTTTTGAACCTCGACGACCGCGATCAGCGGTTTCCGCGTGACCGAGAAGACCCGCCCCTTCACCGCCCAGATCCGCACCGACGCGAGCATGTCGGAGGTGTCGAGTTCCTCGTGCGAACGCCCGCGCAGGTTGACGAACGCGCCGTCGCCGACCGCCTCGCAACGTGGCCGGGTCTCGGTCGCGGTCAGCGCATCGACCACGTAATCGAGCAGCTTGGCCTCGTCGCGCAGCCAGGTCTGCGCGTTCTCCGCCGTCGTTGACAGGTGCACCCAGACCAGGTCCGCGGTACAATCGAGCGCTTCCTTGACGTCCACCGGCGTCGCTTCGCCGTTGACGATGCGAAAACCGAAACCGCTCACCGCGCCATCTCGATCGCCACCGACAGGCCCGTGCCCGGATCCGCCGGCATCGCCGCGCAGTGCCGGGCCGCATCGGCGCGTGCGCGGTCGAGGATCGCCGCGGGCACGTCAGGGCTATGATAGACCCAGTCGGCGCTGGCCAGCGCACGCACCTGGCGCAGCGTCAGGTCGTCCGGATCGGTGGAGGTCAGGCGGATCGCAACCTGCTCCCCTCCCCGGGAGGGAGGGGTTGGGGGTGGGTCGGCCGATTGGGAGTCGGCACGCACATCAGCGGCCAACCCACCCCCTGCCCCTCCCTTCCAGGGAGGGGAGCCTGGTGTGGATTGGGCCAGCCATGCGTCGCCGCTGGTGACGTGAAATCCGAAGCAGCTCACCGCGCCATCTCGATCGCCACCGACAGGCCCGTGCCCGGATCCGCCGGCATCGCCGCGCAATGCCGGGCCGCATCGGCGCGCGCGCGGTCCAGGATGGCCGCGGGCACGTCAGGGCTATGATAGACCCGGTCCGCGCTGGCGAGCGCGCGCGCCTGGCGCAGCGTCAGGTCGTCCGGATCGGTGGAGGTCAGGCGGATCGCAACCTGCTCCCCTCCCTGGAAGGGAGGGGTTGGGGGTGGGTCGGCCGATTGGGCGTCGGCACGCACATCAGCGGCCAACCCACCCCCTGCCCCTCCCTTCCAGGGAGGGGAGCCTGGTGTGGATTGGGCCAGCCACGCGTCCACATCATGCGTCGGCGACAGCGGATCGAGCATCCCCCCCGCCCCCATCGCCGTCGCCAGCGCGCGGCGGCGCTCGCCCATATCGGGCCAGCGCTTGCGCAACGCGCCACGTGCCGCCTGCAACGCCAGCGCGAGTTTGCCCAGATCGGCCGGCACCAGCGCCTCCAGCCGCTGCCGCACCGCCGCCGCGAGTCCCGCCGAAACACCGCTCGTTCCGATCGCGATCAGCACCGGCGCGCGGTCGACGATCGCGGGCAGCGTGAAATCGCACAACGCCGATCGATCGACCGCGTTGACCAGCAGCCCGCGTGCCTTCAGCCGAGCGACCGCCGCAAGCGCCTCGTCCTCATCGTCGATCGCGACGATCGCCAGCGCGGCCGTCGCGTCCTCGCCCACGACCAGCGCGCCCGCACGATCGAGCAACCGCCGCTTCGCATCCGCCGCCTCGCCCTCGCCCAGCAGGATCACCGGACGTCCCGCCAACCTGACGAACAGCGGCAGGCTCTGTAGAGTACCGGGCGGCGGCGCGGGGGTCACCGCTTCAACCATTCCGGCACGCGCTCGGCGGCCAGGATCGTCTCGGGCTGGATGCGGTCGGCGACCACCGCGAACCGGTCGCCGTCGACCAGCACTTCGGGCACCAGCGCACGGCTGTTGTAGGTCGACGCCATCGTCGCGCCGTACGCTCCGGCGGTACGGAAGATGCCGAGATCGCCCGACTTCACCGCGTCGATGTCGCGCCCCATCGCGAACGTGTCGCCGGTCTCGCATACCGGACCGGCGATGTTCGCGGTCATCCGTTCGCCGCTCGGCGCGACTGCTACGAAATCGTGATACGCGTCGTACATCGCGACGCGCGCGAGATCGTTCATCGCCGCATCGACGATCACATACGGGTTCACGACGCCGGGCTTCACCCAGATGACCTCGGTCAGCAGCACCCCGGCATTGCCCGCGATCACGCGACCCGGCTCGAACATGAGTTCGACGTCCCACCCGGCGGTCGCGCGCGCGACCATCGCACCATAGTCGGCCGGGCTCGGCAGCACGTCGCCGGGCTTGTACGGCACGCCGAGCCCGCCGCCGAGATCGACGCGGCTGATCGCATGCCCCGCCGCGCGCAGCTCCGCGACGAGTTCGCCGATCCGCGCATAGGCGGCCTCCAGCGGGGCGAGGTCGGCAAGCTGGCTGCCGATGTGGATCGCCACACCGCGCAGGTCGAGGCCGTCATGCTTTGACAACCGATCGAACATCGCGACGGCCTGATCGATCGCGACGCCGAACTTGTTCTCCTTGCGCCCGGTCGAAATTTTCGCGTGCGTGCCCGCATCGACGTCCGGGTTGACGCGCAGCACCGCCGGCGCGCGTTCGCCACGGGCATGCGCGAGCGCAGCAAGCACTTCGCCCTCCTCTTCCAGCTCCAGATTGAACTGGCCGATCCCGGCGTCCAACGCCTGCGCCAGTTCACGTCGCGTCTTGCCGACGCCCGAGAACACGATGTCCGCCGCAGGAATGCCCGCCGCCAGCGCACGCTGCATCTCGCCGGCCGAGACGACGTCGGCGCCATAGCCCTCGTCGGCCAGCACGCGCAGCACCGCGACGTTCGGATTGGCCTTGATCGCATACGCCAGATGGACCCGCCCCACGCCTTTCAGCGCATCGCGGAACACCTGCGCATGACGACGGAAGGTCGCGGTCGAATAGACATAGACGGGCGTACCGACGGCCTCGGCGATGGTCGGCAGGGCGACGTCTTCGGCGTGCATCACACCGTCACGATAGGCGAAATGGTTCATGGATCGGATCTTCAGTTAGGCGGCGGCAGGTCGAACTCGTCGCTACGCCGCTCGTCGGATTGGGTCAGCAGCTCGTCGCTCCGCTTGGGGCGTTGCTGGGTGGTGGGCGTCAGCAACTCCGCGGGCGTCGGCTGGGTCTTCGCACCATAAGGTGCGACCGGCAGCGTCTTGCCCTCCGCCGGTTTCAAGCCGTCCGCCGCGCCGCATCCGGTTAGCGCCAGCGCCAGTCCCGCCAATCCCAAAAGCCGCTTCATGCCGTCTCTCCCCGAGCCGCTCGACCCCGTTCGACGTTGATCGCCGCCCGCACATTGGCCGGCGCCGTGCCGCCGAAGCTAGTCCGGCTGGCGACCGACGCATCGACCGACAGCACGCCGTACACGCGTTCGTCGATCCGCGCATCGATTGCCTTCAGATCCTCGATCGGCAGCGCGTCGAGCGCAACCTTCCGCTCCTCCGCCAGCTTCACCGCGCGCCCCGTCACGTGATGCGCCTCGCGGAATGGCAGGCCGGCCTCGCGCACCAGCCAGTCGGCGAGATCGGTCGCGGTCGCGAAGCCGCTTTCGGCCAGCCCGCGCATCCGATCGGTGCGGAACGTCGCGCTCTCGACCATCCCGGTCATCGCCGCGATCGACAGCGCGAGCAGGTCGTGCGCCTCGAATACCGGCGGCTTGTCGTCCTGCATGTCCTTCGAATAGGCGAGCGGCAGGCCCTTCATCGTCACCATCAGCGCGGTCATGCAGCCGAGGATGCGCCCGGCATGGCCGCGCACCAGTTCGGCCGCATCGGGATTGCGCTTCTGCGGCATGATCGAGCTGCCGGTCGACCATTGATCGCTCAGCGCCACGAAGCCGAACGGCTGCGACGCCCACAGCACGAACTCTTCGGCCAGACGTGACAGATGCAGCGAGGTCTGCGTCGCCGCGGTCAGATACTCGATCGCGAAGTCGCGGTCGCTGACGCCGTCGAGCGAATTGGTCATCGGCCCGTCGAAGCCAAGCGCCGCTGCGGTCATCTCGCGGTCGATCGGGAAGCCGGTCCCGGCCAGCGCAGCCGACCCCAACGGCGAACGGTTCATCCGCGCCCGCGCATCGGCAAAGCGCCCGACGTCGCGCGCGATCATCGCATGATACGCCATCAGGTGATGGCCTAGCGTCACCGGCTGCGCGGACTGCAAATGCGTGAAGCCGGGCATGACGCTCGCCGCATGCTCTTCCGCCCGTGCCAGCAACGCCGCCTGGAATCCCGCGAGCGCCGCCAGCGCCTGGTCGATCGCGTCGCGCACCCACAGCCGGAAGTCGGTGGCGACCTGATCGTTGCGCGAGCGCGCGGTGTGCAGCCGCCCCGCGACCGGCCCGATCGCGTCGGCCAGCCGCGCCTCGGTCTGCATGTGGATATCTTCGAGGACCAGATCCTCCTCGACGCCGTTCGCCGCGTAATGCGCCGCGACGGTATCGAGCCCCGCGGAGATCGTCGCCGCGTCCTCCGCCGACACGATGCCCTGCTTGCCGAGCATCGCGACATGCGCCTTCGAGCCGGCAATATCCTGCTGCCAGAGCCGCTTGTCGAAGGGAATGGAGGCGTTTATCTCGCGCATGACCGCTGCCGGCCCTTCGGCGAACCGCCCGCCCCACATCGAATTGGAACCGTCCATGTTCTCGCGTCCTGTGTTCAATTCGCGCCCAATCATCTGTTTCGTCGGGATGGGCCTGCTGGTCGCCGGCTGCGATAGGAAATCGCCCGCGCCGGAGCAAGCAAACGTCGTCGCGGCGAACACGGCGTCCGCCGACGAAGTCGCGCCCGGCCCCGCTCCGGACGAAGCGACCGGCCCCACGGCAAGCGCGGAAAAGCTCGACCGCAGTCACAAGGGCGAGACCGGCCCGACCGTCGCCTTCACCGCCCCCGACGGCAAGCCGGTCACGCTGGCGTCGTTCAAGGGCAAGCCGTTGCTGCTCAACCTGTGGGCGACCTGGTGTGCGCCGTGCGTCGCCGAAATGCCGACGCTCGACGCCGCGGCGAAGTCGATGGCCGGCAAGGTGCAGGTCATCGCCGTCAGCCAGGACATGCAGGGCGCGGAGAAGGTGACGCCGTTCTTCGCCGCCAAGAAATTCTCGACGTTGCAGCCTTATCTGGATCCAAAGCTCGGCCTCAGCCTCGCCTATCAGGCGAACCTGCCGACCACGATCCTCTACGATTCGGCGGGCAAGGAAGTCTGGCGGATGACCGGCGGCTATGAATGGAACACGCCCGCCGCCGCCAAGCTGATCGCGGAGGCGTCGTAACCCCCGCAGCGAGACGCGTGCTCGACCGCGTCAATCGTCGAGCGCGGACCGGTACACCCGGTCGACCGCATCGACCATTTTCTCCGCGGTATATTCGGCGATGAAGCGCGCATGGCCCCGCTCGCCCCATTCGGGCAGCGTGGCGGGGTCGAGCGTTTCCAGCGTCCGGCGCAGCGCAGCGGCATCGTTCGCGGGGAAGCTCACTCCGTAACGGCCGCCCTCGAGGATATCGTTCAGCCCGCCGGCGTTCGATGCGATGACCGCGCGACGGACTCGCATCGCCTCGATCGCAACCAGGCCGAAGCCTTCCCAGCGCGACGGCACGATGATCGCATCAGCCGCCATCATCTCGGCGACCACGCCGTTGCGGTCGCGCCATCCGACATAGTCGACGAAATCGGGTGTCGGGGCGCCCGTATTCGTCGACAGCACCGCCTGGCCGACCACCCGCAACGTGTAGCGGTCGCCCAGATCGGCGATCGCCTCGAGCAGCAGGTCGAGACCCTTTTGCCGGTCGAGCCGACCGACGAACAACAGCTTGATCCGGGCGTCGTCCCACTGCGCCGGCGCGACTGGTGGCGGCGCCGCGGCGATCGCGTTGTTGATCGTTACCATCTTGCGCTCGGGCAAACCGACTTCGCGGGCGACGTCGCGTTCGTGCGGCGAGATCAGGATGATCCGGTCCGCCTGCCGCGCCAGATACCGCTCGACCGCGACGATGAAGCGCCGCACGTTCGCCGATACGTCCATGCTGAACGCCCAGCCATGCGGGCAGAACAGCACGCGGGGCCGCCGACCCAAACGCAGTATCCGCGTGATCACGCCTGCGCCGAACGAATGCGCATGGACGATATCCGGACGGGTCGCGCGACGGACCCGCCGATACGCGAAGAACAGCTTGGCCATGCCGCGCAGCCGGTTGGGCCGGTCGAAATATTCGAACCGGATGCCGCTGTCGCGCAGCCGCGGTTCGATATGATCGCGGTGCTGCTCCGGCATCAACAGCGTCAGCGCGGCGGGGCCATAGCGCTCCGCCTGCGGCGTCAGCAGCTCGGCGAGAAAGCTGCCCGTCCCGCCGATGATGCTGTCGCACACATGCAACACGCGGGGGGCGCCGCCCTCCGCCTGCGTCCCTGTCGGCAAGGTCATATGATCAGACGAGGACGGTGCCGGTGATCGGAATGCCGTGTTGGTCGAGCACCTCGATCAGCCCGCGCACGTCGCTGCGCTTGGTCCGATGCTTGCGCACGACCACGACGGCCGCGTCGAAACCGGTGATCGCGTCGGCGATGCTGGTCGCACCGTTGGTCGAATGGATCGCTGCGACGGCGATCATCTGGCCGGCGGACATCGCCACCGCATCATGCTGTTCGAGCAACGACCGACGCTCGATCGGCTCGCTGCCGCCGCCATCCGATCCGGTCCCCTGCACCATCAGTCCGGGGACCGCGGTGACCTGGTGATCGGCATGATCGACCAGTTGGAACAGGGTCGCGACGCGGGGATGCGCGCGGTTCGTATCGACGAGCAGCGTCTGCGTTCCGGCCTGCGCCATCACGACGCCCAGATTGGCGGCGAGTACGGCCAGCGCCTCGTCGCAATCCACGCCGATCAGCGCACACGCGCGGGACCGGCGATCGGTCTCGCCGTAGGATTGCAGGATCGAACTGCGGATGGCCCGCGCCGCGACCACATAGGGCGTATCCGTCGAATAGGCGGCGACGACCAGTGGATCGACGCTGCCGGGGGCGACGGTGTGGCCCGATGCGGTATCGTCGCCGTCCGAGCGAAACGATGCCGGACCCGTGGTTGAACGAAGCCTCACGTCATTGCCTCCTTGCGCGGGGCACGCCAGCCCGTCGTCCCGCTTTCGATGTCCGTCATGTCGGCGATCACGTCGAGATCGAGCGCACTCGCGGTGCCCGACGGCGTCCGCAGTCGCGGCGCGAGCAACTCCTGGCCGATCGCGGCAGCCAGCCCGGCGCCTGCACCCATCACGATCGCCGCGATGAACCATAGGATCAGGTTCGGCTTCGACGGCAAGGTCGGCGGCACCGCCTGGTCCAGCCGGCTCGCATTGGCCTGCGACACCTCGGACTGCAGCGTCGCCTCGTTGTAGCGCTGGCGCACCGTGTCGTACGTCGCCCGCGCGGCATCGACGTCGCGCTGCAGCACGTTCAACTGATCCTGCACGCCCGACAGCGCGAGCATGCGCGTCTGCTGTGAGGCGAGGTCGGAACGAATGCTCGATTCGCGACGCCCCGCGGCCGAACTCGCCGCGGTCAGCGCCTGCGCCTGGACGTTACGCGCCGACTCGAGCTGGCCCCGCAACGCCGCCAGCTGCGCATTGGCCGCGAGCATGTCGGGATGGTTCGGCCCGAGCGTCTTCGACAGTTCGGCGACCTTGCCGGCCTGCAGGCTGCTTTCGCGCTGGAGATCCTGGACGATCGTCGACTGGGCGACCTCGGGCTGTGCGGTCGAGCCCGACTTGGACTGCGCGACCGCCGCGGCGGCCTGTGCTGCGACCAGTTCGGTCGACAGGTTGCGGACGCGGTCCGCCTCGACGTCCATCCGGTTCATGCCGACGATGCCGTGCTGGCGCTGGAAGTCGGACAGTCGCGACTGCGCAGCTTCCAACCGGTCGCGGACGTCCTGGGTCCGCGCGTCGTACCATTTGGCGTTGCCGCGCGCGTTGCCGCTGCGCAGCGTCACCTGCTTTGTCAGGAACGTGTCGACGATCAGGTTCAGCGTCTTCGCCGCCTGCTCGGGCGTCTTCGCGGTCAGGCTGAGCCGAATGACGTTACTGCCCTTCTCGCTGCTGATCGCGAGATCGCGGCGCAGCAGCGTGAGCCCGTTCTGGTTGCGCTCGGTCGGCGTATCACCCAGCGTCTCGCTCTGGAACTGCGGGCTGCGCTGGACGACGTCGCTCAGCACGGCGTCGCTGCGCAGGATATCCTGCTGCGTGCCGATCACCGATTCGAGAACCGAGCTGTTGTCGGAGCCGTTGGCGCTGTTGGCGCTGACCGGATCGCGTTCGGTCAGGTCGACCAGGATCGACGACGTCGCGGTATAGGCGCGCGGACGCGTGAAGCCGAGCACGGCGATGGCCAGAAACACCACCCCGCCCACCAGCAGGACAAGGCGAATCCGATGGCGGATCGCGCTTATCAAGTCAGCAAAACTGATCACAGATCACGCACTCCCCGTTCCAGAACCGTTCGCAGATCGTCGAACCCGGGCGTCTTGACCCGGGTCGGATCGATCCTGCGATTGTACACAAGCAAATAGAATTGCGGCGCCAGCGTATCGTCGAAATAATAGCTGCCTTCGATGGCACTGGCGTGAAGGATCGGGCTCAATGCCGCAAACGCCGCAGCGATGGTCGCATCGTCATGCCCGTCTTCGTTGAGCACCTGGACCACCTCTGGGCGCTCGATGCGGGTGCGCATCGCCGCAGCAAGACAGATCACCGCCGCTGCCATAGCCGTCGGCTTCGGCAGCCGCTGGACATCGGCGACCACCGCAGCCGCGCTCGGGCTCAGCGCGCTCCATTCGGCATAGGCGTCGACCAGTCCCTCATGGACCATCGCGTCGTCGATGTGCTCCTTGCCCGCACGGCTTGCGGCGATCGCGCAATTCGATCCGAACAGCCGCAGATGATAGGGCGAGCCCACCGCGGACCGCGCGATCTTGGCGGCCGCATCGTCGTCGATCGTCAGGCCCGCGGCGTCGCAGCAGCGCACCAGCAGAGCCTTGAGCTGTTCGGTCTCGATCCCGCCGATCGGCACCGACACGATATGCCGGCGCAGCGACGGATGCCCCTGGATCAGGTCCTCGAGATTGGCGGCGATGCCGACCGCGACGATCCGCACGGGCGACCGCATGTCGGACAGCAGCTTCATCAGCGTCGCCATCTCGGTCTTGGTCGCTGGATTTTCGATCCGGTCGAACTCGTCGAGCACGAAGATCGTCGGCCGGCGGACCTTCTCGACCAGGATGCTCGCCATCTGCCGCGCGTCGAACGGCGCGGTGAGCAGCGGCTGGATGTCGGTCCGCCGCACGCCTTCGCCGGGGATCGACATCAGCTCGACCAGGTAGGGCCGGCACAGCTCGGAGAAATCGATGTCGCCGCCGGCAAGGTTGTACAGCACCGTCGCGCCGGCCTCGTCCGCGATATCGCCGAACACGCGCGACAGCGACGTCTTGCCCGATCCGCGCGCGCCGAACACGATGCCGTGCTTGCCGTGCTCGAGTACCGCCTCGACCAGCCGGTCGAGCTCGCGGGCGCGCCCTGCCAGTCCGGCACGATTCTCGACCGGCATCCCGGCATCGAACGCGGCATGGATGCGCGTACGCTGCGAGCTGACGGCCTGGGTCCGACCTGGCTGCGGAACCGGCTGGATCGCCGATCCCGACAGCACCGGCACCGGGGTTTCCTGGGCCGGTATGCCGACCGCTATGCGCAGATCGGGCAGGCTGGACATCGGCGGCTCGGGGTCGAGCAGACCGGACAACCAGTCGCGGAGGCGTGAGAACAAACTCACGGGTGGCCTCGTTGCGTGAGCAACGTGAACAGGCTGGACTTGAAAGGGATCATGGCGATCAGAACCACTTTTCCTTGATGACCAGCACGTCTTCGGGCTGGACCACCATGTCGAGATCGGGCTTGTCGATCTTCTGCCCGCCGCGGCGCACTTCGATCCGCTTGACCGAACCGGCCAGCGTCGGCCCGCCGGCCAGTGCCAGCGCCTGGCGGAAGGTCATGCCGGGCTGGACGGGGAACGCGCCGCCCTTGTTGACTTCGCCGTAGACATAGACCGTCTCGGCGGTCGGGACGAACAGCGTATCGCCCGGCTGGACCATGCGCGACGCGCCCCCTGCCAGATCGGCGAGCGAGATGCGGACGGGCTGGCCACCGATCGGGGTCAGGATCACGGTGTTGGCGCCGTCGATCCGCGGTCCGCCCGCACGCGCGACCATCGCCGAGACGGTGTAGGGGCGATCGATCGGATACAGGCCCGAATTGGGCACCGCGCCCAGCACGGTCGCGGTCTTGCTGCTATAGGCGGTGATCTCGACGTTGATCGACGGCTTGCTCAGATACCCGCCGCGGACATAGGCCTGCGACAATTCGGTGCCCAGCTGCGCGGTCGTCTTGCCGGCTGCCTGTACCACGCCGAGGAAGGGCGCGGTGATCGTGCCGTCGGCGCGAATCCGCGTTTTCGACGACATCGCCTCCTGCCCGAACACCGTGACCGAAATCTCGTCGTTGGGGCCGAGCACGTAGGAACTTGCCTGATCGACGGGCGCATTTGCAACCTGCGCCACGGCAGCCTGCGCGAGCGGAACCGCCGACAACGCCAAAGCGCCAGCCAAGCGTGCGAAGTGCCAGCTAACTGTCATGATGTGCCTCGTCATTTTGTCAGAACCTGTACGATACACCGGCCGCGGCGCGGTTGGCATCATAATTGTTGAGTCCGGTATTGGTGCGGCGCGACGTGCGCTGCCCATCCAGGGTCAGATACAGTCGCTCGCCCAACGCGCGGGTCAGCCCCACGGTCAGGGTGGAAAACCGATCGCTGGAAAAAGGGGCCGCGATCACAAGCGGATCGCCGCGAAACTGTCGCCGTCCCAGAACCGCACCGCCACGCAGCGTCGTCCGCTCGGCAAACCGCCATTCGGTGCTCAGTGCATAGTCGGACTGGACGGTGAAACCGGCCGGCACCAGCGAATCGTTGACGATGCGCCTGCCGGCCTCGCCCTTGAACAGGATGCGCGGAATCGGGCGGAAGACGAGGTCCACGTCCCAGCCGGCGCCGCGATAGGGCCGCACATTGGCGCCCTTGCTGCGGGCCTGCAGGTAATGCAGGTCGACGTTCAGCTCGACCCGGCTGACCACCGCGCGATTGAACGTCACGCCGGCCTCGTCGATGCGATTGACGACGCCGATCGTCGGACGATCCGCGCGCGAATAGCGATAGAAGAGTGCCGCCTGCCCCAGACTGGGACGCGCATAGCCGATGCCGCCCGCCGCGGAGACAAGCGTCTGGTCCGCGAAGTCGAACTGGGTGTCGTTGCGCGTCGTCCGCCGCGACAGCTCGACCAGCGGGAAGAAGCCGACCGCACGCGGGCAACTCGCCTTGACCGCCACGGTCGAGAACGTCTGAAAATTGTCGACCGGGCCGTTGATGTCGCCGTAATCGGCCTGCTGCCGGGTGAACCGCAGATCGGGCTGGATCTGGCAGATGCCGGCAACCCGGATCGTACCGGTCCCCTGCACGTTGGCGCGGGCGCGGCTGCGATCGGTGTTCCGGGTATAGAAACTATAGGCGAAATCGCCGTCCACGCGCAGGTCGTTATGCCCGACCTGACGCTGATAGCTGGCGCGCACGGCAGGGGTGACGATGATATCGTCGACCGGCGCCGTGCGATCGTCGTCGGTACGGAAGATATTGTCGTCATAGGCGACCTCGCCCGTCGGCGTGACGCTCAGCCCGGGCTGATTGATCGTCGTCGTCCCGTCGATGAGCGGAATCGGTAATAACGGCACCCCGAGCCGCTCCGACTGTGCCGCGGCGGCTTGCGGAATCACGAGCGCGGCGGCGCCCATGGCCCCGGCCATGACACTGAAGACTCGCCCGTTTTCCGTGCTGCGACGCAGCATGGAACGACGGACCGGAGGGGGATAACAACCGAACATAGAGCCTGCGTGCCTTCTCGTATCCTCGACGTCAAGACGCTCCGGGCCAATGCACCGATGTGCACCAACCTCCAATCACGCTGCATCGCCGCATAAGTCCGCCAATATGTCCCAGCTATTAACCGCATGTAAAATCTTGCCGATTAGACGGTGCCGATCATCGAGGGACAGATATGGCTCGCCGTTTCGCAGCTTTACTCAGCGTATTGCTCGCATCCTGTGGTGGCGGCGATGGCGGCACCGCAGGATCGACCCAACCGGTCACGACGGTCCCTGCCGGAACGCCGACACCTGCGCCCACCCCGACGCCTGCTCCGGCCACGGCCTTGGGGGACGCCTCCGCGCTCCCGACCGAATCGGGAACGACCGCGGTCGTGTTCGCCGCGTCGGACCTGGCGGTTCGCGCATCGCCCTATATCATCGGGTCGGCCACGCACTTCTCCTATGCGGCATCGGCAGGCTACGATCCCGACCGCGTCGTGCAGCGCTTTACCGACTCCGGCATCCGTGCGTTTCGCGAGGATCTCTTCTGGAACGCGCTGGCGCCCGACTGGGACGTCATCGGCGCGCACCTGCCGCAGCCGCTCGTGACCTTCCTCGCCAAGACCACCGCGCGGCCGCTCTATATCCTCAACAACGGCAACGACTTCATTCCGGGCGCCTCGCCCCCGATTGCCGAGGCCGGCCAGACCGCGTTCGCGGCCTATGCCCAGCGCGCGGTAGCCGCGACGGCGGGTCGCGACGCGATCTACGAGATCTGGAACGAATGGAATCGCAATGCCGTGCGCGACAGGCCGGTACTCGTCGGCCCGGGCGATGCGTCGGACTACCGCGCCTCGGTTTTCTATGCGCCGTTGGCCGCGCGGGCGACGACCGCGATCAAGCAGGTCGCGCCCGGCGCCAAGGTGCTGGTGGGTGCGGCCGGCGACGATCCGGACTGGCAATGGACGCTGGACGTGCTGGCACGCGGTGCGGCGGCGCAGGCGGACGGCGTCTCGGCGCACATCTACAATCACTGCGCCAACACCGCGAATCGGACGGCGTCCGAGGCGCTGGGTCGGCTGACGACGCTCCACAACAAGATCGCCGGCGCCAATGGCGGGCGCGACCTGCCGTTGTACGTCACCGAATGGGGCTGGCCGTCGGGCACCGCGACCTGCTCGGTGGCCGCAACGCGGCTCGCGACCAACGTACCGCAGTTCCTGTTGCACACCGCCGCGCTGCCCTGGGTGGCGGGATCCTGGTATTACGAAACCAAGGATTCGGGCGTGGATCCTGCCAACATCCAGCATAATTTCGGGCTGTACGACGCCAATTACGCCGCCAAGGCGGGACAATGCTCGTTCGCCGATGCCAGCGCGGTGATCGCGGACGCCAAGGCGATGGCGGTGCAGAGCGTCGACAACGGCTTGACGGTCGTTCGGGTGACGACCTCACGCGGCTTGGCGATCGTCGCATGGAGCGCGGTATCCGGCCGGCAGGGGCGAATAACCGTCGGCGGCACCGCCGCCTACACGACCCACACCCTGTGCCAGCCCACCGCTGTCGGCGCCCCCAACCGCACCATAACAATCGGCGAAATGCCGGTGGTGATCGACGTGCCCGCCGTCAGCCGGCTCGGGGTGAACGCCCGCCTGCTATAAACGCGTCGGCGAGCGTTCACCGGATCTTCGGGCTTGCGGCCGGTCAGCGTTGTCCGGTGCCGGCGGCGATCTGTTCGAACGCGCCCAGCATCTGTTTCGCCAGTCCGTCGTAATCGTATCGCTCGGTCTGCTTGGCCGCCAACTCGCGCAGGACCAGCAACTGCTCGGGATGCTCGAAGACGTCGATAATGGCCGCGCGCCACTTTGCGGCGTCGCCAGGCGGCACCAGCATGCCGTTGATTCCGGGCTCGATCAGTTCGGGCAGCCCGCCCTTGTCGCTGCCCATCACGGGCAGGGCATTGACCAGCGCCTGGAACACGACGCCCGGCGAATTCTCGGCCCATAGCGACGGCACGATCAGCAGATCGCTCTCGGCCATCAGATCGGCGACGTTCTGCTGTGGCACATGGCCCTGCATCGTCAGCCATTTGCGATTGCCATACGTGGCCCGCAAGGCCTGATACTCCGGCCCCTTGCCGAGCACGGTCAGATGGAAATCATACCGGGCAGCCAGCGGATCGAGCAACTCGAGGAGGAAATTGATCCCCTTGGTCTTCTCCACCCGCCCGACGAACACGAGCCGCACTGTGTCCGACGGCGTATGGGTCTTACGCGGGACCGGATACCGGTTGGGATTGAGGATGTGAAACCGCGGATAGTCCGCGATCGGCAACAACGACGAGACCGTATCGAGGTTGGACTGCGACGGCGAGATGAAGCCCAGCCGTGGGATTTCGTTCAGGAACCCCATCTTGACCTTCGAACTCAATCGGCAACCAGTGCACTGGCCGACGCACTCGTCGCTGCCGCGGAACATCGTCGTCCGCAGGCAGGCGTAAGCAAGGTCGTGCAGCGTGATCGCGGTCGGGATGTCGTGGCGACCGATCACCTTCAGTCCGTTATAGCCCAGCCCCGATATCCAGTGGATATGGATGAAGTCGGGTTTGAAATCCTCGATGACCTTCTCGAACATCGCCTCGTTGCGCGGATCGTAATGATCCTGCGCATGCCAGATCGGCTTCTTCCAGCCGGGTGCCTGACTGGCCCTGAACACCGGATAGATGTGCGGCGTGCCGACCCGGTACAGCGTATAGCCGTCCTGCGGCGTCGCCCAGCTTTCATGCTCGACCATCGGCGCCGCGGTCAGCACCGCCGCCTCGTGGCCATTGGCCGCGAACCAATAGGTGAGGCTGTGCGCGCACAACTCCGCGCCGCCGATCACGTACGGCGGATAGAAGGCGGAAATGCTCAGGATGCGCATGGCGTGTGCTTTCGATATCCCCATGGCAGGGTCGCGCGCCGCATCATGATGCGGCGACGATCCGGGCCGGAACGCCCACGGCGACCGCACCGTTGGGCACGTCGCGTAACACTACCGCATTGGCGCCGATCATGGCCCCCTCTCCAATTGAAATCGCGCCGATTATGGCAGATCCTGCCGACAGATAGGCGTCTCGACCGATCCGGGCATGCCCCGGACTGTGAGAATGTCTAGAGCCGATCGTCACGTTCTGCAAAATCGCGACGTTTTCGCCGAGCGTACAGACCCCAATGACGATGCCGTACGGATGAGGAATATAAAGACCCGGCGAAACCGTGCAGCCGATCGCGATCTCCGCGCCGAACGAACGGCAGGTCCACCACCACCAGATCCGCCGCAACGGCCTGCCGACGATCGGGATACGCGCAAGCGCGTCCTGGATGCGGCGCGCGAGCACGAACTGGAACCCTTGCGTCAACAGGATCATGCGCACCGCAAAGCCCATCGTCACGGTGGTCGATTCGTGATGCGCGAACAGGTCCAGATCGCAGCGAACCGTGGCAATGAAACCCCTGCCGCTGGCTGTGCTTAGGCTGGTCATGGACGGACGATACCTCTGCTGACTGGGGCCGTTTGGCGTCATGAAAATTTATTGTGCAATGCGGCATTTGTGACGTCGCGGAAAGCCATCTCGATGATCTTGTATCATTTTTTATAAAAATACGGTATTGGCCGACTCGATATCCCGTGCATTCCCGGCAACTTCGCTGTTGCGGGAACCGGTAAGGACGCGATATCGCACCTGCGAGATGAACGTTCGGTGGCCCGATGTCTTGACTGGACCCATGATCGGCACCTCGGTGTTGATCGACCGGAATGGCCGGGCCGAGCCTGGGATCAGGCAGCCGGAAATTACAGAGCGCGATTGCGCCGCGATGTTCGCACCGCGGCAAATCCGCCGAAGACGATCCGAAGGGTCGCCCGAAGGGTAGCATGCGCATTCTGATCGTGAACACGTTGTATCCCCCCTCCCTGGTCGGTGGCGCCGAGCGTTCGGTCGCCCTGCTCGGCCAGGCGGTAGGCGCGCGGGGTCACGAGGTCCATGTCGCGTCGCTGCACGAGGGCGATACGATCCTTGAGGAACGCGACGGGCCCGTGACCGTGCACCGCCTGCCGTTGCGCAACATCTACTGGCCGTTCCGCCCAGATCACCGCCCGTCCAAACCTGCGCGACTGGTGTGGCATCTACGCGACCGGAACAATCGTCGCGCGACTCGCGACCTGATCGCGCTGGCCAAGCGGATCAAGCCCGATGTGCTGCACACCAACAATCTGCAGGGGTTTTCCACGGAGATCTGGCACTGGGCGCGCGCGAACAACATCCGGATCGTCCACACGCTGCGCGACTACAGCCTGATGTGCGCGCGCGCCGCCCTGTACCGCGACCGCAAGGATTGCGTCGAGCGCTGCGCCGATTGCCGCCTGCTGACCGACCGCAAGAAACGCAACACGCCGCTCGTCGATGCGGTCGCGTCCAACAGCCGCTACGTGATCGATACGCACGAACGTCACGGCTTCTTCCGGGATACGCCGAGCCGGGTGATCTTCAACATCGCCGATGTGACGTCGGTCGTGTCCAGCGCCGAACGGCCGGGCCGCGAGGATACCCCCGGCGTCGTGTTCGGCGTGATCGGCCGGGTCGAACCCGAAAAGGGTATCGAAGTGGTGCTCAACGCGATCAGCAGCGTCGAGGGCGACTGGCGGCTGCGCATCGCCGGCGGCGGCCAGACCGACTATATCGAGGGACTGAAGGCGCGCTATCCCGATCCGCGGATCGACTGGATGGGCTTCGTGAAGGCCGATGCGTTCTACGACAGCATCGACGTCCTGATCATCGGCTCGACCTGGCCCGAACCCTTGCCGCGGACGATGATCGAGAGCCTCGCCCGAGGGACGCCCACGCTGTATTCGGACGCCGGTGGCACGCCGGAAATCGGACATATGGCACCGCTCGCCGCGATGTACGCGAAGGACGATCCCGACGCGCTCGCCGCGCAGGTGCGCCGCGCGCTCGCCGACCCCGCCACGTGGCGGGCGCGTCGCACCGCAGACCCGGCCTTGCTCGAGCAATTCTCCGAAGCCGCCGTCGCAGGCCGTTATATCGCGCTATATAGCGGGGACACCGACCAGACGACCTGATCCGGGACGTCCTGCCCGCCCCCACCGGGACGCGGAAGCGTTCCGCTTCGTCAGATCGCCGCAAGCGCCGCGATCAGATCGTCGGTACTGGCGGCCCAGGTGTAGGCGTTGGCGCGGACAGCGGTGCGCTCGGCCAGCGTTTCGACCAGCGCATCGTCGCGTAGCATGCGTTCCATGCCCGCGGCGATCGCGTCGACGGACATCGGATCGACGTATAGCGCCGCATCGCCGCAGACCTCGCGCACCGGGGGGATATCGCCCGCGAGGACGGGACGGCCGAACCGCATCATCTCGAGCGGCGGAATGCCGAAGCCCTCGTAAAGGCTGGGAAACACGAGGGCGCGGGCGGCGCGGTACAGCCCCATCAAGGCGGCGTCGCTGATCCGGCCCGGCAGGATCACGCCCGGCGGCACCTCCTCCATGCCGTTCTGGGCGAACGACTTGACCGCAGCACCGACCAGCACGAGCCGGTCGTCCGGCCGGGCGACACGCGCGAACGCCTCGAGCGCGCGCGGCAGGTTCTTGTTCGGCGCGAACGATCCGACGAACAGCAGGAATCGTCCCGGCGTCAGGTGCAGCTGGTCGACGATATCGGTATCGGGGACGATCGCGTCGACATGATTCGCGGCGTTCGGGATCACCGGGATCCTGGCGGGATCGATCTTCAGCACCGCGGCAAGCCGATCGCGCGAAAAACCCGAGACCGTCGCGAGATGCGATCGACGCGCGATCAGATGGCCGAGCGTCTGGTGCATCGTGCGATACGGCCGCGAAAAATTCTCCGGCAGGTCGTAGACCAGCGCGTCGTGGATCACGGTCAGCGAGCGTCGCGGCGCGATCGGCCCCGAGTTGCACAGGTTGAGCAGCGTCGATCCGCGCGCCGCCCTAGGCAGCTGGAATTGCTCCCAGGCATGACCGCCGCCGCGGCCGACGGTACGGGCCGAAAACAGCGGCCATTCTGGCGGTGCAGCAACGCCGGGGGGCAGCAACAGCTCCCATCGAGGCGGCTCGGCACCCGCCGCAATGCGCGTATGTACCTCACCGAGCAGCATGCGCGCGAACCGTTCGACACCCGTCACGGTGCGGCCCAGAAAACGACCATTAACTGCGATCATTGTCTATATTTCCCAATTCTACCCGTCGATAAGCACGGTGCGACGCCATAATGTTGCAGGCGTGCAAGGCGCCGTCATGGGTGGTCGTCTAGACTGATTCGGACGCGCTGTTCAGCTTAGATCATACTTTGACGGCTATAATGACGTGATTGCTCCACGATGGTCCAACCGCTATCACTGTTGCATCGCAGCGAAAACCGGTCGGTTGACCTGGGGCCGATTTTCTAGGGATTTAGTCACGCGATGGAAGTAGCCATGGAGCATCTCGGCGAAGTTTCGTTGGCCGGCGCCCTCCACAGACGGAACCTGCGCCTCCGGCTTTACTGCCTGTTGATCGCAACCGATCTGCTGGCGATCTCGATCGGATTCGCGATCGGCAGCATCGTCCGGGGCGACAATTGGCTGTCGCTCAGCGGCATCGATCTCGCCTATCCGGTCCTGCCGATCTACCTGCTGATCGCCTTCAACAATAAGGCCTACTCGCGGCCGGCCATTACCAGCGGTACCGAATCGATGGCGCGGGCGATCGTACCGCTGGCGATCACCGGGTTCGCGCTGCTGACGCTGATCTTCTTCGTCCAGGCCGGCAACGAGATCTCGCGAGTCGCGTTCGCGATCGGCTTTGGCGGTACGACGATCCTGATGGCGACGTTCCGCATGATCGTCGTCGTCATCGTCCGGCGCACGGTCGCACCGAAGCTGGTCGCCGAACTGCTGATCGTCGACGACGTGCCGCGGGCGAAATGGACCGAGCGGCAGGTTTGCGACACGATCTTCGCCGCCGAGGCCGGCATCGAGCCGGACATGGGCAATCCCCATATGCTCAACCGGTTCGGCCAGATGGTCAGCAAGTACGAACGCGTCGTCGTGCATTGCCCGGTCGATCGCCAGCTCGACTGGTCGCTGCTGTTGCGCGGCGCCAACGTGGACGGCGAGATCCTGTCGGCCGGGTTCGGCAAGCTCGGCGTGCTGGGCCTGCAGAAGTTCAAGGGCCGCCAGACCCTGCTCGTCGCGCGCGGGCCGCTCAGCTACACCGACATGGCCAAGAAGCGCGCGCTCGATATCATCGTGACGCTGATCGTGCTGATCGCGATCTCGCCCGCCCTCGTGCTGATCGCGATCGCGGTGAAGCTCGATTCGCCCGGCCCCGTCCTGTTCCGGCAGGAGCGAATCGGTCGCGGCAACCGCATCTTCAACATCCTGAAGTTCCGATCGATGCGGGTCGAGACGCTGGATGCGACGGGTACGACCTCGACGCAGCGCGACGACAAGCGAATCACCCGCGTCGGTGCGTTCATCCGCAAGACCAGCCTCGACGAGATCCCGCAGTTCCTGAACGTCCTGCTCGGCGACATGAGCCTGGTCGGACCGCGGCCGCACGCGCTCGGCTCGCTCGCCGGGAACCAGCTGTTCTGGGAGGTCGACCGCGAATATTGGCATCGTCACGCGCTGAAGCCGGGAATCACCGGCCTCGCCCAGGTTCGCGGGTTCCGCGGCGCGACTCACCGCGACGTCGATCTCAAGAACCGGCTTCAGGCCGATCTCGAATATCTCCATGACTGGAGCCTTATGCGCGACGTGAAGATCCTGTTCCGGACGATGACCGTGCTCGTGCACAGCAACGCCTATTGAGCCCGCACCGCGACAGCGGTAAGGCGCGATTCCGGGGGTTGAGGAGACGCAAATGCCATCTATCCGATCCCCGAAATCACCTGTTGCCGCCTGGAAGATCATGGCGCGTGCCGGGCTTGCGCTGACCGGCCTCGTCGGCGGCGCGGTCGCGCTGGCTTCGATGGCGCCGATGGCGTCTTCGTCCGGCCCGTTACGGCCGCTACCCGATGGACCGCTGACCCCGCGCGCGGTGCCACTGATAATCGGCGTCGGCGTCCACTTCGGCATCGGCGGCGAATATGGCTATGATCCCGCCCGTACCGCACAGGCGATGAACACGGTCGGCGCATCGTCGTTTCGCGACGATCTGACCTGGGCCGGCTTCAAGAGTGCGGGCATGAACGCACCGGGCACCATGCTCCCTCGTCAGGCCGCGTTCCTCGCCGCGACGCGGGCGCGCCCGCTGTTCATCCTCGACCATCCCAATCCCGCGATCGGCGGCGACGGCGTGCCGGTCACCGACACCGGCCGCGCAGCCTTTGCCGCTTTTGCCGACGATGCCGCACGCCAGACCGCGGCGCGGCGCCCGATCTACGAGATCTGGAACGAGTGGAACCTGAATGCCGCGCCGGCGATGGGCAAGCTGATCGGCCCTGCCGCCCCCGGTGACCCGCGGGGCGGAGATGCCTATGCCCGGCTTGCCGCGCGGGCGACTGCCGCCATTCGTGCAACCCAGCCGAACGCCACGATCCTGTCCGGTGCGGCCGGTACGGATGCTGGCTGGCAGTGGGTGCGTTCGGTGGCCGGCGGCGGCGGGATGAGGGGCGCCGACGGCCTGTCGGTGCATTACTACAACCACTGCGAACGCCCCGAAAACCGTACCGCCGCCGAAGCGATCACCAGGATGCAGGCGCTGAACGGCGCGATGCGGACACGCGGCGGTCGGGCGATGCCAATCTATGTCACCGAGATCGGCTGGCCGACGACGCAAGGCGGATCGTGCGATATCGCGCGCAACGATTCGGGCAACAACATCGCGCAGTTTCTGCTGTGGTCGGCAGCCACACCCTGGATGCGCGGCGTGTGGGTCTATCAGTTGAAGGACCAGGGGCGGAAGCCGAACGACATCGAGGACAATTTCGGGCTGTTCACGTACGATTACAAACCGAAGCCCGCCGCGTGCATGATGCGCGATGTCAGCCGCCTGATCGGTCGCGCCAAGAGCTGGCGGATCGATCGCCCCCAGCCCGGCCTGACCGTAGTACGGATGAGCGACGGCCGGTCGCGTACGCTGATCGCCTGGACCGATCATGCTGCGCAGAAGGCGGAGCTGCAACTCGACGGAGCACCGACGCCGTATCGCCAGATCTGTACGCCGGACGGTCAGCGCGACACGACGATCCCCGTTGGGTCGCGCCCGGTCGTGGTGTCGCTGTCGGGAGACGGTGCGGGCATACGCTACCGCATGATGTAGTCGCCTAAATGGCGCTGGCCGACGGTGTCGGTCAGCGCCCGGAACGTCAGACCAGCAGGGTCAGACCAGCAGGTGCTCGACCACCAGGGTGATCGCGGTCCATCCTGCCAGGCTCAGCACGCCGAGCAGAAGCAGGCGGCCGCGAAACTGCCATTTGAACGTGGCCGGTGCACGGATCGCGCCGGTCACGGTACCCAGACCGATGACGTTGTCCGTCATCGCCGCGGTGACGCTGCCCGGTGGCAATGGCCGATCGAACTTGCAACCATAGTCGCGATCGCCGGCCCAGGTGATCTGCGCATCGCGCACGCCCACGCCCGGGATGCCGATCGCGACCTGCTGATTGAGCAGCAGCGGAACCGCCGACTGGATCCGGCACCCGTCGCGGTTCAGATCGGCAATCCGCACCTGACGGGACATCGCCTCGTCGTGCAAACGCAGCGTACCGGTCCGTGCCAACGCCACGCGCGAGTCGGAGCGACGCTCGGCCGAATCGACCAAAAATGCTGCGTTATGTGCCGTTGCCACCATGTGTTCCCTAGTGCGGGCGAAACCCTAAACCCTTCGACCCATCTAGGCGGCATGCATTGAAAAATTGCTGTTATTTTATAGTTGCCTGCATCTTAACTAATATTTGTTTTACTAGCGGGCGCCGGTGGCTGGGCGTGGCGATGTCGTGCCGAGAAGCCTGCCGAAGGCGCGTTGGAACACGCGCTTGCGACGCTCCGAGACTTCGGCGATCAGCAGAGCAAGGATGACCGCCGCGACGATTGCCGCTGGGCCACCGAACGGGCTCGCGCGCAACTTTGGAAATACCGATGCGACCATCACGAAGAACGGCTGGTGCACCAGATAGAGCGTGAAGCTCGCCCCGGCCAACCAGCGGATCGCGCTTGCGAGTTGGGCGGGAAAGATCGTCCGCCCCTCGGTCGCACGACGGAACGCGACGATGTTGACGGTGACCAGCCCGCCAACGAGCGCGAAATAGACGAAACTCTTCACCAGCTGTGCCAGATCGGCTTCGTCGTACATCGGCCAGGCCCAATGCTCCAACATCCGCTTCACGACGAAATAGGCAAGGATCGTCGCGACGAACGCCGCGAGCGCGAGGCGTTTCGTGATGGTCACGCGGCCGGCGCGAATATAGCGATAGGCGAGCAGGCCGAAGACCCAGATCGGCATGTACGCGACCACTTTCGGCCCGAAGGCGACCATCAGCATGAGGCCGATCACCGCGCCGCGGACCCGGCCGAGATAGAAGAATGCCGCGAAGATGACGTAATAGGCCGCCTCGAACCCGAGCGACCAATAGGGCTCGTTACTGCCGAACACGCGGTGGCTGAACCAGAGTTCGTTGGTGAAGGTCAGCGCGAACGGCAGGTTGGTCAGGTATGCGGGGTCGTAGAAGGGGTGATCGGTGAGCGGTACGACACCGTATCGCCGGGTGATCATGTCGCAGACGAACCCGGCCGCCAGCGCGATCAGGCATACCGAATACAGCCGCGACAGGCGCGCCGTCGCATAGGCGCGCAGGCTGTGTTCCTTCTCCTCGGCGACGAAGGCGATCACGAACCCCGACAGCACGAAGAACACCGCGACCGCCTCGCCGGTATGGCCCGAGATGAATCCGGGCAGGCGCGGCATGACGAAATGCCGGGCATGGCCCAGTACCACCTCGAACGCCGCGACCAGCCGGAGCAAATCGAGATAGATCGACAGGTTCGGATCGAGCACCCGGACCTTCGTGGGATTGGCACCGGTCGATCCTGTGCGCGTCTGCGTCTCGCTCACGATGCCCGCTCCTTGTTCGTCATCGGGCCCATTACCGGGCCTGTCCTGCGCGCGCCTCGACCAGCGTGTCGACCAGTGCGCCGTCGCGCCGCCGACTGTGCTCGGCCCAGCGGTCGCGTACGTGCGTCCGCGCTGCCTCGACCGCCGCGGGGTCCTGCGTCAATGTCTGGATATGCCGGGCAGCGGCCTCGGGCTGGTCGAGGTCGAGCAGCGGCGGCACCCCCATGAACTCGAAGCCTTGCAGCGACAGTGGCGTCGCCATCACGGGTGCTCCCGCGGCGAACGCCTCGAGCATCTTGATCTTCAATCCGCTGCCGTGGACGACCGGGCTGAGCATGCACAGGCAAGTGCCGAGCAGCCGCTCCATCTCGTCGTCGGCGACGAAGCCCAGCGTTTCGACGTTCGCGGCAGGCGTGCCGATATGCTCGCGCGTGCCCTTGCCGATAAACGTCACGATCGCGGGGGCGTCGAGCGCTAGCAGCGCCGGCGCGAGCGAGTGCGTGATCCAGTCGATCGCCGCGCGATTGGGGGGAAAGCCGGGACTGCCGATGAACAGGACGCGCCGGCTGTCGCGCTCCACGTCCTGCGCCGCCGCCGGGGCGCCCGGCGCATGCTCTGCGCGGTCGATCACCGGACATAGTGCGACCCCACGCGCGCCCGTCAACCCGCGATAGTGACGCGCGTCGCTGTCGGAGATGAACACGGTTCGCGCGGCACGCCGCACCAGCAGCGCCTCGATCAGCCAGGCCTGGACCGCCTCGACGCGCAGGAACGCCGCGGATGCCCGCGATTTGCGCAGCCGCGCGCCGTCGATCAGCGTATCCGGGGTGACGTTGTGCGCGATAAAGACGAACGGCGTGCGCCCCAGCACGAGGCGCCACATCGACACGTTCGCCAGCGCCTGGATATGGTCGACGACGATCAGGTCGGGCCGCGCCGCCAATCCCGCGCGGATCGCTTGCCGTGCCGGCGTCGAGACGAAACCGATGCTCATGAGCAGCTTGCCCGACAGCAGATGCACCAGCTTGCGCGCCTTGGACGGCGTCTTGGTATCCGCACGATAACCGGCGACGCCGCCGAACGCGGGCGCCGCAGTCTCGGTCGGCAGCGTCGTGAACGCACCGCTCAGCACGACGTCAGGCGACGCCGCCAGTTCGCCGATATGCGCGCGCGCGACAACGTCCATCCCCGATCGCGGGGCGACGGGATCGCCCGCACCGATGTAGAAGACGCGCAGCGCCGGGCGTTCTGACGCCGCAGCCCCGCTCATTTCGGACCGCCGAGAACCCGTGCCGGCGATCCTGCGGCGACCGCACCCGCCGGCACGTCCTTCAAGACGACCGAATTGGCGCCGATCTTGGCGCCGCGGCCGATCGTGATCGGTCCGAGGATGGTCGCGCCGGCGCCGATCTCGACATCTTCGCCGATGATCGGTCCGCGCGGCGCATCGTCGCCGCGCTTGCCGATCGTGACGCATTGCAGGATCACGACGTTGCGCCCGACCGTGCAGTCGCCGAGCACGATCGCATAGGGGTGCGGCATGTAGCAGCCGGGACCGACGTTCGCGATCGCCGCGATCTCGGACCCGGACCGCCGACAGGTCCGCGCCCAATAGAGCCGCGCGACGACACGCCCGATCACCGGGAGCGACGCGAGCAGGCGCTGGATCCGGTGCTGCAGGATAAAGCGGAAGCCCGGGAGGAACAGCCACGCATAGACGAAGAACGCGCTGCCCGGCCGCTGACCGCCGACCTTGGCGACGCGGACCAGGTCGCCCTGGATATGGTCGACGCACGTGCGCCACGCCGACGTCGCAAGAGTATCGGTCATCGCTGCGGCATCCCCGTTGCCGGATCGTCGCTCGACTCGATTCGCGAGTCGAGTGACGGATCGGGCTGCTTCATGTTGCGCAGGACATGGCGCAGGTACACCAAACGAACGATGAACAGCGTGCTGGCGGTCGCCGCGGCGGACAGCCCCGCACCGATCAGCCCGAAGAAATACATGAACCCGGTGCCGAACGCGATCGCCACGATCACGCCGGCGACGTTGTTGACCGCGTACATCCGGTCGCGGCCCATGCTGGTGATCGACACGTTGAGCAGGTCCGACCCCGAACGGATCGTCGCCGCGAGCAGCATGATCGCGAGCAGCACGCGGAACACCGGGAAGCGGCCCGGCGGCGCGAAGTAGAAGATGACCTCGGTCGCCAGGAAGATGCCGACGCTAAACACCGCGGCGAAGGTCAGCGTCTTGATCATCTGGCGGCGCAGTTCGGCCTGCCACTCGACCGGATCGCCGCCGCGGAACGCCCGCACCATCCGCGGCAGCGCAAGCTGGACCACGGCGGTCGAGATCAGCGTCTGCAATGCGTTGGTGATCGAGAAATAGAAACTGTAGATGCCCGTCGCGACCAGCCCGAGCAGCGCGTTCAAGATGAAGCGATCGGCATAGCCCAGGCCGACGATGCCGAGATCGCTGAAATAGATATACCAGGCGCGGCGCGCGCGTGTGACCAGGACCCGCAGCTTCTTCTCTTGGCGCAGACCCGCCTTCATCGGCCACCGCCTGAGATAGACGAACAGCATGGCGATCGCGAGCACGTGGCTGAGGATCCAGCCGATGAAGATCATGTCGAGCGTCTTCAGCGCAGGGACCGCGAACCCGATCGCCACGACGATCGGAATCCAAAGCGCCGAGCGGACGAACACGAGCACATTGGCGAACAGTGCCAGTTCGAGCCCGATCATCGGCATGTAGATGTCGAGCGCGACCGTCTCGAGCCACAGCAGGATCAGGATCAGGATCTGCGTCTGCGTGATCTCGCCGGTCTGCCAGATCAGCACGGGCACCGCGATCAGCGTCCCCGCCAGCAGCGAGGCGAAGGTGATGATCAGGCGGTCGCGGATCAGCGGCGCGGCGGTCGCGGGGGTATGCCCGACGACTTCGCGCGACACGAAATAGTTCAGGCCCCAGCCGACCGTCGCGGGAACGATGCCGATCGCGCCGATCGCCAGGCCGTAGACACCCGCCGACGCGAGTCCCAACTGGCTGACGATGTAGAACGACAGGGCAAAGCGCAAAAAGAGCGTCGAGCCGCGCAGGGCCATGTTCGGCGCGCCGCCGCGGATCAATCGTGTCAGTAAGACAGACATGATGAAGGCGGCATCTCCGCTAGGGCATCCGCGCAGTTCCGATTGCCGGCCGACTGCCGGGTCATACTGCACTACAGCACGCCACTAGGCGATTTCGGGCCCATACGTCCACCCGCGGTGGTCGTGCGAACAGCGCCGTTCGGTCGCTACGTCGTCAAATACGGTCGGCGTATCGCAGGCAGCGCATTACAGGCCCTCTGCCTCATTTCGGGCCGTGCTGCACTGCAACGCATTTTTCGACAATTGACGTCAATCCGGGTATTCCGCAGTGAGTATGTCCCAGGGCGCGGTTTTCGGACCGGGGTCTTCCTGCCCAACCAAAGGGTTTTCGATGCGTCTCGGCCGGATAGACAGCCTTCAGATCCTGCGGTTCCTCGCCGCATTCCTGGTGCTGTGCGGGCATAGCCAACATGCACTGGTCGAACATATCGGCGCGCGCGCGGGGACCTGGGGCTTCATCCCGTTCGACTGGGGACTCGGCGTCGACGTGTTCTTCGTCATCTCGGGCTTCGTGATGTATTACATGATGCACGACCGGTTCGGGAATCCGGGCGCCGCCGCCGATTTCCTGCGCCGCCGGCTGATCCGGATCGCGCCGCTCTATTGGGTGTTCACGACGCTCGCGCTGGTCGTGCTGATCGCGACCGGCGCGCCGCGCCCCGGCATCACGAACATCCTGTTCTCCTATCTTTTCCTGCCCGGCCCGGTCTGCGGCGACTATTGCTTTCCGGTGTTCACGCTTGGCTGGACGCTGAATTACGAGATGATGTTCTACGTCGTGTTCGCGGTCGCACTGCCATTTCGGCGTACCGCGGGCCTCGCGATTATCGTCGCAGCGATCCTGGGGCTGATGGCGGTCGCGCATGCCGCACCGCTGGACTGGCGGATGCTGCATTTCTGGGGCTATCCGCTGACCGGCGAGTTCCTGGCCGGGATCGCGCTCGCGCACCTGTTCCTGAAGGGCGTCCGCATCCCCCGGCCGGTCGCGTTCGCGATGCTGCCGCTTGCGCTGGTGCTCGCGGTGATCGGGTATCAGACCGGCGCGTACGACACGATCGGCCGGATCGTCACCGGCGGCATTCCCGCGACGCTGATCATGGCCGCCGCGGTGCTCGGACTCGAGCCGGTCGGCGGGCAGCATGTCGCGCCGTCCGGCCTGACGCGGTTGCTGATCGCGGGCGGCGATGCGTCCTACGCGCTGTACCTGTCGCATCCGATCGCGATCAAGGTGGCCGAGGCGATCACGCAGAAGCTCGGCCTGTTCGAGCGCGCGCCCGTCCTGCTCCTGCCGATCGCGATCATCGGGGCCTTGATCGGCGCGGTGATCGTGCACCGCTTGCTGGAAAAGCCGATGCTCGCCTTTTTCAACCGACGCTGGAGCCGCTTCGGCAGCACTGGTATGGGAGACGGCCAACCCGCGCCCGGCCGCGCCGGCATCGTCGTTACTGAAGAACCGGAATCTCGCTGATGGCAAGTATATGGTATAGCCCCGAAACGAGGGACGACGCCGCAAGCACGATCGACAAGAAGGATCTGGCGTTCAAATGCGCCGCCGCGGTGCTTTGCATGTTCGCCGTCCGCGACGCGCTGACGGGCATGTTGCGGTACCTCCTGCAACTGGCGCACCTGTCCCCGTTATGGTTCGTGCCCGATCTGCTGGCGATGGTCGCGTTCGTCTATTTCGTCTGGCATTATGCGATCCAGAATCGCTCAGCCTTCGCCATCGTCGCGACGTTGAGCACGATTTCGGCGGCGGCCGTGTCGATCATCTTCATGTCGTGGACGCCGTCGATGTTCGCCTCGTCGGTGAAGTCCTTCATGCCGATCTTCGTCGGGTTCATCTGTTGCGGGCGCAGCGTCGTGCGACTGCCCGCGGTCAGGGTCTGCCTCGCGATCATGTCGGCAGTGTCGATCATCGGCCTGATCTTCGCACCGCATATCGACTATCCGTGGGTCGGCGCGGATATCGATAGCTTCAACGGGCTGCGCAACATCTCGCGCGTGTGGTGGATCGACGGCAAGGTGCGCTACGGCGGGTTCGCCGGCGACAGTACGATGGCCGCGTTCATGGTGCTGTTCCCGTACATGATGGTCTATCGCTATGTGCCCAAGTGGATGAATCTTCTGATTCTTCCGCTGATGCTGTGGGCGATCCAGATCTCGACCAACCGCACCGCCCTGCTCACGCTCATAATGTTCACGCTCCACCTCGTCGTGGTCGACATCCTGATCCCGGCAAAGAACCGGCTCGACGTCGATCGACTGATCGCCAAGTTCTCGTTCCTGACCGTGCTGGTGCCGTTCGTGCTCGTCTTCGCCCTGGCGGGTGCGGACCTGCAGAACGTGTCGTCCAAGTTGATGAGTCTGCAGGACCGGATCGACAATAGCTGGCAGCTGCCCTTCACCTATCTCCAGCAGATATTTCCTGCCGGTCTTCTGATCGGCTGCGGCCTTGGCTGCTTCGCCTATCCGATGAAGTTCTCGGAAATGGCCAACTACAACGTGCCGGTCGATAACTTCTACATGACGACGTATCTGATGCTGGGCATACCGTTCCTGATCATCGTCGCCGGCGTATTCGTCTCGTGCTACCGGACGGTCGACCGCACCAAGCTGCTGATGCTGATGATGCTGAACGTCTACGCCATCACGGTGCAGTGCTATGGTCCGGCGTTCGCCACGCTGATGATGGGCTACGCGTTCAGCGATTCGTTCATGACCGAGACCGGCGGATGGCGCCGCCGCGTCCGCAAGCCTGTCGGCTCGGACGAGAAAGCATTAGTCACGTCCTGATCGTCGACTACGAGTAAGTATCCGGAAGATGCCGACACGATAATATCGTGGACTCGCGAGTGAATCACCGCGTACTGCAATGACATATTGCGGGCGGGGGCTCTATCATCATTACATATATCAATATTCAGGCGCTGAGAGCGATCGCTGCTCTTATCGTGGTATGGGCTCATGTCCGGGAATTATTTCCCGATCTAGCCATTATAAAATATCTACCCAGCGGCTTGGCGGGCGTCGATTTATTCTTTGTGATCAGTGGCTTCATCATGGTCGTAAGCACGCAATCGCGCGCTATCGGACCTTTGGAGTTTCTCGCAAACAGATGGGGACGGTTAGCGCCAATCTATTACATCGTTACAATCTTCGTTTTTCTGCTCGCGGCATTCGCCCCTGCGATCATGAAAAGCTCGCGGCCTGATGCGGACTCACTGCTCTATTCGCTTCTCTTCATTCCGCATCTGAAATCCGCGGATCGCATTTACCCGCTATATTATCTCGGCTGGACGCTCAATTACGAGATGTTCTTCTACGCCACCTTGGCGCTGGGCATGCGGATTTTCCGGACATGGCGCTATGTCGCGACAGCCGTTTTCATCTGCGCGCTGGCGGCCTTGGGCTTCGCCATGGACGACCTGTTCGACGAGAGCATCGTGCTTTACGCTTTCACACGGTCGATAACGCTCGACTTCGTGCTGGGCATCGCGATCGCCTTGAGCATTCCCGCACTGACGCGGATCGGGCACAACCGCGTACTGGCCGGCCTAGCGCTGGTTTTAGGCTTAGTGGCGCTTGCCGTTGCGGGGCGCTTCGTCCCACATTTCGACGAACGTTTGATCGCACCCGCGGGCGATACGATTCTGCGCTACGGCATACCGGCGGCGTTGATCGTGGCCAGCGCGGTCGCCCTGGAATTGAACGGGGCCATCATCAAAAACAGGCTGGTTCTTTTGATCGGAGACGCCAGCTACTCGCTCTACCTGACGCACTTCTTCGTGATTGCGGTGGCGATCATGGCAAGCAACCGCTTGGGGCTCGGCACACCGGCGCGCATCGGCGTTGCCGTGGCCGCGTATGCCGCGAGCATCGCCGTTGCGATCGGCTTCTACAAAATGGTCGAACAGTCACTGAACCGCATCGTGCGCGCCAGATTACGGGCACTGTTCCACCGCGATACCCATCGCCGCCATGATCCTCCCGCCGGTGTCGTCGACGTAACCGTGTGATCGGCGGCCGGCTGCGTCGACGCCGTCCACCTTACCTAGCGCTCGCGTCCAGCCTCCGAAACGTCGCGCGATACCGGGTCGAGCATGTAGTCGAGCAGGCGGCGGCGGCCGGTGCGGATGTCGGCGGTGACCGCGAGGCCGGGGGTCAGCATCATCTGACGCCCGTCTGCGGTGACCGTCCTGCGGTCCATCGCGATCCGCGCCATGTAATAGGACGGGCCCTTCTCATCCTGCACCGCGTCGCGGCTGACCGAGACGATCCGGCCCGGCACGGTGCCGAACCGCGTGAACGGATACGCCTCGAGCTTGAGCGCGACCGGCTGCCCCGCGTGGACGAAGCCCGCGTCGCGGTTGAGCAGCTTGGCCTCGACGGTCAGCTTGCCGTCGGGCACCACCACCATCAACGCGCGGACCGGCTCGACCACGCCGCCGACGGTGTGGATCGCCAGTTGCTGGACGGTGCCGTCGACCGGCGCGACCAGCCGCTGCATCCGGCTCTGCTGGCTCGCCTTGGCGAGATCCTGGCGGCGCTGCATCGCATCCGACTGCGCCTTGGCGAGATCGCCGAGCGCGGTCTGGCGCGCCTGTTCGCGCGAATGGTTCAACTCCTCGCCGAACCGCTGCGCCTCCGACAGACCGCGCGTGCGCTGTTGCGCGGCGACGTCGCGGCTGCCCATCTCGCTGTGCCGCTGGCGCTGCATGTCGAGCACGCGCAGGCCACTGGCATAGCCGCGCGCGGCCAGCGTCTCGATCGCCTTCACCTGGCGTTCCATCAGCGGCCGGTTGGCGTCGAGCGCGCGCATCTGGTCGCCCGCCCCCGCCGCATCGGCAAGCGCGGAGCGACGTGCGGCGGCGAGCCCGGCATCGGCCGCGCGCGCGCTGCCGAGTTGGGCGGCGACCAGCCGACGTTGCGTGTCGAGCACGTCGGCGGGGGTGCCGGGCGGCGCCGTGAACACGCCGCGGCCGCCGCTCAGCCCGTCGACGATCGCGGCGTTGCGCGCGACGTCGATCTCGGCGGTGAGCAGCGCCTGGCGGGCCTGCGCTTCGTCGGCCGATGACAGGGTCGGATCGAGATCGACCAGCGGCTGGCCGCGCTTGACGACGTCGCCGTCATGCACCCAGATCCGACGGACCAGACCGCCGCTGACCGACTGGACCAGCTTGACGCTGTCGGCGGGGATCGTCCGCCCCTCCGCGGTCGCGACGATATCGACATGGCCGAGCGTCAGCCACAGCCCACTCGCCGCCATCCCGCCGAGCAGCAGCCACGCGGTGATCCGCGCGGTCGGCGACACCGGGCGCTCGATCACCTCGAGCGCGGCGGGCAGGAACGCGGTCTCCAGCGGGATGCGACGGTCGCGGCGGGTGGCGCGATCCTCGATCCAGGCGCGACGGACGAGCGACAGATGATGGGTGAGCGCGGTCATGAGGCGATTCCGTACAGGACGCCCATCTGGCGTCGGTAGAGGTCGGCGTAGCGGCCGCCGTGGCTGAGCAGTTCGTCGTGCGAGCCCTGTTCGACCAGGCGACCCTTCTCGAGCGCGACGATGCGGTCGCACTGGCGGATCGCAGACAGGCGGTGGGCGATGATGATGACGGTGCGGCCGACCGCCATCTGCTTGAGGTTGGTCTGGATGATCTCCTCGCTCTCGGCATCGAGCGCGGAGGTCGCCTCGTCGAAGATCAGGATGCGTGGCTGCGTGACGAGCGCGCGGGCGATCGCGAGCCGCTGGCGCTGGCCGCCCGACAGATTGGCGCCGCGCTCCTCGATCATCGTGTCATAGCCTTGCGGCATTCGCGTGATGAACTCGTGCGCGCCCGCCATCTCGGCGGCGGCCATGACCTTGTCGATCGGCAGCGCGGGGTTGGCGAGCGCGATGTTCTCGCGCACCGTGCGGTTGAACAGCACGTTCTCCTGTAGCACCACGCCGATCTGGCGGCGCAGCCACGCCGGATCGATCTGCGCGACGTCGACGCCGTCGACCAGCACGCGGCCGTTGGCGGGGACGTACAAACGCTGGAGCAGCTTGGTCAGCGTCGACTTGCCCGAGCCCGACGAGCCGACGATGCCCAGCGTCGAGCCCGCGGGGACGACCAGGTCGATGTCGTCGAGCGTCCAAGGACCGTCGTCGGCGTAGCGGAAGCGGACGTTCTCGAAGGTCACGCTGCCGCGGATCGCGGGCAGCGCGGTCTGGCTGCCGGCGCCCGGCTCGACGCGGTGGTTGAGGACGTCGCCGAGCCGCGCGACCGCGATCCGGACCTGCTGGAACTCCTGCCACAGCTGCGCCATGCGGATCACCGGGCCCGACACGCGCTGTGCGAACATATTGAACGCGACCAGCCCGCCAACCGTCAGGTCGTGCGCGATCACTGCCTGCGCGCCAAAATACAGGATCGCCGCCATGTTGAGCTTGGAGATCAGCTGGATCGCGTTGTTGCCGGTGTTGCCGAGGTCGATGACGCGCTGGTTGGCGGCCGAATAGCCCGCGAGCCGGCGTTCCCACGCGTCCTGCCACTGCGGCTCGACCGCGGCGGCCTTGACCGTCTGGATCCCGGCGATGCTCTCGACCAGCAATGCGTTGTTGGCCGCACCGCGTTCGAATTTCTCGTCGAGCCGGCTACGCAGCGGGCCGGTCACCAGCAGCGCGACCGCGAGATAGGCGGGGATCGCGAGTATCGCGACGAAGAACAGCTTGATCGAATACAGCGCCATCACCGCGAGGAAGACGACCGCGAACAGCGGGTCGATCAGCACCGTCAGCGAGGCGTTGGTGAGGAATTCACGGATCGTCTCGAGCTGGCGGACGCGCATCGCAGTGTCGCCGACGCGGCGCGATTCGAAATAGCTCAGCGGCAGGCGGAGCAGATGGCGGAACAGCCGCGCGCCGAGCTCGACGTCGATCTTCTGACTCGTTTCGGAATAGAGCCGGGTGCGCAGCCAGCCGAACGCGGTCTCCCAGAACGATACCGCGACGAAGCCGATCGTCAGCACCGACAGCGTCGACAGCGTGCCGTGCACGAGCACCTTGTCGACCACGCTCTGGAAGAACAGCGGCGCGGCGAGACCGAGCAGGTTGAGCGCCAGCGTGATCAGCAGCACCTCGCCGATCAGCCGGCGATAGCGGACGATCTGCGGGATGAACCACGAGAAGTCGAAACCCTTGCTCGCCAGCGCCGCACTCTCGCGCGTCGTGACGAGCACGAGCGTGCCCGACCAGAGCGTCTGGAGCGTCGCGAGGTCGACCTTGGCGACCGGCTGGTTCGCGCGCTGGATTAGCACCTCGTCGCCCTGCATCCGGCCGATCAGGAACCAGCCCTCGGGACCGTCCGCCAGCGCCGGGAGCGGCAGGCGGGCGAGATCCTCGGGCTTGGCGTTTCGCGTCTTGGCGCGCACGCCGTCGATGCCGCCCGCGAGCCGCACGAGCGCATCGGCATCGAGCGAATGGAAATGGCCGAGACCATGCCGCAACTGATCCGCATCGACCGCGATGCGATGGATCGCGAGCAGCGCGGTCAGCGCTACGAGGCCGCTGTCGTCCTGGATCGCCTGATGCTTCATGCGTCGGGTCGATCAGCGGCGGGAATACGGACGGGGTTCATAACATTTTCCACAAAGCCGATTCGGTGGCGTTATGGTTAAGCCCTAATTCCTAATTGGATGTTGCGGTGCGGCGCGCTTCACCGCTGAAACCGGTGCGCGCGCCGCAAAGCGTCAGCCGAAGGCGTAAATGCCGCTGTTGGCCGAGGTCTGTACCAGCCGATGCGATGCCGCACCGGTCAGCGTGATCGTCGCCCCCTGATCGTATTTCACGGTCAGGTCGCTGCCCGAAATCTCCATCATCGGCTGATACCCCGACTTCGCGAAGGCCGAGAGATCGAGCAGGTCGTGGCCGGCACCGAAGTCCGCGATCGTCGCCGACGTGCCGAGCGTCACGAGGAACCGGTCGTCGCCGCCGCCACCCGCGACGGTCGCGCCGCTACGGTCGACCAGCAGCAACTCGTCCGCCACCGAGCCCTTAACGCCGCCGGCGCCGCCCACCACGATCGCATCATAGCCGCTGGCCGCACTCCGGACGTCGGCGATCGCATGACCCGTCGTCGCGAAGCTTTCGGTCGTCGACACGCCCGCAGCGCTGGTCGTCGTGCGGCCCGTCATGACGCCCGCGCTGTAGCTGCGGACGATGCTGCCGCCGTCCGCAAGCTCGGTCTTGCTCGCGGAGAGCTGGTCCCTGGCGGTGTCGAAGGTCATCGTCGTCCGTCCGGTCGTGTCGGTCACGACCTTGCTCTGCTCGCGGCCGGCAACGTCGAAATATTCCTGGGTCTTACCGGTTGCGTCGTTCACTTCGGCGTAGGCGCGGCTGCCGTCGGCGCGGGTACGATCGACCGACAGCGTCTTGCCGGTCGCATCGGTCGTCACGACGCCGACCGCATAGTCGGACCCCGTCGGCATATAGACGGTGTTCACCGCCGAGCCGTCCGGCGCGGTCACGTACTTGCGCGTGACCGTGCCCGCCTGATCGTACAGCAGCGTCGTCCACTGCCCCGTGGCGGTGACGGCGACGTCCTTGACGACCCGACCTGCGGCGTCGAAACCGCGGCTGTGCGTGATCCCGCCGCCTTCGTCGGTGCGGGTCAGCAGCGTGCCGGTCGCGGCGTCGTACTCGCTGGTCACGGTCGTGTCGGCCCCGATCGTCGCGGCCTTCGTCTTACGCCCCTTCGCGTCGAAATAGGTCAGCGTGCGGGTACCGTCGGGATCGCGCGTTTCGGTATAGTCGAGCGTGCCGTCCGCATGACTGCGCGAAACCGATACGACGTTGCCCTTGGCGTCGACCATCTGCGTCTGCGTGACATAGGAGTGCCCGGTCACGTTGTAGATGGTGTTCTCGGCGGTACCGTCGGTGCGCTCGACGAACTTGTACGTCTGCTTGCCGGTCGTGGCATCATATTGCGACGTGGTCCACGTGCCGGCGGCATCGACGATCACCGCGGTCGTGCGGAGCCCGGCGGCGGTGTAGGTGTCGGCGGTGCGCGATCCATCGGCGTTATAGACCTCGAGGATCTTGCCACCGCCTGCGAGTTGCGTGCGGCGGCTCGCCAGACGCCCCTTCTCGTAGAGCGAGGTCGCGACATCGCCGTTGACCAGCTGGCCGATGTCGCGCGTGATGAACCCGGTCGCGGCGTCGATGCTGGTGGTGTGGCGTTCGCCACCGACCGCGATCGTTACCGACTGGGTGATCTTGCCGGTCGCATCATAGGTCTGGAGCAGACGCGATCCATCGGCGGCATTGGCCTCCTGATAGGCCAGGCTGCCATCGGCATGGCTGCGTACCAGAGCCGTAACCCTGCCCTTCGCATCGAACACGCTGCGCTCGGTCGTCCAGGTTTGGCCGGTGATGCCGAACGACTGCGTCTCGCCGCTGCCGTCGGCGTTCTTGATATAGCGTTTCGATACCGCACCCGCGCCGTCGAGGACCGACGTGGTCCAGGTGCCCGCGGTATCGACCGTCACTTCGTTGGTCTTCTTGCCCGCCGCATCGTACGTCAGCGTCGATCGGCTGCCGTCGGGCAGGACGGACACGATCTGCGCGACGATCCCGTTCTTGAAGCTGGTGGTGACAGTGCCGTCGACCGCCGACTGGACGACCCGCGACATTAATTTCGCGGTCGCCGGATCGTAGGTCAGCACCGTCCGCGTGCCGTCCTTCGCGACGTCGCCGGTCAGCGTCGTCTCGATCTGGCGACGGCCCTGCGAATCATAGGCCGTCGTGATCTTCGACGTGCCCTGCACGACGTCGGTCGAAACCAGTCGGCCCCCAGCCGCGCTGCGGGTCAGCGACAGCATCTTGCCGGCCGCGTCGGTGACCTGGATCTCGGTCGTCCAGGCGAGCCCGGTCAGGCCGTAAGCGCGCGTTTCGCCGCTGCCATCGGGATTGGCGACATACACCTTGGTAACCGCGCCCGACGTCGCATCGTACAGCGTCGTCGTCTTCGTACCGTCGACATCGGTCTGCAACTGCGAGATCTTCACGCCGGCGCTGTTGTAGGTGTAGCTGACCTTGCCCTGATCGTTCGGCACCTCCTCGTTCGTCAGGCCGCCGCCGCTATAGCTCTGGCTGCTGATGATCGCACCGTTCGCGGCCAGTTCCTGCCGGCTTTTCAGCCCGCCGGTGGTCGGTTCGTATGTGGTGATCACCCGGCCGCCGCCGACCGCGGTGACGGTCTGGTTCAGCTTGCGCCCGGTTGCGTCATAGGCGGTCGTCGTCCGCACCCCGTCGCTCGCATACGAGTCGGAATAATCGAGCGTGTTGTCGGCATGGCGCCGCACGACCGACACGACCTTGCCCGCCTTGTCCGTCGTCTGCGTCTCGGTCACGTAGGATTTGCCCGTGACGTTGTAGCTGGAGACGATGCTGCGCCCGTCCGCATATTGGACGAAGGTGCGCTGCGGCTTGCCGGTCGTCGCGTCGAAGACCTGCGTGGTGAAGGTCTTGGCGGTATCGACATCGACCTGGCGCGTCTTCATGCCGGTCGCATCGAAGGTTTCCGACGTGCGGCTGCCGTCGGCCCGAACCAGCGTACGATCGGCCATCACGCCCGCGGCGTAGCTGATCGTGGTGGTGGCGCCGGCCGAGGTCTGGACGACGCTGGATGCCAGCTTGCTGGTGGTGGCATCGTACGTCAGGGCGGTGCGCGTGCCGTCCGCCGCATTGGTGACCTTCGTCAGCAGCTGGCCCTTGGTGCCGAACGTGCTGGAGATCTTGCCGCCGTCGGCAAAGGTCTGCGCGGTGCTCACCGGCGTACCGTCGGCGCGCAGCCGCTCGACCAGAGTCACCACGCCCTTCGTGTTCACCACCTGATGCTCGGTCGCATAGGCGAGGCCGGTCAGATTATAGGCATAGCTCTCGCTGCTGCCGTCGGGACGCTGCATGAACTTGCGCGTGACCGCGCCGTTCGCGTTATATTGCAGCGTCGTCCAGACGTTGCGGGTATCGACCTGGACCTCGCTGATGCGCTTGCCGGCGGCGTTATACGTGTCGGTGACCTTGGACCCGTCGGCAGCGGTCATGGTGTACGTCGCAACGATGCCGTTCTTGTACACGGTCGCGGCATTGCTGCCGTCCCTGCCGGCGACCGTGATCGTCGTCGGCTTGCCGGTCGTGATGTCGTAGCTGGTGACGGTGCGGCCGAGCTTCGGATCGTCGACGATCGTCGACGACAGCTTGCCGGTCGTGAAGCTCTGGTCGCTCACCAGGCCGCCGGCGAATTCGGTATGGATGTTGGAAATGACGCCGCCGATATAGCCGTAGTCGGCGGTCGACACGAGAACGCCCTTGGCGTCGAACGACTGGTCTTCCTTCCAGCCGTTGCCCGTTTCGGTGACCATGAACGAATAGCCGCCCGAAACCTTCGCCAGCACGTCGGCATAGTTCGCGATCATGTACCGCATCGTCGCGACCGACGCGACGTCCAGCACCGATCCACCGGTCAGCGTCACGCTCTGCAACCCGGTCGACCCTGCCAGCTTGTCGATCTGCGCGACCAGACCGTCCGCGGTCGTGCTCAGCGTGGCCGGAACGACGGTGACGGGATCGGCATAGGCCGACTTCGACCCGACCTCGACGACCAGCGCATGATCGCCGACCGCGAGCGTGATCTTGCTGACATTGGTATAGGTCGCGATCGGCGTCGTGCCCTTCAGCGGATCGTAGACGTACACCGTCTTCTGCATCCCGCCGAGGTCGACGGTGACGGTCTGCGCCGCGACCGTCGTTTCGCTCTGCGTGGTGGTGTTCCACAGATTGGTGTCGCGCCACAGCATGATGTCATAGGCGCCATTGGCCTTGGTCAAGGCCATCGAATGACCGTCCGCGGGCATGCCGCTCACCGAATATGCACCGGCGGCCGAGGCCGCGGTGCCGGTCCCGGCATCGACATAGGACAGCAGGCTGGTCAGGTTGTGGACCGCCGTCGCCGCCAGCTTGGGCGAACCATCGACGTTGAACAGGCCGAAATGGAATTCCTTCTCGGCACCGTCCGGATTGAGGCTGCTGTCGAACAGCTCGTACAGGAACGTCTGGCTCGATCCGTTCTCGAACGCGTTGAGCAGCGAGTTCACCGTCAACTTGGCCTGCGCACGCTCGTTGACGCCGAGGCCTGCATCGGTCGCCAGCGTCGTGTAGCCGGTTTCCGTGATGACGGTCTTGTCGCCCGTGCTGGCCGCCGCGGCCCGCGCCATCGACGCCTCCATGACCTTGTCGGCGGTGCCGCCCGACGCGGTATAGGCATGCGCGTTGGCATAATCCGAATAGGCGCCGAGATCGCCGATCGCCGCATAGGCCGAGGGGCTTTCGAGCGCGACCGACATGTTGATGACCGACACGCCGGACAGGCCGGCATTGCCCTTCACCGCCGTGTATAACGCCTTCTGGTAATCGACCGCCGCCGCCAGCGATCCGCTGCCGTTGTAGCTGAACGGCTGGGTGTTGATCTCGTTGAGACCCTCGACCGATACGATGCTGCCCGCATGGCGCGTCTGAAAATCGTCGAGCGCCGCGATGTAGTTCGCCAAGCCGGTGGCCCCGGTCGCCGGCAAGCCCGACGACGTGACGAAGTCGAACTTGATGCCGGACGCCGCCATCGCATTGACCACCGCGTTGCCGGTGCCGGTGCCTTTCAGCGTATCGCGGACGGTATTTATGCCGAGATAGTCGAGGCTGGCGATGACCAGACTGGCGTTCGCATACGCCCCGTTGGCATTGCCGGAATGGGCGTTGACGCCAAGCGTCGACAGGAAGGATGAAGCGGAAGCGGTCGTTTTGGGCACGGTGGGCATCTCCATGACGTCACTCATTCCCACTCGCAGAAACTCGTGCCGGCAAACCTAAGCAAAGCCGTTAAAATCGCGTTAGCTGTATTATTTTTACAATATATCTCGCACTGCAGCATATCCACGCTGCTGCGGCGAACGGCGCCAAGCGGGCGACCGGAACCATGGGCGACCCTTGCCAAAATGGCTAAAACGCGGCACCAGCACGATCTACACGCTGCCCTGCAGCATAGACGGCGTGCCTCCTCGCAGGCTTCGCATAATGTGAGTAAACGACCATGCGGATCGCAGTAATTGGAACCGGGTATGTCGGGCTCGTGTCGGGGGCATGCTTCGCCGACTTCGGTCATGACGTCATTTGCGTCGACAAGGACGCCAGCAAGATCGACGCGCTGCACGCCGGTCGCATTCCCATCTTTGAGCCGGGTCTTCAGGCACTTGTCGAAACCAACGTGAAGGCGGGTCGCATCGCGTTCACCACCGACCTGACCGAAGGCGTCAAGGACGCCGAGGCGGTGTTCATCGCGGTCGGCACCCCGTCGCGGCGCGGCGATGGCCATGCCGATCTCGGCTATGTCTTTGCCGCCGCTGCCGAAGTCGCCAAGGCGGTGAGCGGCTTCACGGTCGTCATCACCAAGTCGACCGTCCCGGTCGGCACCGGTGACGAGGTCGAGCGGATCCTACGCGAAAACAATCCCGATGCTGAATTCGCGGTCGTCTCCAACCCCGAATTCCTGCGCGAAGGCGCGGCGATCGACGACTTCAAGCGTCCTGATCGTGTCGTCATCGGCGGCGACGACCAGCGCGCGATGGCCGTGATGCGCGAAATCTATCGCCCGCTGAGCCTGAACAGCTCGCCGGTGATCGAGATGTCGCGGCGCGGTGCCGAGCTCACCAAATACGCCGGCAACGCGTTCCTCGCGACCAAGATCACGTTCATCAACGAAATCGCCGACCTTTGCGAAAAGGTCGGTGCCGACGTCCAGGAAGTCGCCCGCGGCATCGGTCTGGACAAGCGGATCGGCGCCAAGTTCCTTAACGCCGGCCCAGGCTATGGCGGCTCGTGCTTCCCCAAGGATACGCTTGCGCTGCTCAAGACCAGCCAGGATTACGAAGCGCCGCAGCGGATCGTCGAGGCGGTCGTCGCGGTCAACGAGAACCGCAAGCGCGCAATGGGCCGCAAGGTCATCGCGGCGATGGGCGACGAAGTCCGCGGCAAGACCGTCGCCGTGCTCGGCCTGACGTTCAAGCCGAACACCGACGATATGCGCGACAGCCCCGCCATCGCGGTGATCCAGCTGCTCCAGGATGCCGGTGCGCGTGTCCAGGCCTATGATCCCGAGGGCATGGAGCAGGCTGCGAAGATGCTCCAGAACGTCGACTTCAAGGACGATACCTATGCGACGATCGAGGGTGCGGACGCGCTCGTGATCGTCACCGAATGGGATGCGTTCCGCGCGCTCGATCTGAAGCGTGTGAAGTCGTTGCTGTCGACGCCGCTCCTCATCGATCTGCGCAACATCTATCCGCGCGATGTCGTCGAGAATGCCGGCTTCACCTACATCGCGGTAGGCCGCTGATCGCTACCGCGGGCGGGCCACGCGTCGTGGCCCGCCCGCGGTAGCGTGTAGCAGCGGCCGCGTACCCGGCCGTGAAACACCTCTACTCGAATGATGTGGCGGCGCGATGAGCGCCGCCACTGCCGTTTCTGGACGGTCCGTCGCGGACTTGGCGCCACGCCTCCGCTACAGATATCAGGCTCAGTTTGCCTCCATACGCGTCGCGCACGGCTCGGTAGCTCGCCGGTCCGAAGGACCACGACGATGCCATCGCTGGGTCAGTCGCCGATCCGTCCGCTAAGAGGCCGCGTCTCCGCTGAAACAATCGTGCGCCTTTTCGGTTCTACCCCGAAAATTATCTTGAAGTTTGTCTCACAATAGAACATTTTTACAAAGACGGCGCTAATCGCCGCTGGAGAGAGATGATGAATTTGAGCTCGACCTGGGACGCGCGCAAGGCAAAGGGCGCCTTGGTGGTATTGTCGATGTCGACCGTGTGTTGGGCAGTCGCGATCGGTGTAGTCGTACTGCGCTGATCGACCGGCGAATCCGCGTCGTGTCGTTGCGCGTTCGTGACAAACTGATTTCCACGCCGCGGGCGCGTGACCGGCATAGCAAAAGCGATTTTAGTCGGCGGCGGATACTTCCTGCCGCGCGTTTTCAGCCGTCTTGACGCTTTGAGAAATCTGATCGCGCCACCGTGATCAAACTCCCACCTCGATCATACCGAAGGTCGTTGGGCCCGCGGCGGTGGTAATCGACAACGGGCGGCTTTGCGCCCTCGTGTTATCGTTCAAAGTCGAAGCAGCACTGAGCCTGCCTGGCTCCTTCATTCACCGTCGCGTGATATCCGACCCCCGGAATGGCGGAGACGTCGCATCCGCATGGCCCCCAGAAGTTAATCCCTGTCCCCCAGGTCTCCGATAGCGTCGTGCAACCGGAATTCGTCTGGGACGACCACGCGTCCGATCGCCGGGATACGGAGGCGGGTTAGAATGTAGCCAAACCACGGCCAACGCTAGCTGCCCGCCTGTCGATCACGCGTAAACGCCAGCGCTCGTCCGTTTCCGGCCGGCATCCTCACGACGATTTCAGGAAGCGCTGGATGCCCCGTGAGGATTCGAACCTCAATAGGCGGTATCAGAAACCGCAGTCTTACCATTAGACGACGGGGCATCAGCGAGGGCGCGATCTAGGCGGGGCGGTTCGGGCTGTCAACGCCAAGATGCGTCGGCGTACCACGTCGCTTGCGTAATTTCTTGGTGCCGCTACATTCGATGCCAAGCACCGAGCGGGTATTTTCCCGCGGCGGCAGACATAGATAGCGAGTTTTGCGGCGATGGGGGATGTTTCCACCCGAATGCCGTTCCGGCAGGGTAGTACTGCCCGTCCGGCGGCGACCCGGCCCAGTCGTGGGCGGTGGGCCGATGCGCAGGCGTTTGCCGCGCTGGATCTTGGCACCAACAATTGCAGATTGCTGATCGCGCGACCGCAGGCGGGCGGGTTCGCGGTGATCGACGCGTTCTCGCGAATCGTCCGACTCGGCGAAGGCCTGGCATCAACCGGCAAGCTGAGCGATGCGGCGATCGAGCGGACGATCGCGGCGCTCCGGGTGTGCTCGGACAAGCTCCAGCGGCGCAACGTGACCCTGGCGCGCTCGGTTGCGACGGAGGCGTGTCGGCAGGCGTCGAACGGCCCCGATTTCATCGCCCGCGCGCTGGCCGAGACGGGCATCCATCTCGACATCATATCGGCCGAGGAAGAGGCGCGGCTGGCCGTGCTCGGCTGCCATGCGCTGATCGAGCCCGGCGAGGACCCCGCGCTGGTATTCGATATCGGCGGCGGATCGACCGAATTGGTACTGATCGACACCTCGACCCCGACCCCGACCGTGCTCGACTGGCATTCGGCGCCGTGGGGCGTGGTGTCGCTGACTGAACATGCCGGCGGCGGCGAAGGCGAGGACGGTCGCCGTGCCGCCTATGCGCGGATGCGGAGCGTCGTCGCCGACAGCTTCGCCGGGTTCGCGGCCCGCCTGCCCCGGCAGATCGCGCGGCCGCGGCTGCTTGGCACCAGCGGGACCGTGACGACGCTCGGCAGCGTCCATCTGGGCCTCAGCCATTACGACCGCACCGTGGTCGACGGGCTGATCGTGCCCGCCTCGGCGATGCGCAAGATCAGCGCCGACCTTTCCCACATGTCGATCACGGAACGCGCGAAGCTGCCGTGCATCGGCAACGAGCGCGCCGACCTGGTGGTCGCGGGCTGTGCCATTCTGGAGACGATCATGGATTTGTGGCCCGCCGAACGGCTCGGCATCGCCGACCGCGGCATTCGCGAGGGCATTCTCCGCCGGCTGATGGGCGCGCCCCGACCTGGTAGCAAGCCAGGCAAGTCGGGGGTCGCGGCATGAGCCGGGGTGGATCCGGCGGGCATGTCCGCGTGCTCACCGCACGGAAGCGGACGGCGCAGTCGACGCGCTGGCTTGAGCGGCAGTTGAACGATCCGTATGTAAAGCGCGCTAAGGCCGACGGCTATCGCAGCCGGGCCGCGTACAAGCTTATCGAGTTGGACGAACGCTTCGAACTGATTCGCGGCTCAAAGCGTGTGGTCGATCTGGGGATCGCACCGGGTGGTTGGGCGCAGGTCATCCGGCGGCGGATACCCAAGGCGTCGGTCGTGGGTATCGACCTGCTGCCGGTCGATCCGATCGAGGGCGTGACGATCTTCGAGATGGATTTCCTAGACGATGCGGCGCCGGGCAAGCTGATCGATGCGCTCGGTGGCGCACCGGATCTCGTGCTGTCGGACATGGCGGCGAACACGGTCGGGCATCCGCAGACCGATGCGCTCCGGACGATGGCGTTGGTGGAGACGGCGCTGCAGTTCGCGTGCGAGGTGCTGGAGCCGGGTGGAACGTTCGTATCGAAGGTGTTCGCCGGCGGTGCGGATTCGGAGCTCGTCGCGGAGATGAAGCGCAACTTCAAGACCGTGAAGCACGCCAAGCCGCCGGCGAGTCGCAAGGGGTCGGTCGAGTGGTTCGTGGTGGCGCAGGGATTTAAAGGCAGAGACCCGAAATAGCGCAGCTATTTCGGACCAGTCGATAGCCGGGCCAGCGTCGCACAGCGACGACTGACGACGTGGCTTCGCCACGGCGCGACCTGCTGATTCTTGCACAAAGCCGCCGGCAAAGCCGTCGTCGGATGGGTTCGCTTGAGCGACCCACCGGCCGAGCCAGCGATTGCGCGCTCGCGCATCGGCTCGGACGTGGCCGAGCCTATCGCTGGCTTAGCGCTACGATATGCTCAAATACCGCGGGGTGCAGCGGCTTGGCGAATGCGCAGCCATATTTGAACTTGTCGCGCCACGCGACCACCGCCTCTAGCGCAGCCAACCCCGGCAGCGTCAGCCACACCACGGTTCCCGGCCAGAGCGTGAAGCTGGTTTCTGCGCGAAACCCCGAGAGCGACAGGTCGGTGACCTCGATCTCGAACCGTGTCTGACCACGATCGCGCAAATGCGCCCGCATCTTCACCGCTTTACGGAGCGCCTGACGAAGCTCTTCGCTGGTCGGATCGTGGGGCAATGGAGTCGCGGGCTGTGTCATGCCGGGATATTGCCCTGAAAAGGGTTACTTTTATGCAAACGCACACGATCCGGTCCGTGATCCGTCGGTCAGTCGCGTACCGTTTCCCGGCAATCCTAGTATCTTACGAGCAGAACGCTACCGAAAACCATCGCGATGGTCGACGTAGCGGACAGCACGACTCGGAACGGCGGATTTCACACGAACCGCACGCGGGAAATCACGCCAAACAGTATCTATTGAGAACGCGACGCAACTGCAAACGCCTTAAGGGTGGATTTGCGGCCCGCCCTGTGCTTTACGCCTAGGAAATTCCCGAGTTTCCTAAAAATTGCGTGGAGCCTTCCCGATGAACATCCATGAATACCAGGCCAAGGAACTGCTGGCCAAGTTTGGCGTCCCCGTCCCCGCCGGTTTCGCGGCGCTGACAGTCGAGGAAGCCGTCGAGGCCTCGAAGAAGCTTCCCGGACCGCTCTATGTCGTTAAGGCGCAGATCCACGCCGGCGGCCGCGGCAAGGGCAAGTTTGTCGAGCTCGGCCCCGATGCAAAGGGCGGCGTCCGCCTCGCCAAGACCGAGGACGAGGTTCGCGCCGCGGCGACCGACATGCTCGGCAACACGCTCGTCACCATCCAGACGGGTGACGCGGGCAAGCAGGTCAATCGCCTGTACGTCACCGACGGCGTCGACATCGACAAGGAATTCTACCTCGCGCTGACGCTCAACCGCACCACCGGCCGGGTGATGATGGTGGTCTCGACCGAAGGCGGCATGGACATCGAGGCGGTCGCGCACGACACGCCCGAGAAAATCCAGTCGATCGATATCGACCAGGCGACCGGCTTCATGCCGCATCACGGCCGCGCCGTCGCTGCCGCGCTCGGGTTGACCGGCGATCTCGCCAAGCAGGCCGCGAATACCGCGTCGAAGCTGTATGACGCGTTCATGGGCACCGATGCCGAGCAGATCGAGATCAACCCGCTCGCGGTCACCAACGACGGCAAGCTGATGGTACTCGACGCGAAGGTCGCCTTCGACGGCAACGCGCTGTTCCGCCACAAGGACCTGCTGACCTTGCGCGACGAGACCGAGGAAGATCCCGCCGAGCTCGAAGCGTCGAAGTACGACCTCGCCTACATTAAGCTCGATGGCGACATCGGCTGCATGGTCAACGGCGCCGGTCTCGCGATGGCGACGATGGACATCATCAAGCTCAACGGCATGTTCCCGGCCAACTTCCTCGACGTCGGCGGCGGCGCCAACAAGGAGAAGGTGACGGCCGCGTTCAAGATCATCCTCGCGGATCCGAACGTTAAGGGCATCCTGGTTAACATCTTCGGCGGCATCATGAAGTGCGACATCATCGCCGACGGCATCGTCGCTGCGGCGAAGGAAGTGAACCTGTCGGTACCGCTCGTGGTCCGCCTCGAGGGTACGAATGTCGAGAAGGGCAAGGAAATTCTTGCGAACTCCGGCCTCGCGATCGTTCCTGCTAACGACCTCGGCGATGCCGCCAAGAAGATCGTCGCAGAGGTGCAGAAGGTCGCGGCGTAACCGCCGGGCCTGAGGAGCCTGCGGCGCAATCGCCGCGGGCTTCGCATACTGATTCTGCGAAAAACGGGGCTCGGGCGGAAACGTCCGGGCCCTTTTTCGTTGATGTCGCACGCTATACCACAGGTGGTCCGGTAGGCATCTCGTCGTGACGCTACGGCATAGCGATGTTTCCATACCGGACTTGCGAAAACGGCTCGAAACCGCCATCTGTCGCGCCAACGCCCAGTTGGCGAAAAGAATGATTTCACCTTGGAAGGAACCCCGATGAAGGTGCTGGTGCCGGTCAAGCGCGTGCTTGACTACAACGTGAAGCCCCGCGTGAAAGCGGACGGAACGGGCGTCGATCTGGCGAACGTCAAGATGAGCATGAACCCGTTCGACGAGATCGCGGTCGAGGAAGCGATCCGCCTGAAGGACAACGGCGTCACCGAGATCGTCGTCGTCTCGATCGGCGAGCAGAAGAGCCAGGAAACGCTCCGTACTGCGCTCGCGATGGGCGCCGACCGCGCGATTCTCGTCGTCAGCGAGACCAAGGTCGAGCCATTGGGCGTCGCCAAGATTCTCGCCAAGATCGTCGAGGAGGAAAAGCCCGACCTCGTGATCCTCGGCAAGCAGGCGATCGACGATGACAACAACCAGACCGGGCAGATGCTCGCCGGCCTCCTGAACTGGGGCCAGGGCACGTTCGCGTCGAAGGTCGAGATCGCCGATGGCTCGGTCAACGTGACGCGCGAAGTCGATGGCGGCGCGGAGACGGACACGCTCAAGCTGCCCGCGATCATCACCACCGATCTTCGCCTCAACGAGCCGCGCTACGCCTCGCTGCCGAACATCATGAAGGCGAAGTCGAAGCCGATGGCGCAGAAGACGCCGGCCGATTTCGGCGTCGACGTGACGCCGCGCCTGACCACGCTGAAGGTGGTCGAGCCCGCCAAGCGCTCGGCCGGGATCAAGGTCGCCGATGTCGACGCGCTGGTCGGCAAGCTCAAGGAAATGGGCGTCGCCAAGTAATCCCCCGTTCGCCCTGAGCGAAGTCGAAGGGCACGCCCCAGCGAGGGGGCTTCGACTTCGCTCAGCCCGAACGGAATTTTGGAAAAGGTTTTGTCATGAAGACATTGGTTTGGGTCGAACATGACGGTCAGGCCGTCAAGGATGCCACGCTGTCGGCGGTCACTGCCGCATCGCAGCTTGGTGAAGTCCATCTGCTGGTCGCCGGCCAGGGCGTCGACGGCGTCGCTGCCGAAGCCGCCAAGATCGCCGGCGTTGGCAAGGTCCACGTCGCCGACGACGCCGCGTTCGCGCATGCGCTCGCCGAGAACGTCGCGCCGCTGATCGTCGAGCTGATGGCCACCCACGACGCGTTCGTCGCGCCGTCGACCACGCATGGCAAGAACATCGCGCCGCGCGTCGCAGCGTTGCTCGACGTCATGCAGATCAGCGACATCCTGTCGGTCGAGAGCGAAGACACGTTCACGCGGCCGATCTACGCGGGCAACGCAATCGCGACGGTGCAGTCGACGGATGCGAAGAAGGTCATCACGGTGCGCGGCACGGCCTTCGCCAAGGCTGCGACCGAGGGTGGTTCGGGCGAGATCGAGGCGGTCGCGTCGACCGGCGACAAGGGTCTGTCGACCTTCGCCGGCTCGGAGATCGCCAAGAACGAGCGTCCCGAACTGACCAGCGCGAAGATCATCGTCTCGGGCGGCCGTGCGCTGGCCTCGAGCGACCAGTTCCACGCGCTGATCGATCCGCTTGCCGACAAGTTGGGTGCGGGCGTCGGCGCCTCGCGCGCTGCGGTCGACGCGGGCTACGCCCCGAACGACTATCAGGTCGGCCAGACCGGCAAGATCGTCGCGCCGGAAGTGTATGTTGCGATCGGCATCTCGGGCGCGATCCAGCATCTCGCCGGCATGAAGGACTCGAAGGTCATCGTCGCGATCAACAAGGACGAGGACGCGCCGATCTTCCAGGTCGCGGACATCGGCCTGGTCGGCGATCTGTTCAAGATCGTGCCGGAATTGACGGAGAAGCTGTAGGCCCGAGCGAGGCGTGCAGCAGCACGCCGCTGCGACCCAGCGAAGCGCAGGGTCGCACGCGAAAGGCCGGCCGGCGGCGCTCCAGCGCCGACCGACGACGCGGGATTTACTCCCGCCTCGCGCGCCAGGAACGGGCGGTGTGACTTCGGTCGCGTCGCCCGTTCCAGCGTCTGCCGAACGTACAGGTCTGCCGATGCCGAACCGCTACGCTTACAACACGAGGTCTATCCGACCAAAGCGAGCACCTCCCCGGCGAAGGCCGGGGCCCAGTTGGGTGACGTCACTCATGGAGCGTAGCGCTTCGTTACTGCGACCTCTCCACCTGGACCCCGGCCTTCGCCGGGGAGGTGCTTGTGAGATCAGCAGGCTCCGCCTCGAAAACCCAAGCCCCAGGAGCAGTCGCGGCCGTCTGCCAACGAACCCCGAAGGGCTGACCGATTGGTCGCCATGGTCCCAACATCAGCCAGTTGCCGCCCACCGCCCGCCTCCCCAATTACCCAGCATGTACGGCGTCCACCCGAGCCCGCGCGATCGCCTGATATCCGCCGCCAGCGCCGCGATACTCTGCGCCGTCATCGGCGCCGCGCTCGTCCTCGGTCTCGGCGTCAGCATCCCTACCGCGATCCCAGACGCGCTCAAGACCTTCGCGGTCGGCCCTGCGCCACCGCCGCCACCGCCCAAAAAGATCGTCCCCCGCCCCGCGAAAAGCCACCGTCCCGAAGGCGCGGCGTCCCCCGCCAATCTCCGTTCGCAGGCGACCGAAGTCGTCGTGCCCGAACCAATCGTGCCGCCGATCGTCCCGCCACCACCCGTCATCGCCGCCTTGAAACCGGGCCCCGGCAGCGCCGCTACGACCGGCGCTGCGCCCGTTCCCGGTCCGGGCACGGGAGCCGGCGGCGTGGGGAACGGCACGGGCAGCGGCCGCTCCGGTGATGGCGACGGCGATGGGGGCGACGAGACGCCGCCCCGCCTCCTCAAGGGCCGCTTCAAGAACAAGGACTTCCCCAATGCCGAGGCGGTGATCGGCGCGGGCGGGATCGTCGCCGTGCGCTACACCGTCGAAACCGACGGCAGCGTCACGCATTGCGGGGTGACGCGGTCGAGCGGCAACGCGGTGCTCGACGCGACCACCTGCCGCCTAATCGAACTGCGCTTCCGCTACCGCCCCTGGCTCGATGCCGCCGGCCGTCCGGTTCGCTCGACGGTCGTGCACAACCAGGAATGGGTGAACCAGCTCGGTCCGCCGTCGCGCGGGGACTGATCGCGAGGTAAGTTATCTTCCCAACCGCCCGCCACTCAAGACGCGCGCGGCCGCCGGCGAGACCGCCATCAATCCGCGCCCCAGGACGATCGTCGCCCCCAGCACGAGCAACGGCTGCACAAGCAGATACGCCGGATAAGGCGCTGCCCCCAGCGCACCGGTCGCCAGCCCGATCACCGGTCCGAACAGCCACAACAGCACCAGATGATCGCAAAACGCTAGAAACCCGTACCGCTCGGCAGCGCGCAACCGCTCCGCGACGCCACTCCCCGCAAGCGCCCAGGCCACCCGCCAGAACACCACTGCCGACGCCAACCGAAACACGATATCGAAAAACGCCATTGAATGCGGATGCGCATCGAAGAACGCATTGCCCAGCAGCGCGGTCCATAGCCGCGGCGCGATCAGCACCGCGAACGGCAGCGCGCAGAGGATGACAGGCCACCCCGCCACCCGTTCCGCCAACCCAAACCGTCGCACGGCGATACCGGCGGTGAAGAAAACCAGGATCTGCGGCCGCAGCAACAGCGGCACGTGCACCCCGGACACGCTCCACGCGACCGCCACCGTCGCCACCAGCGCCAGCCACCGGTTCGACACGCGTACCAGAACCGGCGCGACCATCATGCAGACGAACAGGTCGCGCAGGAACGGCATCTGCACGTTGATGTCATCCGCCTGGATAAGCGGCACGAGTTCGTTCAGCGTCCAGCCGATGCTCGACGGCGTCGGTGCCTTCAGGGTGCCGAACGTCGCCGCGGCCCCGACCAGCACGAGCGCGATCGCATTCCACAGGACCATCGGCAGCAGGATCGTCCGCGCCTTGCCCAGCAGGAACGGCCGATACGGCTGGCGCGTCGCAGTCGATACCACCAGCCAGCCGGAGATCATGCCGAGCAGCGGCACCGCGCTACGCCCGAACACTTCTCCCAGCAGCGTGCGGAAAATCGCCTGTCCGCTGAACGACGCCGCTGCCAGTTCCTCGGCGGTGCGTCCGGTCCACGCATGGACATAGACGATACCCATGATCCCGATCAGCCGTGCGATCGCGATCGCGGTGGACAGGCGACTATCCGCCTTGCCCGCCGGTTCGGCCGTTCTCGTATGCAATCCGACCCTCCGTCCGCGTTCGGCGAGCGCCTTACCCGGCTTGTCGCTCGTGAACACCTCCTTCAGGATGGAGTGGACGCTACGGGGGACCAAGACATGATCGCTGCATTCCTGCTGCTGGCCGCGCAGACGAGCCCCGACGCCGCCCCGGATTCGATACTGTCTCGCCGGGTCGCGCGCGTGCTGAAGCGTAGCCCGGTTATCGACGGGCATAACGACCTCGCCTGGGAACTCCGCGACCTGCACGACGCGAAGGTCGAGGCCGTCGATCTCTCCATCGATACCGCACGTCTGCCGAACTCGTTGCAGACCGACATTCCACGCCTCCGCAAAGGTCATGTCGGCGGGCAGTTCTGGTCGGTCTACATCCCGGCCGACGCGCCCGACCCGGTCCGGATGACGCTGGAGCAGATCGACATCGTCCGCCGTTTCGTCGCCAGGAACCCGGCGACGTTCGAACTCGCGACCACCGCTGCGGATATCCGCCGGATCGAGAAGGCCGGCCGGATCGCGTCGCTGATCGGCGTCGAGGGTGGGCATCAGATCATCGGGCGGTTGTCGATCCTGCGCCAATATCGCGCGCTCGGCGTCGCCTATATGACGCTGACGCACGGCAAGAGCCTGAACTGGGCTGACAGTTCGACCGACGCACCCCGTGCGAACGGGCTCAGCGCGTTCGGGCGGCAGGTCATCGCCGAGATGAACCGGATCGGCATGATCGTTGACGTCTCTCACGTCTCGGACGCGACGATGGCCGCCGCACTCGCCGCCACGAAGGCGCCGGTAATCGCCTCGCACTCCAGCGCTAGGGCGATCGCAGACGCGCCGCGCAACATTCCCGACGACCTGCTCCGTGCGATAGGCGCGAATGGCGGCGTGGTGATGGTCAATTTCTACCCGTCGTTCCTGTCGGCGCGGTGGCGTGCCTGGGACGTGGCGCGCTCGGCCTATGCGAAGAGCGTCGGCGTGCCGGCGAACGTCTATGGCGCGAAATCGCCTGCGCCTCTGATCGCGTGGGACGCCGCACATCCCGAGCCTCAAGCCACCGCCGCGACCGTCGCCGATCATGTCGAGCATATCGCAAAGATCGCCGGCCACGACCATGTCGGGATCGGCGGGGATTTCGACGGGATCCAGGGGACTGGGCCGATCGGCTTGAAGGGGGTCGACGGCTATCCGCTGCTGTTCGCGGAACTGGCGCGGCGGGGGTGGAGCGATGGTGATCTGGCGAAGCTGTCGGGCGGCAACGTCCTGCGCGTCATGGAGCGCGTCGAGGCGGTCGCTAAGGGGATGGCAGGTATGCCGCCGGTCGACGCGACCGACGTGGCGTCGCGGTAGAGCGGGTTCCCGCTCTCAATTCTGGGCGAAGCCGGACTTTTGCTCCCCTCCCTGGAAAGGGGGGGGCGGGGGTGGGTCGGGTTCCCCGAATTCCAGGGCTTGGTGACTTAAACTGGCCAACCCACCCCCGGCCCCTCCCTTTCAGGGAGGGGGGAATTCAGCCTTTACGGATCCGGCATCCGCTGCGGCACCGGCGGCTCCACCACCAGCGGCGGCACCGTGCGCAGCACCAGCCCGAGCACCAACGCCGCCACGCCGAGCAACAGGCAGAACGCCGTCACCCCCGGCCACCCCGCATGCGTCCAGGCGAACCCGCCGGCCGATCCCAGGACGCTCGACCCCATGTAATAGAAGAACAGGTAGAACGCCGCCGCCTGCCCGCGCGAACCGCCGCCGCCTGCAACCTGTGCGCGCCGCCCAACCCAGGCACTCGCGATCGAATGCGCGCCGAAGAAGCCGATCGTCACCACCGCGATCCCAGCGATCACCAGCACCAGCGACGTCATCGCGGTCAGCGCGACGCCGGCGATCAGCAGCACGACCGGTATCCAGAAGACCTTCCGCCGCCCGAGCCGTCCCGCAAGCGTCCCGAACTTCGCCGAGCTCACCGAGCCTAGAACGTAGAGAAGGAAGACCGCGCCGACCGCCGCCTGGCTGAGGCCGTAGGGCGGGCTCATCAGCCGGAAGCCCGCATAGTTATAGATCGTGACGAACACGCCCATCAGCAGGAACGCCTCGAGATACAGCAGCGGCATCGCACGGTCGACGAACAGCGAGCCGGCGCTCCGCAGCAGCGCGCCGGGCCGTCCGACGCTCGGCGTGAAATTGCGCGAGGGCGGCGCGAGCCGGCGGAACGCTTCCGCCATCGCAAGTCCTGCGACGCCGACCGCGGCGAGCGCCCAGCGCCAGCCTTCGAGCTCGGCGACGATGCTGACGACCAGCCGCCCGGCCATGCCGCCGAGTGCGCTGCCCGCGATATACAGCCCCATCGCGGCGCCGACCGAGCCTGCGTCAACCTCCTCCGCGACATAGGCCATCGCCACCGCCGGCACGCCCGCGAGCGCGACGCCGGTCAGGAAGCGCAGGACGAGCAAGCCGCTCCATCCCGGTACGACCGCCGCCGCCAGCGTCAACGCGCCGGCCGCGAACATCGCTGCGATCATTAGCGGGCGTCGGCCGACACGGTCCGAGACGAACCCGGCGAACAGGATGCCGATCGCAAGTGGTCCGGTCGCCAACGACACCGCGAGCGATGCGCCCTCCGCGGTCAGCCCGAACTGGGCGGCGAACAACGGCAGCAACGGCTGCACAGAATAGAGCAACGAAAAGGTCGAGAACCCCGCGAACAGCATCGCCAGCGTCAGTCGGCGATAGGCCGGCGTACCAATCGCAATAGGCGCCTCAGAACCCATCGATGAAACTCGCGACGTTGTGGCCAAGCGCATCGACGGCATAGCCGCCTTCCATGACGATGACGGTCGGCCAGCCGCGTGCGGCGATGTCGCGCGCGAGGACTGCATAGTCGGGCGTCTTCAGCGCAAAGTACGAGATCGGATCGCCCTCCCAAGTGTCCGCGCCGAAGCTGACGACCAGCAGGCCCGGATCGAATGCCGCGATGGCGTCGAGAGCGGTGGTCTGGGCGGTGCGGAACGCGGCGATCTGCGTGCCGTGCGGGAGGGGGATGTTGAGTGTGGTGCCGACGCCGTCGCCCTCCCCGGTCTCGTCGGCATGGCCCCAGTAGAAGGGGTAGTCGGTCTTTGGATCGGCGTGGACCGAGGCGTAGAACACGTCGCTGCGGCCATAGAAGATGTCCTGCGTGCCGTTGCCGTGGTGATAGTCGATATCGAGGATCGCGACGCGGTCGACGCCCGCGTCGCGCGCAGCCTGCGCGGCGATTCCGGCGGTGTTGAGGTGGCAATAGCCGCCGCAATAGTCTGCGCCGGCGTGATGACCGGGCGGGCGGCACAGCGCGAACGCGGCGTGGCCGCCGTCGAGCACCGCGTGAGTCGCGGCAAGCGCGGACTGCGCGCTGCCGTAGGACGCGGCCCAGACCTCGGGGGTGATCGGCGTGGTCGCGTCGAAGCTGTGCGCGCCGATCAGCGCGTCGATTCGGGTGAGGTCGAGCGGCCGGCGGCCGCGGATCGGGAAGGTGTAGGGGATCGCGTCGCCCTCCCGCCCCGCCTCGCGCCACAGTCGCGCGGCATCCTTCAGGAACGCGACGTACGGCGCGGAATGCACGGCCAAAATCGGTGCCTCGCCGCGGTCCTCCGGCGTCTCGACCGGACCGATCGCGCGCAGGATCGCATCGATGCGCGCGGGTGTCTCGGCATAGGTGGTGAATGCGCCGTTGTGCAGTTCGCGCGCCGGCGCGTGGGTCCGCTGGGCCTGGTCGAAGAACAGTCGCATCGTTGCTCCTTCACGTGCGGTCACGGAAGAAGAACCAACCGGCCGCACTCAGGCTCCTACCGGGTAGCGCGCCGACAACAAATCAAAGGCTCAGAACAGCGCCAGTTGCCGATCGTCGACGCCGCTCAGCATCCAGCGCCCGATCACGTCGTGACGTGTTCGGCCAACATGGCTGTGGACCAGCACGAACGCATCGGCGGTCCAGCCGATCGGCGCGATGGCTTGGGTGAACGGCGTGCCGGCACGGTAGCCTAGCGTCATGTGCGGGCTGGAGCGAAAGCCAGCGCGGGCGCGTAGCCCTGCCGCTTCGCGCGCCACGGCGATCCGCCGGTACAGCGCAGCGAAGGAGTCGTTCTTGCGGCGCGGACGCAACGCGATGGAGCGATCGGTGCCGACCGCGGTATCGAACTGGAGCGCGAACGGCGCGGCTTCGACCGCATCGCCGATCGCCTTCAGGTCGCGCTCCAGCACCGTCGACACGCGGTCTTGGTCGTCGAGAATGTCGATCGTGACGTGCAGATGCTCGGGTCGCAGCTTGTCGCCGTCGGTCTCGAACCACGACGCCGCAGCGGTGATCTGGCGCGCTAGCGGGAGCGGCGGGCGGAGCGCGAAGAACAGGCGATGACGCGCGAGCGGTCGATGGAACATGCCGGTTTCCAAATCAGGGATGCGCTCTTGTTGCTAATATGTTCTCGATATATTGTCGAGGTGATACTGCCGCGTGGCCAACCCGAAACACCACCCCGGCGGAGGCCGGGGCCTAGTTGGAACGGTCGAGGTAACCACGCCCTGCACTCGGTTATGAATGTCCCCCAAATGGGCCCCGGCCTCCGCCGGGGTGGTGCTTCTTAAAGCAGGGGTGGTGGTTCCTACCGCCGTGGTGTGTGCCTTCGCGCGCTCGCGCCTTACCGCGCCAGCGCCTCCGCGATCAGTTTCCGCGAGTTCGCAACGCCGTACAGCGCGATGAAGCTGCCCATCCGCGGACCCTGCTCCGAGCCCAGCAACGTCTCGTACAGCGCCTTGAACCAGTCGCGCAGATTCTCGAACCCGCCGGTCTTGCCGATCTCGTAGACGATGTTCTGGATATCCTCCGCGCTTGCCTCCGCCGGCAACGCGGCAAGCTCCGCATCCAGCCGCTCCAGCGCGGCCACCTCGATACCCTCGGGCGCGCGGCGCTTGAGCGTCGGCGCGACGAAATCGCGGCTGTAAGCCAGCGCATACCCGATGAGCCGGTCGAGCTCGGGGTATTTCTCCGCCGACGCATCGGGCACGTAGTTCGCCAGATAGCCCCAGACCTGCTCCTTGCTCGCATCGCCCATCACGCCGACGAGGTTGAGGAGCAGCCCGAACGTCACCGGCAGCTCGCCTGTCGGCAGCTTGCCGTCGTGGATGTGATGGACCGGATTGCCGAGCTTCTGCTTGAGGTCCTGGCCCGCATAATTGCCGCGGAACTGCCAATATTCGTCCACAGCGCGCGGTATCACGCCCATGTGCAAGGACTTCGCCTTCTTCGGCTCGCGGTATGCGTAGAACGCCAGCGATTCTTCGGGGCCATAGGTCAGCCACTGTTCGAGGCTGAGGCCGTTGCCCTTGGACTTCGAGATCTTCTCGCCATTCTCGTCGAGGAACATCTCGTAGTTGAAGCCCTCGGGCGGGCGGCCGCCGAGCACGCGTGCAATCTTCGACGATTGCGTGACCGAATCGATCAGGTCCTTGCCCGCCATCTCGTAATCGACGCCGAGCGCGACCCAGCGCATCGCCCAGTCGACCTTCCACTGGAGCTTGGCCTTGCCGCCGAGCACGCTCTGCTCGATCCGCTGGCCGTCGTCCTCGAACGCGATCAGCCCCGCTTCGGCATCGATCACTTCGATCGGCACCTGCAACACGATGCCGCTGGTCGGCGAGATCGGCAGCACCGGGGAGTATGTCGCGCGACGTTCTGCTCGAAGAGTCGGCAGCATCACGTCCTGGATACCCTGGAAGTGGCGAAGCACGCCCTTCAGCGCCTCGTCGAAGCGACCGGACGTGTAATATTCGGTGGACGAGGCGAACTCGTAGTCGAAGCCATAGCGGTCGAGAAATTCGCGCAGAATCGCGTTGTTGTGCGCGGCGAAGCTGGAGTGCGTGCCGAACGGATCGGGAATCTGCGTCAGCGGCTTGCCGAGATGCTCGCGCAGCATGTCGCCGTTGGGGACGTTGTCCGGCACTTTGCGCAGGCCGTCCATGTCGTCAGAGAACGCGATCAGCCGCGTCGGCGTGTCGCTCATCGCGTGGAAGGCGTTGCGCACCATCGTCGTGCGCAACACCTCGTTGAACGTGCCGATGTGCGGCAAGCCCGACGGTCCGTAACCCGTCTCGAACAGCACCGGATCGCCCGACTTGCCCTGCGGATACCGCTTGAGGAGTTTGCGAGCCTCCTCGTACGGCCAGGCTTTGGACTCTAGGGCGGCGGTGCGGAGTTCGTCGGTCATGATGCAACGCGACTAGCGCGCGCACTCCGATCCGTCACCCCCACCGCCGCATGTGCCTATCAGCGGCAACGATCCTTCGCAGTGATCGTCCGGTCGACCGCACGACCACCGAGCGCACCCGCTGCGCCGCCGGCCAGCGTGCCGAGCAGACCGCCGCCGACGGCATTGCCGAGCACCGCGCCGCCGACGCCGCCTGCAACGAGGCCGGTCGTGCCGCTCGAATGGCGGCAACGCTTCGCGCGGTAACGGCGATCATGGCCGCGATACTCTCGCTTCGAGCGTGCCTCGGCCTTGCCTGTGGGGATCACGGCGGCGGCCGGGATTGCGAGCGAGAGCGCGCTCAGCGCCATGAAAAACTTCCGCATGATGATCGTCCCTGTTGATGTAGCGATTGATGTAGCGATGGAGGCGCAACGCTCGTGAACCGTGCCGGTTGCGTAACGGCCGATATGGATGAGTGCGCTGGTGAAGGTGAGGTCGGCACTATCTGAGGTGGTGCAGCACTCCAGGCTGAAACCGACGACAGCATGTTTCCCCCACGAAGGCGGGCATCCAGACTGCGCTCCTGCCTTCGCGGGAGAACACGGAAGCGAGAGGTTGCCCTTTCGTTCTCATTGCAGCAAGGTCGCGTTGTGCTTCGCTATCCCGCCCTCCACGCCAGCCACGCCGGCATCTGGATCGCGAATGCGGATGGCGCGCGGCCGATCGGGCGGGGCGAGGCGATCCGGATCGCGGCCGATACGCCCGTCATCATGCTCAACGCGCCGCTGGTCGGGCAGCGGCTTGGCTATCCCGATCTGTCGGGGCTCGACCTGCTCGAACTCTACGCGTTCTTGCGCCCCGCGCAGTTTGCTGTGCCGACGCCGAAGGGGATCGCGCGGGTCACCGGGCTGGACGTGCCGAGCGAGGATGCCGAGGTCGCGCCGTTTCTGCTCCGCGCGGTCGAGGCGATGCTGGCACTGACGGACGGTGATTGGCCTGAGCGCGAAGGCGCGTGGACTGCGGCGCAATCACTTTTCCGTTTGCGCTGGCCCTGGGCGCCCGTCGTTGCAGAGCGGCTGAAGAAACCCGCGGTCAACGAACGCTGGCTGTTCTCGTCGCTCCCCGAATGGGAGGAGCACGCGCCCCGCCCCGCCCCGCGCACCGTGACGATCGAGCCTGGCGATGCCGAAGCGCGTCTCGTCGACCTCACCGGACACGGCGCCGAGGAGCGTCCCGGCCAGCGCGCCTATGCTGGCGCCGCCACTGCCGCCTTCGCACCGCGCGCGATGCGTGACACGCCGAACCTCGTCCTCGCCGAAGCGGGTACCGGGATCGGCAAGACGCTCGGCTATCTCGCCCCCGCCTCGCTCTGGGCGGAGAAGGCCGGCGGCGCGGTGTGGATCTCGACCTATACCAAGACGCTGCAACGCCAGCTCGGCCAGGAAACCGCGCGGCTCTATCCGGACGCGGCGATCCGGAAGGCAAAGGTCGTTACGCGGAAAGGGCGCGAGAATTATCTCTGCCTGCTGAACCTGGAGGACGCGCTGCAAGGCGGGTTCGCGGGGCGCGCTGCAATCCTCGCGCACCTCGTCGCGCGTTGGGCCGCGTATAGCGCGGATGGTGACATGGTCGGCGGCGACCTGCCCGGCTGGCTGCCGACGCTGTTCCGCCGCAATGGCTCGACCGCGCTGACCGACCGGCGCGGCGAGTGCGTGTATGCCGGCTGCCCACATTATCGGAAATGCTTCATCGAGCGCGCCGCCCGCGCCTCGTCCGACGCCGACATCGTCATCGCCAACCACGCGCTGGTGATGGTCAACGCGGCACGGGGCCGCGAGCTCGCGACCCGGCCGACGCGCTACGTGTTCGACGAGGGGCATCACATCTTCGACGCCGCCGATTCGATGTTCGCGACCGCGCTGACCGGTGCGGAGACGATCGAACTGCGCCGCTGGATCCTCGGCCCCGAATCGAGCGGTCGTGGCCGACGGCGGGGGCTCGCCGCACGCCTGTCCGATCTCGCGAGCTATGACGAACAGGGTGCGCGGGCGATCTCGGATGCCGTCACCGCGGCGGGGGCACTCGCGAGCGATGGCTGGCTGCAACGGCTTGGCGAGGGTGCACCGTTCGGGCCGATCGAGACGCTGCTCGCGGCCGTCCGCGGGCTCACCTATGCGCGGGCCGAACAGCCGGGCGACGCAGGTTATGGGCTGGAGACCGAACTCGCCGAACCCGACGCGACGCTGATCGACGCCGCCGCGCCTGCCGCGGCCGCACTCGACGCTTTGGTCCGCCCGCTCGTCACGCTCGGCCGCCGTCTCGAAGCCGTCCTCGCTGAAGCACCCGACTGGATGGACGCGCCCGCCCGAGCGCGAGTCGAGGGCGCGATCGCATCGATCGGCTGGCGCGCGGAGACGGTGGCATCGTGGCTGTCGCTGCTCGCGCGCGTCGGCGGGCCGGTCGACGGCGATTTCGTCGACTGGCTCGCGGTCGACCGGATCGAGGGACGCGAGTTCGATATCGGGCTGCATCGCCACTGGCTCGACCCGACGCGGCCATTCGCCGAGATCGTGCTGAAGCCCGCGCACGGTGCGCTCGTGACGTCCGCGACTCTGACTGGCGGCGGCGATTGGGAGGTGGCCGAGGCGCGCACCGGCGCCCCGCATCTGCTGCGCCCCGCCGCGCGGTTCGAGGCGAAAAGTCCGTTCGACTATACCCGGCAGGCCGAAGTCCTGATCGTCACCGACGTGAAGCGCGGCGATATCGGTGCGCTCGCCAATGCCTATGCGCAGCTGATCGTCGCCAGCCGCGGCGGCACGCTCGGGCTGTTCACCGCGATCCGGCGGCTGCGCGGCGTGCATGGCCGCATCGCCGATCGACTTGCGCGCGAAGGCCTGCCGCTCCATGCGCAGCATGTCGATCCGATCGATACCGGCACCTTGGTCGACATCTTTCGCGACGATCCGGGCGCCTCGCTGCTCGGCACCGATGCCTTGCGCGACGGCGTCGACGTGCCGGGTGAGTCCCTGCGGCTGGTAGTGATGGAAGGCGTGCCCTGGGCGAAACCCTCTGTCCTTCACGCCGCGCGCAGGCTCGCGGGCGGCGGTTCGGCGTATGACGATCGGCTCGTTCGCGCCAGGCTTGCGCAGGCATTCGGCCGGTTGATTCGCCGTGCAGACGACTCCGGCGTGTTCGTGATGCTCTCCGCCGCAATGCCGTCGCGGTTGCTCAGCGCGTTCCCGCCAGGGGTGCCGATCGCCCGCGTGACGCTCGAAGAAGCGGTGGCCCGAGTCGGAAGCCGGCTTTCCTCGCGAGCGCGGCTGGGGCATGAAAGCCGCGAACCGGCTTGAGGATTGCCATGAAGACGTTGACGCTGTTGCGCCACGCCAAGTCCGGCTGGGACGACCCGGTCGCACGCGATTTCGACCGCCCGCTCAACGCCAAGGGCAAACGCGCGGCCGCGATGGTCGGGCATCATATGCGTTCGTTGGGGCTGGCGTTCGACCATGCGATCGCGTCGCCTGCGGTGCGCGTGGCGGAAACGCTGGAACAGATCGAATCGGGCTATGGGCAGGCGATCGCGCCGACGCTCGACCGCCGGGTGTATCTTGCTTCGGCGGCGACCCTGCTCGACGTGGTGCACGCCTTTCCGGCGAATGCGCAGAGCGCGCTGCTGATCGGGCACAATCCGGGGTTGGAGGATCTCGTGCTGCTGCTGGTCGCGGACGGGGCCGATCCGCTGCGCGATGCGGTCGAGGACAAGTACCCGACGGCGAGCATCGCCGAGCTGCAGTTCGAGGGGGAGTGGGGGAATGTTGCGACTGGCACCGCCCGCCTGACCCGCTTCATCCGCCCCCGTGATCTCGATCCGACTTTAGGCCCCGACGCCGACTAAACGATGTTTCCCCGCGAAGGCGGGGACCCAGACTGGGCTCTGGCCTTCGCGGGAGAGCAAGGGAAGTGGGAGGTTCGCCCGCCACGCACGCCGCACCGCCACACACGCGCCGCCCGTATCAACCCACATGCGCGCCACCCCGGCGGAGGCCGGGGTCCAGTTGGGAGACGGCGCTACGAAGGGCATCGCTTCGTTATTCCCACCTTTCCAACTGGGCCCCGGCCTTCGCCGGGGTGGGGCGGGTATTTTAACGGGCTGATCCTTACGCGTACGAAGCGTGTATCCAGATAAGCTAATCCTTACCGCGTACTAACACAGCGCCGCCGCTCAGCTCTTCCCCGCCATCCTCGCCTTCAGGTCCGAAAACGCGTTCGCCGGTCGGAACTCGTCCTCGCTGATGACTCCGGCCGCCGCTAGCGCCGCCGCGGCGTTCGGCCCGCGGGGGAACGGGTCGATCGACAAGGCCAGCGTATCCGCCGCAGCCTCGCCAAGATCGATCGTACCGCCCTGGATCGCGACGGTGTCGAGCGCGTCGTCGGACAGTTCGACCTCGTCGCCCTCAGCCACGAGTTGCTCGACGAACAGCAGCGCGACCGGCTCGTCGATGCGCGTATCGAGCGGTTCGTCGGTCACCGAGCATGCCTGCACCGCCGCGCCGGTCACGCGCCCCTTCACGACGATGCCGCTGTCGGTGCGCTTGATCCCGAGGCGCGCCTCGAGTCGCGCGATCGAGAGCAGGGCAAACCGCTTCGCCAACGCCGCGCACTCGTCCTCGTTCGCGACGATCTCGACGATCCGCTCGCGCTCGCCGATCGTGTCGAGGCGTTCGGGGCGGCTGAATTCGGTCTTCACGGCAAGTCTCCAGCAAGCAAGGTCGTCATCGGCGTAGAAGCCAGCGCGGCATGAAACGCCATCACCGACTTGCGAACGTGCGCGAGCGCCGCGTCGTCAGGCGTCACGCCGCGGTACAGGTTGCGCACCAGCGCCGGCCCGATATCGCCCGCCGCCAGTCCGTCGCGGTACGCGCCGAGGCGTCCGCCGAGCATGCTCATCATCTTGCCGATATGCTTGCCGACGATGATGTCGCCGATCCCGATCTCGCGCAGCTGCCCGTCCATGTCGTCGACGAAGCGTTCGGCGAGCCGCGCCGCGGGGTCTCCGCCAGCCGACTCCGATTCCAGCCGCAGCATCACGACCGCCAGCAACGTGGCGATCATGTCGAACCGGCCGTCGACCGTATCCGGCACCGCGCCGTCCAGATACCAGTGCGGCTCGCGAGCGCGGGCGACGACCGCGTTGTACAGCCGCAGCGCCTCGTCGGGCTTCTCGCCGAGCAGTCTTCCCAACCAGCTCAAAATGTATCGTCCTCAACTCGAAGCCGCGCTTCGGCTTGTTTGCCCGCGCATCCTCGCATATCGAGGCGATCGGCGGCCGATGCAATCGCGTGGGACCCGTCACGTGTTTTCGCGTGCCCCGGTTGGGAGTTTATATGAGCGTGTTTTCCGCCCGTACGGGTCTCGCCGCAGCGCTTGCGGTTGCCGCATTGGCCAGTGCGGGCTGCACCCAGTTGCGCTCGCACCAGGGCTATGTCGTCGACACCGACCTCGTCAACTCGGTCCAGCCCGGCGTCGACAACCGCCAGTCGGTACTCGCGACGCTGGGCAAGCCGACGCTCGCCGGGCAGTTCGACCAGGGCGATTGGTATTATCTCGCCCGCGACAGCCGCAACCTCGCGTTCCGCAATCCGCGACCGAACGCACAGATCACGCTGCAGATCAGCTTCGACCAGAAGGGCACCGTCACCGCGATCCGCCGCGGCGGGCTCGATCAGGTCGCCTCGATCAAGCCATACGGCAAGAAGACGCCGACGCTGGGTCGCGAGCATGGGTTCTTCCAGGATCTGTTCGGCAACATCGGCACGGTCGGTGCGGCTGGCAGCGGTGGTAACGGCAACAATGGCAGCAACACCGGCGGTGGCGGCCGCGACCGGCCGTAAGGTCGGTCTTTCCGCAGCCGGCAGCGCGGAGTTTGGCCGCGCCGCGTGCTAAGCATCGGCGCGGCCGGCCCGATATGGTCGGCGCCGATCCCGAAAGGGGGGAAAGGGATCGGCTGCATAACGCGTGCGTCCCGGGAAGGTTCGAATAATAGCGCGAGTCGCAAACATTCGATTCCGATCAGGTTAGGGCCGACGCGGACACGTCCTCCTGTACCCTCCGTCCCGGGGGTGCGATTTGGTCGAGTCGGTATGGATCGTCGACGTTTTCGCGCACGAGACCTTGCTGTTCGCCGGGGTCGGATTGCTGCTTGGTGGCATCGACGACCTGCTGATCGACCTCGTCTTCATCGTTCGGCGCATTCTTTACGGTCGCTTGCCCCGCCTGACGCTTGCGACTCTTCAACCGCCCCGTGCTCCCGGCCGAATCGCCGTCTTCGTTGCCGCCTGGGACGAAGTGGCGGTGATCGGCGGCATGCTGTCGACGGCGGTCGACCGGTACGAGCATGACGACTACCGCATCTATGTCGGTCTTTATCCCAACGATCCCGCGACCATCGATGCCGCCGCCGCGGTGGCGGAACGCGATCCGCGCATCCGTCTGGTCATAGGTCCGCGCGACGGACCGACCACCAAGGCGGACTGCCTCAATACGCTCTGGAAGGCCTTGCGCCGCGACGACGCGCGCGAGGACACCCGGACGAAGGCGATCGTCCTCCATGACGCCGAGGATGTCGTCCATGCGCAGGAATTGCGCGTCGTCGACAGTCTGATCGATCGGTACGAGGTGGTGCAATTGCCCGTCCTGCCGCTGGTCAACCGCGGCGCCCGGCTGGTGTCAGGTCATTATGCCGACGAGTTCGCGGAATCGCATGCCAAGCAGATCGTTGTGCGCACCGCGCTCGGCGCCGGCATGCCGCTCGCCGGTACGGGCTGCGCGATCGCTCCCGACGTGCTGGCGATGATCGCCCAGGCGCGCGGCGGCGAACCGTTCGATGCGACCAGCCTTACCGAGGACTATGAGCTTGGCCTGCGTCTCGCCGAACTCGGTGCACGCGGCATCTTCGCGCGCGTGGCGACCGACGATGTCGGCGGCGTCGTCGCGGTCCGGGCCTATTTCCCGGGGACGATCCAGGCCTCGGTCCGCCAGAAGACGCGCTGGATGACGGGTATCGCGCTCGCCGGCTGGGATCGGACCGGATGGGCGCCGCCGCGCGCGTTCGCCGATCACTGGATGCGGATGCGCGACCGCCGGGCACCGCTCGCCGTGGTGGTTCTCGCGGTCGCCTATCTCGCGATCCCCGCATGGGGCGCGGCGATACTGCTGCATTGGCAGGGTGGCCCGGCGATGTCCTATCCCGCGCCGCAGCCGATCGCCTTCGTCCTGCTCGTGGCCAACGCCGTGCTGCTGGTCTGGCGGCTCGCGATGCGGATGATCTTCACCGGGCGAAGCTATGGCCTGCGCGAAGCCTTATGGTCCTTGCCGCGTTTCCTGGTCGGCAATGTCGTGTCGTTGCTCGCCGCCCCTCGCGCGGTCATCGTCTATATCGGCATGCTGCGTGGCGCGGCGCCGGTGTGGGACAAGACTCGCCACGAATTTCCCGACCTGATGGCCGACGTCGATTCGCTACCGACCGATCGGCCGCAATCCATCGCCGCCGCGGGATGACCGGTGGTCGTCCGCTGCGGTTCTTGGCGATGACGCTGGGCGGATGGACGATGATCCGGATCGCGCTCGCGCTTTCCGACGAGGGCGCGCTGCCGGAGGGCGGGCTGCTTCCATCGGTGATCAAGATCCTCGTACCCGACGCGGTATCGGCTGTGTTCGCGAAACCGAACGATCACGGGCAGGTGGCCGACCAGCCTATCGCCACCCCGATCGCGGAACCGATCCTTGCGTCGCCGCTGCCCCTCCTCCCGATCACAGCGACGATGCCCAGCCTTCCCGAACCGAGCGGCGATCGCCGACTTGCGCCGACGCCCACCGAGTCGAAGCGCCGAACCCTGCCGCTGCCGTCCCCGTTCGCACCACCGGCACGCGTGCGCGCCGCAAACCGGCTGAACGGCAGCGCGTGGTTTCTCGTGCGTGGTGGCCCGTCCGGTACCTTGTCCGGCGGTCAGCTCGGCGCCTCGCAAGGTGGCATACGACTGACCTACGCGCTGGGGGCACACCGTAGATTTGCAGTCGCCGCACGCCTCGCCGCCCCGTTGAAGGGGAAAGGCCGCGAAGCCGCGCTCGGCATCGAATGGCAGCCGACCGCCCTGCCGATCCGCCTGATCGCCGAACAACGCTTCGTGCTGGATGGCGGGCGCGGCGGCCCGACACTGGGGATCATCGCCGGCTACGGCCCGGCCGACATCGCTCCCGGCGTTCGCGTCGAAGCGTATGGCCAGGCCGGCGTCATCGCCCGCGACGGTCTGGACAAGTTCGTCGACGCATCCGCGCGGCTCACGCATCCGCTCGGCCAAATGGCGGGTGTCCGAATCGATGTCGGGATAGGGGCCTGGGGCAGCGCGCAACGGGCCGCCGAACGCTTCGACATCGGTCCGTCGCTGGTCGTCGGCATGCCGATCGCGGGCAAATCCCTGCGCCTCACGCTGGACTGGCGCGAACGCGTGGCAGGCGCCGCCCGCCCCGGCTCCGGCCCGGCCCTGTCGATCGGTAGCGACTTTTAAGACGGCCTAACCGCTCACACGCCCCGGCCCGCTAACACGGCCTAGCCCCGCCATCGGATTCCGGTGTAACGCGGAGACGTGGACCTGTATCTTCCCGTCGCCAACCTGTCGGTCAATGCGCTCGTCATCATCCTGCTCGGCGGGGGCGTCGGGCTGCTGTCGGGCATGTTCGGCATTGGCGGCGGTTTCCTGACCACCCCGTTGCTGATCGTCTACGGGATACCGCCGACGGTCGCGGCCGCATCGTCCGCCAGCCAGGTGACCGGCGCCAGCGTCTCTGGCGTGTTCGCGCATTTTCGGCGCAAGGGCGTCGACACCAAGATGGGCGGCGTACTGGTCGCGGGCGGTATTCTCGGCTCGTTCTTCGGCGCATGGCTGTTCCGCCTGCTCCAGCAAAGCGGCCAGATCGATACCGTGATCGCGATCGTCTACGTCGTCATGCTCGGCTCGATCGGTGGGCTGATGGCAAAGGAATCGATCAGCACGATCGGTCGTGCGCGGACCGGACGTCCCCCGAAGGCCCGCAAGCGGCGCCATCATCCGCTGGTCGCCGCGCTGCCGCTGCGCACGCGCTTCTACGCGTCGGGGCTCTACATATCGCCGCTCGCGCCGCTGTTGCTCGGCTTCTGCACCGGCATCCTGACGATCCTGCTGGGGATCGGCGGCGGCTTCATCCTTATTCCGGCAATGATCTATCTGCTGGGGATGGCGACATCGGTGGTGGTCGGTACGTCGCTGTTCCAGACGTTGTTCGTGACCGCGGTCGCGACGATGGTCCACGCTACGACGACCAAGGCCGTCGACATCGTGCTCGCCGGGCTGTTGCTGCTGGGCTCCGTGGTCGGTGCACAGATCGGCGCGCGGTTCGCGACGAAGTTCAAACCGGAATATCTCCGCCTCGCGCTGGCGGTGATGGTGCTGCTGGTCGGCGTCCGTATCCTGCTCGGCCTGGTATGGCGGCCCGAAGAAATCTTCTCGGTGACGCTATCGTGAAGGACGGGCTTGCAGCACGGGCGCTGAAGCCAGCGTGGCTCGTCCTGCTTGCGCCGCTAATGATGGCACAGGCCAAGCCCGTGCTCGTCCCCGACGTGTCCCAACGCAATATCGAGATCGCCTACAGCTTTACCGGCGCCGAACTGCTGCTGTTCGGCGCGATCCTGTATCCTGGCGGGCGCTTGCCGAGCGGCGAGCATCCCACCGATATCGTCGTGGTCGTGAAAGGCCCGACCCAGTCGATCCTGATGCGCGAAAAGGAAAAGGTCGCGGGGATCTGGGTCAATGCGTCACGACTGCGGTATCGCTCCGCCCCCAGCTTCTATGCGATCGCCTCGTCCAAGCCGATCGGGCGGCTGGTCGACGACCGTACGCGTGCGATCTACGAACTCGGCCTCGACAGCCTGCAACTGTCCCCCGCGTCCAGCGCGCCGACCGATACGCAGGACCGGTTCCAGAAAGGCTTGGTCGATCTCAAGCGCCGTGCCGGCCTGTATTACGAGGCACCGCGCGCGGTCGAGATCACCGACGACGTGCTGTACCGCGCGCGCGTGACGATTCCCGCGCGTGTGCCGGTCGGTCGCTTCACCGCGGAGACGTTCCTGATTCGCGACGGTCGCGTGCTGGCGGCGGCCGTGCGCGACATCGACATCCGCAAATCGGGATTCGAACGCTTCGTCGCGCGCGCGGCCGAGCGCTCGTCGGTCGTCTACGGCCTCGTTGCCGTCGCATTGTCGGTGTTTCTGGGGTGGGCCGCGGGGTGGATCGCGCGCAAACTGTAAGGAAATTCTCCATCCTCACCGGATATTTACGCCTTTGACGACATAGCGTCGGTCCGATTGAGCGGAGTCCACGAACGATGACCGAAATGCCGGGCTCGAACGCCTTTCAGCAGGCCGTACCCTTGATGGGTGCGCCGTTGAACGACGGTTTGGGTGAAGCACTGGCCCACGCGCCGATCGGCGTGGTCTACGCGATCGCCGGATCGAGCAGTCGGGTATTGCTGGACCGCGCGTCGATCGTCGCGCTGTTCGACGACGCCGATCCCGTCGTTGCGGCGGCGGGGCAGGTCGGCAGCCAGATCAAGATGCGGATCGGCGCGTCGTGGCTCGTCGCCAACATCCGTTCGCTCAAGATGGAAGATGCCGCCGGAACCTGCATCGCCGCGGAGATCGACTATCTCGGCGAGGGCGACGAGGAACGGCTGACCGGAAAACTCTACACGTTCCGCCGCGGCGTGACGCGGTACCCGATGCCCGGATGCGAGGTGTTCCCCGTCACCAGCGCGGACCTCAAACAGATCTATGCCGCAGGCGACCGCGCGAACATCGAGGTCGGCATGGTCTATCCGACCAAGGATATTCGCGCCGCGCTGTACGTCGATGCGATGCTGGGCAAGCATTTCGCGCTCGTCGGCTCCACCGGCACCGGCAAGTCGACCGGGGCCGCGCTCATCCTGCACCGGATCTGCGAACTGGCGCCACAAGGCCACGTCGTGATGATCGATCCGCACGGCGAATATGCCGCGGCGTTCAAGACCAACGGTGCGATCTACGACGTCACGAACCTGCAGATGCCGTACTGGCTGATGAACTTCGAGGAGCATTGCGAGGTCTTCCTGACCAGCAGCGGCTCCGCGCGGCAGTTCGACGCGGACATCCTGGCCAAATGCCTGCTGATGGCGAAGACGAAAAGTCGCCTCGGGCAGGAGATCGCCAAGCTGACGGTCGACGCGCCGATTCCGTATCTACTCAGCGACCTGACCAGCATCATCGCCCTCGAAATGGGCAAGATGGACCGGGCCGGCGACACCGCGCCCTATCTGCGACTCAAGACCAAGATCGACGAGATCAAGGCCGATCCGCGCTATGGCTTCATGTTCTCGGGCCTGCTCGTGGCGGATACGATGGCGGCTTTCCTCGGACGGATCTTCCGGTTGCCAGGCGACGGCAAGCCGATCTCGATCATCGACGTCTCGGGCGTACCGTCCGACATCACCTCCGTGGTGGTCGCCGTGCTGGCACGGATGACGTTCGATTTCGCGATCTGGTCGCGCAACGAACCGCAACGGCCGATCCTGCTCGTGTGCGAAGAGGCGCACCGCTACATCCCCGCCGGCCAGGACGCCAACACCGCAGTCGGCCGTATTCTCGGCCGGATCGCCAAGGAAGGCCGCAAATACGGCGTGTCGCTCGGGCTCATCACGCAGCGTCCCTCCGATCTCGCGGAGGGCGTGTTGTCGCAATGCGGCACGATCATCGCGATGCGGCTGAACAACGACCGCGATCAGGCGTTCGTCCGCGCTGCGATGCCCGAGGGCGCGCGCGGTTTTCTCGATTCGATCCCTGCGCTGCGCAACCGCGAATGCATCATCTGCGGCGAAGGCGTGACGATCCCCATCCGGGTTTCGTTCGACGATCTGGCGGACGCGAAACGACCTGCGTCCGGCGACCCGCTGTTCTCCGAGCTGTGGCGCGATGTCGGCGGCGAGGAGCAGATCATCTCGCGCACGATCCAACGTTGGCGGGCGCAGGGAAAATAAAGGACCGGCGTTTCGACACGCGGCACCGGCACGCTGTCCAGTCGAATCGGACGCGTTAATCGTACGTCGGGCCGATGCCATGTGGTAGACGATCATCAAGAGCGGACTCGACGTCGAACAGGCGCGGGAACAGGCGTGGAAACAGGAGAGATGACGCCATGGCGATCACGATCGAACCACCGCGTCCCGACGATCGGGTGGCCCGGCTGGTGGCCGACAGCCCGATCGCCTCGGTCATCAGCAATCCGCGCCTGCCCGACAATCCCATCGTCGCCTGCAATCAGGCCTTTTGCCTTCTGACCGGCTATCCGGCGCGCGACGTGGTCGGGCGGAACTGCCGTTTCCTGTCCGGCCCGGCCACCGAACACTGGTTGTCCGAGGAAATCTGCCGCGGTGTCCGCGAGCATCGGCCGGTGCTGGTCGAAATCCTCAACTACAAGCGCGGCGGACAGCCATTCCGCAACGCCGTGCTGGTCGCGCCGATATACGACGATGACGACCAACTCGTGTATTTCCTTGGATCACAGGTCGAAATCGACGCGGAAGCGACGCCGCAGACGAGCATGCGCCGGATTCGGGCGGCCGAACTCGTGAAGTCGCTTTCGGTCCGCCAGGGTCAGATTCTGAAGTTCGTCGCCAACGGCCTTCTCAACAAGCAGATCGCCGCCGAACTCGATTTGTCCGAAAAGACGGTGAAGATGCATCGCGCGATCCTGATGACCCGGCTGGGTACGAGGACGACGGCGGACCTGATCCGGCTGGCCGTCGAAGCCGGGCTCTGACGCCCGGACGACCGACCGGTACGACCGGGTACGGACCAAGTACCGTATCGCCGACCTTTTGCGGCGGGCGTAGGACGGTGGCGGTCGTCGCAGCGATGGCACCATCATCGGGCGCCGGTTCGTTGATGGGATGAGCTTGACCCTCCGTTAGTCTCGCCGTCGCTGTGGCGCCATCGTCGGTGGCATGAGATCGATCCGTGTATCGGCCTTTGGCCTCCTCAGCCCCGCCGTAGCGCGATCATGGCGTGCGCGGCCCATATGATCGAGGCCCCAATGGATGTCGTGACCCCTTTCCAGTTTTCGCTGGTCTACAACGCCTTCTCGTTCACGCTCGCGGCGATGGGCGCGGCGACCGCGTTCCTGTGGCTGAGCCGGTCGCAGGTCGCGCCGGCGTATCGCACCGCGCTGACCATATCGGGCCTCGTGACCGCGATCGCCGCCTATCATTACCTGCGCATCTTCGAGAGCTGGAACGAAGCCTATGTGCTCAAGGACGGTCTCGTGACGGCGACCGGTTTCGCCTTCAACGACGCCTATCGCTATGTCGACTGGCTGCTGACGGTGCCCTTGCTGCTGATCGAACTCGTCCTCGTCATGCGGCTGTCGGCGGAGGAAACGTCGTCAAAGGCGGTCCGTCTGGGTTCGGCCGCCGCGCTGATGATCATCCTGGGCTATCCGGGCGAGATCGCGACCGACATTCCCACCCGCGCGCTGTGGGGTACGCTGTCGTCGATCCCGTTCGTGTACATCGTCTGGGAACTGTTCCGTGGTCTCGGCAGCTCGATCGACCAGCAGCCGATCGAGGCGCGGAGTCTGGTGCGCAAGGCACGCCTGCTCACCTTCGCATCGTGGGGATTCTATCCGATCGTCTACATGGCGCCATATGCCGGGATCACCGGTGCCTCGGCGACGACCGTCATCCAGCTTGGCTACACGATCGCGGATCTGGTTGCGAAGGCCGGCGTCGGAATCCTGATCTTCATGATCTCGTCCCGCAAGTCGCATGCAGAAGCCCGTGGCGGCACCGCGCACTTCGCCTGATCCCCGCCGCCTCGCCATGATGCCGGAAAGCATGCAGTTGATCCGCCGCGCCTCGATCGGGCGCGGCGGACTTTCGCATCCCGTGTTCTGGCTTGCCACGGCCTGCCTGATGATCGCGATCGTCGCGGGGCTGCCGTTGACCGGACGACCGGCGACGATGCTCGCCACGCTCCTGTTCATCGGCGGCGGCATGCCGCACGGCGCCTACGACATCGCGTTGCTGGCGCGGACATCCACCGTGGGACGACGCCAGCTTGCACTTGCAGTGGCCGGCTATGTCGGGGTCGCAGCCGCGATGCTGGTGCTGTGGTCGACCTTGCCGCTGATCGCCCTGATCCTGTTCCTTATCGCCGCCGCGATCCATTTCGGCGAAGACTGGACGATGCTTGACGAACCGGTGCTGAAGATGGCGGCGGGTACCGCCATCATCGCCGCACCCGCGATCGGCCATCCGGCCGCGGTCGGAGGATTGTTCGCGGCGATGGCCGACGGCGCCGGAGGGCTGGGCATCGCTCGCGCCATGATCGCCGTTGCACCCGTCGCGCTGCTCGTCACGGGCGTCGGCATCGCCGTCGCATGGCGTGACGGTGCGCGCGAATGGGCCGCGGCGATGGCGGTCGCGATCGCGATGCTGATGATCGCGCCCCCCGTTCTCGGGTTCGCGCTGTTCTTCGTCTTCCTGCATTCGCCGCGCCATCTGGCCGATGCCCGGTTGCGCCTGCCGGATATGTCGATCGTGCGGTGGCTGGCGACCGGCGCGGCGATGTCCGCCGCGGCGATCGCCGGCTGGCTGGTGTGCACGCTGAGCCTGCCGGCAGCCTTCACGCCCGACATCACCGCGCAGGCGTTCCAGTTGCTTGGCGCCGTCGCGGTACCGCACCTGATCGTGTCGCGGTGGATAGAGCGGGCAAACCAGACCGCCCTGACCCGCCGCTAGATCGGCCAGGTCCCAAGGGCAATTTCCAGCAGGGACTTCGCGGCAGGAAATCGGCCGGCGAAGCAGCGATGTTTCAGCCTCCGACCCGCACCGCGAGTAGTTGGGCGACCTTCGCCTTGAACGCACGCAGCTGCGCGCCCGAGAGTTGCGCGGCGCTTGCGAAGGACACGGAACGCGGATTGATCGCGGCGCCGTTCTTCCACACTTCCCAGTGCAGATGCGGTCCGGTCGACATGCCGGTCGATCCGACATAGCCGATCACCTGACCCTGCCGGACCCGAGTACCCGACGACACCACGATCCGGCTCATATGGCCGTAGCCGCTCGCCATCCCGCCGCCGTGGACCAGTTTGACGAAATTGCCATAGCCGCCGGTTCGTCCGGCGAACGCGACGATGCCGTCGGTCATCGCATGGATCGGCGCGCCGTAAGGGGCGCCGATATCGAGCCCCTTGTGCATCCGCGTGAAGCCCAGCAGCGGGTGCCGCCTGAGCCCGAAGCTCGAGGTGATCCGCCCGATCACCGGCATGCCCGACACGGCGCGCCGCTCGGTCTGGCCGTTCGCATCGAACCAGCCGCCGCGGCTCGAGTCGCCGTCGACGTTGGAATCGTTGTCGGCGTTAGCCTCGCCGGGTCCGAACCGGACGAGCTGCACTTTGCGGCGGCCCTGGTCGATACCGGCGAACAGGAGATCGCCGATCCGCGTTTCGCCGGTCGCGGCACGCTCACGCTGGACGATCAGGTCGAAGCTGTCGCCGGCGGTAACGTCGCGGCCGATGGACAGCCGGGTCGAGATCGCCTTGATGAAGGACTCGACCGCCTTGGCCGGCACCCCCGCCGCGCGGGCAGAACGGTAGAGGCTGGAGCCGACGAGTCCCTGGATACGCAGCGGCGTCGAGTCGACCGCGATCGGCTTGCGGTCGATCGTCAGCCCACCCGCACCGCGCGCAAGCGACAGCGCCAGATCGAACCGTGCGCGGAAATCGAGCTTTTCCAGCGGCCGCGCGACGGTGCGGTCCGTGCGCCGGCCAAGCGTCAGCGCGATCCGCGTTCCGGCGGGAATCGTGCTCGGTTCGACCGATCGCGCGACCAGCGCCGCCGCGGCCTCGGCATCGCCCCGGCCGACACCTGCGCGGATCAGCGCACGGTCGAAGCTGTCTCCCTCGCCGAGCGTCGTGGCAAGATCGATGCTGGGTCGTTCGGGCACTTCGCCGAGCGGCGCGACGAGATCGTTCGATGCCATTCGCCGCCCCGTCGTCGCGCCTTGTGCCAGCGGTGAGATACCCTGTGCGCGGGTCTCCTCCCATTCGGCACCGGCGAGCGGCGCAGGTACCGCGCCGAACAGCGGCCTCACGCCCGGCGACAGCATCCAGGTCGCGGCACACAGCGCGGTGCAGGTCGCGAGGCCGCGCCACCAGTCGAGGCTCCCGATCCGCGCGCCGAGATCGGGCACCCAGTCGATTCGCGTCGCCCGGTCGCGCAACGGATCGGCGCGAGTCGGCTGGCCGAGCGGCGTCGCCGGCGCGCGGCCGAAACCGGAGCCTGCCGTCGCGCTCGCCAATTCGAAGCCCTGATCGTTACGAAAATACACGCCGGTCCCGCCCGATGATGCCGCCCGCTGATGCTGATCGCCCGGCGCCGCTGCTGGTTGTGATCGCAATCCGCTAAAGTCAAATTAACCGGCCTGTTCGCACCTGCCGAGTTGCGGTCGGGTGTGCGCGTGCGGCGGCAGATCGCCAATGCCGACGAAACTCGTCCCAGGTCATTGCGCACGCATGCTTTACCCCCGATGTTGGTGGCATGAACGACGGCGCGAACGACGTGGTCACGGCGGTTCTCGGCCCGACCAACACCGGCAAGACGCACCTCGCGATCGAGCGGATGTGCGCGCATTCCAGCGGCATGATCGGCTTCCCGCTGCGATTGCTGGCCCGGGAGGTCTATGACCGGGTCGTGGCGATCAAGGGCGCCAACCGCGTCGCGCTGGTCACCGGCGAGGAAAAGATCGTTCCCGCCGATGCGCGCTGGTTCCTCTGTACCGCGGAATCGATGCCGGACCGCGACGTCGCCTTTGTCGGTATCGACGAGGCGCAGCTCGGCGCCGATCCCGAACGCGGACATGTCTTCACCGATCGGCTGATGCGGGCGCGGGGGCGCGAGGAAACGATGATCCTCGGGTCCGAGGCACTCCGGCCGATGATCAAGGCGCTCGTTCCCAAGGCGGAAATCGTCAACCGGCCTCGCTTCTCGACGCTGACGTACGCAGGCGCGAAGAAGATCAGCCGGCTGCCCAAGCGCTCGGCGATCGTCGCCTTCTCGGCGGAGGAAGTCTACGCGGTCGCCGAGATGCTCAGGCGTTTGCGCGGCGGCGCGGCGGTGGTGATGGGCGCGCTGTCGCCGCGTACCCGCAACGCGCAGGTCGCGATGTTCCAGGCGGGCGAGGTCGATTATCTAGTCGCCACCGACGCGATTGGCATGGGGCTCAACATGGACGTCGCGCATGTCGCGTTCGCCAGCCTCAACAAGTTCGACGGCAAGCGGCAACGGCGCCTGACGGTGGCGGAGATGGCGCAGATCGCGGGGCGCGCGGGACGACACCAGCGCGACGGCACGTTCGGTGCGCTGTCCGACGACGGTCCCGGCGCGTTCCTGCCCGAGGAAGTGCTGGCGATCGAGGAGCACCGGTTTCCCCGCCTCGAAAACCTGTACTGGCGTCAGGGCGAGCCCGATTTCGCCAGCATCGATGCGCTGGTCGCGAGCCTCGAGGCGCGTCCACCCGCGGGTGTCTTGCGCGCGGCGCCGCAAGCGCTCGACCTGGGCGTGTTGAAGCGGCTGGCGGAGGAAGGCTGGGTGCGCGAGCGGGCGCGGCATCCGGCGATGGTCGCGCGGCTGTGGGCGGCATGCGGCGTGCCCGATTTCCGCAAAGTCGGCCTCGACCCGCATGCGCGCTTCGTCTCGCGTCTGTTCGGGCATCTGAGCGAGGGGCGCGGGCATATCCCGCACCAGTGGTTCGCCGACGAGATCGCGCGGCTCGATACGGTGGCGGGCGATGTGCCCGTGATCGCCGGGCGGATCGCGGCGGCGCGGATCTGGGCGTATATCGCGCAGCGCGCCGACTGGCTCGCCGAACCGACGCTGTGGGCGGCGCGGACCGCCGCGCTTGAGGAACGCCTGTCGGACGCGCTGCACGCCAGCCTGACGCAGCGCTTCGTCGACAAGCGCACGACCGCGCTGATGCGCCAGATCGGTGCAGATGCCAGCGCACTGCCCGTGGTAATCGGGCCCGAGGGCGAGGTGATGGTCGAGGATCACCCGATCGGTCGCCTCGACGGGTTCCGCTTCACGGTCGCGGCGGACGCGCGGGCGAGCGACAAGCGCCTGCTGCTCGCCGCCGCCGAAAAACGCCTGACGGGCGAACGCGCGCGCCGCGGGCAATCGCTGGTCGATGCGCCCGACGCCGATATCGCGCTCGACGATGCGGCACAGATCGTCTGGGCGGGGCATCCGGTCGCCAAGCTTGGCGCAGGGCCGTCGTTCGCACGGCCGAAGCTGATCCTCGACCGGTCGCTCGATTGTCTCGACAAGCCCGCACGCGACAGGATCGAGACGCGATTGTCGCTGTGGCTTGCGGCGATGCTGAAACGGCGGATCGCCGTGCTGGTCCATCTCGCCGAGCTGAGCCGCGACGTGAACGCGACGCCAGCGTTGCGCGCGGTCGCCAGCGCGATCGAGGAGGCCGGCGGGATCCTGCCACGGTTGCCGATGCGGCTCGCGCTCGATGCGATAGATCCCGACGAGCGCAAACGGCTGCGCAAGATCGGCATTACGATCGGTGCGCTCGACGTGTTCGATGCGCGGTTGCTCAAGCCCGAATCGGCACGGTGGCGGCGCATCCTCGCAGCGGCTCGCGGGGTGACGATCACCGCCCCGCGCGATGGCGCGACCGTGCTCGCGCGGGGCAGCGAGGGCGCAGTGTTGGCGGCGGGGTTCCGTCCGCTCGGGCTCCAGGCGGTCCGGATCGACCTGATCGAGCGCATCGCTCGCGCCGCGCACGATTCGCGGCAGGGTCGCACGCCGTTCGCGCCCGACCCGGCGCTGGCCACCTCGATCGGGGTCGACCCCGCATCGCTGGAGCGACTGATGGCCGAACTGGGCTTCAAGGCGCTGGCGGGGGACACCGCGCGCTGGGTCTGGCGGGGCCGCCCGCCTGCGCGTGCCGTGACACCCGCCCCGATCGATCCCTCGCGGCAGAACGCCTTTGCCGGGCTTGCCGCACTGGTTCGCCATGGTTGAAGGCGCGATGCGGATCGACCGGTTCCTGTGGTTCGTGCGGCTCGCCAAGACGCGGAGCGCGGCGCAGGCGATCGCGGAGAAGGGGCATCTGCGCATCGACGGCCGGCCGATCGATCGTGCGCATTGCCCGGTGCGGATCGGCAACGTGCTGACGTTTGCGGTGTCCGATCAGGTTCGCGTCATCCGCATCGAGGCGTTGCCGGAGAGACGCGGTCCGGCCCCGGAAGCGCAGGGATGCTATCAGGATTTGATTGCCGGGAAGACGCCGGCCGATACCGTCCGCGATCCTGCTTCGGAGTGACCGAAGTGCTCGACACGAGCGATTGTCGCAGCGGATGACGCAGCAACAGCGACCGCCGTCATCCTGACGAAAGTCAGGATCCAGAGCCACGAGACGCCGTCCTTGGTATCCTGGATCCTGACTTTCGTCAGGATGACGCAGTGGGTTAGGCAGTGTGGGATCGGAACGGCAAAGCCTGATAACGTCTCGCAGAAGACTTGCTATGATTGACGCGAGGGGCAGGCGCGCATAGTCGCTGGCGCGTTCGTCGCCGGAAAGGAATCCGGCCCAGGAGTTCTGCAATGACCTACGTCGTCACCGACGCCTGCATCCGCTGCAAGTACATGGACTGCGTGGAAGTGTGCCCGGTGGATTGCTTCTACGAGGGCGAGAACATGCTGGTGATCAACCCCAGCGAGTGCATCGATTGCGGCGTGTGCGAGCCGGAATGCCCCGCCGAAGCGATCCTGCCCGACACCGAAAGCGGGCTGGAGCAGTGGCTCGAGCTGAACACGACCTTCTCTGCGCAATGGCCCAACGTCACGCGTAACGACAACCAGACGCCGCCCGACGCCGACGCCATGAAGGGCGTCGAGGGCAAGTTCGACAAGTATTTCTCGCCGGAACCCGGCGCGGGCGACTGACGGACGGCGAGTAATCCTTAATAGGACAAGCCGGCTGCCATGTGCGGCCTATGTGCGGCTGGTAATTTTGTTGCAAAGCTGCTATTGGGTCCGCGACGGGCGCGATGACGGATGTCGTGCGCCTGGCGTGAGTTAGACCTATCCCTCCCCGATGCAGCTGCGACGAGTCCTTCGTCGAGGCGTCGCGTGGAGGCTTGATCCGGAAAGGCCCCAAATGGCTGCCAAGGCACTGTCCTTCGATGTCGGTGATTTCGTCGTTTACCCAAAGCACGGTGTCGGCCGTGTGATCGAGCTGCAACGCTCGGAAATCGCCGGCATGACCCTCGAACTCTACGTCCTCCGGTTCGAGAAGGAGCGCATGACGCTCCGCGTACCGACCAACAAGGCCGAAAGCGTCGGCATGCGCAAGCTGTCGTCCGACAAGACGATGCGCGAGGCAATGGACACGCTCAAGGGCAAGCCCAAGGTCAAGCGCACCATGTGGTCGCGCCGTGCGCAGGAATATGAGGCGAAGATCAATTCGGGCGACCTGGTGTCGATCGCCGAAGTGGTCCGCGATCTGTTCCGCGCCGACGACCAGCCCGAGCAGAGCTATTCCGAGCGCCAGATCTTCGAAGGCGCGACCAGCCGCCTCGCGCGCGAACTGGCCGCGATGGAAGAGCTCGACGAGCCCAAGGCGCAGGAGAAGATCCTCGATATCCTCCGCGCCGCGGCCGCGATCTACAACAAGGATAAGGTGCCGGCATAACTGCCGCGGCATCCGATCCGACTACGAAAGGGCGGTCCTGCGGGGCCGCCCTTTTTCGTTGAAATCCTGTTTGCAGATGTCGTGGTATGGCGTATTGCATCAGCAACACACAGGAGGATGCGATGAACTTTCTTGCGCTCGGACTGATCATTCCTCTCGCGGCCTGCTCGTTCAGCTGGAACGGCAACGACACCGGCGCGAGCGCTAACTCGGGCTCTAGGGCTGCGGCGGCAGGATCGGGAACGACCCGAACCTACCAGGTCGCCGGGTTCGACGGCATCGACCTGCAGGGTTCGGACGATATCGATGTGCGCGTCGGCACCGGTTTTTCGGTCCGGGCGGAAGGGCCATCGGACCAGCTCGACCGACTGACGATCGAGCGCAGCGGCGAAACGCTCAACATCGGCCGCAAGAACGGAGCGAGCTTCGGCTGGAACAAGGGTGGTAAGGTGAAGGTGTACGTCACGCTGCCACGGCTGACCGACGCGACGGTCTCGGGCTCGGGCGACATCACGGTTGACCACATCGAGGGTGCCAGGTTCGCGGGCGGCATCCCAGGCTCCGGCAACCTGAATATCGCCGCGATCCGGGTCGAGGATGTTTCATTCTCGATCGCCGGATCGGGCAACGTGCGCGCCGCGGGTACGGCGAACATGCTCAACATCGCCATTGCCGGCTCGGGCGAGGTCGATGCGCCGAGGCTGCAGGCGCGGTCTGCCAAAATTGAAATTTCGGGCTCGGGCAAGATCCACGCGATCGTCGACGGACCGGCCACGGTCAACGTGTTGGGCTCGGGCGATGTCGATCTCGGCCCGAATGCGCGGTGCACGACGTCGAAGATGGGCTCGGGGCGCGTGCGCTGCGGCAACTGACTTGCAGGCGGGCACGGAAGCGGCGACGATAGCGACGTGAGATATATGGCCGCCCCGCTCGTCCTCCTGTGCTCGCCGGCGTTTGCCGCGCCAGCGCCGGTCGTGAGCCGAACGGTCTCGGTCGGCAGCTTCGATCGGCTCCGGGTCGAGGGGCCGTTCGAGGTGCGCGTGACGACCGGCTCGCCGCGCGCGACGATCACCGGCGATCCTCAGGCAGCCGAAGGCGTAGCCGTCCGCATCGACGGCACGACGATGTCGGTGCGCAAGGGCACCGGTGGCTGGGGCGAACAGCCACGTGGCGGGAGCGGGGCCAGCGGGCCGACCGTCGTGACGCTTTCGACGCCGGGTCTCGTCGCCGCAAGCGTCGCTGCCGGCGGGAGGCTGACGATCGCTGCGATGCGCGGGATGAAGGTCGACGTGACGGTCAGCGGCAATGGCAGCCTGGCGCTCGCAGCGGCGGACACCGATCAGTTGAACGCGACGATGATCGGCACGGGCCAGATGACGCTCGGCGGCCGCGCCGCCCGCGCGCGCCTGATCGCCAGCGGGCCGGGCGCGATCGATGCGACCGGGTTGGCGGTCAACGACCTGACCGTGCATCTCGACGGTGTCGGCGAGATCAAGGCGGCGGCGCGGTACACGGCACAGGTGACGAACAGCGGGCTTGGCAGCGTGACGATCACCGGCAACGCGAAATGCCGTGTCGATGCTGCTGCGGGTGGCCCGGTTACGTGTGGCAAGGCCGGCTCCCCACCCTGAACGCCGGTGAGCCGCGTCGCTAGATCAGGGCGAGCTCGGCCAGCTTGGTCATCAGTGCCGGCGGCATCACGTCCAACCCCGTCGCATCACCGCCCAGATCGAGCGGTGCGTCCGCTCCCTCAAGATATCGCCACCCCTGGTGCGCGCGCTTGGGGCGGGCCTGGACCAGTACCAGCTTCGGGTCGATGTGGATCGCAACGCGACCCTCTTCGGCCTCGCCGAATCCGAGAATGGGTGAGCGCGCGATCAGCTGGTGCTTCAGGATCCAGAACATCGAGCCCCCCTCACCAACGGGGCCCGCGACCTCCTCATGCCGCTTCGGCAGATAGCGCGTGGTGAGGAACACCGGCCCCTCCTCACCGCGCAGCCGGAGCCGCTCGGCGAGATGGTCGACGCTTTCCGCGCCGAACGCGACTTTAGTGAGGTGGAGCGGCATGGCGTTGGAAATGGGCGCTAATCGTCGCCAGTCAACCGGGCAGTCAACCGGCCGATCAACCGTGCAGCCCCCACAGACTCGCCAGCCCGAGGAACGAGAAGAACCCCATAGTGTCGGTCATCGTCGTCACGAACACCGCCGACGATACCGCCGGATCGATCCGGAACTTGTCGAGCGTCACCGGCACCAGCACGCCGCTGAGCCCTGCGACGATGTTGTTCGTCAGCATCGCCGCCGCGATCACGATCGACAGATTCTGGTTGTGAAAAATCACATACGTACCGAGCCCGATCAGCGCCCCCAGCATCACGCCGTTCGCCGCCGCGATCCGGAACTCGCGGCCGATCATACGCTTGGTATTAGAACTCGTCAGCTGGTTGGTCGCGAGCGCACGCACCACCACCGCCAGCGTCTGCGTTCCGGCATTGCCGCCCATTCCCGAGACGATCGGCATCAGCACCGCGAGCAGCGCGAAACTCGCGATCGTCCCCTGGAACAAGCCGACGACCGAAGACGCGACCATCGCGGTGCCAAGGTTGACCACCAGCCACGTGAACCGCGTCCGCACCGTCAGCCGGATCGGCTCGTTGATGTCGCCGTCACCTGCACCTGCGAGCCGCAGCGTATCCTCGCCCGCCTCTTCGGAGATGATGTGGACGATATCGTCGACCGTGATCATGCCGACCAGCCGTCCGCCATGATCGACCACCGCAGCCGAGATCAGCGCGTATTTCTGGAAGCGCAGCGCGACTTCCTCCTGGTCCATGTCGACCGGGATCAGCGTCTGCTCGCGCTTCATCACGTCGGCGATCGCGATCCCGCGCGGCGTGCGCAGCATCCACGAAAGCTGGCACGTGCCGATCGGCTTGTGCGCAGGGTCGACGACGAAGATCTCCCAGAAATCGGTGGTCAGCTCCTCGTGGCCGCGCAAATAATCGATCGCGTCGCCGACCGTCCAATGCTCGGGTACCGCGATCAGCTCGCGCTGCATCAGGCGACCGGCGGACTCCTCGGCATAGCTCAGCGCCTCTTCGATCGCCGCCCGGTCGTCCGGATCGAGCGCGCGCAGCACCGCACGCTGCTCGTCCTCGTCCATGTCCTCGATGATCGCGACCGCATCGTCGGTATCGAGCTCGGACGCGAGATCGGCGACCTGGTGCGGCTCGAGCGCGTCGATCAGGTCCTCGCGGACGTAATCGTTCATCTCGGCGAACACGTCTCCGCCCAGCAGGTCGGTGACCGCACGCGCCAGGGCCGCGCGATCCTCCTGAGGGGTAAGCTCGAACAGATCGGCGATGTCTGCGGGATGCAGCGGCTCGACCAGCGCACGCGCGCCCTCGTCGTCGCCATTCTCGACCGCATCGAGCACCGCGCGGACGAATTCCGGGCGCAGATGATCGTCGCGATCGAGTTGATTTTCGGGCTGGGTTTCGGTTTCGACCTCGGGAAGCTCGAGTTCGCTCATGGCTGCCTCCCTTAAAAGTGGTGCGGTTGGGCCCTAACGCGACGTGGCGACATTTGCCAGTCGGAGTGCGGCTCCCTATCTGCCGCGCATCAATTCAGGAGAACATGAATGGCTGATACCCCCGAAACGCTGACGCTCACCCTCGAAGGTGGCGACGTCACGATCAAGCTGCGTCCCGATCTCGCCCCCAAGCACGTCGAGCGGATCGTCGAGCTGGCCAATGACGGCTTCTACGACGGCGTCGTGTTCCACCGCGTGATCCCGGGCTTCATGGCGCAGGGCGGCGATCCCACCGGCACCGGCACGTCGGGTTCGGACAAGCCCAACCTGAAGGCGGAATTCTCGGCCGAGTCGCATGTCCGCGGCGTCTGCTCGATGGCGCGTACCAACCAGCCCGACACGGCGAACTCGCAGTTCTTCATCGTGTTCGACGACGCGCGCTTCCTCGACAAGCAGTACACCGTGTGGGGCCAGGTCACCGACGGCATGGACCTGGTCGACGCGCTGCCGAAGGGCGAGCCTCCGAAGGCGCCGGGCAAGATCATCAAGGCACGCGCGGCCTGAGCTGAAGCCTGTCTCCGGCGCAGCACAGCTGCGCCGGAGACAGGCTAAGCCGACCGGCGGAGCAGAGCTTCGTCCGACGGCGCGGCTTTGCCGCGACGCGCTTGAGTGGAGGGTGACGTAGTACCAACCACCTCCGTCAACTCGGACAAGTTCCGGGGTCCACCGTTCCGCATTCTCAAGACTATCGAATTTGTGGAACCGTGGATGCCGGAACAAGCCCGGCATGACGGACGTCTCTAGACTTCGGTCACCGTTCTGATCAGCCAATCGTGGAACAGCTTCACCGGCTTGGTCTGCAACGCCCGTGGGCGGCAGACGAACCAGTAGCTGTACGGGCTCTCCACTTCGATATCGAACAGCCGGACAAGTCGTGGATCGTTCGCGTCCTCGAAATGGCTCGCATGCATGAACGCGACGCCGAGGCCCTGCGCGGCGGCCTCCAGCATCAGCGCACCCGAATCGAAATGATCGATCGCCAGCGGTTCGATATCCTCGAGCCCCGCCGACGTGCGCCATGCGGTGAAGGTATCCGTCATGTCGCGGTGTACCAACGCGGTCAGCGTCGCGAGTTGTTCGGGCCGCGTGATCGGATCGGCGCGCTCGAGCAGGCTACGCGCGCCGATCACGTACACCGAATTGCGATCGAGCCGCCGCGCGTACAGCGACGGATCGATCTCGCGCGACAACGCGATCACCGCGTCCAACCCATCGCCGAGCCGCGTCACCAGATGTGCGGCGGTATCGATATCCAGATGCAGCTCGGGGTGCGCCACGCGCAGTTCGCCGAGCCGCGGAAACAGCTTCTGCGAGGCGTAGAGCGGCAGTATCCCCAATCGCAGGCGCACGACTTCGGTCGCGCTCGTCATCGATTCGACCGCATCCGACAGCGAGTCGAGCACCGGGGCGATCTGCGCGAGCAGGCGTTCACCGTCCGCGTTCAGCACCATCGCCTGGTGGCGCCTGGCGAACAGCGGCTTCGCGATGAACCGTTCGAGGCTCTGCACACGCCGGCTAAGCGCAGGCGCGGACAACGCCAGATCCTCGGCGGCGGCCTTGATCGAACCCAGTCGCGCGACCTGCACGAATGCCTCGATCGCCCCGAGTGGCGGCAGCCTGCGCATGATATCCCTATCTCGATCGTGACCATGACTGCCGGACGCATTCATGCGTACGATTGCAGTTAGCGCAATCGTAGCGGTTTCATTCGCACTTGCAACATGAACCGCCTCGACGCAAAAAGACCTCGCCTTTCAGGCATCCTCTCCTAAAAACTTTCACGGGCTGGCCTTCATTGGCCGGCCCTTTTTTTGTCTTGTCGACAGCCCTTTTATCGTCGCTGCGACGGCTGGTGGCAGCGAATTCGAGCCGGTGCGCCGGTTCAAGTCCTCGCAAGCCCGGAACCCATTCCCCATCTGACACGCTTCGAGTTCGAAGGAGTCGAGATGCCCGATAGCGAAACCCCGACGCGGAAAATTCAGGTCGCCAATGCGCGTCCCGAGGATAGTGGACGCGGTCTGGCGCATGTGCCGCGCGCGCTGATGGCGACGCTCGGCATCGGCGAAGGCGACGTGATCGAGATCCTCGGCAAGCAGAACACGCCCGCGCGTGCCGTCGGTCCGTATCCGGAGGACGAGGGTCTCGACATTCTGCGCCTCGATGGATTGCAGCGTGCCAATGCCGGCGTCGGCTCGGGCGATTACGTCGAGGTGCGGAAAGCCGAGTCGAAACCAGCGACCCGCGTCGTCTTCGCGCCCGCGCAGCAGAACCTTCGCCTCCAGGGCTCGACCAACGCGCTCAAGCGCACCTTCCTCGGTAGGCCGATCTGCCAGGGGGACATCGTCGCGACCGCAGGGCATCAGCGCGTCGGCGACATGCCGCCGGGCGTCCAGCAGTTCATGAACGCGCCGGCGTACGCGCTCCAGGAGATCCGCCTCGCGGTGATCGCCGCCAGCCCCAAGGGCGTGGTGCATATCGACGAAAATACCGAGATCGAACTGCGCTCAGAATATGAGGAGCCGCAGGCCGCGCGCCGCGCCGACGTCACCTATGACGATATCGGCGGCATGGCACAGACCATCGACCAGTTGCGCGAGATGGTCGAATTGCCGCTGCGCTACCCCGAATTGTTCCAGCGGCTGGGCGTCGATCCGCCCAAGGGCGTGTTGCTGCATGGTCCTCCCGGCACCGGCAAGACGCGGCTCGCGCGGGCCGTCGCCAATGAGTCCGACGCGCAATTCTTCCTGATCAACGGGCCCGAGATCATGGGCTCGGCCTATGGCGAGTCCGAATCGCGTCTGCGAGACGTGTTCGAGCAGGCCGCCAAGGCTGCGCCCTCGATCGTGTTCATCGACGAGATCGATTCGATCGCGCCGAAGCGTGGCCAGGTATCGGGCGAGGCAGAGAAGCGCCTCGTCGCGCAGTTGCTGACGTTGATGGACGGCATCGAATCGCGCGCCAACCTCGTCGTGATCGCCGCGACCAACCGTCCCGAGGCGATCGACGAGGCGCTGCGTCGTCCCGGCCGGTTCGACCGCGAGATCGTCGTTGGCGTGCCCGACGAGCGCGGCCGTCGAGAGATCCTCGGCATCCACACGCGTGGCATGCCGCTCGGCGACCGCGTCGATCTCGACGAGCTGTCGCGCACGACCTACGGCTTCGTTGGGGCCGATCTCGCCGCGCTGACCCGCGAGGCGGCGATCGAGGCCGTCCGCCGGATCATGCCTAAGCTCAACCTTGAGGAGCGGACGATCCCGCCCGAAGTGCTCGACGAATTGTCGGTCACGCGCGAGGATTTCCTGGGGGCGTTGAAGCGCGTCCAGCCATCGGCGATGCGCGAAGTCATGGTGCAGGCGCCGACCGTGCGCTGGGCCGACGTCGGCGGTCTCGACGATGCGCAGATGCGGCTGAAGGAGGGTGTCGAACTCCCGCTGAAGAACCCCGACGCGTTCCGCCGGCTCGGCATCCGGCCGGCCAAGGGCTTCCTGCTCTATGGTCCGCCCGGGACCGGCAAGACGCTGCTGGCGAAGGCGGTCGCGCGCGAGGCGGAGGCGAACTTCATCGCTACCAAATCGTCCGACCTGCTCAGCAAATGGTATGGCGAAAGCGAGCAGCAGATCGCTCGCCTGTTCCAGCGCGCACGCCAGGTCGCGCCGTGCGTGATCTTCATCGACGAACTCGACTCGCTGGTGCCGGCGCGCGGTAGCGGTGCAGGCGAGCCACAGGTGACGGAGCGGGTCGTCAACACGATCCTCGCCGAGATGGACGGGCTTGAGGAACTGCAGTCGGTGGTCGTGATCGGCGCGACCAATCGCCCGAACCTGATCGATCCGGCGCTGCTCCGCCCCGGTCGGTTCGACGAGCTCGTCTATGTCGGCGTTCCCGATAAAGCCGGCCGCCGCCGCATCCTCGGCATCCAGACCCAGAAGATGCCGCTCGCGTCCGACGTCGATCTCGACCGCCTCGCCGACCGCACCGATCGCTTCAGCGGTGCGGATCTGGAGGACGTCGTCCGTCGCGCGGGCCTGGTGGCATTGCGCAGGTCGATCGATTCGATCGACGTGACGATGGCCGACTTCGACGGCGCCCTGAAGGAGTCCCGCGCCAGCGTGACCCCGGAAACCGAACGCGAATACGAACAGATGGCTGCCCGCCTCAAGCAGGACGCGACGGCCATCCAGCCGCTCGGCTTTGCCTTCCCCAAGAAGACGGACGACTAAACCGCGTTCTGTGACGCATAGAAGGACGACTCCCACCCGGTTGCTGCCGGGTGGGAGTATCGAGGATGGCGCGACCGACGGGCATGCCGCCGGACCTTCGCGCTAGAACAGCCATGTTGTACCGTTCGGTACGAACCCGTCTACAGGTGCTGCCATGTCTCGACCCCCACTACCGCCGTTCACCCATGCGACCGCCTCGCAGAAGGCGCGCATGGCCGAAGATGCATGGAATAGTCGCGATCCCGCGAAGGTGGCGTTGGCCTATACGCCCGACAGCGTCTGGCGGAACCGTGATCAGTTCCTGACCGGCCGCGATGCGATCGTCGCCTTCCTGACGCGCAAATGGGCGAAGGAACTGGACTATCGCCTGATCAAGGAGGTCTGGGCGCATGACGGCAACAGGATCGCCGTGCGGTTTGCCTATGAGTGGCGCGACGATAGCGGTGCTTGGTTCCGATCCTACGGCAACGAGAATTGGGAGTTCGACGATGCCGGGCTGATGGCCCGCCGCATCGCCTCGATCAACGATCGCCCGATCGCGGAAAGCGATCGCAAGTTCCATTGGCCGCTCGGTCGTCGCCCAGACGATCACCCCTCGCTGAGCGACCTAGACCTCTGAGCGCGAGGCGAGTCCCACCCGATCGCGCTAGGTGATCGCCGCCCCTCTGTAATACTGGAGAGGAGCCTTTACGTATTCGCGATATGCATAGGCCAGCGATCGAACGACTATTCGCGCCCCGATCGCCGCGTGTTGACATTACCGGGAATGACCCCGATGTAATCTCCATGTACGCTCCCGCGACACATAAGCGTTTCCGCGACCACTCCGGGCAACTCGCCGCACGTGGTTAGCCCGGACTCGCGGCTATCGGCCGTTTGAGTTCGGGCTTTATTCGATCTGACCTTTGGGACGTGCTCTGCGCGCCCATGATCTCGAGTAAACGGAAACCACAGCATGTCAGACCCTGTTTCGAAGTCCGGCGATACCCCGTCGGTGAACCCAGACCTGCAAGATCACGCTAATTCGACGCAACCTTTCTTGCGGATGCAACCCAGGCATTTCTTTTCGAATAAATTCGACATGGACGTTGTCGAGGACTTTCGGACGGTGGAGGCGGATGACGACTCCGGCGAGCAGCCGACATGGCTGAACCGGATGCTTCAGATAAATCTGTTATTGATGATCCTGCTGATCGGGGTTCCGGTGCTTTTGTACTGCATCGCGGCCTCGGCAAAGTAGCGGAGCGGAACGCAACGGTTTGACGGGCTCAGGGACGCGCGCATCACAATGATGCGTGCATCCCAACCGGCCATTCGCATCATCCAGCCGAACCGTCTTGCGCGTCTTTCAGCGCTACCCAGGCATAGGCGATCATCACCACGCACGCCGCGCCCGCGACCAGATACGGGAGGGAATGCTGGGCCTCGTACAGCCCGACGCCGATCGACGGCCCCAGCACGAAGCTCGCGCCGTTGATGCTGGTCACCTTGCCGGCGACCGAGCCTTGCGCGTTCGCCCCGACCGCGAGCGACGACCCCGCCGTGAAGCCCGGTCGCGTGAAGCCGAAGCCGAGGCTCGCGAGCGCATAGGCCGTCGCGATCCCGTAGAGCGATGTCGCCAACCCGGTCAGCGCGGTCCCTGCCGCCGCCAGCACGAGGCCGGTCAGCACGAGTTGCCGAGGGCTCATGTTCAGGCGCGGGATGATTCCCCATTGCGCCAGCAGCGCCGCGCCCGCGCCCATCATCAGGACGATGCCGGTCGGCTCCAGCGCGAGTGCGGGGGCCAAATGGAGCCGGTCGATCACCAGGAAGCCGATCGCCTGCCCCGTCATCGCCTGCGCATGGCCCATCACCAGCCCGGCGATCATCCACGCGCGGATCCGGGGATCGGTGTAGCCGACATGCTCGACATGTGATCCGGTCGCAGCGGCGACCGAAGCGCCGGTCGGGGCGCCGCCGATCGACGGATACGCCGAACTCGCGCCGTGGGTTTCGTGCGGGGCGACTATGCGGTCGTCGGGCAGCATCCGCCGCACCGTGATCCACACCGCCACACCGAATATCGCGAACAAAAACGCAGGTCCGGCCAGCCCGATCTCGACACCGCCGATCGACCCCAGGATCAGATACGGTGCGATCGCCGGCCCCAATATGGTGCCCAGCCCAAACGCGGAGGCGAGCAACGTCAGCGCCTTGGTCCGTTCCTCGCGCGTCGTCTCGCCGGCGACGAGCGCCTGCACGGCGGGTGGCGCGGCGGCGCCGAACGTTCCGTAGATCAGCCGCCCGCCGATGAAGCACAGGAACGCCGCGGTGCCACCGATCCACGCGTTGATCCCCGCCATCAGGAATACCCCGCACAGGGTCAGCGACACGCTGAACCCGCCGACGCCGAGCAGGATCATCGCGCGCCGGCCGTGCCTGTCCGACCGGTTCGCCCAGAACGGCGCGGCGATCACCCACAGCAATGCGGAGACCGAGAACGCCGCCGCCACCGCGCTGTCGGCGACACCCAGTGACCGGCCGAGCGCGGGCAGCACCGACTGCAGTGCGGTATTGCCTGCCGCGATCGTCAGCATGACGAGGAACATCAACGCGAAGCGACGGTCGACCTTAGGGCCTTCGGTCGCCCCCCCAATCATCGGGCCGATCATGACCGCACCCAAGCATAGCCGCGCTCGACCCGCGCGACGGTCACCGAGTAGCTGTCGTACCACAGCGCTCGTCCACGCTCGCGAATCGCGGCGTGCTCGGGATGGTCGCGCCACGCGATCGCCGCCGCGTCGTCCTCCCAATAACTCACGGTGATCCCGGTGCCATTCTCGTCGCGCGTAGTGTCGACGCCGCGATAGCCGGATTGCTCGGCGGCCAGCGCATCCATGGCCGCTGCGGCTTCGCCATAGCCGACCGCGTCCGCGTCGTTACGGATCGACACGAAAACGACGGCTATCTGTCCTGTACGATCATCGGCCATCATTCATGCTTAGGCGATGCGATACGCTTGGCAAGGCAGTCAGAACCACTTGGCACAGCACGACTTCCGCTTCGGTTCGTCGCCGCATGCAACCCGGAGCCTTGAAACGCGTTCGGAATTCGTGCGACGGGAGGGCCAAAGCCTCGCCAGCGTGCGGGACCCCTGACCGTAAGGAACGCGATGCCCAGTTCGACCACCGCCGCCCGGCGTGCACGCAGCAGACCCGCTGGCGTGCCGTCCCCGTGGCAGATGTTCTTTTCAGGGTTCCTGAAACACCCGGTCATGGTCGGATCGATCGTGCCGTCGTCGGACAAGCTGATCCGCAAGATGCTCGGTCCGGTCGACTGGGCGAACTGCAAGCTGTTCGTCGAATACGGGCCTGGCGTCGGCACCTTCTGCCGCCCGATCCTCGACCGCATGGCGCCCGACGCCAAGCTGGTGGTGATCGATACCAACCCCGAGTTCATCCAATACCTGCGCCACACGATCACCGATCCGCGTTTCTTCGCCGTGCTGGGGTCGGCGGACGAAGTCGAGACGATCGTTGCGGATCACGGCTTCGAAAAAGCCGATTATGTCCTCTCGGGCCTGCCGTTTTCGACGCTGCCCCCCGGCGTCGGCCCGGCGATCGCGGCAGCTACGCATGCGGTGTTGCGCACCGGCGGCGCGTTCCTGGTCTATCAGTTCTCGCCCAAGGTGAAGGACTTCCTGACGCCGCATTTCGTGTCGATCGATCACGACATGGAGTGGTGGAACGTGCCCCCGGCGCAGTTGTATTGGGCGTGGAAGGACTGAAGCAGGCGCGGCAACGCCCGCGCCGATGCGCGGAGCGCAGCTTCAGGCCCGGCCGGCGGGTAGGCTAAAATAGCCGAACCCGTCCGACGGCGGCTTTGCCGTCGGCGCTGGTGCTACTCCAGTTCAGGCCAAACCTTCTCCGTCATCCTGACGAAAGTCAGGATCCAGGGTCACAAGCCGCTGCCCTTTACCATCCTGGATCCTGACTTTCGTCAGGATGACGGGACGGGAAGGTTCGATCCCCCAACTCACCCAAGCCCCCGCCCCCTACTCGTCGATCCCGAAGTTCAGCCCGCGCGACAGGCTCGGGTCCACCACTGCCACCACGAAATACGCACCAAGCTGCTTCAGCCGCTGCATCCAGCCGGTGTTCGCCTTGTACGAGACCTTCGTCACCTCGGTCGACTTCGCCACCTCGCCGTCGATATACGCCCGGACGTGCGTCGCAAACGCGACATCCTCGATCCGCAGCATGAGTTCGAGGTTGATGAACAGGCTGCGCATGTCGAAGTTCGCCGAACCGATATGCACCGCATTGTCGATCACATAGAGCTTCGTGTGCAGCTTGGTCGGCTGGTATTCGAACAGCCGCACGCCCTTGCGCAGCAGTCCGGCATAGGTGAACCGCGCGGCGGCGATAGTCGCGTTGTTGTCCGATTTGCTGGCGGTGACGATGCGGACGTCCGCCTGCCGTCGCCCGGCCTTGTCGAGCCGCCGCAGCAGCGCGGGGCTCGGCGTGAAATACCCGGCGATGATGTCTATCCGTCGCCCATGCCGCATGTCGTCGCGCACCGCGCGCGCCCAGGGCGACAGTTTCCGCATCGGCCCGCCGATCAGCCACCGCGTCGCACCCTTGGTCTCGCTCCAGTGCGACAGGGCCGCGTTCAGTCGGCGCAGCTTGCCCTTGGGCTCGTGGATCCAGTCCTTCAAAGCGTCGAAATACCCCGCAAGCCTGCCAGCCGCCGGCCCTTCGACGAGCAGGCCGAGATCGCGCCAGGCCTGCTCCGCGGCAGTGCCGAAATAATCGTCCTCGATGTTGAAGCCGCCGATGATGATCCGCGCTTCGTCGGCAAGCGCGAGCTTCTGGTGGTTGCGCAACAGGTAGCGGCGGCCGAATCTGGCGGAGAAGCGGCAAACCGATATGCCGACGGTTTCCAACGGCTCGAAAAAGGCCTGGGGGGCGTCGTCGCTGCCGAAGCCGTCGACGATCAGCGCGACCTCGACCCCGCGCTCGGCGGCGGCGATCAGCGCTGCATTCACCCGTTTGCCGGACTCGTCGTCGGCGTAGATGTAGTAGAGTATGCGCAACGTCCGCTCGGCACCATCGATCAGCGCAAGCACTGCGTCGAGGCGTCGCGGGCCTGTATCGAGCAGCGTCATCTGGTTGCCGTCGACGGCGAAAGTCGGCTGGTCTGCAGGATCGTCCATGCGACGCGTGATGGACAAGCGGGGTACGAGTGGCAACCCGCGGCGGGCTCGCGGCGGATTTCTTGACTTTGCAGGCCATCTCCCCTAGGCGACGCGTTCTCATTCTATCGTTGTTACGAAGGAAGCCGCATGGCGCGCGTTACCGTCGAGGATTGTGTCGACAAAATCCCAAACCGGTTCGACCTTGTGTTGTTCGCGGCCCAGCGTGCGCGCCAGATTTCGGGCGGCGCCGAACTGACGCTCGAGCGCGACCGCGACAAGAACCCGGTCGTCGCGCTGCGTGAGATCGCCGACGAGAACGTCAAGCCGGCGCATCTCAAGGAACAGGTCATCCAGGGCCTGCAAAAGGTTCGCGTCGATGACGACGACGAGGTCGATGCAGTCGGCAGCCTGTCGGCGTCGGCAGAGGCGCTTCGCCTGACCGCGGCAGCGCCGCCGCGGAACCAGAATCTGGGTGCCGACTACGAGGGCTGATCCGCTCTTCTGTCTGGTATTCGAAAAGACCCGCGGCACACCAAGTGCCGCGGGTCTTTTCGTATCTGCCGATGTGAGAAGGCGTAACGGCGACGACAAACCCATCCCGTCATCCTGACGAAAGTCAGGACCCAGAGCCACAGGCGCCATCGTTCGTAACCCTGGGTCCTGACTTTCGTCAGGATGACGGGCGGGGTTAATACGGCGGAGGTAGAGGTGGTGCCGGTTGGCGCGCCGTCGGCAAAGCCGCCGTCGGACGGTTCGGCCTTAGCCGACCGCCGGCCGTGCCGGGCGCCGCCCGCTATTGCGGGCATCGGCGCTAGCGCCTGCGCCCGTCAGTCAGTCAAACAGGCTCGACACACTCGTTTCGTCCGCAATCCGCTTGATCGCCTCGCCGAGAAGCGGTGCGATCTGCAGATGTCGGATCTTGCCGTGCGCGCCCTTGATGACCTCGTGATTCCCGATCGAATCGGTGATGACCAGTTCGCGCAGTTCCGAGCCCTCGACGCGCGCGACCGCACCGCCCGACAGCACGCCGTGCGTGACATAGGCGACGACATCCTCGGCCCCCGCTTCCTTCAACGCCGCCGCCGCGTTGCACAGCGTTCCCGCCGAATCGACGATATCGTCGACCAGGATGCAGAAGCGTCCCTCGACCTCGCCGATGATGTTCATCACCTCAGACTCGCCCGCGCGTTCGCGACGCTTGTCGACGATCGCGAGCGGGGCGTTGTCGAGGCGCTTGGCGAGCACGCGCGCCCGGACGACACCGCCGACGTCGGGCGACACCACCATCAGGTTCTTGCCCTTGAACCGCGCGAGGATGTCCGCCGACATCACCGGCGCCGCATAGAGATTGTCGGTCGGAATATCGAAGAAGCCCTGGATCTGGCCGGCGTGCAGGTCGACCGACAGCACGCGGTTCGCGCCCGCGACGGTGATCAGGTTGGCGACGAGCTTGGCGGAGATCGGCGTCCGCGGGCCCGGCTTCCGGTCCTGCCGTGCATAGCCCATGTACGGGATCACCGCAGTGATGCGCCGCGCCGACGCACGCTTGAGCGCGTCGATCATGATGAGCAGTTCCATGAGGTTGTCGTTGGCCGGATACCCGGTCGACTGGATCACGAACACGTCCTCGCCGCGGACGTTCTCGTTGATCTCCACGAAGACCTCCTCGTCCGCAAACCGCCGCACGCTGACGTCGGTCAGCGGGATCTCCAGATAGGCCGAGATTTCCTGCGCCAGCGGCAGGTTCGAATTGCCGGTCATCAGTTTCATGAAGCTATTTCCCGCTCGATAGTGCGCACCCCTTAGGCCCAGGTTCCGATTGGTGGAAGGGTTTGCCCGTCGGCGCGCGGCTACGTACAGCGGCTGCATGACCGTGATCACCCGTTTCGCCCCCTCCCCCACCGGCCGGCTGCACGTCGGCAACATCCGCACCGCGCTCCACAACTGGATGTTCGCGCGGGCCAATGGCGGCACGTTCGTGCTGCGGATCGACGATACCGATCCCGAACGCAGCGAAGAACGCTTCGTCGACGCGATCCGTGCCGATCTCGACTGGCTCGGCATGACGCCCGACGCAGAGGAGCGGCAGTCGGCGCGGTTCGCGCTGTACGAGGCGCGGTTCGCGGCACTGGTCGCGAGCGGCCACGTCTATCCGGCGTACGAGACGACGCAGGAGCTCGACCTGAAGCGCAAGATCCAGGCCGGGCGCGGCTTGCCGCCGATCTACGACCGCGCGGCGCTGGCGCTGGACGAGGACGCGCGGGCGAAGCTGGAGACGGACGGCGTGCAGCCGCACTGGCGGTTCAAGCTCGATCACGACTCGGCGATCGATTGGGACGATTTGATCCGCGGACCGCAGCATTTCGAGGCGAAGACGATGAGCGACCCGGTGATCCGGCGCGCGGACGGATCGTGGCTGTATATGCTGCCGTCGGCGATCGACGATGCCGAGATGGGCGTCACGCACGTGGTGCGCGGCGAGGATCATGTATCGAACACCGCGCTCCAGTTGCAGATGTTCACGGCACTCGGCGTGACACCGCCGCGGTTCGCGCACGAGGCGTTGCTGACAGGCGCGGAAGGCAAGCTGTCGAAGCGACTTGGCTCACTCGGCGTCGACCATTTTCGCGAGGTGGGGATCGAGCCTCAGGCGGTACGCGCGCTGCTAGCACGGATCGGGACGAGCGATCCGGTCGAACCGATCGCCGACGCCGCGCCGCTGATCGCGGGGTTCGACTTCGCACGGTTCGGGCGCGCGCCGGCACGGTTCGACGAGACTGAACTGGCGCAGTTGAACGCGCGGATCCTGCATGCGCTGCCGTTCGAAGAGGTGGCCGAGCGGTTGCCCGAGGGGATGGACATGGCCGCTTGGGAGGCGGTGCGCCCAAATTTGGTGACGTTGGCCGATGCGGCAGACTGGTGGGGCGTAATCGAGGGGCCCATAGCTGTCCCGGACGACGTCGAGGCGGACTATCTCGATCGGGCGCTGGCCGCGGCGGGGGCGATCGACTGGTCGAGCGATCCCTGGCACGCGCTGACCGCGCGACTGAAGGCCGAGACGGGGCGGAAGGGCAAAGCGCTGTTCCTGCCGTTGCGTCGCGCACTGACCGGACGTGATCATGGCCCGGACATGGCCGCGCTACTGCCGTTGATCGGTCGTGAGCGGGCATTGGAGCGGTTGGCGGCGCGCTGAGAGGCAGGTCGCGTGGAGCGGGCGAAACCCGGGGCGATGTCGCTGAGGTTTGCGCGCCAGAACCAAAGCTAGGTCTTGCGGGGCTGGCCTAGCCGGCTCCGCCCCCCTATCTTGCGCAACATGGGCTTTTTCAGTCGTTTCTCGCCGATCGTCGCCTATCGCGACCTGCGGCTTTTCTTCAGCCAGCGCCGGCCGTACGAGCTCGTGTTCCTCGTGGCCGCGCTCGGCGTCACCAGCTTCCTGATCTACGCGTTCATGAAGGACTCGTACGTCGAGAAGGAATACCGCCCGAAAATCATCTATGTCGAGCAATGGCCGGCGGATCGCACCGATGCGCAGATCATCGCGCAGCAGAAGATCGACGCGCCGATCAAGGCCAAGGCGCTTGCCGAGCAGAAGGCGCGCGAGGACGAGACGCGCGCGTCATTCAAGCGATTGGACGACAAGCTGAAGGCCATGGGGATCTGACCCAGGCTGCGGACGCACGCTGGATGGGCGTCGCACTGGCGCTTGCCGAGCGAAGCCGCGGACGGACCGCGCCCAATCCCAATGTCGGCTGCGTGATCGTCGGCAACGGCCGTGTCGTCGGACGCGGCTGGACGCAGGCGGGTGGACGTCCGCATGCCGAAGCGATGGCGTTGGCCCAGGCCGGGGCGAACGCGCGAGGGGCCATCGCCTACGTCACGCTCGAACCGTGTGCGCACCGGTCGCCGCGCGGACCGGCGTGCAGCGACCTCCTGATCGAAGCAGGCGTATCGCGAGTCGTCGCGAGCCTTCAAGATCCCGACGCACGAACCGCAGGCCAGGGGTTCGCCCGACTGGAGGCCGCGGGCATCGCCGTGACGCACGGCATTCGTTCGGACGAAGCCCGCCGTTCGATGGCCGGCTTCCTGACGCGGCAGGCGGTCGACCGCCCTCACGTTACCTTGAAACTCGCGACATCGCTCGACGGCTGCATCGGGATGGCGGACGGTTCGAGTCGCTGGATCACCGGTCCTCGAGCGCGCGCCCATGCGCATCTCGAGCGGAGTCGGCACGAGGCCATCCTCGTCGGTCGCGGCACGTATGACGCGGATGCACCGCGACTCGATGTGCGGTTGCCGGGCTTGGCCGCACGCGCACCGCAGCGCGTGCTTTTATCTTCGACGGTCCGGGACATGTCGGGCTGGACCGTGATCGCCGCGCCGCACGACATCGCCACGCTGTCGGGCGTCGACCACATCCTGGTCGAAGGCGGCGCGGCCGTAGCGTCGGCGTTCCTGGCGGCCGATCTCGTCGACCGCCTTCTCCTGTACCGCGCACCGATCCTGATCGGCGGCGGCACGCCTGCCCTGCGCGATATCGGCCTTGCCGACCTGGCCGAAGCGCATGGCCGGTGGGCGATCGTCGATGCGCGACAACTTGGCAGCGACCGGCTCGAGGTCTACGAGCGCGAACGAAACGAGGCATAATGTTTACCGGAATCGTCACCGACATCGGCACCGTCACTAGCGTGGAATCGCCCGGCGATACGCGCGTGATCGTGAGTACCGCTTACGACACCGCCAGCATCGACCTCGGTGCGTCGATCTCGTGCTCGGGTGTTTGCCTGACCGTCGTCGACAAATCGGCTGAAGAGGGCGGCGCGAACTGGTTCGCCGTCGATGTCTCGGGAGAGACGATCAGCCGCACCGCGAAGGATCAGTGGACCGAGGGACGCAAGTTCAATCTCGAACGCGCGATGAAGCTCGGCGATGAACTTGGCGGCCATATCGTCACCGGGCATGTCGACGGTCTCGGCACCGTCGTCGCCGTGGCGGAGGAAGGCGGCTCGCACCGCCTCACCATCCGCGCAGGCGAAGACATCGCGCCGTTCATCGCGCCCAAGGGTTCGGTCACGATCGACGGGGTCTCGCTTACCGTGAACAGCGTTCGCGACGTCGATGGCCCGGATGGGCAAAGGTCGGTCGAATTCGGCCTCAACATCATTCCGCATACCTGGGGCGTTACGACGCTCGGTACGATCCACGTGGAACAATCGGTCAATATCGAGATCGACGTTCTCGCCCGCTACCTCCAAAGAATGGAGCATTACCGTGCCTTTGCCCGCTGATCGTACCGCCGAACGGACTGGCGAACTCTCGCGCCTGAAGCACGGCTATCTGTCGACCCCCGAAGAGATCATCGACGAAGCGCGCAACGGCCGGATGTTCATCCTGGTCGACGACGAGGATCGCGAGAACGAAGGCGACCTCGTCATCCCCGCGCAAATGGCGACGCCGGAAAAGATCAACTTCATGGCGAAGTTCGGTCGCGGCCTGATCTGCCTCGCGCTGACCAGGGACCGCACCGAGGAACTCGGCCTCGAACTGATGAGCCGCAACAACGGCACGCGGCATGAGACCGCGTTCACCGTCTCGATCGAGGCGCTCGAAGGCGTGACGACCGGCATTTCCGCCGCCGACCGCGCGCGGACCATCGCGGTAGCGATCGACGCGACCAAGCAGAAGGCGGACATCGTCACCCCCGGCCACGTCTTCCCGCTGGTCGCGCGCGACGGTGGCGTGCTGATCCGTGCCGGCCACACCGAAGCGGCAGTCGACGTCGCGCGGCTTGCCGGCCTCAACCCCTCGGGCGTGATCTGCGAGATCATGAACGAGGATGGCACGATGGCGCGGATGGACGACCTCGTCACCTTCGCGCAGTTCCACAACGTCAAGATCGGCACGATCCGCGACCTGATCGCATACCGCCGCCGCTACGATCATCTCGTCGAGAAGCGTGCGGAAGCGAAGTTCACCTCCGAATGGGGCGGCGACTGGAGCGCGCTGACGTTCTGGAACAAGGCGACCGGCACCGAGCAGGTTGCGCTGGTCAAGGGCAGGATCGACCCCGCCAAGCCGACGCTCGTCCGCATGCACGCGCTGTCGCCGTTCGCCGACATCTTCGGCGAATCGGGCGATCGCGGGCGCATCCTCGCGCGTTCGATGCAGATGATCGCGGACGAGGGCGCCGGCGTGATCGTCGTCATCAACCGCCCGCGCGGCAACGCGTTCACCTCCGCGGTGATGAAGAAGGCCGGTGCGGAAATCACCCCGGACATGGAGGAATTGCGCGACTACGGCGTCGGCGCGATGATCCTGACCGAACTCGGCGTCCAGGACATGGTGCTGATCACCAACACGCATCACACGCTGGTCGGACTCGACGGCTATGGCCTGTCGATCGTCGGCGAGCGGCCGATCGCTTCCCTGAACGCAGAAAGCCCGAACTGATGGCCCATCTCCTCATCGTCGAAGCCCGGTTCTACGATCACCTGAACGACCTGCTGGTCGAGGGCGCGAAGGCTGCGATCGAAGCCGCCGGTCACACGCACGAGACGATCACCGTCCCCGGCGCGCTCGAAGTCCCCGGTGCGATCGCGCTGGCGGCCGAAAGCGAGACGTTCGACGCCTATGTCGCGCTCGGCGTGGTAATCCGCGGCGAGACCTATCATTTCGAGATCGTCGCCGGCGAGAGCGCCCGCGGGATCATGCAGCTGACGATGGACGGCCTGGCGATCGGCAACGGCATCCTGACGACCGAGAACGAGGCGCAGGCGTTGGCGCGGGCGCGTCCGACCGAGGGCGACAAGGGCGGCGGCGCGGCGAACGCGGCGCTGGCGATGCTGGCGCTGAAGGATCGCTTCCTCGCGTGAGCCACGCACGTGGGTGAGGTGATCAACCTGCGGCTCGTACGGAAGCAGCGGGCGCGCGCCGAGGCTTCGGTACGGGCGGACCAGAACCGGCGGCTGTTTGGCCGGACCGCGGCGGAGAAGGCGGTCGAGGCGACTTCCAAAGCTCGGATCGACAAGACGCTCGACGGCGCTCGGCTCGATATTCCCACGATCGACACACCTGGCAAATAGCCTCCCCCTGACCCTGCCCGTGGCGAGGACTTCGCGGGCCGTTCCCTCCCATCGAGGGACGACAAAGGCAAAGACGCAGGAGGATGCGGCAGAGGGTTTTGCCGGTCTGCAGGCGCCGCCGTCATAATAACCCGCATCGAGCAACGGCATGCCGTCCACCTCCCAGGAACGTCCAGCCTTCCGCACCGTTATGGCCTGCGTAACAGGGGGGCTGTCATGATTTCGGACGTGAATGCGACGTGGCTCGCCAAGCTCGGCTTTGCCGCGCGCGGCGTGGTATATATCCTGGTCGGGTGGTTCGCCGTCGACGCGGCACTACGCGGCGGCAAGATCGCCGACAACCAGGGCGCGATCGGCTCGATCGCGGACGAGGCGTTCGGCCCGGTCCTGCTGGCGATCGTCGCCGCCGGCCTGCTCGGCTATGCGATCTGGCGGCTGACAGAGGCGGCAGCGAACCCCGAGCAGATCGGCAGCGACGTCAAGGGCAGCTTCAAGCGGATCGGCCATGTCATCAGCGGGATCGCGCATCTGATCCTCGCCTGGACCGCCGCCAAGCTTGCCATGAAGACCGGATCGCGCGACGCCGCCGTCTCGCCAGGCGACGACAGCGCACGCGACTGGACCGCCTTGCTGCTCGACCAACCGGCCGGACGTGTGCTGGTCGGCGCGGTCGCGGTCGGCGTGCTGGTCGCTGCATTCCAGCAGGCGCAAAAGGCGTGGCGTGGCGATTTCATCCACGACCTGCGCGGTGATGCCCCCGCCCCCGGCTATGTCTGCACGATGGGTCGTATCGGCTATGGCGCGCGCGCGCTCGTCTTCCTGATCGTCGCCGGACTGTTCGCACTGGCCGCCTGGACAGCGCATGCCAGCGATGCCGGCGGCGTGGCCGAGGCGCTGCAGCGGTTGCAATCGCAACCGGGCGGCAAGTGGCTGCTCGTGCTTACCGGAATCGGCCTCGCGCTGTTCGGCGCGTACAGCCTGATCGAGGCGCGGTTCCGGCGGATTCACGTCGACTTGCCCGGTACGGATTGAACATCAGTGACAGCATATCGTTAAGATGCCGATGCTAGCGGACGGCGGCATGTACACGATCAGCTTCGACGCCCCGACCAAGACGCTCACTATCGTCACCGAAGGGTTCTGGTCGGTGGCGACGGCGGCGGCATTCTCCGCCGAGCTGCTCGCGCGCGGCGCGGCGGCGCGCCTGTATCACGGCCGGTTCGTCGTTCTGGCCGACCTGCGCAAGGCCGCGATCCAGCCAGTGAAGGTGATCGAGGCGCTCGAAGCGATGATGCCCAAGGCGCTGAAAATGACTTCCGCACCGATCGCCGCGGTCGTCGCGTCGCATTTGGCCAAGCTGCAGACCGAACGCTATCTGAAGGCCGACACCTGCCGGACTTTCCTCGATATCGACGCAGCAAAAGCCTGGCTAGCCGAGGATCGCGGGGCGAACTGAGCGACTGTCAGGTCTCGGCTGCCGTTTCGAGCAACGCCGCCTCGACCTCCTCGACGCTGATACCGAACGCCCCCGCCAGCGCAGCCAGCGACGCACCGCGATCCGCCAATGTCCGTATCCGCTGGGGGTCGACGATCGTCGTGTAGCTTCGCGTATCACGCTCTTTCTTCGTTTCCTCCCCGCTGCGAGCAAGTGCGCCCGAGCGGCGGCGTTTGGAGATTTTCAGCGCTTCGACGTCGTTGGTGGGCGGCGCGTTCAGGCGCGTCTCGTGCCGCGCGGTTTCCTCGATGCGACGAGATTCGCGCGCGCGTTCGCGTTCCTGCGACAAGGCGTCGCGTTGGGCGATCCGCGACTCGGATCGCTGTTCGGCTGCTGCCAAGCGTTCCTGCGCGCGGCGCTCGCGATCCTCCGCACGGCGGGCGGCGCGGTCGGAGGTATCGGACAGCGGCGTACCGGCCAGTCGGTCGCTTTTCGGCCAGCCCCAGCCGTCGGTCATGGATAATCCTGTCGTCACCGGTGCGCCATCAGCGGCGCGGAAGCGCGCTGCTAGGCGATGGCGTCACCGGTGACAATCAACGCTTACGCGTTGGCAGTCTCGAGCGCGGGGTAGTCGACATAGCCCTCTGGGCCCTGGCTGTACCACGTCTTCGCATCGTCCTTCGCGAGCGGCGCACCGTCGCGCAGGCGCTCGGGCAGGTCGGGGTTCGCGATGAACGGCCGGCCGAAGCTGATCGCGTCGGCATTGCCGGTGTCGAGTTCGGCCTGCGCCTTCTCCAGCGTGTCGTAATCCGAGTTCACGACCAGCACGCCCTTGAACACCTTGCGGATCGCCGGGCTGAGCTTGGGCACGTCGGTCTTGCCGAACGTACCGTCGGGGCCGGGTTCACGCAGTTCGAGGAACGCGATGCCGAGATCGGACAGCGCCTTAGCGGCGGCCGTGAACAGCGGCTCGGGGTTGCTGTCGTCGACACCCTGCGAATCGCCGTTGGGCGACAGGCGAACGCTGACGCGGTCGGCACCGGCGACCGAGACGACGCGCTCGGCGACTTCGCGCAGCAGGCGGACGCGGTTCTCGATCGAGCCACCATATTCGTCGGTGCGCAGGTTGGCGTTATCGCGCAGGAACTGGTCGATCAGATAGCCATTGGCTGCATGGATCTGCACGCCGTCGAAACCCGCGGCGAGCGCGTTCTTCGTCGCCAGCTCATAGTCGTTCAACAGGCGCGGGATTTCGTTCAGTTCGAGCGGACGCGCGACCTCGAAGTCCTTCTTGCCCTCGAACGTATGCGCCTGGCCTTCGGTCTTGGTGGCCGACGACGAGACCGGCTGCGTCTCGTACACCGACGAATGGCCCTGACGACCCATGTGCCACAGCTGCGCGACGATCCGGCCGCCGGCTGCGTGGACCGAGTCGGTGACGGGCTTCCAGGCGGCGACCTGCGCATCGGTCCACAGACCCGGCGCGAACGGCCAGCCAAGGCCTTCGCGGCTGACGCCGGTGGCCTCCGAGATGATCAGGCCGGCGCTTGCACGCTGCGTGTAATACTCGACCATCATGTCGGTGGGGACGGCATCCCTGTCGGCACGCCCGCGGGTGAGTGGCGCCATGAGGATGCGGTTCGGCGCGTCGACGGCGCCAAGGGTAATCGGATCGAAAAGGCTAGGCATGGAAGCTCCTTATTGGCCTGACGGGCGCAAGATAGGAGGCTACAGCGCGGCATGCATCGCCGCGACCCGCAAAGATTATCTAGCGTGCCCGATACGGCACCCGATGCGGCATCGCCCACTGCGCCGGGTTTGATCGCGTTCGCAGCGCTGGTGGTGGCAAACGTCGCGCTCGCGTTCGGGCCGTGGTTCGTGCGCGCGACCGAGGTCGGACCAGTCGCGGCAGGGTTCTGGCGGCTCACGCTGGCGGTACCGTTCCTGATCGTGTTGGCGGTCCAGCAGGGCGCGCGGCCGATGCGGCTCGGGTGGAAGCTATGGGCCGGGTTGCTCGCGGGCGGGGTGTGCTTCGCGGCGGACCTGGGCACCTGGCATCTGGGGATCCTGCGAACGACGCTCGCCAACGCGACGCTGTTCGGCAATGTCGCGACGCTGATCTTCCCAATTTATGGCTTCCTGATCGTGCGAAGCTGGCCGACGCGGACGCAAGGGTTCGCATTGGCCTTGGCGGCGGCGGGCGGCGCATTGCTGCTCGGACAGTCGTACCAGCTTGATCCGAAGAACCTGGCGGGTGATCTGTTCTGCCTGCTCGCGGGGCTGCTCTACACGGTCTATTTCATCCTGATGGCGCGCGCGCGGGCGACGCTCGCCCCGGTTTCCGCGCTGACGCTGTCGACGCTAGCCGGCATCGTGCCGCTGCTCGTGTTCGCGATGGCGATGGGCGAGCGGGTATGGCCGACGCACTGGGGGCCGCTGGTCGGGCTTGCCTTGTGCAGCCAGGTGCTCGGGCAAGGACTGATGATCTATGCGCTCGGCCGCTTCACGCCGCTGGTGATCGGGATCGCGCTGCTGATCCAGCCGGTGGTGGCGGGCATTGTCGGTTGGTTGGTGTATGGCGAGCACCTCGGCGTGGCGGATCTGGTCGGTGTGGTGATGGTCGCGATCGCACTGGTGCTCGTCCGGCAGGGCCCCCCTCTTGAAGACGCGCTTGATACGCCTGATTTTGAACGGCAGGAGACGGTATGACCCAGGACCTTACGCTCGACGAAATTCGCGCCTTGCTGGCGCCCGGCATCGCCGCCAACGCGGCCTTCGACGGCTGGAGCGACGCCGCGCGCGACATGGCCGCAGACGCGGCGGGCATCGACAAGGACGTCGCGGCACTGGCGTTCAAGGACGGCCCGGTCGACATGATCGATGCGTGGTTCGCGCATATCGATGACGTGATGCTTGACGCCGTGCCGCCCGAGCGGCTCGCCGTCATGAAGGTTCGCGCGAAAATCACCGCGCTGGTCGAGGCGCGGCTCGATGCGACCGCGGCGGACCGCGAATCGCTGCGCCGCGCGCTGGCGATCCTCGCGCTCCCGCAGAACCTGGCGAAGACGACGCGGCTCGGCTGGCGGACGGTCGACACGATCTGGCGTGCAGCCGGGGACGTCACGACCGACTATAATTACTACACCAAGCGGACCATCCTGCTCGGCGTCTATGCGTCGACGGTCACAGTGTTCCTCGACGACGAGAGCGAAGGGCACGCCGATACCCGCGCGTTCCTCGGCCGCCGCATCGATGGGATCATGCAGTTCGAAAAGGCCAAGGCCGGCTTCCTCAAGCGAACCGAGCATGGTTTCAGCCTGTCGCGATTTGTTGGCCGGCTACGCTACCCGACTGCTTGAAGATTTGAGCGCGGGGCGATCACCAACCTCCCGTCATCCTGGGCTCGACCCAGGATCCAGAGCCGCGGACGGTGACTTACGTGGCTCTGGATCCTGACTTTCGTCAGGATGACGGGGCGTTATCGATCAGTTGATCGGCTTTGGGCTTTCCTTGCGGATCGGTTACTGATAATCAGTCGCATCATGGACACTCGCTACGATCGTTCCGTCAGCCTCGAAACGCTGCCCCGCAAGCAGCATGGCATCGTTGCCACGATCGATTGGGCGCGACTTGCCGATCCCGAGGCGCGGCGCCTGCGCGAACTGGGCTTCGACGAGGGTGTCGATGTCGAGGTCCTGCACCGCGCGACGCTCGGCCAGGGGCCGATCGCCTGCCGGATCGGCCGCATGACCGTTGCGCTCCGCCGTGCGGTCGCGGGCGCGATCCACGTTTCGCCAATGCCTGCCGCGGCCGAATAATCCTTCTGAAATGAACGCAGCACCGCTGGTCGCGCTGGTCGGCAATCCCAATGCCGGCAAGAGCGCGCTGTTCAACGCGCTCACGGGTGCGCGCCAGAAGGTCGGTAATTATCCGGGCGTCACGGTCGAGCGCAAGGTAGGCCGGCTTATGCTCGACGACGGGCGACCGATCGAACTGGTCGACCTGCCCGGCGCGTACAGCCTCGAACCCTCCTCCCCCGACGAGCGCGTCACGCGCGACGTCGTCACCGGCACGCAGGACGGCGAGCGCCTTCCCGACGCGCTGGTCGTCGTCGTCGATGCCGCCAATCTCGACAATCACCTCCGCTTCACGCTCCAGCTGATCGCGCTCGGCCTGCCGGTCGTCGTCGCGCTCAACATGGTCGATCTCGCCGAACGCGACGGCCTGAAACTCGACCCCAAGGTGCTCGAACGCGAACTCGGCGTGCCGGTCATCCCGACCGTCGCGGTGCGCAAGCGTGGCCTAGACGAGCTGAGGGCCGCGCTGTCCGGCATCGTCGTCAACGGCCCGATGCGGCTTCGCAAATCCGACGGAAGCGTCCAGGACGACATCGTCACGCTCCAGCGCCGCGCCCGCGTTATCGCCACTTCGGCGACCGTATCGGAGACGCAAGTCCGCCGCTGGACGCACATGCTCGACGCGGTTGCGCTGCACCCCGTTGCGGGCCCGATCCTGCTGCTCGCGATCATGTTCCTGATGTTCCAGGCGGTGTTCAGCTGGGCGCAGCCGTTCATGGACGCGATCGATGCGGGCTTCACCGCGTTGCAGGCGTTCCTGACCGCCGAACTGCCCGATTCGCTGCTCCGCTCGCTGCTCGTCGACGGCGTGATCGCCGGCGTCGGCGCGGTGATCGTGTTCCTGCCGCAGATCCTGATCCTGTTCCTCTTCATCCTCGTTCTCGAGGCGAGCGGCTACATGGTCCGCGCGGCGTTCCTGATGGACCGGGTGATGGCGAGCGTCGGGCTGTCCGGCCGCGCGTTCATCCCGCTGCTGTCGAGCTTCGCATGCGCGATCCCCGGCATCATGGCGACGCGGACGATCGACGACGAGAAGGACCGGCTGACCACGATCCTGATCGCGCCGCTGATGACGTGTTCCGCGCGCCTGCCGGTCTACACGCTGATCATCGGCGCGTTCATCCCGAACACGCAGGTGCTGCCGTTCGTTGGGTTGCAGGGGCTGGTGATGCTCGGGCTGTACGTGATGGGCATCGTCGGTGCGTTCGTCGCCGCGCTGGTACTGCGCCGGACAGTGACCAAGGGCGTGTCGTCGGGCTTCATGATGGAGATGCCGAAATACCAGTGGCCGCAGTGGCGCGATGTCGCCATCGGCCTGTGGAGTCGCGCGCAGATCTTCCTGAAGCGCGCCGGCGGCATCATCCTCACCTCGACGATCATCCTGTGGGTGTTGCTGAGTTTCCCCAAGCCGCCCGAGCAGCCAGCCGGTGCGCCAAAGATCTCCGCGGTCGATTATTCGGTCGCGGGGCGCATCGCCAACGGCATCGCGCCGGTGTTCGCGCCGATCGGGTTCAACCGCGACATCGTGCTCGCGCTGATCCCGGCGATGGCCGCGCGCGAAGTCGCGGTCGCCGCGATCGGCACGGTCTACGCGATCGACGATCCCGCCAGCAATCAGGGCGGCAAGGCGATGGTCGAGAACCTGCGCGGCCGCTGGAGCCTGCCGACTGCACTCGCCTTCCTCATGTGGTTCGTGTTCGCACCGCAGTGCATTTCTACGATCGCCGTGACCCGTCGCGAGACCAACGGGTGGAAATGGCCGGCCTTCATGGTTGGCTATTTGTTCGCCGCCGCCTACATCATGGCCGGAATCACATATTGGCTGGCGATGTTCGCCGGCCTCTGAGGGGCATCATGGCAGGCAGCGTCAACAAGGTCATCATCGTCGGCAATCTGGGTCGCGACCCGGAGAGCAAGGCGTTCCAGAACGGCGGCAAGGTCGTCAACCTGCGCATCGCGACGTCGGAGTCCTGGAAGGACAAGATGTCGGGCGAGCGCAAGGAAAAGACCGAATGGCACTCGGTCGCGATCTTCAACGAAGGTCTGGCGAACGTCGCCGAAAAGTATCTCCGCAAGGGCTCTAAGGTCTATATCGAGGGCGCGCTCCAGACCCGGAAGTGGCAGGACGCGCAGGGCCAGGACAAATATTCGACCGAGATCGTGCTGCAGGGCTTCAACAGCGTCCTGACGATGCTCGACGGTCCGAACGGCGGCGCAGGCGGTGGTGCAGGCGGCGGCGGTGGTAGCCGCGGCGGTGGCGACGACTGGGCCGGCGGCGGTGGCGGTGGCAACGACTTCGGCGGTGGTTCGTCGGGCGGCGGCGGCGGTTACGGCGGCGGCGGTGGCAGCCGCGGCGGCAGCGCGCCTTCCGGCGGTGGCGGTGGTGGTGCGCGAGGCGGCAGCTTCGGCCAGACCGGCGGCTTCTCGGACGATCTCGACGACGACGTACCGTTCTAAGCGCCGTGACGACGCTGAGCCCTGTTCCGACCGCTACCGGCCCGACCGCAACCGGCTTCGACGAGGCCGAGCGGTCGCGCGTGATCTCGGCCTACGACGTCGCCGGGGCGCGTGCGAAGGGGCAGCTCGACGATATCGTGGCGTTCGCAGCCGAGTTGTGCGGCGCCCCGGTCGCGTTGCTGAGCCTGGTCGAGGAGGAATTTCAGCGTTTTCTGGCGCGGACCGGCTTCGAGCTGGAGCAGACGCCGCGCAGCATGTCGTTCTGCGCGCACGCCATGCATCATCACGAGGTGATGGAAGTCCCCGATGCGCAGGCCGATCCGCGCTTCGCCGACAACCCGCTGGTGACGGGCGAGCCCTATGTGCGGTTCTACGCGGGCGCGCCGCTCGTCTCCAGCGAGGGCGTGCCGCTGGGCGCGCTTTGCGTACTCGCGAACAAGCCTCGCGAAGGGCTGACACGGTTCCAGCGCGACGGTCTCACGCTCCTTGCCAAGGCCGCGATGGGACGGCTCGACGACCGTCGCACGGCGCGCGAACAGGCCTTTGCCGAGGCCGAGGCACGCCGTACGCTGGAGGCGAGCGATCGGAAGTTCCGCACGCTTGCCGATACGATGCCGCAAATGGTGTGGTCGACGCTGCCGGACGGGTTCCACGATTATTTCAATGCGCGCTGGTACGAGTTTACCGGGGCACCTGCCGGCACGACCGATGGCGAGGGCTGGAACGACATGTTCCACCCCGAGGACCAGGATCGCGCATGGGCCATCTGGAACCACTCGCTCGACACCGGCGAGCCGTACAACATCGAGTACCGGCTACGGCATTTCGACAATACCTACCGCTGGGTATTGGGCCGCGCGCTGCCGATACGTGCTGAGGACGGCACGATCACCCGCTGGTTCGGAACCTGCACCGACATTCACGAACAAAAGCTCGCCTATGAGGAACGGGAGGTCATCAGCCAGGAGCTGAGCCACCGTATCAAGAACATCTTCGCGGTGATCGCCGGGCTGATCGCCTTCTCCGCGCGCGGCAAGCCCGAGTTTACGGGCATCGCAACCGACCTGCGCCACCGGATCAATGCCCTTGGTCGCGCCCACGACTTCGTCCGCCCGCACAGCGCCAACTCGCGTCCGACTGCCGCGCAGAACAGCCTGCACGGTCTGTTAAAGGAACTGTTCGAGCCTTATCAGCGGATCGACGGTGCCCGTCTCAGCGTGACCGGCGACGATGTGGCGATCGACGACCGCTCGGCCACGCCGCTCGCCTTGCTGTTCCACGAGCTTGCCACGAACGCGACCAAATACGGTGCGCTGGCGACCGAGCTTGGATCTGTCCAGATCACGATAACCGCTGTCGACAACGCCGTGACGCTGAACTGGCGTGAAGAGGGCGGTCCGCCCGTCACCGAGCCGGCCACGCCGGCGGGCTTCGGTACGCAACTGATCGAAATGAGCGCCGTGCGTCAGTTGGGCGGCAGCGTGAAACGGACGTGGGACGATTCGGGGCTGGTCGTCGACCTGACCATACCGAAGGCTGCGTTCAGCCGCTGACGACCTTTACGACATCGTCGTTGACGATCGGCTCTTCGTTACAGGCCAGGGCCGCGGCGGCCAGAATTGCCGCATCGCTGAACGGCTTGCGGATGTAGCCGAGGCATTCGGCGTCGCCGATCTGGGAGGGATTGGCGGTCACGAACACGACCTTGATGCCGTGTTCCTTCGCCATCCGCTTGGCGATCTCCGGCCCGGTCGGTCCGTCGCGCAGATTGATGTCGACGAACGCAAAGCTGCACCCAGGTGCGGCCGCGATGGCGCTGTCACGATCCGCCGCGATCCCCACGACGCCGTATCCGGCATCGGTGAGGATTCTCTCCAGGTCGAGCGCGACGAAAATCTCGTCTTCGACAATGAGGGCGGTCTTGGTCATCGGCGGAGTAACCAGCCGCCCGCCGATCGGTTCCGCTTCCCTACTGATCTTCATCAATATCGCGTGACATAGTGTTACATTTGTCGCGGTGCCGTCACCGGCGCAGCAGGAATACCGCGTGCTCGGCGATCAGGTTGGCGCCTCCCGCGCCGGTGCGTTTGTCGCCCGACAGGAACCACGCGTCCTCGACGGTAATCCCGCGCGATTTCACGAAGGCGCGGAAATCGTCGATCGTGACGTGGTGGATGTTCGGCGTGTCGTACCAGCTCTCGGGCAATTGCCGCGTCACCGGCATCCGCCCGCCCCACAGCAACGACAGCCGCACGCGCCAATGCGCGAAATTGGGAAAGCTGACGAAGGCGCGCCGGCCGATCCGCAGCAGGTGATCGAGCACGAGATCGGGCGCGCGGGCGGTCTGCAACGTCTGGCTGAGGATCGCATAGTCGAAGCTGCCGTCGGGATAGCCCGCGAGATCGATGTCCGCGTCGCCCTGGATCACCGACAGGCCGCGCGCAACCGCCGATGCGACGTTGTGCGCGTCGATCTCCAGCCCGCGCGCATCGACGTCGCGGGTATCGCGAAGTGCCGCCATCAGCGCACCGTCGCCGCAACCGACGTCGAGCACCCGGCTGCCCTGCGCGACGTTCTCGGCGATGACGGCCAGGTCGGTTCGCAGGATCATGGCGCGGTCCGCAATTGTTCGGCGAGGCCCGGCGCCAAGCGCTCCATGTAGCGATCGGCCCGGACCAGCGGATGGAAACCGAGCCCCGCATAGACGCCGTGCGCATCCGCAGTGACCAGGCCTATGCGCCGCAGCCCGGCGAACGACGGGTGATCCAGGAACCAGCTCACCATCTGCCGTCCGAGCCCCTGCCCTCGCACCGACTCGTCGACCCAGACATCGGCTAGCCACGCGAACGTCGCGTGATCGGTGATCATCCGCGCGAACCCCATTTGAATGTCGCCCTGATAGGCACCGAGGCAGTGCGAGCCCGCGATCGCGCGCTCGACCAACGTCCGCTCGATACCCGGCGACCAGTAACTGCTCGCCAGCCAGCCGTGGATGCGATCGATCTGCAACCGGCTCGCGTCGTCCGAAAGGGTGATCGTCATCGCCCGGCCCTCAGGAAGCCGTCGACCACGCGGTTCAGATCGGGCGCCTCGAGCAGGAACGCGTCATGGCCGTAAGGGCTAGACAGTTCGACGAAGCTTACCGGCGCGCCGGCGGCGTTGAGGGCCTGCACGATCGCGCGCGACTCTGCGGTCGGGTAGAGCCAGTCGGTATCGAAACTGACGAGGCAGAATCGCGATCTGGTCGCACGGAAGGCGTTGGCGAGCAGGCCGCCATGCTCCTCGGCCAAGTCGAAATAGTCCATGGCTCGCGTAATGTAGAGGTACGAGTTCGCGTCGAACCGATCGGTGAAGGCCAAGCCTTGATGGCGAAGATAGCTTTCGACCTGAAAATCCGCGTCGAACCCGAACGACTTCGCGTCACGCGCCTGGAGGCGCCGGCCGAACTTCTCGGTCAGCCCCGCTTCCGACAGATAGGTGATGTGCGCCGCCATCCGCGCGACTGCGAGGCCTGCGGTGGGCGCGGCATCGTCGTGATACTCGCCGCCACGCCAGTTCGGATCGGCCATCACCGCCTGCCGCCCGACCTCGTGGAAGGCGATGTTCTGCGCCGTGTGCCGCGCGGTCGAGGCGATCACGACGCACGCCTTGACGCGGTCGGGGAAGGTCGCGGGCCAGCTGAGCGCCTGCATGCCACCCATCGAGCCGCCGACCACCGCGCTCAACATGCCGACGCCGAGATGGTCGAGCAGCATCGCCTGCGCGCGCACCATGTCGCGGATCGTGATGACCGGAAACCCCATTGCCCAGGGCCGCCCGGTCGCCGGGTTGATCGTCGCGGGACCGGACGAGCCCATGCAGCTGCCGAGCACGTTGGCGCAGACGATGAAGTGGCGCGCCGGATCGATCGGCTTGCCCTCGCCGACCATCCGCGTCCACCAGCCGGGCTTGCCGGTGCGGGGGTGATGCGACGCGACATGCTGATCGCCGGTCAGCGCGTGACAGATGAGAACGGCGTTCGACGCGTCGGCGTCGAGCGTCCCATAGGTCTCGTACGCGATGTCGACCGGCGATAGCAGCACGCCGCCGTCGAGCCTGAGCGGCCCCGGCAACGTGACGCGCCGCGCAAGGCCGAAGCGCTGGTCGGTCTTGGGGTCCATGGTCGCGGGGTCGAGCATGGCGCGCGCTACCATAAGCCGCGGCCGTCATGCCAGCGTAGTGGTTGGGCCGTCCCCAATCCTTCCCCGCCAGGGGGAGGATCGTTCGGCCACTTCCGTCATCCTGACGAAAGTCAGGACCCAGAGCCACGGACGCCAGAGCCTGTAACCCTGGGTCCTGACTTTCGTCAGGATGACGCAGAGAAAGGCGCGGGCACCGATCTTTGCGAGTAAGCGGCGCGCGTATCCCCCACAAATATTTGCCACCGCGCCACCGCGACCGCTATGTCCCGCGACCATGACAAACATCACGCCCGCCCCTGCGCCGAAGCCCTGGATCATGGGGATCGCGCCGTACACGCCCGGCCGCTCGACGACCGACGATGGCCGCACGGTGATCAAGCTGTCGTCGAACGAGAATCCGCTCGGCACCAGCCCCGCCGCGAAGGCCGCGTTCGATGCCGCAGACCGCACGCTGGAACGCTATCCGGATGCAGGCGCGGTCGCCTTGCGCGAGGCGCTGGCGGGGCATTACGACCTCGATCCGGCGCGCATCATCTACGGCACCGGGTCGGACGAGATCCTGCATCTGGTCGCCGGCGCCTATGCGGGGCCTGGCGACGAGATCATCCAGGTCCGCTACGGCTTCGCGGTGTACGAGATCGCGACGCGCCGCGTCGGTGCCGAGCTCGTCATCGTCGACGACCGCGACTATGCGACCGACATCGACGCGATCCTCGCCGCGGTGACCGAGCGTACCCGTATCGTCTTCGTCGCCAATCCGAACAACCCGACCGGCACCTTCACGCCGCGTGCCGAGATCGCACGGCTGCATGCGAACCTGCCGAAGTCGGTGCTGCTGGTGCTCGACCAAGCCTATGCCGAATATCTGTCGCCCGAGGAGGACGATGCCGGCCTCGCGCTGGCGATGACCGAGGCGAACGTGCTCGTCACGCGGACCTTCTCCAAGATCCACGGGCTGGCGGCCGAGCGGATCGGCTGGGGCTATGCCTGCGCGCCGATCATCGACGCGATGCACCGCATCCGCGCGCCGTTCAACGTGACCACCGCGGGCCAGGCGGCAGCCGTCGCCGCAATCGCCGACACCGGCTTCGTCGACGCGACGCGCGCGCACAACGACATGTGGCGCGGCTGGTTCGTCGAACAGATCGAGCAGATGGGCAATGCCGGCCTGCGTTGCGTGCCGTCGAAGGCGAACTTCGTACTGATACTGTTCGAGGGCGAATTGACCGCGGACGCGGCGTATCACGGGCTGATGGACGCGGGCTACATCGTCCGCTGGCTGCCGGGCCAGGGCCTGCCCAACGCGTTGCGCATCACGATCGGCACCGAAGAGGAAACGCGGGGCGTCACCGCGGCGCTACGTACGCTGGTCGAACACGCCTGATGCTGCCGTTCGCGCGCGTCACGATCATCGGGCTGGGACTGATCGGCTCGTCGGTGGCGCGCGCGGTGCAGGCGACGATGCCAACGGTCCGCGTCACCGGCTACGACGCCGATGCCAGCGTCCGCGAAACGGCGGACCGGCTGCAATTCTGCGACGACGTCGCGGATTCGGCCGGGGCAGCGGTGATCGACGCGGACCTCGTGATTCTCTGCGTACCGGTCGGCATCATGGGCATCGTCGCCGCCGAGTTCGCGGCCGAACTGCCGGCGGACGCGGTCGTCAGCGACGTCGGCAGTTGCAAAGCCGAGATCGTCCGCGCGCTCACCGAGGCGCTGCCGAACGCGATCGTCATCCCCGCACATCCGGTCGCTGGCACCGAGCGAAGCGGTCCCGAAGCCGGTTTCGCAACCCTCTTCCGTCACCGCTGGTGCATCGTCACGCCGCCCGAAGGTGCCGACCCGGTCGCGGTCGAGCGCGTCGCCGAGTTCTGGCGGCGCCTCGGCGCGCAGGTCGAGACGATGGCCCCCGAGCATCACGACCGCGTCCTTGCCGTCACCAGCCACCTGCCGCATCTGATCGCCTACACGATCGTCGGCACCGCGGGCGATCTGGAGGAAGTGACCCAGTCCGAGGTCATCAAATACTCCGCCGGCGGCTTTCGCGACTTCACGCGCATCGCCGCGTCCGACCCGACGATGTGGCGCGATATCTTCCTCAACAACCGCGAGGCGGTGCTGGAAATGCTCCAGCGCTTTTCGGAAGACCTGAGCCACCTCCAGCGCGCGATCCGATGGGGCGACGGCGATGCGCTGTTCGACCTGTTCACGCGGACCAGGGCGATCCGGCGGAGTATCGTCGAGCAGGGGCAGGACGACGACGTGCAGGATTTCGGCCGCACGCACGGGTGAGGCCCACCACCCCCTAACCCAAACACCACCCCGGCGAAGGCCGGGGCCCAATTGGGGGACGTCGCTAACCTGCGTTGCGCGTCGTTACTCTAGCCTACCCAATTGGGCCCCGGCCTTCGCCGGGGTGGTAGAACGCTAATCCAGCGCGTTCATCGCAGCATGGACCCGCTGCTCGGCCTCCTCGCGCGGCAGGCCCGGCGGCACGACATCACCGAAGCGGAACGTGATCACCCCCGGCAGCTTCGGCCCTTTTTTCGGCCACACCAGTCCGCTGTCGCACGCGATCGGCACCGTCGGCATCTTCAGCGCGCGGTACAGCCCGGCAAACCCGGGCTTGAGCGGCGGATGCTCGCCCGGCGATACCCGCGTCCCCTCCGGAAAAATGAGGATCGACCGCCCGGTCGCCTTGGCCGCAGTCGCCTCGCGCATCATGTTGCGCATCGCCTTCGCCGACGCCTCGCGGTCGACCACGATCGCCCCATACCGCCGTGCGGCCCAGCCCCAGGCCGGGATATCCGCCAGTTCGCGCTTCAACACGATCGCCGGGCCATCGAGCAGCGCCTGCAACTCGAGCGTCTCGAACATCGCCTGGTGCTTGCACGCGTAGAAGGCCGGTTCGGTCGGCCGCGTCCCCTCGATCCGAATATCCACGCCTAGAATCACCCGCGCGCACCAGCGATGGAAGCGCGTCCAGATCGTCGAATGCACGATCACCGCGCGTGAGCCGAACAGCGCCGAGATCGGCACGGTCGTCACGATCGGCACCGAGATCGTGTAGAAAACGAGCATGAACGCCCAGTTGCGCAGCCAGATCATCCGCCAAATCCAATCCACAATGCGATCCGGCGAAGGATCAACTTGTTATATTCGTTGACCAAGGTCCCGAGGCGCGGCGTGCCGGGCACGCCGTCGCCCAGGATCACGACGTTCTTGTCGAGCGCCGCCGCCAGTTCCATCCGCGCCCGCGCGACATGCCAGTCCGACGTCACCAATCGCACCGACCGGTATTTGTGCACCCGCACCCACCGCGCGGTCTCCTCCGCATTCGAGCGCGTATCGACCGCGTCGGCGCCGAGATCGATGCAGCATGCGAACAACGCGGGCGACGTCCGGTACTCCAGCGCGAGATCGATCGGCCGCACCCCCGGCGCGACACCCGTCACCAGCATCCGCTTCGCCTGGTGATCGCGGAGCAGCGCGATACCACGGTCGATCCGCCCTGCCCCGCCGGTCGGCACGACGATCGCGTCCGACGTGAAGCCGTCGAGCGGCTGGGGCAGCAGCAGCATGAACACCGCGAACCCAAAGGCCCAGGCAAGGCCCAGGATGCCGAAGAACCGCACGATCACAGGACATGCCTCAGCGCGCGGACGATCGTCACGCGGGCGGCGAGCGTAGCCAGGACGACGAACGCAATCGGCAGCAGCGCAAGGACCACCCAGTCGACCCCGCCGAGCGTCACCCCACCGAGCAGTTCCGAGCCCAGTTCGTGCAGGCGGATGCCGATGAACGCGACCACGAGCAGCGCCGCGACGCCACCGCCGACGCCGCCGATCGTGGCGTCGAGCGCGATCCGCCGCTGGAACAGCCGCGCGACCTGAAGATCGGTCGCGCCGAGCATGTGCATCACCGCGATCGTCTCGCGGTGCGTCTCCAGTCCCGCGCGCGCCGCCAGCATGACGACGGCAGCGGTCGCGCTCGCCATCAGCAGCACGAGCGCCAGCGCAAGGAACGTCAGCGACCGCATCACGTCGTTGACCGGCGACATCCAGCTTTCGTGGCGATCGACACGGACCACCGGGCTCAGACGTCGAACCGCAGCGGCAACACGCGAAGCGGCCGCCTCGTCGTGATCGGCGAGGTCGACGTCGATCATCGCCGGTACCGGCAGTTGCGGATCCGCGCCGTCGGACCCGAGCCAGGGTTGCAGCAAGCGGGTCAGCGCGGCGCGATCGACCGGCGTCGCGGCCCCGACCGCCGGCATCGCCCGCAACGCGACCAGGACTCGCGCCGCCACCACATCGCGGCGCACCGGATCGCCGTCGACGATCTGCACCGTCAACCGCCCCGCCAATTGTCGATCGAGCAACCGCGCCGCCCCCGCCGTTGCCAGTCCCAAGGCGGCGGCGAGCATCGTCAGGAACAGCATGATCGCCATTACCCATGTCATCGCGCGCAGGCCGCCCGCTTCGTCGAGGACGCGTCGTTCGGCCGAAGATCGGGCTCGGGAGGCGATCATGAATCGGGCCGCGTCGGCGGATAGCGCAGCGAACCCGTCGGATCGAGCAGCCGCCCGTGATCCAGCCGCATCATCTGCGCACCCGGTATCCGCCCCAGCAAATGGAAGTCGTGCGTCGCGACCACCACCGTCGTGCCGAGCTTGTTGAGCGATTCGAACAGATGCAGCAGCCGCTCCGCCATGTCCGGGTCGACATTGCCGGTGGGCTCGTCCGCGACGAGAATCTCGGGCCGGGCGATCACCGCGCGTGCGATCGCGACACGCTGTTGCTCGCCCCCCGACAGCGTTGCCGGGCGCGCATCCGCACGGTCCGCCAATCCCACCCAGGCGAGCATCTCGCGCACCGGCTGTTCGATATTGCTCTCGGGCATGCCCGCCACGCGCAACGGCAGCGCGATATTGTCCCAGGTCGACAGATGCGGGACCAGTCTAAAGTCTTGGAACACCACACCGATCCGGCGGCGAAACCCCGGCAGGCGATCCCGCGACAACACTACCGCATCCTCGCCGAACAGCCGGATCGCGCCGCGCGTCGGGCGCTGCGCCAGATACAGCAGCTTCAGCAAAGACGTCTTCCCCGCCCCGCTCGCGCCCGTCAGGAAATAGAACGCACCGCTGCGCAGCGTAAAGCTCAGGTCGGCCAGCGTCTCTGGCCCGGTGCCGTATCTCAGGCCGACATTTTCGAATTGGACGATATTCGCCATGACGTTGTTGCGCCCGCTCTCGCCCGCTTGATGCCCGTATTGGCGCTTTCGCATGAAAGCGCGCGCCGCTTCAAGCTTGCCACATATGCGGGCAGCGTGCTTATTCGCGAGCAAGAACGGTCGCGCTCCGGCGGCCGCTGGTGAAGCGTATCCATGATCCTCCAATGCCCCGAGTGCAGCACCCGCTATCTGGTGCCCGACAGCGCGATCGGGACCGACGGACGGACCGTACGATGCGCCAATTGCAAGCATAGCTGGTTCCAGACGCCCGCGGCCCCCGCCGATCTCGTCATCGACCTGCCCGAACCGACTCCGCTTCCCCCCGAGCCTGCGCCGCTCGCGCCGCTGCCGCGCGCGCCGATCGCAGACGCGTCCGCGCGATTCGCCCCGCTCGCAGCCGCACCGGTCGCCGCGGCTCCGGCCCCTGCCCCGACCGAAGCCGAGCCCGCATTCGTCGCCCCGACCTACTCCGCCATTGCCGAGCAGCCGCCGTTCCGTCCGCGCCGTAACACGACGCGCCGCTGGACGATCGTTGCGGTGATTGCCGGGTTGCTGATGCTCGTTGCGGCAGCCGCGATCGTGTATCTCGGCGCGCCCGGCGTTGCCGCCAAGCTGGGTATCGGGGTCGCGACCGACGAGAGCCCGCTGCGGCTTCGCGACAATCCAATCGAGCGGCGCGAGCTCGACAATGGCTCGGAACTGTTCGCGGTGAGCGGTCAGGTGACCAACCCGTCGGACCAGCGCCAGCGCGTGCCCGATATCCGTGCCGAGCTCCGCGATGCGCAGGGGCGGCTCGTCTATAGCTGGACGATCACGCCACAGCAGCGGACCTTGGCCCCAGGCGGGGCGATCGATTTCAATTCGGCGACGCTGAACGTTCCTGCGAACTCGAAGCGGCTAGAGCTAAGTTTCGTCGGCGAGGCGACCCGCTAGGCGCAATCGCGGGCGGTGTGGTGGGTCTCGAAAATCGCTGCGGCCATCGTTTGCGGGACCGGATCGCGACTTTGTTGCAAATCCCGTTGCGCAGCGTTCAAACCCTTGCTAGTGGCGCTCGCCTACCAGATGCCGGGTCCGCCCGGTGATGTTTCATGGGCGGCCATGGCGGAACTGGTAGACGCGCAACGTTGAGGTCGTTGTGGGCGAAAGCCCGTGGAAGTTCGAGTCTTCTTGGCCGCACCATTTCTCCTGTAGCTCCGGATCATCCCTTTTTGGGGACCCAACATCTTGCCGGGCGTTGAGCGCGGTGGAGGAATCACATGAACTCGATCGACGACACGATCATCGAAACGCCCGAAGGCCCGATGACGTTTGCGCAGTGGAAGAAGAAGAACCCCGTCCAGCTGCCTTCGCGTCGGACCAAGGGGAAGAAGCTCCCCAACAAGGTGAAGCTGACGACCGACGAGAAATAGGTATCGGCAGCGGGCGTTCGGACCGCGGCGCGACTGACCTCGCCCCCGCGACTGAACGAAGGGAGAAAACTACGCTTGGCGTCTGTCGGCCGTTCGTCGCCTCAGTGCCGCCCGGCCGTCGACCCCGCCTGTGCCCGGATCATCCGCGCCTGGAACTTGACCCTTTGCCAGAACGTCGCGTCGTCGAGCCGCCATTGCCGGATCGCCTGCGTCGCCAGCATCTCGATCAGCGCCTCGCTGCTCGCCGCATCCTGTCTGGCGAATTCGCGGGCGAGCTCTTCGACGCATGGACCGTGATCGGCGAAGTCACGCGGCGGCGTCATGGTTAGGGTCTGGCTCTGTATCGGCATGCTTCTCTCTCTCCCTGAGCGTTATCGACGTCCGCCGAACAGCGCGCGCGTCGCGCCGCCGATCGTCGTCTGGTCGAACTTCAGTCGCATCGTGACGTACGGCCCCTGCCGCGTGTAGCGGTCGTCCTCGAAATCCCGGTCGCGGTAGCCGGACACGTTGTAGCCGGCGCTGATCCACATGTTCTGCGCGGGCGACACGCCGACCGACGGCCCGCCGCTCCACGACCATGCGCCACGTTGCCATGCGTGCTGGACCGAGCCGCTCACGCCCACATCGAACCGCGTGCCGACATCCTGGCGCAGCTCGAACCCGGTCACGTCGATATACCCGTCATAGGTGTCCTCGGCGAAGCGCCCGGCGACGTATTTCGCACCGTAATACAGCGTCGCCTCGGTGCCATGGCCAAGCCCTTCGGGGCCGGTACGATAGTTGAGGGCGAGGTTGTTGATGATACGCGACGTAACCTGATCGCCGCCGCCAAAGGCCGGTACGCCGAGTGAATTCGAGTCGGTGAAGCCTGAATCCGCGCGCTCGTGCCGCAGTTCGAGCCGCTCGAGTACCGACCAGCGGCTGTCGAGCGGCCGGATGGCGAGCGCGACATCGGCGGTGGCATAGGTCGCGACCGCGCCGCTCTTGTCCTTGATCGTGTAGGCCTTGATGCTCGACGCGAGCGTCTTGCCCTGACCCAGCGTGCGCAGGAAGTTGGTCGTGATCCCCCAGCGATCGCCGCTGTCCGCAGCACGGTATTCCAGCCGCCCATTTACCGACCAGCGTGCCTGGCGGTAGGTCGCACCGAGCGTGACCGCGGCATAGTCGCCGTTGATCTGGTCCTGCCCGATAAAGCCACCCGAGGCGACCGGCTGGAACGCGTTGACGACGGCGCCTGTCGGGATTTCGCCCTTGAGCGTGTTGCTGGCATCGACCGTGCCGTCGACGGTCCAGTTCTTGCCGATCGGGACCGACTGGCTGAGACCATATTGGGCGAAGGTCCGTCCGCCATTCTCGCCGATCGCCTGCTGGTTCAGCGTGCTCATCAGCTTGGCACCGGTCCAGGGCGCAACGTCGACGCCGAACTGCTTGGTATGCGCGACATAGCCGTCGCCTTTCGCGATCTCGTAGCCGCCGATCAGGCGGATGCCGGGCTTGATGCGGTAGGCGAGCTGGATCTGATGACGGATCGGGAAGTCGACGCTGTCGCTGGCGCCGCCGGGGGCGAACTGAGTCTGCGCGGTGGCCGTGACCTTGCCGCCGAACAACAATTGTGTGCCCCCGACGGTGAGCAGGCGACTGTCGCGGTGCTTGCCGTCGACGCTGCGATCCGACGCGAACTGGCCGCCGACGAAGACCGTGCCGGCATCGCGGCGGTATTCGAGGCGTGCCTCGCCAGCGGCACGGGTGCCGGGGTTGCCGAGCTGCTGCTGGTACCACGCGACGCCGGTGACGCTCAGCCGCTCGGTCAGCCGCAGGCGCCCGTCGAGACCGAACTTGCGCGTCCCGGCCTCGACCAGATTCTGCTGGCCGACGCCGAATGCGGTATCCTGCTGCCGCGCATAGGCGAGCAGATCGAGCTTGGTGCCGCGGTGATCGACTTCGGCGAGATAGGCGAGCCCCTGCCCCAGCCCACCGCGGCCGCCCTTGGCGATCTCGCCGCGCGCTTCGGTTGTGGCATTCAGGCGCGCCTTGATATCGGCACCGACAACGGTGGCCTTGCCGACGGTCTCGTCGCGGATGACCGCCGCACCGACCTCGATCCGGCCGTTCGCCAGCTTGGTCGCGACCCGCGCCGCAGCCGCCAGCTTCGACGACCTGCCGCCCTCGACCTCGTAATCGGCGACGATGAAGACCGGGTTCAGGTTGTTGTCGCGGCTCAGGATCGGCTGGCGGAAGCGGACCGTGCCCATCGACGTATCGATGTCGTAGTCGATGTGGCGCGTCAGTTCGGTGGTCGCCACGATCAGTTCCGACCGGAAGCGGTTCCGCGTTTCGAGCCGCAGCTTGTCGCTGTTCGGAACGATGTTGCGCCCCGACAGGCGGTACGGACCGCTCAGGCCGTTGCCCTGGATCTCGTCGCGCGAATACAGCGTATCGGTGCGTGCGGCGAACCCGGTCGCGCGGACCCGCTTGCCCTCGTACGCGGCCTTCACGCCGTTCAATGTCCTGTTGTAGCGGGTCAGCTGCGTGTCGGTGAACCCGGTCTCGAAATCGCCGAACAGCGCGTAGAATTCGCGACGCTCAAGCCGCAGGTACAGCTTGCGCCGCGTCGCCGCATCGTAGCCCTGGCGCGAACCGTCGCCATAGACGGTGTAATAGCGATCGGGATCGATCGTCCCGAGCAGGCCGCGGTTCGGATCGTACTTCCGGTCGCTGTCATAGGCGATCGTGGCCAGCCACGAACCCCTGACGCGCCCCTTGGCATAGAAGGAAAGCTGGCCATCGGTGACGACGCTGTTGCGCTGTGCCCGCGGCAGGCCCGACTGGCGCTTGCTGAGCATGTCGTAGCCGACCGATCCTGCGCCGAACCCGACCACGACCCAGTCCTTGGCGGCGGCGGCGAGCCAGGCGCGAACGTCGTTGGCGTGAACGACCTTGTCCTCCGTCAGCGAGACCACGACGTGGACGGCGCCGGCCTGCGTGGTGGGCTGCAGCGCGATGAAGGCAAGCCCGTCGTCGCCGACCACCTGTGCGGTCGTCGCCGAGCGCTCGCGTCCGGCGAGTTGCCGGCCCTGTTCGAGTTCGGCCTCGATCGCCGCGGTGTAGGGCTGATCCACGGTGAAGGGGACCAGCGTGCCAGCGCGCACCGGGCGGCCGGTCTTGTCGGTCACGCGCACCGCGACCAGCGGCCGGGTCAGGCCGTCGGCGACCAGCCGGCTGCTGGCGGCATCGAAAACCGCGCGGACGCCAGCGCCGGAATACCGCACCATCCGGTCGAGCGTCTTCACGACGCTGCCATCGGCGGCGAGAATGCGCGCCTGGAGACGATTGTCGCCGTCGATCAGGGGGATGCCGGTCCACCGCGACACCGCGACCGCGCTACCGTCACGCTGCTCGGTGCCGTCGAACGCGAGCGGTTCGACCTGCTTGCCGTTGATCGTCATGGCGACGCGCTGGCCCGGCATGTGCTTGACGACCGCACGGACGATCGGAGCACGCGGATTATGGTCGGCGAGCGGAAACAGCCAGTCGATTCCGGCGGTCTGTTCGCCCGCCAGCCAGTCGCGACTGCCGGCGGCAGTGGCGTCGTCGAGGATGGCTACGGGGAGGCCGGCGTCGACAGCGGCGGCTTGACCGGTGGGCTTGAGCTGGAAATCGACGCGCTTCAGGAGGCCGCCGTCCCCTTCGACGAACCGCGAGATTGCGCTGTTCGCCTGGCGGGTATCGATGTCGCAGGCGACCGGTGCGTGCGTCGCGGGGATGCTGGCGGTATCGACCTGAACGACATGCCGCCCGGCGCGCACGCCCTCGAAATGGTACAGCCCGTCGCGATCGGTGACGACGAAGGTGCCGTCCTCCATCAGCAGGCGGATTCCGGCCACGCCCTTGCGCTTTTCGACCGGATCGCCGCAATTTCCCTCGGTTACGCGGCCGATGATCGTCATCGCGTCGGTGAACAGCAGCGGACGCAGGCGGACCGATGCCGCAGCCTCGTTGCTGGAGGTGACACCCTGCCCGACGACGCGGGCACGGTTCAGCGCCTCGCCGATGGGCGCCCCGGGGGCGATGCTGACGACGTATTTCAGTTCGGTCGATGCGCCCGCGGCAAGTTCCGGAATCACGAAGTCGAGGTTGCGGCCATCGGTCGACACGGTCGGCTCGTCGCCGCCGCGCGCGGAATTGCGCTCGTAGCGCAAGCCTCGCGGCAACGTGTCGGCGACGTGGAGTGCGCGCGCGGGGACCGAATCACGGTTGGTGATGCGCAGCAGATACTGCACGAAATCGCCCGGCGACGCCTCGCGCACCGACGCGGTCTTGGTCAGCAGCAGCCTGCCGGCGCCAGGGCCGTCGAGCGGGATGTCGGCGTTGAAGGGCTCCGGCGTCGACAGCGTGAACACGCGCCCGAAACTTGCATCCTTGAGGATGAACGGCGCGCCCTTGGCGTCCTTCAGCAGGGCCAGCGTCGCCCGATCGGCGGCCGACGGGGCGACATAATCGCCCGGCGGTGCGACCCGCAGCGCATAGCGGCCGGGCGTCGTCAGCGGAAACCGATAACGGCCGGTCTCACCGGGATAGACGCGCCCACTGGAGTCGGTGATGGTCTCGCCGGTCATCATCGTCGAGGGGTAGCTGCTGACGCCGTCGTCACCGAAGACGATCGCCGGCTGGCCGTTCTCGTCGACCAGCGACACGACGGCGCCATCGACCAGCGCACCGGTGCGCGAATCGAAGGTGTACCCCGCCGGATCGATCAATATCGACGCGGTCGAACCGAAGCTGAATTCATCCTCCGCGAAACGCAGCGTGATCGTCGAGCCGCGCGTACGGACTTCGCACTTTTCGAGATCGGGATATCGCCCCGTCTCGGTCGAGGGAACGGCGCCTGCGAAGACCCCGCTGTTGGCCGTGGTTTCGACCAGGGCCAGGGTTACGGCGTTCTGGCCGATATCGGCGGTAATCACCGATGTTTCCCGGACCTCGGGGTCGCGGTTGCCACCCTGGGCGTCGAGCACCAGGATCATGTCTTCCTTGATATCGAGCGCCGCCACCTTGGGCGCGGCCGCAAGGGTTGGCGCATCGACCGGCGCGGGAGTGAACTGATAGGTCGGGACGGTCTGACACGCCGCACCGGTGAAGGTGTAATTGATCGGGGCCAGACGGAATGAGAGCGTCGTCGGACGCTTGGCACGGTTCACGTCGAGCGAAACCGTGTTGGAGGGGACGGTCCGTACGCCGGAGTCGCTACCCGCGTCGTCGAACGACAGGGTTGCGGTATTCTGGACGCGGATCGTCTGCGCCGTCGCCGGTGCCGCGCCGAAGGCGAGCCCGAGCATGATCAGCGGATTAAGGGCGCAGAGGCGCAAGGAGCGGCGTGAGCTGGACATAAAGGGTCCTTTCCCGGCACGCGTCGCCACGCGCCGGGATCGGTCGTTCCTTTTTCGGGAGGGACGGTTTTTAGTTGATCGTCACGCGGAAGCTTGCTGCGACCGCGGTCCCGCCGAGCAGGGTCGGGATCGTCGCCGTTACGCGCCGCGCGGTCGCATCATACGAGCCGGTGTACGTCGTACCTGCGATCGCCCCCCCCAAGTCGTTCAAGACGAAGCTGCCGGGCAGCGTACAGATCGGCTGGATGCCGGGGATGCCGATCGTCAGCGAGCCAGCCTGATAGGTCGTGTTCGGGGGCACGATATCGGTCAGGTTGACGTTGGCGGCGGGCGTTCCCGCCGTCGCATTGGTGACGACCAGGCAGTATTGCACGACCGCGCCTGGAATCGCCTTCGGGGCGAGGAGGCCGCTGATGGGGTCGGAAACCACGATCTGCGACTTGTTCACGCTGAGCGCTACGTTGCGCGTCGTGATTTCGTAGGCCAGCGAGGCACGCCCCTGCCCGTTGTTGGAGATATCGAGGCCGAGCCCGTCCGAATCATTGTCGGCGAAGACCACGTCCACGACCGCATCGTCGTTCAGCGCGACGCTCGGCGCCAGCGGTGCGCCTTCCGCGGCGGCATTACCGCCGGCGGCGACCTGGACGATCAGCGTTACGCCGGCAAGCGAGGCTGCCTGATCGTTGGGCACGTCGCCGACGATGAACACGACCGCCGACTGATCGGCAGCGAGTTCGTTGATGTAGGTCGCCGTGTCGACACCGAGGTCATAGGTGCCGTTGTTGTTCCCATCGACGAAGACCTTGACGTTGGCGACGTCGAAATTGTCGCCGGCGAACAGGTTCTGGACCGGGAGCTGAGTCGGGAGCAGCACGAAATCCTGCGTGCCGTTGGTGTTGTTGGTGACCCTGAACGTCGTCACCGCCGCCGTCTGGCCGATGGCGACCTGCGTGTTGGCGGGCTGGTTGGTGGTGACGGTCAGGTTGACCTTGCGATCGACCACGAAGCTGACCGCGTTCGACGTCGTCGATTGTTGGACGCCGTTGACCGAATAGCTGGCCTGCGCGGTGTTGGTGACGGTCGTCCCGGCGGCGGTGCCGGCGGGCCCCGGCGCCTGCGCACTGGCCGTGTCCACCGCGATGCCGATCGATACGACTGCAGCCGTACCGGCCATCAGCGTGCGCATTATTCCCTTTAGATACATGTCGAAATTTGCCTTTTATGGGGGTTTGTCAGGTGTGGAGAGGACGAATCATTTGAGGACGGCCTGGAACGCGAATTGTCCTTGCGAACCGGCCGCTAAAGGGCTCGCAATGCGCCACCGGACGCTGGTGACATCGTTGGGGCTCGCCGGCCGCGTGCTGCCGTCACGGCTGCGGACGCGGAGCGTGTCGAGCGCGCCGAAATTGGTACCGTCGACCGACACATCGGGTGCGGGCGAACCGGGATTTGCCGATCGATAGGAGATCGCGGTCGGCAGCGGGTTCGCCAGCACGACGTTGGCCAGCGGCTGCTTGCCGGTGTTGCGATAGCTCAGGACGAAGATGACCTTGTCGCCCGGCGTCACCTTCGACGGCTTGACCAGGGTGATGCGCGTGGTGCCATCGGCCGCCGCGCTGCGGCTTTCGACCATGATGCTGCTCGTGACCTGTAACGGCCCTGCGGCAGCGGAGACGGAGGCTGCACTTGCCATCAAAATGGCGGCAATCATCGGACGCGTGATCATTCTTGGGCTCCTCATTGGATCTTGGTTTTGAACTGGACTGTGTGGACGGACGCGGCGGCGACCTGTCCGAGCGCGACGGCAATTGCCCCCCCACTTCCGGCACCACTTCCGCCGGGCGCCGACGCGCCGCTGTCGAAGCGGCCCGCATCGTCGTCGCTGCCATCGGTCAGCGCGGTGCCGTCGAGCGTAAGGCTGCCGGGGACGAACACCGTTCCTTCGGGGATCGGATCGACGATCCGCGCCCCCGTGACGGCGTCGGTGAAACGGGCTTCGAGCGTGTAGGTGATGACCGCATTGCGCACCGCGGTCTGCGATCCGTCCGCGGCAAGCACCGATTGGCTCTTGAGAAGAGCCGGCGCGGCGATGGCCGTCGTCAGCGGGACGGTGACGCGTGCGATCGCGCCGGTCGGGCCGACGACCGCATCGCCCCCGCCATCGCCCTGCCCGGCATAGGTGCTGCCCGTCTCACCCGATCCGGTGGTCGATTGCGCGGTGACGGTCAGCGTCGCGTTCGCGGCGCCGCTTGCCGCAGGATCGGTCGTGACAAGGATGGCCAGAAGCTTGATCGACTGGCCGGGCGACAGGACCGGGGTCTTGCCGTCGGCGGGCGCCACGTCGGTGGCCGGATCATAGAGGCCGTCGCCGTTCGCATCGATCACCAGCGCGCGGACGGTGAAGGCACCAGGCGATACGCTGGCCGCGATCGCAAAGGATTCGTTGCCATTGTCGCGATTGGTCAGCGTCAGCGGGACAACCGTCGGTTGCGACGTGACGACGACCGACCCCTGCCCGTTGCGGACCAGCGTTACGTCGAGCCGTTCGGCGACGATGATCGTCACGGTGTTGGACTCGGTCGACTGCGCGACGCCGTCCAGGTCGAAAACCAGTCCTGCGATGTTGACGATCGGCGTACCCGCGAGCGTCCCGCCTTCGGGAATCGGTGCTGGAGCGGCCTGGCTCCAGGCGGAAGCCGGGAGGAGCAAACCCGCTACCGCGGCGATCAATGCGCGCACGGCAACAGCGGCGGCCGAAGCCCACCGTCCTTTGCTTGCAAACGCTTGATTTTGCCGAACCAATTCAACCCCCTGATCTTTGCCGGGGGCCAAATTGCGTAACAGCGCTTAATCAAATCCTACAAAATCAAAACGGTAAACAGCTGTCGTATTTTTCGCTGTTTTCGAACGGAACCGGCGCGTAATTCGTTCTAGACTTACAGAAAATAGGGCCGTTAACCATCTAATGGTTTTATTCTCGCATTAGTAACTATCTCCGACGCGGATACATGATTCGGCCGGTTGCCATGACTACAGCCCCGGTGAACGCTGCTTGTGTAGGTGTATGGACCAAGCAGACCATGACTTCGGGCGTCGAGCTCTAGTGTCTCTTGCCGTGTAGCGACCGGTAACGGTTCAACGCCGCTTGAGCGCCCGCAGATACGTTCTCATCGCCTCATCGCCGGTATGGCTGAGCGAAATCTCGACCCGACGGCGATCGGTCGGATCGATGACGCGATCTATCAGCTTCAGTTTATGAAGATGTTCGATCCAGCGTTGCGACGTCGTCACCGGCGCATCCGACATGCTGACCAGCGCCTTGATGTTCATCGGCAGGCGTGTGTCGCGCGACACGAACAAGGCCAGCAACATATCCCATGCCGGTTCGTGGAACAGTTCGCCCGGCAGGAACTGGCGGCGCAGCCGACGCTCTTCGAGCACCATCGCGGCATGGTCGACGAGCGCCGCTTCGCTGGGCCCCTCGTCTGCGGGGGCGCTTTCGGCGGCATGCGCGACGCGCCCGTTGAATTCCTCCGCAACGGCCGACAGCTTCGCGGTAAGATCCTTGATCAGTTCAACTACGGACTCGTTCTTCACTCAAGGCTCCCGTCGTCGACCAACGATGCTCTCCGCCGCTCGGTCAACTCTATTCGCAGCAGGTCGGCGCCGCGGCAGGATTGATCGAACACCACCACATTGCCGCCTTCCCTCGCAACATTTCAACCTAATCCTTTGAGGATGGGTAACCATTCGTCAAATTTAGACACAAAAAGCACAATATAGATTGCATTTTGGATCTATCTATACTGTTCAGGATCAAACCATTTTGGTTTTACTGGCGTATTCTTGGATGTATGTTGTGAATCCAGGATATTATACAGTTCTGGCCGCACGCGCATTCCTGTGCTATCCGGATCCCCTCGTTCATCAGGGCGTCACGGCCCGGCATCGAAAGTCCGATCATGAATGCGTCCAGCGTCTACGCACTTTTGCAGGAAGCTTGCCGGGCTCTGGATGCTGCCGAGGATCATGCGATCGCCGCCTATGTCGGCTGCGCCATGACGCTGATCGAGGAGAAATACGATGTGGTCGCCGATCGATCGGATACGTTCGCAACGTCCGATATGACGCACTGACTCGAGATACCAGCGAGTCGTCCGGTCCGGCGTGCATTTCGAGGTATCTCGCTGGGGCACATGCGGATTATTGGCGGCGGCGACGTCTAAAATCGTCGACCATGCGTTGAGAGTGTGAATCGCGTGCCATGCCGCACGGACGAAAGGACGCCGTGCCTGCTTCTTCAGCCGCTTATCTGAACGCCGTCGGCACTGCCGTGCCCGATCACGACATCCACGCCGCGTTCATCGCCTGGGCGCGCGGACGGACCGATGCGCGCGCCACCAGGGTCTTCGACCGCATGGCGTCGCGGTCGGGGATCGGGCATCGCTGGTCGGTGCTGCCGCCGACCGCCGATGGCGGCTCGCCGGTCGACGACAGCGGTTTCTATGCGGCCGAACCGCATCCCGGCACCGCCGCCCGAATGACGTTGTACGCGGAACATGCCCCCGCGCTCGCGATCCGCGCCATCGACGCGTTGCGCGCGAAGATCGCCGTCGAGGGCATCACGCATCTGGTGGTGGCGAGCTGCACCGGCTTCGTCGCGCCCGGCATCGATCAGATCATCGCGCGACGGCTCGGCCTGTCGCCGAGCATCGAGCGGCTGCTGATCGGCTTCATGGGATGTTACGCCGCGGTCGTCGCCTTGCGCAGTGCCCGCCATATCGTCCGGTCCGAGCCTGAGGCCCGGGTGCTCGTCGTGACCGTCGAACTCTCGACGCTGCATCTGCAGCCGGCCAACGATATCGAGCCGTTGCTGGCGATGCTGCAATTCGGCGACGGGGCGGCGGCGGCACTGGTCACCGCAGACGCGACCGGGCTGGAGCTGGGCACGCCGTTCGCGGCGGCGCTGCCCGATACCGAAGCGCTGATCCGCTGGGACGTCACCGACGCGGGGTTCGCGATGCATCTGTCGGGCGAGGTGCCGGCGCGAATCGCCACGGCGCTCGCGGACACCGCGTTCCGGACGATCGTCAGCGACGGCCACCCGCCCGAGGCGATCGACGGCTGGGCGGTCCATGCCGGCGGACGATCGATCCTCGACGCGGTCGAACATGCCATGCAGTTGCAGCCCGAGGCGCTCGACGCGTCGCGGCGCGTATTGGCGGAGAACGGCAACATGTCGTCGGCGACGTTGATGTTCGTGTTCGAACGCTTGCTGGCCGGCCCGCCGATCGCGCACGGCGTAGCGCTCGCGTTCGGCCCCGGACTGGCGGCGGAAGGCTTCGGATTCCGGAGCGCGGCATGAGGCCCCCTTCCGCGAACCTGGCCGTCCGCTCGCAGACCGATGAACTGATGGACGCCGACGATCTCGATGCGGCGACCTATGCGGCCGTGGTCGGCGATCTCGCCACGGTGAATACGGTCACGATGGCACGGCGGCCGACGCTCGATTTCCTCGCGCGCGCGACCGAGGGGCGCAACCGCGTCCGGGTGCTCGACGTGGGCTTTGGCGACGGCGACATGCTCCGCCGGATCGCACGCTGGGCCGCCGCGAAAGGCATTGCGGCCGACCTGGTCGGGGTGGATCTGAACCCGCGCAGCGAACAGGCGGCGCGCGTGCATGGCGGCGACATCCGGTATGTCACCGGCGACTATGCCGATCTCGCCGACGAACCGTGGGACGTGATCCTCAGCAGCTTGGTCGCGCATCACATGACCCACGAGCAACTGGTCGCATTCCTCCGGTTCATGGAAACCCACGCTCGCGCGGGGTGGTTCGTCAACGATCTCCACCGTCATGGTTTCGCGCATTGGGGCTTCCCGATCCTTGCGACCGTCGCGCGCTGGCACCGAATCGTCCGGCATGACGGCACCGTGTCGATCGCGCGCAGCTATCGTCCCGACGAATGGCCGCCGATCCTGGCCGAAGCCGGCATTTCCGCAGCCACGGTGCGCCGCGTCTTCCCGTTTCGGCTATGCGTCGAACGCCTGCGCTGATCGTCGGCGGCGGGCTCGCAGGAGCCGCGACCGCGATCGGGCTGGCGCGCGCCGGCCTGCCGCATCTGCTCGTCGAGCGATCGCGCGAAACGGGCGATGCGATCTGTGGCGGCTTCCTGAGCTGGCGGACGCTGGAAACGCTCGCCGGTCTCGGTATCGATCCCGACCGCCTCAACCCCGAGCGGGTCACACGCGCACGGATTTTCGCCGGGACGCGGCGTGTCGAGGCCGCCCTGCCCCATTCGGCGGTGTCCGTATCGCGGCGGCGCCTGGACACGGTCTTGCTGGCCGAAGCCGCGCGACTCGGGACGCCGGTCGAGCGCAGCGTCACCGTGCGCGAGATCGACGGCACGACGATTCGTACCGCGGACGGTGCGTCGCTCGTCACCGATGCGCTGTTTCTCGCGAGCGGCAAGCACGACGTTCGCGGGACGGCGCGGCCCGAGGACGCGCGCGGCGCCGATCCGACGCTCGGGCTGCGGGTGCGCATAACCCCCTCGCCAGCACTTCGCCGATCGCTCGCCGGTGGTATCGAACTGCATCTGTTCGATCGCGGCTATGCCGGATTGGCGCTGCAGGAGGACGGCACCGCCAATCTGTGTCTCGCGGTGCATCGTTCGCGGCTTCAGGCGTCGGGATCGCCCGCGCAGTTACTGGCGGCGCTCGGCCGCGAGATGCCGGCGCTGGGCGAATGGGTCGCGTGGATGGACCGGGACGCAACGATCGATGCGATCGCCAACGTCCCCTATGGCTGGCGCCAGCGCACCGGTGTCGACGCCCTCTTCCGGCTCGGCGATCAGGCCGGCGTCATCCCGTCGCTAGCAGGCGAGGGGATGGGGATCGCGCTGGCCAGTGGGGTGGCCGCCGCCACCGCCTATGGTCGCGGTGGCGCCGCCGCTGCGTCCGGATGGCAGGAGGATTTTGCGCGCCGCCTGGCCCGACCGATCGGGGTCGCGGGTATCGTCCGTCGCGTCGCCGATAGCGAGCGGGCAGGGTGGTTGCTGCCGCTGGTCCGTCCCGCGATGATCCAGATGCTCGCCAACGCGACCCGCATGGGGCGTGGCGAACCATCTTGAATTTCGCCCCGTCGACACGAAATTCAACAGCATGGACCAGCTTAACCTTTCCGAAGCCGAGTGGCGCCAGCGCCTCACCCCCGAGCAGTATCACGTGCTGCGCGAGGCAGGCACCGAGCGCGCCTTTGCCGGCGTGCTCAACGACAACAAGGCCGACGGCATCTACCGGTGCGCGGCGTGCGGCAACGAGCTGTTCGACAGCGCCGACAAATATGATTCCGGGTCGGGCTGGCCGAGCTTCACGCAGCCGATCGGTCCCGATGCGGTGACCGACCATACCGATCGCAGCCACGGCATGACCCGCGTAGAGACGCGTTGCGCGCGCTGCGACAGCCATATGGGCCATCTGTTTCCCGACGGTCCGCCGCCGACCGGCCAGCGTTATTGCATGAATTCGCTGTCACTCGAATTCCGACCGCGCAAAGCGAACGTCGCGGCCTGATCCTGCTTGTAGGGTGCGGGCGGAACGCGTAATTCTGTCCGCTACATGGCCAGTACGCGTTCTGCTTCCCCGTCCCGTCGGCCCCCGTCCAACCCGGCGTCTCGCTGGCGTCGGCGGCTGGTCGTCTTCTTTCAGGTCTGTCTCGGTATCGGGCTGCTTGCGCTCGGTGCGCTGGCGATCGCGGTCTATGTCGCGATGTCGCAGCTGCCGAGTTTCGACAGTCTGAAGTCGTCGCCCAACGGCCAGATGATCCGCGTCCACGCTGCCGATGGCACGGTAATCGTGTCGATGGGGCCGAGCTTTGGCGAATGGCTGCCCTATTCGCAGATCCCCAAGGTGATGCGCGACGCGACCGTGTCGGTCGAGGATAGGCGCTTCCGGTCGCATATCGGTATCGATCCGATCGGCGTCGCGCGATCCGTGAAGGTGCGGTTCGATCGCGGGCATTGGACGCAGGGCGGCTCGACGATCACGCAACAGCTCGCGCGGACCGTCTTCCTCAACAACCAGAAGAAGTTCGGTCGCAAGTTCCGCGAGGGCATCCTGGCGTTCGCGCTCGAGTGGAAGTTCACCAAGGACGAGATTCTCGAGCTCTATCTGAACAAGGTCTATTATGGCGGCGGCGCGTACGGGATCGACGCCGCCAGCCGCAAGTTCTTCGGCCACGGCGCGGACCATTTGAGTCTCGCCGAAGCGGCGGTGATCGCCGGCCTGGTCAAGGCACCGTCTAACTATTCGCCGACCGCCGATGCGGAAGCCGCGGTCGGACGCGCCGGCGTGGTGCTGGAAACGATGCGCGAAAACGGCGCGATTACCGCCGAGCAAGCCGCCGATGCCGATGTGTCGGGGCTGAAACTCGCGCCCGAGCCCAAGCAGAACAGCGTGCGCTACTTCACCGACTGGGCGCTGCCGCAACTCGATACGCTGATCGACGAGACCACCGAACCGCTCGAAGTCTGGACCACGCTCGATCTCACCATGCAGCGCGAGGCCGACGATGCGATCCGTGCCAACGTGCCGGCGGGATCGCAGGGCGCGCTGGTCGCACTCGATCGCGGCGGCGAAGTCCGCGCCATGGTCGGCGGCAAGGATTACGTCTCGTCGATCTACAACCGGGCGACGCAGGCAGTCCGCCAGCCGGGTTCGTCGTTCAAGCTGTTCGTATACCTCGCCGCACTCGAAGCCGGTCACAAGCCCGAGGATTCGATCGTCGACGAACCGGTGACGATCAACGGCTGGAGCCCGCGCAACGACTCTCGTCGCAACTCCGGTGCCGTGTCGCTGCGCACGGCATTCGCCTATTCGCTGAACACGATCGCGGCCAAGCTCGGCCAGGAGGTCGGCTTCAACACCGTGGCGGACATGGCGCGGCGGTTCGGCATCACCACGCCGGTCAACGTGCACCCGTCGATGGTGCTGGGCACGTCCGAAGTCCGCGTGATCGACATGACGCGCGCGTTCGCCTCGGTCGCCAACAAGGGGGTCGCGGTGACCCCCTACGGGATCACGCGCGTGACCGCGAACGGCCAGACGATCTACACGCACGAGGTCGATCGCAGCCATGTGCTCGTCGCACCCTATGTCGCCGCCGAGATGACCGATCTGTTGCAGACCGCGGTCAATACCGGCACCGGCCGTGCAGCGCAGATCGGTCGGCCCGTCGCGGGCAAGACCGGCACCACCACCGCCTCGAAGGACGGCTGGTTCCTGGGCTTCTCCAGCGGCATCACCACTGGCGTGTGGATGGGTCGCGACGATGCCAAGCCGATCGCGGGCCTGCACGGCGGCACCGCGCCGGCAAAGGCCTGGGCAGCGTTCATGAAGCCCGCGACCGCAAGCCGGCCGATCGAGCAGTTCGACACGAAGGTGACATTGCCGGAATGGCAGCTGGAGCCCGACGAGGAGAGCTATTTCGGCCAGCCCGACAACGGCCAGATGGCGGTCGACCAGGACGGCAACCCGATCGAGCCGGGCGCGCCGCCGGTACCGACGGACGCGCAGACTGGCGATACGATACCGCGGCCCGATGCCGATCAGCTCGATGCCGCCCCCGCCGCGCCTGCGCCACCACCGCAGCAGATGAATCAGGACTGGATCAACCGCGTCACCGGCCGCGACCAGCCGCGTCAGGAACAGCCGGCGGGCCGTCAGCCGCTAACGCGCGACGTACCGCGGGATCGGTATCAGGACGGTCGGTATCAGGACGGCCGCAATCAAGATGGCCGCAATCAGGATGGCCGGTATCAGGACGAGCGTCCGAACCAGTGAAGTTCGGCGCCGTGCGTGCGGAGCCATGCACGCGCCGGGGTCGGATCCTCGCCGTAGAGCTGTTCGACCAGTGCGTGGAACACCGGGGCGTGGTTCATGTGGACGCGGTGTGCAACCTCGTGCGCGACCGTGGCACGGCGCACCCAGCTCGGCGCAAGGATCAGCCGCCAGCTATAGCGGATCACGCCACTCGACGCGCAACTACCCCAGCGGCCCTTCGCATCGCCGACCGCGACCTGTGCCACGCTTACCTTCGCCTTGGCGGCGTACTCGGCGGTTTCGGCTTCCAGCACGGCAAGCGCGGTCCGTTTGAGCCAGGCCTCGACACGCCGGGGAATGGTGTCGGGCGGCCCCGACAGCGAGAGCGTGGCGCCTTCGCGGATCACGGTGCGGCGACTACCCGGCGTCCACACGATCGTCAGCGGTTCGTCGGCGACGGTGAGGACCGCGCCGGGGACGAACGGGCGCGGCGCGGGGAGCAACGCCCGCTGCTCGGCGATCCACCCCGCCTTGTCCTCCGCCCATGCCAGCGCCTGCTTCAACGCTGCGCGTTTGGGGAGCACGAGCCTGGCGCGACCGCTCGCAGGATCGATCGACAGACGCGCGCGACGGGCGCGGGGGTGTCGGACGATCTCCAGGCCTTCGATCATCCGGCCCGGCTCACAGTTCGCGTTCGATCACATGATATTCCAGCTCGCCGGCCTCGTCCTCGCTGATGGTCCAGCCGCGCACCGACTGCTTGGCGCGGTGGACGGCCTCCCGGTCGCCGCAGACGAGGTAATGCCAGTCGGGCAGTTGCTCCCCAGCCGCGCGCAGCCGGTACGCGCACGTCGAGGGCAGCCAGTCGATCCCGCGCACGTTGCCGGTCGTCAGCCGTACGCATTCGGGCACATAGGCATGGCGATGGCGGTAATCGGAGCATTGCCCGCTGCGGCGATCGAGCAGCCGGCACGACACGTTGGTCGGTACGAGCTCGCCGGTATCCTCGTCCTCGAGCTTGTGGATGCAGCATTTGCCGCAGCCGTCGCACAAGGCTTCCCATTGGCCGCGGTCGAGCTGGTCGATCGGCGTATCTTCCCAGAAGCGCGTGCTCACCGCACCCAGCGCTTGATCTCTGCCGCCACCGCGTCGGGCCCTTGTTCCTGCGGCAGCAAAGCGAGGGGCTTGCCGTCCGGGTCCATCAGATAGGCTTGGCGGGAGTGGTTTACGAGGTAGCCGCCGCCCGGAGACGCGTCGCCCTTGCTCGAATACACCGCATATTCTGTCTTGATCCGGTCGATCGCCTCGGCGCTGCCGGTAAGGCCGACCATACGGGGGTGGAAGGCGGAGACGAACTGCTTGAGCACCGCGGGGGTATCACGCGCCGGATCGACCGTTACGAACACCGGGACGATCTTCGCGGCGATCGCGGGATCGCTTGACTCGAGCTTTTTCACCGCGGCGCCGATCGCCTGGACATCCGTCGGACACACATCGGGACAGAAGGTGTAGCCGAAATACATGATCCGGTACTTGCCCGCGAAGGTGCGCTCGGTGACGGCCTGCCCGTTCTGGTCGGTCAAGGCGAACGGACCGCCGATCCGCGCGCCTTCGAGGGGCGGTTTGGCGGGGGGTGCGGAGGTACCGCATGCCGAAAGCGCGCCCGTAAGCGTGAGGGCCCCGAAGAGGATGAAACGCATGGTCATGATGCCGCCAGCCTTGATCTGTTAGCCACCGCGGCGCAAGCGTCGCCCATAGTCAGGACGAACCAAGGAAGTCTCTCGATGCGTATTCGCCTGTTGCTCGCCGCTACTCTCCTGACGCCCGCGCTGGTCGGCGCAACGCCCGCAGCCGCGCAAGGCCAATCGGAGGGGTACAAGTTCCTGTCCGCCGTGCGCGACGCCAAGAACAACGACGTGCTCGAGATGCTCGGACGTCCGGGCAGCAACATCATCAACACGCGCGACGTGACGAGCGGGGAGGGCGCGCTCCACATCGTGATCAAGCGCGGCGACGAGGTGTATCTGCGCTTTCTGCTGCAAAAGGGCGCGGACGCGAACCTGCGCGACGGCAAGGGCAACACGCCGCTGCTGCTCGCCGTGACGCTCGGGCAGACCGGGATGATCCCGATCCTCACCGCAGCGGGGGCGAACCCCAACCTCGCCAATTCCGCCGGCGAGACCCCGCTGATCCGCGCAGTGCAACGCCGCGACGTGGGCATGATCCGGGTGCTGCTGGCCGAGAACGCCGATCCCGACCAGGCGGATATCATCGCGGGCATGTCCGCGCGCGCCTATGCCAAGCAGGATGGACGCAACCCGATCGTCAGCAAGCTGTTGGAAGACGCGCCGAAAAAGGTGCGCAAGGCCGTGTCGGGCCCGAAGTTCTGAACTTCTTCGGAGCGTATTGGGTCAACAGGGCCGCACCTTTCTCCCCTCCCTGGAAGGGAGGGGTCGGGGGTGGGTAGGCCAGCTTGTGAAGCAACGGCTGCACGATACGGAAGCCCACCCCCCCCCCCCCTCCCTTCCAGGGAGGGGATCCGCCAAGCTATCAGAACGCCAATCCGTCCGCATCCGGGTCCATCTGCGCGATCAACCGCCGCGCCGCCCGCCGTGCGAACGCCAGCGTGCCGCGTTTGCGGACATGCGCGGGCAGGGGGATGGTGTGGGCCTCGCGTACGATCGCCGCATCGTAGCGATCGGCGATGATGATCCCGGTTCGCTCGGGCAGGAATGCAGGTCCGGCCAGCGGCCCGACATCGAACCCTGCCGGCACCGCCCAGAAATACCGATCGCAATGCCCGAGATAATCCGGCCATTTGCCGTCACCGAGCAGGTCGGCGCGCGATACCTTGATCTCGACGATGACGATCTGGCCGCGCGCGTCCACCGCCATCAGATCGGCACGACGCCCGCCGTCCAGCGGCACTTCGGTCATCGCGGTAAGATCGTGACGCAACAACATCCGGATCACGCCACGCGCCACGTCGGCGGCGCATAAGGGCGATCCGGGTTCGTCGATGCAGGAGTCCGGCGGCATGTCGAGCATGCGCCGGAAATAGAACAATCCGCGAACGAGGCAAGCTCATTCACGGATTGTGGTCGTTAGTCTCGTCCGGTCGCCAACCGTTCGCTCAGCACGAACGGAGGGGGATATCGTCTCAGCGATAGAAGACGTGGTTGCCGATCGCGGCGACCTTGACCGCGCGAACCGAAGGGCGGCGATCGGGGGTGTTGAAATACAGCGCCTTCTCGGCAGGGCTGTTCCATGCGCTGGCAAGTGCGACCTTGGCGACGGCGATGGCGGTGCGATAGGCGGCACCGCCGGAGATGGTGGGGATCCGACCGCCGCGCACGAAGCTGAACTGGCCGCGCTGCTTGACGACGGCGCAGACGTCGGCCGGGAAACGACCCGACTTGGCGCGATTGATGATGACTTCGGCGACCGCGAGCTGGCCGGTCAGCGGCTCACCCTTGGACTCGAAATAGATCGCACCGGCAAGGCACTGGAGCGAGTCGTCGGCGGCGGCGCTATCCTGCGCGGCAACGGCCTGGGCAAGCGTATCGAATTCTTCGGCTTCGGTGGTCGCAGCGGGCTCGACGGCAGTCTGCTCGACAGGAGCAACGGGCGTTGCGGCTGGAGCGGTCTGCGGAACATTTTGCGGCGAGAGGGCGTTTAGATTTGCGAGAGCGGTAAGATTGACCGCCGGCTTATCGATGCCCGTAGCATGACCCGGAGCGCTGTTGCCCAGCAGGCCGGCGAGAGAGAATGTCATGGCCGCGATCGTCGCGGCCCGCTGAAGTATCGTCATTCAAACTTATTCAGATGCGGTTGGACCGTGGAGTCGATCGTACAAGCCGACCATCCAGGCATCCCCCCGACTGCGTAACTGATCCGGATCGCACCCGTCCCAGCACAACGCCAATCAATGTTGCAATTCCCCTCTATTGGGGGGGCTTTAGAGTCAATCGTCGAGGATCGTTTCAGCGGCGAACCGTTCCGCCGCTGCGATGTCCACCTCGATTACCCATAGATCCGCGTCGCTTGCGCGGCGTCGTCGCCAATAGCCGTCAAGGTCTTCGGCGGGGGTCGAGTCGATCAATGCGGTCCTTCCGTCGGGCCCGATGCCACGCTCCAGCAGGCGGGGAGGCGCCCCCTTGTCGATCGCGATGACCAGAATCGCGCCGCCCTGAGCGTCGCCCTTGGCCATCACCGCACCAAAGCCGCCGGCGTCATTGACGCGGCGAAGCAGGGCGCTGACCAATACGCCGCTGGGCAGCCGACCGCTCATGCCGGCGCGCGATATCCGGGAAGACCGGCAAGCGCGATCCGCGAGCGCATGAACGTGCCCGTTCCGCGCGCCGCCTCTTCGCCCTCTGCATCGATCAATCGCGCATCCGCGACGAACACCCGTCGCTTGCCGCTGATCCAGCGTCCTTCGGCGATCACCGGCCCGACTTTCAGCGGGCGGGTGAGCAGCAGGTTGAACGCGGTCGTCAGCAGGAAGCGATCGGTGACGAGGCTGTTCGACGCATAAAAGGCGGCATCGTCCAGCATCTTGAAATAGCTCGTGCCATGCGCCGCGCCGCCGGCGTGATAATGCCGCTCGTCGATCGTGAAATGGATCCGCGCGACACCCGCCTCGGGGATCTCCAGCGAGGATTCGAAGAACCGGTTGATCGGTGCCTGGGCGTAGAGAGACTCCAAAGCGCGGAAATGTGCGTCGGCGCCTGCTGTGTTGCCTGTGCTCGCGTTGTCAGACATCTGTTTTGCTCGCGAGCAGCCAACTACCGTCATCCTGACGAAAGTCAGGACCCAGGGTACCGAAGGACAGCCCTCCGTGTCTCTGGATCCTGACTTTCGTCAGGATGACGGGGGCGGGGTACAAATCACGCGGCATCCCGCACCTCGTCGGCCGTGAACAGCGCATAGAGCGCATCCGGCGAGCCTGCGCCCCGCAGTTTCTCCAGGAACGCCTTGTCACGCAGCCGACGCGACACGCGCGCGAGTGCTTTGAGATGCACGGCCCCGGCATCGGTCGGCGACAGCAGCATGAAGACCAGGTCGACCGGCAGATCGTCGACCGCCTGGAAGTCTACCGCTTGCGCCAGTCGCACGAACACACCGGTAACCTGTGTGATACCCTCCAGCTTGGTATGCGGGATCGCGACGCCGCCGCCGAACCCGGTCGAGCCGAGTTTCTCTCTCGCACCCAGTCGCTCGGCGATCGTCTTGGCGTCCGCGTCGACGATCTCGGCTGCGATCATCGCGATATGTTGGAACACCGCCTTCTTGTTGGTGGCGATCACGCCCGTCTGCACTGCGTCGGGACGCAGCAAATCGCTGAAATCGGTCATGGTCTTCAATGTCTCAAACGCCCCCGCGCGCGTCCGCCTTAGCGGGTTGCACCGGGGCGTAAAGGCGCGCCCGTCACACGCGCGCCTTTATGGACCTTTCTTACTGGGGAGAGGAGGCGGGGCCAGACGAAGCGGCGCGCTGTGGCTCGACCCAACCGATAGTGCCGTCGCCGCGGCGATAGACCATGTTGTGCGCGCCGGTACCCGCATTCATGAACAGCAGGGCGGCGGTGTTGCGCAGATCGAGCATCATCACGGCATCGGATACGCTCGCTTCGGGAATATCGACGCGGGTTTCGGCGATGATCAGCGGTGCGTCCGCAACATCGTCTTCCTCGACGCTCTCCTGGAACAGCGTGTAGCCGGCGTTTGTCCCCAAACTATCATACCCGTTGCTCTCGGCCATCGCCACGGCTTCGCCGGCATGGCGATCCTTCAGGCGGCGCATGTAGCGGCGGAGCTGCGTCTCGATCTTCGCGGCGGCACCGTCAAAGGCGGCGCGTGCGTCGTACGCGTCGGAATGGCCCTTGAGCACCAAGCCCTTCATGACGTGCGAAACGATGTCGCACTTGAAGCCGGCATCGTGCGGTCCCTTGCCAAACGTGACCTCGGCCGAGATGGCGCGCGAGAAATACTTGTCGGCGATACCCTGGAGTCGGTCTTCCACGTGGCTGTTGAGTGCTTCGCCAGTGTCAACCTGATGACCAGAAATCCGGATATCCATTATCGTCTCCTTGTCGGCGTTACAGTCTCGGGCGGTCCTGTTGGCTCCACCCTGCCAGCGTCATCCGGACGCCACGGCCCCCCAAATCGGATCCTTGATCCCCTTCATAAACGCCGCATGCGCCGCAAGGTCTCCCTCGCTCACTGCGAAAATGCGGGGTGGGCGAACCACCCGAGGCGCTTGTACGACGATCGGAGTCAAAGCGTTGCTGCCGGTGTCGCCGAGCAGGCCGAGGCCGATCTGGCGACCGCCCATCAGCTCGACATAGACCTGCGCCAACAGCTGCGCATCGAGCAGCGCGCCGTGCAGGACGCGGTGGCTGCGATCGATCCCGAAGCGCGAACACAGTGCGTCGAGCGAATGCTTGGCACCGGGATGGCGGCTGCGCGCGATCTGCAGCGTGTCGACCATCCGCTTCATATGGATGATCTGGCGCCCGCACTTGGTCAGCTCACCGTTGAGGAACGAGAAGTCGAAGCCGGCATTGTGCGCGATCATCGGCGCGTCGCCGACGAACTCCAGCAGATCCTCGACCGCATCGGCGAATTTCGGCTTGTCGGCAAGAAACGCCTGGCTGAGCCCGTGGACGTTGAACGCCTCGACCGGCATGTCGCGCTCGGGATGATAATAGGCGTGGAAGGTGCGCCCGGTCTCGACCCGGTTGACCATCTCGACGCAGCCGATTTCGACCATGCGGTCGCCGCCTGAAAAACTGAGGCCGGTGGTTTCGGTATCGAAGACAATCTCACGCATCGATATGGTATCGGCTCAGATTCCCAATGACGCAAGCACCGCCCGGACTTGCGCGCGGGTTTCATCGAAGCTCGTGTCGGTGTGGATGACGTGATCGGCGCGCGCGCGTTTCTCGGAATCGAGCGTCTGGCGGGCGAGGATCGCGGCAAACTTCTCCGCGGTCATGCCGGGGCGGGCGAGGACGCGGATGCGTTGCACATCGGGGGCGGCGGAGACGACGACGATCACGTCGACGTTGCGGTCGCCGCCCGTTTCGAACAGGAGCGGCACGTCGAACACGACTCGCTTGCCGGCATGGGCGGCAAGAAAAGCAGCGCGCTCTTCACCGACCGCCGGGTGGACGATCGCCTCGAGCCGCTTCATCGCCGCATCGTCGCCAAACACCGCAGCGCCGAGCCTGGCCCGGTCGACTGCGCCCTCGACCGTCGTACCGGGAAAGGCGGCTTCGATTGCAGGGACCAGTCGTCCGCCGACGCCCTGCAACAGGTGCACGCTGGCATCCGCATCGAACACAGGCACGCCCTCATCGGTAAACATCGCGGCGACGGCGGATTTGCCCATGCCGATCGAGCCGGTGAGCCCTATGATCATTTGACCAGCAACGCCCGAAGATCATCGTCACGGTCGCGCGGTGGTTCCACGTGGAACAATATCTCGAACGCGACGGCGGCCTGGCCGATCAGCATCTCCAGACCGTCGACGGTTTCCAGGTCGCGCGCGCGCGCGGCTTTCAGCAGACCGGTTTCGAGCGGGGAGTAAACGATGTCGTAGACTAGGGAGTTCGGATCGAGCGCGCCTAGATCGATGTCGAGGGGTGGCTGACCCGTCATGCCCAGCACGCTCGCATTCACAAGTAGTCGCGAGGGCGGGGCGGCAGGACCGATCGGCAGCGCCTGGCCCTTGAGCCCGAAGGTCGACAGCAACGCCGCGCCCTTCAGCGGATTGCGGTTGAGGATCGTCACCGGGCCGACACCCATCCGCGACAGCGCGAACAGGATCGCGCGCGCCGCACCGCCTGCGCCGATCACCGTGACGGGCTGGCCGGCGATGTCGAGGTCGTCGATCGGCGCCCAGAATCCGGCGGCATCGGTGTTGGTGCCGATACAGTCGCCCGCCTGGTTACGGAACACGGTGTTGATCGCGCCGATCGTCCCGCGGACGTCGCCCGGATCGGAGACATGATCGAGCGCGGCGAGCTTGTGCGGCATCGTGATGTTGCACCCGCGCCACGCCGGGTCGGCTTTCCGCTCAGTGAAATAGGCGGGGAGGGCGTCCGCGGTGACGTGTTTGTGGCGATACTCCGCGTCGATCCCGAGCGCGTCGAGCCAGAAGCCGTGGATCAGCGGCGATTTCGACTGCGCGATCGGATCGCCGATCACTTCTGCATAGGGACGGGCGGCTAGGGTCATTTAAAGCTCCATGTTTCCCCGCGAAGGCGGGGATCCAGTCTGGGCACCGGCCTTCGCGGGTGAACAGAGTTTAGTCTAGCGCTTCGGAATTGCCACGCACCGCAGTTACCTCCCACCCGTCATCCCTGCGAAATCTGGGATCTCCCCGTTTGTCGGACGTCACCCGCCCCGTGAGATACCCGCAGCTTCCGCTGGCGCGACGGTTGGGGGCTGGGTCGGGTTGCAACCCATTCCGTCACCCCGGACTTGTTCCGGAGTCCACCGTGCCGCGAACTCACGCCTCTCGATTTTGTGGAACCGTGGATGCCGGAACAAGGCTCTCCCGAGCTTGTCGAAGGGCCCGGCATGACGGGGGAGGGGTTACGTCGGGAGTTCGCCACGTACGCGAAGAAAGTCGAGCACGTTGAGCAGCGGCATGCCAAGTACCGTGAATTGACTCCCCTCGATCTTGGCGAACAGTTGCGCGCCGGGTCCTTCGATCCGGTAGCAGCCAACGCAGCCCGAGATCGCCGGCCATTCCGCATCCAGATACGTTTCGACGAACGCGTCGGACAGCGGGCGGACATGCATCTTGGCGCGCTCGACATGGCGCCATATCGCGTGGCCGTTCTCGGCGATGACCGCGGCGCTCCACAGGTCGTGGCGCTGGCCTGACATCAATCGCAGATGCGCGGCCGCGTCGGCGCGGTCGATCGGCTTGTCGAGGATCGTGCCGTCCTCCAGCGCCACCAGCGAGTCGCTGCCGAGGACGAGATACCCCGGCATCCTGGCCGATACCTTCAGCGCCTTCAGCTCGGCCAGCGCATCCGCGAGATCGCGGGGGGAGAGGTCACGCAACGCCGCCTTCGCCGCATCCTCGTCGACGCCCGCAAAAGTCGCCTCGAACGGTACACCCGCGGCGGCCAGCATCGCGCGACGTGACGCGCTTTGCGAGGCCAGGACCAGGCTCACGCCTCCACCACCGGGACGTCTTCGCTCCGCCGCTGGTTGCACAGCGCGATGATCGCCGCGGCGGTCTCCTCGATCGAGCGACGGGTCACGTCGATCACCGGCCAGCCATTGTCCGCGAACATCCGACGCGCAAACGCCAGTTCGCGCATCACCGCTTCCTCCTCGACATACGACGTGTCGGGCTGCTGGTTGAGCGACAGCAAGCGGTTGCGACGCACCTGAATCAGTCGGTCGGCGCTGGTCGTCAGCCCGACGATCAACGGGTTCTTGAGCCCGTACAGGATCCTCGGCGGTGGGCTTTCGACGACGATCGGTATGTTCGCGGTCTTGTACCCGCGGTTGGCGAGATAGATCGAGGTCGGCGTCTTCGATGAGCGCGATACCCCCGCGAGGACGATGTCGGCCTCTTCCCATTCCTCCCACGCGATCCCGTCGTCATGCGCGATCGTCCACTGGATCGCATCGACGCGCGCGAAATAGGCGGCATCCAGGACATGCTGACGCCCTGGTCGTGCCTTCGCCTGCTGCCCCAGCAACCCCGACAGGGCATCGTTGACCGGGTCGAGCGGCGCCACCGCGGGCAGGCCCAGCGCGATGCAGCGCTGCTCGAGAATCCGCCGCGTCGCCGGGTTCACCAGCGTGAAGATCACCAGCCCGGGGTTCTGCGCGACCTCCTGGAGGATGCGTTCGAGATGCGCTTCGGTACGGACCATCGGCCAGAAATGGCGGACGGTTTCGACGTCGTCATATTGCGCCAGCGCCGCCTTCGCGATGTTCTCCAGCGTCTCGCCGGTCGAGTCCGACAGGAGGTGCAGGTGGAGCCGTATCATCGGGGACTTATCCCCATCGGGCGGGCCGATGCGCGTAGATCTGTGGATAACATGGGGAGAAGGGCTAGCGTAACTCGTGCCCCTCGCCAAGCGACGGGTACGCCGTGGATAACGCCCATTCTATCCACATCCCCGCACACAGGAGCGGAATTTATCCACAGGCTGTGGGTAACGGGGAGCCTTGAATCGAATCAGCGCGTTTGTGCGGGTGCCGAGGGGTCAAGCTGTTGGCATTTCCGGGATCACCGCATAAGTCCCGGGTTCAACCGCCCAACCACTGCAACAACCTATTTCTAGAATCTTCTTATAGTAGAAGAAGGGTGCTCCGCTGACCGATCCGACCTCCAAGAAACTGCCCTCTAAGCCACTATTGGCGACGCTGCGTGGCGAACGTCAGGCCGTGCCGCCGTTGTGGCTCATGCGGCAGGCCGGGCGGTACCTTCCCGAGTATCGCGAACTGCGGGCCGAGAAGGGTGGCTTCCTCGCGCTGGCCACCGATCCCGACGCAGCCGCCGAGGTGACGCTGCAACCAATCCGCCGGTTCGGGTTCGACGGCTCGATCCTGTTTTCCGACATCCTGATGATCCCGTGGGCGCTCGGGCAGGACCTGAGCTTCGGGGTCGGCGAGGGGCCTCGGCTCGAGCCGGCGCTGGTCGACCATGCGCTCGATCGGTTGCAGCCGGTCCCGGATCGGCTGGAGCCGGTCTACGGCACCGTTGCGAAGGTCGCCGCGGCACTACCACCCGAGACGACGTTCCTGGGCTTTGCCGGGTCTCCCTGGACGGTCGCGACCTATATGGTGGCGGGGAAGGGGAGCAAGGACCAGTCCGAGACGCGGCGCTTCGCGTACGGCGACCCGGAGGCGTTCGGCAGGATCATCGATGCGATTGCCGACAACACCGTCGAATATCTCGCGCGACAGATCGAGGCTGGCGTCGACGCGGTGCAGCTGTTCGACAGCTGGTCGGGCTCGCTGTCGCCCGCGCAGTTCGAACGCTGGGTAATCGCGCCGACCGCATCGATCGTCGAGCGCCTGCATTCGCGCTGCCCCGGCGTGCCGATCATCGGCTTTCCGAAAGGGGCGGGGGGCAAGCTTCCGGCTTATGCGCGCGAGACGGGCGTCGATGCGATCGGGCTGGACGAGACGGTCGATCCGGTATGGGCCGATGCGTCGCTGCCAGCGGATATGCCGGTGCAGGGCAATCTCGATCCGCTGGCGCTGATCGCGGGCGGCGCTGATCTGGATGTGGCGGTCGACCGTATCCTGGCGGCGTTCACGGATCGCCCGCACGTCTTCAATCTTGGACACGGCATCCTGCCTGACACGCCGATCGCGCATGTCGAGCAGCTGATCGCCCGCGTTAGGAGCACGACATGAGTGGATTTCTCGGGGCGGCCTATGACTGGGTCAAGGCCGCGCATCTGATCTTCGTGATCTTCTGGATGGCGGGGCTGTTCATGCTCCCGCGCTATCTGGTGTATCATCAGGAGGCGCTGGCGGCCGGCAATGCGGGCGAGGCGGCGAACTGGGTCGAGCGCGAGGCCAAGATCCGTTCGATCATCCTGACGCCGGCGATGATCGTCGTCTGGGTGTTGGGGATCGCGCTGGCGCTGAACCTGGGGCTGGCGGACGGTGCGCCCGGGCTGGGGTGGCTGCACCTGAAGTTGCTGATCGTGTTTCTGCTGACCGGGTATCACGGCTGGACGGTCGGCTATGCGAAGAAGCTCGCCGCGGGGAAGCCCACGCTTACGGGCAAGCAGTTGCGGATGTTGAACGAGATCCCTGCGCTGGCGGTGACGCTGATCGTCGTGCTGGTGATCGTGAAGCCGTTCTGACCGCGTGTTCTCCTGCGAACGCAGGAGCCCAGGGTTACAAGCGATGGCATTCGTGATCCTGGGCCCCTGCGTTCGCAGGGGAACGGTAAGAGCGGTGCTCCCGTCCCCGCTTGACTAATCGCCCCCCCAATTCTAACCCCTTGTCCCAACACGGCCTCCTGGCGTCCTGCCCGGTCGTGACCTGCCAGACTCGTCTCGCCCAGTTCCGCTTCCCAAGCGCACCGCCGACCGAGCGTTCTCCCGTTGATTGCTATCCGGAAATCCCCATGCATCTCAAAGACCTGAAGAAGAAGAAACCCGCCGAGCTGGTCCAGCTGGCCGAGGAACTGGGGGTCGAGAGCGCCTCGACGCTGCGCAAGCAGGACCTGCTGTTCGCGATCCTGAAGGTCCAGGCGGACAATGGCGACCAGATCATGGGGCTCGGCACGATCGAAGTGCTGCCCGATGGCTTCGGCTTCCTGCGCAGCCCGGAGTCGAACTACCTCGCCGGTCCCGACGACATCTATATCTCGCCAAACCAGGTTCGGAAGTTTGGCCTGCGCACCGGCGACACGGTCGAGGGTGAGATCCGCGGGCCGAAGGATGGCGAGCGCTATTTCTCGCTGGTGAAGCTGACCGCGGTCAATTTCGACGATCCCGACGTCGTCCGCCACCGCGTTAATTTCGACAACCTCACGCCGCTCTACCCCGAGAGCAAGCTGACGCTCGATCCCGCCGACCCGACCGTCAAGGACAAGTCGGCGCGCGTGATCGACATCGTATCGCCGCAGGGCAAGGGCCAGCGCACGCTGATCGTCGCACCGCCGCGCGTCGGCAAGACCGTCATGTTGCAGAACATGGCCAAGGCGATCACTGACAACCACCCTGAGGTGTTCCTGATCGTCCTGCTGATCGACGAGCGCCCCGAGGAAGTCACCGACATGCAGCGCAGCGTGAAGGGCGAGGTGGTCAGCTCGACCTTCGACGAACCCGCACAGCGCCACGTGCAGGTCGCTGAAATGGTGATCGAAAAGGCCAAGCGCCTGGTCGAGCACAAGAAGGACGTGGTGATCCTGCTCGACTCGATCACGCGTCTCGGCCGTGCCTACAACACCGTCGTGCCGTCGTCGGGCAAGGTCCTGACCGGTGGTGTCGACGCAAACGCGCTGCAGCGCCCGAAGCGCTTCTTCGGTGCTGCGCGCAACATCGAGGAGGGCGGTTCGCTCTCGATCATCGCCACCGCGCTGATTGATACGGGCAGCCGCATGGACGAGGTGATCTTCGAGGAGTTCAAGGGCACCGGCAACTCGGAAATCGTGCTCGATCGCAAGGTCGCGGACAAGCGCATCTTCCCGGCGCTCGACGTCGGCAAGTCGGGCACCCGCAAGGAAGAGCTGCTGGTCGACAAGGCCAAGCTCAGCAAGATGTGGGTCCTGCGCCGCATCCTGATGCAGATGGGCACGATCGACGCGATGGAGTTCCTGCTCGACAAGATGAAGGATTCGAAGACCAACGAGAATTTCTTCGATTCCATGAATCAATAACCGAGTGCGGCCTGCTGCAAGCTGCAGCAGGACTCGCACCGGTTCGGCCGGCGGGGGCGCGAGCCTCCGACCGACGACATGGGCCCAACTTAATAGAGGGGGCCCATGTTCGCCAAGAAGACCGAAGCAAAAGCGGCACGCGAGAGCATGGCTTTCGCGTGCCGCTTTGCTATTAAACCCTACGTAAACCGTCACCACCGCTCGCCGCTGGTGACCCACGTCACCGGGAGCTGACATCTTGAGTATCATAGCCATGCTGGCCGCCGCCGCATCGGGAGTCGCCGGACCCGGCTCGCCGCTGGACATCTGGCATCACGTCGTCGCCGACTTCTCGAACCTCGGCGATCCGAAGGCGCTGGCCGCGTTCGGGTCGGTCCTGATGATCGATCTCGTCCTGGCGGGCGACAATGCGATCGTCGTCGGCGCACTCGCCGCCGGGCTTCCCGCCGAACAGCGCAAGAAGGTCATCCTGATCGGGATCGGCGCGGCGCTCGTGCTGCGTATCTTCTTCGCGCTGATCGTCACGTGGCTGATGGGCATCGTCGGGCTGATCTTTGCGGGTGGCCTGCTGCTGCTGTGGGTGTGCTGGAAATTCTGGCGTGAAATCCGCGAGGGCGCGCACAACGCAGGCTCCGAGGAGATCGAAGGCGACGAACGCTCGGGTCTCCGCTCGTCGAAGGGGTTTGCAAGCGCCGCGTGGGCGGTTGCCGTCGCCGACGTGTCGATGAGCCTCGACAACGTTCTGGCGGTCGCCGGTGCGGCACGCGAGCATCCCGGCATCCTCGTCATCGGCCTGCTGCTGTCGGTCGCGATGATGGGTCTCGCCGCGAACTACATCGCGCGTATCATCAACCGCTATCGCTGGATCGCGTATATCGGCCTCGCAGTGATCCTCGTGGTTGCGATCAAGATGATCTACGAAGGCTGGGTCGGCACCGGTGACACGCTCGGGATCATCACGCTGCTGCGCTGATCCGCTGATCGCGTCGCTGCGGTATAGAAAAGGCCTCGCCGGTATCGTCCGGCGAGGCCTTTTTCATGTCTCCGCGCATGCCCTCGTCATGCCGGGCCCTTCGACACGCTCAGGAGAGCCTTGTTCCGGCATCCACCGTTCCGCACGTTCGGTAGTCGTGAGTGCGCGGAACCGTGGACCCCGGAACAAGTCCGGGGTGACGATGGCGGGGGTTAGCTAAGGTTCTCCGCGAAGAACTTTGCCGTTCGTTCATCTGCCAGCTTCGCTGACGCGTCAGACCGGCGCTCGCCGAACTCGGTCGCGAAGCCGTGATCCTCGCGGGGGTAATCGTAGATCGTCACCTTGGGGTGATCGTCGAGCCCGGCATGCATTGCTGCCTGTGCGTCCTTGTCGACGAAGTGATCCTCCTCCGGCACGTGCAGCAGCACCGGGTGCGCGATCGCGTGCTTCTCGCCGAGCAGGCCGTCGATCCCGACGCCGTAATAACCGACGCTCGCATCCACATCGGTACGCGCCGCCGTCATGAACGCCAGCCGCCCGCCGAGGCAGTAGCCCACCACGCCAACCTTGCTGCTATCGCCGAGCTCGGCACGCGCGGCGCGGATCGTGGCCTCGATATCTGCCACGCCCTTGTCCTGATCGAACTGTCCCATCAGTCCGAGCGCGCGATCGAACTCCGGCTTGATATCCGGATCGAGCTCGATGCCGTGCTCCAGCCGCCAGAACAGGTCGGGCGCGATCGCCAGATAGCCGGCTTCGGCGAGCGTATCGCACTTGCGACGGATACCCGCGTTCACGCCAAAGATTTCCTGGATCACGATGATCGCTGCTTTGGGCGTGCCCGCCGGCGTGGCGCGATACGCCGTGAATTCGCCATCGCCCGCGAGCGTCGCGATACTGGTCGTGTTCGTCATAACAATCCTCCTTGCGGCCGTTCGTGGTCGAGCAGCCTGGATTTGGTGATGGGGCCGTTGCCCGCGGAATACGCACCAAGCGCCCCGCCGGCTCCGAGGATACGGTGACAGGGGACGACGATCGGAAACGGATTGCGCGCACACGCCTGGCCGATCGCACGCGGGCTGGACCCGATCGCCCTCGCAAGCGCACCGTAACTTGCGGTTTCGCCATACGCGATGTCGACGATCCCCTGACGCAGGACCGTGCCACGTTTGGTAGGCGAGGGGGACAGGGGCAGGTCGAACGCCGTCAGTCGCCCAGCGAAATAGGCTTCGAGCTGCTCGATCGCCTCCCGGATCGCCGGCGCATCACTCGAAACGACATCGCCCGTCGCCAGGATCTCGATCGCGTCGATCCGGTCCTCAGAGCCGGTCACGCGGACCAATCCGATTGGCGTTGCGATCGAGGCTGCATCGCGCGCATACATTGCCAAGCTATGCAGCGCGCGGATGGGCGGCTCAAGCGCCATCTGGGACGCAGTACATGAAGATGAATATCGAGATCGAATGCACCCCGGAAGAGGCGCGTCGCGCGGTGGGTCTGCCCGACCTGACGCCGATTCACGATCGCTATGTCGCGATGATGATGGACGCGATTCCGGACGGCCAGATGAAGCCCGAGATGCTCGAATCGATGATGCGCGGCTGGCAGCCGATGGGCGAGGCGGGGATGGCGATGTGGAAACGGATGTTCGACACTGCGACCAAGAACGGCTGAGTTTCACGTGGAAACGATCTTCGCGGTATCGAGCGGGCGCCCGCCCGCGGCGATCGCCGTCGTCCGGATAAGCGGACCGCAGGCGTTCGCCGCCGCCGAGGCTCTGGCGGGGCGGTTGCCTGAAGCCCGTCATGCAAGTCTCCGCGGACTGCGCGACGCTGATGGCGGGTTGCTCGACCGCGCGCTCGTGATCGTCTTCCCCGGCCCCGGGACCGCAACGGGCGAGGATCTGGTCGAGCTTCACTGCCACGGCGGTCGTGCGGTGATTGCCGCCGTCGAACGCGCACTGTCCGTGTTATCCGGTCTTCGTCATGCCGAACCCGGTGAGTTTACGCGCCGCGCGCTGACCAACGGCCGCATCGACCTGACCGAGGCGGAGGGTCTCGCCGACCTGCTCGAGGCCGAAACCGAAGGGCAGCGCGTCGCGGCGATGACGGCCGCCGAAGGGCGCGTCAGCCAAGCGGTGCGCGCGTGGATGGATTCCGTCGCGATGCTGTCCGCGCGTATCGAGGCGTTGCTCGACTTCGCGGACGAGGACGACGTGGCGAGCGATACCGCCGCGTTCGACGCGATCGTCGCGGAGATCGATGCGCTCGCCGTTGAGATCGAAGCGGTGGTCGATGCCCCGCCGGTCGAGCGCCTGAAGGACGGCTTGCGCGTCGTTATCGGCGGTCCGCCCAACAGCGGCAAGTCGACGCTGCTCAACCTGCTCGGCGAGCGCGATGCGGCGATCGTGTCGCCGATTTCCGGTACCACGCGCGATCGGATCGAGGTGCCGGTTATCCGGGACGGCATCGCCTATGTGCTGACGGATACCGCCGGCCTGATCGATACGCTGGACCCGGTCGAGGCCATCGGCGTGACTCGCGCCGAGGTTGCGCTCGCCGCGGCGGACATCGTCCTATGGCTGGCGGACGCGCCACCGCCCCGCGCCGACGCAATCTGGATACACGCGCGGGCGGACCTGGCGGGGCGGGGGGATACTCCCGCCGGGCGTGCGCTTGCGATAGCGCAAACCGATCGCAGTTCGCTTGACCGGCTCTGGGCGGCATTGCACCAGCGGGCGACGACGATGCTTCCCCGCAGCGATGGCATCGCCCTCAAGCAGCATCAACGGCGTCAGTGCGGGATGGCGGCCGATGCGCTGCGATACCGGAGTTCGGATGCGTTGATCGTCGCCGAGCATTTGCGCCAGGCCCGGGCGATCCTTGCCACCGTTTTGGGCCTTGATGCGACCGGCACCATGCTCGACGCCCTGTTCGGACGTTTCTGCATCGGTAAGTGATGTTCCACGTGGAACATCTTTGACGCACCCGTTGCGTCACTCTAGGGCGATGACATGTTCGATGTAGTGGTGGTTGGCGGTGGCCATGCCGGGACCGAAGCCGCAGCCGCGGCGGCGCGCAGGGGCGCGCGCACGGCGCTCGTGTCGTTCGACGCCGCGCATATCGGCGCGATGTCATGCAATCCGGCGATCGGTGGGCTTGGAAAAGGTCACATGGTTCGCGAGGTTGATGCGTTCGACGGGCTGATCGGTCGCGCTGCCGATGCGGCGGCGATCCACTATCGCATGCTCAATCGCAGCAAGGGCTCGGCGGTACAGGGGCCCCGCATTCAGGCGGACCGCCGTCTCTATTCGGGTGCGATCCGGACGATGCTGGGGCTGACCGAAGGGCTCGCGATCGTCGAAGGCGAGGCGACCGCGCTGCATCTCGACGGGGATCGCGTGGCCGGCGTCGTGCTTGCCGACGGCTCGATCATCGCGGCGCGAGCGGTCGTGCTCGCGACGGGCACGTTCCTCGGTGGCCGCATCTTCCGCGGCGACGATCGCGAGGAAGGCGGCAGGATCGGCGAGCGTGCGGCCAAGCCGTTGGCCGATCAGTTGCGCGCCCGCGACTTGCCGATGGCCCGGCTGAAGACGGGGACGCCGCCTCGCCTCGACGGTCGGACCATCGACTGGGGCGTCCTTGCCGAACAGCCGTCCGACCTCGATCCCTGGACGATGTCGCCGATGACGAAGGGCCGACCGCTTCCCCAGATCGCCTGCGCCATCACCCGGACGACCGATCGCACGCACGCCCTCATTCGCGAGGCCTTCCACCGATCGCCCTTGTTCACCGGCGCGATCGAGGCGGCGGGCCCGCGCTATTGTCCGTCGATCGAGGACAAGGTCCACCGCTTCGGCGATCGCGACGGGCATCAGGTGTTTCTCGAACCCGAGGGATTGGACGACGCGACGGTCTATCCCAACGGCTTGTCCACCTCGCTCCCGGTCGAGGTCCAGGCCGAGATGCTCGCCAGTATCCCCGGCCTCGAACGCGTGACGATGACGATGCCAGGCTATGCGGTCGAGTATGACTATATCGATCCGCGCGCACTCGACACGCGGCTGGCGCTCGGTGCCATCGAAGGCGTGTTCTGCGCAGGCCAGATCAACGGCACGACCGGCTATGAGGAAGCGGCAGGGCAGGGACTCGTCGCCGGCCTCAACGCCGCGGCCCATGCGTGTGATCTAGCGCCGGTGATTCTCGACCGCGCCTCCAGCTACCTCGGCGTGATGATCGACGACCTCACACTGCAGGGCGTGACCGAGCCGTATAGGATGCTGACCGCGCGGGCCGAGTTCCGCCTGTCGCTGCGAGCGGACAATGCCGAGACTCGACTGGGCGGCGTAGCTGAAGCGGCCGGGTGCCTCGGACCGGATCGTCTGGCCCACCAGCATGCTTTGGCGGAACATCGCGCGCGCTTCCGATCGGCACTCGACTGCGAGCGGACTGCTACCCACGTCGCCGATCAGGGCGTCGCAATCGGTCGTGACGGCGCAAGGCGGACGGCGTTCGATTGGCTTCGGTTCGAGGGTGTCAGGCTCGCGCATGTCGCGCCGGACGCAGCGGCGGGAATCCCGGCGGCGGTCGTTGACGAAGTGTTAGAGGACGCGCGCTACGCTCCTTATATCGAGCGGCAGGCGCAAGAGGTCGCGCGGCTGCGGACCGACGAGGCGATTCGCTTGCCGGAGGACTTCGCCTATGACCGCGTGCCGGGGCTGTCGAACGAGATGGTTGATCGCTTGAGCAGCGCGCGTCCGACCTCGCTCGCAGCGGCGGCGCGGGTGCGGGGGATTACGCCGGCGGCATTGTCGGCGGTGTTATTGCATACGAAACGAGTGCCAGCATGACCGAAGACGACGCACAGGCCTGGGTCACCGACCGGTTCGGCATCGAGGTTACCGAACGAGTTGCTGCGTTCGTCGCGATGGTCGTCGAGGAGGCACCGCATCAGAACCTGATCGCCCCCTCGACGATCCCGACGATCTGGGACCGGCACGTGGTGGATTCGCTTCAACTCGTGGCCCTCGCAGGGGCGGACACATCTGCGAAGCGCTGGCTCGATATCGGTACCGGCGGAGGTTTTCCCGGCATGGTTGTCGCGCTGGTTCGGGAGGGTCCGGTCGACCTAGTCGAGCCGCGCCGACGCCGTGCCGACTTTCTCCAGCTCTGCGTCGCGCGTCTGGGGCTGGGTGATCAGGTCCGCGTCCATGCTTCGAAAGTCGAGAACGCGACGGCGGACGCGGCGATCATTTCCGCGCGCGCGGTCGCATCGCTGCAAAACCTTTTGCGTGGTGCCGCGCACTGCGCCACAACGCAGACGCGGTGGCTTCTTCCTCGGGGGCGTTTCGATGAGGAAGAGTTGGCCGCGCTCAAGCAGAATTGGCGGTTTATGTTCCACGTGGAACAAAGCGTCACGAACCCGGAGTCGTCGATCGTGGTTCTGGATCGGGTAAGCGCGCGATGATCACCATCGCGGTCGCCAATCAGAAGGGCGGGGTGGGCAAGACCACCAGTGCCATCAACCTCGCGACCGCGCTGGCCGCCACAGGCATGCGCGTGCTGCTGGTCGATCTCGATCCGCAGGGCAACGCCTCGACCGGGCTTGGCATCGGCCATTCGCAGCGCGAGCGGTCGAGTTACGACGTGCTGATCGGCGAGACGTCGATCGACGATGCGGTCGTCCACACCCGCGTGCCGCGGCTCGATATCGTGCCGGCGACGGTGGACCTGTCGGGTGCGGAAATCGAGCTGGTCGATTTCGACGCGCGTACGCACCGCCTCGATCGCGCGATGAAGGTCGCACGCGGACCGTGGGATATCGCGCTGATCGATTGCCCACCGTCGCTCGGGCTTCTGACCATCAATGCGATGGTGGCCGCCGACTCGTTGCTCGTGCCGCTGCAATGCGAGTTTTTCGCGCTCGAAGGGCTGTCGCAATTGCTCAGCACGGTCGAGCGCATCCGCCAGCGCTTCAATCCTGGCCTGTCGATCCTCGGCGTGGCGCTGACGATGTTCGACCGGCGCAACCGTCTGACGGACCAGGTCTCGGCCGACGTTCGCGCCGTGCTGGGGAAAGTGGTGTTCGAGACCGTGATCCCGCGCAACGTGCGGCTGTCCGAGGCACCGAGCCACGGTCTGCCCGCGTTGATCTACGATCACCGGTGTTCGGGGTCGCAGGCGTATATCGCGCTCGCCCGCGAACTTATCGGCCGGCTCCCCGCGACCGCGCAGGCAGCGGCATGAGCGACGGTAACAAACGCGGTCGTCCGGGGCTGGGCAGGGGGCTCAACGCGCTGCTCGGCGAGATGGCGCGCGAGACCCCGGTATCGGCAGAGGGCAAGGCGCAGCAGTCGTCGGGCGTGCGGATGCTGCCGGTCAGTTCGCTGTCCCCGCATCCCGATCAGCCGCGACGCCATTTCGACGAGGCGATGCTCGACGAACTCGCGGCGTCGATCGCCTCGCGCGGATTGATCCAGCCGATCGTCGTTCGGCCGCATGGCCACGACTATCAGATCGTGGCGGGCGAGCGGCGCTGGCGGGCGGCGCAGCGTGCGCGGCTGCACGAGGTACCGGTCGTCGTCCGCGACTTCGACGATGCCGAGACGCTCGAGATCGCGCTGATCGAGAACATTCAGCGCGAGGACCTCAACGCAATCGAGGAAGCGCAGGCGTATCAGCGTCTGGCGGGCGAATATGGTCATACGCAGGAGGTCCTCGCCAAGATCGTCCACAAGTCACGCAGTCATGTCGCGAACCTGCTGCGGTTGCTGGAGCTACCGGCACAGGTGCAGTCGCAGGTGGTCGATGGATCGCTGTCGATGGGCCATGCGCGGGCTTTGCTGGGATCGCCCGACGTGGAATCGCTGGCCGATCAGGTCGTGTCGCGCGGGCTGTCGGTACGCGAGACGGAGAAGCTGGCGCGCGATGCCAAGCCTGGGCGGAACCGTAGTGGCGGTGGGTCATCGCAACCTCGGGTGCCGGATGCGGATATCGCAGCGCTGGAGCGGCAGTTGGCGGATCTGCTCGGGTTGCAGGTCCGCGTTGCGCATACCGAGACGGGGGGCACGTTGACGTTGAATTACTCGACGTTGGACCAGCTCGATATGGTCTGCCAGCGGCTTACGGGTGGGGCGATCTAGATCGCAGGGCACTTGCCCCAATTGCCCCGCCCGTTCGTGCTGAGCGAAGTCGAAGCACCTGCGCGCGGGACCATCCTTCGACTTCGCTCAGGACTAACGGGTGAAGGGAGAACTTAAGAGGGGGACCGCTCACACCCTCCGTCATCCCGGCGCACGCCGGGACCCATGGACAGGGCGTGCTCTCTCATGAGGCGGACCGCAACCATGGGTCCCGGCTTCCGCCGGGATGACGAGGGGTGGTGTTGGAAGAAGGACAACGGCGAGATTAAGCGCGTTGCCAGGAGTCAGTTTCGCCGTGCGATCGCCTGGGATAGCGCCACCACCGCCGCTTCTGCCACCACGCCGCCAGCATTCCCGGACGCCATGATCGCACGCTCGGCCGTCCGCACGCGCTGGATCGCGGTTGCAAGCATAGTCGGGGTCCAGCGGCGGAGCGACCGCGCGGTGCTGGCTTCTTCCTTGAAGAACACCCGGTGGCGTTTCATCACTGCGTCAACCGCTTCGCCCCGGTCGATCTCGCCGCGCATGTCGGCGAGCGCAATCAGCCGGCGGACAAGTTGGCGGAGCCACGGGATCGGCGAGGTGCCGGCCTCTTCGAGCACCGCGAGTTCGGCACCGAGATCATCGACCCGGCCTTCGATGACGGCGTCGATCGCGCGGCTCATTTCCGCATCGCCGAGGTCTGCGCCGACCGCATCGAGCGCGTGATGATCGAGGTCCGCGGGGCGATCGGGTGCGGCGTCGAGGTACAAAGCGAGCTTCTCGATCTCTTGCGAAATGACGGCGCGGTCGCCCCCGGTCGTATCGACCAGGCGGCGGGCGACGCCGGGGGCGGGGCGCAGGCCGTTCTCGCTCGCGATCGTCGTTGCGAGGCGTTCGGCGTCCTGCGCGGTCGGGGCGTAGCAGGCGAACGCCATTGCGCGCGGCGAGTCGATCGCGAGCTTGACGATCTTGGCGGTGGATTTGACGGTCGGGGCGATCGCGACGACCGGGTTGCCGACGCGCTCGGCCGCCAGGAGGTTGGTGAACGCTTCGAGGCTTTCCTCGCCGGCCGACGCGACGCGGACGAACCTTGCGCCGGCGAACAACGATAGCGAGGCGGCTTCGTCGGTCAGCCGGCCGGGGTCGCTCTTGAGTGTCGAGCCGTCGAGATCGACACGCTCGGCATCCGCGCCCATCGCCTTGGCGAGGACGCGGGCGAGGTCGCTTGCGCCTGCCTCGTCGGGGCCGTGGAGCAGGTACAGGCGGATGTCGCCGCCCGGCTTGGCCAGCGCACCGCGGATCTGGCCGGCGCTGGCCTTCACTTGGCGGGCGTAGTCGCCTGCGCCGCTGCGACCGCGGGCGTGTTGCGCGCATACAGCGCAACGCGGGCGACGATCTGGTCGGCGACGATCTGCGACAGGCGTTCGAGCGCGGTGTTCTCGGCGGCGATCGTCGCATATTCCGAGCGGACGACGTCAATGCCGGCGTCGGAGCCCGCAGTCGCGTCGAGCAACACCGAATTGTCGCCGATCCGCACGAGCTGATAGCGCGCGCGCAGCGTCCGGCGTTCGCGCGAGACGCTGTCATCGGTGCGGACGCCGAGGCCGCTGATCTGGTCGTCGAGGCGGATATCGATCCGGTAGAGCGCGGGCGCGCCGTTCGACGGCAGGCGATCGCGCAGAGCGGTGGCCATCAGCCAGCCGTTCTTGCCCGCGATCGGCGCGATCTCGACCTGTCCGAGCGCGCCCGCGACCGGTCCGCTGCTGCCGCCCGCATAGAGCGGGTGCAGGCCGCAGCCGGACAGCGCGGGGGCCAGCGCCAACGCGCTGAGGATCGCAAGGCGCTTCATGCGACGATGTTCACGAGACGGTCGGGCACGACGATCACTTTCCGGGGCGGCTTGCCCTCGAGCAGGCGGACGATCTTCTCGGAGGCGAGCGCGGCGGCTTCGACCTCGTCCTTAGGCGCGCCCTTGGGGAAGACGAGCGTGTCGCGCAGCTTGCCGTTGACCTGCACCGCGATCGTGACCTCGTCGTCGACCAGCATCGCCGGATCGACGATCGGCCAGGCGGCATCGGCAATCAGGCCGTCGTTTCCGGCGGTCGCCCAGGCTTCCTCGGCGACGTGCGGGACCATCGGGCTGACGAGCAGCAGCAACGTGCGAACCGCCTGTTCGCGATCCGCGGAGGGCGCTGCCTTTTCGATCGCGCTGCACAGTGAGTAGAGCCGCGCGACCGCCTTGTTGAACTGCAAGGCGTTGATATCGTTCTCGATACCTACGGTGGTGCGGTGACAGAGTTTGCGTAAGCCGATGTCTTTGCCCTCGGCCTTTGCTGCGTCATCGGACTCGATCAGGCGCCAGAGACGCTGGACGAACCGCCACGCGCCTTCGATGCCGGATTCACTCCAGGGGAGATCGCGTTCGGGCGGCGAGTCGGAGAGCACGAACCAGCGCACCGCGTCGGCGCCGTACTGGTCGACGATCGGCTCGGGATCGACGGTGTTCTTCTTCGACTTCGACATTTTCGTCACGCGACCGACCGTCACGGGGCCTCCGGTTGCGATCTCGATATACCCTGTATCGGTCTTGCGGACCTCATCCGGAGACAGCCACTTCGTCTTCACCGGCGCGTCGCTTGAATCGTCGTCGTCGGTGTCGGCCTCCGGCTGCGCGTCGCCGGCGTCGCCTCGGCTATACGTCTCGTGCGTGACCATGCCTTGCGTGAACAGCCCGGCGAACGGCTCGGCAATGTCGAGCATGCCGATATGCTTCAGCGCGCGGGTCCAGAACCGCGCGTAGAGCAGGTGCAGGATCGCATGCTCGACGCCGCCGATATACTGGTTGACCGGCAGCCACTTCTCCGCGCCGGTCCGGTCGAACGGCTTGGCGTCCGGCTGGCTGGCGAAGCGGATGAAATACCACGACGAATCGACGAACGTGTCGAGCGTATCGGTCTCGCGTCGCGCATCACCGCCGCAGGACGGGCAAGGGACGTGCTTCCAGGTCGGATGACGATCGAGCGGGTTGCCGGGGATGTCGAACGACACGTCCTCGGGCAGCACGATCGGCAGCTGGTCCTTGGGCACCGGCACTGCACCGCACGCGTCGCAATGGATGATCGGGATCGGCGTGCCCCAGTAACGCTGGCGGCTGACGCCCCAGTCGCGCAGGCGGAACACGGTCGTACCCTTGCCCCAGCCTTCGCCCTCGGCGCGCTCGATCACGGTGCGCTTGGCGTCCTCGATGTCTAGCCCATCGAGGAAGTGCGAGTTCACCAGATTGCCGGCGCCGGTCCAGGCGGTGTCGCCGACGAACACGGGGGCCTCGTCATCGCCTTCGCTGACGACGCGCTTGACGGGCAGGTCGTATTTGCGCGCGAAATCGAGATCGCGCTGGTCGTGGGCTGGCACGCCGAACACCGCGCCGGTGCCGTATTCCATCAGCACGAAGTTCGCGATGTAGACGGGAAGGTGCCAAGCCTTATCAAGCGGATGCACCGCACGCAGACCGGTGTCGAAGCCGAGCTTTTCCTGCGTGTCGAGTTCCGCCGCGGTGGTGCCGCCACGCTTGCAGAGTTCGATGAAGGCTGCGGCGTCGGGGTTCGTCTCGGCGATGGCGCGCGCGATCGGGTGATCGGCGGCGACCGCGACGAAGCTGGAGCCGAACATCGTGTCGGGGCGGGTGGTGAAGACCTCGACCGACTCGATTCCCATCCCTGAAAGGGAGGGGTTAGGGGTGGGTTGCTCTCGTAGGACTGCTGCGTCCGCCTCGGGCCGACCCACCCCCGGCCCCTCCCTTCCAGGGAGGGGGGAAGTCAGCGCGAACTTGAACTGCAGGCCCTGGCTGCGGCCGATCCAGTTTTCCTGCATCAGCTTGACCCTGTCCGGCCAATGCTCGAGCGCGCCGAGGCCGTCGACCAGCTCGTCGGCGAAGTCGGTGATCTTCAGAAACCACTGCGACAGTTTCCGCCGCTCGACCAGCGCGCCGGAGCGCCAGCCGCGACCATCGATCACCTGTTCGTTGGCAAGCACGGTCATGTCGACCGGGTCCCAGTTTACTGCCGATTCCTTGCGGTACACGAGTCCCGCCGCGAACAGGTCGAGGAACAGCGCCTGCTCGTGGCCGTAATATTCAGGCTCGCACGTCGCCAGCTCGCGCGTCCAGTCGAGCGCGAAACCGAGGCGCTTCAGCTGCGCCTTCATCGTCGCGATGTTGGCGCGCGTCCAGCTGCCCGGATGCACGCCCTTTTCCATCGCCGCGTTTTCGGCGGGCATGCCGAACGCGTCCCAGCCCATCGGATGAAGCACTTCCATGCCCTTCATCCGACGAAACCGCGCGAGCACGTCGCCCATCGTGTAGTTCCGGACATGCCCCATATGGATGCGCCCCGACGGATAGGGGAACATCTCGAGCACGTACGAGCGCGGCTTGGTCGACAGGTCGTCGGCGGCGAACGTCTTGCGCTCGTCCCAGACCTTCTGCCACGCCGCGTCCGCCTTCAACGCATTGAAACGCGACGCCATTATGTCGTCCTCAGCCCGCGATCGAGGCGCGGCGCAGGTCGCGGGCCTTGGTCAGGATGATATCCTCGAGCTTCTGCGTGGTCGCGGCCTGCACCGGCGACGACACCCACTGACCGTTGCGATTGACTTCGCGGAGCGCGGCCACGCGCAGCGCATCGGCGCGCAGATCCTGATCGAGGATCGACACCGTCACCTTCATACGCTCGGTCGGCGTCTGCGGGTTGATGTACCAGTCGGTGACGATCACGCCGCCATTCGAGTCGGTCTGGAGCAGCGGCATGAAGCCCAGCGTGTCGAGGCTCGCGCGCCACAGATAGCTGTTCACGCCGATCGTCGTGATCTTCGATGCGGCGAGATCCGCCTTGGGACGTGCCGAACCGCCGCCGCAGGCGACGAGGGGCAGGGCAAACAGCACGACTGCGATACGCGAGCGGCGGAACATGGGCATCATCCTGGCAAGAAAATCAGCCCTTGCTCTACAGGCGAGCCCGCGCCCCCGCAAGCAGACGCCCGCATGCGTAGGCCGTACGAGAGAGGTGGTCCCTCGGGAGTCGGATACGGCCGATCCGGTAGCGCTATCGCAGCGATATGTGTGCTGATTGCAACACTGTCTGACAATTCCACCCCGAAGAGGGCAATCGGTCGGGTCTGCGGCCTTTGCGGTGGATCAATTCATGATAGACGCAGTTTCACCAGGGTCCGATTGCTGGACTCGAAGGATAGATTCGTTGTGATGACGCGTGGGGGAATATTCGGGGTGGTTGCCGGGGCGCTTGTCGCTACCGCCGCAATCGTCGCGCCCGCCTTCGGCGCCAGCGAACAGGTCGCCCGTATCGCAAAGCATAACACCGTTGCCGCCCGTGGCATCGGCGCGTTCACGCCGGCCGCCGCCGATCCCCGCCTTGCTGCGATGTTCGCGCGCGGTGGTTTCGACGCCGGCAGCTTCCGTTTCACGCCTGCGGAAACGCGGCAGGACAATCGCGCCGTGACCGTTGCGGTCCGCGCGCAGACCAATCGCGGCATCGCCAACACCGCCAGCCTGGCATCGACCATGCCGACCGTGGGCATCGCGCCGATCGCCTACAATCTCGGCATGTCGGTCGGCTGGAAGCGATTCGCGGTTTCGGGCGACGTGAACAAGCTCGATCTCGGCGCCATGCCAGGTGGTCGCGAAGCGGCCGACCTGGCGGTAAGCTACAGCGCCAAGCGGTTCAGCGGCACCGTGAAGGCCGTGGCTGATCGCCCGCTCGCCAACGCACCGCACCTCGTCGAGGAGGCACCGAGCTATTCGGTAGACGTCGGCGGTTCCTACGCGTTGACCCGCAGCCTCGCCGTGACGGCCGGCGTGCGGTACCGTTCGGACCGCGAGCGCTTCGTGAAGGTCGACGACGATCGCCGCGACAGCCAGGCCGTGTATCTGGGTACCGCCTTCCGCTTCTGAGCATTCGACGGAGCGATGTTCGAATCCCCCGTCATCCCGACGAAAATCAAGATCCCGAGTTACTGATCGCCGCGTCTGATAGCACTGCATCCCGACTTTCGTCAGGATGACGGCGCAATCTAGGCAGCCAGGCATCGATCGCGGCCCAGCCGTGGAAGCCAAAACGTCGGATCCGCCGCCAGCGCGACGCGTTCATACCGCCCAGCGCGATCACCGGTATCCCAAGGCCTCGGCCTACCCGCATGGCCCGCGCCGGACCGATCCCGGCCGCATCCTCGTGTGATCGGGTAACGTGGATCGGCGACACGAACAGGGCATCAGCCCCGGCATGCTTCCCCGCCGACGCCTCGCGACGTGAATGCGCAGGCCAAGTCCTGATCCCACAAGTCCGCGCTCGACCATGCACGCCGTCCGCCGCGATCATTGCCTCGCCGGCAACCACGACGACCAGTCCACGCGAACGTGCAATGCGCATGACCCGCCGCACCATCGCCCGCCGTTCCCGCGCGGGCGTTGCATAATGTCGGAACACCACCCCCGATCCCGGCAGCAATCGCCGGAGCGCAGGCCACAACGCAGCGCCCATCCGCTCGTCGGTCATCAGCCAGCGTGTGGGAATGGGGTTACGACGCGCCACGCCGCTGCCTATAGCGCGCCGCATGATTGCTGACGACACCACCAAATTGCAGGCCATCCGCACCCGGATCGCCAAGGCCGCCGAGATCGCCGATCGCCGCGCGGACGCCGTGACGTTGATCGCGGTGTCCAAGACGCACCCGGTCGAGGCTATCGAACCGCTGCTGGTCGAAGGCCAACGTGCGTTCGGCGAGAACCGCGTGGCAGAGGCGTCCGAGAAATGGCCGGCGTTGCGCGAGAAGTATCCCGACGTCGAACTTCACCTGATCGGCCAGCTCCAGTCGAACAAGGCGGCCGAGGCCGTCGCGCTGTTCGACTGTATCCACGCGGTCGATCGCCCTTCGCTGGTCACCGCGCTGGGGAAGGCGATGGCCACGAGCGATCGGCGGCCGGACTGTTTCCTCCAGGTCAACATCGGCGACGAGCCGCAAAAGGGTGGATCCGCGATCACCGACCTGCCCGCGCTGGTGGAGCAGGCGCGTGCCGCCGGCCTGCCGATCGCCGGGCTGATGTGCCTGCCGCCCGCGGACATCGAACCAGCGCCATATTTCGCGCTGCTGGCCAAGCTCGCGCGCGATCACGGACTGACCGGACTCAGCATGGGCATGTCCGACGATTTCGAGACGGCGGTGACGATCGGCGCGACTCATGTCCGGATCGGCAGCGCGTTGTTCGGCGCGCGGGGGACGGGCGCGTGAGCATGTCGGTTCGGTTCGACGCCCTGCTGTTCGACTTCGACGGCGTGCTGATCGACAGCGAAGCCGTCGGCAACCGCCACATCGCCGAATGGCTCACAGCCGCCGGCCACCCGACCACTCCCGACGAATCGATGGCGAACTTCATGGGGCTTGCCGGTCCGCAGTTCATCGACGCGGTCGAGCGCTGGATCGACCGGCCGCTCACCGATGACTTCTACGCCGCGCGGGAGGCCGAGGACGCGCGCGTGATGGCGGCAGGCGTCGACGCGATCGATGGCGCGGTTGCGTTCGTCCGGTCGCTCCCCGCCGACCTGCCCAAGGCGATCGTCTCGTCGAGCCCGGTCAGCTGGATCGCGCGGCATCTGGAGCATATCGGCCTGCGCGACGCGTTCGGCGACCATCTCTACAGCGGCCGCGAACACGTGACGAACGGCAAGCCCGCACCCGACCTGTACCTGTTCGGTGCGCGCCAACTCGGCGTCGACATCGCCCGGACGGCGATCCTCGAAGACTCGCCCGTGGGGGCGACCGGCGCTGTGGCCTCGGGCGGCTACGTCATCGGCTTGTCGGCGGGATCGCATTGCAACGCGGAGCACGGTGCGCGTCTGAAGGCGATCGGCGTCGATGCGCTCGCGGAAAGCTTCGAAGACGTGGCGCGCCTACTCAGTTGAAGCGGGTCGACAGTCAGTCGGCCTATCCCCGAAAGGCGGACGGCTCCCCTCCCTGAAAGGGAGGGGCAGGGGGTGGGTAGGTCGGCTCTGGTCGCGACGGTGCGGGTGATACGGAACCCGACCCACCCCCGACCCCTCCCTTTCAGGGAGGGGAGAGAATTGGACACGTCGATTTCGCTCCTAATTTAGCAGGGCGGTCAGCCCTGCTTTCGCTGCCAGATCGCGCCGACGCCTGCGACCAGATCATACGGGATCGCCGCCGCCTCGCGCGCGCGCATCTTGAGTTGATACCGCCGGCTCCCGCCATGCGGCACATGGATCGCGCTCGCGGGCATGCCGAGCATCGCGAACAGCATGCGGATGCGCGGCTGGTGATAGCCATCGGTGCAGATCATGCACTGCGCATACTGCCCCGCGCGCGCGAACGCGGTCGCCGCGACCACGCTCTGCAACGTGTCCACGCTGACCTCGTCGAGATGGATCCGCGACCGATCGACCGTCTCGGCGAGCACGTCGGCCATCACCGATGCTTCTGATGGCCCATGCGTCCCCTTCGCGCCCGAGCAGAACAGGTCCGCATCGACATAGCGCGCCGCCGCCGCCGCCGCGAACGCGATGCGCCGGGCAAGCGTCGGGCTCGGGCTGCCATCGGGGCGAACCGCGGCACCGAACACCACGATCAGGCGCCGGGAAGGGGCGGGTGCGGGGGAGGGAGAAACCACGGTCAGAACTGATGCCCCGTGCGGTCGCGCTTGGTCGCGAGATACTGCGCATTGTGCGGGTTCGGCGGCAGGAAATGCCGCACCCGCTCGATCACCGTGACGCCCGCCGCCTCGAGTCCGGCCACCTTCGCCGGATTGTTGGTCAGCAGCCGCACCTCACGCTGCCCGATCAATGTGAGCATCCGTGCCGCCACGCCGAAATCGCGCGCATCGACCGCGAACCCGAGCCGTGTGTTCGCATCGACCGTGTCGTATCCCTGGTCCTGCAACGCATAGGCGCGCAGCTTGTTGACCAGCCCGATCCCGCGGCCCTCCTGGCGCAGATACAGCAGGATACCCCAGCCGCTGTCGCGAATCGCGTGGATCGCCGCGTGCAATTGCGGCCCGCAATCGCATTTGAGGCTGCCGAGCACGTCGCCCGTCAGGCATTCGCTATGCAGGCGCACCAGCGGCGGCGTTCCGTTGGGCTGGCCGATCAGTAGCGCGATATGCTCGTCCGCGCTTTCGGGGCTGCGGAACGCCACGATCTCGGCATCCTCCGCGCCCATGACGGGAAGCCGCGCACGCGCCGCGAGCTGCAGGCGGGTCGCGTCCTCATGCGCGTCGATATCGGCGAGGGTGATGTCGACCTCGGGTTCACCGATGCCGAGGAAGAACGCCGGTAGCAGCCCGGCGATCCGCGCGAGTCGCAACGCCGCCGCCGCCGCATCCGGATCGGCGATCGGGATCGTGTGGAACGGCCCCTTGAGCGGTGTCGCCAGGTCGAATTGCGGATCGGCCAGCGCGGTCGCTGCGGCGAAGTCGATCCACGGTGCGCGATCGACGAGCACCGGCTCGGTCGGGTCCGCCGCCGCCAGTTGGTTGGTGAGTTTCAACGTCGCCGCGCGTCCCGACGAGATCAGCACGCCGCCCGTCGCCGCCGGATCGAACGCCGCCAACCGATCCGCATCCGCCGTCTCGACCGCGAGCAGCACCAGCCCGTCGATCGCGATCGGCCAGCCGCGCCGGAGCGCATCGATGGCGCGTGCGGCCCCCCGTGGATTGGCGCGTGGATTAGCGCGGGGATTGGCGAGCGGATCGGTGCGGGGATCGGTCAAAACGCGAACTCGGTCATGATCGGAACGTGGTCGGACGGCTTCAGCCAGCTACGGCACCGCTCGTACACATGATGCGATACCGCGGCCTCGGCGGCAGCGCCGGTCGCCCACATGTGATCGAGCCGGCGGCCGCGATCGGACGCCGCCCAATCCTTTGCGCGGTAGCTCCACCATGTGAACAGCCGCGCGGGGGCAGGGTGGAAGCGTCGGCCGAGATCGACCCAGTCGCCCGCCGCCTGCAACCGGCCGAGTGCTTCGACCTCGATGGGCGTGTGGCTGACGACGTCGAGCAACTGCTTGTGGCTCCACACGTCCGATTCGAGCGGGGCGATGTTGAAGTCACCGACGAGGATGGTGGGGCCTGGCAGCGTTTCCGACCAGGTCGTCATGCGCTCGATGAAGTCGAGCTTCTGGCCGAATTTCGGGTTCACCTCGCGGTCGGGCACATCGCCGCCGGCGGGGACATAGACGTTCTCGAGCCGGACGCCGTTCTCCAGCCGGACGCCGACATGACGCGCCTCGCTGTTCGCCTGCCAGTCGAACCGGTCGTCCTCGACGATCGGCACCCGACTCAGGATCGCGACGCCGTGGTGCATGCGCTGGCCGTGCAGCACGATGTGGTCGTAGCCGAGCGCGCGGAACGCCTCCAACGGGAAGTCGCCGTCGATGACCTTGGTCTCTTGCAGGCACAGGATGTCGGGCTGCTCGTCGCGCAGAAACTGTTCGACGATGGCGATCCGGAAACGGACCGAGTTGATGTTCCAGGAGACGATCTTCACGGCCGCGATGTAGCGCCGCGTGGGGGTGGGGACAAGGAAGCGTCTGACGCGCAACGGTCTCCCATCCCTGAAAGGGAGAGGCAGGGGGTGGGTCGGCTTCCACTGACCTCAATGCTGGTTTTGCGCGGGGTATTGGAGGTGAGAAGGCGTCATGGGCAAAGCCCATGCCGTCGAACGAGCCAAGGCTCGTCGGCCGCGCTTGAGCGAGTCGGGCAAACTTGTTTGCCTGCCGCTCCACGCGAAAGACCCTCGCTCCGGGGGCATGGAGCGAGGGCCAACTCAGCGTTCGTCACGCAGGCAGGATGTGGGGAAACCATCCGGGCAACAGGGGGAAAAATCCCGAATGCCTCACATCCGCGAGCCACCCTCTAGAGATCGGAACCTGTCGCTTGCATGAATGAGCGCCAGGTTTTGTTACTTTCTTCCATTCGTGCGGCGCGGGTCGTTCCAGCGGAAGGTGTTGTCGCTGACCGCCTCGCCGAACTTCTGGTTGGTCAGGCGGATCGTCGTCCGGTTGTTCTGGCTGTCGAGTGCGACCCAGCCCTGCAGCATCAGCCCGCCCGGCGCGCTGGCATTGCGTACGAACACCAGCGTGATCCGGCCATATTCCGGGTGCTTGGGATCGTTCGCCTCGACCGACACGATCCGCTGGTCGTAACCGGGGACCAGCTTGGCATAGCGCGTGATGTCGCGCGTCGGGTCGAGCAGCACGCCCAGCGGCGAGTTCTTGATCGGCCAGCGCTGCACCTGCTTCACCGAATAATCGATGAACGTCAGTGCGCCGCCTTCCGCGACGATCAGGATCGGCACGCCCTTCTCATACTGGAAGCGCAGCTTGCCGGGCTTCTTCAGCGTCAGCACGCCGGTGAGCACCTTGCCGTTGCGATCCGCCTGCGAGAAATTCGCCGTCATCGTCTCGACCGATTGCAGATGTTTCTGCACGGCGGCCAGATCGCCGGTCGCCTGCGCTGCGATCGGCGCGGGCACGGCAGCGACCGAGAGGGCAGCGATCGTCGCGATCACCGCGGGGCGGGTATTGAACATCAAAATCTCCTTGAAGCCCGGCCTCTGCCGGACCGGGCTTGAACCCGCTGTGAACTGGCTGCTGGGAACTGGGGATTCGGATTAAACGCGCGCGCTGAGAGGTACGATCCGCAACGGGCAAAACCTCCGTCATCCTGGGCTCGACCCAGGATCCAGGGTCACAAGCGCCGGACTGCGTGGCTCTGGATCCCAGCCTTCGCTGGGATGACGGGCAGGGGAACCCCCACATCGCCCCCTCAGATCGCATGCCCCTCGGTATCGCGCAGCACCTCGCGCCGTCCGACATGATCCGGGCGGCCGACGATGCCGTCCTTCTCCATGCGCTCGATCAGCCGCGCCGCTGAGTTGTAGCCGATCCGCAACTGCCGCTGCAGCCACGAGGTCGACGCCTTTTGCGACTCGCAGACCAGCTGGATCGCCTGGCGGTATTGCTGGTCCTCGGCCGAGTCCTCACCGGTCGGCGAGCCCTCCAGCGTGAAGCTCTCCTCGGGCTCCTCGGTCACCGACGAGATGTAATCCGGCAGTCCCTGCGAGCGCCAGTGATCCGCCACCAGCCGCACTTCGTCGTCGGTCACGAACGGCCCGTGGACGCGGACGATGCCCTTGCCGCCGGGCATGTAGAGCATATCGCCCTTGCCGAGCAGTTGCTCCGCGCCCTGTTCGCCGAGGATGGTGCGCGAATCGATCTTCGACGTGACGTGGAAGCTGATCCGGGTCGGCAGATTGGCCTTGATGACGCCGGTGATGACGTCGACCGACGGCCGCTGCGTCGCCATGATCAGGTGGATACCCGCCGCGCGCGCCTTCTGCGCCAGCCGCTGGATGAGGAATTCGACTTCCTTGCCCGCGGTCATCATCAGGTCAGCCAGCTCGTCGACGATCACGACGATCTGCGGCAGCACGTCGTATTCGAGCTTCTCCTCCTCGTACATCGGCGCGCCGGTGTCGGGGTGATAGCCCGTCTGCACCTTCCGCCCGAGCGGCTGGCCCTTGGCCTTCGCGCCACGCACCTTGTCGTTGAAGCCGGCGAGACTGCGCACACCCACGGAGGACATCTGGCGATAACGATCCTCCATCGTCTCGACCGCCCATTTCAGCGCGCGGACCGCCTTGGCGGGATCGGTCACGACCGGCGACAACAGATGCGGAATGTCGTCGTACATGCTGAGTTCGAGCATCTTCGGATCGATCATGATCATCCGGCACTGGTTCGGCGTCAGCTTGTACAGCAGCGAAAGGATCATGCTGTTCAGGCCGACCGACTTGCCCGAGCCGGTCGTACCCGCGACCAGCAGATGCGGCATCGGCGCGAGATCGGCGATCACCGAATCGCCCGCGATGTTCTTGCCGAGGATGATCGGCAACTGCGCCGACTGGTCCTCGAACGTCTGGCTGCCGACGAGTTCGTGCAGGCTGACCGCCTCGCGCCGCGCATTCGGCAGCTCGATGCCGATCACGTTGCGTCCTGGAATCACCGCCACACGCGCGGAAATGGCGGACATGTTGCGTGCGATATCGTCGGCCAGCGCGATCACCCGGCTCGCCTTTACGCCCGGCGCAGGCTCCAGCTCGTACATCGTCACGACCGGACCCGGCCGCACCTCGATGATCGAGCCCGTAACCTTGAAATCGTCGAGCACGTTCTCGAGCAGCCGCGCGTTGCGTTCCAGCCCGGCCTTGTCGATCACATTGCCCTGGCTCGGCGGCGACGGCGTCAGCAGGTCGAGGCTCGGCAGCGTGAAATTGTCGCGCAGGTCGAGCGACGACTGGCGCTCCTTGGGTTTGGCCTGGCTTGGCGCATTCTGGCGGTCGGCGATCACCGGGGCAGGACGCGGGTCGGGCTCGGCGATCGCGCGCGGCTCGATCGGTTTGCGCGTCAGGGTCAGCGGCTCGTCGTCGGCGACGTCGTCCTGATCGTCATAGCCGTCGAACCCCAGCGCCTCGGTCCGCGTGCGACGGGGAAAGCGCCAGTTGCGCTCACCGAGTTCGATCTCGACGCTCTTGCCCCAGACGATCGCACCCGCGATCGCCGCGACCAGCCCAATCGCGCGGGCGGACCAGAGTTCGGCGACCGGCTGGCCGATGAAGCCCAGCGCCCAATGCACGCCGCTCACGACCGACAGCCCGATCACGCCGCCCCATCCCGCGGGCAGCGCGAGGACCGACGTGCCCGAGACGAACGCCAGCGCTGTCGCCATCAACGCAACGCCGATCGCAGCGCCGCGCACCATTCCGCCCCAGCGTCCGACCGGCAGGTTGCGCCATAGCCGCATGCCGAGGATCGGCCCGATCGGCAGCAGCAACGCCACCGCCGGCCCGAACAGCGTCAGCGCGATATCGGCGAACCATGCGCCCGGCGGTCCGACCAGATTGTCGGGATAGGCGCCCGATGCGGTGTTCAGCGCCGCGTCGCTGGCATGATAGCTGGCCAGCGCCAGTGCCATCAGCAGCGTGCCGACGAACAACGCGATCGCCGCGATCAGCGCGCCGCTGCGCACCGCCCCCGCCTTCACCGTTTCACGCCACAAGGCTGGCTGCGCGCGGCTGGCCATGACCCGTAATCTCCAGATTCAATATAATAGAGAATGCATCGCCCTCGGCAGGCTCAACGTCAAGGTAACCACGCGACAACACGGGTTAAGCTGCGCCCGGATCGTCGTTGGCAGCGACGGGCAGGCGAGATAAAGCGGGTCATGGACACAGATGTACTTATCCTCGGTGGCGGGCTGGTCGGCGCGACGCTCGCCGTGGCGCTCGACGTGCACGGTATTTCGTCGATCGTGATCGATCCGGCCGACCCCGCGGTGACGCTGGCACCCGGCTTCGACGGTCGCGCCTCGGCGGTGGCGAGCGCGAGCCACCGCATGCTCGATGCGATCGGTATCGGCGCGACGCTGGCGGGGCAGGGCTGTGCGATCCGCCAGATCCGCGTCAGCGACGGTCTCGAACCCGGCGCGCTCGATTTCGTCCCCGCGGCCGACGATGGCGCGCTCGGCACGATGTACGAGAACAAGTTGCTCCGCCGGACCCTGTTCGACGCCGCGACCGCCGCCCCGCATGTCGACCTCCGCATGACGACGCGCGCGACCTCGCTCGACCGCACCGAATCGGGTGTCACCGCCACGCTCGATTCGGGCGACACCGTCCGTGCCCCGCTGGTGATCGTCGCGGAGGGCCGCAATTCGCCGACGCGCGAGGCCGCCGGCATCACGATGGCACGCTGGTCCTACGATCATGCCGCGATCATCGGCGCGTTCCATCACGCGGTGCCGCACGGCAACGTCGCCTATGAAATCTTCTATGCGAGCGGCCCGTTTGCGCTGTTGCCGCTGCCCGACGATGCGGATGGCCACCGCTCGGCGATCGTCTGGACGGTCGATGCGAAGAACGCCGCCGGCATGCTGAAACTCGGCGACCGCGCATTCCTGGCGGAAGCGGAGAAGAGCATGGGCGGCTTCCTCGGCGCGCTGTCGATGGCGACACCCCGGTCGAGCTATCCGCTCGGCTTTCATCACGCCGCGCGCATCACCGACACGCGTCTCGCGCTGATCGGCGACGCCGCACACGGCATCCACCCGATCGCCGGGCAGGGTCTGAACCTCGGTTTCCGCGACGTCGCGACGCTCGCCGAAGTGCTGGTCGAGGGCAAGCGTCTCGGCCTAGACCTCGGCGATGCCGCGCTGCTCGCGCGCTACCAGCGCTGGCGCGGGCTCGACACGTTCATGACCGCGGCGGCCACCGACACGCTCACCCGCCTGTTCGGCCTCCCCGGCAAGACCGCCAGCGCCGTGCGTCGCTTCGGCATCAGCGCCGTCAACGCCATCCCGCCGCTCAAGAACCGCTTCATGGCGGAGGCGCGCGGCGAGTCGGGCGACCTGCCGAAGCTGCTGCAGGGCATGACGGTCTAGTCGGCAGCATGACGGCCGTGTCGGACTCCGACGATCACGCGCAGGCGTCGCCGGCCTTCGACGCGTTCGAAGATCAACTCGCCGAGTTGATCCGCTGGCGGCGCGATGTCCGGCATTTCCGGCGTGATCCGATCGATCCGGTACTGCTGCCTAAACTGCTCGATTTGGCAAACCTCGCGCCGTCGGTCGGGCTCAGCCAGCCATGGCGCTTCGTGACGGTGGACGCGCCCGATCGGCGCGCGGCGGTGCGCGAGATATTCGCGGCCTGCAACGCGCAAGCGCTGGCGGCGCAGTCGCCAACGCGGTCCGAGCGTTATGCGCACCTCAAGCTCGCCGGTCTGGACGACGCGCCCTGTCATCTCGCGGTGTTCGTCGATCCCGATCCGCGCCAGGGACACGGCTTGGGACGACGAACGATGCCCGAGACTGCGGCGTTTTCCGCCGTCATGGCGCTGCACACGGTGTGGCTCGCAGCGCGCTGTGTCGGTGTCGGTCTGGGCTGGGTGTCGATCCTCGACGCCGACCGCGTCCGCGCTGCGCTCGATCTGCCCGAAAACTGGCAACTGATCGGCTATGTCTGCATCGGCTATCCCGCGGTCGACAGCGACACGCCCGAACTCGAACGCGAAGGCTGGGAGCACCGGCGACCGGTCGAGATCACGCGCCGCTAGGCCGGATCCGGCAGCGCTAACCCTCGAGTCGTTCGATCTGCCGGTCGTGAACGCGCGACAATATAAGCAGCGCGACCGACGCACCGACAAGGCACATCAGCATGTCCCACTGCGTATCCCATGCGTCGCCTTGCGTTCCCAGGAAAGCATCCGCGCCCTGGCCCAGCGACACGGTGGCACCGAACTCGATCAATTCGTACAGCGCGCTCACGCTGAGACAATAGGCCAGCACGGTAACGGCCAATAGTCGCGGCGCGGTGATCGCCCCGGTCCGCATCAGAACCTCCCGCAACACGATCGCAGGCACGAAGCCCTGCATCAAATGGCCGAACCGATCATAGGGATTGCGCGCGAGTTGTAGCCAATCCTGCACGACAAAACCGATCGGTACGCGCGCATAGGTGTAGGCACCGCCGAGCATCAGAACCAACCCGTGGACCGCGATCAACACCAACGCCAGAGTCGAAAAGCGAAACCGGCGGCGGAGTGCGATCAGCACGGGAAACGCGATCAGGACGGGGGCGACTTCCATCCACCACGTCGCGCGGTCCGCTGGCGACCATCCCGACGCCAAGAGCCCGATTGCCCAGACCGCGCCCAGTATCGGCAGGCGGCGGTCGGTCGACGTCATGCGTGGGAAGAGGGCCCGTCGATATGCCGAGCCTCTTCCACCAGCATTACGGGCACGCCGTCACGGATCGGATAGGCCAGGCCCGCCGAGTCCGAGATCAGTTCCTGCGCCGCTTCGTCATAGCGCAGCGGCGTCCGAGTCATCGGGCAGACCAGCCGTTCGAGCAGCCAGGGATCGAGCGCGCTCACTGCAACGTCACCGATTCGTCGCCGTCGTGCCGTCCGAAGAACTGCATCAACTGGATGATCAGTTCGGCGCGCTGTTCGATGTCCGGCGCCTCCAGCAGCGCCTGCTTGGCGGCCGCATCGAACGGCGCGATCTGCGCGATGCCGTTGACCAGGCTCTCGTCGTCGAGCCGCCCGACCGCATCCCAATCGACCGCATAGCCCTGCATGTCGGCGAACCGCCGCGATTCCAGTTCCAGCGACGAGCGCCGCCCGAGCGACAGCGAATCGTCCTCGATCAGCGGCAGCAATTCCGCCTCGACCTGGCGGAACGCGGTCGTCACGTCGAGTTCGCGGACGATCCGGAACAGCGCGATGCCCTCCAGCACGACGTTGTAGCGCCCGTCGTCGAGCGCCTCGACCTCGGCGATCTTGCCGACGCAACCGATGTCGTACAGCGCATCGGCGTCGTCATGCGGTCCGCTCCGCGGCTGGATCATCCCGATCCGCCGGTCGCGCGCCATCGCATCGCTGATCATCGCCCGATAGCGCGGCTCGAACATGTGCAGCGGCAGGTGCATGCCGGGGAACAGCAGCGCCCCCGGCAACGGGAAGATCGATAGCCGCGTGGTGGTGGCGCGAGGGGGGGCGGACTCGGTGGTCATCCGAACAGGATCGCAGACAGACGCCGTCGCTGTCCAGACACCCACGGGTCTTCGAGCCCGACGACTTCGAACAATTTCAGCAACTGCGTCCGCGCCGCGCCCTCGTTCCAGTCGCGCTCGGTCGCGATGATGCCGAGGAACGTGTCGGCGGCGGCGTCGCGATCGTTCGCCGCCATCTGCCCGTTGGCGAGCGCGAACCGCGCATGCAGATCGTCGGGGTTCGCTTCGACGGCCGCCACCAGCGGCGACAGATCTTCGACCGGGGGCGCCGACTGCGCAAGGGCGAGGGCCGCCTGCGCGCGGTGGATCGCGGGATCCTTGGCGATCGCCGGATCGAGGTTCGCCAGCCAGTCGGTCGCCTCGTCGAGCTGCCCGGTCGCGACCAGTGCACGGACAAAGCCGGCATGGACCTGCGGATGCTCGGGTGCGATCTCGGCGATCTCGCGGAACAGGCCGAGCGCACGCTCGCCGTCGCCCGCGGCCAACGCCTCTTCGCCCATCGCGATCAACGGCTCGATTTCGGCGACCGTGTCCGCCGCTTCGGATTCGATCGGCAGCTGCTTGAGCAACTGGTCCAGGATCACGCGCAGCTGCGATTCGGTGCGCGCGCTGGTCATGTCGGCGACCAGCTGACCCTGGAACATCGCATAGACGGTCGGGATCGACTTGATCTGGAATTGCGCGGCGATGAACTGGTTCTTGTCGGTATCGACCTTCGCCAGCACGACGCCCTTGTCGGCATAATCCGCCGCGACCTTCTCCAGCGTCGGCGTCAGCGCCTTGCACGGGCCGCACCATTCCGCCCAGAAATCGATGATCACGAGGCTAGTCATCGACGGTTCGACGACATCGCGACGGAACGCTTCGACGGCGTCCTTCTCCGCGGGGGACATTCCAAGCGTGGCCAAGTTCAACTCCCGTGTAATCCAGACGCGCTATCTGGGGCGCGCCCGCGGCGAATGCCACCTCTAGGATGGATCGGGATGCACGACAAACGCGGCGGCCTCGCGATGACGGTCATCCGCGTTCCCTCGGTGTTCGTTAGACTCGCCGATGGATTACGGCATGTGCGGCGATGACAGGGGTTTGAGGAATGCAGCGGATAGAGGAGCCGATAGATAGTCGATCTGAAGCTCCCAACTCCTATCCGTCATGCGCTCTTCCGTCATGCCGGACTGGTTCCGGCATCCACGGCTCCGCGAAACCGACAGATTGGGTTTGGGGTAGGAGGGCACCGGAACCGGTCCGCATCAAAACCCTACGTATAAGCACCTCCCCGGCGGAGGCCGGGGTCCAGTTGGGAACCGGTACTGACGAGGGTTGCGCCCGTTACTCCGACCGTTCCAACTGGACCCCGGCCTCCGCCGGGGGGCTGAAGGTCGATCGCCCTCAGTGAAAGTCGCGCGACTTGGGGAGCACGCGGACGTCGTGCGGATGCATCGCGCGCGGCGTGCGTCCGTCCGGACCGCGCGGGAGGACGGGGCGGATCACCTCGTCGACGCGTGCCAGCGGCGGCTCCAGCGCGTGATCCTCCGACAATAGCCGCAGCATGTCGCTGCGATCCTGCACCCGCGACGTCATCAGATGCGTCACGCCTTCCTCGCTGCGCTGGATCACGCCCTCCAGCACCATCAGCCGCGACGCCATCACCGCGCGGCGGTTCGCCTCGAAGTCGCGCGCCCACATCAGCCCGTTGGTGATCCCGGTCTCGTCCTCGATCGTGACGAAGATCGCATTGCCCTTGCCCGGCCGCTGGCGGACCAGAACGACGCCCGCGACCTTTGCGCGCCGCCCGTCCTTGGTCGCATTCGCCTGCGCGCTTGACAGGATTCCTTCGGCGGCGAAGCGCGTCCGCAGGAACGCCATCGGGTGCCCCTTCAGCGACAGCCGCGTGGTCTGGTAATCCGCCGCCACCTGCTCGGAGAGCGGCATCGCCGGCAGATGAGCATCGGGCTCGGCGCCAAGCTCGGGCACCTCTGCCGCCGCGAACAGCGCAAGCTGCTTGGGCGGCGTCCGGCGCACATCCCACAACGCCTCGCGCCGTTCCTTCGCCACCGACCGGAACGCATCCGCATCGGCCAGCAGGTTCATCGCCCGCTGCGGCAGGTTGGCGCGACGGGCCAGATCCTCGATCCCGGCGAACGGCCCGATCGCCCGCGCCTTGGCGATCTCGTCCGCCCAATCCTCCCGAAACCCATCGACCTGTCGAAACCCGAGCCGTAAATCCTCCCCGGCACGGGGAGGGGGACCATCCGCAGGATGGTGGAGGGGGTGCGCCGCAAACGTCCTACCTGGAAGGGGCGACGACCTATGCGTGCCGCCCGTAACAGGCGCATCCGCAAGCGATACGTTCGCGGAAGCCCCCCTCCACCCCGCTTCGCGCGGTCCCCCTCCCCGTGCCGGGGAGGATTCCAGCGTATTATCCCAACCGCTCGCATTCACATCGACCGGCAGCACGATCACCCCGTGCTCGACCGCATCACGCACCAGCTGCGCCGGCGCGTAAAACCCCATCGGCTGCGAATTGAGGAGCGCGCAGCAGAACACCGCGGGATGAAAGCATTTGATCCACGACGACACATACACGAGCCGCGCAAACGACAACGCATGGCTCTCGGGAAAACCGTAGGACCCGAACCCCTCGATCTGCTTGAAACAGCGCTCGGCGAACTCGGCTTCATACCCACGCGCAACCATCCCGCCGATGAGCTTCGCCTGGAAATTGTTCATGCCGCCCACCTTGCGGAAGGTCGCCATCGACTTGCGCAACTGGTTCGCTTCGTTCGGCGTGAACCCCGCCGCGACGATCGCCAGCTTCATCGCCTGTTCCTGGAACAGCGGCACGCCGTAGGTGAAGCGCAGCAATTGCTGCAATTCATCAGGTGGCCCGAACTTCGGGTCGGGTGAAGGATAGTCGACGACCTCCTTGCCACTGCGCCGCCTGAGATACGGGTGTACCATGTCGCCCTCGATCGGCCCCGGCCGGACGATCGCGACCTGCACGACCAGATCGTACAGCACGCGCGGGCGCAGCCTCGGCAGCATGTTGATCTGCGCGCGGCTCTCGACCTGGAACACGCCGATGCTGTCGCCCTTGCAGAGCATGTCGTAGACCCGCGGGTCCTCCGCCACAGCGATCGTATCGAGCAGGTGATCGCCGTGGCCGTGCACCCGCATCAGGTCGAACGCCTTGCGGATGCACGTCAGCATCCCGAGCGCGAGGATATCGACCTTCATTAGTCCGAGCGCGTCGATATCGTCCTTGTCCCATTCGATGAAGGTGCGATCCTCCATCGCGCCGTTGTGGATCGGCACCATCTCGTCGAGCCGCCCCTGGGTGAGCACGAAGCCGCCGACATGCTGTGAAAGATGACGCGGAAATTCGAGCAGCCGGTCGACCATCTCGCGCAGCCGCGCGATCTCCGGATTATCGACATCGAAACCGGTCTCGGCAAAACGCTGTTCCTGGAACCGGTTCGAGAAACTGCCCCAGACCGTGCTGGTCAGCCGCTGCGTCACGTCCTCGGTCAGCCCCAGCGCCTTGCCGACCTCGCGCACCGTGCTCTTCGGGCGATAATGGATCACCGTCGCGGCGATCGCGGCGCGCTCGCGGCCATAGCGGCGATAGATATACTGCATCACCTCCTCGCGCCGCTCATGCTCGAAATCGACGTCGATATCCGGCGGCTCGTCGCGCTCGCTCGACACGAACCGCGAGAAGAGCAGGTCGTACTTCATCGGATCCACCGAGGTGACGCCGAGCAGATAGCAGACGACGGAATTGGCCGCAGAGCCCCGCCCCTGGCACAGGATCGGCGGATCCTGCGCGCGCGCGAACCGGACGATGTCGTGCACCGTCAGGAAATAATAGGCGTAGTTGCGCTCGCGGATCAGCGGAAATTCCTCGTCGAGCAGCGTGTGCATTTTCGCAGGGATGCCGTCCGGGTATTTCGCCCGCGCCGCCTCAAGGACGAGGTGTTCGAGCCAGTCCTGCGCAGTCCAACCTTCCGGTACTGGCTCATGCGGATATTCGTATTTCAGATCGTCGAGCGTGAAGGCGATCCGCGACAGCAACCGCGCGCTCTGCGCCACCGCATCGGGGCGATCGCGGAACAGCCGGGCGATCTCGGCTTCGGGCTTCAAATGCCGCTCGCCGTTCGCGGCGAGCAACCGCCCGGCCTTGTGGATCGTCGTGCGCTCGCGGATGCAGGTGACGACGTCGTGCAGGTCGCGGTCGTCGGAATAGGCATAGAGCGCGTCGGTGGTCGCGAGCACCGGAACGCCCGCCGCATCGGCGATCCGGCCGAGCCGTGCCAGCCGCCGCCGATCGCGACCGCCACGCGGCATCGTCACGCCGAACCACACCGAATCCGCGCCCAGCCGCTTCACCGCCTGCAGGATCGTCGGCAGATCGCGCGCGTGGCTTTGTGGAAGTGTATCCCCCTCCGGCAGCGGCGACACCGGCGTCGCACCACGCGCGCTGCTTTCGGGCATCACCACCAGCATCATGTCGGCATGATGCGCGATCAGGTCGCCCAACCCTAGGATGCAGCCGCCCTTTTCGGCCCGCCGATTGCCGACCGTCAGCAACCGCGTCAGCCGCCCCCAGCCGCGCCGCGTCGCGGGAAAGGCGACGATGTCTGGCGTACCGTCTTCGAAGACCAGCCGCGTACCGACCACCAGGCGAAAATCGATCGGCGGCATCGCCATGCCGAGCAGACCGTCGCGTGCCTTCTTCAACGCCTGGTGCGCGCGGACTACGCCCGCCACGGTGTTGCGGTCGGCGATCCCGATACCGGCAAGACCCAGTTCCACCGCGCGCCCGACCATCGCGCCGGCATCGCTCGCGCCGTCGAGGAACGAGAAATTGGTCGCCGCGACCAGTTCTGCGAACCCCGTCATGACGCCCCCCCCGCTCATGCGAAACCGCTCATGCGGACCTGCTCACGCGAACACGCCATGGAGATACCAGCGCGGCGCTTCCATCTCGGAATACAGGCCGTGGCGGAAGATCCAGAAGCGGCGGCCGCGGCGGTCCTCGATGCGGTAGTAATCGCGCGTCGGGATATCCTGGCGTCGCCACCATTCGCCGGCGATCCGCTCCGGGCCTTCGCTATGCGCCACATCGTGGACGGTGCGGCGCCAGCGGAAGCGGTGCGGCGGGCCATCGGGAACCTCGGCCATCATCGATTCGATCGGCTGCGGCGGATCGAACAGATAGATCGGGCGCAGCGGCGGCTCACCGGTCTCGGGCGCAGTCCACGGCGTCGGGGCAGGGGCTTCGGCGGCGGGCAGCATCAGCTCGGCCTGTTCGGGAATATGACTGTCGCGCGCCGAGAACCGGCGCACGCGCGCCCGGCCCAGTCGCGTGCCGAGCTGGTCGACGAGCTGCGCGACCTCCCCCTTCTGCGCTTCGCCGCCCTCCAGCTTCAATTGCGACGCGTCGAGCTTTTCGGCCAGCGCGACGTCGAGCTGGACTAGATCGTATCCGAACCCCGGATCGAGCGGATCGGCGAGGCTGTCGATCCGCTCGCGGAACAGCCGCATCAACAGCGCCACGTCGCGGGTCGGCTGACCGGTCTCGATCCGCAATCGCTGGACCAGGCCGTCGGCTCGGAAGAGGCGCGCCTCCCACCGTCGGCCGCCTTCATGCCGTTCGGTCAGCTGAGCCGCAGCTTCGGTGGCGAGTTCGGCCAGCATCTCCAGCGCGTATTCGGTACGCGCGATCGGTTCGGCGAAACGGCGTTCGACGCCGATCTTGGGCACCGTGCGCCGCGCGACGATCGGTCCCTTTATCGACCCGTCGAGGCGGCGGATCATCATCGCCGCCTCCTCGCCGAACCGCGCGGCGATCGTCGCGAGCGGCCGCGCCATCACGTCGCCGACCGTCTTCAGCCCCGCCCGCGACAAGGCCGTGGTCGCATCCTCGTCGAGGCCCAGCGCGGCCACCGGCAACCGCTTCACCGCACGCTTTTCATCCGGCGCAGGCGCCCCTGCGTACCGTGCGAGCGCGCGTGCCGTGTCGGGCGTGTCGCCGAATGCATGGCGGACAAGCAGCCCGCGTCGCGCGAGACGCTCCTCCAGATCGGCGGCAAGGCGGCGCTCGCCCTCGAACTCATGCACGCATCCGGCGATATCGAGGATCAGCCCATCGGGTTCGTCGAGCGCGACCGACGGCGTATACCGCTGGCATCCGTCCGCGAGCCGCTCGAGCCATTCGTGATCCGCATGCGCGTCATGCTCGTACACTTCGAGTTCGGGAACGCGCGCCCGCGCATCGGCGAGCGTTAGACCGGGGGTGAGCCCGGCGCGCATCGCTTCGCGATCGAGCGCCTTCAGCCGGATTCCGCCCGACACCGTCTCGACGAAGGCGATCGGCGTCTCAGCCCGTCCGACGAACAAATGCGGCCGCATCGTCCGCAGTCGCTCGATCGGCAGCCACGGAAACACCAGCGCCAGGTAGCGCCGCGGGATCACTAAAGGCGAAGGCGGTTTGGTCGAAGATGTACGCGTCACGGTCCCACTCCACACGCCAGCGAAGCCCGGCCTGGCCTCCGCGTCGACGCAGCAATTCGATGTCGAAGGCAGGTTTGCCCGGTGCGTCGGCCTCCAGCGGCCGCGAGCGACACGCAGCGACCTGCCAGCGCGATGCAGCCGCACTCGGCACCGGTTCGGCACCGATGCGTAAACTCAGGATCGTGACGCCCGATGCTTCGGCGGCCAGCATCAGCCGGCGCGTCGCAGTCAGGTCGATACCGGGTGCGCGGCCCCAGGACTCCATCACCAAAGTCCCGAGCCCGTGACACCGCGCGGCATCGGCGGCGGCGCGTAGCAAGTCCGCCTCGTCGTCGACCAGACCCAGCACCAGCGAGGTCACGTCGAGCCCCATCTCGACCAGACCGGTCGCATGCAGCCGTCCGCCCTGACGCTCGCTCGCCTCGGTCCGCAGCCACATCACAGGCGCCGCGCGGGCCGCCAGAACCGAGGCCACGGCGAACCCCGCGCCGCTCGCCGCATCGTCGATCGTCGCGAAAACCTCGTGCAACTGCGCCTTTGCCATTCCCTGCGTCAGCCACGCATCGTCGGCGCGCCCATCACCCTGGGTCGGCATCCCCGTCGTGGCGATCCGCTTCAGGCGGGCAATCAGGGCGGACGACTCGTTCACAACTGTTCTTGTAATGTTCTACTGGGTGAGTCGCCAAGCGGAATCTTTTTCTAGGCATCGATCCAGGGTGCGATCGATGCCGGTTAAATCAGGCCTGACAGGGCGTTTCAGCCCCTCGCGGATGATGCACGCTTCGTCATCGACCATGACGCAACGATGAAAAATGCGTCAGGAACAGTGTCTATATTGCGACACGATCGCGCGGAAAATGCCGCAGTTTTCCGCCAGTGTTTACAGTTTTGAGACATGGCCGCAGTCCTGTCCCAGCGCCGCTTTCCCCCCGGATGACGCGGCCATGACGGAACGCGCTCGCGCCATCCCCAAAGGGGGGAGGGGACGGGCCTTGTGAGAGATTGCTTATCATGACCATCATCGCTTCCCGGCCGACCCTGCTTCGGAGTTCGGCGTTGTCGGCGCTCGTCCTCGCCGGGCTGATCGGCACCGCGCCTGCCTTCGCACAGGATGCCCAGGTCCAGCCTAGCACTTCGGTTTCGACGCCGCCCCAGGGCGACGTTTCCGCTGCACCGGCCCCCGCGCCAACCGCCGCTCCGACCGCGACGCCGGCACCGGCCCCGGCCCCGGCACCGGCCACCGCCGCCGCCGATCAGCCGCAGGACATCGTCGTCACCGGCACGCTGTTCCGTCGCACCGATACCGAGACGCCGTCGCCGGTCACCGTGCTGACCTCGGACTCGCTGGCCAAGGCCGGCATCAACAACGTGTCCGACGCGGTGCGCTCTATCTCGGCCGACAGCAGCGGCTCGGTCCCGACCTCGTTCACCGGTGGCTTCGGCGCGGGCTCGTCGGGCGTGTCGCTGCGCGGCCTGTCGGTGAACTCGACGCTCACCCTGATCGACGGCGTGCGCACCGCCAACTATCCGCTCGCGGATGACGGCCAGCGTTCGTTCGTCGACCTGAACACCATCCCGAACGCGATCGTCGACCGCGTCGAAGTGCTGAAAGACGGTGCCTCGTCGAGCTATGGCGCGGATGCGATCGGCGGCGTCGTCAACATCATCATGAAGAAGGAGATCGTCGGCGCGTACGGCACGGTCGAGGGCGGCGTGACGCAGCGCGGCGACGGCGGCAACCAGCGCGCGACGCTGACGCTCGGCACCGGACGCCTGAAGGAGCAGGGCTTCAACTTCTACGTCAGCGGCGAATATCAGCACAACGACGCGATCTACAATCGCGATCGCGGCTTCCCGTACAACACCAAGGATCTGACCTCGATCGGCGGCGACAACAACAATGAGGGCTCGGTCGCGCCGGGCCAGTCCACCAGCGCGGTCGTCGCCCCCACCACGCAGACCATTCCCGGCAACATCCTGTCGGGCACCGGCCTCGCCACCGGTCCGTTCCAGGTGCTCAACCCCAATGGGTGCGCCGCCGGCCAGACGCTCGTGACGACGCCGCGCTCGGGCACCGCATTCATCGACCAGGGCTGCGAGCAGAACCTCGTTTCCGACTATGGCCAGATCCAGCCCGAACAGACCCGGTTCGGCGTCACCGTCCACGGCACCGCACAGGTCAACGACAAGACGCAGGCCTATCTGATCGCGTCGTATTTCCAGAACGACGTGAAGTCGCAGGGCAACCCGTCGCTGATCCGCTTGGCCAACCCGGTCAACACGCAGAACATCGTCCTACCGGCGACCTTGGCGAACGGCGCCGACAATCCCAACAACCCGTTCCCCAACGACCCGGCCGCCATCCGCTACCGGTTCGGCGACATCGCTAGCTCGTCAGAGTACAAGAACCACGTGATCCGCGCGGCCGCCGGCATCGACGGTCAGTTCGGCGAGGGCTGGGGCTATTCGGCGTCGATCACCGCGGCGCATTCGTGGCTCGACATCACGCAGAACGGCTATTTGAACCTCGCCGGGCTGCAGACCGCGATCACCACCGGCAGCTATAACTTCGTCAATCCCGATCAGAACACCGCCGCGGTCCGCGCATCGATCTCGCCGACCGTCCGCACGCAGGCGACCAGCGATCTCGACATGGTCCAGGGCGTCATCACCAAGGATCTGTTCCAGCTTCCGGGCGGTCCGCTGCAGGTCGGTGTCGGCGGCTCGGTCCGCTACGAGGCGCAGAACGATCCGAGCCAGAACCCGGATTTCACGACGATCGGCCTCAACCAGTTCACGGCAGTCGGCAATCGCACCGTCGAATCGGCCTATTTCGAGGTCAACGCGCCGATCCTGACGAGCCTGGAGATCGACGGCTCGGGCCGCTTCGATCATTATTCGGAAGGGTTCAGCCACTTCTCGCCCAAGATCGGGGTGAAGTTCACGCCGATCCGCCAGGTCGCGCTGCGCGGCACCTTCTCGAAGGGTTTCCGTGCGCCGAGCTTTGCCGAGACGTCGGGATCGGTGATCGGCTTCACCACCGCCGTGCCGCCCTGCTCGCTCCAGGCGCAGCACGGCGCCACGGTGACCGGCACGACCTGCTCGGGCGGCAGTGCGTATAACCAGTCCTATTCGATCGGCTTCAACACCGCCGGCAACCCGGACATCAAGCCCGAGCTGTCGCGCAGCTTCACCGGCGGCGTGGTCGTCCAGCCGCTGCGCTGGCTGAGCTTCACCGCCGATTACTACAACATCAAGAAGACTCGCGTCATCACCGGCGGTCCGCTCTCGAACCAGGCGCTCGCCGCCTATTATGCGGGCACCGCGCTGCCGACCGGCTACAGCGTGACGCCGGACTCGATCGATCCCTCGTTCCCGAACGCTCCCGCCCGCGCGCTGTTCGTCAACTCGCCTTATGCCAATGCGGCCGCGCTCAAGACCTCGGGGCTCGATTTCTCGGCCCTCGTCCAGCTGAAGCCGAGCGACGATTTCCACTTCACCAGCCGTGCGGAGGCGACCTACATCCTCCATTACGACTTCAAGCAGAGCGATGCGGATCCGTTCGTCGACTATGTCGGCACGCAGGCGCCCTACATCACCTCGTCGGGCGCGGGCACGCCGGCGTGGCGCGGCAACTGGCAGAACAGCATCGACTACAAGGCGTACACGCTCACCGCGACGGCATACTACACGTCGGGGTACAAGGCGGTCGCGTACGACCAGTTCGGCACCACCGAGTGCGACGGCGGCAGCACCTATGGCGGCACGGACCCCAACTTCAACTGCAAGGTGAAGCACTTCGTCGACGTCGACCTGACAGGCAACGTGAAGGTCAACGACAAGTTCGACCTGTATTTCAACGTCGTCAACGTGCTCGACCAGAAGGCGCCGCTGAACGCCGGCAACTATGCCGCGGTCAACTACAACCCGACCTACACGCAGATCGGCGCGGTCGGCCGGACGCTCCGGGTAGGCGCGAACTTCCAGTTCTGATCGGCCTCGTCCGATCGAACGCCTGGGGGCGGACGGCAACGTCCGCCCCTTTTTCGTGCGTTACAAATCCACGCCGGACATATTTTTACCCCTCAGAAGGCAGAAGGCGCTTGCCGTTCCCGAAACACCGGGCTAACAGCGCGCCTCACCCAGTCACCGTGTCGCTTCAGACCGGAGACTACGGCGCCAGAGCGGGCGTAGCTCAGGGGTAGAGCACAACCTTGCCAAGGTTGGGGTCGAGGGTTCGAATCCCTTCGCCCGCTCCAGTCGCTGCCATGACGGCAGCGACTTTGCCGATGCGGTCTGCACTAATCACATCGTCGATTTCCCGATATGGCCACCCGATTGGACCATCGCCAAACCGGCTTCGCGCGCGCTACACTTCGCCGATGAGCGACATCAGAATCGGTATTGGCGGCTGGACCTACGAGCCGTGGCGCGGGACGTTCTACCCCGAGAAATGGCCGCAGAAACGCGAGCTCGACTATGCCGCCGCCCACGTCACCGCGATCGAGATCAACGGCACCTATTATGGCAGCCAGAAGCCCGCCACGTTCGCGTCCTGGGCCAAGGCGGTCCCCGACGGCTTCGTGTTCAGCCTGAAGGCGTCGCGCTACTGCACCAACCGCAAGGTCCTGGCCGAGGCGGGGGAGTCGATCGCCAAGTTCACCGGGCAGGGCATCGTCGAGCTCGGCGACCGGCTCGGGCCGATCCTGTGGCAGTTCATGGCGACCAAGCGGTTCGACGCAGACGATTTCGCCGCCTTCCTGGCGCTGTTGCCCGCCAGACAGGATGGCCTCGCGCTACGCCACGCGGTCCACGTCCGGCACGAGAGCTTTGCGGTGCCCGAGTTCGTCGCGATGTGCCGCGCGGCGGGCGTGACGATCGTCTACGCCCACTCCGCCGACTATCCCGCGATCGCGGACCTGACCGGCGACTTCGTCTATGCGCGGCTGGAGGACGCCGAGGAGCGCTTCACCGCCGGCTACGCACCGGCCGCGCTCGACGACTGGGCCGGCAAGGCACGGCGCTGGGCGCAAGGCGGCCGGCCCGAGGGACTGCCCTATGTCGACGATGCGATACCGGCCAACCACCCCCGCGAGACGTTCATATTCTTCATCAACGGCGCCAAGGTCAGGGCACCCCACGGCGCAATGGCGCTGATCGAACGCGTGTCTTCATAAGCGACGACCGGCTGCCAGCACTCTAGTCACGGACGTTCGCCAGATCGACATGCGAGCCCGATACCGGCTGTTTCTTTCGAGGATCGTTTCACCAGCCGTTCATTTAATTTTAGGTGCCGGTGCGTAGTGTGAGGACGGTTATATTTCAGGAATATTTATTTGTCGGTAAAGCCCGAAAACGAAGAGATAGAATTTGTGCCGGCTTGGGCGGTAGCCAAGATACTGACGCTGTCCGTTATGTTTATAGCGACGCTCGAATGGTGGATCCGGCGCTCGCCGCAAATGCTAGCCATTGATCTACTTTTACTCGGACTGTGGCTGGCTATCGGACGATTGAAGCCAGCGGATTATGATCCCGCATGGCCGCGCAAACTGAAGAATGACATTTAGATCTGTACGTTACCGAACAAGCAGCGATGAGAATCAGTGGAGCCAGTTTCCACCCAAACCTCGTAATTCGTCAGCGATCCGGCATCTCATATCCGGATCCCATGGGCAGGCTGCGCTTTGTACTTGCAATCCATGAACAGGCAGGCAGACTTCTCATGCTGCGTGACTGGCGACACAGGTGGTCAACCACCGGGGAGCGCGGCATACATTAGGCCGCTCGCCTGGGCCGCTTCATAAAAGGAAGCGGTATGAAAATAGCTATACTCTTGTTCGATGGCATCACGGCGCTCGACGCGATCGGTGCCTATGACCCTCTTGCTCGCCTGCCAGATACCGAAATCACATTTGTTAGTGAGACCGGCAAGCCGTGTCGGACGGGTGACGGTTTCCTCTCGCTGGCACCGTCAGCCGCGATAAGCGAAGTAGGATCCGCTGAAATCCTTCTGATCCCCGGCGGCAGTACCGAGGGTCTCCGGCGATGTATGGGCAGCGAAGCTTTACGTTCGAGCATCACCCGGCTCGACCAGACTACGATCATTACCGCGTCAGTTTGCACGGGGTCATTGATCCTCGGCGCCTCGGGCCTGCTTCGTGAGCGAAAAGCGACAACTAACTGGAGGGCAAAGGATTATCTCGCCCGGTTCGGAGCGGAATATACAGGCGAGAGGGTGACCAGAGCCGGGAAATATTGGACCTCGGCCGGTGTCTCAGCGGGGATCGATCTCGGTCTCGCGCTATGCGGCCACATCGCAGGCGATGAAATGGCCGCTGCGGTCGAACTGGCGATGGAATATGATCCAAAGCCGCCGTTCGGCACGGGCAACCCGCGTAACGCGCCGGCTAAACGCCAGAAGATCGTGATGGAAGTCCTACGGGGATAGTTCGAACGATCTGGTAGCTTCGCTTCGTATAATGGAAGCTACGTGGCCGTTGCCCCGGAAACTAACTTATCCTCAAATTCGATCGATTTTTCAGGATAGCCGGTATTGAGGTGGGACAGCTATCGCCTGTTTCAGCGCCTAAAGTCGACCGTCCGTTTCGCGGCACCTACCTGCACTGGCGTAAGGTAAATGGCTAAACCGCGTCCGCTTGTCGGACGTGGTGGCCGACGAAGATTAACAGCGGCAAGATCCGTGTGCGGTGTGCCGCAGCGACGCAGTTGAACCGACTTCAGTATCGCCGGGCCGCTACCGGCTGGCTATTACTGGTCGGTCTGCTTCTGGGCCGGAGCTTGCGCCCCCGCCGGCATCCCTGCGCTCTCGTCGGTGACCGTAGACGTCTCCGTGACGGGCGAGGGCATGACTACCGGCGCAGGCTGAGGCTGCCCGGCTTGACCGATCAGGGCGGCGTTCTCGATGACGTCGAGTGCGCGCCGCGCCTGGACGTAGCGACCTGCGGCCTCCATCCAGTTGCTCGCCTGGTTCGCGCCCGGCAGTCGTGCGACTTCCGCGCGGGCCGCTTCGACCTGGTCCGCTTCCAGCAGACGCCGGACCCGCGCGAGCCGGTCGGCCGGTATCGTTGACGGCGTCCCGGCCTTGCGCAGCACGATCAGCGAGTCGATCTGATGCTGGATCGTGTCCAGCCAGCCGTCGCCGGTCGTGGACGTGATGTCCGGCGCGATCGTATCGAGCCCCTGACGGAGATCCTCGAGCGTCACCGGCTGGCGCGCCGCCTGGATCAGCGCAGTCGTCGCTCGCGGTTGTGCCTGGCCGAACCGCAACCGCAATTGTTCCTCGAGATATCCGAGCGTCACGCCCCGATCGAGCGCACGCCGCGCGGCGAACGCGACCAGCAGGCCCTCCGCCCGCGTCGCCTGGCCGGCCGCGGCGGAGGCATCGCTGGCGATCGTCGCCGTGCGCGTCTCCAACGCCGTCAACTGGCCCGCCAGCGTCGCCTCGCGGGTCGCGAGCACAGCGGTATCGATCGGCGCGGCGGCCTGTGGCTCGCCGTTCGGGCCGAGCGGTTGCGATGGGATATACCCGGAATTGCCCGCTGCCGCCTTTTGCGCGGCGGCGGCCGACCCGGCGGTCGTCGCCTGTCCGCCGAACCAGGGCAGCCTTCTGGCAGCATAGCCCATCAGGCCCAGCCCGGCGACGAACGCAAGGCCGACAAGGGCGATGATCACGCCCATCTTGGGTCCGCGTGCCCGTGGGCGTTCGGTCGGCACGTAGTCGCTCATGGCATGCTTATCCCCGCCGCGCGACGGATGGTCAATCGCGCGTGTGCGCGCGTCCGCCGCGGCAAGTTCCACCACCGCGGAATCGGTCGGTTGCGACGCGATCGAGACGGCGGCCCAGCCGGGCCCCGCCGCGTCGCCGACCGCGCGGCTGATCGCGACGATCGCGATCCTGTCGCGGCGCGCGCCCGCCCTGTCGACGAGTTCGCCCAGCCGTTGCGCGGCGCGTACCGAATGGACCAGCACGATCCCATCCTCGAACGATAGCGCGATGCCGTCGTCGATCTGGGCGACGTCGCTGGCATAGACGGTGATCGCCGTCACGCCGTCCCCCGTTTCGCTCCGGTCGCGTCCGCCGAGGTGGAGCAGCCGCGCAAAGCCGCGGTCGCGCGCTTCCGCCACCGCCGCCCGGGCATCGTCCGTCCCGGTCACCGCGACCGCGAAGCCGGCCTTCGTCGCCGCCTCTGCGGTTGCGGCGCCGACCGCGACGACCGGCATGCGTCTGACCGAGTCCAGCGCGGCACCACCATGCCGCACGGCGTTCGCGCTGGTCAGCAACAGCCCGTCGAATGTCGTGAGATCGGGCGGCGTCCAGTCGACCGGCACGACCGCGAACAGCGGAACCTGCCGTACCTCCAGTCCCAGCGCGCGCAGGGCCGCCGCGGTGCGCGTGTTGCCGGGCTCCGGCCGCAGCACCACGACCATTCGGATCATGGCGTCGTCATGCGGCGAACAACCGTCTCACGCTGGCCGGTGCGCGTGCGAGCAGGTCCTCGGCAAGCGCCGTCCCGAGATCGTCGTCGATCGTACCCTCGATCGATCCGTCGACATCGCACGCGCCATCCTCGGCAATCAGCTCGGCGCGCAACGTCAACGTCTCGCCCGCCAGCGACGCCAGCGCCGCGACCGGCGAATGACAATCCGCCCCGAGCCGCGCGAGCAAGGCGCGCTCGGTCAGCACGCAGGCACTCGTATCGTGGTGGTCGATCGCCGCGACGATCTCGCCGGCCGTGCTTCCCGTGAGCACCTCGACCCCGACCGCACCTTGAGCCGGTGCCGGCAGCATCACGTCGGTAGGGATCGCATGGCCGTCGTCGCGCCCGAGCCGGTCGAGCCCCGCGGCGGCGAGCAAGGTCGCGTCCATCTCGCCGCTCGCCACCCGGCCGAGGCGTGTGTCGACGTTGCCGCGGATCAGCACGATCTCCAGGTCGGGTCGCAGCCGCAGCATCTGCGCACGGCGCCGCGGCGAACTCGTGCCCACCACCGCGCCCTGGCGCAGATCGGCCAGCGTCTCGGCGCCGATCAGCCGGTCGCGCACGTCGGCGCGCGGCAGCATCGCCGCGATCCTCAGAGTCTGGGGCCGGATAGTCTCGACGTCCTTCATCGAATGCACCGCGCCGTCGATATCGCCGTCGTGCAGCGCGCGATCGAGTTCCTTGGTCCACAACGCCTTGCCGCCGATCTCGGCCAGTGCGCGATCCTGCACGCGGTCGCCGGTGGTACGGATCACGACGATCTCGATCCGCTCGGGCGACCAGCGATGCGCCGCGCACAGCGCATCGCGCACCAGGCCTGCCTGGGTGAGAGCGAGCGGAGACCCCCGCGTACCGAGCCGAAAACGAGTCATCCTGCGCGCCATGCAGAAAGGCGCCCCCTTCGACAAGCTTCGCGCGCGCCTATAGAGACGGGGGATGATCATTCTCGGCATCGAATCCTCCTGCGACGAAACCGCCGCTGCGCTCGTGACGGGCGATCGTCAGATCCTCGCGCACCGGCTGTTGGGGCAGGAGGCGGCGCACGCTCCGTTCGGGGGCGTCGTCCCGGAGATCGCCGCGCGCGCGCATGTCGAGGCGCTCGAGCCGCTGATCGTCGCCGCCCTGGCCGATGCGAAGCTGACGCTGGCCGATGTCGATGCGATCGCCGCGACCGCCGGGCCGGGGCTGATCGGCGGCGTCATGGTCGGGCTCGTCACCGGCAAGGCGCTCGCGCACGCGGCGGGGAAGCCGTTGATCGCGGTGAACCACCTCGAAGGCCACGCACTGTCGCCGCGGCTGTCCGACCCCGATCTCGAATTTCCGTACCTGCTGCTGCTGGTCTCCGGCGGCCATTGCCAGTTGCTGCTCGTTGAAGGCGTCGGCGCATATCGCCGCCTCGCCACGACGATCGACGACGCAGCCGGCGAGGCGTTCGACAAGACCGCCAAACTCTTGGGGTTAGGCTTCCCCGGCGGCCCCGCGGTGGAACGCGCGGCTGCGCTCGGCAACCCGAAGGCGGTCCCGCTGCCCCGCCCGCTCAAGGGTTCGGCCGAACCGCATTTCTCGTTTGCCGGCCTGAAGAGCGCGGTCGCGCGCGTCGTCGGCCAGTATTCGCCCGAAGACATCGCCGCCTCGTTCCAGGCCGCGGTCGTCGATTGCCTGATCGACCGCACGACCAAGGCGCTGCAAAAATTACCGTTCGTGTCGAGCGAAGTCGAGACACCGATCCCAAGCGGCGACTTCTCGACTGCGCTCGAAGCGAACGGGGGTAGGGATGGCGCACACACCCGCCGCCCCACCGCGCTCGTCGTCGCCGGCGGCGTCGCGGCAAACACCGCGGTCCGCACCGCGTTGCATACCCTCGCCAGCGCGCACGGCCTCCGCTTCGTCGCGCCGCCGCTGTGGCTCTGCACCGACAACGCCGCGATGATCGGCTGGGCCGGTGCCGAGCGTTTCGCCGCCGGCCTCACCGACCCCCTCGACGTCGCCGCACGCCCGCGCTGGCCGCTCGATCCCAACGCCGAAGCGGTGCGTGGCGCAGGAGTGAAGGCATGAAAATAGGCGTCATCGGCGGCGGCGCCTGGGGCACTGCACTCGCACAGGTCGCAGCGCATGAAGGTCGCGACGTGATCCTCTGGGCGCGCGAAACCGCGGTCGTCGAGTCGATCAACGCGCACCACGAAAACACGCTGTTCCTCGCGGGTGTCGCGCTCTCCCCGACTATCCGCGCGACCGACAACCTCGCCGAACTCGCCGACATGGACGCGATCCTCGTCGTCGCGCCCGCGCAGCACGTCGGCAGCGTCCTCGCCGCCGCCCCGGTCGGTCGCATCCCGCTCGTCCTGTGCGCCAAGGGTATCGAGGCCGGCAGCAAGCGCCTCGTCGGCGAAGTCGCCCGCGCGGTGCATCCCGACGCACCGATCGCCGTCCTCTCCGGCCCCACCTTTGCGCACGAGGTCGCCGCCGGACTGCCCACCGCCGTCACGCTCGCCTGCGAGGATGAAGCGCTCGGCGAACGCCTGGCCATGCGCTTGGCCGCCCGCCATTTCCGCACCTATGCCTCGACCGACGTCGCCGGCGCGGAGATCGGCGGCGCGGTGAAGAACGTCCTCGCGATCGGCTGCGGCGTCGTCGAAGGGGCAGGGCTCGGTCAGAACGCCCGCGCGGCGTTGATTGCGCGCGGGTTCGCCGAAATGACCCGCTTCGGCCTAGCCCGCGGCGCGCGTGCCGAAACGCTCGCCGGTCTCTCGGGTCTGGGCGACCTCGTCCTCACCTGCTCCTCGACCAGCTCGCGCAATTTCTCGCTAGGCGTCGGTTTGGGGAGAGGCGACTCCGCCGCGACGCTCTTGTCCGACCGCCGCACCGTAGCAGAGGGCGCCTTCACCGCCCCCGTCCTCCGCGAAGCCGCGCGCGATGCCGGCGTCGACATGCCGATCACGGAGGCCGTCTGCCGCCTGTTGGAAGGTGCACCCGTAGGCGACGTGATCGGCGACCTCCTTGCCCGCCCGCTGAAAGGCGAGGCGGGCTGACCCCCCCGTCATGCCGGGCTCGTTCCGGCATCCACCGTTCCGCACACTCGGACAGCGTCGGTTCGCGGCACGGTGGACCCCGGAACAAGTCCGGGGTGACGGAGCGGGGACTAACCTAATCCTCCCCCGCCAGGGGGAGGTGGCTGGCGCTTGCCAGACGGAGGGGGCGGTAAGGGGTAACCTCTGCATCGTGTCCTCCCCCTCCGTCACCTTCGGCGACACCTCCCCCTGGCGGGGGAGGATCAAGCGGTCACCGCAAGACCCGCGCCGCCAACCCCGAGCAATCCGCATCCCCCGCCGTCGGCCCCTGGTCCCCCGTGATTGCCCGCCCGATCGCCTTGAAGATATTCCCTACCGACTTCACCTCCGGCGGGATCGTCACGTTCGGCCGCTCGATCGTCCCGGTCATGTACGCCGACCCCGGCAACCGCAGTAGAGCGTGCTGCTTAGGCGTACCGGTCAGCCGGATGTTCAGCGTCTCGGCCGGAAACACCACGCTGCCTTCGCCGCGCAACTGGCTGGCGGTCGTGTCGACGATCATCGGATCGAGCCGCCCCCGACCGCGCGTCACGTCCATTTCCAGCACCACGCAGCGAAGCCCCGCACGTTCGCCGTCCCTGGCCAGCAACGCCCGCGCCGCATCGAAGCCCAGCGCGGCGGCGATCCCCTGCGGCAACTGCCCGTCCCGCGCGACGAACCCGATCGTCCCGTTCGACCGCGCGACTGCCGCGCGGATCGTCTCGCCCGGCCCCTTCAGCCGCACCCGCGCGCTGACATTGCCGCTGAAATCGCCGCCGCCGCCCGCCAGCGCCTGCACGCTGCTGCCCCGCAACCGCAGGTCGATATCGACGATCGGCACCGGCCGGTCGCCACGCTGGTCGACCGTCACCTTGCCCGTGACGGTCCCGTGCGACAGCCGCGCGACCAGGTCGCTCAGCGTCAGATACTGGTGATCGATCGCCAGCACGCCCTTCGCGGACCGGATCGGCGACGCCCCCTTGCCGCTGACGATCCGCCCGATCCGAAAGCCCATCCGCGCGTCGGTCGTGTCGATCTTGCCGATATCGATCCGCGTGTTCGGCACCAGCCGCGGCCCGATCGCGCGCTCCAGCGCGGCACCTTTCGCCTTGCCTTCGTCCGATGCGAGATCGCCGAAATCGAACTGCCGCGATACGATATCGCCATCGACCTTGCTGCGCCCCGCCTGTTTGTCGACGGTAACGTGCCCCGCGAAATCGGAGCGCCCGACCACGCCCTTCAACTGCGTCACCGTCCATTTCGGCTGGTCGTGCCGGACATGTGCGCTGAAAGATACCGGCTGCGTTCGGAACAGCCCCGCCTCGATCACCGCATCGATCAGCTTCAGGTCGGCCGCGCGTGCGGTCACGTCGAGGCTCATCGCATCGGTGTCGAGCGGCCGATCCATTAGCCCCTTGGCCGAGATCGAAAGAGCATCGCCATCGATCGAAGCGGTGAACGGCCAAGGCTTGCCGTGAAACCGCTCCACCGAGGGCCCCGCGACCGCGATCCGCACGGCAGCACCGCGGATCGTGCCGCTACCGTTTGCCCGAATGCCATGCACCGGATCGGACACGAACCGCGCCGTGACGAAGCGGTCCTGCTTGTCGTCGCGATACTCGATCACGCTGTCGCTGATCGTCAGCCCGTCGAGATCGGTCGAACTGTTGCCGCCCCTGGGCTTGCCTGGCCGGTCCCAGTTGGTCCGGCCGTTCCTGTGGCGCACCAGCACGATGTGCAGCCCGCGCGCCTTAACGTCGCGCGGCCCGAACGCGCCCTTGAGCAGCCCGAGCCCCGAAAACGTCGCCTCCGCCTCGCGCAGATCGACGAAATCGCCTTTGCCCGCCCATGCGGCTTGCGGGATACGCACGTCGGTGATGCGGATCGTCGGATTGAACCCGAACGAGTCGACGCGCTCGATTCCGCCGATCGTCACCGGCCGCCCGAACCTTGCGGTCAATTGCTGCTGGATAATCCCCTTCAGCGATCCCCAGGGAAACGCGGCAATCCCGACCAGTCCGAACACGAGTACGCTCGCGACGACGATGCCGGTGACCCTGACCCAGCGCTTCTCGAAGTATCCCCTCATCGTACCGCGACGCGCCGCCACGGCAATCGTTCCGCCTGCGTCAGGACCGCTGCCGCAGATTACGCCGTCATTCTGACGAAATCCGCCATTCCGACTCTTCTCCCGTGATCCTGACACTTCTCCCGTCATCCTGACGAAAGTCAGGATCCAGAGCCAGTTACGGCACCGTTCGTAACCCTGGATCCTGACTTTCGTCAGGATGACGCGATCAGAAATCGATCGCCATGCCCTTCAGCTCCCAGTCCCCGTACCGCGTAGGATCGCGCGGCTCGGGATCCTTGTCCGGCACGATCGCCTCGGGTTTCGGCACCGGCGTCATCTTTGCCAGATATTCGGGTGGCTTCACATGATCGGGGCGCTGGCCCATCGTCGCTCTCCGGATTTGCGTGTTGGCGTCGTAACCGCCACATGGGCCCTGTCGCGCCGCTTTGCCACAAGCCGCGCAACAAACCGAACGCGAAGGACCTTGATATGCCTGATTATACCCACGCCCCCGAGCCGCTCGGCGTCCCGACCCGCCGCGCCGCGCTCCGTCTGCTCGACGCCGTCCTGCGTCGCGGCGAGTCGCTCGAATCCGCACTCCCCGCCGCGACCCGCGCGATCCACGGACCCGACCGCGGGCTCGCGCATGCGATCGCCGCCGAGACGCTGCGCCGCCTCCCCGATCTCGATGCGATGATCGATTCGGTCACCAAGACCAACCTGCCCGACGATGCCAAGGCGCGGATGGCGCTGCGGATCGCGCTGGTCCAGGTGCTGATCCTCGGCACCCCCTCGCACGCCGCGATCTCGACCGTGTTGCCGCTGGTCGATGGCGGCCCGCGCAAACTCGTCCACGGCGTGTTCGGCACGCTGTTCCGCGCCAACATGCTGCTCCCCGAAGTGCCGACGCTGCCGGCCCCGGTCGAACTGCGCTGGGAAGCCGCGTGGGGCGAGGAAATGGTCGACGCCGCCGGCCGCGCGATCGCACAAGTGCCGCCGCTCGACCTGACGATCGCCGACCCATCCGAGACCGAAGGCTGGCGCGAGAAGCTCGGCGGCGAGAGCTTCATGCCCGGGCACCTGCGCTTGGGCGACCACGACTCGGTTCCCGACATGGCAGGGTTCGGCGACGGCGCTTGGTGGGTGCAGGACATCGCCGCCTCGCTCCCCGCACGGCTGCTTGGGAAAGGGGGGGGCCATGTCCTCGATCTCTGCGCAGCCCCAGGCGGCAAGACGCTGCAACTCGCCGCGGCAGGCTGGACCGTCACCTCGGTCGACAATTCACAAAGCCGCATCAAGCGCCTCCGCGAAAACCTCTACCGCACGCATCTGAAGGCCGAGGTCGTCAACGCCGACATCCTCGAATGGGCGCCGAGCGAGCCCGCCGACGCGATCCTGATCGACGCCCCGTGCAGCGCGACCGGCATCTTCCGCCGCCACCCCGACGTCCTCCACCGCGTCCGCCCCTCAATCATCGCCGAAACCGCGGCGTTGCAGGCCCGTATCTTCGCCCGCGCCGCGGATTGGGTGAAGCCCGGCGGCACGCTCGTCTACGCCACCTGCTCGCTAGAACCATCGGAAGGCGAAGCGCAGCTCGACGCATTCCTGTCCGCCCGCAGCGATTACACGATCGCCCCGGTCGACCAGTCCGAACTCCCCGCCGGCATCACCCCCACGGAAACCGGCACGATCCGCACGCTCCCCGGCATGCTGGCCGACCAAGGCGGCTGCGACGGCTTCTTCATCACCCGCCTGAAGCGCAGCTGACCGTCTGCTTCTCCCCTCCCTGGAAGGGAGGGGCCGGGGGTGGGTAGGCCAGCTCGAGCCGCAACGGTTCGAACACGCGGAACCCGACCCACCCCCAACCTCTCCCTTCCAGGGAGGAGTAAAAACCAAACCCTTCGCATCAACGGAATCCCGCGCTAGGACAATCTCATGCAACCCGTCCGCATCGCCCCCTCGATCCTCTCCGCCGATTTCTCGAAACTCGGCGACGAAGTCCGCGCCATTGACGCCGCCGGCGCCGACTGGATCCACATCGACGTGATGGACGGCCATTTCGTCCCCAACATCTCGTTCGGTCCCGCCGTCATGAAGTCGGTCCGCGGCGTGACCACCAAGCCGTTCGACGTCCACCTCATGATCTCCCCCGTCGACGCGTATCTCGATGCGTTCGCGGAGGCCGGCGCCGACTGCATCACCGTGCATTACGAGGCCGGCCCGCACATCCATCGCTCGCTCCAGCACATCAAGGGCCTCGGCAAGCGCGCCGGAATCGTCATCTGCCCCGGCACCCCCGCCAAGATGCTCGACTACCTCATCGACATGGTCGACCTCGTGCTGGTGATGAGCGTCAACCCGGGCTTCGGCGGCCAGAGCTTCATCCCCAGCCAGCTCAAGAAGATCACCGCGATCCGCACGATGATCGAAAAGAGCGGCCGCGCGATCGACCTCGAAGTCGATGGCGGCGTCGACGCGGAATGGGCGAAACGCTGCATAGAGGCCGGCGCCGACGCGCTGGTCGCGGGCACCTCGGTCTTCCGCGGCGGCCCCGATCATTACGCCGCCAACATCGCCGCGTTGCGGGGGTGAACGACACCCCGAATCTGACAGGCGATCCCGTGACCGATCCCGCCCCCGACGGGATCGACGAAGGTCGCCGCCTGATCCGTCTCGGCGGCGACACGGGGCTGTCGCTCGCCGATCGCCTGGCCGAGCGCTTCCACCGGCTGACCTGGCGCACGCCGCTCCACACGCTGCGCCTCAAGGGCCGCTACCCGCTGAAGCTGATCGCGGTCCCCGACGACCCCATCCTCGGCGACATTGCGCGCGGCACGATGCTGCTGGAGGGTGTGCTCTCGTTCCGCGGCGAAGCGCGCGATATCGAGACGCTCGATCTCGCCAAGCCGCTCCCCAAACCCTTCGCCGAATATCTCCACAGTTTCGCCTGGCTGCGCGACCTGTCGACCGTCGCGACCCGTTCGCGCGGCGCACCGATCGCCGAATATCTCATGGGCCTCTGGCTCACCGCGCATGCGGACAAGCCCGGCGGGATCGCGTGGCGCCCGGACATGTGGGGCCGCCGCATCCTCGCCTGGACCGCGCACGCCCCGCTGATCCTGTCGTCGTCGGATCAGATCTATCGCTCGAAGGTGTTGAACGCGCTCGCTAAAGGCGCGCTGCACCTCGATCGCAACGCCGACAAGGCCCCGGCCGGCGCGCCGCGCATCGCCGCGTGGTGCGGCATGATCGCCGCCGGCCTCCTCATCCCCGGCGGCGAGCCACGTCAGGCGTTCGGCGAGGCCGGCCTGTTCCGTGCGCTCGGCACCGGCCTGTTCGACGATGGCGGCTCGGTCTCGCGCAGCCCGGCAATGCTGCTCGATTCGATCCAGCTGCTGACGTTGCTTCAGGAAAGCTATGTCGCGCGGGGTGCCGAGTTGCCGGAAACGGTCGCGGTCACGCTCACCCGAATGGTCGCAGCCCTGCTCGGCGTCGCACACGCCGATCGCGGGCTGTCGAGCTGGCAGGGCGGCGGTCCTGCCACCGAAACGCAGGTCGCCGCGGTCATCGAAGCCAGCGGCGTGCGCACCCGTCCGCTCCGCCAGGCCCGCGACTGGGGCTATCAACGCCTCGCCGCCGGCACCGCTGTCCTGATCGTCGATGCCGCCCCCCCGCCGATCGCGCGCCTCGTCGAAGGCGGCTGCGCCTCGACGCTCGCCTTCGAGTTCTCCGATGGCCCCGCGCGCCTCGTCGTCAATTGCGGCGGCGCCCGCGCCGGCATCGCCCAACTTCCGCCCGCGATGGTCGAAGGCCTGCGCTCCACTGCTGCCCACTCCACGCTGACGATCGCCGACAGCAATTCGACCGCGATCCTCGCCGACGGCACGCTCGGCAAAGGCGTCGGCGAAGTCGAGCTCAGCCGCCAGGAATCTGACGCCGCCAGCCGGATCGAGGCGAGCCACGACGGCTATGTCCGTCGCTGGGGCTTCCTCCACCGCCGCCAGCTGATGCTGACCGGCGACGGCCGCGAACTCCGCGGCGAGGACGCGCTGCTGCCGCAAGGCCGCAAGCGCCGCGTCGGGTTGTCGTTGTTCGCAATCCGCTTCCACCTCGGCGAAGGCGTCCAGGTTTCCCCCACGGCGGACGGCCTCGGCGCGATCCTCCGCCTCCCCGGCGGCGCGCTCTGGCAATTCCGCTGCCGCGGCGGCGCGCTGGTGGTTGAGGACAGCGTCTGGATCGACGCCGACGGCCGCCCGGTCGCGACACAGCAGCTGATGATTACCGGCGAAGCTGCGGCCGGTGGCGCAAGCGTAAGCTGGGCGCTGAAGAAGGCCTGACAGCCATATCATCGAGATTAACGCGCCACCCCGGCGAAGGCCGGGGCCCAATTGGGAAACGTCGCTAACCGGGGACAGCACTCCGTTATTGCCGCCTTTCCACTTGGACCCCGGCCTCCGCCGGGGAGGTGCTACCTTTGTTGAGTGGCGGGACAGAGCAAAGGAGCCTGTTCCCAAGCCCTAACCAACGCTAAGGCACCGCCGCACGGCGACTCCCGACGAAAGATCCTCATGACCAGCATCCCGATCAAGCGCGCGCTCCTGTCCGTCTCCGACAAGACCGGGATCGTCGATCTCGGCAAGGCGCTCGCGAGCCACGGCGTAGAACTCGTCTCCACCGGCGGCACCGCCACCGCGCTCCGCGCCGCCGGCCTGGAAGTCCGCGATGTGTCAGAACTCACCGGCTTCCCCGAAATGATGGACGGCCGCGTCAAGACGCTCCACCCGATGGTCCACGGCGGCCTGCTCGCGGTCCGCGACGATTCCGGCCACGCCGCCTCGATGGCCGAGCACAAGATCGGCGCGATCGACCTCGTCATCGTCAACCTCTACCCGTTCGAAGCGACCGTCGCGAAGGGTGCCGACCGCGACACCGTGATCGAGAACATCGACATCGGCGGCCCCAGCATGGTGCGCTCGGCCGCCAAGAACCACGCCTATGTCGCGATCGTCACCGACCCCGCCGACTATGCGCTCGTCTCGGGCGGCACCACGACGCTCGAAGACCGCAAGAAACTCGCCGCGAAAGCCTTCGCCACCACCGCAGCCTATGATTCGGCGATCGCGACCTGGTTCGGCACGGTCGATCAGGCCGAGGAATTCCCCGCCACGCTGCCGATCACGCTCAAGCGCGGCGACACGCTGCGCTACGGCGAGAACCCGCACCAGTCCGCCGCCTTCTACACGGCGACAGGCTCGGTCCGCGGCATCGGCCAAGCCCGCCAGCTCCAGGGCAAGGCGCTCAGCTACAACAACCTCAACGACGCCGACGCCGCGCTCGAGCTGATCGCCGAATTCCGCGACGCCGCCCCCTCGGTCGTGATCGTCAAGCACGCCAACCCCTGCGGCGTCGCCACCGGCGCCACGCTCGCCGACGCCTATGCCGCAGCGTTCGCCTGCGATACGGTCTCCGCATTCGGCGGCATCATCGCCGTCAACCGCACGCTCGACGCCGAGACCGCGCGCGCAATCACCGGCATTTTCACCGAAGTCGTCGTCGCCCCCGATGCCGACGAGGAGGCGATCGCGCTGTTCGCGGCCAAGAAGAACCTCCGCCTGCTCCTCACCGGCGACCTCCCCGATCCCGCCCGCGCGGGTTTGACGGCCAAGTCGATCGCCGGCGGCTGGCTCGTCCAGGGCCGCGACAACGGCACCCCCGGCGAGTTGAAGGTGGTCACCAAGCGCCAACCCACCGAGCAGGAACTGATCGACTGCCGCTTCGCCTGGACCGTCGCCAAGCACACCAAGTCCAACGCGATCGTCTACGCCAAGGACGGCAGCACCGCGGGCATCGGCGCCGGCCAGATGAACCGCCTCGAATCCGCGCGCATCGCCGCGTGGAAGGCGAAGGACGCCGCCGAAAAGGCCGGCTGGTCCACCCCGCGTACGATCGGCTCGGCCGTCGCGTCGGATGCGTTCTTCCCGTTCGCCGACGGCCTGCTGGCGGCAGTGGAAGCGGGCGCGACGGCGGTGATCCAGCCCGGCGGCTCGATCCGCGACGCCGACGTCATCGCCGCGGCGGACGAAGCCGGCCTCGCCATGGTCTTCACCGGCATGCGCCACTTCCGGCACTGAGTTCGCCGCGCCGGACGCTCACTAACCGTTCCCCCGCGAAAGCGGGGGCCCAGGACCACAACGCCACCGCTCGTAACCCTGGGCTCCCGCCTTCGCGGGAGAACCGCAGGTGGGATGGGCTGCCCATAAAACAGGCACCTCCACCGCACTGCACAAGTTTTAACCCCAAACCCCCCGCTGCCCGCCCCGCAAGCACACCTCACCCCCTCCACACCCCAACTGGCACGCACATTGCGATGCACCTCCCGTAACAAGGGGAAGGGGCGCGATGAAACTCGTCATTGCCATCATCAAGCCGTTCAAGCTCGACGAGGTGCGCGAAGCGCTCACCACGATCGGCGTGGCGGGCATGACGGTCACCGAGGTCAAGGGGTTCGGCCGTCAGAAGGGTCAGACCGAGATCTATCGCGGGGCCGAGTACAGCACCAACATGGTGCCGAAGATCAAGATCGAGGTGGTTTGCGCCGCCAGCCTGTCCGACCGTGTGGTCGAGGCGATCCAGGCATCGGCGAACACCGGCGCGATCGGCGACGGCAAGATCTTCGTGCTCGACGTCGGCCAGGCGGTACGCATCCGCACCGGCGAGACCGATGATTCTGCCCTGTGAAGATGAACGACTTGAGGGGGGACGAGATGAAGCATGACATGAAGACAGCCGCCTCGGCGGTTCTGGGGTTCGGCGCGGCGATGATCGCCGCCGCACCCGCCTGGGCTCAGGACGTCGCGGCACCCGTAGCCCCGGTCGTCGCACCCGTGGTGGCGACCGTGAACAAGGGCGACACCGCCTGGATGATGACGTCGACGCTGCTGGTGTTGATGATGATCGTCCCCGGCCTCGCGCTGTTCTACGGCGGCCTCACCCGCGCCAAGAACATGCTGTCGACGATGACGCAGATCGGCGCGGTCGCGTGTCTCGCGATGCTGCTGTGGGTGATGTACGGCTACACGATGGCGTTCGGCGACGGCGGCGGCGAGTATATCTCGGGCTTCGGCAAGGCGCTGCTCCGCGGCATCACGCCGGATTCCACCGCAGCCACCTTCACCGCCGGCGTCGCGATCCCCGAATATGTCTTCATCTGCTTCCAGATGACGTTCGCGGCGATCACCGTCGCGCTCGTGCTCGGCTCGGTCGTCGAGCGGATGAAGTTCTCGGCGGTCATGGTCTTCGCCGCGGTGTGGCTGACGATCGTCTATTTCCCGATCGCGCACATGGTGTGGGCATCGGGCGGCAAGTTCTTCAAGATGGGCGCGCTCGATTTCGCCGGCGGCACTGTCGTCCACATCAACGCCGGTGTCTCGGCGCTGGTGGCTGCGCTGATCCTCGGCAAGCGGCTCGGCTATCCGACCGATCGCATGGCGCCGCACTCGCTGACGATGACCGGCATCGGCACCGGGTTGCTGTGGGTAGGCTGGTTCGGCTTCAACGCCGGCTCGGCACTCGAGGCCAACGGCTCGGCCGGGCTCGCAATGCTCAACACCTTCGTCGCCACCGCCTCGGCGGGCCTCGCCTGGATGCTGGTCGAGCGCGTCAACGGCCACAAGGGTTCGGCGCTCGGCTTCTGCTCGGGCATCATCGCCGGTCTCGTCGCGGTCACGCCTGCAGCCGGCAACTCCGGCCCGTTCGGTGCGATCATCCTCGGCGCGGTCGCGTCGGTGGTCTGCTATTACGCGGTGACGTTCCTGAAGCCGAAGCTCGGCTATGACGATGCGCTCGACGCGTTCGGGATCCACGGCGTCGGCGGCATGATCGGCGCGATCGGCACCGGCATCGTCTACGCCCCCGCGTTCGGCGGCCCCGGCAAGCCCGATTTCGACATGGGCCACCAGCTCTTCGTCCAGGTCGCAGCAGTTGCCACCACGATCGTCTGGGCGGCGATCGGCACCGTCATCGCGATCTTCATCGCCAAGGCGCTGACCGGCCTGCGGGTCTCCGAAGAGGTCGAGCGCGAAGGCCTCGATCTCGGCGAGCACGGCGAACGCGCCTACGACTAGTTCGGTAGCGGGCCGCACGAGCCCGCACCCACGACGTTCCTCCTGCGGACAACCTTGGCTCGGTGTGGCAACACACCGGGCCATTTTTTTTGGTATCGATCGAAGTGGTACTTCGATCGAGTTTAAGGGGGCAGGGGGCCACACCTACGATGTTCTCCCGCGAAGGCGGGAGCCCAGGACCAAGCAAAGCGACACGGGTTAAATCCCCCTCCCGCTTGCGGGAGGGGGCAGGGGAGGGGCCGACGTACGTACTGGCGTCCGGCCCATGGGGCTAACCCCTCCCCCGACCCCTCCCGCAAGCGGAAGGGGAGCAGAAGAGTGCCGTCTCCCCGCATCGGTTTACACTCAAGTCCTATGCGCCAGCACCACCCCGGCGAAGGCCGGGGCCCAATTGGGGGACGTCGATGACGACGGGCGGTCCTTCGTTACTGCAACCTCGCCAATTGGGCCCCGGCCTTCGCCGGGGTGGTGTGGAGCCCCGATACGACCAGCGCAAACACCCCCAACCCGTTCGCGCCGAGTAGCTCCGTCAGGAGCGTATCGAAGGCGCGTATTGAAGCACAGTCCCTCCTCCGACACGCCGCTTCGACAAAGCTCAGCAGCTATTCAGGACGAACGGAAGGGGGCGCGAGAGAGGGGCCGGGGACGCGTAAGCCGCGATCCCAGCGAAAGCGCGCCGCTAAACCCGAACGCCCTTCGGCGCCAACCGCCGGATATCCAGCACGTCGACCTTCGCCAGCATAACCGCTCCCAGCGCCCGGTCCCCGGTCTCCACCAGGATACCCTCATGCGTAGCGCGCACCGTCCGCCACGAGACCTCGCGCACCGCCAACCGCTTCCCGATCCGCTTCACCGCCGCGACGCGCCCATCATCGGCGATCGCCAGCGCCCCCTGGCCATCCGCACCCACAACAGCCCCCGCCACCGCAAACCCGGCAAGCTGCGCCTGCGCCGCGTCCGCCGCCTCTTCCGGAGTGTCGATCTTCACGACCCGCCGCATCCGCACGACGACCCAGCCCAGGCCGCCAAGCAGCACCACAACGACGGCCACGACACCGCCGACGATCGCAGGCGTCATCGCGGCCCTGCGAGCGCGTCCAGCATCGGGCGTATGCCGCGCAGGTCATACCCAGCGTCCTCGGCCTGCGCCAAAAGCAGGTTCGGGTTCCGCCCCGCCTTAGCCGCCGCCAGCGCCCACAAATTACAGCTCCGCGTCCCCGACCGGCAATACGCCAGCACCGGCCCGTCCGCATCGACCAAAGCCTGCGTCATCGCGTCGATCTGCGGATGCGAGAACCCCGCATGCGTCACCGGAATCGCAACGTACTTCAGCCCGGCCGCCTCCGCCGCCGCACGAATAGCGTCACCGGAGGGTTGCCCCGCATCCTCGTCGTCCGGCCGGTTGTTGACGATCGTCTTGAACCCCGCCGCCGCGATCTCCGCGACATGCTCGACCGCAATCTGCGGCGCGACCGAAATACTTTCGTTGATGTGCCGTATCATGCGGACTCGCGGATCACCTGGAGGAAGGCATCCCCATAGGCGTCGAGTTTCCGCGCGCCAATGCCTGAAAGCAGGCTGAGTTCGGCCCGCGACGCAGGCCGCTGCCGGGCGATGTCACGCAGCACCGAATCGTGGAAAATCACATACGGCGGAACGCCCGCCTCCTTCGCCAGATCGCGCCGCCGCACACGCAGAGCCTCGAACAACGGATCGTCCACAGGGTTCGGCACAGCGCCGACCGCACCCTTGCGCCGCCGCTCGCGCTTGGGCGGCACGACGATCGACACCGCCGCCTCGCCCTTGAGGATGGCCTTCGCCGCCGGCCCGAACTCCAGCCCCCCATGCGGATTGGTGCGCAACGCATCCTTTAGCATCAGCGCGCGCGACACGGGTTTGAGCAACGCAACCTCGTCGCCCTCGACGATCCCGTACACCGACAACGCCTCATGCCCGTTCATCAGGCTCCGCTCCGACGAAACCCCCGTCAGGATGCCCTCGATATACCCCACACCGTACATCTGCCCGGTCCGGAACACCGCCGACAGGAATTTCCGCGCCGTCTCGGTCGCGTCGACAGCATCGACGTTACCAAGGCAATTGTCGCAATTCCCGCAATCCTCCAGCCGCTCCTCGCCGAAATGCTTGAGCAGGATCCGCCGACGACATCCCGCCGTCTCGACCAGCCCGCCCATCGCGGTCAGCCGCTGCCGCTCGCCCGCCTGCCGCTCGGGCTCGACCTCGCCGATCCGCTGCCGAGCGCGCGCGAAATCCTCCGCACCCCAGAACAGATGCGCGATCGCCGGGTCGCCGTCACGCCCCGCGCGTCCCGTCTCCTGGTAATAGGCCTCGATCGATTTCGGCAGCCCGGCATGGCACACGAACCGCACGTCGGGCTTGTCGATCCCCATCCCGAACGCAACCGTCGCGCAGATCACCATGTCCTCGCTCGCGACGAAATCCGCCTGGTTCTTCGCGCGCACCTGCGGATCGAGCCCCGCATGATACGCCCGCGTCGGCCGCCCGCTCCGCCCCAGCGCCTCGGCCAGCTTCTCGGTCGCCGCCCGCGTCTGCGCATAGACGATCCCCGGCCCCGGAATCTTCTCCAGGATGTCCGCGATCTGCCGGTTGACGTTGTCGCGCCCCGAAATCGCATAGCGGATGTTCGGCCGGTCGAACCCCGACACGATCAGCCCCTCTTGCGAGATTCCCAGCTGCTCCAGAATGTCCGCCCGCGTATGCGCGTCCGCAGTCGCGGTAAGCGCCAGCCGCGGCACATCCGGAAAGCTGTCAAGCAACGGCCGCAGCAACCGATAGTCCGGCCGGAAATCATGCCCCCACTCACTGACGCAATGCGCCTCGTCGATCGCGAACAGGCTGATCCGCGCCTGGCCGAGCAGGTTCCGAAAACTCTCGTTCGAAGCCCGCTCAGGGGCGACGTACAGCAGGTCCAGATCGCCCGCCCGGAACCGGGCGATCGTCTCCTCGCGATTGGTATCGACCGACGTCAGCGTCGCAGCCTTGATCCCGACCGCGGTGGCGGCCCGCAACTGGTCGTGCATCAACGCGATCAGCGGCGACACGACCACGCACGTCCCCTCCAGCATCGTCGCCGGCAACTGGTAACACAACGACTTGCCCGCCCCCGTCGGCATCACCGCCAGCGTCCGCCGTCCCGCGAGCACCCGATCGACGACATCGCGCTGCACGCCGCGAAAATCAGGAAAGCCAAAGATGCGCTGGAGATCGGGAAGGGGGTCGAGTGCCATTGCCATGCGATCTAGGCGCGGCATGCCGCCCCGTCGAGAGCGCGCATACATTCATTCCCGCCCGGAAAATCGTTGCGACCACGGCACGATGTGCGACATCTTTCGCGTCGGTTCGGGGGGGATGGCATGACAGGCTCTGTTTTGCGCGGCGTTCTACGCGGAGTTGTCGCGGCATTCGTCTCGGTCGTGCTACTCTCTATCGGAAGTCCGGCTTCTGCTGCGGACAAGGAAGCGCCGGTTCGCGACGTACCGGTCGGCGGCATGATCGCCGCGACGATCGACGGCACGCCGGTCACGTTGCGCGTCGATCCCGGCGCACCCGGGCTCGTCCTGATGACCACCGCCGGCGCCGACCGGCTCGGGTTGAAAGGCGGCATGATGGAGCTCGGCTATTCGGTGGGCGGGCAGGGCGCGATGCAGGCCACGACCGTGCGGCCGATGACGTTCGACGCCACCCGCGTGAAACGCCGGATCGGCTTTCCCAGCCCCAAAAAGGGGTCTGCCGACGGTCGCTGGATCGGCCGTGCCTATGCAACCGTCGGCGATGGCAGCATCGGGCCGGGATCGCTCCCCGAACCCGTCGTGCGCATCGCCCTCAACGCGCCACGCGCAGGCGAACGGACCATCGCGCTGCCGATGGTCGATGGCGGCGGCCTGTTCGGGCGGCTGTCGGGCGAGTTCGCGCAGATCATGATCGGCGGCCAGCCCGTCCGCGTCCGCTTCGACCCCTATCACCCGCGCACCACGGTCACCGCCAACGCCGCATCGCTGATCGCCGCAGCGCAGGGTGGCACGCTCACCGGCGGTGCCGAGCCGGTCGAGATCGCCTTCGGTATCGCGCGCCCGGTGCGCACAATGACGCTTGCCAAGCCGCTCGCGGTCGGACCGTTGACGCTATCGACGCTCGGCGTCCGCACCAGCGACGTCGGCAGCGCCGCCGCGATCCCCGAAGCCGACGCCGCGCCACCCGATCCGGACGAGATCGTCGTCACCGCCAAGGGCAAACGCGACCCCAAGCGCGACCGCCTGACGCTGGGCGCAGACCTGCTCGACCGCTGCTCTACCATCGTCTTCGACGAGCCGGCGAAACAGGTTCGGCTGACGTGCGGATAGCCTGATCGACCCAAACTCCGTGATCGTCCGCGACGCGAGTCGTATTGCGCGATCCTGCTCGACGACAACAACCGCAAGACGGTCGCGCGGATGCATTTCAACGGGATCACGACCAAGTATCTCGGCATGTTCGCCGGCAAGGACGAGACGCGGCACCTGCTGTCCGACCTGACGCACATCTATCAATACTCAGCCGCAATCGAGGCGCGGTTGCGCGAACTGGACCCGTCGATCCCGGCGTAGGGGCGCCGTCGGTCTCGCTCTTCCGTTCCCCCGCGAAAGCGGGGGCCCAGGACCAAGCATGCCATCGCTTGTGATTCCTGGACCCCCGCATTCGCGAGGGAACTGGAAGGGCGGCGCATACCGCTAAGCTATCGCCTCGGGCTCCATCCATCACCCAAACACCAACCACCCCGGCGCAGGCCGGGGTCCAATTGGGGAACGTTGCTAACGGATGGGGGCGCGTCGTTATTACCACCTTTCCAGTTGGGCCCCGGCCTACGCCGGGGTGGTTCACCCAGTCGAGCGTGGTCGTGAACTCGCCACCACTCCCCCGTCATGCCGGGCTCGTTCCGGCATCCACCCGTCCCCAAAAGCAAAACGTGAGAGTTTGCGGAACGGTGGACCCCGGAACAGGTCCGGGGTGACGGCGTGTGGTCTGGCGAGGGTTCACGGTTCCACCAAGCGGCAGAAGCCCAACCTACTCCGCCGCCAACGCACCCGCATCATCCCCAGCGCGCTCCTGCGCCTGCCGGTTCCACATCTCCGCATACACGCCGCCCTGCCGCAACAGGTCCGCATGCGTGCCCTTCTCGACGATCCGCCCCGCCTCCAGCACGACGATCTGGTCCGCATGCACGACCGTGGACAGCCGGTGCGCGATCACGATCGTCGTGCGCCCACGCTCGATCGCCTCCAGCGTATCGAGGATCTCCGACTCGGTCCGGCTATCCAGCGCCGACGTCGCCTCGTCCAAAATCAGGATCGGCGGGTTCTTCAGCAGCGTCCGCGCGATCGCCACGCGCTGTTTCTCGCCGCCCGACAGCTTCAGCCCACGCTCGCCGACCCGCGTGGCGTACCCGAGCGACTGGCGCTCGATGAACCCGGCAATCGCCGCACCCTTCGCCGCTGCTTCGACCTCAGGCATCTCCGCCCCCTCGCGACCGTACGCGATATTATACCCGATCGTGTCGTTGAACAGCACCGTGTCCTGCGGCACAATCCCGATCGCGGCCCGCAGCGACGCCTGCCGAACCTCCGCAATATCCTGCCCGTCGACGGTAATCCGCCCACCCGTCAGGTCGTAGAACCGGTACAGCAACCGCGCGAGCGTCGATTTCCCCGCACCCGAAGGCCCGACCACCGCCAGCGTCGATCCCGCCGGCACGTCCAGCTCCAGATCGCGCAAAATCGGCCGCCCGACATCATATCCGAACGACACCCCCTCGAACCGCACATGCCCGGCTCTCACCGCCAGCACAGGCGCACCCGGCGCGTCCACCACGGTCGCCGGCGTATCGATCAGGTCGAACATCGCCGCCATGTCGAGCGCACCTTGCCGGATCGTGCGGTACACCATCCCCAGCAGGTCGAGCGGTCGGAACAGCTGCGCCAACAGCGTCGACACGAACACCACGTCGCCCGCCGAAGCTTCGCCCCGGCTCCACCGCCACACCACGAAGCCCATGCCGCCCGCCAGCATCAGGTTGGTGATCAGCGCCTGCCCGAGATTGAGCCACGCCAGCGAGTTTTCGCTCTTCACGGCGGCTTCCGAATAGGCGGTGATCGCCCGGTCGTAGCGCTTCGCCTCGCGCTCCTCCGCACCGAAATACTTGACCGTCTCGAAGTTCAGCAGCGAATCCACCGCATGCGCGACCGCCCCGGTGTCGAGGTCGTTCATCTGCGCCCGCAAGGCGTTGCGCCAGTCGGTCACCATCCGCGTGAACGCGATATAACCGACCACCATCACGACGGTAGCGACGACCAGCGGCCAGCCGAACTTGGTCCAGAACAGCCCGAGCACCAGCACCAGTTCGAACACGGTGGGCGCGATGTTGAACAGCAGGAAATACAGCATCGTGTCGATGCTCTTGGTGCCGCGCTCGACCACCTTGGTGACCGCACCCGTCCGCCGCGACAGGTGAAAATCGAGGCTCAGCGCATGAAGATGACGAAACACCTGCGCCGACAGCCGCCGCGACGCATCCTGTCCGACGCGCTCGAACACCGCGTTGCGCAGATTGTCGAACAGCGTCGTCCCGAACCGCGACGCCGCATACCCGACCACCAGCAGCACGACCAGCGTCAGCGCCCCGCGATCGTTCCCCGCCATCCGGTCGACCGCGTATTTGAGCGTGAACGCGGCGCCGAACACCTGGATCAGCTTCGACGCGATCACGAGCAGCATCGCGACGACGATCCGCGCCTTCAGCTTGGGCTGCCCCGCCGGCCACAGGAACGGCAGGAAACGGCGGAGCGTCGGCAGCAACGGCTGGTCCGCGCGGGTGGAGGTGTAGGTATCAGGGGGCATGGATCGACGCGATGTAGGCGCGGTCAAGCCCCGACGAAAGCGTTTGGCGGAACATTCCTGCCAGTTCGTCGCTTTTATCACCGTGTCCGACGATGGCCACTAGGATCGCCACCGCGACCCGCTGGAGAATGAAATGGAACCGCTGTTCTACGTCATGGCCATCATGGGCTGCAGCGACGGCAATGTGAACTGCACCGAGGCACGCGTCATCCCGGCGCGCTACGAGACGATGGCGCAGTGCCGCGCGGCACTTCCCAATCAGTTGGCGCAGAATACCGACGTTCCCTACCCGATGATCGGTGCGAACTGCCGCGCCAGCGGTCAGCTCATGGCGAAGACCGGCAAGGCCAAGTCGCAGGGCTGACCAGTATTTTCGTCATGCCGGGCTTGTTCCGGCATCCACCCGTCGCCGAGCTCGATGCGTGAGACTGCCTGGAAGGGTCTACCCCGGAACACGTTCGGAGTAGTTGAGGCCGGCGAGCATCATACCTTAGGTCGCGTCCACAACCGCGCATCCCTCACCGTCCGCGGATACAGCGTCTCCCGCCGAGCCGCCTCCCGCGCAGCCTTCGCGATAAACCCCAGCTTCTGCATGCCCGACGTGGTCACCCGGTGATCCCAAGCATGCTCACCCCGAGCCGCGACCGTACGCCCGATCGCGCCGTATATCCCCGCCGCCGACAGCACCGCCCAAGCCGAGCGGAACGACAACGCCGGCGTTCCCTCGCGCGCGCTCGCCTCGAACGCAGCGGCACGCTCCGCCATCCGCTTGGTCAACACCGCCAGCCGTGATCGGAACGGCGGCTTCATGTGCTGGCCCGGCGGAAAGTCCATCTCGACCAGCCATTCCTCGGGCAGGTAGCACCGCCCGACCCGGTCATCCTCCTCGACGTCGCGCGCGATGTTGGCGAGCTGGAAGGCCATCCCCAAATCGCACGCACGGTCGAGTGTATCCTCGTCTTCGGGATCGACGCCCATGGCCACGGCCATCATGCACCCGACGACGCCCGCGACATGGTAGCAATATTTGTAGAGGTCGTTCTCCGACCGCGGCCGCCACTCGCGCGCATCCAGCGCAAAGCCCTCGACCAAATCCCGCGCGAACCGCTTCGGCATGCCGGTCTCGGCAGCGACGATCCGCAACGCATCGAACGCCGGCTCGCCGACGTAGTCGCCGGCGAGCGCTTGTTCGGTCATCGCCGACAGCGCGACGAGCCGGGCAGGGGCGTCCTCGACCACCGTCATCCCGTGCCCATGATCCTGCCCGTCGGCGATATCGTCGCACCGCCGACACCACGCGTACAACAGCCACGCCCGCTCGCGCGTCGGCTTGTCGAACAACAGGCTGGCGGCCGCGAAACTCTTCGACCCGCGCGAGATAGACTCATGCGCCGCCGCAACGGTCGCCGCACGCGAGGGGAGGGGCTCACTCATTCTCGCACTCTCACCACCATCGCAGGCTGCACCGCTATGGCCACCACCCCGGCGAAGGCCGGGGCCCAATTGGGAAGGTCGACGTAACGACGCGCAACGCTCACCAACCCACGTTCCCCAATTGGGCCCCGGCCTCCGCCGGGGTGGAGTGGGGTTCGGCGTGCAGTCCAAAAACCCTCACAAATCCGACGCGTTCATCCGCACGATCGGCTGCGTCGGGACATGGCGCCCCATCCGGTCGAGCAGCACATCCAGCGTATCCGCCACGATCAGCAGGTCACGGTGCTGCGGCCGCAGAAACCCGACCTCGCCCATCTTGTCCCAGAACGCGATCAGATGGTCATAATAGCCCGCGGTATTCAGCAACCCGACCGGATCGGCGTGATACCCAAGCTGCGCCCAGCTCAGCGCCTCCCACAGCTCGTCCATCGTGCCCGTGCCACCCGGAATCGTCACGAACCCATCGGAGAGATCGGTAAACATCTGCTTCCGCTGATGCATGCCCTGCACCACGTGCAATTCGGTCAACCCGCGATGCGCAACCTCCGCATCGACCAGCGCCTGAGGAATAACCCCAATAACCTCGCCGCCGCCCTCGAGTGCGCCATTCGCAATAGCGCCCATCAGCCCGGTTCGCCCGCCGCCATAGACGAGGCCAATCCCCCGCTCGGCCAGCGTCCGCCCGAGCGCGCGCGCGCCCTCGATATAAGTTGGATCAGCCGGCGTCGCCGACCCGCAATACACAGCAAGTCTCTTCATCCCGCACCGCTAGGGGATGGCGGCGGGCGGCTGCAAGAAAAGATTTTGTTCGCGCAGAGGCGCAGAGAGCGCGGAGGAGAACCGCCCGGAACGGGCATCAAACCTCCATCGCGATTTGGCGGACAGTCGCTACGCGACAAGCGCAACACCTCCGCGTCTCCGCGCCTCCGCGTGAACAAACCTTACTTCTCGCCTTCCAACATCAACCGAGCCGTAGCCTTCGCGCTTCCCACAACGCCAGGAATCCCAGCGCCAGGATGGGTCCCGGCCCCCACGAAGTATAAGTTGGGAATATGCTCGTCGCGGTTGTGGACCCGGAAATACGCACTCTGCGTCAGCACCGGCTCCAGCGAGAACGCCGACCCCAGATGCGCGTTCAGGTCCTGCGCGAAATCCTTCGGCGCGTACGAGAATTTCGTCACGATCCGCTCGTGGATGTCCGGGATCAACCGTCGCCCGATCTCGTCGAGGATGCGCTTCTCCAGGATCGGTGCGATCTCGTCCCAATCGACCGGGAACTTGCCCAGATGCGGCACCGGCGCCAACGCGTAGAACGTCGAATGCCCCTCCGGCGCCAGCGAAGGATCGGTCACGGTCGGATGATGCAGGTACAGCGAGAAGTCCTCGCTCAGCACGCCATGGTCGTAAATGTCCTCGAGCAGACCCTTATAGCGCGGCCCGAACAGGATCATGTGGTGCGGGATGCCCGGCCAGGTGCCCTTGATCCCGAAATGCACGACGAAAAGCGACGGCGAGTATTTCTTCCGCTCCAGCGACCCCGTCTTGCGCTTCGCACTGCGCGACGTCGTCAGCAGGTCGCGATAGGTGTGCATGATGTCGCTGTTCGCCGCCACCGCATCCGCCTGACCCGACCAGCCGCTCGCGGTAGTCACGCCCGTCGCGCGGTCGCCCAGAGTCTCGATCGACGTCACCGGATCGTCGAGCCGCAACACGCCGCCCAGCCGCTCGAACTGCGTGACCAGCGCCGCGACCAGCCGGTTGGTACCACCACGCGCGAACCACACCCCGCCATCGCGCTCCAGCTTGTGGATCAGCGCATAGATCGCGCTCGTCGTCATCGGATTGCCGCCGACCAGCAGCGTATGGAAGCTCAACGCCTCGCGCAATTTCTCCGACTTCACGAAGCTCGACACGATCGAATAGACCGACCGCCACGCCTGGTATTTCGCCAGCGCCGGCGCCGCCTTGATCATCGACCCGAAATCGAGGAACGCGACATGGCCGAGCTTCTCATAGCCCTCGTGAAACACGCCGGCCGAATATTGCAGGAACTTCTCGTACCCCGCCCAGTCGCCGGGATGCAGCTTCTCGATCTCGGCGCGCATCTGGACGTCGTCGTTGGTATAGTCGAAATTCGTCCCGTCCGGCCAGTTCAGCCGATAGAACGGCAGCACCGGATCGAGCGTCACGTCATCGCTCATGTCGTGGCCCGACAGCGCCCACAGCTCGCGCAGGCAATCCGGATCGGTGATGACCGTCGGCCCCGCATCGAACGTGAAGCCGTCGCGCTCCCAGAAATACCCACGCCCACCCGGCTTGTCGCGGCTCTCGACGATCGTCGTCTGCACGCCGGCGGATTGCAGCCGGATCGCGAGCGCCAGCCCGCCGAAACCTGCGCCGATGACTATTGCGGTCTTCATGATGACATACTGCCTGCGATGGCGCGGACGGCGCGCACGATGGGGACGGGGGGCTTGCCGGTCAGAACGCGAGCCTTGTCGGAAAGCGTCGAGCGTCCGGCGTAGAAACGGCCGATGAGCGATGGTGAGAGGCGGTAGAAGCGTTCGAGGATGCGATAGCGTTCCTCGGGCTCGGCGGCGCGAAACAACATCGTGTCGAGCATCCGGTAGAAACCACGGCTTTTCCACGTCGCGCGCGCCATCGCATGCGTCGCGTCATGCAGTTTTACGCCCGAAAAATCGCTCAGCCCCGCCAGCATCGACGCGGTCCGCACCGCATCGGGCAGCGAATAGCCGGTGGTCGGATGAAACATCCCCGCGCGCATGCCCGCCTTCGCGACATGCGCCCCGCCCGACCGCCAATACGCCTCGAAATCGCCCCCCATCGCGACCGGCAGCACACCCGCTTCGTGGCGCGCCGCCTGCGCCACGTGCCAGCCGCGTGCATCCGCATAGTCGTGGATACGCGTCGTCAGTGCCTCGACATCGAGATCGGGGGTGTCGCTGTAATAGGTGTCCTCGACGAACATCCGGTCGGGGGCCAGCGGCAGGCAATAGACGAAGCGATAGCCGTCGATCTGCGGCACGGTCGCGTCCATGACCGTCGGCACGGGGCTGTCGTGCGGCGCACTCAGCACCAGCTCGCGCCCGACGAATTTCTGCCACGCCAGATCGAGCAGCGACAGATCGCCCGGGCCCCGCACGTCGATCACGCCCTTGGCCTCGATCCGGTCGCCATCCGCCAGCACCACCGCGGTCGCACTCGCGCCCGACACTTTCCGCCCCAGCATCAGCGCATGGCCCGGCAGGACGCGGCGCACCTCGCGGTCCAGCCGCTCGCTCTCGATCGAATAATAGGTCGCGTCGATCGTCCGTCCGTGCGCCGGAAAGCGGACGTCGTACCCCTGCCACGCATGCACCACGAGCGGCGCGACGATCCAGCGATCTGCCTGCGCCACGTCGCTGCCGAAGAACGACCACAGGTGATTGCCGCCGACGACCGGCGCGGAGTCGATCAGCCGCACGTCGAGCGTCGGATGCCTGGCCTTGAGCGCCAGCGCGATCATCCCGCCGGCCAAACCCGCGCCAACGATCGCGACGTCGCAGGAAATCGTCGATGCCATGCCTTGCGACTAGCGCAAAGCGGGGGGCACGAAAACAACCTTTGCAAAGCAATCAGACGCGAAGACAACCTGCATTGCCGCGAGGGGATGCAGGCTGGGAGCGGGGCCGCGTCGCACAGCGAAAGGAGCGACGCGCGGAAGGGCGCGAGCGACGGGATAAGAGCGATGGCGGACGAGCGATAAAGGGGGGGCGAGCGATAGCGAATAACGAGAGAAACCAGCCTTGCCCCCCTCCCTGGAAGGGAGGGGCTGGGGGTGGGTCGGTTTCCGCATATCCGAACGCGCGTGGCTCGATCGGGCCGACCCACCCCCGACCCCTCCCTTCCAGGGAGGGGAGAATGCGCGGCAACGCATACCCCTTCATCCAAATCCGCCTTAGACAGTATGAATGCCCCAGCCCGCATCCGCCCCCACGCTAACCACCGCCCGCCTGACCCTGACCGGCCACACCGCCGCCGACCTCGAGGACTGCGCCGAAATGTGGACCGACCCCCGCGTCTACACGATGATCGGCGGCCAGCCGCGGTCGCGTGAGGACGTCTGGATCCGCCTCCTCCGCTCGATCGGCCAATGGACCCTGTTCGGTTACGGCAGCTGGATCGCCCGCGACGCCACCGGCCGCCTGATCGGCGAACTCGGCTTGATCGAAGCCCGCCGCGCGATCGTGCCGTCGATCGACGCCGCCTCAGGCCTCAGCCCGGAGATCGGCTGGACCCTCGCCGGGGCCGCGCAAGGCCAGGGCTATGCTTCCGAAGCCCTCGCCGCGATCCTGGCGTGGACCGACGCGCGCATCCCCGCGACGACCTGCATCATCGATCCCGCCAACGCCGCGTCGATCCGGCTGGCGGACCGCTTCGGCTACCGACTGCGCACGACCGGCATCTACCGCGACGCGCCGATCCTGATCTTCGACCGCGCCGCGCCTCCCGCAAATCCCGCGGTTATTGCTGTGCGGTGACGACCGGCTGCTGCACCGACGCGATCGGCATCGGATCGCCCGCCCGGTCGTAGAACGCCATCATCATGATCCCCAGCGCCAGGATGCTGCCGGTGATCGCGTATATCAGTCCCTTGTGATCCTTGTGGGCCTTGCCGGAATCCTGGTCCGTATTCTGGCCCCTATCCTGGCCCGGGTCCCCGCGTGCGTTCTGGTCTGCCATGCATCACTCTCCGATCGGCAGGTCATCCTGCTCTGAACGGGGAGGCTATCACGTTTCCGCGCACTGCATAGGGGCTATCGCCGCACCGGCGGAATCTCCCGGACCGTGCAAGGCCAGCACCGATCCGATCTCGATCTCGGCCCAGATCCCGACCCCCCATCCGACGCACAGCCACCCGATCCGAGCACCGACCGCTGTGATACTTCCGCTACTGGTCCTCGCAATTCCGATCCATGTCGGCGCACGCAATTTGGTGAAGCCGTATGCGACGGGTATGGGCCATGGCGATCATATGATGCGGCAGGTTTTCCCGCGGTTCATGTGACGAGGAGCAATGGGGCGCGCGGCCGATGAAGGTCGGACGCCATCGGCGACATCATGAACGATACGGGTGCAAACATGGCCATCACTTCCGAACCTGGGATCGGCTCTGCGACACCCCCCGTCACCCGGACCGCATGGAACGCGATGTCGCGGCGGCTGGGCGGCGCGGCCGGCATCGGTGCGCTATGGATGATGCTGGCCGCGACGGCACCCGTCACGCGGCTCGACGTCGAAGTCGACAATCTCCGCTCGTCCAAGGGCATGATCCGGGTCTGCCTGACCGCCGATCCGAAGAATTTTCCCGCCTGTGTCGACGATGCCGACGCGCTGACCCGGTCGATCCCGGCAAGCGTCCACGCGATCAGTTTCCCCGGCCTGCCGCAGCGCGCCTATGCGCTCGCGCTCATTCACGACGAGAACAACAATTCGAAGCTCGATACGATCGCCGGCATCCCGCGCGAGGGCTATGGTTTCTCGCGCAATGCCGCCGTCCGGTTCGGGCCACCGCATTTTTCCGCGGCCGAGTTCAAGCTGGCTGGTGATGCCGATATGCAACAGGTGAAAATGCGTTACATCTTCTGACCGATCGTAACGGACCGAAATCGGTTTCACCGCGTTCCGCCGTGGAACCTTTTTGTCCGGAGCACGTCCTTGCGCGCATTCAACCTATTCCTGTCTGCCGCAATCGCGGTACTCGCCACCGCCACGCCGGCGCTAGCGCAGACCGATCCGAACCCGTCGCCGACGATCACCGATCCCAAAGACAACAACCGCGTCACGGTCGCGCTCGGCGTCGTATCGATGCCCGATTACGAGGGCGCGGACAGCAATTCCTTCACCCCCGCCGGTGCTTTCGTCGGCACGGTGCGCGGCCATGACTTCTTCCTGCGTGGCACGCAGCTCTACTTCAACCTGATCCCGAACACCGGCGAAGTCGGCATCAATTACGAAGTCGGCGTCATCGGCGGCCTGCGCCGCGATCGCACCGGCGATATCGACAACCGCCAGGTTCGCGCACTCGGCAAGATCGACACGGCCTATGAGATCGGCGGCTATGTCGGCATCGCCCGGACCGGGGTGATCACCAGCGACTACGACACGCTCACCGCACGCGTCGCCTATGTCCACGACGTGTCGGGCACGTACGACAGCTATGTCATCACGCCGCAGGTGAACTACACCACGCCGCTGTCGGTGCGTACGCTCGTCTCGCTCGGCCTCGCCGCGGACTATGCCGGCAAGGGCTTCGGCCGCACCTATGCGGCGGTGACACCGATCGGCTCGCTCGCCAGCGGGCTGCGGACCTACGACGTCAACGACGCCGGCTTCCGTCGCGTCAACGCCTCGCTGTTCGTCGTGCAGAGCCTGTCGGGCGATCTCCGCCACGGCCTCGGCGTCGGCGCGGGCGTGCTCTACGGACGCATGGTCGGCAAGTACAAGGACAGCCCGATCGTCGCCGACGTCGGCGACGCCGACCAGTGGCTCGGCGCGATCGGCCTGACCTACACCTTCTGATCTGAGGCCGGCCCGATCTCTTACCGGGCAAACTGAAGCCAAACCGAAGACCTATCGATCCTCCCCCGCAAAAGGGGGGAGGATTGCGAGGGCGGGAACCGCTACGCATTCCTGCACATGGCGGCCCAAGCGGCGTCCAGAAGGTCCAACCCAAAAGCCCCTCCCCTTCAGGGGAGGGGTTGGGGTGGGGCAGTTCCACGCGAACGCGGTCCGTGTGGCAACGCCCCACCCCCGTCCCCTCCCCTGAAGGGGAGGGGGGCAGAGCTCGCTATCCACTAGTGGCTCTTCAGCAACGCCAGGCATAAAGCGCCCGCCAAACCGCCGCGACTCACGCCCCATGGCGCCCCCGCAAGACCACCCCGCCGCAGCCCCACCGCACCCCACACCACCGCCCAGATTTATTTCACGGCGTGACCGTTAATGCTGCGTCCATTTCCCCGGTGCGTCCGTTACTCGATTTGGACGGCAGATTTCTGCCCGCAATAGAGCGCGTTACGAGTCGGGCCTTGGCGACAGGGTGTTACTCTCATCGGTCCGGATTGTTCGATTGTTTCAATAACTCCGACGTCTGCAACAACAAGGGGAGGACCCTGATATGACCGAGAGCGTGCACCTGATCGAAGCCCTCGATGCGCGAGTGGAACGGCGCAGCGAGCGTCGTGATTTTTTCAAGAATGCGCTCGGCGCCGCTGCGATCACCGCGGCCGGTGCGACCGCGCTGTCGATGTCCAGCGCCGCGGCGGCCCAGGCCGTCACCGACGCCGACGTCCTGAACTTCGCGCTCAACCTCGAATATCTCGAGGCGCAATTCTACTCCTATGCCGCCTACGGCACCGGCCTCGACAACAGCCTGTTGTCCGGCACCGGCACGCAGGGTGCCGTCCGCGGTGGCCGCCAGGTCAATTTCACCGATCCGATCGTCGCGCAATATGCCCGTGAGATCGCCCAGGACGAGATCGCGCACGTCAAGTTCCTGCGCGCCGCGCTCGGCACCTCCGCCGTCGCGCAGCCGGTGATCGACGTCAGCGTCTCGCCGACCAGCGCCTTTTCGACCGCAGCGCAGGCCGCAGGACTCGTCCCCGCCGGCACCGCGTTCGATCCCTACGCAACGGACGAAGCGTTCCTGCTCGGCGCGTTCATCTTCGAAGACGTCGGCGTGACCGCGTACAAGGGTGCCGCCCCGCTGCTGACCAGCAAGACGTTTCTCGAGGCTGCAGCCGGCCTGCTCGCGGTCGAGGCGTATCACGCCGCGATCGTCCGCACGACTCTGTACGGCAAGGGCATCGCGACGCCGTCGCTCCGCACGTCCGCGGATGCCATCTCGCGGGCCCGCGACAGCCTCGACGGCGGTGGCGCCAACACGACGATCTTCGGCGCCAACGATCTCGACCAGGGCATCTCGTCGTACAGCGCGACGCCGATCAACCTCGCCACCACGCAGGCCGCGGTGACCGTGTCGAACATCGTCCCGCTCGACAGCAACGGCGTGGCCTACAGCCGCTCGGTGAGTCAGGTGCTCAACATCGTCTATCTCAACAGCGGTGCGGCATCGGCCGGCGGGTTCTTCCCGAACGGCATGGCCGGCAACATCAAGACGAGCACTGCGGCAGCCTGATCGCTTCAGTCCGGCCCAACGCTCATCTTCGCTATTCAGGGGATTAACCCAATGACCGATCTCAATACCAAGCTCGAGATATTCGACGCGATTGCCGCCCGCCGCAACGAACGCCGCGGCTTCCTTCGCTTCGCCGGCGGCTCGGCCCTCGCCATCGGTGGCGCGAGCCTGCTCGCGGCCTGCGGCAACGACGATGCCGATCTCGCACCGACCCCGACGCCGGGACCGACGCCGGCCGCGACGCTCAGCGATGCCGACGTGCTCAATGTCGCACTGAACCTCGAATATCTCGAAGCGCAGTTCTACGCGGTCGCGGCGTTCGGCGTCGGCCTCAACGCCAGCCTGCTCACCGGCACCGGTACGCAGGGTGCGGTCACCGGCGGCGCTCAGGTACCGTTCCAGGATGCCGTCGTCCGCGAATATGCCCGCGAGATCGCGATCGACGAAGTCGCCCACGTCGCGTTTCTGCGCTCGGCCCTCGGCACCGCCGCCGTCGCCCAGCCTGCGATCGACATCTCGGTCGGCACGGCAGCCGCGCCGGGTGCCTTCACCTCGGCCGCCCGCGCGGCCGGCGTCATCGGTGCAACGGGTGTGTTCAACCCCTATGCCGACGACAACAGCTTCCTGCTCGGCGCGTACATCTTCGAGGACGTCGGTGTTTCGGCCTACAAGGGCGCGGCACCGCTGATCGCCAACAAGACCTATCTCGAGGCAGCCGCCGGCATCCTTGCCGCCGAGGCCTATCATGCGGGCCTGATCCGCACGATCCTGTACCGCAAGGGGCTGCAGACGCCGAACCCGATGCCGTCGCTCATCACCGCTGCGAACCAGATCAGCAATGCGCGCGACAGCCTGGATGGTGCGAGCGATATCGATCAGGGCATCACCGGTTCGGATCCGACGATCTCGAACATCGTGCCCACCGACGTCAACGGTCTGGCCTATAGCCGCTCGGTCGCGCAGGTGCACAACATCGTCTACCTGACCAACACCGCAAGGATCGGCGGGGGCTTCTTCCCCAACGGGACCAACAACCGCCTCGATTCACTGCGGACGAGCGGCGCCAACGCGTGATCGTCGTCACGAACTAAAACAGGAAAATCCGGGTCGCGGCGCACATTCAGGGCGCCGCGGCCTCTCGTTTGGGGAACGAACCATGACACATTTCACGAAGCTCACGATGCTCGCCGGTCTCGCGACCGCGGGCATTTTCGCCGTTCCGGCCGCCGCGCAGGACATGACCACCGACAGCAAGCCGTTCTCGGGCGTCTATATCGGCGCGGCCGGCGGCTATGACGTGCAGAGCAACGACGTCGGCTCGTCGATCCTGTTCGATCGCAACGGCGACGGCAATTTCAGCGACAGCGTCAACACGATCACCGGCGCCAACGCCTTCTCGCCGGGCTTCTGCAACGGCTCCGCCCGCACCGCGGTCCCGGCGTACGGTTGCCGCAACGACGATGATGGCTGGTCGTACTATGGCCGCGCAGGCTTCGACGTGCAGAGCGGCCCGTTCGTGGTCGGCCTGGTCGGCGAATTCGGCAAGTCCGACATCACCGACAGCGTCGCCGCCTTCTCGACCACGCCTGCTAGCTACACGATGGCGCGCAAGCTGAAGTGGGAAGGCTCGGTCCGCGCCCGCGCCGGTCTCGCCGCCCGCAACACGCTGTTCTACGCCACCGGCGGCGCCGGCTATGCCAAGATCGACAACCTGTTCTTCACCACCAACACCGCCAACGCCTTCGCCGCCACCGGCTCGAACAAGCGCTGGGGCTATGTCGGCGGTGGCGGCATCGAGCAGAAGCTGACCCGGAACATCTCGATCGGCATGGAATACACCTATCACCAGTACAAGGACGACGACGCCCGCGTCCTCGTCACCGCCGGCACCGCGATTGCCGGCAGCCCGGTCCTGCTGGCGAACAACCCGTTCGTCCTCGCCCCCAACACCAGCGGCACCACCTTCCGCCGCAGCGACGAGAACTTCCGCTGGCACTCGCTGCGCGGAACCGTTTCTTTCCGCTTCTGAAGCAAGACGTAACCAACCACTCCGTCACCCCGGACTAGTTCCGGGGTCCACCGCGCCGCAAACTCGACACCCTCGATTGCGCGGCACGCTGGATGCCGGAACAAGCCCGGCATGACGGAGCAAGCTTGGCTCTGCCACCTTGAAAAAAGGCCGTTGCCCCAACCAGGGCAGCGGCCTTTCTTGTTAGAGAGCCCCAACCCCGAACCGAAGCACCACCCCGGCGAAGGCCGGGGCCCAATTGGCGAGGTGGATACAACGAAGAACTGCCCTCCGTTACCGCCGTCCTCCAATTGGGCCCCGGCCTTCGCCGGGGTGGTGCCTTATCGAGCGCGCAATAATCACCAAGCTTCGCACACGCCGAGCCCCCAAATTCCCCATTGCACCCCACCCCCAGCCGCGTATGCTCACCCCACCCCGGGGGAGCGCTAATCCGCGCTTGAGAGGAAGGCAGGAGCCTTCGACCCGCTGAACCTGATCCGGTTGATACCGGCGGAGGGAGGGAGCGGTCGCCACAGAACCGCAAGCCTTGCTCCGAGACCCGTAGGAGCAAGCGCATGGCCATCGATACGCAATCCAAGACCGACATCGGCGTAACCACAGGCCCGATTCGAGGCTCGCGCAAAATCCACGTAGCGGTCCCGACCAGCCCAGACGTCCGCGTCGCCATGCGCGAGATCGTCCTAGACCCGTCGTGCAGCGAACCCCCGTTACGCGTCTACGACACCAGCGGCCCCTACACCGACCCCCGCGCGCAAATCGACATCAACGCCGGCCTCCCCCAACTCCGCCGCGCCTGGATCGAAGCCAGAGGCGACGTGGAACCCTACGAAGCCCGCGAACTCCGCCCCGAAGACAACGGCCAGCTTGGCCCGGACCGTTCCGGTGGAGTCCCCCAGTTCCCCGCCACCATCCAGCGCCCCCTCCGCGCGCGCGCCGGCGCCAACGTCAGCCAGATGCACTACGCCCGCCGCGGCATCATCACCCCCGAAATGGAATACGTCGCCACCCGAGAAAACCTCGGCCGCGCCATGCTCAAAGACTACGTTCGCGACGGCGAATCCTTCGGCGCACAGATCCCCGACTTCGTAACCCCCGAATTCGTCCGCGACGAGATCGCCCGCGGCCGCGCGATCATCCCCAACAACATCAACCACCCCGAATCCGAACCGATGGCGATCGGCCGCAACTTCCTCGTCAAGATCAACGCCAACATCGGCAACTCCGCGGTAGCCTCCAACGTCGCCGCCGAAGTCGACAAGCTCGTCTGGTCGATCCGCTGGGGCGCAGACACGGTGATGGACCTCAGCACCGGCCGCAACATCCACGACACCCGCGAATGGATCCTGCGCAATTCGCCCGTCCCGATCGGCACCGTGCCGATCTACCAGGCGCTCGAAAAGGTCGGCGGCGTCGCCGAGGACCTCACCTGGGAGATCTTCCGCGACACGCTGATCGAGCAGGCCGAGCAGGGCGTCGATTACTTCACGATCCACGCCGGCGTCCGCCTCGCCTACATCCCGATGACCGCCAAACGCGTCACCGGCATCGTCTCGCGCGGCGGTTCGATCATGGCGAAATGGTGCCTCAGCCACCACAAGGAGAGCTTCCTCTACGAGCGCTTCGACGAGATCACCGAGATCATGAAGGCGTACGACATCGCCTACAGCCTCGGCGACGGCCTGCGCCCCGGCAGCATCGCCGACGCCAACGACGAAGCGCAGTTCAGCGAACTCTACACGCTCGGCGAACTCACCCACCGCGCGTGGAAGAGCGACGTCCAGGTCATGATCGAAGGCCCCGGCCACGTGCCGATGCACAAGATCAAGGAGAACATGGACAAGCAACTCGAGGTCTGCGGCGAAGCACCCTTCTACACGCTGGGGCCGCTCACGACGGACATAGCCCCCGGCTACGACCACATCACCAGCGGCATCGGCGCCGCGATGATCGGCTGGTACGGCACCGCAATGCTCTGCTACGTCACGCCGAAAGAGCATCTAGGCCTCCCCGACCGCGACGACGTCAAGGTCGGCGTAGTAACCTACAAACTAGCCGCCCACGCCGCCGACCTCGCCAAAGGCCACCCCGCCGCCCAGATGCGCGACGACGCGCTGAGCCGCGCGCGCTTCGAATTCCGCTGGAGAGACCAGTTCAACCTCTCCCTCGACCCCGACACCGCCGAGCAATACCACGACCAGACGTTGCCAGCCGAAGGCGCCAAGAGCGCACACTTCTGCAGCATGTGCGGCCCAAAATTCTGCTCGATGAAGATCACGCAGGAAGTCCGGGACTTCGCAGCGAAGCAGAACGCGCCGGCGGATACGTTCTTGGCGGCGGATATCGACCAGACCGACACCAACCGCGCGATCTTCGCCAAAGGCTCCCACGCCGAAGCCGAAAAAGGCATGGCAGACATGAGCGAGAAATTCCGCGAAAAGGGGAGCGAAATTTACCTGCCGGCTGAGTGATAGGAAGCAACCATGGAGAGTGCCGCAAAGCTAATCACGGCCATAGGCACTCTCCTTGGGGCTATCGCGTGGCCGCTCGCCATCTTCACGCTTGGCTTCTTATTTAGAAATGAGCTGAGATTTGCTGCCAAAAGAATCCCATCGTTTATGGATCGTGTACGCAAAATGAAGATTGCGGGCATCGAGGCCGAGTTGGATCGCGTCGCAGACGCGGTAAAAGAAAATGAAAAAGGCACTGTAACGTCACGGCAGATAGAAATAGCCGCTAAGATAGCTCTCGAAGCGGATAGCGATTTAGATCTTGCGAAGCAGCTCGACCGCCTATGTCTTGAGTATGACTCGATTCGTCGCTCTATGCCGGCGGGTAGCGATCGTACTCAAGCGATGACGCGAGTCATAGTACGAATGAGGGCGCTTGCACCTACGCTGGTTGGACACATCGACAACTATAAGGGATCCGGATCACCAGGAAGCAGGTTGGCTGCTATTGCAATGATGCAGATGAACCCAAATGCGTGTGACATAGATTGGCTAGCCGAGCGATTTTCCGTAGAGCAGCCATTTGTATTTTATCATGCTGCGCTAGCTCTGCAAAATATGGCGAATAACGCTCTTTCAAACGTAGAGTGGGATCAACTTTTTGGAGCGGTTCAGCGTAGTTTGGATGCTGTCCGCAGTTTTAATGGAAATCCTGATCAGTCGACAATAGAAATATTGGAACTTATTATGTTAGATATTCGGAGCTAGATTATTAAAGTTGTGACGGAATATTGCGATCTATACGCGACCCCGCACCATATTCACGCTGTCGCGCTCCACTCGATACAGTACAAGTCGACGGCGATAATTCTTACACCCGCCACGATTTCAGGTCGCGACGGGCGACTTTTAGCATAGTCCGCTGACCGAACCACGCTCGAGACAAGCTCTACCAGTCGAGTTGCCGCAACCGGATCGTGACGCGTGAAACGATCCTCGCCTTACCCGACCTGCAACGCCGCCAACACACCCGGAAACCGAATAAGCTTCGGGTAACTCCCCTCCACCTCCTCCGCGACACCCTGCGCGATCAACTCGTTCAGGTTGTTCGCCGCGCCTCCATACGTAACTCCCAGCGCTTCCGCGAAATCAGAGATCGACCGCACGGGGCGTTCGAACGCCAGATCGATGATCCGCAACATCAGCGCCGATCGCCGTGCCGTCTGAAAGCGTTCGCGATACTCGCGCTGCAAGTCCTGCAAACGTTCGACCACCGCAATCGTCTCTTCCGCCGATTCCGCGACGGCTTCGAGAAAGAACGCGATCCAGTCTTCCCACGCGCCGTCGCGCGACACCGCGTACATCAGGTCGATATAGCGATCCTTGTGCCGTTCCAGATACGGGCTCATGTAGAGCAGGGGCTGCGGCAACGTGCCGTTGTCGATCAGCATCAGCGTAATTAGCATGCGGCCGACCCGCCCGTTGCCATCGGCAAACGGGTGGATCGCCTCGAACTGGTAATGCGCCAGCGCGGCATCGATCAACGGCGACGGACGTTCCTCACGATTAACGAACGTCATCAAGGTATCGAGCACGCGCGGCGTTTCTGTCGGAGGCGCGGGAATGAACCGTGCGGTGTCGATCCGGCCCGATCCGCCGATCCAGTTCTGGTCGCGCTTCAACTCGCCGGCTTCGACCGTTGCCCCGCGATTGCGTGCGACGCCGGTCAACAGCGTGCGGTGCGCGTCGCGAATCAATCGCGACGAGATCGGCAGCGTGGCGAGTCCGTCGATCGCGCCTTCCAGAGCGCGAACATAGTTGAGTACCTCGCGGTTATCGCCGCGCGTCGCCGCTTCTGCCGCGCCCGCCTCGAACAGGAACAGGTCGGTGAGCGTTGTATAGGTCCCCTCCATGCTGGACGAGGACACCGCCTCGCGCCGTTGAAGCGGCCGGATCAGCAACAGCGGATTGGCGACCGATCGCCCGATCCCCTTGAGTTCTCCCACTGCTTGCGTCGCCCGCGTGAGTTCAGGCAGGAAGCGACCTATGTCGAGTATCGTGGGCGGCAGCGGCGCGGCGACGAACGCCTTGCGACCGCCGACCGTAGGCACAAGCTGTCCGGTCGCGCGATCGTTGAAGCCGTTGCGGTCCATGCAACGGATCTACAAAGTGCAGCGGCCACTTTCAACGAAAACCGTGTTTCGTGAAAAGTGCTGCCGTCACTTTATACATCCGTGCAAAGTGGTCTTAGTATGCCTCCAAAGATGGATGCCCCAGCGGCACACCCGCAGGGCAAAAAGTCCAACACGCCACCATATCGCTGTCCTACACGCCCGCGCCCTGATCGGTTTCGCGGATGGAGACCAAACCCACGCGCACCGCGCACCCGCCGCTCGACGTCATGCTTGACATCGCGCCCGTTCTCGCACCCGACTCGGCAAACGCCCTGACCGTGATCGCGGCCCAGGCCGGAACCGCGGTCGAGGTCCAGGAGGCGCCGGTGGTCGAGGACTTCGATCTCGCCGACTACGACTGGGTGCCGGTCCGCCGGAAGGTGCGGCACGATGGCTGGACGGTCGCGACGCAGCAGGCGTTCATCGGCGTGCTGGCGGATACCGGCTCGGTCACGCAGGCCGCGATCGAGGTGAACATGTCGGCGACCTCGTGTTATCGCCTGCGCCGCGCGGCCGATGGCGCGGCGTTCGCGGCGGCATGGAATGCGGCGGTGCAGACCGCGTCGCTGCGGCTGGTCGATCTCGCCTTCGACCGCGCGATCAACGGATCGCCCGAGCCGGTGTTCGACCGCGAAGGCAACCGCGTCGGCCAGCGCGTCCGCTTCAACGATCGCCTGTTGATGTTCCTCCTGCGCGCGCACCAACCGGATCGCTATCGCACCCCCGGCCAGTCGCCTGCGCCGGCGTCCATCCCGGTACCGCCGGTCGAGACCACGCTCGCCGCGCTCGCGCCGCCGATGGCCGTCGAACCGCACCGCCTGATGGCCCCCGAGGCGCTGGCGATGGCGCTCGAAGTCGCAGATATCCGTGCCGAACCCGTACCAAAGCGGCGTCCCACGCCGGTCCAGCCCTCGCCGCTCGGCCCGACGTTCGAGGCACAGCTTGCGGCGGCCAAGGCGACGATCCCGCCGAAATATCCGGAAAGGGTCCGCGCCGAAGACGAAGGTGAGGATGACCATGAAGGTCGCGGACGGCGCCGTTTCCGAGCGTAACTTTATCGTGACCTTTGGCGCCGGCCGTCTCCCAAGCTACCGCTTCCGCACGAACTCCGCGCGCAGCACCAGCCCCTTGATCCCCTCGTACCGGCAGTCGATCTCCTGCGCGTCGCCGGTCAGCCGGATCGACTTGATCAGCGTGCCGCGCTTCAAGGTCTGCCCCGCACCCTTGACGGTCAGGTCCTTGATCAGCGTCACCTGGTCGCCGTCCGCGAGCACGTTGCCGACCGAGTCCCGCACCACGACCGCGCCGTCATCCGCCGCCACCGAGGTCGCCGCACCGCCAGCGACCCACTCGCCGGTCGCCTCGTCGTACACATATTCGTCGCTCATCGGTCAGTCTCCGGCAGCGCCCAGTCGATCGGCGCGCGCCCATGGGTTTCGAGAAAGGCGTTGGCCCGGCTGAAAGGCCGCGATCCGAAGAACCCGGTCCGCGCCGCCAACGGCGACGGGTGCGCCGACTGGATCACCAGATGCCGCCCACCCTTCGCGATATCGTCGACGAACGCCGCCTTCCTCTGCGCATACGCCCCCCACAGCAGGAACACGACCGGTTTGTCCTGCGCGTTCACCGCCGCGATCACCGCATCGGTAAACCGCTCCCACCCGCGCTTCTGGTGCGACGCAGCTTCCCCCATCCGCACGCTCAGCACTGCATTGAGCAACAGCACGCCTTGCGCCGCCCAATGATCGAGCATGCCATGAGATGCCCGCGGGATCCCGAGATCCGCCTCCAGCTCCTTGTAGATATTCACCAGGCTAGGCGGTGTCCGCACGCCTTGGCGGACCGAGAAGCTCAGCCCATGCGCCTGCCCCTCGCCGTGATACGGATCCTGCCCCAGGATCACGACCCGCACCTGATCGAGCGGCGTCAGCTCCAGCGCCCGAAACCGATCCGCCTCCTCCGGAAACACCCGAGCGCCGTTCGCTTGCTCGGCCTCCAGAAACGCATCGAGCGCCCGCATGTACGGCGCCTCGAACTCGGCAGCGAGCGACTGCCAGCTTGGGGGGAGGGAAGGGGGTGTCATGCTGCGCGCCATGTCGGACCGGCAAGCCGGGTGTCAATCACCCCTCTTGTTCCCCCGCGGAAGCGGGGGCCCAGGATCTCGCAGGGCAACGCCCGTAACCCTGGACCCCCGCCCCCGCGGGGGAACAGCGACTGACCGGGTCTCGATGCGAAGCGAAAGGCTCGCACATCGCGTTCCCCCTCATTATATGCGCCGCCTATGACCGAGATAACCGTCGCCGCGCTGCAGCTGGGCTTCACGCCCAACATCGACCGCAACATCGCCAACGTGTCGCGCCTCGTCCACGAGGCCGCCGCGAAGGGCGCGCAGGTGATCCTGCCGCCCGAGCTGTTCGAGGGCGAGTATTTCTGCCGCGTCGAGGACGAGGGGCTCTTCGCCAACGCCGCACCCGTGGGCGAGCACAAGGCGGTGCTCGCGATGCAGGCGCTCGCTGAGGCGCTCAAGGTCACCATCCCGACCAGCTTCTTCGAGGCGGACGGCCCGCATCATTACAACAGCCTCGCCATGATCGGCCCCGACGGCAACATCCAGGGCGTCTACCGCAAGAGCCACATCCCCGACGGCCCCGGCTATGAGGAGAAGTTCTACTTCCGCCCCGGCAATACCGGCTTCAAGGTCTGGCCGCATGCGTCGGACGCCGGGCGGACGACGCTCGGCGTCGGCGTCTGCTGGGACCAATGGTACCCGGAAACCGCGCGCGCGATGATGCTGATGGGTGCCGAAATCCTGTTCTACCCGACCGCGATCGGCAGCGAGCCGCACGACACCTCGCTCGACACCGCCCGGCTCTGGCGCCGCGCCATGGTCGGCCACGCCGTCAGCAACGTAGTCCCGATCGTGGCGGCAAACCGCGTCGGCGTCGAGCACGGCCAGACCTTCTACGGCACCAGCTTCATCGCCGACGAGCGCGGCGACATCCTGGCGGAGCTAGGCCGCGACGACGAGGGCGTGATCACCGCGACGATCGACCTCGACATCGTCAAGCGCCACCGCGCCGCGTTCGGCTTCTTCCGCGACCGCCGCCCCGACCTGTACGGCCGCCTGGTCCAGGACATCTGACCCGTTCCGTCATTCCAGCGAACGCTGGAATCCAGAGTTACAGCGCGCAGCGAAGGTGGCTCTGGACCCTGGGTCGAGCCCAGATGACGGGGTATTGGGGGCGGCCGTCAGAACCACGCCATCCCCGCCAACACCGCCCCCACCAGCGCAGCCGCCCCCGCAACCCAGAGCAACCACCGCCGCCCGGTCAGCGCGGTGATCGAGGCCAGCGCGATCGCCACCTGGATCGCGGTCACTGCCAGCGCCAGCTTCGTATGCGGCCGCAGCGCCTCGTCCGATTCCCTATCCGCCGCCGCCGAGCGCCGATCGAGCGTCTCCGCCTCCCGCTTCAACGCCGTCCCGCGCGCCTTGTACCGCGCGATATCGGCCCGGTGCGTCGCCATCTGTCTCGCATCGGATCCGGGCGGTGCGAGGTCGACCTCCATCTGCGCGATATGCCGCTTCAGATCCTCCGCCTGGTAATAGCCCCATGCATCCGACGCCTGCGCCTTGATCAGCACCGCCTCGTTCTTGTGCAGCAGCGCCTCGTTCTGCGTATGCCCGCCGAGAAAGCTGGTGACCGCCGCCAGCGTCGCCAGGATCGCTGTGAACAACGCGATCCGCTGGTCAAACGCCTCTCCCTTGGCGGCGCGTTCCTCCGACAGCTGCTCATGCAACCCGCGCACTTCGAAATCATCGTCCATGCCTGTCGCTGTGGCACCCCGCGCGTGACTGGACCCTGATGATCGGGTGACATATTCGTAAGCGCGCCATGGCCTTACCCCTCGATCGCTACCTCTCGCTCCTGATGCTCGCGCTGCTGTCGGCCTGCGCGACGCCGTCGATGAGGAGCATTCCGTCGAGCGACCATTTCAACGGACAGCGCTTCTTCAACCCGGACGGCGTGCAGGGCAGCACCGGCGAGCAGAAGCAGGGCCCGGTCGCGCTGCTTCGCAACCTCGTTAAGCCGCCCTACCGGACCTGGCCGGAAGTACCGGTCACCCCGTCGCGTCCGCCAGCGCGGGTCGAGGGGCAGGCGATGCGGGTTACCTGGATCGGCCATTCGACCGTGCTGGTGCAGACGCAGGGGCTCAACATCCTCACCGATCCGATGTGGCAGCAGCGTTCGTCGCCGGTCCAGTTCCTCGGCGTGAAGCGCGTCCGCGAACCCGGCGTGGGCTTGGCGGACCTGCCGAAGATCGACCTGATCCTGCTCAGCCACGATCACCGCGACCATCTCGACATGACCGCGATGCGCCGGCTCTGGCACCGCGACAAGCCGATGATCGTCACCGGCCTCGGCAACGACCAAATCCTCGCCCGCAGCGGCGTTCGCGCGGTCGCCCGCGATTGGGGCGGGCGGGTGACGCTACGTCCCGGCATCGACGTAATCGTCGACCGCGCGCACCATTGGAGCGAATACGATCCCGGCGATCGCGACCGGACCTTATGGGCAGGCTTCACCGTGACGTTGCCCGGCGGCAACCTGTATTTCGCCGGCGACACAGGGCCGGGTGACATGCGCTGGGCGATCGAGGCCCGCCGCGCAGGACCGGTCCGCCTCGCGATCCTCCCGATCGGCGCGTATCATTTCGAAGGGCACGAGACCGACAACCATATCGGCCCGGACCAGGCGGTGACCGCGTTCGAACAACTTGGCGCAGCCTATGCGATCGGCGTCCACTGGGGCACGTTCGAACTGACGTCGGAGACGATCGACGAACCGCCGAAGCATCTCCGCGCGGCGCTGATCCGCGAACATATTCCCGCGAACCGCTTCCAGACGCCGGAAGCCGGTGAGCCCTGGGTGATCGAGTAACTGCATCCAGTCCAACACCCGTCATCCTGACGAAAGTCAGGATCCAGGATCACGGACGCCGCCACTCGTGGCTCTGGATCCTGACTTTCGTCAGGATGACGGAGAGGGCTTCAAACCGCCTCGCGCAACTCCAGCGCGCGCGCGAACACCGCGTCGAACATCTCCGCCGTCAGCACACCCGTATTCACGTTGTAGCGCGAGCAATGGAAGCTATCGATCAGCACGCGACCGTCAGGCATCACATGCTCCGCGCCGTGTGCAAAGCGCGCCTTGGGCAACCGCCCACCCAGCATCTTCACCGCCGACTGGTGCGCGATATGGCCGAGCGCCACGAACACGCGCGCGGTCGGCACCGCATCCGCCTGCGTCTCGAGGAACGGCCGGCAGGTCCGGATTTCCTCCGGCGTCGGCTTGTTCTCGGGCGGCAGGCACTTCACCGCATTGAGGATGATCGCGCCGTCCAGCGCCAGCCCGTCCTCGGCCTTCGCACCATAAGTCCCGGTCGCAAGCCCGAACCGCCCGAGCGTCTCGTACAGGAACTGCCCCGCATAATCGCCGGTGAACGCGCGGCCCGTACGGTTCGCACCGTGCTTGCCCGGCGCGAGGCCGATAATGCCGAGCCACGCCGCGGGATCGCCGAACGCGGGGACGGGCGCGTTCCACCAGGTCGGGAACTCGGTTCGCAGTTGTTCACGCACTGCGACGAGACGAGGGCAGAGCGGACAGTCATGTGGCGGCTCGGTCTCGGGCAGCGCGGAGACGGGTGCAAAGACCGTCGTGACGTCGACTTCGCCGGCCTCGTCGACGGTGTCGGGAAGCTCGGTGGTGTAAGGTGTGGAATCCATGGGATTGCGCTAGGCGGACCAAATGTCGCCTGCAACCCCGCTCCCGACGATCGCGCAGGCCGCGACGACCTACGCGATCGCGCTCGGCTCCAACCGATGCGGCCGTCACGGGCGCCCCGAGCGCGAGATCGCCGCCGCGCTGGAGGCGCTCGGCAATGTCGGCGCACGATCGCCGACCGTCGCCAGCGCACCATTAGGCCCCTCGAACCGCCGCTACGCCAACGCCGTCGCGCTTATCGAGACGCCCGAGAACCCCGCCGCGCTGCTCGTCCGCCTCAAACACATCGAGCGCACCTTCGGCCGCCGCCCCGGCCGCCGCTGGGGCAGCCGCGTCATCGACCTCGACATCGTCCTGTGGTCGGGCGGCGCATGGTCCTCGCCGGGACTCACCGTGCCGCACGCCGCCTTCCGGATGCGCAGTTTCGTGCTCGCGCCCCTCGCGCGGCTGGTCCCGAAATGGCGCGATCCGCTGACCGGCAGAACGATACGCCAGTTGGCGCAATCGGTTGACCGACGGCACCCGCGCGATTAGGTGCGCGGTCCACGATGGCGGGGGTCCGTAGCTCAGTTGGTAGAGCAAGCGACTTTTAATCGAGAGGTCCCGGGTTCGAGCCCCGGCGGACCCACCATCGGGCCTTTTCAGCGACTATCAGCGACCCCCAGCGGGTTGCAGGAACCCAGCTCCTAAGCCACATTCGGCTTCTCACGAGCCATCAGCCATCTACGCCAAAGCGCAACCCAAGTGGGGGCATGATGGGGGCACCAGTTTAGCTGATAGGGGGCATCATGGCGCTGACCGACACGCAGGTGAAAAAAGCCCTCAAAGGCGAGAAGGATTACAAGCTGGCTGATTCGGCCGGCCTGTACCTCTACGTCACCACCAAGGGCTCGAAATCTTGGCGGATGAAGTACCGATTTGCCGGCAAAGAGAAGCGCCTGGTGTTCGGTCTCTACCCTGAGGTTGGATTGGCGAAGGCTCGTGCCGAACGCGACCGGGCCCGCCAGCTGCTGCGCGAGCATCGCGACCCGGCAACCGAAGCGCGCAAACGAAAGATGGCGGCCCATGCTGCAGCCGGCGCGACGTTCCGCGTCGTCGGCACACGCTGGCACGAGGCGCAGAAGCCGCGCTGGTCGACGACACAGGCCGTGAAAGTAGAGCAGGCGCTGGAGCGCGACGTCTATCCCGTCATCGGATCCATGTCGCTTATCGACATCGACGGCCCGACGGTCCTGTCGATGCTTCGCAAGGTCGAGAAGCGCGGGGCCATCGATACGGCAAAGAGGATCCGGCAGCACGTCTCCGCCGTGTTCTGCTTCGGGATCGCCGAAGGGCTATGTGCGGTCGATCCGGCGGCCGGGATCAAGAAGGCTATGCTGCCGACGCCGATCGGCGGCAGTCAGCCAGGCGTCAATACGGTAGCCGCGGTACGGGCCCTGCATGCAACGATCGACAAATGCTCGTCGAACCCATCGAGCCGGCTTGCGTCGCGGTTGCTCGGGTTGACCTTCGTCCGGCCTGGGCTGATCCCGACAGCGCGGTGGGTCGAGTTCGAAGGCATCGATTGGGATGACCCCACCGGGGCCAACGATGCCCCCGAGCCGATCTGGCGGGTCAGTGCCGATCGCATGAAGCTCGAGCTGGGCGACAAGGCCGATGACGCCTTCGAACACATCTCGCCGCTACCCGTGCAGGCGGTCGAGGTTCTTCGCGCCGTGCGGCGGCTCTCAGGCCGGTTCCCGTACCTGTTCCACAGCATCCGGTCGACGCATCAGCCGATGAGCGTCAACACGATCGGGTACATGTACAACAACAACGGTTACCGCGACCTGCATGTGCCGCACGGCTGGCGCACCAGCTTCTCTACCATCATGAACGAGCGGGCGATCATCCATAAGCGGTCCGACGACCGCGCGATCATCGACGCCATGCTGTCCCATAAGCCGAAGGGGCTCTCGGGCTCCGAGATGGCTTATAACCGGGCACTGCACATGCCGAGGCGTTGGGAAGTTGCGCGAGAATGGGCGGATCTGACGACGGAGGGACTGATGTCGCCTTCGGAAATCATCGAGGGGTACGGACGGGCGGCTTAGGCCCTCTATCGCGAGTATACCTCGTTCGCCGCCCACGTCTCGTACCTGACAGTGCCGGATGTTGGTCCCATCGGACCAGCCAGTTCCGCAAACGTTGGCAAGCCGCCCAGCGCCGGATTGCGAGGATTGACTGGCGTTATGCCCGTGGAGGTTAGCGACAGCCGCGGCGCGGCCGCTCGGAATGCGTTGACGGTGTCAAAATACTCAGCGCCTTCGATCGTTACGAACTGAACTTTCATGCCGCTTTTTCCTCCGGTACCCACGCAATAGGATCTGCCACCCATCGGTTTAGATCGCTCTCATACCAAGCGACAGCGTTGATGCTCAGTTGCCGCTTCATCGGGAACTCGCCGCGCTCCATCTTGCGATAAATAGTCGCCGTCGACAGCCCGGTGCGGCGGCGAACCTCTGGCAGACGAACGAAGCTGTCGTGGCTACGATCGGTCATGCGCCTGTTTCCTCATTCCCGGCGGCCTTCACGCTATCAACCCATTCGCCGATCTCCGCCTCGCTCCACCGCGACGATGCGCCCCCTGGCTTGTAAGGGGCGGGGAACTCGCCTGCGCGGATCATCTTGTAGATTTTCGACCGGCTGAAGCCGACGACGGCCATAACATCTCGGAGTCGTAGGAGGCGATCTGTCGTGTCCGTCGTCATCGTAAAGGCCTTTCCTCGGTATCTTCGAGGTTGCGCTCGATCAGGGCAAATGCAGACGCCGATCCTTTGCGCCGAGCGTTGTTCCTATTCCAGTCCAGGAGGTTACCATGAGCGACGACGCACCAAATTCGGACGAAGGCGCGAGCCCAGCCGAGGATATCAAGAAGCAGAACCCCAACGGCACAACGACCGGCGATCAGACTGGCGAAACCGGTGGCGATCATAAGGTCGAGGATCTTGCCAAAGCTGGCCGGGACAACATGGAAACAGACGACGATCAGGTTGCCGAGGGCAAGTGGAAGTCGACCTCGGACGGGAGTGGTACGAGCGAAACCGACTGAGTTTTGACGGCCGGCGGAGGCGTCACCGTTTCGTATTGCCCCGCCGGTCATCGCTGATACCCCTTTTTCAAAGCCTCGAGCCCGCGATCCACCGCCGCCGCCAGCGGCCGCGCGGGGCTCCTCGGGGTGTTGATGTCAGGCATTATGCTTTCCTCTTGAGTGGTACGCCGGAGCGGCCGCGATGCAGCGCTCTTCCGCCTGCAAGCGAAGGATGCATGCGTATGGCTCGAACGTATGCTAAGATCGTCAAGCACCGCGTTAAGTCGCGGGGTGCCAAAACGATAATCGAGAGGCACTACTCCCATGATTAGCAACGAAGGCGTATTCGAACTTGCGTTCGAACAAGACGGCATACCAGGTGTATTCGTGCCGAGCGTAGCTGTCGTTCGCGGCAGCCTCTCCCCAGCCGCGTTCCAGTACTTCCGCGAGATCATGCGTAAGCAGTCCGCGAAGCGCGCAGACTCCGAGCTTCGAGCAGCCGTCAAGTGTCGGATATTGAGGCTGGGACGGAAAGACGGCCCTCTTTTAGTTTCTACGAGCGATTTCCTCGCAAAAGCACCCACCGGTTGAAAGGCTGATTTGATAGACATCCCCTGGAAAGAGCAAGCGACTCTAGTCCGAGTGCCCATTAATGTGAACGGGGACGACCAAGCCTCGACAGTACTTTTCGAAGGGCTTTTGCGGGACGCGGTAGCGAAGGTGCGGGATATGACAGCATTGGAGCGCAGGGGGCTGCGCATCTCACTGCCCGATCGGCGCGTCCGCCCGTACGCGTTCAAAAATACGGATCTCGAAGCGTTGATCAAGCGATTGCCGGTCGGGTTTCGCTGAAGACCGCAGCCGTTCACGCGGCGATCTTACGAAATCGGGTGACAGTAGCTGTTTCTGCAAGCTGCTCGCCGCCATCGGGGGCGCCACCTGCGGCGGGCCGCACGTATGAGGTCGCTCGGCTACGAAGGTGGTCAATCGTGCGTGCCTTGGCGGCCCGGACGACGCGCTTCGTCGTGCGGTCGATGATCACGTCGGCGACCTTACCGGCTGCCCAATCGGCGACGTACAGCGCGGCGCGCGCGGCAAAGTCATTGCTCGCCATCACGCAACCCGCCGCAAGGGAACGACCGTGTTGTCGATCTCGCCGCCCGAGACGACGCGCTCGCCATCATCGGGACCGCCGCCCGCGCCAGCTCGCGCGACCCACTCGCCGCAACCGCGGCTCTCGTGGGTCACCGGGAACATTGAGACCGGGAACGGGGAGTTGCCCTGGACGACGCTGGGCGCCCGACGTTCGCATGTGCCTTCGTCAGCTGCGCACGAAGGGTCTCGCTGGGCGTTCGCAAGCCGGGGTCCCATGCGCCGCCAGTGACGGCACGTCGCGCACGAATTGCTCGATCGGTTCGTCAGCATGTCGGAACCCTCCCGTCCCACCGGCCGCACTCGCTTTCCTGGTGCGTGACCGGGAAGGCGCTGGCGACGTAGATGTCGCGCTCGATGTCGTCGTACTCGGGCAGCGGAACGCTCAAGCCGGGGAGCATCCGCGCGAGCAGCGTCTCGCTGATGCGCGGCGGGTTGTACCGGCAGTCTCCAAACTTCTTCGAGATGTCGCTCTCAGCGTAGCGATCCCAGAACCGGCAGGACGCGCAGGTCATTGGTTCGGCTCCTCGGCGCGAGCGGCGGCACGAGCTTTGCGCTCGGCTTCATAATTTCGCTGGCGCCGGGTCTCGCGCTCGATGACCACGGCAACGCTTACGAAGTCCTCTGGCTCAGCGTCGTACCCAAACTGGTGGATCGCGCCGTTCGGCATCTCGAGATATTCGGGATACCAGTTACTCGAGCTGGCAGGATTGAACCCGCGACTAACACCCGCAGGCGTGACCGGCCGGACCTGCCCGTCGACGCACAGCGCCCAAGCGATGATCGGCGCCTTGTCTACGATCGGCTTCTCATCCTCGGAAAGCCCACCGAAAACCGTGATAAGGCGTGTCCCAGGTTCAACCGGCATCAGTTGGACAGGTCTCGCTTCCAGCGCAGCGTAGTCAAACGCGAACAGCTTCAAAGGTTCTCCACCGGAGTGGAGCTGCAGGAGGTAGTGCTCGGCGTGCCTGGGCGTCTGGTAGTGATGCTGGACAGCCTTGATGTCCGACAGCGTGCAGATGTCGCCGCACGACTCTACGAGGCCGATCATGCTCCCTGCTCCGCCAAGCTGACACCTGCGATGCGGGCGAGGTCCTCGATCGCACCCCACGCCATCCGCTCGTACATGCCAGACATGCGCAGACCCTCGACGAACTTGGGATCCGCAGTGTTCGAAGTCGCGAGGTCCGACCAGTCCGTGCCGACCTGATGGAGGAACGCAACGCGGAGCTTGGCGATCGCGCCTTCGGTCGTTGAGGCACGCGTATCGAGCAGGACCATCTCGGCGGCATCGATGCGCGCGAAGTACGCGTCCTCCTGCTCTGCCGTCCAAGGGCCTTTGTCCGCAGTCTCAAATTCGTGACGCCTGGCAGCGAAGGCGGCGAGCAATGCGGCGTCCGTTTCTATCCCAGTCCGCTCTTCAGCCGCGAACGACACCGCCTCTGATGTGTCCAACCGCTTTGCGTCGGACGCCAGATGGCGAATGATCTCGTCCGCTACGACAAGCGCTTTGTCATCGTCCCGCGCGAACAGGTCGAGCTTCATCGCCAACTCGGAGGCGGTGGGTGCCGAGGTTCCGTAGAGCGTGACGCGGGCCTGATAACACGCGTCGACCAAGTCGTCGTAATGCTCCTGCATCCCCTCGGGGTAATTGCCGATGACCGGCGTCATATGATCGCGGTCGTACGCGTTCATTGCGTCTTCGGCCCCGCGGAAAACCGCGTACGCACGCTGCCATTCGGTGACGAGGTGATCCACTTCAGCAACAGCCGTAAGGCTATCGCCCTGCATGGAGTCCTCGCCGCGGGCGAAGCTGAAGGCGCTGGTGATCGCCCGGCCAACCTCCGCGGAGATAGCTAGCCGGGACTTGGATACGTCCCAAGCTCGAGCGCTCAGTTCGTTCACGAGGTCAGGGATTGGGGAGAACTTGCGTAGATCCCGGCTCAGCCCGCCCAGCAGTTCGCCACCGGTAACGTCGAAATCGCCGTACTTGCGATCGAACGGTCCGAATGAGGGTGCGTCGGCGGTTTCGATGCAGGTGAGGAGCGTCATGAACAGCAGGTCGTGCACGTTCTCGGCGTCAACGCCGCTGACGAGCGACCGTGCCCCCGCCGTTGCAGCGCAGCGCGCATCACCATCATCATCGCTCGTGTAGAATGAACAGGCGTGCGACGCCGTCTCACCCCAGCGCAGGAACGCCGTGTACATGGCCGGCGACAGTAAATCGCGCGCCGTCTCGATCAGCGAGCAGGTCATGCTCTGGATCAGCGCGATGTCCGCCGAGGCTGCGCCCCCCTGGTCCCAAACCAGATTCTCCAGCGTGCCGTCGCGGGTGTCCGCCGGCAGCTTTGCCATTGCGTCGTTGACCGCAGTGGTCGCCTCGCCTGCGATGAAGGCGACCCGGATGTTCGGGCGCGGGGTCACGGCCGGAGTGTATGCGAAATCGGTGTGTTTGAGCTGCGTTGCCATCTTGGCTTCTCCCGCAGTGCGACCCGAGCGTCGCCGTCTGCGTGAGTCTTCTACAAAACATCTGTAGGGTAAGTCAACAAGACTTTTGTAGAGAGCTTTTCAGTCGTCCCCGGGCTGAGTCCAGCTCGCCGCCACGGGGCCAGGGAACATCATCCTCCAAGAGGCAGTGGTTTAGCTTAGCGCCTCGGCTTGAGATTGTCGGGGATGTCGGAGGTGTAGTTTTTCGCCTGCTCTATACGCGCATTCTGTTCAGCGTCCTCCTTGGCCCGTTCGGCTTCATATCCCCGGATCAAGGCATCGGCCGCTCGTTCGTCGGGCATCAATTCGACAATAGCAGAACGTAATTCGTCGCGCTGGGCGGCAAGATGCTGACGCCGCTCTTCAGTGTTGCTTATTTTCCGACTGAGGAGATGGTACTGGGTAAGCGCCCTGCTGATCAACGCGGCTGGACCTGCATCAAGCGCCTGTTCCAATATGGCGGCGGCCTCGGCATTCATTGACCGATCATTGATCTTGGCACGAGTCTCCAACAGTTCCCGCAAATTAGGGGATATGCGGAGTACCAGCCGCTCCATATCGCGGACTCTGATTGGGTCGGTCATCGCAGTCGCCTAGCAGATTGTTCGATAAAAAAGGCCGCGTGGCAACACGTGCATTGACCGTTGCCACGCTACGTGGCAACAAGGCTAAGTCGTGGCACCTAGCGGCGCAATATAGGGGATTGTGACAGTGAGCAAGCCGATCCGCGAGTGGGATCGCGTGCTGGTGCGGATGCCGGACGGTATGAAGCATGAGCTTGAAGACCGGGCGGCAGAAAACTGCCGGCCACTGAACGGGGAACTTCTGTTCCTCATTAAACGCGGCATCGCTGCGGAAACGGCGTCAGGGCCAAATCGCCAAACCCAACCCTGAACGCCTCATCAAAGGAAACGACCGATGACCACAGCACGCATAACGCCGTTCCTGTTCGAAGGCGAGCATACGGTTCGACAAATCGAAATTGACGGCACACCAAGGTTCGTCGCGAAGGACGTCGCGTCGGCGCTCGGATACAAGAACACCAAGTTCGCGGTGCAGACCCACTGCAAGCACGGTGCCGCCATCGGAGGGGGCGCGTTTCACGCCTCCCTTCCCAACATTGACCCTCAAACCATCATCATTCCCGAGAGTGACGTTTATCGTCTCATCCTCCGGTCCAAGCTCCCCGCAGCTGAGCGGTTCGAAGCATGGCTGATGGAAGAGGTGTTGCCTTCGCTGCGGCAGGCCGGAAAGTTCGAGGTTCCCGACACGGTTCCCGGCATGACCGACGACCTCCAGATGATGGACTCGCTCAAGCTTCGCAAAGTGAACATGTGCCATCGCCTGTTCGGCGAGCGCGCGGGGCAGCAGATGTGGCGCAAGGTCGATCTGGAATGGGTGCCTGCGATGGCATCCGTGTTTTCTCAGGGTGACATGTTCGATCGTGACAACCCGCCAGGTAGCGTGACGATCACGGTCGGCGCACCGGAGATGCGGAAAGCCGCCTAAGCGCAGAACGGCGCCGGGGGTGAAGACCGGCGCCGTTCCTAACCTCCAACGGGAAAGGACCCCGTCATGGCTTCGACCTACTCTACCACCAAAACCGTAATGTGCATCACCCCGTTTCCCCTGGTGGAGATCAGCTCGCCGATCGAGGATGTCCGCGGCTGCGTACTAAATATGACCGTGCTGCTCAGCACCGTGGAAGACATGGTGGCGCAAGCGAAGGACCGGGTGAACAATCCGCAGTTCCTGCTGAACAGTGTATGGGCGGAGAATCTGCTCGATCGTATCGAGAAGCTCCTTTGGATCGCGTCGGAGGAACGGGGGAGGGCGATGGCGCACATCGATCAGTGCGAGCAGGTCGCCTATGATCACTCGCAGGACATGAGAATTGCGGCGTGACGACTAGGGCGCTTGGGAGACCGCGCTGCTAGCCGCCAGATAGTCGAGCTGGATGCCCCGGCAGGAGAAAACAGCGATGGCGTGTTCGTCGAATTGGTTGTTGGGCTCGGGGCGCAATTCGATGGGCTCACCGGGCTGGCATATCTCAAGCTCGAAACGCCGACCGGGGCCGCGCTTGTTCGGGTAGTCGATGCCGACGATGGTGAGGCTAAGGGCGCGCACTCGGCATCTGTATTATAGTCGGCGCTGGCGGCGTAGCTGCGGGCTGTATCCAAGCCAACCCGCCAATTATGCCTCCTATGACAACAGCAACAACAGCTAAGGCGAGGGCTGTCCATTGGACCTTCCACGCGCCCATTTCGGTCTTCGTTGGAAGGAGCATCAGCCGGTCGTTAACCTTGTCAAGCTTACCGCCTATCGACGTCAACGCGCGATCGACGTTCTCCATCTGAAGCTCAAGACGTGTGACCCTCGTTTCCATAGGGTCAGATGTGCCACCTCCACCCCCTCCAAACAAGGGTAGCTCCGGTTCGGCGTCCTCTCGCTTCCGAGATGCCTGCATCGCAGTCCACGCGTCTCGCTGCGAGCTATCTAACGTCATACATCGTTAACCCATCCCGTGATTTCTGTGAATCGGGCGAAAGACGACGCGTTCAAATCTTCCAATTTCTTGATTTCTTCGGAAAGATCAACGCCTGCCTTTTCTTCGATTTTCTTCAATGCCGCGACTATGGGGGTGATAGTTATAGCAATGTTTAGGTACGCTCCACCCGCGTCCCGAACTTTTGCGTTGCCGTTCATTTTGGAGATATCGAATGGCATCAGAGGTCCCTCGCAAACCGTATCACGCGCCCACCAATCATTATCTCGTCGCCATCGACCTCGTAATTGTCGATCGCCGGATTGTCTGAAATCACCATCACGCGGCTATCCCGAAGCGACCGCAACCGCTTGATCGCAGCGGCACCATTGATCGACACGGCCCATACCCGGTCCTGCTGGTTGAGCCGCGTCTGTGTGCTGTCGATCCATACCAAGTCATTGCTGTTGAGCGTCGGAAACATGCTGTCACCTACCCCGCGCGCAATGCGGAGGCGGTGGGGCGGCGTGCGGGTGAAGCCGCGGACATAGCCCAGGTCAAAGGATACGGGCTCTTCCTCGATATAATCATCGACCGTAGCGCCGGGTCCCATCGGCAACGAGAGATCAAGCTGGATAATCTCAACGATCTCGCCGGCGTCTGCGGTGTGCATCTTGGGCTGTTCTGCCTCTACCGCGCTATGCAACGCGCCGTCGTTCTCAAAGGCTTCTCGCACGTAGCGGATCCACTGCGGGATACGCTTCGCCTGGCCTTGCTCGAAACCGGATATCGTCTGCTGCGTCAGCGCGATCATGCTCCCGTCGGCGCGAGCGAAAGCGCGGGCGCGCTCCGCTAGGACCGGCGTCGACCAATTACGCGCGTCACGCTCCGCTTTGATCCATGCGGCGAACCCGGCTGCGTCTACAGGCAGTTTTCTGTCTGGCTTGTCCGTCATCGCTCGCAACCCTACAAACAATCTCGTCGGGAGAGTGCTACAAAACTCTTGTTGCACGAGCTACAAGACCTCTGTAGGGGGTTGGCTTATGAGCGAGCCGTCTCCCAAATGCCTCCACGCCGCACTGAAGCGGGCAGTGGCCAAAGCAGGCAACAACCAGTCCCGCTTCGCCGCTGCGGTCGGCACATCGCAACAGTTAGTCTCGTATTGGCTCAAGAACGCGCGGCCGCTTCCTGGCGAGTACGTCTTGAAGGCCGAACGGGCGGGGCTCGGCAGCCGCCATGAACTCCGCCCAGATCTATATCCGATCGAACATGCTTCGTCTGTTGACGCGAATATCGCAGCATGAACCGGCCTCTGCCTTCGGAGGGCAGCGCTCTCTCGCCATTTACGCCGGTAGGCCGCGCCCACGCCTACGCCGAGTTCGTTCTCGGTAAGTCGGGCGGACGCGATGCGTAGCCTATCGAATGCCGTTCCGATTGCCGCGAGCGGCGTAATGGCAGTCTGCGTAGAGGTCGAGGTACGCTTTGATCTTCGCCTCGGGGTCCGTGGTCTCCGGGAGGTAGTTGCGAAGGTACTTGGCCATTTCCCATGCCACAGCCGCGGGACTTCCGCTGTCGGGCATGTTCGAGACGCGCACGGTATCAGCCATTCGTATTCTCCTTCGTCGGTGTGTTGCAGCACGACGATGGCGGAAGGGGCTGCGGAGTCAATGCGCAGCCCCAAAAGCCCAGCCGAATACGCAGTGCCACCCTCAGTCATTGACCGGCACCGTCCCGCGAACGACCTCGATAATGTCGTTCAGCACCCGCTGCGGCGTGCCGTGGATCGTCATCCAGTTCAGATGATCCAGCTCGTCGAGGAACCCGTGCACGACATCGTTGCCGAGGTCGGCGTTTCGCATCGCGTCCGCCAGCGCGGCAATCAGATTGGCAATCGCGATGACCGTCAGGTCGATCCGTTGCCGCGCTTTCCTGTCTTTCACCATGCAGAGGCATTTGCCGCATGAACGCACCGCATATCCACGGACGCCGTCGTACGTTCTCCGCGTCAGCCGCGGTCGATACGCAGAACGCCGTTATCACGTCGATCAAGACCGACGATGGCGCGACCTGGGGCGACATGGGACGCGTGCTCGGCAAGTCAGAGGACCGGGCGGCGGCATATGCCAACACCGCCTCGCCGATCGACCTGCCGACGTTCCTTGCTGGTTGCCATGAGTGGGGCGGCCGGTTCGCGGATCCGCTGCTCGCGCTGGTCGGCGGGCGCTGGGCGGATGCCGGGGCAATCTGCACCGGTGACGAGGCGGCGGCGCTAACGATCGCCAACCTGCTGCCGGCAATCATCGCGATCGAGGCCGACAAACTGACCGAACCGCACGAGCTGCTCCCGCACGAGACGCTGATCCGACGGGTGCATGCGCTGACAGCGATATGGCTCGAGATGATCGCAGCCGAGAAGGGCAGGGGGCAATGAGCCGTTCTCCCGGTCGAGCCGAGCGTGACGCCGCGTTCCGCCAGGCGGTCGACGAGGCCAAGCAGCGCTACAACATCAGCGACGTGGTCGCCCGCACTCGCAAGGTTGTCCGCGCCGGCAAGAACGAGAAGCGCGCGCTTTGCGCCTTCCACAACGAACGCACGCCATCGATGCAGCTGAACGATGCCAAGGGCACGTATCATTGCTTCGGTTGCAACGCGTCCGGCGACATCGTGAAGTACGTGATGGAGACCGAGAACCTCGGCTTCCTCGACGCGATGAAGTGGCTGGGTGCTGCGAGCCTGCCCGGCGTGGATCCGGCGCAGCGCGCGAAGGCTGCGGCCGAAGACGAGGGCGACCGGCAACGCGCCATCGATCGCGCGCGTTCGGTATGGGAGAAGGCGGTCGCTGCACCCGGCACGCCTGCCGAGGTCTACCTGCGCGGCCGCGGCATTATCATGCCGATCCCGCACACGATCCGGTTCGCGAAGACGCCAGCCTGGTACGATGACGATACGGGTGAATGCGGTCCCGACCTGCCGGCGCTGGTGGGGGCCGTCGTCGACGGTAACGATCAGCTGATTGGCCTGCAGCGCATCTTCCTCGCCGACGGTGGGAAACAGAAAGCGCGCATGGAGAAGCCTAAGCGCAGCCTGGGACGCATCAAGGGCGGCGCGCTGCGGATCAACTCGGACGCCGACAGCGTGGGCGACGAGCTGATCGTGACCGAGGGCCCTGAGGATGGGCTGAGCCTAGCGCAGGAACTTGGCGCCGAGGTCTGGGTCACGCTGGGCACCGCGATGATGCCGTACATCGAATACCCGCGTCGCATCGTGTCGATCGTGATCGCAGGGCAGAACGATGCAGCCGGCCGCGCCGCAGTCGAGAAGGTCGAGGAGGAACTGATCGAGCAAGGCTACTCGACCCGGATCATGTGGCCGGCGGAAGGCTTCAAGGACTGGAACGACCAGCTCCGGGGTATCCGGGCATGAGTGGTGCGTTCGAGGACCAGTTCGCGATGGCCGAAACCGCCAGCCCGCTGCACAACGTGGAAGCGGAGATCGGCTTTCTCGGTGATCTGCTCGCGAACAACCGACTGATCGACGAGGTCGCCGATCGTTGCCGGCCCGCCGACTTCTCGGTCCCGCTGTATGGCCGCATCTACGGCAAGATGATCGAACAGTCGGCATCGGGCGCGGTCGACGTGGTGACGTTGGCTCCGCACTTCGCTGAGGACGGCGAATGGCCGCGCGCCTATTCGGTGCTCGCCGCCGCCAACCTCAATGCCGGGCCGAAGGCGCGTACCAAAGCGTACTTCGACCAGATCACGATGCTGTCGAGCCGGCGGCGTATGGTCGCAGGCCTGAAGGACGTCGTAGCATCGGCGCGCAATCTTTCGGTGACACGCGAGGAGCTAGTCGCCGACGCTGACGAAGCGGTCGCCGAACTGGCGGAACAGGTCGTCACCGCACAGGCATCCGTCGGCGAGTATGCGCAGGCTGTCATCGACAGCTTCGGCAAACCGATCATCGGCGTCCGATGCGGGACGATCAACTCGCTCGACGGTGCGATCGGCGTGCTGCGCCCGTCTAACCTTGTCGTCGTCGGTGGCCGCCCCGGCATGGGCAAGACATCGCTGGTCACGTCGTATTCGATCGGCGCGGCCGGCATGGGTCACGGCGTCCTGATCTTCTCGCTCGAGATGAGCGCGGACGAACTCACCCGTCGCATGCTTGCCGACATGACCTTCTCCCCCCGCGGCGGCGTTCCGTACGAGCATGTTCGAGACGGGACGGTTCGCCCGCATGAGATGGACGCCGTGCTGTCGGCCAAGACGCGGTTCGACGAACTGCCGATCGAGATCAACGAGACGTCGGGTCTGACGTTGGCGAAATTGATCCGCCAGGCGCGCAGTCATAAGCGTCGGCTAGCCGCTAAGGGTGAGAAGCTCGAGCTGGTCGTCGTCGATTACCTCCAGCTGATGGCGCACAGTCGCAAGGGCATGTCGCCGTACGAGCACGCGAGCGAGGTCAGCGTCGGGCTCAAGCAGTTTGCCAAGTCCGAGGGCCTCGTCGTGATGGCGGTGGCGCAGCTCAGCCGCGACGTCGAGAAGCGTCCGGACAAGCGGCCGATGCCGTCCGACCTTCGCGACAGCGGGCAGATCGAGCAGGACGCCGACGTGATCCTCTTCGTTTACCGAGAGGAGGAATACCTGAAGAAGCAGGAACCGGAGGATCAGTTCGGCGCCAAATATGAGGCGTGGCGGACCGACATGGAGGCCGTGCGCAACAAGGTCGAGTTCCTCGTCCCCAAACGTCGCAGCGGCCCCTCGGGCAAGGCCCTGGGCTGGTTCTTCGGCGCAAACTCAGCCGTCCGCGGCAGCGATTTCTACAGTTCCAGGGAAGGTGCATAACGATGCCGAACGTTGATCTGCCTGCCCCTCTGACACCTGTCGATTGCGACCTCAGGGACTTCGCTTTCATGCCGCTTGATACGGTGCGTCTGCTCGACAGCGACCTGTTCGCGCTGTCGACTGGCGACGAGTTCAAGGCGGCAATCACCCTATGGTGTAAGGCTTGGCAGCAGGTGCCAGCAGGCAGCCTGCCAGCCGATGACCGCGTACTCGCTCACTTGTCTGGCGCGGGCGCGAAATGGAAAAAGTTGAAGACAATCGCGATGCGCGGCTTCGTCGAGTGTAGCGACGGTCGTTTGTATCACCCCGTTGTATGCGAGAAAGCTACCGAGGCTTGGGCCAAGAAATTGTCCTATCGGGAGCGCTCCAAGAAGGGGAGCAGCAAACGGTGGGGATCCCAGAAGGACGAGCAACAGCATTCCCAAAGCGATCCTTCAGGGACAACTTTAGCAGTCCTTGAGCCTCCCAAGGGACAGGGAGAGGGACAGAAGAAAGATTCCGTTACTGTCGTAACGGGCGCCGTGCCGCCGCCGATCGATCCGAAAAAGGCTTTGTTCGACGCTGGCGTGGCGCTGCTGGGCGAAGCGGGGCTGACGGCCAAGTCGGCCCGCGCCCTGATTGCCAAGTGGTTCAACACTCACGGTGAGGAGGCGACGAACGCAGCGTTGCTCAGCGCTGCCGGCCGAGCTGAGCCCGTGTCCTGGATCGAGGCCAGGTTGCGAACGAAGGTCGCGGCACAGGACGAGGCTCGAGAGGCCAGCCGGTCCACTGCGGAACGCTACCGACGGATGGCGATACCGGGTCCGCCGGTCGACGTCCGACAGTTGGAGGAGCACGCGTGATCGCTGCGTGCTCCATCCCCTCGTTATTCCTCGGGGCCGCTCCGCGACGTGTCGAGGTCGATATCTTCGCCGGGGTTGCCACCGCCAGCACCCGATCCGCTGCCGTGGACCTCACCGGTTTTGTTATCGATGTAGGCGCGCTTGCCGGCTTCCGGCGGGATGTCGCGACCGTCGGCGGGTTCACCGGCACCAGCGTTGCGCGCACCATCGCGATTCTGCAGGTGGCGCTCCGCAGCGTGGTCTTTGCCGTCGTACTCGTCGCCGGAATAGCCTTCGCCTTTGCCAAAGCCGTCGGCCGTCCGATCGGCGTCGTTCGACTTGATGCTGACGTTGTCGACGGGCTCGGGTGCTTCGCTCTCGGTCATTGCAGTCTCCTTGGGTCTGGCACGACCAACGCGCGAGAGATCAGGCCGGGCACCGACCCGTCAGCCGGCGAGGAGCCAATTTCGGGCTTCTGCCGTACCCCCGGTGAAATACTTCACGTCTCTGCGTTCGGCCGCTCGCTTAATTTGCGTGCGGGCAAGGGTCGGGCTCACGACGATAGCAATCCGCTTGGACTTCGACGCGGGGTTGTTCAGCAAGCGCTGAAACTCGGCGACCGCTTCCTTCGACTGGATGAGCATGTCGCGCATATCGACCAGCGTAAGGTGCTCGTTGCTTTTGCATCTGAGCTGGCTGTGTGCCGCGTCCCGAGCCGTTTCAAAAGCATAGACGTCACTTGGTTCGAAGAACCCGCTCATCTCAATGCTCACCAGGCTGAGCGCCGGATCGGCGACGATCGAAAATGTGGGGGCCATTCCGGTTCTATATCAGCCCCACCTTACCAAAGTGATGCCATCGATCGTGCGGGCCAGACGCAAACCGAAACTAAATCAACAATGGGCGAGGGCTGATACGATGGGGCGGGGAAACGACGAGCACTCAGCAAGCGATTGGTGCATTCTGCGTATGTCGGGGCCAGGCACGTTGGGCCTTGTCGCGTCCCTTCAGGATGCGGGCATGGACGTGTGGACACCGACCGAGCACATCAAGCGCCGGGTGCCTCGCAGCAAGAGCACGGAGTATCGTATCGTGCCCCTGGCGCCGACCTATGCATTTGCACGCCGTAACCATCTTGCCGACCTACAGCGCATCGAACGCATGGACGTCTCGCCCCACCCACGCTTCTCGATCTTCCGATATTACGGCGAGACCGTATTCGTTCGGGATCGCGAGCTGTCGCCGATCCGAGCCATGCAGCAAGACAGTTACAGGTCGTCCCTGCCAGCAAGCGGAAAGGCTCCGGGCAAAGCTCGAGGGAAGTCCTATGATGTCGGGGACGTCGTGACCTTCACGACTGGACCGTTCACAGGGTTCGAGGGCTTCGTCGACCTTAGCGATGGGCTGACAACCACGGTCATCGTCAGCCTCTTCGGGCGGGCGCAAGAGGTGAAAGTTGAGACTTTACAGCTGCGTTCCCGCAATGTACCTGTTCGCAAGTACGCTGCATGAGCAGCTCGCGACGAGCGTGACCGGCTGGCGATATCGCCTTACTGCCCTCGTCCCCAACGCAGAGGCCCGAACAGGGCGCTCGGGCGATTGTCCTACGGTATGGAGAGGTCGGCACGGTAGCAGACCTGTCCCGTATCCGAGGTAAAGCGTTGAATCTTCGTGCTTTCGAGTAGCTATGTTTGGGGGCGGCGACGGCCGCACCACCTCAGTGAATCACAACGCTATTGAAATCGACCGAAGGCGTTACGGTTACGTCATGCTAGAATCAGAGTGCGTAGTTCAAAGAACAACGTCAGCCGTGTGACTTGGCTTTCCAAACTTCTCCGCGATGATTTCGCTCCGCCGTCGATCCATCGCTTGCTCGACAACGTAGATCGGGTACGCGATCGTAGCGATCGCTTCCGTATCACCTTGGACCACCATGGCATCAAGCGCCTTTGTGAGGTGAGATAGTGCTTCGTGGTACTGCCGCATGAGACAATCTCCAGCCGCAACTTCGTGCGACTCGCCTTCATGAAGAAACCTAGATTAACTCCATAACTCGTACTGTCGAGTCAGTTCGGTATTCTGAACCTCGAAAATACGGACTCCACGCACGTCTGAATTACTGGAGGTGACCATGGCTGCACCGCAATTGAGGCTCACCACCGCTGATCATGTCGAGGCCATCGGCATGCGCGTGTTGCGCATCGCCGAGGATATGACCGCCGGGTCACGACATCACGGCCGCAGCGACCGCCTGATCGCTGAGGTCGAGCAGGCAGCGCAGGATTTGCGAGCCGCGGTACGGGGTAGATTGGCGTAGAGGCAGCTCGGTTGAAGCTGCCTCAGCCAAGTGTCCCGTTTAGTCTTCGCGCTGGTCCTTATCCTTATCCTTATCAGACTCGTCACGCTGCTCATTACGAACATAGTCACGATCGTGCTTTTCGATGTGCTTCTTTTCCAGCTCACTTTCGTGAATGATCTTAGTGCTAGAAGTTTCTTTGTCTGGCATTCGGCCCCCCGATTCGTGGTAAGGAGAACGCATGACACAGCAGCCGCCGTCTGACGAGAAGTCTCGGTGGCGCCTAGCAGCCTCGGCGGACGTACGTTTGCAGGCTCAGCTAACTGCGGCCGTAGCCGCCGATCAAAGGGCGCTGGTTCTCGCCGGCCTTCTGGGCGCTGTCGTTGTTGCGTTGGGCGGTGGTGCAGCCTCGGCACTTACGAACAAAGACGACGGCGACAACGTCCTTGGCCTCATCGCACTCGCGACCGGTATCGAGTTCATTTTCGCCATGGCATGTGCCGTGATTGCGGCGCGTCCGACCGCGTTCTTCCTTGCGGGGGCAACCCCGAAGCATTGGGCAAAAGATCTAGCCACAGGCAAGCCAGAGATTGATCAAGTTACTGAACTTTTGCTCGATTATGATGATCGGATCCGGGCGAACGATCGAGTGATGAATATCAACGGCTGGTGGCTCTTCGCGTCAGCGCTCATCGCGTTATGCGGTTTAGCGGTCAGTGCAGTAGTTCTCACCGTGCACCTTATCTGGTTCACTTAGTAACCGACATCGTCTCCTGCGCAGCGCGCTTCGACCGGTAGTGCAGTGTGGAGCAAGCGAGGCGTTCGATGCCAACCCGCCCCCCGAACTTTAAGGCTCGCAAGGTACGGCCCGAGCGTAAGCTATCGAACTGGACCAGGCGGGAGAGCCGGCAGTCGCGAGGCTACGGCCGCGAGCACGACCTGATGCGGGCCCGCGTGATGCGTGAGGAGCCGTTGTGTCGGGTCTGTCTCCCTGCTGGTCGGTACTCTGCGACCGAGATCGCCGATCACATCATTCCCAAGGCTGAAGGCGGGGGCGACGAGCGCGAGAACTACCAAGGCCTGTGCAAGCCATGCGACGTCGTCAAGACGGCGCGGGAGTCGAAGAGGGCGAAGGCTCGACGCGCTTAGCGCTGGAAGAATGTCCGGATGTTCGCGACCACCTGTTCCGCGGTCGGCTTCAGGCTTTCGACAGCACGCGCATGTGCTTGCAAGTTGCGCACGGCTTCAGATGCGGTGGGGCGATGATCCATACCCGTTAGTATCCCGCCTGTGGTTGCTGCGCAACGAGGGGAGGGGCGGGTCGAAAGTCACCGAGGAAACGCGCTGGGGACCGCGTGTGGGGTCTAATTTCAGCGCGTGCGAATTAAACTTTTGGGCCGCATTGAATTTCAGGAGGCCCGAGCATGAAGCGAGGACCGAAGGCGGAAACGCCCAGCACCAAGCTCGCGCGCGGCACCTTCCAGCCGGTGCGCGACGGTGTCAAAACAGAGATCATCGTCCCCGGCGACCCGCCAGTCCGGCCCGACTATTTGAGCGCCGCGGCGATCGAGGTTTGGCAGGACGTCATCGGCCGCGTCATGGCGGCCGGGGTTACCGAGGCGGACAGCAACTTGCTCGCGCGATACTGCGCGCTCGAAGCCGAGGTCCGCGCCGCCTTCAGCGCGAAGGACGGCGAGCTTCCCTCTGCGGCCTACCTGACGAACCTTCGCCAGATGGAAGAGCTTCTGCGGATAGCAGGACCGAAGAGCCGGATCGGCGGTGGGGGTGCCGATGCCAGCAAGTCGTCAAACCGCTTCGCCCGTAACGGCGCCCGCGCCCGCGCGTAACTTCGCCGCCATCGCCCTCGCCTATGCGAAGGCGGCGGCAGCGGACAAGAAGCAGGTCAATCATTGCAAGTGGGTTCGCCTGGCGGGGCAGCGTCATCTCGACGATCTCAAACGGTCCAAGCAAAAGGACTGGCCTTTCGAGTTCGACCCTTGGCACGCCAATGACGTCTGCGACTTTATCGAGGGTTTGCCGCACGTTGAGGGCAAGTGGGAAACCCCGACGCTCAGCCTCGAGCCTGCTCAGATTTTCATCCTCGCGATGGTGTTCGGCTGGCGGAACAAGGCAACCGGCCTTCGACGCTTCACCGACACCTATATCGAGATGGCTAGCAAAGGCGCGAAGTCGACGTTGACCGCAGGTGTCGTGCTGTATTGCACGACCTGCGAAGACGAGCCGGGGCCGTTGGTGCTGATCGGTGCGACCACGGGCGCCCAGGCGCAGAAGGTCTTCAACCCCGCAAAGCTCATGGTGCAGAAGACACCGGACCTTCAGGAAGCCTTCGGTCTTCACGCATGGGCCCGCGCCATCACCTGCGACATCAACGGCGGGACGATCCAGACGATCAACTCGAAGTCGGCAACGCAGGACGGGCACAACCCGCACCTCGCCGTCCTCGACGAGCTGCACGCCCATAAGGACCGCGGCCTCTACGACGTCATTCATTCCGCCGACGGTGCGCGCCGCAATCCGCTCTACTGGAAGATCACGACGGCCGGCTACATCCTTGACGGCGTCTGTTACGAGCAGCGGACTTTCTCGACGAAGGTGCTCGAGGGTGCGATCGTCGCCGACCACGTCTTCGGCATCATTTTCACCCTCGACGGCCCGAAGGACTTCACGCCCGAGCGTACGATCGGCGACGATCCGTATGACGAAAAGAACTGGGCGAAGGCTAACCCGCTGATGCCCGTCACGCCTAGCATCGAATCGATGCGACGGCTGGCGGTGAAGGCCAAGGGCGCACCCGGCGAGGAAGGCGAGTTCTTCACAAAGCGCCTGAACAAGTGGATGTCGGCGGCGTCCGCATGGCTTTCGGTTCCAGCGTGGATTGCCTGCACCGATCGCGCGCTTCGTCTGTCGGACTTCCGCGGGCTCGATTGCTACATCGGTGCCGATCTCGCGCACAAGAATGATATGACTTCGGTGTCGCTGGTCGCGATCGACGCGAACGATCAGCTGCTCGTGAAGACGTGGTTCTTCCTACCGGACGCCGTGCTGACACGCGACGGGCAGACGGACCGCAACAACGCCACTCTATACCGGCAGTGGAAGGCCAGCGGGCACCTCAAGACGACTGCCGGCGACTGGGTCGATCAGAATGTGATCGAGCGCAGGATCCGGAAGTTGACGAAGGTCCTGCGCGTTCGCCGCGTCACGTTCGACCACTTCGCCGCGGCGGAGACGATGGCGTCCAGGTTGAACGAGGATCTCGACGACGGCGGCGAGCCGATCGCGACGATCCTGCACAAGTCCGCAAAGTCGGTGACGGACCCGGCAAAAAACCTCGAGGCGCGCGTCATCGCCGGCCCGCACCTGCTGCGCCACGATGGCAACCCCGTGATGACGTGGTGTGTCGGTAACGCCGTCGTGTCCCGTCGTGTCGATGGGACGATCCTGCCAAAGAAGGAGACGCCGATGTCGATGAATAAGATCGATGGCGTCGACGCAACGGTCAACGCGCTGGCACCCTTGCAGATGCCGGTCGACGAGGCTGCGCCCGACCTGTCGAGCTACCTTGCATCCGGGGTTATGTACGCATGACGATCACCTCGGTCATCACCGGATGGATGCGCGGCTCGTCCAGCAACGCGCCTGCGAAGCTGGATGGCACGCGCAAGGATGGCGAGCATAATATCTCGTTCGGCGGTGGCGGCACGTTCGCCGCTAAGCGTGTGACGGCAGATTCCACCATGCAGCTATCGGCCGCATGGGCGTCGGTTCGGCTGAACGCGCGCACGATCGCGTCATGCAGCCGCAAGGTCTATCGTCGCAATTCGGCAGTCAGTCGCGAAGTGGCGGAGGATCACACCCTTTACCGCGTACTCGCGATCAGCCCGAACCCCGATCAGACGCCGATGGAGTTCTGGGAGGGCATGGTCACGTCGCTCAATCTGCGCGGCAACGCCTATGCGCGGATCGGGCGTCGGGGCGATCGACAGGTCGTCGCTCTTTGGCCTCTCTCCCCCGACGCTGTCGGTGTGTATCGCGACACCGACGGGAAACGCCGTTACCTCATCGGCGGCAAGGAAGACGTGCCAGCCGAAGATATTTTCCACCTGCGCGGCTTTGGCGCGGGTGGGGACACCGGCCTTTCTCCGATCGCTTACGGGCGGCAGACGATCGCGACCGCGCTTGCGGCCGAAGAGGTCGCCGGTTCGACTTTCGCAAACGGTCTGCAGCTCTCCGGGTTTGTTGAGGACCAGCCCGGCGCGAAGACGACCAACGAGCAGCGCGCGGATCTTGTGGCGCTCTTCGAGAAGTTCGCGGGGTCGACGAAGGCTGGCAAGATTATGCCACTGCCGCCCGGCTTCACCTTCAAGGCGCTGGGACTAAGCCCCGAAGACGCCCAGTTGCTAGACACGCGGCGTTTCGCGGTCGAAGAAATCTGCCGCTGGTTCGGCGTTTTTCCGATCCTCATCGGGCATGCGGCGCAAGGCCAAACGATGTGGGGCTCGGGTATCGAGCAGATCGTTCTAGCCTGGCTTACGCTCGGTCTCGGGACCGAGCTTGAGCGGATCGAGCAGGCGATCGAGAAGCAGCTAATCCTGCCGGCCGAACAAGGTCGTCTCTACGTTCAGCACAATGTTGAAAGCCTGCTTCGTGCCGACAGCACGGCGCGTGCCGCTTTGTATTCCTCCCTCGGTCAAAACGGCGTGATGAAGCGCAATGAGATGCGCGCAAAGGAAAACCTCGAACCCGACGCAAGCCCCGGCGCCAATCTGCTGACGGTGCAATCCAACCTCATCACGCTCGACCAGCTCGGGACGCACACCCCGACGGCAACACCATCCGGTCCGGGCAATCAGGCCGACATTGAAGCCATGATCGATGCGCGAGTGAAGGCGGCATTGCTTGGTCGCGATGGTGCCCCCCGACTGGAGAACGGACAATGAGCGAACTAGGCTTCGGCTTCGAAATCAAGTCGATCGACGAGGCGGGTTACATCGCTGGCGTTGCGGCTGGTTATGGCAACCTGGACCACGGCGGCGACATCATCATGCCGGGCGCGCTGACAAAGGCCATCGCTGGCCGCGCGAGCGTTCCGATGCTTCTATTCCACGATCACAAGCGGCCGGTGGGCGCATGGCAGAAGTTCGACGAGTCCGGCGACGGGCTGAACGTCGAGGGCCGGATCGCCATCAAATCCGACGCTGGTCGTGATGCTCATGCCCTGGTCGAGGCTCGGGCGTTGAGCGGCCTGTCGATCGGCTACAAGACGCTTCGCCACAAGTTCGAGGGCAAGACGCGCCAGTTGCACGAGTTGACCCTGCATGAGGTGTCCCTCGTGCCGGTCGGCATGAACGACCGCGCCGTCATCACCCAGATCAAGTCTCTGGTGGAGGCCGGTGGGATGCCGTCCGTCCGCGAGTTCGAGGAGTTCCTGCGGGATGCAGGCGGCTTCTCCAAGTCCTTGGCATCGGCGATCGCCGCCAAGGCAACGCCGCATCTTCGGGGGGAGCCCGAGGCGAAGGCAATCGACGAGCTTGAGCAGTTCCTGTCCGGGCTGCGCGGCTGATCCTCATTCTCCTGCCTTGAAAGGGCACACAATGCGAAAGACTGCACTCATGGGCGGCGCTGCGGCGCTGCTCGGATCGATGACCGCTGCGGAGCGCCAACGCGGTCGCTATATGCGCGGCCCCGATGGGCACCCCGCCTTTCCCAGCCTCGAAGGAAAGTCGGCCGGCGAGATCGGCACCGAACTGAAGGGCTGGTTCGAAAAGTCGTTGAGCACCGTTCGCCAGGTTGCCGAGAAGGCCGAAGGCGAGGTCAAGCGGTTCGGCGACATGTCCGCGGAGACCAAGGAGAACGCCGACAAGGCATTGCTGCGTCTCAACATGGTCGACGAACTGAAGGCGCGCCTCGATGACGTTGAGCAGAAGGTGACCCGTCCCGGCGGGGCTGGCCTCGGCGAGGAAACGAAGAGCTTTGGCATGCAGGTCGCCGAAAGCGACGGCATCAAGTCGCTCGCGAGCAAGGAGCGGCCGTCGGCCCGTATCGAACTGAAGGCGATCACGACCGCCAACAATTCGGCGGGCGGCTTCATCGTTTCGCAGCGCGAGAACGAGGTCGTCAGCATGCCGCGGCGCCCGGACATCATCATGCGCGACCTGCTGACCGTCATGCCGATCGATACGGGATCGGTCGACTATCCGAAGCAGTCGTTGCGGACCAACGCTGCCGCACCTGTCGCCGAGGGCAACGCGAAGCCGTACAGCAACTATGGCTGGACCCGCGCGACCGCGCCGGTCCGCACGATCGCCCATCTCGCGAAGCTCACCCGCCAGGCGCTCGACGATGCCCCCCGCCTCCAGGCGGAGGTCGACAGCGAAATGCGCTACGGTCTTGCGCTCGCCGAAGACGGTCAAATCCTGCTCGGTGACGGTACGGGCGAGAACCTGCTCGGCCTCTACCCGCAGGCAACGACCTATGTCGCGCCGGCCGGCATCTCGATCGCGTCGCCGAACAAGATCGACAAGCTCCGGCTCGCGCGGTTGCAGGCGTCGCTCGGCCTGTTCCCGTCGGATGCGATCGTGCTGCACCTGACCGACTGGACCGACATCGAACTGACCAAGGATGCGAATGGTCGGTACATCTTCGGCAACCCGACCGGCGTCGCTGGTCCGGTGCTCTGGGGCAAGCCGGTGATGGCGACCCAGTCGATGGCCGTCGGCACGTTCCTGGTCGGCGCGTTCAAGGTTGCAGCCACGCTGTACGATCGCCTCAAGCCGGAGGTCCTGATCTCCAGCGAGAACGCCGACGACTTCGAGAAGAATCTTCTCACCATGCGGTGTGAGGAGCGTCTGGCGCTCGCGGTCAAGCGCCCGGCGGCGCTGATCAAGGGCGCGTTCGCGAACGTCTGACCCTGCGCGGGTGGCAGATCGCCGCCCGCGTCCTTCCAGCGGAGAGTACCGATGAAGACCTTCTATGCTCAGGAGCCGCACCTTGATGGCACCACCCTGTATCAGCCCGGTGACAAGCGCGAGGCGGACGAGAACGAGGTCAAGCACCTCGTCGAGTTGAACGTGCTCGGCGACAAGCCGCCAGAGTCAACGCCAGATTATGAGCGCGATAGCCTCAAGACCGCTGATCTCAGCAAAGCCAGCAAGGCACAGCTGCTCGTGATCGCAGCTTATGAGGGTGCCGACGCGCCGAAGGGCGACGCCCACACCGACGCCGAACTGCGCAAGGTCATCGAAACCAAGCGCAAGGCGGCTTGAACGATGCGCGTCGTCGTCATCACGCCACCTGAGCCGGTCGTCACGACCGACGAAGCGAAGCGGCACCTTAAGCAGGACAGCGACGACGACGCGCAACTCATCGCATCGTATGTGGCGGCAGCTACCGCGCATATCGACGGGCCGGACGGCTGGCTCGGACGGTGTATCGGCGTGCAAACGCTGGAAGCCCGCGTAGACGTCTTCTGCGACGCGATGGCCCTACCGTACCCGCCATTGGTCGACATCGTCGCCGTTAAGTATTTGGACGACACCGGCACCGAAATCACTTTGCTGCCCGCGTTCTATGAAACCCGCGGTACGCTCATCGGCTCGGCATTCGGCAAGCGCTGGCCTTCGGTTGCGGTGCATCCTGAATCGGTGCGGATCCAATACCGCGCCGGCTACGCACCCCGCACGGTGGGTGAGACCACAATCTCGACCGTGCCCGAGTCCATAAAGGCCGCAATCCTGCTGATGGCTGGCGACCTCTATCGCAACCGTTCGACGGCGAACGACAAGATCGCTCAAGCCGTGCCGATGTCGATCACGGTGAAGAACCTGCTCGATCCCTTTCGGATCTTCCGCTGATGCGTATCGACCTAGGCGAGCTAGATCGACGGATCGAGATTTGGCGCAGCGCTGCCCGTGATGACGGTACGGCCATGGTTCAGGGCGAGCCCGCCAAGCTTACCGCCCGCTGGGCGCGAAAGATCGACGTCAGTGACGGCGAGAAGTCCAGCGCTGGAGAGAAGGCTGCAACGCTCGCGTCTCGGTTCCTCGTGCTGTCCGACAGCGTCACGCGCGCCCTAAACCCGGCAACCGATACCCTGCGCTATAAAGGGCGGGGCTATGAGATCGTCGGCGTCAAGGAATCGGGCGAACGCGAGGACGGGATCGAGATCACCACGTCGACCCGCACGGACGGATCTGCATGAAAATGAAGATGCGGATCGAAGGCACCGACGAAATAAAAAGCAACCTTCGCAAGATGGGCGCAGCGCTTCGACGTGACACGCTAGTCCCGATCATAACGCAAAACCTTCAGCCAATGGCCGAAGATATGCGGGCGCGTGCAGCACGCGGCACCGGCGAACTTGCGGGCAGCGTCACCGTCGGCACGCAGCTGTCACCGGCGCAGGCCGCGGCGAACGTCCCGATAGCTGAAATCGAAGTCTATGCCGGGCCCGGGCCGCTCCCGCAGGCAATCCAGGAAGAGCGCGGCAACTTTCGCCAGCGCCCCCGCCCGTTCATTCGTCCGGCCTTCGACAGCAACGTCGACACGGCCATGCGGGGCATCGCCGAAGATGGCATCGACGCCGTGCTTGAGGCCGGCAGGAAGGGCTAACCGATGGAAGAGGCTCTTCGTGGTTTGCTGCTGGGGACAGCGGCGCTTTCCGATCGCGTCGGAACCCGGATCGACTGGGGCGTCCGTTCGCAGGGCTCGAAGCTGCCGGCGATCACACTGCATTCAATCGGCGGCGGCCTGCGCATGAACCTTGGCGGTTCGAGCGGATGGAGCCGCGACCGGGTCCAAATCGATTGCTGGGGCCGCACCTTCAAAGCGGCGCGTGACCTTGCCGACATACTCGTTCCCCGCGGTCGATCGGGCGGCCTGCTCGTCGGGTTCCGCGGCGATCTTCCCGGCGTCCGCCTTCGCACCATCCCCCTCGATCGTCGCAGCGACGACGACGAGGACAGCGAGGGCCCCGTTCACCGTACCAGTCTCGATATTTCGGTCTGGCACACACCTATCCCAACGGAGTGACCAGCATGCGCATTGAGATCACGTCGCCCTTTATCGACAAGCAAGCGATCGACCCGGAGAACGCCGACGTCGCGGTCGGCACGAAGATGACGGTAACCGCCGAGCGTGGCGCCGAGCTCGTCAATCTTCGCCTGGCCACCGAAATCGAGACGCCTGCGAAGCCTGCGCGTCCCGCGCGCAAGGCACCCAAGGCGCGGACGGAATCGGCGCGGGCAGCGCCGGTGCAGAAGCCTGCCGACCCGATCGACCAGGCGAAGACGAGCCTGCCCCCCGTATCGGCCTCGACGCAGGGCGAAGTTCAACAGTGACCACTTGGCGCGCAGCGCCAATTAGGAGGAAAGCATGGCAGAGACTGTAGCGGCGACCGACATTGGCGCCCTGACGACCTTCGGCAAAGTGACTGGGTCGACCTATATCCCGTTCGCAGAAATGACCGAGCTGACGTTGCCAGAGACGTCGCGCGACAGCGTCGACTTCACGCACTTCGGCAGCCCGGACCTTCACCGCGAGTTCAAGCCCGGTTGGAGCGATGCCGGCGAGGCCGCCATCACCTACAACCTCGTTCCGGGTCTGATGGACGACGCCGTGATCGCCGCCCATATGGCAAGCCGCGTGGTCGAAACGTGGCGTGTCGTCTTCCCGAACGGTGCAAAGCTCGAGTTCAAGGGGTTCTCGACCCGGCACGCCCGCGCGACGCCGATCGATGACAAGATGACCGGCTCGGCGACTTGGAAGGTCTCCGGCAAGCCCGTCCTGACGGTGGCTGCATAATCATGGTGCAGGCGAACCCCCAGCGCGGGCATCTGGGTTTCGAGGTCGGCGGCGAACAATGGGTGTTCGCTTTCGGCACCAACGCCCTCTGCGCGATCGAAGACGAGTTCGAGCTCGAAGACATCACCGGGCTCGAAAAGGTGCTGAACGATTCGCCATCGCTCCGCACGATCCGCAAGCTCTTCCGCATCGGCCTCACCGACCTTCATCCCGCGATGACGGACGTCGAGGCCGGGGAGATCATGGACGCCGTCGGCGGCCTCGAAGCATCGCTCGAGCTTATCATGCGAGCGGTCGAGCAGGCGTTTCCGGAGGCGGCCGCAAAGGGCGGGGCGGACCCTCGGAAGCGGACGGTGAAACCCGTCCGTGGGACTGGTCGGCGCTCCACGCCAGTTGGTGCGAAACAGGTCGCTGCGCCGAACAATTCTGGCGCCTGACACCTAGAGAGATCGCCCGCGTCTTCGAAGGCGAAGCGCGGGCGGCTCGCAGTCGACATGACCTGCATATGCAGGCGGCATGGACGGCGGCGGCGCTTGGACGCGCCAAGAAAATGACACCGTTGAAAGACCTTCTCTCGACCCCCGAGGTCAAGCCGAAGGCCAAGAAGACGAGCTGGCAAATGATGTACGCCGCGGCGGCCGGATGGACGGCAGCTGTAGGCGAGATCCGCACCGAAGGAACCGCCTCATGAATATGGCAGTGGTCGGCGCAGCACGCGTTGTGTTCGGTGCGGATACCTCGGACTTTGACGCCGGCGCTAAGGGCGTCGAGGGCGTTCTCGGTCGTCTGGTCGAGAAGTTCCAGGCGGTCGAGCAGCGTATCAAGAATATCGGCCTCGGTGTCACTGTCGGCATCACGGTCCCGTTCGCGGCGATGGTGCGAGCCGTCGACAAGGGCGCGGGCTCGTTCGAAGGGCAGATGAAGAAAGTCGAGGCGGCGCTCGGCAATATCTCGGGCGATCAGCTGAAGGCGCTTTCCGATCAGGCGCGCACCCTCGGGCCGCAGGTCGGCAAGGGGGCGACCGAAGCGGCCGGGGCGATCGAAGCGCTCGGGCTCGCTGGCGTCTCGACGTCGGACATTCTCGGCGGCGCGCTGAAGGCGGCGCTTGATCTATCGGCGGCGGGCATGGTCGATGCGAGCGCATCGTCCGCGCTGGTCACGGACATCATGGGGCAGTTCAAGGTCACCGCGGGCGAGTTGCCGGGCGTGGTGCAGAAAGTCGTCGGCGCGCTCGACACGTCGAAGTTCGGCTTTGATGACTTTCGCCTGGCGGTCGGGCAGGGCGGCGCGATCGCCGCGGCCTCGGGCGTCAGCTTCATGGATTTTGCGACGGCGATCTCGGCGACCAGCACGCAGTTCACGAGCGGCGCGGACGCGGGCACTTCGTTCAAAACGTACATTCAGACGCTAACCGGCAAGAGCAAAGAAGCCGAAAGCGCGATGAAGAAGCTGGGGCTGTCGTTCTTCGACGCCAACGGCGAACTGAAGCCGCTGTCGGAGCAGGCCGATGTCCTGCGCAAGGCCTATGGCAACCTCACCGACGAGGCGAAGAGCAAGGGGCTTGAGAAGGTCTTCGGCGCGGACGCGGCGCGTACGGCGATCGGGCTCATGGAGCAGGGCCGCGAAGGTTTCGAGAAGCTGCAGTCGGAGATCGCGGGCGGCGACGTCGAAGCCAAGATCGCGAAGCGGCTCGAAGGCTCCGAAGCTGCGAGCAAGCGCATCGCTGTCGCATGGGAAAGCCTGAAGATCGCGTTCGGCATCGAGGGCGGCCTGCTGTCGCCACTGACCGCCCTCAAGAACGGCTACGCCTCGCTGCTCGAAACGATCTCGAACGCTCCGCCCTGGATGCTGAAGATTGGCGCGGCATTCTCCGCGATGTCCGCGGCGATCGGTCCGCTCCTACTCGTCGTCGGTCACCTGGGTGCGATCTTCCTCGCGAACTTCGCGGCGTCGAAGTTCGGCTTGATCGGCCGCGCGCTGGGGCTTCTCATTTCGCCCGTGTCGACGATCATCGGCTTGCTCGGTGAGTACGGGCTGACTCGGGTGCTGACGATGATTGCCGGGCGCTTCGCTGCGTTCCTCGGGCCGGTCGGCTGGGCGATCGGCGCCTTCCTGCTGTTCAAGGACACGATTATGATCGTGCTCGGGCAGGTGTGGGACAAGATGGTCGCTACGCTGGGTCCGCCGCTTGAAGCGATCATGGCGAAGCTGTCGGGTATCTTCGGCGCGCTTTCCGGCGGGCCGATCGGTTCCGCGTTCGGCTTCCTCGTGGACGTTATCAGCGGGCTCGCAGACGTGATCGGGACCGTCCTGGGCGGCGTCCTCGCCATGTTCGGCGAGGTGCTGGTCCACGTCATGGCCGCCGGCGTTCAGGCGATCGAGGGCTTTGTCGACGTCCTCGCCGCGTTTGTCGATGGCGTGTCGGCGTTGCTCAGTGGCGACTTCGCGGGGGCTTGGGAGGCGTCCGGCCGCATGATCGAAGCCGTGTTCGGCACGATAGTCGATATGATCGTCGCGTTTGTGCCCGACATCGAGGTCCCGATGCGCCTCGCATACGAAGCAGCTAAGGCTTGGCTGTCGGACGGGTTCTCGTCCGTCATGGCGTGGTTCGGCGAGGCCGTACAGAGCGGCGTCAACTACGTTACCAACGCGTTCCCGAACGTCGTCGCATCTGCGAAGAGCGTCTATGAGGGCGTCAAGGCGTGGCTCGTCGACAAGTTCGGTGGGCTGATGACGTGGATCGGCAACGCCGCGAAGTGGATCGGCGACAAATACGCAGCCATGAAAGAGCGTCTCGGGTTCGGCGCGGCCGCTCCCGACAAGGCTCCGCCGCTGCCCGAAAAGCCGAAGGAAACCGCACCGCCTCCGAAGCCGAAGCGCTCGGTCGACTTCGGTGGCGACGAGAAGACCAAGAAGACGAAGAAGGCCCCGAAGGGCCGCGACACGTCGCGCGACCAAGAGAACCGCGACCAGCTTGAGTTTCAAGTGCAGATCGACGCCGCTCGGCTTCGTGGTGACCTCGCCGCGGAGGAAGCCCTTCGTCGCAAGATGGACCTGTCAAAGCAGATCGAGGCCTATCAGCGGACGGGGCTGTCGCTCGCTGCCGCCACGGCCGCGGCGACGCGGGACATGGCAACGCTGGACGCCGCGCGCCGCGACGGCCTCGCGCAGGACTTGGCGCGCGACGAGCTGTCGCACCAGATCCAGCTTGCGAGCATCGCCGGGAACCGGACGCTCGAAGAAAGCTTGGAGCGGCAGCAAGAGGTCCGCGATCGTATCCTCGGGTTCCAGCGCGACGGCCTGTCGCTGGTCGACGCGACGATTCGCGCGCAAAAGCAGCAAGCCGAAATCGATGCCACGCGGGCAACCGTCCGCGCTCAATTGCTGGCGGACGACGCGCAGGATCGGGAACTGAAGCTCGCCCAAGCGCGCGGCGACAGCGACGAGCGCATCCGGCAGCTCGAGCGCGAGATCGCGGTTCGTCAGCGCGAGCGGGAGTTGCAGCGCGAACAGGGGCTTTCGCCCGAGGCGGCACATGCGCAGGCGATGACGGAAGCCATGCAGGACGAGCAGGCTCGTCAGCAGGGCATCTTCCGCGACACGATCAAGGGCGGGTTCCAGGCGGCGCTAGACGGCGACCTGAAGGGCTGGATCAAGAACTGGTGGAAGGATCGCGTCGCCAAGGGGCTCGAAGAGGCGCTCAACTCGCTTTCGGACGCCATCGCGAAGCTATTCTCGAAGGCTGGTGACGGAACGAGCGGCAGCGGTGGCGGCTTCATGGGCGCGATCGGTTCGATCCTCGGCAGCGTCTTCGGCAAGGGCACCGGTGCGGGCACGATCGGGCCGGTCGATATGAGCGGCTGGGGCGGTGCCGGCGGACCGATGAGCGTTGCGGATCCAGGGCTGAAGCTGCCGGGCTTCAAGACTGGCGGATCGTTCAGGATCGGCGGGCAGGCGGGCATCGACAAGAACCTCGTGATGTTCCGCGGTTCGGTCGGCGAGCACGTCAATATCAGCAAGGCCAACGACAACGGGCCCGTAGGTACGACCGTCGTTCATATGCCGATCACCTACACCGGCGCCGTCGACATTGCCGACAAGGCATACGTCCAGGCCAACGCGCAACAGACGAAGTCGCAGGTCATGTCGGCAGTGACCGAAGCCAATCGCCGCCGCGCGGGGGGGAAGTAGATGCCGGAGTATTTGCTTCCCGACGTTCCCTTCCCGGAGAACGCCCGCCCTTACCGGGCGATGTTCTACCTCCAGCCGTACAACAGTCGCTCGCAAAGTCCTTGGACCCGCGCTGTAAAGACCTTGAGCCTGTCGAAACCGCTTTGGGTTGCCCGCGTGACGTTCCGCACGGGATACGACGGATACGAAGGCGCGGACGCCTGGGGCGGCGAAATGGACGCGTGGATCGCAGAGCAAGAGGGCGGCGCGAAGACGACCGAGCTTTGGGACTTTCGCCGCCCGTATCCGCCCGGCTTGCGGCGCTACTATTCGCAATTTGCGGGCGTCCGCTATCCTTTCGCCAACGGCGAAGAGTTCGACATGGGCGAGCGCTTCATCATTCCGGCGGAGTCCGAGCCGCTGAACGAAGCGGCGGCACGAGGCGCAACCGAGATGGCGTTCGAGGGCTTCCTTCCGAACGAGCCGGTGTTTCTGCCGGGCGATATGATCGGCGGCGACGGGCGGCCTCATATCATCCTTCGGCCCTCGGTCGCGGATGGTAACGGTCGCGCGGTCGTCCGCTTCATCCCGCCGCTCGACTTCGACGTCCCTGCCGGCGGCGCGATCACGATCCAGCCGCCCGGACGATACCAGCTCGTTTCCGATGACGCCGGCGCAAACGAGACGTCCGTCGGCGATTTGACCGAATACACGCTCGACTTTGTCGAGGTGCCGAGCTGATGCCCCGTATCCGCAAGATACCGCCCGCGCTTCAAGCCGAGATCGAGAAGGACGTCGTTCGTCCGTTTTTCGCTGTCGGCATTAACCTGCCCGACCCGGTGTTCATCTGGACGGGCAGCGGTGAGATCAGTTTCGCCGACGCCGACTGGGTCGGGATCGGCTCCGAAGAGGGCAAGTGCATCGGCTCGCTTGAGTCGATCGGCGAAAGCACCGACGGCTCAGCGCCGGGCGTCAAGGTGACGATCGTCGGCATCCCGTCCGAACATCGCGACCATATCGAAGAGCAGGCGGTGCGCGGTGCCGACTTCCGCGTCTACATCGGCGCGTTGAACGAGACCCGGCAGATCGTCCAAGCTTACAAGCTGCTCACCAGGGCGAAGCTCGACAGCTATCAGATCGTCGACGGGGTGGACCTTAGCGTGATCGTCACCGGTGAAAGCCGGATGCTCGACCAGCGCCGCCCCTCGATCAAGCGTTACACCGACGCCGCGCAACAGAAGAAATATCCGGGCGACCGGTTCTTCGAATACATGCCCCAGCTGCCGAGCATCCCGATCCTCTGGGCGAAAGCCAAACAGGACGCGGTGCTTTGAGCGACCCCGACTGGGGCCGCCATTGCGGGGACCTCTGGCGCGATCACGTTCTCGACCAAACCGGGCGCGACGTCAGCGACATTGTCGGCGCCATGCCACGCCGACCACGGGAGTTCGCCGCCATGATGCATCGCCTCGGCGTTCGAGACCTGGGCGGCGTTGTCACGGCCGCAATGGGCCCCGCCATCCCGCGCCGGCAGGCGATGCGCGGGGACATCGTTCGGCAGGGCTGGGCGCTCGGCATATGTCGCGGCCCTCTTGCCGAGTTCTTCGGCGGCGAAACCTCGCCGACGGTTCACGTCGATCAAGTTTGGGGCGTCCGTCATGGGTAAGGTCGTCAAGATCGTCGCAGGCATCGCCATCGCGGCGGCCGCAATCGCGCTGGCGGCCCCCACGGGCGGCCTATCGATCGCCGGGGCCTTGAGCCTCACCGGCATCGCTGCGAGCGTCGTCGGCGCGATTGGCGCGGCCGTGTTCGCCACAGTCGCTACGCTCGCCCTGAACGCGCTCATTCCGCCGCCTGGCACAAAGCGCGAGCCCGAGAATTACGCGCAGAGCTTGGCGGATAGTCAGATCATCATCGGCAAATGCCGAGCGATGTCGTTGAAGATGGCGTTCTTTCACCCGGTCGGCAAATCACACCGCTATTTCGTCTGGGTCGTCGCAGGTCACCGCGTAAAGGGCCTGACGAGGTGGTATCTCAATGACGAGGTAGTATCGGTCAACGGCGCGGGCATGGTGACGTCGGGCAAGTATGCCGGGCATGCATGGCTCTGGTTCGAGCGCGGCGATTACGACGCCGCCGCAAACTCTACCTTCGTTGCCGAGTGCGGCGGCAAGTGGACGACAAATCACCGCGGCCGGAACGTCGCGAAGGTCTATGCGAAGTTCGAAATGACCGACGACATCGTTCAGGCTGGTCGCCCGATCATCACTTGTGAGGTCGAGGGATCGGATGAAATCTACGATCCGCGCACCGACGCGACCGGGTATTCGAACAATGCCATTCTCGCCTTCTACTGGTGGATGGCGCTGCCGCGCGAGGATGGCGGTTTCGGCTGCTACCCGGAAGAGATCGACTGGGACTGGGTCGCGACCGAGGCGAACGTCTGCGACGAGCAAGTCCCGCTGAAGGCCGGCGGCTCGGAGCCTCGCTATACGCTCGACGGCTACATGCAGACGGGTGCAGATCCCAGCTCTGTCCGCGGCATCCTTGTCGATAACATGGCGGGTCGTTTCACCTATTCTGGCGGCCTCATGCTTGCCCGCGCCGGCTACTGGGTGCCCGTCTCTGCGACCATAAGCGAAGACGACCTCGCCGACGCGGTCGCGTATGACCTCCTAACCCCGGGGGACCAGCGCGTGACCGAGATCAGCGCGAGTTGGAACGATCCCGACAAGCTCTATGTCGCCGACGAGCTGCCGCCCCGCTCGATCCCCTCGCCGGACATCGCGCAAGGGTCGCTCGACCTGCCGTTCGTGAAAAGCCGCACGCGCGGGCAGCGGATCCAGAAAATCCGGCTGCTCCAAGGCGGCGCGGGCATCACCCTGTCGCTACCGCTGAACATCAACGGGCTCGGTCTCGCCCCGATGGATACCGTAATGCTGGGCGGCAATCGCTACCCCCGACTGGCGAATACGGCGTTCACGGTGGCGAACTGGTCTATCTCGCCCGACTTCGGCGTCCCCGTCAGCGTTCGCGAAGAGAACGAGGATATGTACGCCTGGACGGTCGACGACGAGATTGATCGCGGTGCGGTGCAGACGATCGACCAAGCAGTGCTGATCGGGGACGTCATCGCCAATGCCGCAACCGCCGGGTCCGCCGGCGCGGTTTCAAGCGGCGGCATCACCTATACCCCAGCGCAGATCAGGCAGCTGGAAGATCGCATCGCAGCGATCGAACCCTAATCCTTCCTTTTGGAGAATTTCTATGGCCACGATCGGCTCCATCCTTATCGATGGGCAGGACCCCAACATGCCTGCACTCCGGGCGTTCTTGGGAAATCTCGACGGTCGTGTCGGTGGGGCACTGGCACAACTTTTGGCCGCGTTTGTCGCTGGTCAGGCCGTAGTCGTCTATGCCGCCCGCTCGTCGCTCTATGGCAATCTCACGCCCACTGCCGGCGCGCTCGGCATCGTTTACAACGACGGCGGCAATAACGGTCTATACATCAAGACCGGTGCCGCTGGATCCGGGGCCTGGAACGCTACGGGCCTCATGCTGCGCGGAGAGAAGGGTGAGGACGGCCCTCAGGGCCAAAGCTTCCTGCAAATCGCCATAAGCACCGGCTACGTTCCCAGAGGCACGACCGACGCCCAGCTTATCAATAAGCTCGCCGGAGAGATCACTGCGCAGGCAACCGCCCGCGCGGTAGCCGCGGCCGATGAAGCGGAAGCGCACTTGGCGAACTTCCCCGATTACTACGTCGGTATGTCCGGCGGGGTCGTGCCGACGGTCCCGTTTAACTCGATCCAGAATCAGTCGGTCGCCGCAGCTATCACGCTGATCCAGACCAGCGGCTTCTCGCGCGGCCCGCTGATCGAAGACGCCACCCTGACGGACGCCAAAATGGCTGCACACCCCTTGGCGATCACCAAGGACGAGAACGGCCGCTTCTTCCGCCGCGACCCGCGCGGCTTGCGGCTGGAGCATTTCGGCTGGGATGGCACGACAGCGACGGATGGCTCGACGGCGCTACAGGCCGCGTTCGACTATGCCGCGTTCTGCGGGCAGTCGCCTGCCCTTTATCCGTTCGTCCGCAACGGCGTCGAGTTGCGCGCGGGCATCGGCGTCCTAGCCCTGCCTCGGCTGGTCTATTGCAAGGCCGGCATCAAGTTCCACGGCGCGTCCGTTGGCAATGAGTTGAACGGCTATGGCACGGTCATCCTCGTCCGCGGCCCCGGTGGTATCTCGTTCGACCGTGCAGACACTTTGGAGGGTACCGTCGTCTCTCCGGCAACAACCGGTGCGGACGGGTTCGAGTTTACCGGCTTCACAGTGCTGTACGATGGTCCGACTGTCACGCTGACGATGCGCGATGAAAACGCGGCGTACGGGCTTCGTGCGAACTGCGCCGGGTTGCTTTCGGGCCTGCGGATCAGCGGCTTTCCCGGATGCGGCTACAAAGTGGTAGCCAACGATAGTGGGTCAACGAACTTCGGCAATGCGAACGGCATGCGAGTTCACAACGTCACAACCAGCGAGAACACGTATGGTCATCGCGTCACCGGCAACAACGCCAACCTTGTCGAGTTCACGGGCGTCTGCACGTCCAACCAGGACTTCTCGATCGGGTTCTGGCTCGACAATCTGCTGAACAGCTTGTTGCTCATGCCGCATTGCAAGTTCAGTGGGAACGCGGCGACCGTGCATTATGCCGGGAACATCTATCAAGGCGCTGCGGATGCAACCGCGGCACAGCTATCCACAACCGTCCCCGGCACGAACTTTCGGATCTGGGCGCTATGGAAGGCGGGCGGACCTGCTAACTCCGGCATGGGAACGTGGGTATCCGGCGCGAAGTATCTGCCAGCCGCACCAGTCGCGCTGATGAACCGCAATTCGCGCACGCGGGTCCTCGACCCGTATGTGGAAGGGGGGACTGTGTACCCGCAGGTTCTATTCCCGTCTGTATGGGATGGCGGTCAGTCCGAACTACTATCTGCGAACAGCGATTGCGCGATCCTGAATTACGAGCTGGGCGGCATGAACCTGCGCGGCGGCTTCAACGCCAGTGCCCTTGCGATAGGCGGCACGTCGATCACGGCGTCGGCACAGGCGAATGTACCAGCGGCGACAGCTAGCAATGCCGTAGGCGCCACGCCCACGCAGGCAGAATACAACGCTCTACTCGCGGATGTCGCGGCGATCCGCACCGTACAAAACGGCCTGCTCGGCAAGCTCCGCGCCGCCAAAACCCTGGCGAATTAGGAGATGACCATGCTGATCCAATGTGAATTGTGCGGCCGATCCCACGAGGACGGCACCGAGCATGTCTGTGCGTCTGCCCGCTGGCAGGTGGCGGCAACGCTGTCCGAGGATGAGGTCATGAAGATGGACTATCCGCCTGTTGAAGGCGTGGAGGTCGCGGCGGTGAGCGACGAACCCGCCTGACACCCTGATGATCGGGCTCGCCGCCCTACGCGCTTTCCACTGATCTAAACCAAGCGAACATTGCGACACATCCCGTCGCAGGAAAGGATGACGCATGACCCCTCTTGGTCACATCGTCAGCGTCGTAGCCATCTGGACTATGATGCTGTTCGGCCTCCGCTTCGCCGCGGGGGCCGGTAAATGGCTAATTCCGCTGGCGGTTGCGGGCTGGCACCTCGCGCGCTGCCGAGATCCGGGCAGGGGCGTATGCCGCGCGCGGTTCCGAGCGGTCGTCGATCAGCTGCACGTCGACCTGATAAACGCGATCACGACGCCTTGGAGCGGCACCCTGCTATTCTCTGGGTCCGTCGCGATCGGGCTTGGTTATTTCTTCGGATCGTCCGGAGATGCCGCGCAGCTGGTTTCCCAGCATCCCGACACGTGGAAGGCGTATGACATCGCGACCGACGCCATCGCCGCGGCCGTCTCGGTCACAGGCATGTCGTTCGTTCATGCGGCTACGGCGCGGCGCCGCACCGCCAGCTTCCTCGTCTCGTTCGCGCTCATCGCAACAGGCATCGGCATCGGGGTGGTAACGCTGTGAAGGACTGGCAGGCATACGCCCTATCCGCATTTGCGGTTTTCGCCGGGCAGATCCTGCGCGTCGGTCAGAAGATCGAGGCCGGGAAGCCGGTAACCTGGCGTGACATCTTCGTGATGTGCTCGCTTCTCCCCGCGTTCGGCTCGATGGCCGGCGCAGCTACCGTCCACTTTGGCTGGCCTGTTTGGTCGACCCTCGTTGCCGGCACGAGCGCCGGCTGGATCGGCTTCGGCACGATGCGCTTCATCCTCATCATCGCGCGCAATGTCGCCGGGCAGATCGCGGGCGGCAAGGCCGAATAACCCAACCTGCAAGCGATGCTTGCAGGTTCACCGAAACCCTACCCGCGCTTTGAGTGGGGGGGAGTTCGCGCGAGCAGGGTTCCGTCCGGTGGCGAGGGCGACACCTCACGGACGTGTCTGACAACTTACAGTTAAGAAGCGAATAACGGCCCGCTCCTAGCGTGGGGGCGGGGGAGCGGGCCTACCGGAGCATCACGGGGGTGAGTGCCGGTAAGTCATCAACTGCTGGGCCTTAAGTATTGTTGCGTAACAGCATAATAAAACCTGCCAAGGCCAGCCCCCCTGAAAAATGCTGATAAAACAGGAGAGCTGGCCACGCAGTAAGACGGAATGAAACGTCTTACTGGCCCCGGCACAAACGGGAGTAACTGCCGGATGCAGCCTCTCTAGATCACGATATATTTCAGCAATTTACATACATTAGTATTTTGGAGAAAAACCATGACGACGGCATCAAAGCCGGCGACTGCCCCCGCGCGTCCAGCGCACGGGCTGGCGTCGCCGGACAAATTCTACGCAGCGATCCGCCCGCTGTTCGGCAAGCTGACGACAGCGCAGTTCGAGGGCATTGAAGCGAAGCTCGCCGCGTTCGCATCCGCCGGTTCGCCGATCACGTACGTCGCGTACGGCCTCGCCACCTCGTTCTGGGAAACCGGTGAGAAGATGCAGCCGGTCCCGGAGATCGGCCGCGGCCGTGGCAAGCCGTACGGCAGGCCGGGGAAGCATCGCGGGCAGATCCCGTATGGCCGCGGCGACGTCCAGCTAACGCATGACTTCAATTACGAGACTGCCGATGCGGAGCTTGGATTGAAGGGTGCGCTGCTCGCCAATTTCGATCGCGCACTCGAGACCGACATCTCCGCGCGCGTGATGGTCCGCGGGATGACCGAGGGCTGGTTCGCGGGCGACAAGGTCGGGCGGCATAAGTTCGCGCGCTACCTGCCCGCCAAGGGGCTCGCAACGTCACAGCAGTTCACCTCGGCGCGTCGCATCATCAACGGAATCGACCGCGCCGAGAAGGTCGCGGGATACGCGATGTCATTCCAGGCTGCGCTCGTCGCTGGTGCCTGGACCTGAAGAAAGCGACCGCCGGGCGCCCAGGGGGTGAGCGTTCGCCCCAGCGGTCCTGATGCATTTTAACCGGCAAATCTCTCCAAAAAGTTAACAGGAGCTCCAGATGAAGACCATACTCATCGCTGCGATATGCGCGGCGTCGATGTCGCTCGCCAGTTGCGCGACCATGCCGACCCCCACGACCGAAACGGCTACGCAGATCGGTACCGCGATCGATCGCGCGCAGGCTGCGTACGACCGCATTGCCGCATCGGCGGAGGTGATCCTGCCGTTCCTGTCGCCCGAACGGCAGGCGCGCATCCGGCTGGCGATGGCGCTGACCGAGCGCGGCCTGATCGCGGCGCGCACCGCGGCGACCGTCGTCGAGCAGCTGGCCGCGCTGAAGCAGGCGGAAGCCGCGACGGCGACGATCGAAACCACCGCAGCGAACTGAGAGGCTGGCACCATGAAGACCCTTCTCCGATGGGCGGGTGCTATCGCGCTCGCCCTTTCCCCGGCCCCCGCGATCGCGCAGGCGGCCGGGTCGTCCGTCCAGTTCCCGGCAGGCTATGCCACGGGCAACTCCCCTTGCGTGAAGCTTGCTGACGGTTCGTGCGCACCGGTGAGCCTGACCAACCCTCTGCCGATCGCCGATGGCCCGCTCGCCGCGGCGACGTCAACGGCCCTCATGGGCACTGCGACGACCGGCACGACCGCGATCGGCCCGTTCACCCCGCAGTTGGGCCGCGGCATCCGCGTTATATTGCGCGGCACCTGGGCAGGGACGTTCGCGGTCAGCACGTCCGTCGACGCCTGCGCCACGCTCAACCCGCTGACGATCGGCGGTTCCACCTGGGGCAGCTTCACCGGCAACGCCAACGAGATCGTCGATGTCCCGACGCTCGCGGGCGTTGTCTACTGCGGCACGGCGACCATCTCGTCTGGGTCGCTTCTTTGGGGGCTCCGCCAGTGATCCGCCTTATCATGATGCGGGTGATGCTCGCACTCGCCATGTTCGGCATGCTGTCGGCGCCGGCCGCTGCGCAGGTCGATCCGGCTGCGCGCGGGCTGGCGGTGCAGGCGAAGGCCACGGCGACTCAAGCCCAGACGCTCGCGATCGGCCGCGACCCGCTGTTGTGGACCGACCTCGGCGACAGCCGGGTTGACGCCGACTTCATCAACCCGGCCCAAACCGCGTTCAATATGCGCTCTTCGCTAATCTGGGCACGGGTGTTGACCGGGCAGCGGTTCGTCGTCGGTCCCACGTTCGGCAAATCGGGGGATCGGACCGACCAGTTCTTCGCTCGCCTCGCGCAAGCGCTCGCCACCCAAGCTGGCGGCATCCGGCTCATGGGCTGCCTCAACGACATTGCGCAGAACTACCCGACCGCGACGACCAGCGGCGCGACGTGCGCGGCGAACCTAATTTCCATGGCGGAGACCTGCCGCCTCGCAGGTATGAAGGTCATCATCGAGCTTGAGGTCGGTTCGAGCACGATCAGCGCCGCGCAGGTTCAGCAGGTCCACGAAGCCAATCAGCGCCTCATGGACTATCAGGAAACGGCGACCGGCGTTTACCTGAGCGACGCCCGGGCGATCGTGATGAACCCGACTGCCAGCACGACGACGATCGCCGGCAGGCCTGGCTATTTCCTCGACGGCGTCCACGGCATCAGCCGAGCTGAATATTACCGAGCCCAAGGGACCTTGGTCCCGATCTTCAACACCATCCTGCCGCCCCGCAATGTCCTGATCCGCAGCGGCACCGAGCTACCGACGAACGGACGTTGGCAGCTTGCGATGAACCCGATCTTCGCGACCGCGACCGGCGGGACGATCGAGACGAAGACCGCCACAGCGACCACCAACAGCACGACGACGCTGGCAGTGACGGCGCTCGCCTCCCCGCCTATCGGCTCGACCGTCACCGGCGCAGGCATCCCAGCCGGGACGACGATCACCGCGCAGCCAGCGGGTGGCGGCTTCGGCAACTATACCATGAGCCAAGCGGCGACAGCGTCGGCGACCGGTGTGGCGGTGACGATCACCGCAGTGTCGGGGCCGGTACCGTCAGGCTGGACGCTGGGAACGGTCGGACAGTCGACCGGCACCGCAACGACGCAGGTCGACCCCGAGGGCCTCGGCAACAATGAGATCGTGACTTGCAACTGGGTTCTCGCTGGCGACGGGTGCCGGTTCTATCAGACCGTCGGCTCGACGTACTGGGCGATCGGTGACATTGTTCAGGCGGTGGCGCAGGTGCAGGTCACCGGGCCGTCTGCGTGCCTCGCTGCGGTGCGACTAGACATGTTCGTCAACGGCACGACCGCCGGTACCAACTTCAGCAACGAAGTGCAGGATGGCTATCATGCCACGACTGCGGGCAGCGTCGGGCCTGACCAGGCGTTCACTGCGACGCTGATGACCCGGCCGTTCAAGGTGCCGACGTACGATGCAAAGGGATATCTCGCCCCGTATATCTACATCGAGGGGGCGTGCGCCGGCACGGTTACGGCAGTCATCAAGCAGGTAGGGATCAAGCGCCGTCTGGCCGCGCCTGCCGGTTGAATCTTGTTCCCAGAGGATGGCGATTTGCCATCCTCTGGGTTTGCAATTAAGAACTGAAGAGTAAAATACGCTGACCATTGGCATAGGCCACGATATCCCACGCGCTTGGCACTAATGCCGGTGATGCGTAAGCCGCGCCGCCCGGAACTGGGATTCCGAGTGAAAATGGTTCCGTCTCGGGAACATCAAAAGCGCCACGATGAACACCACTAGCGATGGTCAAAATACCATCAACAATAAGAAGATTGAACTTTGCAAAGGCGTTTATGCCCGGAATGATCGGTCCAAGAAGGGGGTCAAATTCAAGCTGCGCCCCTTTGATAACGGCACCATGCTCCGGCGCGTCGCCGATCTCACCTTCGTTACGCAACAGGTAAAGCATCTTACCGCCTGCTACGATTGCCAGCGATTGGTCATCTCCGAGATTGTACGTAACGCAAAAACTCTGGTCTTCGCGAAAATTACGCGATTCCAAATGGTCTGCTGGGATCCTTGGCATCACATGCTCCTGGTTTGTTTTATCGGCAAGTCGGTATCCGGCGCCGGCTGGCTTCACCGAACGGTTAACATGCGTGGCACCATTTGACGGAGAAATCGGCAAACCCTGCCGGGTTATCCTTACAAACCGCGTCAAATTGGCACAGGTGCTGACATCTGCACTGGCGCTGATCGATGTGACCTTGCTCAACTAAGCGATGCTAATTTTATCGATTCTTGGTTTGGCGATTTGGGGCCTCCCAGCGGCGTTAGTCATATTCACGCTGGTCGGCTGTCTCGGATCGCGACGTTTCCGCGGCTTTATCCGGCGGCATTTAGGAGTCTGAAATAGGACCCTAGCGTACGTACCGACCGCGGTGGGCCATCAGCCATACCGCTTATTCGTGCTCCCTCGGATTCAAAAAAAAGGGCCGCCAAAGCGACCCTATAAGTTCATAGATGAGGTGCCATGTAGGCGTGATTTTGATATATGGCTTCGCGGCGAATTACGAATGCAATTTTATTAATCTGAATCGAGTTCGTTCATCTATTTGTGTGGATGCCCGTTCCTTCCCGTCGACGTTCCGGGTCGAGTCAGCAACGGCGCCGTGGTCTATGACTCAACGCCTTCCGTTTCACCCCGCAAGGTCATAGGTCCTCCCCCGAAGGGAACGAGTATGGCAGCGATCACTGAGGAAGCGCTTCGAGGCGAGTGGTTCTACCTCGAAGAGGAGCAGCCGCTTGATAGGTCGAGCCCCGAATTTTACATTCTCCGCGACGGCGGGATCCGGTCAAGTACCAAGCAAGACATCGCCGGAACCTATGCGCTCGACGGCGACCAGGTGACGATCGCATTTCGGCAGCGTGCCGACACCCAATTCACTATTACGCTACGGGCGCCGGGGGAGGCAGTTACCCCTAAGACTGAACTCCTGCAGGCTGATGCGATCTACCGTCTGGCTGGCGAGCCGGTCGAATACTACGGCACGTTCGTTCGCCGATCCGCTTCTTAGGCACGTACTGGGGGCATCTAGGAGCGTATCCGTGGAGTTTCGCTGTCCGTGTGATTATCAACTGCGACCGCGGCGTTGCTCACCAAGGCAGAAATGACGCCGCGAGCCCATCCGCTTGAAAACGCCAGCGATCAGATGCGTTTAATCACTTACTGTGGCGGTGCTGCGAGGATGGCGTCAACTGCTGTGGCGACCCGGCGCCAATCCTCAGCACCATCGCTCGACGATAGAATGTCGCCGAGCGAACTCAGCACGTATCTCGCTGAATCACTGCCGTAGACTGCGACAATTTCGCACGCCTTCAACCAGGCCTCACGATCTGTCATATTTGTCCTCGCTAAGCGCTCGGTTCAAACAAACGGAGGCATTTACTGCGGCGGGCGCAGCAATTACACCTCAACTTGGCCTAGCCCTTTTACCGTCGCTCGATACAATTTAGCCCGAGCCTGTATTAGTGCCGCGGCTTGGTCGGCTCCCTGCCCAACGACGATACCGGCCGATCCCGTCACCATGCCGATCCATTCGCCGCTTCCGCGCAACTTCAAGCGCCTGGTCGCGAATGCTGCCAGAACTTCTTCTGCAAGGATTCGAGCGTTCGCCAAAGCGACATCGGTGACTAAGACAAGGAATTCATTGCCAGTCCAGCGAATGATCTCTTCGTCTTTCAACACCTGCCTAAGGTTAGCGACGAATGCGCTCAGGACATTGTCGCCTACCGGGTGACCAAACCGTTCGTTGATATTGCTGAGATCGGCAACGCTGAATATCATCATGACGTAGGCGCGGTTTTGTTCGCCTAGGCGCGCAAAAAGGGGGCGAGCTCCTTCCGACGTCAATGCCTGCGTAGCTGCATCACGCGTCGGATCCGTGCGCTGCTCGCTTAGCGATCCTAAATTAGCCTGTAACTTTGCTACGTCCCTCCGCAGATCAGCGAGTTCCCGTTCTGCATCGGTCAGCCGGGTCACTAGGGCGTTTGAGTCTGGCCAGTCCTGGGCCTCTGCCGCCATAGCGTTGACGTCGTCGCTGAGAGTTTTGGTCAGGAACTGTGCATCCGAGGTCAACGATCCCAACTGGGTCGCATGAACTTGGACAGCGCTCTCCATGTTAGCAACAGTCTCGGACTTCGCTGCCAAGAAGCGCTGACTTAGTTCGTGTAAAGACCGCGACGTCAGCCTTAGTCCTCCATCCGTTTCGAGTGCCACAGCTCGAGCTAATGGTCCGTCTAGATCGCCTACGACCTGAAGAGCGAATGCGTAATTAGCCGCTATTGGCGGAAGGTGGTGAGATTCCAGAAACGCCAGCGCGGCGTGCGCAGTACCAAATGCATCTGACACTATTGATTACGCCTCTCTGCCGACCCTATGCACTGAACGCTGTTTGAGGCGGCGCGTTGCATACCTGCTATCACCAATACGTTAATATAGCTGTCCTAGCCGAAGGGGCTAAGGTTCGAACTGCAATTTCACCAGCGGTCTCAAGGCCTTGCTTGCCATAATAGATCCGAAACGTTCTGGATCTTCGTGGCGAAGGATTTTGCGATGCGTAAGCTTAAGACGGTGCCGGTGGTAGCCATTATCTTTATGGCGTCGGTTGCAGCCTGCAAGCGTCTAGGTCTTCGTGATCGTCGAGCGTATTCGGGGTGCGAACCCGTTGGCCTCACTGCTTGGCCTGACGTGGCGCATAAATATGGAGAGGCGAGGCACCAGAGGTGGCGGAAGGCGCTCGGATCGATCAGCTTGTTTCCGCTGACGCCACACCGTGGTAGATGGTGGCCATGAGATCGTCGCTGCTGCCGCCGAAAAATATCTACGGTTGGGACATGGGGGCACGGGCGGGGACATCGGCCGGATTTGATGAGCTAAAAAGGTCTCATTTCAGCCAAAAAACATGCTCAGCATGGTAGGCGGCGGACCCACCATCGATGCCTCGGGCGTTGCGCCGAGCAGGCGGAGGCACGTCCCGGCGATTCTCGCGGGCGCATCGGTCGCTGCGGTCGGCATCATCCTGATTCTTGTTGTAGGTCTCGCAGTCGATCACTGGCCGTTCGCGTTCGATCGCGCGATCATCCTCGGCCTGCGCGCCTGGCACGGGCCGTCCTGGCTGCCGAACGTCGCGATCGACGTCACCGCGCTCGGCGGCGGCGTCGTGCTGACGATCGTCGTGGTCGTCGTCACGGGGTTGCTGATCGTCCAGCGGCTATGGCTGACCGCATTGGCGACGCTGGCCGCGAGCATCACCGGCGGGCTGATCGTCGATTTCGTCAAGGCGCAGGTCAACCGTCCGCGCCCCGACATCGTCGAACATCTCGTCACGGTCACCAACATGAGCTTCCCCAGCGGGCATTCGGCGAACAGCGCGATCGTCTATCTCACGCTCGCCGGCCTCGCCTCGCAGGTGACCCGGAATCGCGCGACCCGGCGCTATCTGTTGATCGTCGCGATCCTGCTGGTCGGCGCGATCGGATGCAGCCGGGTATATCTCGGCGTACATTGGCCGAGCGATGTGCTGGCCGGCTGGAGCTTCGGCACGCTGTGGGCGCTGGCCTGGTGGCTGGCGACCGCGCGCGTGCGCGAGTCAATCGGTGGCGAGCGCTAGCAGCGCCTTCGCCGCCTTCAGATGCGGCGCGTCGACCATCCTGCCATCCATCTGCAGCGCGCCCGCGCCCGGATGGGCGGCGAACAGGTCGACGATCTTCTGCGCATGGGCGCGCTCTTCGGTCGAGGGCGTGAACGCGGCGTTGATGACCGCGACCTGGCTCGGGTGGATCGCCATCATTCCCGTGAACCCGTCGCGCCGACCGCGCGCGGCATAGGCGGCAAGCCCATCCAGATCGCGGAAGTCGGGATAGACCGTCTCGATCGCCAGCACGCCCGCCGCATGCGCCCCGAACAGCGTCAGCGACCGCGCGAGCTGGTACGGGGCGGTGTAGGACCCGTCCGCCTCGCGCGACGTCGCCGCACCGATCGCGGCGGGCAGGTCCTCGGCACCCCAGGTCAGCCCGACGAGCCGGGCGGTGACGCCGCCATAGCTGCCGAGCGCGAAGATCGCCGCAGGCGTCTCGGTCGCGATCGGCAGGATGGCGATGTCGCCGCTCAGCCTGGCATTGAGCGCGGCAAGGCTGGCAGCGCCTTCCGCCTTGGGCAGCATGATCCCGTCGGGTTTGGCCCCCAGGACCGCGGCGAGGTCGTCGTCCGCCAGCCCCGAATCAAGCGGGTTGATCCGCACGAACAGCGGCGTTGTCCGAGGTTCGGCAAGGAACGCAGCAACATGCGCGCGGGCGGCAGTCTTGCCGGCGGGCGCGACGGAATCCTCCAGGTCGAGGATCAGCGCGTCCGCGCCAAGCCCAAGCGCCTTGACCATCCGCTCGGGCCGATCGCCCGGCACGAACAGCAGCGAGCGGAGTCTCACAGGCCTTTCTCGGCCAGCGCCCGCTCCCACGCCAGCGCATCGCGGACGATGCCGTCGAGATCGGCGTGGCGCGGCGTCCAGTCGAGCGTCTCCAGGATCGCGCGATTGTCGGAGATCAGCATCGCCGGATCACCCGCACGCCGCCCCTCGAGACGGCGTTCGATCGTCCGGTTGGTGACCTTGTCGACCGCATCGAGCACGTCGAGCACCGAGAATCCCTTGCCGTACCCGGCGTTCAGCGTGTGGCTGTTAGCGGGTTCGGCCACCAGCACGTCGAGCGCGGCGACGTGCGCGGCGGCAAGGTCGGTGACGTGGATGTAGTCGCGCACGCCGGTGCCGTCGGGCGTGTCGAAGTCGGTGCCATAAACGCCGACATGGCCGCGCTTGCCGGTGGCCGCCTCGACCGCGATCTTGATCAGGTGCGTCGCGCCGACCGTCGATTGCCCGCTGCGACCCTGCGGATCGGCGCCGGCGACGTTGAAATAGCGCAGCGCCGCGTAGTTCATCGGATGCGCCGCCGCGACGTCGCGCAGCATCGCCTCGGTCATCAGCTTCGACATGCCGTAGGGGTTGATCGGCACGGTCGGATCGCCCTCCGCAACCGGCACCTTCTCGGGCGTCCCATAGGTCGCGGCGGTCGACGAGAAGATGAAGTGCGGCACGCCTTCTACGACCGCGCTCTCGATCAGCGAACGGCTGGCGGCGGTGTTGTTGCGGTAATATTTGAGCGGATCGCTGACCGATTCCGGCACGACGACCGAACCGGCGAAGTGCATGATCGCGCGGACGTCATGCTCGCGGATCGCCGAGCGGACCTTCGCATCGTCGGCGACGTTCGCCTCGACCAGGGCGGCGCGGCGGTCGACCGCCCAGTCGAACCCGGTGACCAGATTGTCGAGCACGACGACGTCGTATCCGGCGTCGAGCAGCGCCAATACCGCGTGGCTGCCGATGTAACCGGCGCCGCCGGTGACCATAACCTTCCCGTCGATCATGTATGTCTCCTCTTTGTTGCGCGGTAGCGGCTTCCTATCTTGGGAGAAAGGAGATCGTGATGACGGATTATGTAACGCTGGCCGGCGGCTGCTTCTGGTGCACCGAGGCTGTGTTCAAGGATGTGATCGGCGTGGTGTCGGCCGAGAGCGGATATATCGGCGGCACCGTGCCCAACCCGACCTACAAGCAGGTCTGCGGCGGCGACACCGGCCATGCCGAGGCGATCCGGATCGGCTTCGACCCGGAGCAACTGAAGCTCGGTGACCTGCTAGATATCTTCTTCGCGACGCACGATGCGACGACGCTGAACCGGCAGGGCAACGACGTCGGCACGCAATACCGCTCGGCGATGTTCCCGGCGGACGACGCACAGCGGGCCGAGATGGAAGCGGCGCTGGAACGGGCCCAGGCGGACTCGCCCAAGCCGATCGTCACCACCATCGAGCCGATGGACACGTGGTACGAAGCCGAGGGCTATCACCAGGACTATTGGGAAACGTCCGGCCGCTCCAACCCATACTGCATGGCCGTGATCCCCCCCAAGCTGCAGAAGCTGCGCAAGAGCTTCGCTGCGCGCTCGAAGGCGGCGGTGAACGCTTAAGGATAGCCGTTCCCCCGCGGAGGCGGGGGCCCAGCTAAATACCGTAGTCCGACTTGGCGCCTGGCCCCCCGCCTCCGCGGGGGCACGAGACTTAGCGGTGAGCGGCGCGGCGCAAACGGTCGTTGATCGCTTCGCCAATACCGTCGAGCGGGATCGGGGCGATGGCGATTTTTGGGCAATCATTCGCGTCGGCCGCGTGGAGCAAGTCAAACAGCCTCGCCGCAGCTTCGACGAGGTTGCTTGAAGCCGAGAGCGTAACGTCACCGGCTACGTCGCCAAACCCGATCATCCACTCGTCCGAATCTGCCCTGGTCGCATTCAAACGGAGATACTTGCTCGGCGCATAATGGCTCTCAAGTTGTCCTGGGGCGGTGACCATATTCCCCCCCGGCGAAGGCCGGGGCCCAATTGGGGGACGGTCATGATCAGCGTCGCGCTCCGTTAATTCCGACGCTCCAATTGGGCCCCGGCCTCCGCCGGGGAGGTGCTTTGCAATAAGCTCCGCCGTAATCGGCCCCGGCCGCAACACCGTCCGCCCGGCCACGATCGTCGACTCTAACCCAGCCTCAGTCGGACCATCGTCGAGAATCAACGGCACGTTCCCCCGCAAACTCCCCGCAACATGCGCCGCTGTCGTCGGACTGATCCCCCCACTCGCATTGGCCGACGGCGCCGCCAACGGCCGCCCCGAAACCGCGATCAACCCCTGCATCGCCCGGTGCCGAGGCACCCGGATCGCTATCGTATCCAACCCCGCCGTCACCAGCGAAGCGATCCCCGCCTCCGCCCGCACCGGCAGCACCAGCGTCAGCGGCCCCGGCCAGAACGCCGCGGCCAGCGCCCGCGCCTCCGCATCGAACACCGCGATCCGTTCCGCCGCCGCCAGATCGGCCACATGCACGATCAGCGGATTGAAACTCGGGCGCCCCTTGGCGGCATAAATCCGCGCCACCGCCTCGGCGTTCGTGGCGTCCGCCGCGAGTCCGTACACCGTCTCGGTCGGCACCGCGACGATACCCCCATCGCGAATCAACGCAGCCGCCTCGGCGATCGCGGCCGTGCCGTAAGGTAAAATCCGCGGGTGTGGACGGGTCATCCTGAGGGCCTATAGCGGGTCCAAACCATAGCGATAAGAGGATGCGATGGCCTTCACCCCAGCAACCACCGAACAGCGATTCCTGCTCGATCACGTCGTGCGGATCGGCGAACTTGCCGCGACCGAACGCTATGCCGCGGCCAGCGACGACGTCGTCGACGCGGTCCTCGAAGGCGTCGGCCAGCTCGCCGCCGGCGAATGGGCCCCGCTGAACCGCGCCGGCGACACGGTCGGCGCGAAATGGACCCCCGACGGCGTCGTCATGCCCGACGGCTTCGCGCAGGCGTACAAGGATTATGTCGAGGGCGGCTGGGGCACGATCGGCGTCGAGGAGGAATGGGGCGGGCAGGGCCTCCCGTTCGCGATCCAGACCGCGGTGCTCGACACGCTCGGCTCGGCCAACATGGGCTTCGCGCTGTGCCCGACGCTGACCGTCGGCGCGATCGAGGCGCTCCAGCATCACGGCAGCCCCGAGCAGCAGGCGCTCTACCTCCCCCATCTCGCGACCGGCGAATGGACCGGCACGATGAACCTGACCGAGCCGCAGGCCGGCTCCGACGTCGGCGCATTGCGCGCGACGGCCACGCCGCTTGACCGGGAGAAGTTTGGCGACGGCAAATGGTCGATCAAGGGCACCAAGATCTACATCTCGTTCGGCGATCACGACATGGCGCCGAACATCGTCCACCTCGTCCTCGCGCGGACACCGGGCGCACCGGCCGGTACGAAGGGCATCTCGCTGTTCCTGGTCCCCAAGTTCCGCCTGAACGAAGACGGCACGCCGGGCGACTTCAACGACGTCCGCGTCGTCTCGATCGAGCACAAGATGGGCCTCCACGCGTCGCCCACCTGCGTCCTGAGCTTCGGCGATAACGACGACTGTGTCGGCGAGCTGATCGGTGCGGAGCTCGGCGGCATCCGCGCGATGTTCACGATGATGAACAACGCGCGCCTCAACGTCGGCCTTCAGGGCGTCCAGGTCGCCGAGGGCGCGACCCAGGGCGCGGTCGCCTACGCACTCGATCGCGTCCAGTCGGCGCGCGCTGGTTCGCCGAACAAGGAGTCGGTCAAGATCGTCGAGCATCCCGACGTCCGCCGCATGCTGATGCGGATGAAGGCACAGACGCAGGCGGCGCGCGCGCTCGTCTATTACGCGGCAGGGCAGGTCGACCGCGCGAACCTCGGCGACCACGCCGCGCGCAACCGGCTCGAACTCGTCACGCCGCTGGCGAAGGCGCACGGCACCGATCTCGGCAACGAAGTCGCGTCGCTCGGCATCCAGGTGCACGGCGGCATGGGCTATGTCGAGGAAACCGGCGCCGCACAGTATTTCCGCGATGCGCGCATCACGCCGATCTACGAAGGCACCAACGGCATCCAGGCGGCGGACCTCGTCGGCCGCAAACTCGGCCTCGACAATGGCGGCGCGTTCGCCGCGCTGATCGCCGACATCCGCGCGGAAGCGAAGGACGAGCGGCTCTTGGCCTTGGTCGAGGCCTGTGAAGCCATCGGCCGCCGCCTTGCCACCGCAGACGCCGACGACAAGCTGGCCGCGAGCTACCCCTTCCTGACGATGCTGTCGGTCGCCACCTGCGGCTGGCTGATGGAGCGCCAGGGCGGCGTCGCCGGCACCGACGATTTCGGCCGGATGAAAGCGGCGGCGGTGCGCTTCTATCTCGACCAAATCGTCCCCGAGGCGATGGGGTTGAATGCGTCGGCAAATGCCAGCGCAGCGGTGCTATACTCGATCGAAGCGGACCTGTTCGCGGCCTGATCTCTCGCGCGCCCGTCTCCCCCCCCCCCCCGGCGGAGGCCGGGGCCCAATTGGGGGACGGTCGCGATCAGCGCGGTGCTCGGTTACATCCGACCAATTGGGCCCCGGCCTCCGCCGGGGAGGTAGCTAGTGGAAAGGCGGTACAGGCAGTCGCGGAGTGGCACCCAGGCGGCCCCTTTGAAAGGGGGAGGTGGCACTGAAGGTGACGGGGGAAGGACGCGCACGACGGTGAACCCTTACCGCCCCTTCCGCCTGGCAAGCGCCAGTCACCCCCCCCTCCCTGCAGGGGAGGATCGCGAGGGGCCTCCGGTCACGACAGCCCCAAACTACACCGTCATGCCGGGCTCGTTCCAGCATCCACCGTTCCACAGATACGAGAGAAACGAGAATGCGGAACGGTGGACCCCGGAACTAGTCCGGGGTGACGGAGCAAGCGGGATGGCTATGCCGTTCGCCCTGAGCGCAGTCGAAGGGCATGCCCAGCTCGCAGGTGCTCTGACGTCGCTCAGCACGAACGGGGGGAGGGGCGCGCTGCATCGCTTGCAACATCTGGTCCCCAACCACTCGACGGCCCCGCGGCACGAAAGGTAAGGGAGGGCGGAAATCTGTGAAAGCCCGACCGATGTTCGACCTCGACGCCTATCTCCAACGCATCGCCATGCCCGCGCGCCCGACGCTCGACTCGATCGGCCTCGGCCGTCTCCAGCACGCCCACCGCCTTTCGATCCCGTTCGAGGACCTCGACGTTGTCCTTGGCCGCGGCATCGCGATCGACAGCGCATCCGTCTTCGCCAAGCTCGTCACCGCGCGCCGCGGCGGCTATTGCTTCGAGCATAACCGGCTCTTCCTCGACGCGCTCGCCGAACTCGGCTTCACCGCCCGCCCGTTGCTCGCCCGCGTCTGGTACGCAGCGACCGACGTGCCGCCACCGCAAACGCACACCTTCGCGCTGGTGACGATCGACGGACAGGATTGGATCGCCGATACCGGCTTCGGCGGCAGCTACACGCCCGTCCTCCCGCTCGCCGACGGCGCCGAGGCGACCGCCCCCGACGGCGCGCGCTTCCGGCTGGAAGCAACAGAGCAAGGCTGGATGCTGTTCCGCGACGGCGACCCGATGACCACCGACGGTCGCGGATCGGGCGAGGGGTTCCAGCCGCAATACAGCTTCACGCTGGCACAGGTGTTCGACGCGGATCTCGCCCAGTCGAACCACTGGACCTCCACCGCACCGTCCAGCCGCTTCACCCACACGCCGATCGCCAGCATCGTCCTCCCGAACGGCTTCGCGTCGCTGATCGGCCGGAACTATCGCCGGCGTTCGGGCACGGACACGACGGTGGGCGAGATCACCGACCCACGCGTGTACCGTATCCGCATGAGCCTGTTGTTCGGGATCGACCTCAGTGTCGACGATGTCGCGGCGCTAGGGTTGTTCTGATTTCTGTTCTCCCGCGAAAGCGGGAGCCTAGGAACCACGAACGCTACCCTATGTAACCCTGGACCCCCGCCTTCGCGGGGGAACAGCAGTGGTTGGAGCGAATGGAACGATCAGACCCGCTCACGCTCCAGCAGGTCATGCGCGTCCAGCCCCAACAGATCGATATGCCCCAGAATCCGCGGCCACTGCGTCGTCACGAAATTCTCGCGCTCCGCCACCCGCAACGCCTCCGCTGCGCCCGGCAGCACGAACATGCCGACCCCGCGCCGCACCTCGACATAGCCGTCGTCCTGAAAGCTCTGATACGCCTTGGCGACCGTCAGTGGGTTCGCCCCCTGCTCGGCGGCGAACGCACGGACCGAGGGTAATTGATCGCCTGCGCGGTAGTCGCCGCGCAGGATGCCCGCGGCGATCGTGCTGCGGAGGCGGATATAAACGGGGCTGTCGTCGCTGCTGAGCGCTGTCATGCTGTTCTAATACAGCAATCAGGCGGAAAGTCGAGTGTCAGGATCCCCAGTGGCTTACCAACCGTGCCATATCCGGGCGGGGCCGTTCGTCGAGCGCACGCGACGGCGTGCCGATGAACATGAACCCGGCGATCCGCTCCGACGCCGTACCGAACGCATCGCGCACCGCATCCGAATAGGCCGGCCACCCGGTCAGCCAGCCGCCGGCAAACCCTTCGGCATGCACGGCATGGAGCAGGTTCATGCACGCCGCACCCGCCGACAACTCCTGCTCCCACACCGGAATCTTGGTGCTCTTGGGTGACGACAGCACCACCACCAAGGTCGGCGCCTGGTGCGCGAACTGGTCGAGCGACTCCAGTTCCGCCCGCGACGCCTCAGGTCGCTCCGCCAGATACGCGTCGGTCATCACCGTCGACAGCGCCGCGCGGTGCTCGTCGCCGACAACGACGAACCGCCACGGCGCCAGCTTGCCGTGATCGGGCGTGCGCGCGGCGATCTCCAGGATCGTCGCCAACTGGTAGGAATCGGGGCCGGGGGCGATCAGGTCGCGCGGCTTGCCCGAGCGGCGGGTAGCGAGCAGCGAGAGCGGCGTGGAGCGGTCGTTGAGCATGCTGCGGCAAATAGGCTTTGGCGTCTGATATTTACAGTCCGGGCTTTGTCGTTAAGTTGCGCGCGCATAACGGCCCCGCGTTCGACGGCGGCCAATACGAGTTTCAGGGAGCGTAAGAATGGTGGACACCCCGACCGCGGATACCCCGCGAGAGCCGGACATCACCCATACCAACCCGGCGTCCGGCGAAACCTGGTTCGGGCATCCCCGCCAGCTCGCGCGGCTGTTCACCACCGAAGCGTGGGAGCGGTTCGGCTATTACGGCATGCGCGCGCTGCTCACGCTGTACCTCACCAAGCATTTCGTGTTCGGCGACCGCGAGGCGACCGGGCTCTACGGCGGCTACACCGCGCTGGTATATCTGACCCCGCTGGTCGGCGGCTATCTCGCGGACCAGTATCTCGGCTCCAAGCGTGCGGTGAAGTTCGGCGCGATCATCATGGCGCTCGGCTATCTGCTGCTCTGCTTCGGCGGCGAGACCGCCAAGCCCTACGCGACGATCGCCAACCAGCGCTACGCGATCGAAGTCGTCGATCAGGCCGACAGCGAAGTCCGCTACCTGGTGGATGGCGCGAACAAGCTGAAGATCAAGGGCAACGACGACGGCACCGTCTCGCTGCTCGCATCCGACGGTTCGACGGCGCGGACGGTCGAGAAGGGCGGCTTCGAATCGGGCGCCGAACGCAGCAGCTTCTACGTCACGATCATGTTGCTTGCGCTCTGCATGATCTCGGTCGGCAACGGCTTCTTCAAGCCCAACATCTCGACGATGGTCGGCGAGCTCTACGCACAGGGCGACAAGCGCCGCGATGCCGGCTTCACGATCTTCTACATGGGGATCAACCTCGGCTCGCTGTTCTCGCAGCTGCTCTGTCCGTTCCTCGCAGTTACGGTCGGCTGGTGGGCGGGGTTCGGCCTCGCGGCGATCGGCATGCTGTTCTCGTGGACGCTGATCCAGTTCGATGGCGGCAAGCTCGACGGTTACGGCGAGCCCCCGGTCCGCACCGGTCCCGATCGCGCGCTCGGCATCTATGCGCTCGCCCTGCTCGGCATCCCGATCTTCTACCTGTTGTTCGTCAACCTGATGAACGCCGAGCCGCCGGTGCCCGGATCCGGGATCGTCGGTTACATCGTCTCGCTGTCGCTGATGGGCAAGCTGCTGTTCGGCACGTTCCTGATCGCGGTGCCCGGCATCCTGATCTGGTCGTTCGTCAACGGCGAGCGTCGCGAGTTCCAGATGATGCTCGCGGCGATGGTGCTGATCGTGTTCAACGTCGTGTTCTGGACGCTGTTCGAGCAGGCCGGCTCCTCGCTGACGCTGTTTGCTGACCGCAACACCGACTTGAGCGTGTTCGGTCTGTTCAGCATCTCGGCCGGCCAGACGCAGTTCTTCAACGCGTTCTTCATCGTCGCGCTGGCACCGGTGATGTCGATCCTGTGGACCAAGCTTGCCGCCCGGGGCATCGAGCCGTCGATCCCGGTCAAGTTCGGCATCGCGCTGATCGGCGTGGGCGTCGGCTTCCTGTTCCTGGTCTGGGGCGCGAGCATGGTCGGGCCGAGCTTCAAGGTCGCGATCTGGTGGCTGGCGGGGCTGTATTTCATCCACTCGTTCGCCGAACTCTGCATCTCGCCGGTCGGTCTCAGCATGATCACCAAGCTGTCGATCGCGCGCGTCGTCGGGCTGATGATGGGCGTCTGGTTCCTGTCGATCTCGGTCGCGCAATATGTCGCCGGCATCGTCGCGCAGGTGGCGAGCGTCGAGACGGTCGGCGGCCAGGTCACCAATCTGAAGGTCAGCCTGGATACCTATGCCGGCGTGTTCTGGACCATCGGACTGGTCTCGGCCGGCATCGGCGTCGTGCTGCTGCTGATCTCGCCGCTGATCAAGAAATGGATGCACGGCGTCCAGTAAGTCCAAATTCCCCTCCCACTCGCGAGAGGAGTTAGGGCAGGGCAAATTCCCCTCCCGCTGGCGGGAGGGGTTAGGGGAGGGCGCGACGTACGTACCGGCGTCCGGCCAATGAGGCACGCCCCTCCCCCGACCCCTCCCGCAATGCGGAAGGGGAAAAGGATTTTAGATCCGCGTCATCGACAGTGCCTTTTCAGGGTACCGCGGCCCAGCCGTCCCGCCACGCGGCGCCGCCGCATCAAGCTTCGCCAGATCATCAGCCGACAGCGTAATGTCCGCCGCCTTCATGCTGTCCTCCAGCGTAACCCGTCGCTTCGACCCAGGAATTGGCACGATATCATCCCCCTGCGCCAGCAGCCACGCCAACGCCACCTGCGCAGGCGAAGCCCCATGCGCATCGGCAATCGACTTCACCACCGCGACCATCTCCATATTCTTGGCGAAGTTCTCCTCCGAATACCGCGGATCGTTCCGCCGGTAATCGCCCTCCGGCAGATCCGACCGCGCCGTGATCTGCCCGGTCAGAAACCCGCGCCCCAGCGGCGAATACGGCACGAACCCGATCCCGAGTTCACGACACAGCGGCAGGATATCGTCCTCGACATCGCGCTCCCACAGCGAATATTCGCTCTGTAGCGCCGCGATCGGATGCGTCGCCGCAGCCCGCCGGATCGTGTCGAGCCCAGCCTCCGACAGCCCCAGATGCCGCACCTTGCCCTCGCGCACCAACTCAGCCATCGCGCCGACAGTATCCTCGATCGGCACCCCCGGATCGACGCGGTGCTGGTACAGCAGATCGATCGTCTCGACCCCCAGCCGCTTCAGCGACCCCTCGCAAGCCCGCCGCACATTGGCCGGCGTCGAGTCCACCCCGGTCATCCCGTTCTCGTCATAGCGGAAGCCGAATTTGGTCGCGATCACGACGCCGTCGCGCTTGCCCCGGATCGCCTTGCCGATCAGCTCCTCGTTGACCAGCGGGCCATAGATCTCGGCGGTGTCGAACAGCGTCACGCCAAGCTCGATCGCGCGGTGGATCGTGGCGATGCTCTCGTCGGCGTTCGCCTCGCCGTACATGCCCTTGCCGATGCCGGCCATCGGCATGCAGCCGAGACCCAGCGCGGAAACCTCGAAATCAGGGCCGAGCGTGCGATACTTCATGGGTGTTCTCCTGAGCGCCGACGCGATCGGACCGCGCTGCGACGGAGATGGTAACGGCGGTGTCCATCGTCACGTTCCCGACGGTACGAAACAGGTCGGGTATGGTCTCGACTGCGATGAGCAGACCCAGCACCTCGAGCGGGATGCCCATCGCCAGCGCCACCGGCGCGACCGAGGCGACGAAGCTGATCGTGCCGGGCAGCGAGATCGACCCCATCGTTGTGATCGCCGCGGTCGCCACGCCCGCCGCCATCTGCCCCGGCCCGATCGGCAGCCCAAGCCAGTGCGCGACGTAGAGCGCGACGGCCAGGTTCATCGCCGGGCTGGTCGCGCGGAACACCGCGACCGACAGCGGCAGGACGATCCCGGCGGTGGCGGGTGACGCACCGAGATCGGTCGATGCCTTCAGCATCGCCGGCAGCGAGGCGAGCGACGACTGGGTGCTGATCGCCACCGCCTGCGCCGGCGCGACCGCACGCGCGAACCTGCCGAAGCCGACCCGGCCGCCGATCATCCCGATCGGATAGGCGGACAGCAGGACGATCAAACCGATCGCCGAGACGCAGACGATATAATGCAGAAGCGCGCCGAACGCCGCCGTACCGGTGCGCGCGCCGACGCCATAAGCGAGCGCGAAAATGCCGATCGGCGCCAGCTTCAGCACCCATTTGATGATGATCAACAGCGCGTCGACCACCGCCTGGAAGAAGCCGGTCAGTACATGGCGGCGATCGTCGGGCAGTTTCGTCACGGCAAACGCAAACGTCAGCGCGAAGACGGTAAGCGGCAGGAATGAATCGCTGGAGGCGGCCGCGACGATGTTGGTCGGCACGATCGTGTCGAAGAACGCGCCGATTCCCGGCACCGGCCCGACCGGCGCGGCACCCGTCAGCGCGGCGCGCAGCGCAGAGCCAAGCGCGCGCGGCAACGGAAAGGCTTCCAGGATCAACGGCATGACCAGCGCGGACATGATCGTCGTGCTCCACAGGATGACGACGATCATCACCATCGCCCGCACGGTAATCCGCCCGGCGCGCGCCGCCTCGGTCGTCGCGCCGATCCCGGTCACGAGCAGCCCGACGACCAGCGGCACGATCACCATCTGCAATCCGTGCAACCATGCCGACCCGATCGGCTGCGTCACCGCGGTCGCCGCGATCGCGTTCGCGGGCGACCAGGCCGCCGCGGCGATGCCGATCGCGATGCCGCCGATCAGGGCCGCGAGAATCCGTGTAGTCTGCGACATGCTCGCCCTTCATGGTCTACCGCGCTATCAAACGCGTCGAACACCGATACGGAACGGACACGTAACCAATGGCAAGGAAATATTTCGGCACCGACGGCATACGTGGCGCCACCAACGTCGCGCCGATGACCGCGCAGATGGCGATGAAGGTCGGCATGGCGGCCGGCGCGTACTTCCAGCGCGGCGATCACCGCCACCGTGTCGTGATCGGCAAGGATACGCGGCTGTCGGGCTATATGCTCGAATCCGCGCTGGTGGCGGGCTTCACCAGCGTCGGCATGGACGTGGTCATGGTCGGGCCGATGCCGACGCCGGCGGTGGCGATGCTGACCCAGTCGATGCGCGCCGATATCGGCGTGATGATCTCCGCCAGCCACAACCCTTATGCGGACAACGGCATCAAGCTGTTCGGCCCTGACGGCTACAAGCTGTCCGACGAAGCCGAGGCCGCGATCGAGGCGTTGATCGATGGCGTCGACAACGGCGACGTGCCGCTCGTCCCCTCCGACCAGATCGGCCGCGCCCGCCGGATCGAGGATGCGCAGGGCCGCTACATCCACTTCGCCAAATCGACCTTTCCGGAAAACCTCCGCCTCGACGGGATGCGCGTGGTGCTCGATTGCGCGAACGGCGCCGCGTACAAGGTCGCACCCTCGGCACTGTGGGAACTCGGTGCCGACGTCGTCGCGATCGGCGTGACGCCCAACGGCACCAACATCAACGACGGCGTCGGCTCCACCGCGCCTCAGGCGCTTGCCGAGACGGTGGTCGCCAGCGGCGCCGACATCGGCATCGCGCTCGACGGGGATGCGGACCGGCTGATCGTCGTCGACGAGACCGGCATGATCGTCGACGGGGATCAGTTGATGGCGACGATCGCGGCCAGCTGGGCGCGGCAGGGGCGGCTCGCCGGCGGTGGCCTTGTCGCGACGGTGATGTCCAACCTCGGCCTCGAACGCCATCTCGCCGCGCAAGGGTTGGGCCTCGTCCGCACCGCGGTCGGCGATCGCCACGTGCTCGAGAAGATGCGGTCGAGCGGCTACAATGTAGGCGGCGAACAATCGGGCCACATCATCCTCAGCGATTATGCGACCACCGGTGACGGTCTCGTCGCCGGATTGCAGATCCTTGCCGAGGTGAAGCGCTCGGGCGCCCCGGCAAGCGAGGTGCTCCACCGTTTCGAGCCGTTGCCGCAATTGCTCAAGAACGTCCGGTTCGCCGGCGGCAAGCCGCTCGATCACGACGCGGTCAAGGCAGTGATCGCCGAGGCCGAGGCCGAGCTCGCCGGCAAGGGACGCCTCGTGATCCGCCCGTCGGGCACCGAACCGGTGATCCGCGTCATGGCGGAGGGCGACGATCTCGCCCAGGTCGAACAGGTCGTCGACCGCATCTGCGACGCGGTGCGCAAGGCGGCCGCCTGATGCTCGAGATGCGTCCCACCTGCGAACGCTGCACCGCCGAGCTTCCCGCGGACGCGCCAGGCGCGTTCATCTGCTCGTTCGAATGCACCTTCTGCGCCGAATGCGCCGACGCGTTGGACGAGCGTTGTCCGAACTGCGGCGGCGAACTGCTCGACCGGCCGACGCGGCTTGGCGAAGCGCCTCCGCAAAGGCCGGCAAGCGGGCGGCGGCACTAGGGTACGTCCTTAGCCGCCGGGGTGGACGCACTCGCTGCCGATACCGCTCCCGCCTTCAACTCGTCGTCATCCCCGCGGAGGCGGGGACCCATATCCTCGAACAGTCGTGACCAGGCTGCCGATTTTGCCGATATGGGTTCCCCCTGCGCGGGAATGACGGTGACAGGGTGAACGACACAGGCACCGGCGCGCTTGATGCACCACTGTCCTACGACCCGGCGATCATGCCATAGCCGTCCCATGATCAGCACCGCCGCTACCCTCCATTCGCCCTCGCGCTTCAAAGCCAAAACCCCGCCCATCACAAAATCGCGCGAGCGTGTGAACTTTGTGAACTTCACTCCATTTGACGACCGCAAATGACCGTCCGGATCCTCATAATTGCCGGCTCGGATTCAGGCGGCGGCGCCGGCATCCAGGCGGATATCAAGACCGTCACGATGCTCGGCGGCCACGCAATGACGGCCGTCACCGCGATCACCGCACAGAACACGCTAGGCGTACAGGCGGTCCATGCGGTGCCCACCGACATCGTCCTCGCGCAGATCAAATCCGTCGCCTCAGACATTGGCGTAGACGCGGTAAAAATCGGCATGATCGGCTCAGCAGAAACCGCCAACGCCGTCGCCGACCTCCTCACCTCCTTGTTCTCCCGCGAAGGCGGGAGCCCAGACTGGACTCCCGCCTTCGCGGGAGAACAAGGAAGGGCGGGGCAACGTCGCCCAGCACGCATTCCCATCGTCTTCGATCCGGTAATGATCGCCACCAGCGGCTCCGTCCTCGCCGACGCCACCACCATCGCCGCCTTCACCCGCCTCATGCGGATCGCCACCCTCGTAACCCCCAACCTCCCCGAACTCGCAGCCCTCGGCGGCGAGGCCGCAATCCGCGCGCTAGGCCCCGCCGTCCTCATAAAAGGCGGCCACGCCGAAGGCCCCCACATCACTGACCGCCTCGTCACCGACGCCGGCGAAACGCGGTGGACCAACCCCCGCATCGAGACCCGACACGCGCACGGCACCGGCTGCACGCTTGCCAGCGGCATCGCCACCGGGCTCGCCCAGGGCATGACGCTCGACACGGCCATCGCGCGGGCCATCGCATACGTCCGCGCGGCGCTTGCCAATGCGCCGGGGCTAGGCGCAGGGCACGGCCCGATGGGGCACGCCCTCGGTGTCAGCCCGTTCGACCAGTTGAAAGACCGCCAATGCCCGGCATGAAACACGAAAAGCTCTGCGTCGGCCCCGTCGCCGGTGTCGACGAAGCCGGTCGCGGTCCGCTCGCCGGACCAGTCGTCGCCGCCGCCGTGATCCTGCCCGCAAAAGGCGTCCCCCGCGGCATCGACGACTCCAAGAAACTCTCGGCCTCCGAACGCGAACGGCTCTGCGCCCGCCTGAAAGGCTGCGCGGTCGTCGGCATCGGCATCGTCCAGCCGGAAGAGATCGACACGCTCAACATCTACTGGGCGACGATGAAGGCGATGACGCTCGCGGTCGACGCGCTTGCCGTCGAACTCGGCCAGGCCCCCGGCCACGTCCTGGTCGACGGCAACCGCTTGCCCCGCTGGACCTACCCCGCCACGCCCCTCGTCGGCGGCGATGCCAAGTCGCTGTCGATCGCCGCCGCCTCGATCGTCGCCAAGCACACGCGCGACCTCATCATGATCGCCGCCGCCGACGTTCATCCCGAATATAACTGGCATTCGAACAAGGGCTACGGCTGCGCGCACCACATGAAGGCGCTCCGCGATCACGGCCCCACGCCGATTCACCGCCGCAGTTTCGCCCCCGTCGCCGCCGCCTATCTGGCGCGCGAGGGACTTTTCGCAAAGGAAACGACGAGCTGAGTCTTTCGCGCCACACCCCAAGGGCTTGAGCCGCGAGTCTTCCACGACTCAACATCTGGGCAACCGCGACTCGATTGGTCGCAGCGTCAGAATCCGGTGAGAACGCCGTTAACGAAAGTTTGCTTGACGGAGTCGGACAATTCCGCAGCTATAGGCGGCGACAAGGGGCGGAAATCATGGGTTTGATCGACACGATCGCACGGCCGCGTGCGAAGAAGGCAGCGGAGCCGGCGGTTCAGCCGATCCTCCCGCTCGACCAGATTCTACGCGGCGACTGCATCGAGCACATGAAGCAGCTCCCGTCGAACTCGATCGACATGATCTTCGCCGACCCCCCTTACAACCTCCAGCTCGGCGGCGAACTCTACCGTCCCGACGGATCGCACGTGGATGCCGTCACCGACGACTGGGACAAGTTCGACACCTTCGCCGCCTATGACCGCTTCACCCGCGCCTGGCTCAAGGAAGCGCGCCGCATCCTCAAGGACGACGGATCGCTCTGGGTCATCGGCAGCTATCACAACATCTTCCGTGTCGGCGCCGCCGTGCAGGATCTCGGCTACTGGATCCTCAACGATATCGTCTGGCGCAAGACCAACCCGATGCCCAACTTCCGCGGCACCCGCTTCACCAACGCGCACGAGACGCTAATCTGGGCGTCGAAGGGCGAGAAGGCGAAGTACCACTTCAACTACCGCGCGATGAAGACGCTCAACGACGAACTCCAGATGCGCAGCGACTGGGAATTCCCGATCTGCGGCGGCGGCGAGCGGCTCAAGAAGAACGGCACCAAGGTGCATCCCACACAGAAGCCCGAGGCGCTGCTGTACCGCATCCTGCTTGCCTGCACGAAGCCCGGCGACGTCGTGCTCGATCCGTTCTTCGGCACCGGCACCACCGGCGCGGTCGCCAAGCGCCTCGGTCGCAGCTGGATCGGCATCGACCGCGAAGGCGATTACATCGAGGCCGCGCAAGAGCGGATCGAAGCCGCGCTGCCGCTCGACGAATCGGCACTCGCCACGATGATGAGCCCGCGCACCCAGCCCAAGGTCGCGTTCGGCGTGCTGGTCGAAAACGCCTATCTCGCCCCCGGCGCGGTGCTGACCGATTCGAAGCGGCGGTGGCGCGCGACGATCCGCGCCGACGGCTCGCTGCTCAGCGATTGCGGCACGATCGGCTCGATCCACAAGCTCGGCTCCACCCTCCAGAACGCCCCCGCCTGCAACGGCTGGAGCTTCTGGCACTACGAAAGCGACAAGGGCCTGAAACCGATCGACGACCTCCGCCAGACGTACCTGCTGGCCACCACGGTCTGACCTTCTTGCCCCCCTCCCTGAAAGGGAGGGGGCGGGGGTGGGTTGGCGGCTTGGCGGGCGATACGTAAACCAAGCAGCCGACCCACCCCCCGACCCCCTCCCTTCCAGGGAGGGGAGCAGGAGAACGATCATCCACCTCCGCCCCGTCCAGTTCGTCGACACCCCGATCGGCCACGCAGACGGCAGCGTCGCGCGCCTGGCGGGCGGCCTGCAATGGTTCGCCGCCTACGAAGTAATCGAGGGCCACAACCGCCGCACCATCCCCGTCGCCGATGTTGCCACTCTAAGCGAGCGCGCCCAGCACCTCCATGCCGCCATCACCGCGCCCCGCGCCCCCCTCCAGCTCGGCGAACGCACGCTCCGTTTCGACCAGCCGATCGTCGCCGGCATCCTCAACGTCACCCCCGACAGCTTCTCCGACGGCGGCAAGCATGTCGACGACCCGGCCGCCGCCGCAGCAGCGGGAATCGACATGGCCGCCGCCGGTGCGACGCTGATCGACGTCGGCGGCGAATCGACCCGCCCCGGCGCCGCAGCGGTCTGGGAAGGCGACGAAATCGCGCGCCTCGTGCCGGTCGTCGAACGCCTCGCCCGTGCCGGCGCGATCGTCTCGGTCGACACCCGCAAGGCCGCCGTCATGGAAGCCACGCTCGCCGCTGGCGCGCACATCGTCAATGACGTCGCCGCGCTCCTCTGGGACGACCGCGCGCTGGCCGTGGTCGCCAACAGCACCTGCCCGGTCGTCCTGATGCACTCACCCGATCCGAAAAAGGGCGGGCACGGTGACGGCGGTTATGCGAACGTGCTGACCGACGTCTTCGACTGGCTCGAAACCCGCATCGCCGCGGTCGTCGCGGGCGGTGTCGACCGGTCGCGGATCATGGTCGATCCCGGCATCGGCTTCGGCAAGACGCTTGCCGAGAACCTCGCCTTGCTGAACGGTCTCGCGATCTTCCACGGGCTCGGCTGCCCGATCATGCTCGGCGCCAGCCGCAAGCGCCTGATCGGGGCATTGTCAAACGAAGCGCCGGTCGATCGGCGTCTGGCCGGTTCGCTCGCATTGGCGTTGAAGGGTGCAGAGGCAGGCGTCCAGATTCTCCGCGTCCACGACGTCGCCGAGACGGTGCAGGCGGTGAAGATGTGGCGTGGCCTGCGCGACCAGTCGCTCGTGGGCGGCTGATCATCGCTGCATTGCAGCGAAACGGCTCTTCGCGCATTAGTCGCTAGCGTTAACAAGGAGCTGTCGCTTGATCGTCACTGCAACACCACGAGTCAGCCAGATCATGCGTGAGGTCTGGCGCCCGCTGCTTGGTCTCTTCGTCTGGGACGTGGTCGTCACGATCACCTATTACGTGCTGCCGTTCCACGCACCGGCCTTGCCGCTGACGCTGTTCGGCACGGCGCTCGCGCTGTTCCTCGGCTTCCGCGACAATTCGGCATATCAGCGCTGGTGGGAAAGCCGCGGCCTATGGGGCCTGATGATCAACGCCTCGCGCAACCTGGCGCGTATGGCTCGCAACATGCTGCCCGAGCCCGAGGGCCACGACATGAAGCGGACCATCGTCCTCCGCCAGATCGCGTATGTGAACGCGCTGCGGTGCCAGTTGCGCAAGCAGCCCGCACCGCCCGAGGTGCTGCGCTTCCTGTCGGAGGAAGAGGCCTCGTTTGCGCTCAAGCGGACCAATATCGCCAACGGCCTGCTCGACGGCACCGGGCGGCGGATCGACATCGCGCGCCGCAACGGCTGGATCGACACCATCCAGCAGACGCAGTTCGAGGCGATCCTGGTCGACATCGCCAATGCTCAGGGTGGCATGGAGCGGATCAAGAACACGCCGCTGCCCAACCAGTACCGCTTCTTCCCGAGCCTTTTCACGCGCTTGTTCTGCGTGCTGTTGCCGATCGGGTTGGTCGAGACGCTCGGCTATGCGACGCCGGTCGGCTCGACGATCGCCGGGCTGATGTTCCTCGCAGTCCTGCAGATCGGCGACGATCTGGTCGATCCGTTCGCGGACACGATCCATGACGTGCCACTGAACGCGATGTGCCGCACGATCGAGATCGATCTGCTCCAGGCGATCGGCGATCCGGCACCCGAACCGTGCACCCCGGTCAAGGGTGTGTTGTGGTAGGCGACACCAGGTAGCGGGCAACGATGAAAAGGTAGCCGACCCTCGTCGCAGCATCGATCACGGTAGCGATGCGGTGGATAGGCGCCATCGCTACCCCGGCCTCGGCGCTGGCCGAAATCGACAGTGTCAGGCTGCGTTGTCGATGCCCAATTCGCTGAGCTTGCGGTATAGCGTCGACCGTCCGATGCCGAGCCGCCGCGCCACTTCGGTCATCCGCCCGCGATAGTGACCGATCGCCAGGCGGATGACGTCCGCCTCGATGTCCTCCAGCGCGCGAAGATTGCCGTCGGCGCGGAACAGCGTGACGCCACCGCCCCCGCCCGCGACCGCCACAGGCGTACGACGGCGAGTTCCAAGGGCGGCGATCTGCGGAAAATTGTCTTCGGTCAACGCCGCGTCTTCGCACAGCACGGCGGCGCGGAAGAGCGCGTTGTGCAACTGGCGGACGTTGCCCGGCCAATCATATTGGACAAGCAGCGCCAACGCGGAATCAGTGATTCCCAGCGGCCGCAGCCCCGGTTGTTCGGCGATCCGGGCAAGCAGGTGGCGTGCCAGCGCAGGAATGTCCCCGGTGCGTTCGCGCAGCGGTGGGATCGTTACCTGAACCGCATTGAGCCGGTAGTACAGGTCTTCGCGAAAGCGTCCGGCTTCGACCTCTTCGAGCAACCGCGAGTTGCTAGCGGCGATGACGCGAACGTCGACTTCGCGGGGATGGCGCACGCCGATCGCCTGAACCTCGCCGGTTTGCAGGACGCGCAGCAGTTTGACCTGAGCTTCGGCAGGCATCTCGCCGACCTCGTCGAGGAACAGCGTACCGCCATCGGCCTCTTGGAACCGCCCGATCTTGCGCTCGAACGCGCCAGTGAAGGCGCCTTCTTCATGGCCGAACAACTCGGACTCGATCAGGTTCGCCGGGATCGCACCGCAATTGACGCTCGTCATTGGTTTCTTGGCGCGTGGCGACGCGGCGTGAATGGCCTCGGCAATGACGTCCTTGCCGACGCCGATCTCACCTTCCAGCAAGATGGGAACGCGCGCCCGGGCGGCCTTGGCGGCAATCGCGAGCGCCGCGCGGAAGTCGGGCGACGATCCGACGATCTCGTCGAACGCGAGCAGCGCGGGGATCTTCTCGGTGAGAGGGCGCAACTCACCGATCGACGTATCCCCTACCGCGGCGTCGAGCGCCGCGAGAAAACGGTCCGGCGCGAGTGGTTTGACTAGAAAATCGGTGGCCCCCGCACGCATCGCCGACACGGCGTGCGAGACGGATCCGTTCGCGGTGAGCATTAGGATCGGCAACGCTGGCCGGCGTTCGCGCAACGCGGCGATCAGCGCCGTGGCATCAGCGTCGGGCGACCAGTGATCGAGGACTATGGCGTCCAGCTGCATGCCGTCCTGAGTCCCGAGCGTCGCGATCGCCATCTCGCCGTCGGTCGCGAAGATCGCGCGCCACCCGCCACGCGCGCCGAGCGCCGCCACCAGCCGTCGCTGCGCAGGCTCGTCGTCTATCAGCAGTAGAAGGCGCTGCCCGTTGCGCGTCATCGGCGAATCCTGTCCCGTACCGGTACGTGCAATAGCCAGAGTGAGTAAAGGGCACCTTAAGTGCAGCAGCGCAAGCCGGGCTTGGCGATCCCGTGCCCGCCGGTTAAGGTCGCGGCCATAGAGGATGGCACTCACAGGACTGGGGCACGAACCATGGCCGGCAACGGGGACATGAAGGCACACGTCGCGACGTATTCGAGCGTGACGGGAATGATGAAATGGGGTGCCGTCGGGTGCGCGCTGGTCGCGGCGCTCGTCATCTGGCTGATCGCATAACACCATGAAGATCGCCGTCCTGAAAGAGCAAGCGGACGGCGAACGGCGGGTGTCCGCGACGCCGGAAACGATAAAGAAGTTCATCGCGCTCGGGGCAACTCTGGCCGTCGAAACGGCGGCGGGTGACACGGCCTCGATCGCCGACGCTGCGTACGCCGATGCGGGGGCTTCGGTCGGCGATCGTATGGCGACGCTCGCAGGGGCCGACATCGTGCTCGGCGTGCAGGGCCCCGATCCCACCGGGCTCGGTGGCGTATCGCCCGGCGCCTGGGTCGTCGCCAGCCTCAATCCGTTTGCGGAGCGTGCGCGGGTCGAGGCTTATGCCGCGGCCGGTTACGAAGCGCTGGCGATGGAGTTCATGCCGCGGATCACGCGCGCGCAATCGATGGACATCCTGTCGTCGCAGTCGAACCTGTCGGGCTACAAGGCGGTGCTCGACGCGGCCGCCGAATATGGCCGCGCGTTTCCGATGATGATGACCGCGGCGGGGACGATCTCGGCAGCGAAAGCCTTCGTGATGGGCGTCGGTGTTGCCGGGCTGCAGGCGATCGCGACCGCGCGACGGCTCGGGGCGCAAGTGTCGGCGACCGACGTGCGCGCCGCGACCCGCGAGCAGATCCAGTCGCTGGGCGCGAAACCGATCTTCGTCGAGAACGTCGCCGGGATCGAAGGCGAGGGGACGGGCGGGTATGCCGGCGAGATGTCACCCGAATATCAGGCGGCGCAAGGCGATCTGGTGTCGGGGCACATCGCCAAGCAGGACATCGTCATCACGACGGCGCTGATACCCGGGCGTCCGGCCCCGCGGCTGATCTCTGCGGCACAGGTCGCGAGCATGAAGCCGGGCTCGGTAATCGTCGATCTCGCGGTCGAGCAGGGCGGCAACGTCGAGGGGGCTGTCGCAGGCGACGTGGTCGTGGTGAACGGCGTCAAGATCGTCGGCCACCGCAACGTGCCGTCTCGACTGGCGACCGACGCGAGCGCCCTGTTCGCGCGTAACCTGTACAATTTCCTCAACGCCTTTTGGAACAAGGATGCCGGGCGTCCTATCCTGGACGCGGAAATCGGCGACGCGATCCGCCTGACGCAAGGCGGCAAGGTCGTGAACCCAAGGCTGCTGGCGTGATAATTGATCCTCCCCTGGCAGGGGAGGTGGCGCGCCTTGGCGCGACGGAGGGGTGTCGCCCCTCGTTATCGTACGCCCCATCACACCCGGCGATACCCCTCCGTCAGGCTGCCGCCTGCCACCTCCCCTTGCAGGGGAGGATTTGAGGATGTTGCAGGGGACGGGGGCGATTGGCGCGCAGGCCAAACAGCTTCGTGCGGCAATGTCTGGGCCCGAGATTGCGTTGTGGGTGGCCCTACGGGATCGGCCGGTGGGGCTAAAGTTTCGGAAACAGCATCCCTCGGGTCCCTATGTCGCGGACTTCTACTGTCATGCCGCGCGGTTCATCATCGAAGTCGATGGGCAAGCGCATGATTTTGGTGATCGGCCAGCGCGCGATGCCGCGCGTGATCGCTGGTTTGAAGAGCGCGGCATTGCCGTTCTACGCATTCCGGCCATCGAGATTTTTCGCGACTGTGATGCCATGGTTCGGGGCATCGTCGAGTTTGCCGTCGAGCGGCTCGCCGCGCAGGAGGAATAGCATGGACTTTATCGCGATCCTGTCGATCTTCGTGCTGGCGTGTTTCGTCGGGTATTTCGTCGTCTGGGCGGTGACGCCCGCGCTGCATACGCCGCTGATGGCCGTCACCAATGCGATCTCGTCGGTGATCATCGTCGGCGCGCTGATCGCCGCGGCGGCCCCGACGGTCCTTGGCGCGATCGGCGCCGGGTCGAGCATCGCCAAGGCGCTCGGCCTGCTCGCGGTCGTCCTGGCGAGCATCAACATCTTCGGCGGCTTCGCGGTCACCGCGCGGATGCTGGCGATGTACAAGAAAAAGGAACGGCCGGTCGTGCCCGCTGCGGGCAAGTGAGCGACATGGTACGGGAGGGGATTCGCGATGCATGAACTGACGGTCAGCCCCTGGGCATCGCTCGCATACCTAGTCGCGGGGGTGTGTTTCATCCTGGCCCTGCGCGGCTTGTCCAGCCCGACGTCGAGCCAGCGCGGCAATCGTTTCGGCATCATCGGCATGACGATCGCGGTCGTGACCACGTTGATGACGCATGTGCCGATGCGCCTGAACGGCTGCCCGCTCGGTATCGGTCGTTGTGCAATTCTGGACCGTCCCGTCGTGGATTGGATGACAGTCATCGAAATCCTCGCTGCGATCGGCGTCGGCGCTGTGATCGGCCTCGTCACCGCACGACGGATCGCGATGACCGCCATGCCACAGCTCGTCGCGGCCTTTCACAGCCTCGTCGGTCTCGCCGCGGTGCTGGTCGGGGTCGCCGCCTACCTCAACCCGCAGGCGTTCGGCATTTCCGACCTCGTCGTGCCCATGATCGGCCAGCCCTTCGCGGTCATCCACCCGGTCAGCCGCATCGAACTGGGCTTGGGCGTCGCGATCGGTGCGATCACCTTCTCCGGCTCGGTCATCGCCTTCCTCAAGCTCAACGGCAACATGGGTGGCAAGCCGATCATGCTGCCCGGCCGCCACGTCATCAACCTCGCGCTGCTCGCCGGCATCCTGGGGCTGATCGCGTATTTCGTCACCGACCAGAGCGCGTGGATCTTCTGGACGATCACCGTCTTGAGCTTCGTCATCGGCTTCCTGCTGATCGTCCCGATCGGTGGCGCGGACATGCCGGTGGTGGTCAGCATGCTCAATTCCTATTCGGGCTGGGCGGCCGCCGCGATGGGCTTCACGCTCCACAACAGCGCGATGATCATCACCGGCGCGCTGGTCGGCAGCTCGGGCGCGATCCTCAGCTACATCATGTGCCGCGCGATGAACCGCAGCTTCATCAGCGTGATCGCAGGCGGCTTCGGCGCGGTCGCGGATACGAGCGGAGGTGGCGGCTCAGCCGTCGATCGCCCGTGGAAGCGCGGCTCGGCGGAGGACGCCGCGTTCCTGATGAGCCAAGCCGAACAGGTCATCATCGTCCCCGGCTACGGCATGGCGGTCGCGCAGGCGCAGCACGTCCTGCGCGAGATGGGCGACAAGCTGAAGGCCGAAGGCGTACGGGTGAAATACGCGATCCACCCCGTCGCCGGCCGCATGCCGGGGCACATGAACGTCCTGCTGGCAGAGGCGAACGTTCCGTATGACGACGTGTTCGAGCTCGAGGACATCAACAGCGAGTTCGCGCAGACCGACGTCGCCTTCGTGATCGGCGCGAACGACGTGACCAACCCGGCCGCCAAGACCGACAAGTCCTCGCCGATCTACGGCATGCCTGTGCTCGACGTCGAAAAGGCCAAGACCGTGCTGTTCATCAAGCGGTCGATGGGCGGTGTCGGCTATGCCGGCGTCGATAACGAACTGTTCTACCGCGACAACACGATGATGCTGCTGGCCGACGCGAAGAAGATGGTCGAGGATATCGTCAAGGCGCTCGACTAAGTTCGGTTTCTGCCCGCATATCGGATTCTTGATCCAACGAAATTCGACCCAGTTCGAGTGTGAACTTCCGGATGGTCGAGGCTAGTCTCCGCGTCATAACGGAGATCATCATGATTCAACCAGACGGTGAGTCAGCCGATACGCGGTATGATTCAGGGATCGCCGCGGTTCTGTTCGCATCGCAAGACGCCCCTGACCGGTTCGCCACCGCGCTCGCCGCCATGAAGGGGCGGATCGTCGCCCGGATCGACTGGCAAGCGCCGTTCGGCTGGCATGCGGCGCCACAGGTCGTCGTCGTCGAGGCCGCGGGTGTTGACGATGCGACCCTTGCCGAACGTCTGCCGCAGATCGTCGAGCATGCGGCCGCGCTGGATGCGGGGCTGGTAGTCGCCATGGCCGGCGCCCAGATCGATCCGGTCGCGGCGGCCGCGACGCTCGGCGGCGCGACGATCCTGCTGGTCGATCCGAGCGTGACGGACTGCGTGGCGGCGATTGTCGTTGCGGCCGAATGCGCGCGCACGCCCGCCGGTGTGTTCGATGTTGCTCGCGAGACCGATGGTATGCGGCTGGAACGGCTGAACACCGAAGTCGCGCGGATCGCCGGGGCGCTGGCCCGATTGACGCGCGCGGAGATCGAGGGCGATGCCCCCGCGGCGCTGATCGTCGGGGATCGGACGAACCGTTACGGCGCACCGCCGTCGCGAGCCGAACCGAGGGCGGGGGATGTTCGCCACGCCATCCGGGCACGGCGCTTGCGCGATCAGTTCTTCGGCACGACGCTGTTCGAAGATCCCGGTTGGGACATGCTGCTCGATCTCTACGCCGCCGAACTCGAACAGGGCCGGGTGTCGGTGTCGAGCCTGTGCATCGCCGCGGCGGTCGCGCCGACCACGGCACTACGCTGGATCGCCCGGATGACCGACACCGGGTTGTTCGAACGTCGCCCGGACCCGCTCGATCGACGCCGTGCGTTCATGGTGTTGTCGGACCGTGCAAGTGCCGCAATGCGCGAATATATCGTGGCGACGCGCGGCGCGGACCTGCGGATCGCGTGAAGATCGTCGTCGGCACGATGAACGCGGCGGGCACAGCGATCGCGTTTAAGGCTTGCCCCGGCCGCCCGGCTTTGGCATCGGACGTCAACCCGAGAGGGGGCGATTAGCTCAGTTGGTAGAGCGTCTCGTTTACACCGAGAATGTCGGCGGTTCGAGCCCGTCATCGCCCACCATCCCTATAGTTCGCGGACCAACCGCACTGCGACCGCGATCCAGGCCGGGTTTGCGATCTCCAGCGCTTGCGTGCCTGCGCCCGGCGGCAGGACGGTCACGGCACGATCGCATCCGACAAGCCGTCCGAACGCGAACCGTCCTGCCGATCGAGGGACGAGCACGTCGCGATTCAACGCGCTCGCGAAATCGTCCGGGCTCAGCGTCGCGGCCCAGATCACGTCCCCCGCCCGGTAATCGCCGATACCCCCGGCTACCGTCACTGCGATCTGGCCGGGAGCGACCTGTGGGGGCGGCACGGCCGTGGTCCGGCGCGGCGCGCGGACGTCACGACCATCGAGGATCGCGGTGACGGGCAGGTCGACCCGGTCGGGCAGCGTCACGAGGTCGCTCGCCGCAACGCCCAATGCGGCGGCAATCCGGTTGAGCCAGCCGATCGACACGGTGCGCGTGCCGGTTTCCAGACGACCGATCGTCTGCGCGGTCGTCGGCGGATCGCAGCGCCGGGCGACGTCTTCCAGCGTCAGTCCCTTGGCGCGACGAACTTCGCGAATAGCCGTGATCATCGTAACGCTCCAAACCAGATGGGTTATTATCCTGTCCTACAACCCTGCAGATATGGCAACCGCGAACCGCAACGGGAGATGGCGGAATGCGCGAATTGGTAGAGCGGTCGATCGACTCGCAGGGTGTTCCACAGCCGCTAAACGCAGGTCGCGGGCGCACCGTGACCGTCAACCTCGCCGAATCACCGCTTGGCTGGCTGCGGTCACGCGCGCTGATCGATGCGGCGCAGTTCGAGGCGGGGGAGCGGTTGCGGGCGGATTACGAACGCGCGTCGATCGCCCCCAGCGTGACGATGCGCTGGGTCGAGCGGGTCGATGGCGGCCGGGATGACGGGCTCGATCCCACGTCTGCGCAGATCGCGGCGAAACGCCGGTTCGACGCGGCGATGGCGGCGGCGGGTCCGGGACTGGCCGATATCCTGTGGCGGGTGGTCTGCGCGGGGGAGGGACTGCCCGTGGCCGAGAAGGCGTTGCAATGGCCGGCACGGGCGGGCCGGCTGGTGCTGACGCTCGCGCTGGATCGGCTCGCGCTGCATTACGGGATTCGTTAGGCGCTCGCATTGACGCTCAGGCGTGACTAGATGGCCGGCATGCGCTTCGATCTCGTCAAATGTCATGGGTCCGGTAACGACTTTCCGCTGATCGACGCGCGTGCGTCGTCGCTTGGGGATGCAGACTGGGCCGCCGTCGCACGGGCGTTGGCGGATCGGGACGGACTGGTTGGCGGCGATGGGCTGTTGCTGCTGACGGACGGTGATGAGAGCCATGCGTTCGGCATGCGGATGTTCAATTCGGATGGCAGCGAGTCGGAGACGTGCCTGAACGGGTTGCGCTGCGTCGCGCGCGCCGGGTTCGCGGCGACGGGCTCGACGTCCGCGATGGCGCTCTTGAAGACGAGCGACGCGGCCGTGGAGCGCGATGCGGATATTGCCGATGGTGTGTTCACCGTGCGCGAGATCGCCGGGCCGGCGTCTCTGGATGTCGCGGCCTGGCCGTTGAACGCAGGCGCCGATCGGATCGTCGATACCCCGATCGCGCCGTTGCCGACGGACCGCGCCTTCACGGCGGTCGCGATGCCGAACCCCCATCTCGTGACGTTCGTGGATGCCATCGACGAAGCCGAACTCGTCCGCGTCGGCGAGGTTTGCGAGGCCGCACCCGCGTGGCTGCCCAATCGCGCCAACGTCAGCTTCGTCGAGGTTCGAGGGCGCGACCTTTTCGTCCGCACTTTCGAACGCGGCGTCGGGCTTACCGACAGTTGCGGCAGCGCGATGGCGGCGTCGACCTATGCCGCGTGCCTGACCGGACGGATCGCCTACGACACGCCGACCACCGTCTTCAACAAGGGCGGGCTCGTGCGAGCCGAGGCGAGCGAAGCCGCGATGGTCACGCTGTCGGGCAATGCGACGTTCGAGTGGAGCGGGTCGATCGATGTCGATCTCGCGACCGCGGTGGCGAGCGACCTGACGATAACGCGGCGGCATGACGATGAAATCGCGGCCTGGGCGGGCCTTCTCGCGACGATCTGAACGCCGGCTGCGTCCTTCTTCCGGCGCGTCCGTATCTCCCGCAGTGGCGCCGCACACCGGCTCCGCACGCAGGAGAGAAGCCATGAACCACGTCATTCGTACCGCGATCGTCGCCGCCGCCATCGCCGTCAGCGGCAGCGCCATCGTCGCAGCGCAGACCAACCCGATGGTCGGCGGCGCCGCGATGTATCCGACCAAGACCATCGTCGAGAACGCCGTCAATTCGAAGGACCACACGACGCTGGTCGCCGCGGTCAAGGCCGCCGGCCTGGTCGAGACGCTGTCGGGCCCGGGTCCGTTCACCGTGTTCGCCCCGACCAACGCTGCGTTCAAGAAGCTGCCGGCCGGCACCGTCGACACGCTGCTCAAGCCCGAGAACAAGGCGCAGCTCAGCAGCGTCCTGACCTATCATGTCGTCCCCGGCACGATCACCGCCGCCGACATCGCCGCCAAGGCGAAGGCCAACGGCGGCACCGCGACGTACACCACCGTGCAGGGTGGCACGCTGTCGTTCAAGAAGGTCGGCACCGGCTGGGGCATCATGGACGGCAAGGGTCACAGGGGCCGTATCACGATCGCCAACGTCATGCAGTCGAACGGCGTGATCCACGTCGTCGACACGGTGATGCTGCCGTAATCACGCTGTACGCGAGATAGCTGCCTCGATTTCCCCGCGAGGTGGTGAGCGTCGGGCCCGTTACCGAAAGGTAGCGGGCCCGACTGCGTTTGGGCGCCGTCGCCCCAGTCCCGTCAGTCCCGTCATCCTGACGAAAGTCAGGATCCAGAGCCACGAAAGGCTGACGCTCGTTACCCTGGATCCTGACTTTCGTCAGGATGACGGACGGTTCAGCTGATCAGCAAACCCGCAAGCGCCGCCGACATCAGGTTCGCCAGACTCCCCGCCGCCAGCGCCCGCAAGCCAAGCTTCGCGATCATCGGACGCTGGTTAGGTGCCAGGCTCCCCGTCACCGCCATCTGGATCGCGATCGACGAAAAGTTCGCGAACCCGCACAGCGAGAAGGTGATCACGGCGATCGTTCGCGGGCTAAGGCCCTGCTGCGTACCGAGCGAGATATACGCGACGAACTCGTTCAACACGATCTTCTGCCCGAACAGCCCGCCGGCGATCCCGGCTTCGTTCCACGGCACGTTGAGCAGGAACATGATCGGCGCGAAGACATAGCCGAGCAGTCCCTGGAAGCTCAGGCCCGGCAAGCCGATCATGTTGCCGAGCCCGCCTAGCAACCCGTTTGCGAGCGCGACGAGCGCGACGAACGCCAGCACCATCGCGCCGACCGCGACGGCGAGGCGCACGCCGGTCTGTGCCCCCTGCGCGGCGGCCATGATCAAATTGGCGGGCTTTTCCTCGTCGTGCGTGGCTTGCGGCATGGGCTCGCCCGCCGACGATTCACCCGGCAGGTCGCCCAGTGCGAGTTCGCCCTCGGGCGGCATCACGCGGTCGGGCATGATGATCTTCGCCATCAGGATACCGCCCGGCGCCGCCATGAAGCTCGCCGCCAGCAGGTAATCGATGCGGATGCCCATCGACGCATAGGCGGCGAGGATAGTGCCCGCGACGCCAGCCATGCCGCTGGTCATTACCGTGAACAACTGCGCGGGGGTGAGCCCTGCCAGATACGGCCGGATTACGAGCGGCGATTCACTCTGGCCGACGAAGATGTTCGCCGCCGCGCACAGCGATTCGACCTTCGAGACCCCGATGACCTTCTCGATCCCGCCGCCGACCCATCGCACCACGAACTGCATGATGCCGAGATAATAGAGGATCGAGACCAGGCTCGCGAAGAAGATGATCACCGGCAGCGCGGCGATCGCAAAGCTCTGCCCGCCGATCTCGGGCGTCGCCATCTTGCCGAACAGGAACTCGGTGCCCTTCTGCGAATAGCCGAGCAGATTGGCGACGCCGCCCGACATGCTGCCGAGCACGACCTTGCCGAAGCTCGAATACAGCACGAGCACCGCGATCCCCGCCTGCAGCGCGAAGGCGGCGCCGACGATCCGCAGGCGGATCGCGCGGCGGTCGCTCGACAGCAGCACGGCGATGCCGAGGATGACGGCGATGCCTGCAAGGCCGATGACTAGTCTTTCCATGGACGCCCTGCGCTTTGTATCGGATCACACGCGCCGCCCCCCGGCCGCGCAAGCGTCGGACATGACACGCGCGCGCCGTGCTCGCCAGTCATTTGCGTGCAGCTGGTCATTTGACGGCGCGCGCGATTTCGCTAGCGTCCCCGGCGATGGATAAGCCTCCCCCCAGCAATCATGCCGCCGCGTTCCCGCGTTCGCTCTTCGTTTTTTCGGTCCTGTACGGCGGCATGGTGTGCATCGCCGGCGTGCTGGGGGTGAAGCAGGTCGCGCTCGGCCCGCTTGCGGTGGAGGCGGGCATCTTCGGCTTCCTGTTGCTGGTGGTCCTGAGCAGCGCGATTTCCGAACTCCACGGCCAGAAGACCGCGACGTTCCTGGTCCGTCTCGGGTTCATTCCGCTGCTGGTGTCGGCGGCGCTGATCCACCTGGTGCTAGCCCTGCCGCACGATCCGGGCATGTACCCCCCCGCTGTCGACGCCTTCCCGATCGTCGTCGGCCAAAGCTCGCGGATGATGATTGCGGGGCTGATCTCCTACGGCATCTCGCAGACGCTCAACGTGCTGATCTTCTCGAAGCTGTCGGGACAGGTCGGCAGCGGCGAGGGCAAGCTGGTGTGGCTGCGCGGCATGATCGCGAGCATCATTTCGCAGATCATCGATACCATCCTGTTCATCACCATCTCGTTCCTCGGCGAACGCCCGATTCTGGCATTGATGGAAGGCCAGATGCTGACCAAGGTCGTGCTGTCGATCGTGCTGGTGCCCTTCATGATCACGTTCTTCGTGAGGCTGGGGCGGCGGCTGGACCGGGTGTAACCCCCTCCCGTCATCCTGACGCCCCCCTCGGTCATCCTGACGCCCCCCCTCCGTCATCCTGACGAAAGTCAGGACCCAGAGCCACGAGGGACGCGTTCGTGATCCTGGGTCCTGACTTTCGTCAGGATGACGGGATGGGTGAGACGCGGTGATGCTTTCGCTAGCCCCTCGCACTGGCTAAGGGATCGGCATGACCGATCACACGCCCGATCCCGCCCTGCTCGCCAAGGCGGAAACGCTCACCGAGGCGCTGCCGTATCTGCAGCGCTACGCCGGCAAGACGTTCGTCGTGAAATACGGCGGCCACGCGATGGGCGACCCCGAATTGCAGCGCGATTTCGCCGAGGACATGGTGCTGCTGAAGGCGGTCGGCATCAACCCGGTCGTCGTGCACGGCGGCGGCCCGCAGATCGGCGCGATGCTCAAGCGGCTGGGCGTCGAATCACGCTTCGTCGACGGCCTGCGCGTCACCGATGCGGAGACCGCGCAGATCGCCGAAATGGTCCTGGCGGGCTCGATCAACAAGGAAATCGTCGGCTGGATCGGCCAGGCCGGCGGTCGCGCGGTCGGCATCTCGGGCAAGGACGCCGGCCTCGTCCTCGCGCAGAAAGTCGGCCACGGCCGCGAGCCCGACAAGCTCCAGGGGATCGAGCGGCACGTCGATCTCGGCTTCGTCGGCGAGCCGATCGCGGTCGACCGGACGATCCTCGATACGCTGATCGCCGCCGACATCATCCCGGTGATCGCGCCGATCGGCATCGGCGCGGACGGTCACACCTACAACATCAACGCGGACACGATGGCGGGCGCGATAGCGGCTGCGATGGGGGCGGCGCGCTTCTTCCTGCTGACCGATATCGTCGGCGTGCTCGACAAGGAGGGCGAACTGCTGACCGACCTCGATCCCGCGCGGATCGCCGAACTGCGCGCCGACGGCACCGTGACCGGCGGCATGATCCCGAAGCTCGACACCTGCGTCGCGGCGGTCGAATCGGGTGTCGACGCCGCGGTCATCATCGACGGCCGCGTCCCCCACGCGATGCTGCTGGAGATCTTCACCAAGCAGGGCGCGGGCACGTTGGTCAGCGCGAACGGGCGCTCGCGGTAAGGGGCAGCCTCTCACTCCCGTCATCCTGACGAAAGTCAGGATCCAGAGCCACGAGGGTAACGCGTGTGGCTCTGGATCCCGGGTCAAGCCGAGGATGACGGGGGCGTCCAATGCGGCTCGAATCATTCGGTCGCAGGCCAGCGACATCACAGGCCTTCTCGTTCTCCCCCCGCCACCTTATATCGGCAATACACCAGCGGAGACCCTTGCCTTGATCGCCCTTCTTCAGATCGTCCAGTTGCTGCTCAACCTCGTCTGGTGGGTCATCGTCATCCAGGCGGTGCTGTCGTGGCTGATCGCGTTCAACGTCATCAACACGCACAGCGATTTCGTCCGTACGGTCTGGAACGCGCTGCAGAAGATCACCGAGCCGCTCTATCGCCCGATCCGCCGGGTGCTTCCCGATTTCGGCGCGCTCGACCTGTCGCCGCTGGTCGTGCTGCTGATCCTTTACATCCTGACCAACATCGTTATCCCGAACATCGCGCAGAACTACCTCGTCGCAGCCTATTGATCGGGCAGTCGGCTTGGCGCGTGGTCGATGACGGCCTCGCGATCGCCGTCCGGGTAACGCCGCGCGGTGGCCGCGACGCGCTCGCTGCCGGAACTACCGAACATTTCGCCGCGAGACTGGCGGCGGCACCCGTCGATGGCGCCGCCAATGCCGCGCTGGTCGCGCTCGTCGCCAAGACTTTCGGCGTGCCCAAGCGTGCCGTAAAGATCATCGCTGGCGAAACCGCCCGCCTGAAGCGCCTGCATATCGCCGGCGACTCCACCGTACTGGCGGAAATCGCCGCCGCGCTCTATGGGCCGCGGGCATGAGCGCGACCATCATCGACGGCAAGGCCTTCGCCGCCGGCCTCCGGGCCCGTATCGCAGACGGCGTCACCGCCTTTCGCGCACAGGCAGGCCGCGCGCCCGGACTGGCCGTGGTACTGGTCGGCGAGGATCCCGCCTCCAACGTCTATGTCCGATCGAAGGGCAGGGCGACGCGCGAGGCCGGGATGGAGAGCATCGAGCACCGCCTCCCCGCCGACGTGCCCGCCGAAGACCTGCTGGCCTTGGTCGCGACGCTCAACGCCGATCCCACGATCGATGGCATCCTCGTCCAGCTGCCTTTGCCGAAGCATATCGACGAGCAGGCGGTGATTGCAGCGATCGATCCCGACAAGGATGTCGACGGCTTCCACCCGATCAACGCCGGCCGCCTCGCGACCGGACTGCCGGGCTTCGTCCCCTGCACGCCGCTCGGCTGCGTCATGCTGTTGAAGAGCGTGCTGCCGAGCTTGAGCGGGCTCGAAGCCGTCGTCGTCGGCCGCTCGAACATCGTCGGCAAGCCGATGGCGCAGTTGCTCCTCCGCGAAAGCTGCACCGTGACTGTCGTCCATAGCCGCACCAAGGACGTACCCGCACACATTCGCCGCGCCGACATCGTCGTCGCAGCGGTCGGTATCCCGCAGATGATCAAGGGCGATTGGCTGAAACCCGGCGCGACCGTCATCGACGTCGGCATCAACCGCACCGATGCCGGCCTTGTCGGCGACGTCGATTTCGCCAGCGCGGCCGAGGTCGCGGGCGCGATCACGCCGGTGCCGGGCGGCGTCGGGCCGATGACGATCGCCTGCCTGTTGCGTAACACGCTGGTTTCGGCGGGCCGACGCGAAGACGTCGCGATCGATGAGGCCGCGCTGTGATCGAACTCTACATCTCGTCGCTGATCACGTTCTTCGTGGTCATCGATCCGCCGGGTTGCGCGCCGATCTATGCCGGGCTGTCGGCAGGGGCGTCGACGCTGCAGAAGCGCGCGATGGCGATGCGCGCGGTGGGCGTCGCTGCGGCGATCCTGTTCGTCTTTGCGCTGTTCGGCGAGGCGTTGCTCAAGGGGCTCGGCATCAGCCTTGCCAGCTTCCGCATCGCCGGCGGGATCATGCTGTTCCTGATCGCGCTCGAAATGGTGTTCGAAAAGCGCACCGAACGCCGCGAAGACCGCGCCGCCAAGGTAGCCAGCGATCCCGAGGTCGAGGACGTCTCGATCTTCCCGATGGCGATGCCGATGATCGCGGGTCCAGGCTCGATCGCGTCGGTGATGCTGTTGATGAGCCGCAACAGCGGGCTGGAGCGCTCGGCAGTGGTGCTCGGCGCGATGGTGACGATCCTGCTACTGACGCTGGTCGCGCTGCTCGCCGCCGGCCCGATCATGCGGATTCTCGGCGCGAAGATCGAGGCGGTGATCACGCGGTTGCTCGGCGTACTGCTGGCGGCGCTGGCGGTGCAGTTCGTGATCGACGGCCTGACCGAGGTGCTGCGCTAGTCCGTTCTCCCGCGAACGCAGGAGCCCAGGATTACAGACGTTGTCTTTCGTTACCCTGGGCTCCTGCGTTCGCAGGAGGACCGGAGGGTGGTACTCAGTCCACCTTGAACAACCGCAGCGGCGACTTCGCCGGCAGCGGTAGCGGCGTCAGCCACGCCGGCACCTCGTTGCTCGCCATCCGCGCGTAGAACCCCTTAGGGCTGCGTGCCTTGTAGTTGGTCGATTCCGCCGCATTCGGGCACAGCAGCAGCATCGTCGCGCCATGCCGCTTGATGATCGCATGCGCCTCGTCCGGCGTCCCCCCGAACGCATGCTGGACGTCGAGGATCGCATCGCCGTTGCGGTGATACGGTCCTGCGATCGCGTCGTGATGCGTGATCGTGATCAGCCGCGGCCCCATGTCGACGAAGGTGAACACGGTCTGCGCCGGATATTTGTTCAGCGCGAGCAGCACGGTCGTCCGCAGGCAGTTGCCCGTCGCCATGTTGACGCGCTTCTCATACGGTTTCGGCCGGTCGATCGGGAAATACTGGATCAGCATTCCGGCAAACAGCCCCGAGACGATCAGGAACGCCGCCACCGTCCCCAGCACGCGCACCGCAATCGATCGGTTGCCGAGCAGCCGCGGCAGGATCAGCCACCCGAGCGCGGTCGCCCCCGGAATCGCCAACAACTGCGCCGCCGGCCCTGCGCGGACCTGCCACAGCAACATCGCGCACGCGAACGCGGTGAACAGCGCCACCGCCGCCCAGCCTACGGCCCGGTCGTCGCGCCGCGCGCGCCATGCCGCAAGGATCGCCCCGATCAGGCCGATGATCGGCAGCGTCGCCAGCGCGAATCCGACTCGGAAACTATGCTTGTAGATCGGCTTGGCCTCGCGGACATTGTCCAGCCAGTTGCGCTGCAGCTCAGGCGAGATCCCCTCGGGCCGCCCAAGACACTGCGGGAACACCAGTGCAAACCCGGCAACGATCGCCGCCCCAGCCGCGACTGCCAATGCCAATCGCATCCCGCGCGACGCCGGCCCGAACCGCGCCAGCAGGAACAGCAGCATCCCCGCCGCGATCATCACGCTCAGCCACACCGGCGTCAGCGCATCGCAGCGCATCGCCTGGTTGGCGTTCGACGCGAACAGCGCGAACCCCAGCGTGCTGCCGCCACCCAATGTCAGCGCATAGATCGACAGCCGCTCGGCCTCTGAACGATCCCACACCCAGCGCAAAGCGATGATCGCCCCCGCCATCGCCGCATACGGCAACAGCTCGAGCCCGATCGACAGCGACACCGCGCTCGCGAGTCCAACCATCGCGCCACCACGACGTCCGTTCGTATCGCACAACCCTGCCACCGTCAGGCTCAGCATCGCGAGCTGCCAGCCGTGATGATCGATCCGCTCGGGCATGAACATCAGCATGGTGCCAGTCGCGCCGACCATGATCACGACCGCGAGGGGCCAAGCGTAAGGGCTGATCAGCCGCCGCACGGTCGCGCCGATCCCCAGCATCGCGATCGACAGCGGCAGCAACGGCGCGATCCCGCAGGCCAGCCGCTCCGCCCAGCTGTTGCTCGTGAACAGGCGGAAGAACAGGATCAGCCCGGCGATCGGCAGGTCGACGATCCGGCTCCAGTGGATGTCGAAACCGACCGGCGGGTTCATCCGGTAGTTGCGCAGATCGTACCAGCCCTGGCCGTCGAGCAGCGCGCGGACCTGCATCAGCCGCATGTTGTCGTCGGTATCGCCGAGCGACAGCCAGCGGATCTGGCCCCAGCGATCGAACATCGACCACGCCGCCACCGCCACCCAGGCGAGCAGCGTCAGCGCGATCCAATGCCGATCGAGTTCGTCCAGCAGCGTGTTCCGCGGCGTGGACTGCTCGGGGGGTGGTGCCTGATCCAAAACGCTTTCCTCCGGCCCGCACGCACTCTAGATGCGCGGGCGTATCTCAAGCGTCGCTCTATCGCGGTGCCCGTAAAGAACAAGGCACCGGCGCGATCGCCGGAGGGTAAAGAACAAGGCGGGCATGCAGGCGATTTGGCGACAGGTGGAGCAGATGCGGGCGAGCGGCATGCTCGGCCAACTCGTGCGCTTCGGCATCGCCGGCGGCATTTCCAGCGTCGTCTATTCGCTCGTCTACCTGCCGCTGACCGCGTACGTGTTCCCGCCACGCCAGGCGGTCGCCGCGGTGCCGTTCGCATTTGCCGTCGCAGTGGTGGTTGGCTTCTTCCTGCACAGCCGCTGGAGCTTCAAGGGGCATGCGAAGGAACCGGGCGCGGGGCGGCATTTCAAGTTCGTGATCGTCCAGGCCGCGGGGCTGAGCCTCAACGCGGTCATCACCTGGATCGGCACCGCGCTGCTTCATCTGCACCCGTGGATCCCGCTGATCCCCGCCGTGCTTCTTGCCGCGATCCTGAGCTTCGTGCTCAACCGTCTTTGGGTTTTCAACTGACATGAATTCCAACCGCAGGGCCGACTATTAATGGACCGCATCGTCTACGACCGGATGGCCGCCCACGATTCCACCCACTGGTGGTACCGCGCACGCCGCGACATCCTCGCCGATTACCTGACGCGCTACGCCGCGTTGCCGAAGGATGCGAAGATCCTCGAGATCGGCTGCGGCACCGGTCACAACCTGCCGATGCTCGCCGAGTTCGGCGAGATCGACGCGATCGAGATCGACCCCGCCGCGCGTGAGATCGCCAGCGAACGCCTCGGCAAGCCGGTCGGTGCGGCGCCCTTGCCCGAACTCCCCGGCGTACCGCGCGCGCATTACGACCTGATCGCGGTGCTCGACGTGGTCGAGCATATCGAGGACGACGTCGCTGCGTTGAAGGCGATGGCGGATTGCCTCGCCCCCGGCGGCAAGATCCTGATCGCGGTGCCGGCGCATGCCTGGCTCTGGAGCGCGCACGACGTCGTGAACCACCACCACCGTCGCTATTCGAAGGCCACGCTCAAGACAGCGATCGAGAGGGCGGGCCTGAAGCCGGAAAAGCTCGGCTATTTCAACTCGCTGCTGTTCCCGCTGGCCGCGGCGGCGCGGATCGCGGGGCGGATGACGGGCCGCGACGACAGCGACGATTCACCGCCGCCAAAGCTGGTGAATTCGCTGTTCGAGAAGATCTTCCGTCTGGAGCGGCACATGGTCGGCCGCATGCCAATGACGCCGGGCGTCTCGATCGTGACGCTAGCGGTGCCGCGCTGACAATCAAGGGCTGACAATCAAGGGACGTACCGCCCTCTTCCCGCCGCCTCTATGCCCGTTAGTCCTGAGCGAAGTCGAAGGACAGGCCACGCGCGCAGGTGCTTCGACTACGCTCAGCACGAACGGATTAAGGGCGGGGGTGACGCTTCCCGACTGTCGATACTCCTACCACCCCGGCGAAGGCCGGGGCCCAATTGGGGGACCTCGCTAGCTGAGGACGGCGCGTCGTTTCTCCGACCTTCAACTAGACCCTGCGCGTTGCGGTGACGCCGGCGCCGTCCAGCCTCACCTCTACCACAACCAGTGCAACGGTCCATTTCCCCCTGTCCTACACGCCCCGCCGGTGTCACGCTCGTCGTTCGGCGCATTCAAGCCGTCACTATCGCCTGTGTACCCCAGGCACCGACAGTGCTTTGCACGCGTAAGACGATGAACACCCCTCTTCTCGGCCTGTCGAAGGGTTTCTTGGTGTGACTTTATCCTAACCTTTGGGCGGCAACGCCGCGGCAGCCGGAGGCACGTGCCATTCGGGAAGGGGCGCCTCGACCGGCTCCGCACGAAACCCGAGCGTCGCCTTCCCCTGGATCGGCCCCGCCACATCCGCGACGATATACAAAGGCCGCCGCTTCGACTCGACGTACAGCCGCCCGAGATACTCGCCGATCATCCCCAGCACGAACATCTGCACCGCGCCCAGGAACACCGTGACGAGCATCGTCGAGGTCCACCCCTGCACCGCGCTGCCCGACAGCCAGCCGATCGCGATATACACGAACAGCAGCAGCGAAACGCCGGTCAGCGCGAGCCCCGCATGGCTGGCGAACCGCAACGGCGCGGTCGAGAAGCCGGTGACGGCGTCGAACGCCAGCCGGATCATCTTCGCCAGCGGGTAGTTCGTCTCGCCCGCTAGCCGCTCGGCGCGATCATAGGGGAAGGGCACCTGACGGAAGCCGATCCATGCGACCATCCCACGGATGAACCGCGCCTGCTCCGGCAGCGACAGGAACGCATCCAGCGCCCGCCGGCTCATCAGGCGGAAGTCGCCGGTGTCGAGCGGGATCGGCGTCTCGGTCATCCGCGTCAGCAGGCGGTAGAAGGCGGCAGCAGTAGCCTTCTTGAACACCGTCTCGCCCGCCCGCTGGCGGCGCACCGCGTACACCACGTCCGCCTGGCTCGCCGCCATCGCCGCGCGCATGTCGGACAGCAGTTCGGGCGGGTCCTGCAGGTCGGCGTCGATGATCAGGATCTGCTCGCCCGCGCAAAGATCAAGGCCGGCGGTCAGCGCGAGCTGGTGGCCATGGTTACGCGACAGGTTGATCGCGACCAGCCGCGGATCGGCGGCGGCCAAGCGCTGCATCACGCCCCAGCTGTCGTCCCGTGAGCCGTCGTTGATCAGGACGATCTCGTAATCGTCGCCGACCGCGACCTTTGCCGCCCCGGAAATGCGCGCGTGCAGGATGTCGAGGCACGCCGCCTCGTTATAGCAGGGGACAACGATCGAGAGGGCCGGAGATTGGGCAGGACGGTTCATTCGCCCCGTCTAGCGCCCGCCGCGCCCGCCGTCATCGTCGGATGTTTCTACACCCGCTCCACGGTGTGCACCGCATCCGCCGCGCGCAGCCCCGCCATCAGCCGCATCAACTGCTGCACGTCGTGCACCTCGACGTCGATCTCGTTAGTATGGAAACTCTTGTCGCGCGTATCGAGCCGTAGGTTGATGATGTTCGCCTTGTGCCCGCCGATGATCGACGAGACGATGCCGAGCGAGCCCGGCTCGTTCTTCACCATTACCGATATGCGCGCGACGGCGCCCTCCGTCTCGTCGCCCCATGCCACGTCCACCCAGTCGGTTTCGTTCTCCGACCGCTCGGCGAGTTCGCCCAGCACGCGGCAGTCGATCGCGTGGACCTCGATCCCCGCATCCGGCCGGCGCAGGCCGACGATCCGGTCGCCCGGCACCGGGTGGCAGCATGTAGCCAAGTCGTAAGCCACGCCGGGGGTCAGGCCCTTGATCGAGATCGCACTCGATTGCGGCGCCAGCGCATGCGTCACGTCCGCACCCGCCGAGCCCGGCATCAGCGCTTCCATCACCGCCGCATCCGATAAGGTCCGCCGCGCGATCGCCACCATCAGCGACGGTTCGTCCGGCAGTTTCAGCCGCTTCAGCGCGAGCCCGAGCGCCTCGGTGCCGATCTGCGCGGGCAGGCGCGTGACGATGTCGTCGTACAAGGTCTGGCCCAGCGCGAGTTGCTCGACGCGCTCCTTCTGGCGCAGATGCCGGCGGATCGCAGCGAGCGCCTTGCCGGTCGTCGCGACGTTGAGCCATTGCGGCTGCGGCGACTGGCCCTTCGACCGGAGGATCTGCACCTGGTCGCCATTCTCGATCACCGTCGACAGCGGCACGACGCGGCCGTTGACCTTAGCACCGACCGCCTGATCGCCGAGATCGGTGTGCACCGCGTACGCAAAGTCGATCGAGGTCGCGCCCTTAGGCAGCTGGATCAGCTCGCCCTTCGGCGTGAACGCGAAGATGCGATCGGTATACATCGCCATACGCGTGTGTTCGAGCAGCTCTTCGGGACTCTCGGCGGTATCGAGGATCTCGACGAGATCGCGGATCCAGCTCACCTGGCGGTCGCTGCCGTTGATCTGCTGCTTGTACGCCCAGTGCGCCGCCAGCCCGAACTCAGCCTGTGCGTGCATGTCGGCGGTGCGTATCTGGATCTCGATCCGCGCGCTGTCGGCATGGATCACGGACGTGTGCAGCGAGCGATAGCCGTTGCGCTTGGGGGTCGAGATGTAATCCTTGAACCGGCCCGGCACCATCGGCCAGCGCTGGTGGATGATCCCGAGTACCCTGTAGCAATCCTCCTCGGTCGGCACGATCGCGCGGAACGCCATCACGTCGGACAGTTGTTCGAAGCTGATGTGACGCTCCGACATCTTGCGGAAGATCGAATAGGGATGCTTCTCGCGCCCCGAGATTTCCGCCTCGACGCCGGCGCGTGCGAGCACCGCTTTCAACCCGGATGCGATCTTTTCGATGCGGTCGCCGTCGCCCTGCTTGAGCTGTTCGAGGCGGCGGTTGATCGATTCGGACGCTTCGGGTTCGAGCTGTTCGAACGCGAGCGACTGCATCTCGCGCATGAACTCGTACATGCCGATCCGCTCGGCGAGCGGCGCGTAGATGTCCATCGTCTCCTTGGCGATGCGACGGCGCTTCTCGGGTTTGGCGATGTGGTGCAGCGTCCGCATGTTGTGCAAGCGGTCGGCGAGCTTGACCAGCAGGACGCGGATGTCGTCGGACATCGCCAGCAGGAATTTCCGCAAATTCTCCGCGGCGCGCTCGTTCTCGGTCTGCGCCTCGATCTTGCTGAGCTTGGTTACACCGTCGACGAGGCGCGCGACCGAGGCACCAAACAGTCGCTCGATCTCCTCGGGCGTGGCGACCGTGTCTTCGATCGTGTCGTGAAGGATTGCGGTCGCGATCGTCTCGGCATCGAGATGCAGGTCGGTGAGGATTCCCGCCACCTCGATCGGATGGCTGAAATACGGATCGCCGCTCGCACGCTTCTGCGACCCGTGCGCCTGCATCGAGAAGACGTAGGCGCGGTTCAGCAGGGCCTCATCGGCGTCGGGATCGTAGTCGAGGACGCGATCGACCAGTTCATATTGGCGCAGCACCCGCCATAGATGGGGCCGCGTGGGGACTTTTGGCAACAAAAAGCATCGCATCACTGTGATCTAATGATTGGATGACGTGGGTATGATCGGCAGATTAGCGGGGCGTTTCGCTTCTGCGGGTTATGCGGTAGGTTCGCGGTCGACGAGGATGACGTGATGGGCAAATTGCGCGAGCCATTGCTGGAATGCAGCCTGCCCGCCGCGCTGGAGGCGATGGGCGAGCGCTGGTCGTTCCTGATCCTGCGCGCGGCGTTCAACGGCCTGCATCATTTCGAGGAGTTTCAGTCGGAACTCGGCATCGCGCGCAACATCCTGGCGAACCGGCTGGCGCGGCTGGTCGAGCACGGGATACTGGAGCGGCAGCCTATCCCGGAGGATCGGCGGAAGATCGCTTATGGGCTGACCGACAAGGGGTTCGCGCTGCTGCCGACGATGATCGCGCTGCGGCAGTGGGGCGAGCGGTGGGAGACGTGCGTGCCGGCCTTCCCGATCTTGGTCGACGAACGCGATCGGCGGCCTTTGCAGCCGGTGTCGGTGCGGTCGCATGACGGCCGCGTGCTGGGGAAGGGGGACCTGATCTGGGCGCTTCCGGGGGAAGTTGCCGGGGATGGGGTGGAGGCTGCAGCCGAAGCCGAAGCGGCGGAGTAGCCCTTCTGCTCCCCTCCCTGGAAGGGAGGGGCTGGGGGTGGGTCGGCTTGGTGCTGGTGCTATTCTCGCCAACAGGCCAACCCACCCCCTACCCCTCCCTTCCAGGGAGGGGAGACCGTTGCATTAGCCGGTAGGTAGCGACTCCAGCACAGTGCGGATCGCATCTGGCAGGGCTACCGGCCGCCCAGTCTCAAGATCGACGTGGACGCTGACCATGGAAATCACCGTGTGCAACTCCCCCGTCTGCGCATGGGCGAGTTCGAACCGCTTCGTCAGGCTGGTGGTGCCGAGCTTCTCGATCCGCACGAACGCCTCCACCGTATCCCCGAGGCGGAACGGCTTGAGGTAATCGATCTCGGTCCGGCGTACGTTGAACTCGGTGGTCGGCCAGACCTTCGGTAGAGCCTCCGCAATCCCGGTCCATTCCCAGAACTCGGTCACCGCGACGTCGGCATATTCGAGGTAGCGCGAGTTGAAGACGATGCGCTGGCCGTCGATCTCGGCATAGCGCACGCGGAGCTTCGTCGAGAAGGCGAAACCGGGCCGCATCAGAAGATCAGCCGGACGCCGACGATCGCCAGCACGGTGGCGAGGACCGGGACCAGCACGCGGTCCGAGACGCGCGTCGCGATCAGGCTGCCGACGATGATGCCGGGGATCGAGCCGATCAGCAGCGACACCAGCAGGTCGACATCGACCGAGCCGAGGATCCAGTGGCCGATCCCGCCGAGCAGCGTCAGCGGCACCGCGTGCGCGATGTCCGAGCCGACCAGCCGGTTGATCGGCAGCGTCGGGTAGAGGATGAGAAGCGCGGTCATGCCCAGTGCGCCGGCGCCTACCGAGGTGAGCGAAACGAGCACGCCGAGGACCGCGCCGAGCAGGATCGTCAGCATCGCCTGCCGCTCGCCGCCGACGGTGCCCACGCGAGGGGTCAGCCATGCGACGATCTTGCCGCGCAGGAACGTCGCGATCGCCGACAGGATCAGCGTCACGCCGAGCACGACGGTGATCGCGTGGCCGGTATCTGACGATTTCTCGCCGAGATGGTTGAGCACGAGCAACGTCGCGATCGCCGCGGGGACGCTGCCGGTCGCAAGCCTGCGCACAACCTGCCAGTCGACCGTGCCGCGCCAGCCATGCACCGTCGTCCCGACCGTCTTGGTCGCGGAGGCGTAGAGGAGGTCGGTGCCGACAGCGGTGGCCGGGTGGAAGCCGAAGACTAGTACCAGCAATGGCGTCATCAGCGATCCACCGCCGACACCCGTCAGACCGACGATGAGGCCGACGAGCACGCCGGCCACCGAATACAGCGGATTGATATCCACGCGGGAGGCTTAGCCGGCGCCGCGCGCGGGCGTGTTGACGCCCATCGACTGGAGATACTTCTTCACGTTGCGCGCCGCCTGGCGGAGCCGTTGTTCGTTCTCGACCATCGCGATTCTCACATAACCTTCGCCGTTTTCGCCATAACCCACGCCTGGAGCAACGGCGACATGCGCGTGAGTCAGCAATTGTTTGGTGAACTCAAGGCTGCCTAAATGCGCGAGCGCCGGCGGCAGTGGGGCCCAGGCGAACATGGACGCGCGAGGGCTCGGGATGTCCCAGCCGGCGCGGCCGAAGCTCTCGACCAGCACGTCGCGCCGCTTGTGATAGAGCTGGCGGTTGCGCTCGACGATGTCCTGCGGGCCGTTGAGCGCGGCGCAGGCGGCGGCCTGGATCGGCGTGAACGCGCCGTAATCGAGATACGATTTCACCCGGCTCATAGCCGCAATCAACGTCTTGTTGCCGACCGCGAAGCCGATCCGCCAGCCGGCCATCGAATAGGTCTTGCTGAGCGATGTGAACTCGATCGCGATGTCCTTCGCGCCCGGCACCTGGAGGATCGAGGGTGTCGGATTGCCGTCGTAATACAGCTCGGAATAGGCGAGGTCGGAGATGATCCAGACCTTGTTCTCCTTCGCCCATGCGACCAGCCGTTCGTAGAAGGCGAGATCAACCGCCTCGGCCGTCGGGTTCGACGGATAGTTGACCACCAGGATCGACGGGCGCGGGACGGTGAACGCCATCGCGCGCTCGAGACTCTCGAAATACGCCTCGTCGGGGGTCGTCGGTACCGCGCGGATCGTCGCGCCGGCGATGATGAAGCCGAAGGTGTGGATCGGATAGGACGGGTTGGGCGCGAGCACGACGTCGCCGGGCGCGGTGATCGCGGTGGCGAGACTGGCGAGGCCCTCCTTCGAACCCATCGTGACGACGACCTCGGTCTCGGGATCGACGTCGACCCCGAACCGGCGGCCATAGTAGTTCGCCTGCGCCTTGCGGAGCCCGGGAATGCCCTTCGACTGCGAATAGCCGTGCGCGCTGGGCTTGCGCGCGACTTCGACGAGCTTCTCGATGACGTGCTCGGGGGGCGGCAGGTCGGGATTGCCCATGCCGAGATCGATGATGTCCTCCCCGCCCGCGCGCGCCGCCGCCCGCATCGCGTTCACTTCGGCGATGACATAGGGGGGTAAGCGTTTGATGCGGTAGAAGTCTTCGGACATGATCAGCCTCTAGCTGGAGGAGCGGGTGCTGTACCGCAGGTGAGCGGGGGCGTCATCCGCCTCATTCGTCGCGCCTGCAAAAGCTGGGGTATTCCGTTACCAAACCGCGCCGTCACCCCGGACATGTTCCGGGGGCCACCGTTCCGCGTTCTCACGTCTCTCGATTGTGCGGAACGGTGGATGCCGGAACGAGCCCGGCATGACGGAGAATTAAGATGGACTAACAAACGCTCCGCCATCCTGACGAAAGTCAGGATCCAGGGTAACTGGGGATGCGGTTCGTGGCTCTGGATCCTGACTTTCGTCAGGATGACGGGACGGTGTGGGTGACGGGACCGTGCGCCAGCGACCGCCCCGCTTCCGCTCGCCCCGCGACTGCGGTAGGCTCCAGAAAAATCAGAGGATGCCATGGCCGAAACCCAGCCCGACGCGCCGACTCTCCCCGATCTCCAGCACTGGACCTGGGTGATGGGCCGCGCACAGCAGATGATGATGGAGCAGGGGCTCGCGGCGATGCAGGCCAAGCCCGAAGCGATCCCGGCGATCCCCGGCTTTACCGACCCCGCCACGCTGGAACGCGCGCGAGATTTCTGGACCGAGAGCGTGACGCTGTGGCAGCGTTTCCTCGATCCCGCCAAGGCACCCGAACCCGCGCCCGTCACCGACAAGCGCTTCAAGGCGCCGCAGTGGCGCGAGCCGGTGTTCGACCTGATCCGTCAGAGTTACGAACTGATCGGCGACCACATGCTGCGCGGCGTCGAGGCAGTCGACGGGCTCGACCCCAAGCAGAAGGAGCAGTTGCGGTTCGCGACCAAGGGGTTCGTCGATGCGATGAGCCCGACCAACTTCGCGCTGACCAACCCGCAGGTGATCGAGAAGACGATCGAGACGCGCGGCGAGAATTTGCTCAAGGGCCTCAAGAACATGATGGCCGATCTCGGCCGCGGGCAGCTGACGCATACGCCGGAGGGCGCGTTCGAGCTCGGTCGCAACCTGGCGATGACGCCGGGCAAGGTGGTCAAGCGCACCCCGCTCTACGAGCTGATCCAGTATAGCCCGACGACCGAGACCGTGCTGGCGACGCCGCTCGTCATCTTCCCGCCGTGGATCAACCGGTTCTACATCCTCGACCTGACGCCGGAGAAGAGCTTCATCCGCTGGGCGGTGGAGCAGGGCATCACCGTGTTCATGGTGTCGTGGAAATCGGCGGACGCAAGCATGAAGGACGTCGTCTGGGACGATTACGTCGCCGCGCAGGTCGAGGCGATCGATACGGTGCGGGATGCGCTCGACGTGCCGGCGGTGCATACGATCGGCTATTGCGTGGCGGGAACGACGCTGGCTGCGACGCTCGCGTTGCTCACCGCGCGTGACGAGGCGGCGAAGGTGGCGAGCGCGACGTTCTTCACAGCGCAGGTCGACTTCGCGCAGGCTGGCGAGTTGCAGCATTTCATCGACGACGAGCAGTTGAAGATGGTCGCGTCGCTGTCGCCCGAGGGGTTCCTCGACGGGCGGTATATGGCGACGACGTTCAACCTGCTGCGCGGGCGCGATCTGATCTGGAACTACGTCACGCAGAATTACCTGCTCGGCCAGGACTACGTGCCGTTCGACTTGCTTCACTGGAACGGCGACACCACTAACCTGCCGGCGCAATGGCATCTGAGCTACCTGACCGATCTGTACCGCGACAATCGACTGGTGGCGGGCACGATGACGGTGGACGGCACGCCGATCGACCTGACCAAGGTCGCGACGCCGAGCTATGTCCAGGCGGGGCGCGAGGATCATATCGCGCCCGCCCAAAGCGTCTGGAAACTTACCGAACTGTTTGCGGGGCCGCTCAAATTCGTCCTGGCCGGCTCGGGGCATATCGCCGGCGTGGTCAACCCGCCGGCCGCAGGGAAGTATCAGTTCTGGACCAACCCGGCCCCGTACACGACCCTCGACGACTTCGTAGCGGGTGCGACCGAGACGAAGGGAAGCTGGTGGCCCGACTGGATCTTGTGGTTGCGGGCTCTCGGCGCCGAGACCGTCGCTGCGGACGGAGCGCGACTGCCGGGTGAGGGCGCATTTAAGGCGCTCGGCGATGCACCCGGCGAGTATGTTAAGACCCGGTAGCGCTCCCTTACGTGCACGTCATGGTGCAGTGCACAATTCCATTGTGCGCTGCCAGATTACGTGTATGAGCGATCACGACATAACTCCGAAGAGAGGTGCGTGGATGGTGGATATCGTGAAACGGACGGCCAAGGCCGGATCGAAGACTGTCGCCCTCGCGAAGCCGGTCGCGGCCGTAAAGGCCGCGACCGGCAAACTCTCTACCCGGACTGTCGCCAAGCCGGTGAAACCGGCACCCGAGCCGATCGCCAAGACGCCGGCACCTCAACCTCTCGCGGCTGCTTTTGAATCGCCGCAACCGGATACTTCCGCCCCGAATTCGGCCGCTGCGCCCTCGGGGATCCCTGCAAGCGAAACAAAGGACGCCGTTATGGATACGATCCAGAGCATCACCGAGAAGACCAAGGCCCTCTTCACGGGCGCGAACACCGCCGAATTCAACGAGCAGGCCAAGGGCGCGATGGAAAAGTCGGCGAAGATGGCAGAAGATTTCGTCGCATTCGGCAAGGGCAACATCGAGGCACTGGTCGAATCGTCGAAGATCGCCGCCAAGAACGTCGAGGCGCTCGGCCAGGAAGCTGCCGACTACGCCAAGACCTCGTTCGAGAGCGCGAGCGAAGCCGCCAAGACGCTGGCCGCTGCAAAGTCGCCGACCGAGTTCATGAAGCTCCAGGGCGATTATGCGCGCACCGCGTTCGACATGATGATCGCCGAAGGTTCGCGCTCGACCGAGCGGATGCTCAAGATGTTCGGCGAGTTCGCACAGCCGATCTCGAACCGCGTCGCGGTCGCGACCGACAAGATGAAGATCTCGGCCTGAGGCCAGACCGCGCTGCCACCAGGTGACGCAACTACAAAGGGGCGGCCGTCATGCACGGTCGCCCTTTTTCGTGCGCGGTTTTAACGTGGCCTGTGCGGGCGCCCCCTTGCCCTTGCCCCCCGGCATGCCATATTTTGTCGGCATGCTGTTGACCCCTGAAATGAACCTGGCCGTTATGATGGCCGAACGCCGCGACGATGGTGGCGAGGACGGCAATGACGGCACCGGTGCCGGCATCGCAACCAAGACGCGCGCCAAGACGAAACAGCCGACGCCGTACCGCGTGCTGATGCTCAACGACGACTATACGCCGATGGAATTCGTCGTGCTTTGTCTCCAGCGATTCTTTCGCATGGACATGGAAGCGGCGACGCGCGTCATGTTGCATGTCCACCAGAAGGGCGTCGGGGTCTGCGGGACCTTCAGCTACGAAGTGGCGGAAACCAAGGTGTCGCAGGTGATGGACTTCGCCAAGCAGAACCAGCATCCGTTGCAGTGCACGCTCGAAAAGGCGTGATCGTAGTCACAGGGCGAGATGAAGTTCTCTGACGCGTTTCCGCGAGAAGAGCTTGCTTGGTCTTGCCAAACGGGTAGCGGTGAACACCGAGCTAGGTCATTGCTTGCTCCGGCTCTGGCGCCATCTTGTCTTCGGGTAAGAATTGACGAAGACGTTTACCGTGCGGGCGGAAGCCAGCGCAGGTCCAGCCCATCGAACCGGTCGATGTAATTAGCCTCCTGCGCCAGCAGAGTTTCCTTGAGCAGCGTTACCCGACCCGCTTCGCGGCGGATCAACCCGTCCCCCTCGAGTTGGCGCAGCATCCGGTTGACGTGCACCGCGGTAAGCCCGGTCGCGTCGCCGATCTCCTCCTGGGTCAGCCCGAGCGTGAAAGTATCGCCGAGCGCCCGGTTTCGCATGCGCATCCGGTTGCGCATCTCGATCAGCAAAGCCGCGATCCGTGCCTTTGCCGACGTGCGGCCGAGCGCCGCGAGCCGATCGGTCAGCGCCACCTTTTCCATCTGGTTCATCACCATGATGATCGCCGACAGCCGCGGATGATCGGTGACCAGCGCGGTGATCGCGGCGCGATCGAACGGGCACACGGTGCAATCGGTCAGCGCCACCACCGTCTCCGGCGAATCACGATACACCAGGGCGGATACCGCGAGCATGTCGCCGGCATAGAGGAAGCGCAGAATCTGGCGGCTGCCATCGTCAAGCAGCACATAGCTCATCGCCATGCCGCGTTGCAGGATGAAGAGTTCGGCCTGCGGATCATGCTCGCGCACGATAACCGCGCCGCGACGCAACTCGCGCGGGCGACCCTCCATCCGCGCTAGCGCAGCCTTTTCGTTCACCGACAAGTCGATGAGATCGCCGACGCGGTCGGCGAAGCAGCTGTCCGGCACTCTGTAATGGTCCCCAATGTTCGAGAACCACAGAGCAAAGCTGTGATTTGCGCGCATTAAAGTCGATCAAGCGGGGCGTTCCCCGTCCGGACGCCGACCGCGGGGCCCTATCCGTGGACAGCATCCACCTGTCGTTGCGATCCGTGCGGGCCCCTTGCGCAGAACGCCAGCCGCGATACACACCGGCGATGGACCGTATTCTCATTCGTGGCGGCAATCGCCTGTCCGGGCGCCTGCCCATTTCCGGTGCGAAGAACGCCGCGCTCACGCTGATGCCGTGCGCGTTGCTAACCGAAGAACCGCTGACGCTGCGAAACTTGCCGCGGCTGGCGGACGTCGATGGCTTCGGCCACTTGCTCAATCAGCTCGGGGCGTCGACTGCGATCCAGGGTACGCGGCCAGAGGATTTCGGCCGGGTCATGACGATCCGCGCGGGGAACCTGACCTCGACCGAGGCGCCCTACGACATCGTACGGAAGATGCGCGCGTCGATCCTGGTGCTCGGCCCGTTGCTCGGGCGTGGTGGCGAGGCGACGGTGTCGCTGCCCGGCGGCTGCGCGATCGGCAATCGCCCGATCGACCTGCATCTGCGCGCACTCGAGGCGATCGGTGCGGAACTCGAGATGGCGGCGGGCTATGTAAAGGCGACTGCACCGGGCGGACGCCTGACGGGCGGACGGTACCGCTTCCCGATCGTGTCGGTCGGCGCGACCGAGAACGTCGTGATGGCGGCAGTGCTCGCCAAGGGCACCAGCGTGATCGAGAACGCCGCGCGCGAGCCGGAGATCGTCGACCTGTGCAACTGCCTGGTCGCGATGGGCGCGTCGATCGACGGGATCGGCACCGAGACGCTGACGATCGAAGGCCGCGATCGGTTGCACGGCGCGACCTATGCGGTGATGCCCGACCGGATCGAGGCAGGCAGCTATGCCTGCGCCGCGGCGATCACCGGCGGCGACCTGGAACTGGTCGGCGTGACGCAATCGGACATGGGCGCGACGTTCGATGCGCTGGTCGAGGCGGGTGTTTCCGTGACGCCCACGAAGGACGGCGTGCGCGTCGCCTCGGACGGCGTGCTCAAGCCGTTGACGCTGTCGACTGCGCCGTATCCGGGGTTCGCGACCGACATGCAGGCGCAGTTCATGGCGATGCTGTGCATGGCCGACGGCGCCAGTGTCCTGACTGAGACGATCTTCGAGAACCGCTACATGCACGTGCCCGAGTTGGCGCGGATGGGGGCGGATATCCAGGTGCGCGGGCGGACGGCCGTGGTGCGCGGAGTCGACAAGCTGGTCGGCGCGCAGGTTATGGCGACCGATTTGCGGGCCTCTATGAGCTTGATCCTGGCTGGGTTGGCGGCGGACGGCGAGACGTCTGTGGGGCGGGTGTATCACCTCGACCGCGGGTATGAGCGTCTTGAGGAGAAGCTGAGCGCGGTTGGGGCGGATATCGAGCGTGCTAGCGACGGGTGAGGGTGCTTGATGTCGTAGTTTGAGAGGGAGTAGGTTGCGTGGCGTTTGGCGGTGGCATTCTTGTACCTCGCGGACGCTGTGGGGATCGGTCCAAGCGGTGCTACCTGTCCTAGTTCCCCCGCGAAGGCGGGGGCCCAGGATCTAGCAATACCGTCCTTGGTAATCCGGTAGACACCTTACTCAGCGCCGCCGGCAAAGCCGCCGTCGGACGGGTTCGGCTAGCCGACCCGCCGGCCGTGCCGGGCGCTGCCTGCTTCGCTTTGCTCGCGGTCAAATGGCGCGGACGTTGCCGCGCCTGCGCCCGTCAGTACATGTGCTGCCCGCCATTGATGCTCAGCGTCGACCCGGTCACGAACCCACCCTCCTCCGAGCACAGGAACGCCACGCCCCGCGCGATCTCGGTGGCTTGGCCCAGTCGCCCGACCGGGATCTTCGCAACGATCTTCTCCAGCACGTCGGCCGGAACAGCCGCGACCATGTCCGTATCGATATACCCAGGCGCGATCGCGTTGACCGTCACGCCCGCGCGCGCGCCCTCTTGGGCGAGGGCTTTCGTGAACCCGTGGATGCCGGACTTGGCCGCAGCATAGTTCACCTGGCCGTACTGCCCGGCCTGCCCGTTGATCGAGCCGATGTTGACGATCCGCCCCCATTTGCGCGTCCGCATGCCGGGGAACACCGCCTTGGCCATGTTGAAACACCCGCCAAGATTGGTGTCCATCACCTCTTTCCAATCCTGGTACGTCATTTTCAGGATGGTGCCGTCGCGGGTGATGCCGGCGTTGTTCACGACGATATCGACATCGCCCAGATCGGCGGCGACCTGCGCGCAGCCGGCCTGGCACGCATCATAGTCGGCGACGTCCCACTTGTACGCCTTGATGCCAGTACGCTCGGTAAATTCGCGGGCGCGGTCGTCGTTGCCGGCATAGGTTGCGGCTACGGTCAGGCCCATGTCCTGCAATACGAGACTGATCGCTTCGCCGATTCCGCGCGTACCACCGGTTACAATTGCGACGCGTGCCATCAGTCTCTCTCCTCAGTGTTTTGCCGAAGGCTAGCCAGCCCGCACCCATCCTTCAAGCTCGCGCGCCAAAATGCTGCGCAACATTTGCACGCCGACGGGGCTGTCGTTGAGGCACGGGAGATAGGCGAAGTGCGTGCCGCCCGCTTCCTCGAAGCTCTCGCGGCCGCGGATCGACAGTTCCTCCAGCGTTTCCAGGCAATCCGCGGAGAAGCCCGGCGCGAAGATCGCCACCTTGGTCTTGCCCGCCTTCGCCAGCGCAACGAGCGTCTCGTCGGTCGCTGGTCCCAGCCACTTCTGCGGCCCGAATCGTGACTGGAACGCGATCGTCAGCTCGCGCCCCATCCGCTCGCCGAGCAACCGCGCGGTCTTCTGGCAGTGGCAGTGATACGGATCGCCCTGTTGCAACGTCCGCTTCGGCATCCCGTGGAAGCTGGCCACGATTGCGTCCGGCGTGAAATCGAGCGCCGACAGCCCCTCTTCGAGCGAGTCCTTCAGCGCACCGATATACAGCGTGTCGTCATAGTAAGGCGGCAGGGTACGTATCGCCGGCTGCCAGCGCAGACCGGCGAGATGCTTGAACGCTTTGTCGTTCGCGGTCGCGGTCGTTGCGGCGCAATATTGCGGGTAGAGGGGTGCGAGCAGGATGCGTTCGCAGCCCGCCGCCTTCATCGCCGTCAGCCGGTCCGAAATCGACGGATTGCCGTAGCGCATCGCCCAGTCGACGAGCACTTCCGGTCCGAACGAGTATTTCAAAGCCGCCGCCTGCAACCTCGTGATCGCGGCGAGCGGCGAACCGTCCTCGCGCCAGACCTGCGCATAGGCGTGCGCGGACTTTTTCGGGCGCGTGTTGAGGATGATGCCGCGCAGAATCGGTTGCCACGCGATCTGCGGGATCTCCACCACGCGCGAATCGGACAGGAACTCGCCGAGATAGCGCTTCACCGATTTCGCATCGGGGCCATCGGGCGTGCCGAGGTTCATCAGCAGCACGCCGATCTTGGGTTTTGGAATCGGGGGGTGATCGGGGGGCAGGGTCATGACGCGGGTCTTAAAGGCAAATTGCGGATGCGAAAGCCCGTTGACGCATAGAGTGCGTTGGCGATCGCAGGCGCGACCGCGGGAACGCCGAGTTCGCCGACGCCGCCGGGGGCTTCGTCGCTGCGAATGACCTCGACGGTGATGTCCGGCGTGTCGGCGAGGCGGGGCAGGCCGATCGTGTCGAACCCGCGTGCGTCTGCTAGGCCGCGGGTGAAGCCGGTCGGGGCGCCGAGTGCGGCAGCCATGCCGAAGATCAGCCCGCCCTCGATCTGCTGGCGGACGATGTCGGGGTTGATCTGCGCGCCGCAATCGACCGCGGCGACGAGGCGGTCGATCACTGGGCGCTGGTCCGCGCCCATATGCGCCTCCGCCATCACAGCGATGTAGCTGCCGCGGAACGCGTGGGCTGCGATGCCCTGGCCGCTGCCGGCGACGCCGCCGTCCCAGCCGCCGAGCGCTGCGGCGGTCGAGAGACAGCGCGCGAGTCGCGGTTCGCCGCCGAGCATGGGGATGCGGAACGACATCGGTTCGGACTGAGCAGTGCGCGCGAGTTCGTCGAGGAAGCATTCGGTGAAGAACGCGGTGTAGCCATGCGCGCCGCCGCGGAGGTGGCCGGTCGGGATGCCGATCTCGGCGGGGTGATGCTCGATCGCGTAGGCTGGAATGCGATAGACGGGCGCCGCGCCCGCGACGGCGTAGCGATCGCCTTTGACGCCGATCAGCGCGGCTTCGGTTGCGAGGCCCGGCATCATCCGGCGTGCCATCTCGGCGCCGGTGGAGGGGGCTGCGATGTTTGCCGACCAGCCCATGATCGCGCCGTTGGGGGCGAGGCGTGCGGCCATCTTCGCGACGGCGGGTGGGCGGTAGTGATCGTGGAGAGAGTCCTCGCCGCGCGACCAGACGAGGCTGACCGGGCGGCGGAGTTTGACCGCGAGCACTGCCGCCTGTTCGGCAACGTCGTGTTCGAGCGCGGCGCCGAACGATCCGCCGATCAGCATCGGATGGACGACGACGGCATCCTCGCTGAGGTCCGCCGCGCGCGCCGCGGCCGATCGCGCAAGTCCCGGCGCTTGCGTTGCTAGCCAGAGTTCGAGGCGGCCGTTGGAGAATGAGGCGGTTGCGCTGCGGGTCTCGATCGCTGCGTGGAGGCCAAGGCCGGCGCGGTAGGTCGTGGTGACGAGCTTGGCGCCCTGGAAGGTTGCGGCGACATCTCCCGCGGACGCCATCTGCGTGCCGGGACGGGCTAGCGCGGCGTCGAATGCTGCGTCGATAGACCTGGTATCAGGGAGGGGAGCGTCGTTCTCGAACCGCGGCGCGAGTGCGTCGAGCGCCTTTTGTGCGGCCCACCCTGTCGTCGCAACGGCCGCCACCCAGCGCGGGTTCTCGACCACCGACAGCACGCCGCGGATGCGGTCGGCGGCGGCGCGGTCGACCTTTGTCAGGCGCCCGCCGACCGGGCCCTGACGGATCGCAGCGTGGACCATGTCGGCGAGGCGGACGTCGGCAGCGAAATTGGCCGAGCCGTCGACTTTCGAGGGTGTGTCGAGGCGGGGGACCGACTTGCCGACAAGCTTGCCGGCGCCCTGGATGCCGAGCGGGAGTGGATCGGGGAGGGTGAACTTCGCGGCCTCCTCGGCGAGTTCGGCGAAGCGGATGCGCTTGGCGCCGAAGGTGCAGAAGCCGGCGTCGACGTTGACCTGGGTCCAGTCGGCGTCCCAGCGCTTGGCCGCTGCCATGCAGAGCAGCGTGCGGGCGCCTGCGCCGGCCTCGCGACAGGCTTGCTCGAACATCCGGATCGAACTCGACCCGCCGGTGAGCATTGGTTGCGGGAGGCTGTCCGGGAGCCGGTCGAACAGGCCCTCGAACAGGTCGTGCGCGCCGATCGGGTTGGCGTAGAGCGGGTTGAGCGGGGCGGGTTCGACACCGACTGTACGCCAGTCCGCGCCAAGCTCGTCCGCGACGATCTGGGGGAGGGTGGTGTAGACGCCCTGGCCGTGTTCGACCTGCGGGACGGCGATGGTGACGTGGCCGTCGGTGCCGATCTTGAGCCATGCGCCGAACAGGGTTTCGCCGGGGTTGGCGACGAGGTTTGGGGCGTAGGTTCGCGGCCAGAGACCCCAGGCTACGACGAGGCCGATCCCCGCGCCGCCGCCGACGAGTATGCTGCGCCTGTTGATCATGCGGTGCCCTCTAATCCTTCTCCCCCACGGGGAGAAGGTAGCGCAGGGGTGAGATTCCGATCTCGTCATCCTGACGAAAGTCACGATCCAGTGCCATGCAGGTCTCGTTCCGTTACCCTGGATCCTGACTTTCGTCAGGATGACGGCGGTGTGTGGGGGTATCTGCCTGTCTGACTTACTAAGCTAGCGCTCGGTATTTTGCTTTGAGCGACACCTTGTCGATCTTCTCCGTCCCCAGCCTTGGGAGCGGCTGCTCGGAAACCCAGATCCGCTGCGGCACCTTGAATGCGGCAATGTGCTGGTGGAGGAACGCGCTCAGATCGTCGGAGGTCAGCGTTTCGCCGTCCTGCGGGACGACCACCGCGCCGGGGACCTCGCCGAACCGCTCGTCCGCCAGCCCGAACACGGCAGCCTCCGCGACCGCCGGGTGCTCGTACAGCGCCGCTTCCACCTCCTGGCACGAGATGTTCTCGCCGCCGCGGATGATGATGTCCTTTTTGCGGTCGACGATGAACAGATAGCCGTCTTCGTCCAGGTAACCGATGTCGCCGGTCCGGAAATAGCCGTCCGACGTGAACGCCGCGGCGGTCGCGTCGGGACGGTTCCAATATTCCTTGAAGTTGCAGATCGTGCGGATGCAGACCTCGCCGCGCTGGCCTTGGTCGACCGGGTGGCCGGCATCGTCGAGAATGGCCAGGTCGACCAAGGGCGCGCCGGGGCGGCCGGCGGAATTGGGCTTGGCGAGGTAATTGCTGCGCCAGTTGCCGGTGCCGACCGCGTTGGTCTCGGTGAGGCCGTAGCCGATCAGCGGCGCGCTGCCGCCCATCTCCGCGTCAATTCGGCGGACGTGATCGACCGGGCGGGGTGCGCCCCCCGCGGCGAAGTCGGTGACAGTCGACAGGTCGTAGTTCGCGCGATCGGGGTGGTTTAGGATCTCGAAGCTCATCAGCGGCACGCCGACGAAATAGGTCACGCCTTCCGCCTCGATCAGCCGCATCGCCTCGCCTGCATCCCATTTCGGCATCAGCACGAGCTTGCGCCCCATCGCGAAGCTCTGGAGGAACACGGGGACCTCGCCGGTGATGTGGAACAGCGGGATCGTCAGCAGCGCGACCGGCTGGCCGACCGGCGGATTGCCTTGCGCGGTGGCGATCCCGACCATCATCATGACCTGGCCGAGATAGTTGAAGATGCCCTGCACGACCGCACGGTGTTCGGAGAGCGCACCCTTCGATTGGCCTGTCGAGCCCGATGTGAACAGGATCGTCGCATGATCCTCTGGCCCGAGCAGCGGCAGGTCGGCGGTGTGGTCGTCCTTTGCCAACACGGCGCCGAGCGCAGCGTCGAGCGGTCGCGAATCGTCGATCTCGACGACTGGCGCGCGCAAAGCCGAAATCTGCGCGAGGCGCTTCACGCGCGGCGGATCGGCGAACACGAGTGCGCAATCGACCTCGTTGATCGCGGTCTCCAGCTCCTCCGACTGCCACCAGCCGTTGAGCAACGTCGCGACGCCGCCGGCCATGACGATGCCCATGTAGAGGACGATCCACGACGGCGAGTTGCGCATCGCGATGCCGACGCGGTCGCCTTTTGCGATCCCGTACCCGCCGACGAGGGCGCGGGCGGTGCGCTCGGCGGCGGCGTAGAATGCGCCGAACGTCAGCCGTTGGGCGCCCGAGACGAGGAAGACGGCGTCGCGATGCTCGTTGGCGTAGTGCGCGAAATAATAGCTGAGCGCAGGCGGCGCGGCGGCGATCGTCGGCAGCGTGATGCCGAACCGCTCGACCGAACCGAGCGCTAGCATGCCGTCCGGCGCGGTCAGCGCGGCCATCGTCGAATCCATAGCTGCATCGAGCTCGGTCCGCATATCGCTCTCCCACTTGGTCTTATCGTTGTCCGTCTTTATGCAGGGGTGAACGCGTGGGGAAAAGCCTTTGATCCTGTCGACCATTTCAGCTGCCGTCGGCAGTCACATCCGCTTCGAGGATCTGGGGCTGCACCCCGACGTCTTCTCGATCGGCTTCTTCACGCTGCGCTGGTACAGCCTTGCCTATATCGGCGGGATCCTGCTCGGCTGGTGGTATCTGCTGAAGCTGCTCGCGCAGCCCGGCGCACCGATGGCGCGACGGCATGCCGACGACCTGGTGTTCTACGCGACGCTCGGCATCATCCTCGGCGGGCGGCTTGGTTACGTGATCTTCTACGCGCCCGAGATGTTCCTGCATCCGCTGCGGATCTTTCGGCTCTGGGATGGCGGGATGTCGTTCCACGGCGGGGTGATCGGCACGTCGATCGGGCTGATCCTGTTCGCGCGGAAGCACCAGCTCAACTGGTTGCGCGTGCACGATTATATCGCGTGCTGTGTGCCGTTCGGACTGTTCTTCGGGCGGCTGGCGAACTTCGTGAATGGCGAGCTGTGGGGCAAGCCGACCGATGTCGCGTGGGGGATTATCTTCGAGCGCACCGTGCCGTTCGGGATGGTCGAGCCGGCGCGGCATCCGAGCCAGCTGTACGAGGCGGGGCTGGAGGGCGTGGTCCTGTTCGCGCTGCTGTGGTTCGCGTTCTGGAAGACCAAGGCGCGGTATGATCCGGGCAAGCTCGTCGGGTTGTTCGTGCTAGGGTACGGGATCGCGCGGTTTACCGTCGAGTTCTTCCGTGAGCCGGATTCGCAGCTGCGGGCGTTTGCCGAGCATACCGGGCTGCACATGGGGCAGTGGTTGTGCGTGCCGATGATCGTCGGCGGCGCGTATCTGGTGGCGACGTCGGCCAAGCGCCGCGTGCGGGTCGAGCCGATCGCAGGGACGCAGAGCGTCGCTTAACTAGCACCACCTACCCTTCCTTGTTCTCCCGCGAAGGCGGGAGCCCAGATTGGATCCCCGCCTTCGCGGGGACACAAGGCTCTTCTGTGATGACCGACACCGCCCTCCCCGAACGCCTCGCCCGCGCGATCGCGCTCGCCGGTCCGATTCCCGTTGCGCAGTATATGGCGGCCGCCAACGCGCAGTATTATGCGACGCGCGATCCGCTGGGGGCGGGGGGCGACTTTACCACGGCGCCCGAGATCAGCCAGATGTTCGGCGAGCTTGTCGGGCTGTGGTGTGCCGATCTTTGGGACCGTGCGGGGCGGCTGGACACGGCTTGGGTCGAGCTCGGGCCGGGCCGGGGAACGCTTGCTGCCGATGCTGCGCGGGCTATGGCGAAGGCGGGGCTTGAGCCTCCGATGCATTTCGTCGAGACCAGCCCGGCGCTGCGTGACGCGCAGGCCGAGCGTGTCCCCTCCGCGACGTGGCACGATACGATCGACACGCTGCCCACCGATCGCCCGCTGATCGTCGTCGCCAACGAGTTCTTCGATGCGCTGCCGATCCGGCAGTTGGTCAAGCGCGAGCAGTGGCACGAACGCCTGGTCGCGGCGCAGGACCTGCTGTTCCTGCCGATCGCGGGCAAACCCCTCCCCGACGCCGTGATCCCCGAGCCGTTCCGCGACGCGCCCGCGGGCTCGATCCTCGAAACCTCGCCTGCTGCCGTGACGATCATCCGCGGTCTCGCCGAGCGGCTCGTCGCGCAGGGCGGTGCGCTGATCGCGATAGACTATGGCTATGAAGGCCCCGCGCTTGGCGACACGTTGCAGGCGGTGCGCGGGCACGCGTTCGCCAACCCGTTCGAGGCGCCGGGCGAGCATGACCTGACCGCACATGTCGACTTTACCACGCTCGCGGCGGCGGCGCAGGCCGAGAGCGCGGTCGCGTGGGGGCCGGTGACGCAGCGCGACCTGCTCGGTGCGCTCGGGATCGATTCGCGAACGTCGGCGCTTGCCAAGGCGTCGCCCGCGCGGGTGGAAGTATTGGCGGCGGATCGGAGGAGATTGATGGACGACATGGGGACACTTTTCAAAGCGCTCGCGATTACTGCGCCGAATTGGCCGACACCGGCGGCGTTTGCGGGTTCGGGCGCATGATCGCCTATCGCGATGCCGTGCCGGCCGATGGTGCAGAACTCGCCGCGATGGCGAAGCGGTCGTTCACCGACACGTTCGGTACACTGTACCGTCCTGAAGACCTTGCCACGTTTCTCGATCAGACGTTCGGGGAGAAGGGGCTACCGGCTCAGTTGTCCGACCCTGCCTTCACTGTGCGCGTCGCGGTAGACGGGGCGGGTGAGATCGTGGGGTTTGCCAAGATCGGACCTGTCGCGTTTCCCGGTGACTGGCCCGCGACTGCTATCGAACTTCACCAGCTTTACGTGCGTGGTGATCAGCATGGGGCGGGCGTTGGCCCGGCGTTGATGGACCGGGCAATCGATGTCGCGCGGGCTGAGGGGCGGACAGAGATGATCCTGAGCGTGTATGTGGATAACCACCGGGCGCATCGGTTCTACCAGCGGTACGGCTTCGTCGAGATCGGGCGGTATGTGTTCATGGTCGGGGAGCAGCCTGACGATGATCGGATCATGCGGCTCGTGCTGTGATGGTCGGTAGTGCATGGGAATGCGCCGACACTGGCAGAATACACCTCCCCGGCGGAGGCCGGGGCGTAGTTGGAAAGGTCGTGGTAACAGCTTGCTGTCCGTCGCCAGCAACGTCTCCCAACTGGGCCCCGGCCTCCGCCGGGGTGGGAGTTAAGTTTGATGTTGGGTAATATAAAGTGACCATCGAACCCATCCGCGCGAAGGCGCTTGGCGACATCCCGCACGGCTTTCTCGGCCGTCGTGGTGGCGTGTCGACCGGTGCGTATGCGAGCCTCAACGTCGGTATCGGCTCCGACGACGACCCTGCGGCCATCGCCGAGAACCGTCGCCGCGCGAGCGAAGCCGTTCTCCCCGGCGCGAAACTCGTCGGCCTCTACCAGGTCCATTCCGCCGACGCGGTCACCGTGATCGAGCCATTCGACGACGCCATCCGCCCCCATGCCGACGCCCTGGTGACCAACCGTCCCAGCCTTGCGCTCGGCATCCTCACCGCCGACTGCGCGCCCGTGCTGTTCGCCGACGCGCAGGCCGGCGTTGTCGCCGCGGCCCACGCCGGCTGGAAGGGCGCGCTCAGCGGCGTCATGGATGCGACGATCCTTGCGATGGAGACGATCGGCGCGTACCGCGACCGGATCGTCGCCGCGGTCGGACCGTGCATCGCGCGTGCCAGCTACGAGGTGGACGATGCGTTCATCCGCCGGTTCTGCGAGGCGGATCCAGAGAACGAACGCTTCTTCGCCGACGGGCGCGCGGATCATTATCAGTTCGACCTGGAGGCCTATGTCGTAAGCCGCCTCGCCGTTGCCGGGATCGGCCGGATCGAGGCGTTGGGACTCGACACGTATGGGGATGAGGATCGCTTCTTCAGCTACCGACGCGCGACCCATCGCGGCGAACCGTCCTACGGGCGCCAGATCAGCATCATCGGGCTATAACGGGTCCCAAATTCCGCATCGCTCGTTTAGGCTCCGCACATCGGCCCGCGCCAGACGGGCCACGCAGGAGCATATGATGTCCGATATTCCGAATGACGCCGCCGGTACCGAAGCCGATTTGACCGGTGTAGCGGCGCGCGTCGCGCCCAAGCCTGAAGTCGAGAAGATCGGCGGGCGGAAACTGAAGCCGTCGACGCTGATGATGGGCCATGGTTACGACCCCGCGCTGTCGGAAGGCTCGCTGAAGCCGCCGATCTTCCTGACCTCGACCTTCGTGTTCCCCAACGCGGCGGCGGGCAAGCGCCATTTCGAAGGCGTGACCGGCAAGCGTCCGGGCGGTGCGGAGGGCCTCGTCTATTCGCGCTTCAACGGGCCGAACCAGGAAATCCTCGAGGATCGTCTCGGCGTGTGGGAAGAGGCGGAGGACGCGCTCGCCTTCTCGTCGGGCATGTCGGCGATCGCGACGCTGTTTCTCGCGATGGTCAAGCCGGGTGATACCATCGTGCATTCGGGGCCGTTGTACGCGGCGACCGAGACGCTGATCGGCCGCGTGCTCGGCAAGTTCGGGGTGAAGTGGCTCGACTTCCCCGCGGGTGCGACGCGCGAGGAGATCGACGCGGTGATGACCGAGGCAGCGACCGGCAACGTCGCGCTGATCTATCTGGAAAGCCCGGCGAACCCGACCAACGCACTGGTCGACGTCGAGGCGGTCGCGGCCAGCCGTGACGCCATCTTCAAGGGTGAGAAGCCGCCGATCGCGATCGACAACACCTTCCTCGGGCCGCTCTGGTTCCAGCCGCTCAAGCATGGTGCGGATATCGTCGTGTACTCGCTGACGAAATATGTCGGCGGGCATTCGGATCTCGTCGCGGGCGGCGTGCTCGGCACGAAGGAGCATATCAACACGATTCGCACGATGCGGAACACGATCGGGACGATCACCGATCCGAATACCGCGTGGATGCTGTTGCGATCGCTGGAGACTTTGGAACTGCGCATGAGTCGTGCGGGCGAGAATGCGGCGAAGGTCTGCGGCTTCCTGCGGCATCATCCGAAGGTGGAGCGGGTCGCGTATCTTGGGTTTCTCGCGGACGAGCCGGGTATGGAGCGACAGGCGGATATCTATCGTCGCCATTGCACCGGCGGCGGCTCGACCTTCTCGCTGTATTTGAAGGGCGGCGAGCGCGAGAGCTTCGCGTTCCTCGACGCGCTGAAGATCGCCAAGCTGGCGGTGTCTTTGGGGGGGACCGAGACGCTGGCGAGCCATCCGGCTGGTATGACGCATCTGTCGGTGCCGGATGCGCGCAAGCAGGCGCTCGGGATTACTGACAACCTTGTCCGCATCTCGATCGGAGTCGAGGATCCGGACGACCTGATCGCCGATTTCGAGCAGGCGCTGGAGACGATCTGATATCAACCTCCGTCATGCCGGGCTTGTTCCGGCATCCACCGTGCCGCACAATTGATCGAGAATAGTGCGCGGCACGGTGGACCCCGGAACAAGCCCGGGGTGACAGGTTTTTGGGATGAACTCCGCGTCCTGACCCGCTAGCATCCCACCGATGCCAACCTTCACCCCTATCCCGCAGCACGAGTTCGTTGCCGCGATCCACATCCTTGCCGCCAAGTTGGTCGAGGATACCGCGTGGAAACCCGATTACATCATCGGGATCGGTCGCGGCGGGCTCGTGCCGGCGGTGTTCCTAAGCCATGCGATCGGCCTGCCGACCCTATCGGTCGATTATTCGAGTCAGGTGAAGGACTTCGCCGACGAACCGCTGGTGAAGCTCGCCGCTCGGACGCGCGACGGTGAGCGGCTGTTGTTCCTCGACGACATCAACGATTCGGGGCGGACGATCACGCATCTGCGTCGTGCGCTGGCGGCTGCGGGTGCTGTCGAGGGCGCGGTGCGGTTCGCGATGCTGATCGACAATGTCAGCTCGGCCGAGCGGATCGAGTATAGCGCGCGGGTTATCGATCGCACGGTGACCAAGGACTGGTTCGTGTTTCCTTGGGAGGCGGTCGCGCCGGCGTCCGCGATTGCCGAGGATGCGGCGGAAGTGCCTGAGCGGATCGCCTGATTGCGCACCCCCGTCATCCTGACGAAAGTCAGGATCCAGGGTAACTGACCACCGTCGATCGTGGTTCTGGGTCCTGACTTTCGTCAGGATGACGGGGGAATGTTGGGTCCTGCGCTGTCATCGCGGGTATTGCTCGACTGCAGACGAACAAAGGGCCGGCTTCCGAACGGGAAGCCGGCCCTCGCCCTCGATACGCTACGCGAGGGAACTGGGAAACTGGTTGGGCCTGCACGGGCGGGACGTCGGCAGAGCCGTCGCCTGTCCGATCTGGGGTCAGGTCAGGCGCTGCCTGCCCGCCGTCCGTGCCGGCGGCTGCCCGCTTTCGCGAGCACCCGTCCGGCCGGTGCCGGGCTTACCGCCGGCAATATCCGGGGTTGTCCGACTTATCGATCGCGTTGCCGGCCAGGCCACCACCGGCAGCACCGAGGACTGCGCCGAGCGTCCGGTCACCACGACCTGCGATGGTGTGACCGAGCAGGCCGCCGGCGAGGGCACCGATGATCGTGCCGCCGGTGTTGTCGCAACCGCGACGGCTGCGTGCGTTGTAGTTGTAGCGACGATCGTTGCCGCGATACTCGCGATAGCCACGGTCGTAGCCACCATCGCGGTACCCGCCCTGATAGCCACCTTGATAACCGTCGTAGCCACGCTCGTAGCGCGAACCCCAGCGCTGTGCATCGGCAGCGGCGGGAACGAGGGCGGTCGCACCCAATGCGAGGGCACTGGCCGCGAGGGTAAAAGTCTTGAACATCGTGCGTCTCCCGTTGGGGATTTCGGCGGCGGCGGGGGCCGTGCTTCCATCCTCGATGAGCCGCTTATGGGTGATTCGCATTGAGCCGACCCTGAATGTCTCCGTTATCCGCTGTTCATGCTTCCGTGGACCGTCGGACGCCGTATGAGGACGCGATGCGGCGCCTGATCACTGTCCTGTTCGTTTGCGTCAGCGTCTGCGCGATCGTGCCGACCTGGTCCGGGGAAGCGCGGCTCGACCTGCTTGGCAAGAACGCGCAATTGACCGTGACCCGCGTCATGCTCGATGGCACAGACCCGCGGCACGTCCGGGTCGGCGGGCTGACGTATCTAGGCGGCGTGGTGCTCGACAGTCGCGATCCGGCGTTCGGCGGCTTCTCGTCGCTCGATGTCGCGCGTTCCGGCACGGGCAATCGGTTCACGTTGCTCAGCGACGGCGGCAATGTCGTCCGGTTCGACATGGGGCAGGACTGGCGACCGCACGCGCTCGCGTTCGCCAACCTGCCCGCCGGGCCCGGCATCGGTTGGGAAAAAGGCGATCGCGACAGCGAGTCGATGGTGATCGATCCCGGCACGGGCCAGATCTGGGTAGGCTTCGAGTATCGCAATGCGATCTGGCGATATGCGCCCGGCTTTGCGGGATACGAGGCACGCGTAAGCCCCGAGGCGATGCGAAAATGGCCGGCCAATGGCGGTGCGGAATCGATGGCCCGGATGCCGGATGGCCGGTTCGTGGTCGTGAGCGAAGTGGCGCACGTGCGTCCCGCGGACTGGACTCGTTCGGAAGACGAGCGGTTGCACACGCGACAGGCGCTGATTTTCGCGAGTGATCCGACGCGGGCCGGGCCGCCGCAACGTTTCGCCTACGAGCCTTATGGCCACTATGATCCGTCGGACGCTACCGCGCTGCCAAATGGCGACCTGCTTGTGCTCGATCGCGGTTTCAGCCTGCCCTTCCGGTGGTCCAACCGGATATCCCGGGTTGTCGCCAGCGACGTGGCGGCGGGACGCATCGCGCGGGGGCGATTGATCGCGACGATCGATGCACCGCTGATCCACGACAATTTCGAGGGGATCGATACCACCGTAGAGAATGGCAAGACGATCGTCTGGATCGTGTCCGACGACAACCAGATGTTCCTTCAGCGCACGCTGCTGCTGAAGTTCCGATTCGATAGCTGAGGCCATGAACGCCGACGGCCCGCCCTGCGGTGTGCAGGGCGGGCCGCGGTGATCGTCTCGAACGTCGCTGTTAGGCGGCGACTGCCGACGATGCGATCTTCTTCACGACTTCGCGCTTCAAGCGACGAACGCGCAGCGACAACTTGTCGTCCGAAACCTTCACCAGCCAGTTGTCGAGGCCGCCATTGTGCTCGACGGTGCGCAGGCCGTGCGTCGAGACGCGCAGCTTGACGCCCTTCTCGAGCGCGTCGGAGAGCAAAGTGACGTTCTGCAGGTTCGGCAGGAACGTGCGCTTGGTCTTGTTGTTGGCGTGGGAGACGTTGTTCCCGACCATCCGGCCCTTGCCGGTCAGTTCGCAGATGCGCGACATGTGATTACCTATTCAAGTGTCGGGAGGAACCCCGGAAAGGCGCGCGGATAGCCGTCACGCCGGCTTTCGTCAACCGATTGTGCGCATAGCGTGTCTTGCGATCCACGCGAAACGTGTTGTGCAACCGGCTGCGTTCGGCGACGTTGTTACGCTATCGAACTGTTCAATAAAAGGGGATGTCTCATGCGTACGCTCTTGTCACTCGTCGCGATCGCCGTGCTCGTCGTGGTCGGCCTGATGTATTTCGGGATCATCAACATCGACCAGACCCGCCAGGGCGTCGTCCAGGCGCCCAAGTTCCAGGCCGACGTCGCCAAGGTCACGCTCGGCACCGAGAACAAGACCGTGGCCGTCCCGACGATCAACGTCGAGAAGCCCGCCAACAGCCAGGCGCCGAACTGAGGTTTACGTAAGGAAGCGGGGCGGGCAGGGCCTCGGGCCATGTTCCCCGTCCCCGAACCCATGCGCCGCGCGCTCGATGCGGCTCGCGATGCGGCGTTGGCTGGGGAAGTCCCGGTCGGCGCCGTTGTCGTGAAGGACGGGGTCGTTATTGCCGTGGGCGCCAATGCGCCGCGAGCTTTGTGCGATCCGACCGCGCATGCCGAGATCCAGGCGATTCGCGCGGCGGCTTTGGCGCTGGGGAGCGATCGGCTCGAGGGGTGCGATCTGTGGGTGACCCTCGAGCCCTGCGCGATGTGCGCCGGCGCCATCGCACATGCTCGAATCGCGCGGCTCTATTATGGGGCGGCGGATGCGAAGGGCGGCGCGGTCGAGCATGGGCCGCGGTTTTTCGGGCAGCTGACATGTCATCATCGGCTTGAGGTCTACGCGGGGATTGCAGAGACCGAGGCGGCGATGATCCTGCGTGAGTTCTTCGCGAGTCGCCGGTAGAAATTCAGCTCAAGACTGCCAAACCACTCTTCTCCGTCATGCCGGGTTCGTTCCGGCATCCACGCTTCCGCACGTTTGAGAGAATTGCGTTGCGGAACCGTGGACCCCGGAACCAGTCCGGGGTGACAGATGGGTTAGCCCTCAAGACTCTTCGAGGCCTGCTCGAACAGGTCCTTCGACAGCCCCGGCGTCCGTACGATTCGCTCCAGTTCCGCGCGCATCAGCCCCGCGCGCGCCGCATCGAACCGCCGCCATCGACCCAGCGGCGGCAGGAGTTTCGCCGCAGTCTGCGGGTTCAGGCGATCGAGTGCGATCAACTGGTCCGCCAGGAACCGATAGCCGCTTCCGTCCGCCGCGTTGAAGGCGCGCTGGTTCGCCCCGAACGCGCCGATCAACGAGCGGGCGCGGTTGGGGTTGTTCAGGCTGAAGTCGGCATGCTCGGCGAGCGCCGCGACGATCGCACCGGTATCGTCGCGCGACGACTGCGCCTGCGCCTGGAACCACTTGTCGAGCACCAGCGGGTTGTCGCAATATTGGCTGTAGAAGATGTCGAGGGCGGTGGTGCGGATCTCGGACTCGCTGCTTACCAGCGTCGTCAGCGCACCCATCCGGTCGGTCATGTTGTCCGCCGACTCGAACTGCGCGAAGGCCAGGTCCGCCGCATCGTCCGCGCCGCTCGCCGCGATATAGCCGAGCGCGACAGTGCGCAGCCGGCGCAGGCCCTTGCCCTCGGGCGTGTAGGCGTAGGGCTGTCCCTCGCCACGCACGTACGCCTGCCGCCACTTCGCCTCCAGCCGCGTGCCGAGATCGCGGCGCAAGGCATCGCGCGCGCGGAAGATCGCGTCGGGATCGACGACGGCCATCTGGTCGCCGATGAAGCTCTCCGACGGCAGCAATACCGCCTCCGCGACGAACGCCAGATCGAGATCGGTGTCGGCGAGCGTGTTCGCGACCGCGGCGATGACGCCCTCGTGATTCGTCCGCCCCTTCACCGAGGCGACCAGCGTATCGAGCATCAATTGCTGCATCGCCTCGTACCGCGCGAACGGATCGTCGTCGTGCGCGCTGAGGAAGGCGAGATCCGCGGCGCTGCGGTCGCTTTCGACCATCACCGGTGCGGAGAAACCGCGATTGATCGACAGCACCGGACGCTCGGCGAGGCCTTCGAACGTGATAGTGTCGAGCGTGTCGTTGAAGAGCACGAGGCGTTCGTCGGTCAGCGCCGCACCCGACTTCGCACCGAACAGCTTGATCCGCAACGGCAGGACCATCGGCGACTTCACCGGCTGGCCAGGCGTCGCGGGCACCTGCTGTGCGAGGCGCAGGGTCGCACGATCGCCCTCATGCGACAGGCTCGCCGAGACACGCGGGGTGCCGGCCTGCGAATACCAGAGGCGGAACTGGGTGAGGTCGACCTTGCCCCCTTCCTCCATCGAGGTGACGAAATCCTCGCAGGTCGCCGCCGTGCCGTCATAGCGGTCGAAATACAGGTCGGTGCCCGCGCGGAAGCCCTGCGGCCCGAGGATCGCGGCCATCATCCGGATCAGCTCGGCGCCCTTGTTGTAGATCGTCGCGGTGTAGAAGTTGGAGATCTCCTGATACGACTCGGGCCGTACCGGATGCGCGAGCGGGCCGGAATCCTCGGGGAATTGCGAGGCTCGCAGGCCCCGGACGTCCTCGATGCGCTTTACCGCGCGCGAACCTTGGTCGGCGGAGAAGCCCTGGTCGCGGTAGACCGTGAAGCCTTCCTTCAACGACAGCTGGAACCAGTCGCGGCAGGTGATTCGGTTGCCCGACCAATTGTGGAAATATTCGTGCGCGACGACCGCGGCGATCGCGTCGTAGTCGTAATCGGTCGCGGTATCCGGGTCAGCGAGGATGTAGCGCGAGTTGAAGATGTTGAGGCCCTTGTTCTCCATCGCGCCGAAATTGAAGTCGTCGACCGCGACGATGTTGAACACGTCGAGGTCATACTCGCGGCCATAGGTCGTCTCGTCCCACGCCATCGCGAGTTCGAGCGCCTTCAACGCGTGGTCGGTCTTGGGCAGGTCGGCCTCGCGCACCCAGATGCCGAGCGACACCTCGCGGCCCGACATCGTGGTGAAGGTGCTGCGGTTCACCGCGAGGTCGCCAGCGACCAGCGCGAACAGGTACGACGGCTTGGGGAACGGGTCGTGCCAGGTCGCCCAGTGACGGCCGTCGTCGAGGTCGCCCTGTTCGATTGGATCGCCGTTCGCGAGCAGCACCGGGAAGTGCTTCTTGTCGGCGGTCATCCGGACCGAATAGACGCTGAGCACGTCGGGGCGGTCGGGGAAGTACGTGATGCGGCGGAAGCCTTCGGCCTCGCACTGCGTGCAGAGATTGCCGCCCGAAGCGTAGAGCCCCATCAGCTGCGTGTTGCGATCGGGGGCGATCTCGACCTGAGTCTCGACGACGTGCACGGCGCCGGCGAGCGGGATGACGAGCTGTTCGCCATCGATCCGCCAGTCGTTGATCGCGACGCCGTCGACCGCGACCGACAGCGGCTTCTGGCCCGCGCCGTCGAGCCGGAGCGGCTTGTTATGATCGCCGTTGCGCGTGACTGACAGCGTTGCCGTTACACGGGTGGTGGAGGGATCGAGGGCGAAATCCAGTTTCGTCTCGGGGACCAGCCACTCGGGCGGGGTATAATCCTCGCGGCGAATGACGAGCGGGTGGGCGAGACTGTTCTGGATGTCGAGCATATGCCTGCGAATATAGGGCGATGGCCGCCCATCGCCAGCCAAAGCTTGGCGGCCATGCCGTTCGATCACTTGCACCTCCCCGGCGAAGGCCGGGGTCCAGTTGGAGAGGTTGCAGTAACGGAACGCCACCGTCGCCAGCACCGTTTCCGAACTGGACCCCGGCCTGCGCCGGGGTGGTGCTTCTCATCATAGATCTTCTTCGTCATGCCGGGCTCGTTCCAGCATCCACCGTGCCGCAAAATCGAGAGAGTTTGGTTCGCGGAACCGTGGACCCCGGAACGAGCCCGGGGTGACGGAGCAATCGTTTGGCTGTCTTGATCGTTATAACGCTGACGATACGCCGAATATTGATCCGTCCGAGGTCTGAAGCCCCAAAGCTTGCGCGGGTGCCGGTGCATGCTACGCCGCGGCAACACGTTCCCTTTGCAAGGATTTCCGGATGTATCGTCCCATCGGCGCGCTCGCGGTGCTCGCGCTTTCTACGTCCGCTCTGGCGCAAACCGCGCCCCAGGCTACATCCGCGCCTGCACCCAAGGCCGCACCGGTGATGGCTCCGAGCGCCGCCGAGTTGAACGCCAAGCTCGCTGCGCCGCTGCCGGCGGATCAGGCGGCGATGAAGGCGCATGTGCTGTTTCTCGCGTCGGATGCGATGAAGGGGCGCGAGGCGGGGAGCCCCGAGTTCGACATCGCCGCGCAATATGTCGCTGCGCAATTCTATGCCGTGGGTCTGCGTCCCGGTGGCGATCAGGGCGGGTATCTCCAGAACGTGCCGCTCGTGTCGTACAAGGCGGCGAGCAAGGGCGATTTCGTCTGGACCGGTCGCGGGCCTGCGCAGCCGCTCGTGTTCGGTGAGGATTACGTGCCAGCCGCGAATGGCGCGAAGGCGGAAACCAGCGTGTCGGCGCCTGTCGTGTTCGTCGGCTACGGCATCGACGCGCCGCACTATGGCCAGGACGACTACAAGGGCGTCGACGTCCGCGGCAAGATCGTCGCCTATTTTGGCGGCTCGCCCGCGCGGTTCGGCGGCGAGGAGCGCGCGTTCTTTGGGTCGGGCGGCACCAAGGCGGCGACCGCGCAGGCCAAGGGCGCGGTCGGCGTGATCACGCTGGAGAGCCCGCGCTCGGCCAAGGTGCGGACCTTCGCCAAGCTGGCGGACTCCTACGCGACAGCGCGAATGACGTGGGCGAACCCCGACGGCACCGGCAAGGTCGACGCGCCCGGTGCGCCGTCGCTCGGCTCGGTCAGCATGGTCGGTGCGGCCAAGCTTTTCGCCAGTTCGAAGACGCCGTGGAGCCGGATCGTCAAGCAGGCGAACAGCGACAACGGCAAGTTCAAGTCGATGCCGCTGGTCGGCACGCTCACGGTCGCGACCAAGACGAGCTTCGTGCCTGCCGCGAGCAGCAACGTTGTCGGCGTGATCCCCGGCAGCGATCCGGTGGTTGGCAAGGAGGTCGTCGTGCTCTCGGCACATCTCGATCACATCGGCATCACCAAGCCGGTGAAGGGCGACGCACTCAACAATGGCGCGCTCGACAATGCGATCGGCATCGCCAGCCTGATCGAGGAGGCCAAGCGGTTCACGGCCAGCGGGCAGGCGCCGAAGCGGACGATCATGTTCCTCGCCGTAACCGGCGAGGAGAAGGGCTTGGTCGGCAGCGATTACTTCACCAATCACCCGACCGTGCCGCTGACCTCGATCGTCGCGGACGTAAACCTCGACATGCCGATCCTCACCTACAAGTTCGAGGACATGGTGGTGTTCGGTGCCGAGCGTTCGACGATCGGGCCGATCGTTAAGAAGGCAGTGGCGGCGATCGGCGTCGGCCTGTCGCCCGATCCGATGCCGGAGGAGGGTATATTCGTCCGCTCGGATCATTTCCGCTTCGTCCAGAAGGGCATTCCGTCGGTGTTCTTGTGGCCGGGTCAGAAGGGGCCGGGCAAGGCCGCGGTCGCGTATTTCATGGCGAACAATTATCACAAGCCGTCGGACGATTTGACGCAGCCGATCCTGTGGGATCAGGGCGTGCGGTTCGTCGATGCGAACTACCGGATCGCGCGCGAGATCGCCGACGGCGCACAGCGGCCGGTGTGGAATACGGGCGATTATTTCGGGACGCTGTATAAGGGGCCGATGGCTGCCACTGGAGCGGGGAACTGATCGCATGAGCCGTCTGCTCGTCTTTGGATTGGGATATACTGCGTCCCGGCTGGCGGACCGGCTTGCCGCGGACGGCTGGCATGTCGTCGGCACCACGCGGGACGGGCGGGGCGGTACGCTCCGGTTCGACGATGTGGATGCGGTGACTGCCGAGATCGCGGCCGCGACGCATATCCTGTCGTCGGTGCCGCCGGAGCATGAGGCCGATCCGGTACTCGGCCGCTACGGTTCGCTGTTGCTGCGGACGCGGGCGTGGATCGGCTATTTGTCTTCGACCGGGGTGTACGGCGATGCACAGGGCGCGTGGGTGGACGAGACGGCGCCGATCGGTGGCGGGCGCCGAAGCGCGCGAGCGGCGGCGGATGCGGATTGGCTTGCGATCGGTGCGCGGACGTTTCGCTTGCCGGGGATTTATGGGCCCGGCCGCTCGCCGCTCGACAGGGTGCGCGAGGGCAAGGCGCACCGGATCGAGCAACCAGGGCAGGTGTTCAGCCGTGCGCATGTCGACGATATCGTTTCGGGCGTGATCGCTGGGTTCGATGCGCCGGCGGGGGCGTATAATCTGGCGGACAATGTGCCCGCGTCGCAGAACGACGTGGTGGCGTTCGCGGCGATGCTACTCGGCATGCCCGCACCGCCGTTCGTCACGCTGGAGGAACTTTCGGCGATGGGTCGCGGCTTCTATAACGAGAACCGGCGGGTCGCGAACGGCAAGGCGAAGCGGGTGCTAGGCTGGACGCCTGCGTGGCCCGACTACCGCGCTGGCCTGCGCGCGCTGAGTGCGATGACGAGGCCGATGCCGGACAGGATCGCGCCGGCAACCGCCAAGGTCGACCAGTGATAGCGCTCGAAGATCGTCGATAGCAGCATCGCGATCACGGGGACGATCACGCCCGAATAGGCCGCCTTGGCGGGGCCGATCGCGCGGATGACGTTGAAATACAGTGGGAAGGCGAGCGCCGACGCGAACACGCCGAGATAGAGGATGCCGGCGACATAGCCGAAGCGCGGCTCGAACACCGGCGGCCCGGTGGTGATCCAGGCGAACGCCGCGTCGAGGGTCGCGCCGATCAGCATCGCCATCGCCAGCGTCGGGGCCATCGGATAGCGCTTGGCGAACGCGCTGCCCTGGATGACGTTGGCGACCGACGCGGCCATCACGCCGCACAGCGTCAGGACGATGCCGATCGTCGCCGAGCGCGGCCCGTGCGGATCGACCCGCGCCTCGTTGACGAACAGCAACGCGACCCCCGCCATCGCCACCGCACACCCGACCATCAACTGCCGCCCGAGGCGTTGCCCGAGGAATATCCGCCCGAAGATCGCGTTGGGGACGAGCAGAAGCGCGAACACGACCGCGACCAGCCCCGAGGTAACATAATGCTCGGCGCGGTAGACGAAGTTGAAGTTGAAGGTGAATAGCGCCACGCCAATCACCGCCGCGAACGCATAGCCGCGCGCGTCGAACCTAAAGCTCTCGCGCTTGATCCCTGCGTAGATCGCCATCGCGATGCTGGCGACGAGGAAGCGGTAGCTGATCGACCAGCTCGGCGGCACCACCGAAATCTGGTCGCGGATGATGAGCCAGGTCGAACCCCAGAGCAGCGTGACGATGCCGAACGGGACCAGCACCGCCGCGCGGGTCGACTGCGGTGGGTCGGTCGGGCCTGTCATAGCTCGCGGATGGCGTCGGCGAGCAGGCCGACCGCGTCCGCCGGGCTGTCCCATGCGGTGACGAGGCGAATCTCGCCGGCGGCCCAGTCGTAGAAGTCGAAGCCCTTCGCCCGGAGGGCTGCGGCTTCTTCGGGGGTGGCGCGGAGGAAGACTTCGTTCGCCTCGACCGGGTGGACGAGGCGGTCGCCGGCAGCGGCGGCGAGTCTGGCGGCTGCGTCGTTGGCGGCCTTGGCGTTGGCGAGCCAGAGGTCGTCGTCGAGCATGGCGAGGATCTGCGCGGCGAGATACCGCCCTTTCGACAGCAGCAGGCCTGCGCGCTTGCGGCGGTATTGCGTGACGGCGGCGAGCCCGGGCTTGAAGAAGACCAGCGCCTCCGCGCTCATCGCGCCGTTCTTGACGAAGCCGAAGCTCAGCGCGTCGACGCCCGCGCGCCACGTCATCTCGGCGGGCGAGCAGCCGACGCGTGCCATCGCGTTGGCGAAGCGCGCGCCGTCCATGTGGAAGCCGAGCCCGCGCTCCTTCGCCAGCGCGCCGATCTCCGCGACTTCGTGCGGCTGGTAGACGCGGCCATATTCGGTGGCGTTGGTGATCGAGATCGCGTGCGGCTGGACACGGTGGACGTCGTCGGGGATCGCGTCGAGGACGGTGCGGATGGTGTCGGGGGTCAGCTTTGCGCCGTCACCGTCGGCGAGGAACAGCTTGGCGCCGTGCGTGTAGAATTCGGGCGCGCCGCCCTCGTCGTTCTGGATGTGCGCGTCGCGATGGCAGACGATGCCGCCGTGCGGGGGGCAGAGTGCTGCGAGCGCGAGGCAGTTGGCGGCGGTGCCGGTGGGGACCCAGAGGACTGCGACGTCGGTTTCGAACAGCGCGGAGAGGCGGCCGTCGAGCTGCTGGCTCCACGCGTCGCCGGCATAGGCGGTGTCGAGCGTGTCGGCGGCGGCGATCGCGGCCATGACCTGCGGGTGGATCCTGGCGGCGTTGTCGGAGAAGAAGCGCATGCGTGAGACATGCTGCGATGCGGTGGTGGCGTCAACGGGGGGCGTCGGCTCAGGTGAAGATCAAAGCTGCTCTTCCACCCCGGCGAAGGCCGGGGCCCAATTGGGGGCGGTAGGTGGCGAAGGGCTGCGTGTCGTTACCGCGACCTTTCCAATTGGGCCCCGGCCTCCGCCGGGGTGGTGCCTGATAGCCGGGGTAGTGCCTAATCGCTGAGGTGGTGCTGAGTGACGGATGGCGTCGATCAGCAAACTACTGCCCTTCGTCGAACCCCGGCTCTTCCTCCGGCGGCCGGCGATCGTCGCGTGGGGGCGGGCCTTCCTGGCGGTCGCGGCGGGAGGGGCCGACCGAGATGGTGCCGTCCTCACCCATCTTCAGGTTGAGGCCCATTCCTTCGATCTCCCCGCCCAGCGGCAGAATGGAATTCTCTTGGTCTTCCGCCGGCAGTGCGTCCGGATCGACCTCCTCAACCGCCGGAGCAGGCGCTGCGATCGGCGCGATCCCCAGCGCGCTCTGCATGAAGTCGCGCCAGATGCGCGCGGGGATGCCGCCGCCCGACAGGCCGGGGTTCGACGAATTGTCGTCGTTGCCGACCCACACGCCGACCACCAGATCGCGCGCGAAGCCGACGAACAGCGCGTCCTTGTTGTCCGAGGTCGTGCCGGTCTTGCCGAACGCGTCGACCGTCAGGTTCGCGCCACGCCCGGTGCCGTTCCGGATCGAGGCCGCCAGCAGGTCGAGCATTTCGTCGTGGATCTTGCTCGGCATCTCGGTCGCGCCGCCGGTCAGCGACTGGTACCAGCCCTTCTCCCGCACGTCGGCAAGGCCACGCGGCTGGACCGGATATTGCTCGCGCGCGATCGCGGCATAGGCGGCGGTCAGTTCGAGCAGCGACACGGTCGAGGTGCCGAGGCCGATCGTCGCCTCGCTCGGGATCGGCGTCGAGATGCCGAGATCGCGTGCCGCCTTGATGACTGCCTTGACGCCGACCTGTTGCGTGAGCCGCGCCGCGGCGACGTTGGACGAGCGCGCGAACGCCTGGCGCAGCGTGATCGTCCCCTGATAGCGGCCGTCGCTGTTCTTCGGGGTCCAGTCGCCAATCGTCACCGGGCGATCCTCGATCGTCGAATCGGGGGTGAGTCCCTGGCGCATCGCGGCGAGGTAGACGAACAGCTTGAAGGTCGAGCCGGGTTGGCGCCGCGCCTGCGTGGCGCGGTTGAACGGGCTTTTTGCGTAGTTCTTGCCGCCGATCATCGCGACGACGCGGCCGTCGGGTCGCATCGCTACGAGCGCGACCTGTGCCTGACGCAGACCTGCGCGCGAAACGGTGCGTTCGGCGGCGCGTTGCAGGCGTGGATCGAGGGTGGTTTGTACGGTGGTCTCCGTTTTGACCTCGCCAGCCTGGTCGCGCGCTTCGGGGAGAATCCAGTCGGCGAAATAGGTGCCGTTCGGGAGTTGCGACGGGCGGCTACCGAGCACGCGCTGCGGCTGGACCGCGTCGCCCTCCGCCTTGGTCAGGAAGCCGGCGTCGACCATCGCGCCGACGACGACCGCCTCGCGCTTGCGCGCGCCTTCGAGGTTCGAGGTGGGGGCGAGTCGCGACGGCGCCTTGACCAGGCCGGCGAGCATCGCTGCCTGGCCGACGTTCAGCTTGTCGGGGGTACGGCCGAAATAATGCTTGGCGGCCGCGCTGATCCCGTAGGTGTTGTCGCCGAAATAGACGTTCGAGAGATAGCGCGAGAGAATCTCGTCCTTCGATAGCCACGCCTCCAGCCAGAACGCGATCATCGCCTCGCGGATTTTCCGCGTCGCGGTGCGGTCCGAATCGAGGAAGGCGTTCTTCGCCAGCTGTTGCGTGATCGTCGAGCCGCCCTGGCGGACGCCGCCCGAGCCCATGTTCGCCCACGCCGCACGCGCGATCCCGCGCGGATCGACGCCCCAGTGCGAATAGAAGCGCCGGTCCTCGATCGCGAGAAACGCCTGCGTGACATGCGGCGGGAGCTTGGCCGCATCGACAGACTTGCCGATGATCGCACCGCGTCGCGCGATCGGGGTGCCGTCGTCCGCGGTCAGCGTGATCGAGGGCGGGGTCGGCGGTTGCAGCGACTTCGACAGCGGCGCGGTAATCGCCAGCCAGATGATCGCGATCACGAGAAGGACGATGCCGACGCCGGCACCGCGCAGGATCCAGCGACCGATCGGGCGGCGCGGTCGCGGCGCTACAGGGGCCGCGCCAAACTCACGCTCATAGGGATCGGGATCGTCGCCCGTCCGCTCCGCCTCGTATTTCTGGCGCAGGCGTTCGCGTTCGGTGATCAGCCGTTCGCGTTCATACGCATAGGGCTCGCGGTCGCCGCGCGAACTCGAACGGTCGGGGTCGAAGGGATCGGGGCGCATCAGGTCGTTCCAGCGGGTCGGCCAACGGGCGGACCTTTAGTGTGTTATCGTTATATGACAGTTCGGGCAAGTCTATGCACATGCCTAACGTGTACCCGGGCTTAGCGACAGCGCTTGCGACACGGGTGAGCAAGAACCGGTCGAACGCCTGTTGTCATCGCGCGGCGAAACGGGGAAGAGCGTGGCGATGACGTTCGAACAGGGTGATATCGTGACCGCTTCCGAAACTCTTCCCCCCGTCTTGCCGCTGGTGGTCGGCATTGGCGGCACGATCGGTGGCGTCTCGTCGACCGAACGTGCGCTGCGGATCGCGCTCGATGCGGTCGAGAAGGAAGGATATCGCACGCAGATGTTCGGCGGCGCCGACATGGCGCGGCTGCCGCTGTACGATCCGAAGGCGACGACGCGCACGCCCGACGAACAGGCATTCGTGGCGGCGATCCGCGAGGCGTCGGCCGTGATCATTGCCAGCCCGGGCTATCACGGCAGCATCTCGGGCGTGGTCAAGAACGCGCTCGACCTGCTGGAGGAAACTGCGCGCGATCCGGAGCGGTCGTATCTGGCGGATATGCCGGTCGGGCTGATCGCCACCGCCTATGGCTGGCAGGCGACGGGCAGCACGATCGCGGCGCTGCGGTCGATCGTCCACGCGCTGCGCGGCTGGCCGACGCCGTTCGCCGCCGCGATCAACACGCAGATCACCAAGTTCGACGACGAAGGCGGTGCGAACGATCCTGCGGTAGTGGAGCAGTTGCGTCTGGTCGGGCGTCAGGTGGCACGCTTCGCGCCGCTTTCGGAGCCGGCGAACTAAGGCGATCTTCAATCCTCCCCCGCTAGGGGGAGGTGTCGCCGTAGGTGACGGAGGGGGAGGACACGGAACCGGCGTTACCTCGTCCTCCCCCTCCGTCTGGCAAGGGCCAGCCACCTCCCCCTGGCGGGGGAGGATCGAGGTCTAGCGCACCGCCGCGCGCAGGGTGGCGCGGACGCCGTTGTGGGCGGGATCATATTCGACGATCGTCTGCAGGCTCTGCGCCATAGCCCGAATCAGCTTCGTGCCGAGACCGGTGCCGCGCGGGACGGCATCGTCGGCGATCCCGCAGCCATCGTCCTCGACCGCCAACAGGAAAATGTCGTCGTCGATCCTGCGCAGCGCGACGCGGACTTCGCCGCCGCCGGTGGGATAGGCGTATTTGCAGGCGTTGGTGACGAGTTCGATCACGATCACGCCCAGGGACACGGCACGGTCGGTCGGCAGGCGGATCGGCTCCGCAGCCAGGCTGAGCGCGCGCGGCAGCGCTTCGGTCGACCAGGTCTCGGCGAGTTCGTCGACCAGCGCGCCGAGATATTCCTGCATGTCGACGCTCTCGACGTCGTTGCTCGTGTAGAGGCGGCGGTGGACCTGTGCGATCGCCTGGATGCGGCGCTGCGTATCCTCCAGCGCCTCGCGTGCGGACGGATCGGTCAGCGCGGTCGCCTGGAGGCGGACCATCGCCGAGACCAGTTGCAGCGAGTTGGCGACGCGGTGGTTCACCTCGCCGAGCAACGCCTCTAGCCGCGCGTTCGTGGCGCGGAGATCGGCCTCGGCGGCCGCCTTCTCATGCTCCAGCAGCGCGCGGGCGCGAACCTGTTCGAACGAGGCGGCGAGCAGATCGAAGAAATCCTCGCCGACCGTCTTCACGACGTAATCGGCAGCGCCGGCCTTCAATGCGGCGACCGCGATGCGGCCTTCCTCCGAGCCGGTGACGTACACCACCGGGGGCGGATCGGGCAGGCGGCGGAGTGCGTCCAGCGTTTCAAGGCCGTCCATGCCGGGCATGTAGTGATCGACGGCGATCAGGTCGAACCGCTCGGCGGCGGCCATGACGACGCCCTCCGCGCCCGTCTCGGCAAGGGTAATGCGGTAGCCGCGACGCTTCAGGGCACGCGCCGCCAGCCGCCGGATCCCGGCATCGTCGTCGATATAGAGGACGGAAGAGGCGGGCGTCTCGGTCACTCAGCTCTCGGCTTCGGGAACCTGGATAACCGACAGGAAAAGGCCGAGCTGACGGATGGCCTGCGCGAAACTCTCATAATTGACCGGCTTGGTGATGTAGACGTTGCAGCCCAGATCGTAGCAGCGCTCGATCTCGACCTTGTCGTCGGTGGTGGTGAGCACGACCACCGGCGTCCGGCGCAGGGGGCTGCCCTCCGCCTTGATCCGCACAAGAATGTCGGTGCCGCTCATGTCGGGCAGGTTGAGATCGAGCAGGATCATCGCCGGGCCGCTCTTTGCGGGGCCGTCGGCGGCGTTGAACAGGAAGTCGAGCGCGGTGGTGCCGTCCGTGAAGTGACGGATATCGTTCAGGATGCCGGCGCGCCGGATGTTCTTCTCGATCAGGCGAGCATGACCCTCGTCATCCTCGATCATCACGATACCGACGGTCTTGTGATCGTTCATGCTGCGTCCTGAATGGTCATGTGGGCCGGCAGGTTAAGCCGGAAGGTCGCGCCGTCGCCGAGCGTCGACTGCACGTCGATCGTGCCGCCCAGACGATAGGCGAGTGCGCGGACATGCGCGAGTCCGATACCTTCGCCGGGCTGGTCCTGCGCGCCCGACCGGCGGAACAGGTCGAACACGCGCTGATGATCGCGCGGATCGATGCCGCGGCCGTTGTCGACCACCGATAGGATGACCCGGCCACGTTCGGTCTGGCCCTTCACCGTGATCTCGCCGGGGCGGCCGGGGTGCAGGTATTTGGTGGCGTTCTCGATCAGGTTCGACAGGATCTGTTCGAGTGCGAGGCGATCGGTGACGATCGCCGGCATCGGTCGTTCGACGTGCACCACGGCACCGCGATCGTCGACGATGTGCTGCATCGACCCGATGATCGCGTCGACCAACTGCGCGGGATCGATATGTTCGGGGGCGATCGTCCGGCGTCCTTCGCGCGCAAGCTTCAGGATGGCGTTGATCAGCCGGTCCATCTTCTGCGTCGAGGTGCGGATGAAGCCGATCGCCTCGGGCAGGTCCTCGCGTGCCGCCAGCCGTGCATCCTCGGTGAGGATCTGCGGTGCGTCCGCCTCCGCACGGTCGACCAGTTCGGACAGCGGCACCGTCGCGGCGGCGAGTTCGGCGGTAAAGCCCATCACGTTGACCAGCGGCGAGCGAAGATCGTGGCTGACGATATAGGCGAAGCGCTGGATTTCCTCGTTCGCGCGGCTGAGGTCGGCGGTGCGCTCCACGACCTGTTCCTCGAGCGTCTCGTTCAGATCGCGCAGGCTGTTGCGCGAGCGGGCGAGGTCGGCGGTGTAGCGGCGGATCAGCAGGACCGCGAGGATCGCGACGACCAGCAGAAGCGCAGCGGCCAGTCCGGCGACCGAGAGGAACAGCGCGCTGGTCCGCTCCTGGCGCTCGGTTCGGACCGCGAGCAGGCGGACCTCGTCGGCAGCCATCGCCTGGAGTCGGTAGCGGATGCTGCGCATCAACGGCACGCTGGCGTCTACCGCGAACCGGCGCTGCGCCTCGACTGTCCGGCCCGCTGCGACCAACGCCATCGATCCCGTACGCAGCGCGCGGAGCCGGACGAAACGCGGCTGGATGAGGTCGAGCCGGGCGACCTGCCGTGGATTGTCGCGGGTCAAATGCCGCAGCTTGCGGATCGACGGCACCAGATTGCCCGCGGTCCGCGCATACGCCGCGGCGAACAGGGGTTTGCCGGCGAGCAGATAGCCTCGACGCGCCGTCTCCGACTGCTCCATCTGGACCTGCAGCGTGGCGATCGCCTGGCGAACGTCCTGCGTGTGGAGGATCTCGGCGGTATAGGCGCGATTGCGAACGGTGATCCAGCCGATCGCGATCGCCGCTGCGGCCAGCGCGATAAAGCCGAGCGTCATGAACGCGACCAGCCAGCGCGCGACACGCCCCTCCGAAGACGGCAATTTCAAGCGAGCGCGGACCATAAGCCTTGGGGTGTAAGCCGAGGCCGATCGTTACGCCAGCGATACCGTCGCTCTGCCGCCTGCGACCATATTAATCTAGAGCAGCAGGTCCTGCGCGCTGGCCTTGCCGACGCGACCACCGCCGCTGCGCCGGTCCATCTCGTGGTTGGCGGTGAAGCGGATGTCGGGATCGCGGTCGGTCATGAACGCCATCAGCGTCTCGTGGTCGAGTTCCGACCATTCCTTGCCGCGGTCGGGGCCGTAGCGGACGCGGGGAATGAGACCCGGATCCCGCGACCATTCGACGAGTTGTGCGAAGCTCGCCTCGTTGAGCATGTCGCGCAGGTGGAATGCGGTGACGTAGGCGTCGGGGAACGCGCGGTGCGCCGGGAGTCCGCGTTCGTGCTCCATGCCGTGCGGTTTGCGCCAGTAGCGCAGCACCTGGTTCGAGAAGCTCGGCGAGTCGGGCCAGAGCCGCAGCGCGCATTTCCAGGTGCAGATCCATTCGGCGTCGCGGGTCAGCGCGGGAGTGCAGAACTTCTGCTCGAAATCGGCGCGGTGCGCGGCAAGTGCCAAGCGGCGCGGCCACGGGTCGAGTACCTGGCGCGCGCAGTCGTGCCACCACGGCGCGTCGGCGACATGCTCGTCGAGGATGTGGTGGATGGCCTGCGTGATCGGCGGGATCAGCCGGCCGGGGTTGACGAGCAGGCTGCCGCCTTCGCCGTAGATTTCCCAACGGCCGTCCTCGCCGAGCGCGACGTCCTGCCAGCCGATTTCGCAGACGCCGTGCGCGGGCGGGGCAGAGCCGGTCGTCTCCAGGTCGACGACCCGGATCATCTGCGGCTGTGCTTTGGGCTTGGGATAGGGAGGCGCCATGCCCGTCATGTGGCGACGAAAGCGCGCTTAATCCAGCGCGTATGCGTCCTCATGGTCGATATCCATCTCGCGCACCCCGCGGCGCTGGCGGGCGCGATCGACCAGTTTGCGCAGGCCCTCGCGGCGATCGCGCGCCATCGGAATGTCGCGCAGGGTGAACTCACCGACGCTGGTCGTGCGGTCGCTCGAGGTGAGGATGATCGTGCCGATGTCGGTCATCTGGTTGAGCAGCGAGTAACCGAGGCGGACGTCCTTGATCCGGTAGAGTTCGATCTCGTCGATCGTCTTGAACAGGATGCCGCGTTTGACGATCAGGCGCTGGTCGGTGATTTCGTACGACGCGCTGCGGTTCTTGAGCCAACGGACGCCGATGATGACGAAGCCGATGCCCGCGAGGCAGGTGAGCAGCGTGCCCCAACCGGCGAAGCTGCCGAGTAGCCAGCGGCGCGTGCTGGAGCGGAATTCGTCGACTGGGCGCTCCATTGGGGACTCCTTGGGGTGGTGACGAACGGTAGGCGAGGGCGGTGATGAGTCAATCGCTCTCCCGTTCTCCCGCGAAGGCGGGAGTCCAGGGTTCCAGGCGGCGGCGTTCGTGGCTTCTGGACCCCCGCCTTTGCCGGGAAGGTGGTCGTGTTAGGGTGCCGATCTCACAACGCCGCTCGCCGCGAGCTGCGCGTCGACTTCCGCGAGCAGCGCATCGAGTGCTGCCTGGTTCTTCGCCTCGGCCCGCACCGTCAGCATCGCCTGGGTGTTCGAGGCGCGCAGGAGCCACCAGCCGTCGGCGGTCGTGACGCGTGCGCCATCGGTGAGGATCATGTCCGCCCCCGCGGCCTCTAGTCGCGCGATAACCTCGTCCACGACCGTGAACTTGCGGGTGTCCTCCACAGGAAAGCGCAGATCGGGTGTCGCCACCAGCGCCGGCATCGCGTCGCGCAACGCAGTCAGCGAGCACCCCGACAGATGGACCGCGTGGATGAGTCGGACGGCCGCGTAATGCGCGTCGTCGAACCCATAATAGTCACCGGCGAAGAACAGGTGTCCGCTGAGCTCCCCGCCGATCGGTGCGCCGGTGCGGGTCATCGCGGTCTTCATCAGGCTGTGACCGGTCGGCGCCATCACCGGTTCGCCGCCCAGCGCCGCGATTCGGTCGAACAGCGCCTGCGAGGACTTCACGTCGGCCACGATCGGCGCGCCGGGGTGTTCCATCAAAGCAGGTTCGACCAATATGGACAGGATCTGGTCGCCCCAGATCACGCGTCCCAAGGCGTCGACCGCGCCGATCCGGTCGCCGTCCCCGTCGAAAGCTACGCCGAAATCGAGGTTCTTGTCCGCGACGAGGCGTTTCAGATCGGCGAGGTTCGCTTCTTCGGTAGGATCGGGATGATGGTTGGGAAAATTGCCGTCGACATCGGCGAAGATCACATGATGCTCACCCGGCAGGCATTGCACGAGCATCTCGATCACCGGGCCGGCGGCGCCGTTGCCGGTGTCCCAGCCGATCCGGTACGCGCCGCCCGCATAGCCTGCCATCAGCCGGCCGACATAGGCGTCGAGCACATCGGCGGTCGTGACGTCGCCCGCGCCTTCGCTCCAGGCGCCCGAGGCGGCGAGCGCGGCGAGGTCCTGGATGTCGTCGCCGAAAAACGGCGCGTGGGCGTGCACCATCTTGAAGCCGTTATATTCGGGGGGATTGTGGCTGCCGGTTACCTGGATGCCGCCATCCACTTCTAGCGTGGCCTCGGCGTAATAGAGCATCGGCGACGTGCTGAGACCGATGCGGACGACGTCGACGCCGCCTGCGGTCAGGCCGGCGACGAGTGCGGCTTCGAGCTCCGGGGAGGAGGTGCGGCCGTCATAGCCCACGGTCACGCGCCTTCCCCCTGCGGCGCGGATGCGAGTGGCGAAGCCGCGGCCGATCGCGACGGCGTCGGCGGGGCCGAGCGCCTTGCCGACGATCCCGCGGATGTCGTATTCGCGCAGCGAGGTCGGGTCGAACTGGTGGGTCATGGGCCTCTATCCGATTATGTCTCACTGCTGTTCCCCCGCGAAAGCGGGGGGCCAGGAGCCAAGAGCGATAGCGTTCGTAACCCTGGGCTCCTGCGTTCGCAGGAGAACGGTTTAGCGCGCGCGCTTCAGCAGCAGGTCGCGGGCCGCGTTCACCCGGCGGGTCAGGTCGGTCGAGCCGCCGCGATCGGGATGGACCGAGGCGATCAGGCGGCGGTGCGCGCTGCGGATCGCGTCGGCGTCCGCGCTGTCGTCGATGCCGAGGATCGAGCGCGCTTCCGCCTCATCCGTGACGATGCGCTGTTTGGGTTTCGGCTTGGGGCGCAGATAATGCCAGGCCAGCCAGATGAAGGCGGCGGCGACGATCCACTTCACGCAGCCACGCCGGGCAGCGGGGGCTGTTCCGCCACGATCTCGGGCAACTGCAACGCCGCCATCATCTCGCGCAGTTCCTGGCGAGCGGCGACGTGCGCCAAGCCCATGCTGCCGAACGCCTTCGCATCGATCATCGTCAGGCCGGCGGGAAACATCTCGCGGTAGATCACGCGTTCGCCGAGCCCCGGGATGATCCGGAAGCCGACGCGCTTCGCCAGCTGCGCGAGCGCATCCGACACGCGGCGCATGTTGCGCGCCTCGATATGCTGGAGGCGGTTGCGCAGCACGACCCAGTCGATCGTCGTGCCGTCGGCGCGGGCGCGCTGTTTCCGCGCGTCCCAGATCAGTTCGGAATAGAAGCTCGGGCGCGTCACCTGATACGTCTCGGGATCGACCTGCCCGATCAGGTCGAAGTCGACGAAGCTGTCGTTCATCGGTGTGACCAGCGTGTTGGCCAGCGCGGCCGCGGTCCGCGCGAACGGATCGTCGCGGCCGGGCGTATCGACGACGAGGAAGTCCGAGCCCTCGCACAGCGAATGCCACAGGTCCTCGAACTGATCGTCGGTCTGCGCGGACAGCGTCGCGTGGCGCGGCATCGGCAGGACGGAGCCGTTGCGCTTCATCGTCTCGGCGCGGTTGTCGAGATAGCGGCCGACGGTGCGCTGGCGGTGATCCAGATCGAGACACGCGACGCGCGCACCTTTTGCGGCGAGCGCGATCGCGACATGCACCGCAGTCGTCGATTTACCGGTGCCGCCCTTTTCGTTGGCGAACACGATCACGTGCGTCGAAGCGGCCGTTGGCAGGGGGGCGGCAACGGGCGTAGAAGCGGGGGTCTGTTCGGGGCCCGTGGCCAACGCGCGTTTCCTTATTGATCGTGGAGTTCACCCTTCATAGAAGCCGCGACCGCACTTATCGAGTAGGAGTTTCACGTGGACACCGTCCGGGACCTTAATGCGTTGCGCGAAAGCGTCGCCGCCTTTCGTGCGGCGGGGCAGCGCGTCGCGCTCGTTCCGACGATGGGCGCGCTCCACGCCGGCCATGTCGCGCTGATCGAGGCGGCGAAGCGGCCGGGGACGAAAGTCGTCGCGTCGATCTTCGTGAACCCGACGCAGTTCGGAGCGAACGAGGATCTGTCGCGCTATCCGCGGCGCGAAATGGCCGATATCCGGATGCTCAACGAAGCCGGGTGCGACCTGCTCTGGCTGCCGTCGGTCGAGACGATGTACCCCGACGGTTTCGCAACGTCGGTGCGCGTCTCGGGCGTCAGCGACGGGTTCGACGGCGCCTCGCGTCCAGGCCATTTCGACGGTGTCGCGACGGTCGTGTCGAAGCTGTTCAACCAGGTCGGCCCCGACGCGGCGTATTTCGGCGAGAAGGACTACCAGCAGCTGGCGGTCGTCCGGCGGTTCGTCGCCGATCTCGACTTCGCGATCGACATCGTCGGGGTGCCGACGCAGCGCGACGACGACGGTTTGGCGATGTCCTCGCGTAACATCTATCTCGACGACGAGCAGCGCAAGCAGGCGGTGGCCTTGCCGCGCGCGCTGGGTGTCGCGGCGCGGGCGATCGCGAAGGGCGAGGATGTCGACTCGGTGCTGTACGACGCGCGGACGACCTTGATTGGCGCGGGATTCACGATCGATTACGTCGCTTTGGCCGACGCGGAAACGCTGGCGGAGAACCCGGCGGCGGATCGCCCGCGGCGGTTGCTGGCGGCGGCGCGGATGGGCGCGACGCGACTGATCGACAACATCGCGATCGACCCGCCGGGCGAGTTGTAAAAATCGCCTGTTAACCCATTAACCATTTCGTAGCCCGAATCACCGCAGGATGCCCTCAAGAACTTTGGGGGCAAGACCATGGGCAGCAGTCTCAAGAATGCGAATTTCGTGATCGAACGCCGTCTGGCGGATGCCGCGCGCGGCGACGACAGGGCGTGTTACGAACTGGGGATGGTGTATTCGACGGGGACGTCGGGCGTCGTCCTCGACCTGATCGAGGCGCATAAGTGGTTCAACCTTGCCGCGGTCTCGGGGAATATCGCGGCGCAGGAATGCCGGGCCGAGATCGCCGAGGACATGACCGCGCGGGAGATTTCGGTGGCGCAGCGGGCCGCGCGGGATTGGATGCAGACGACGCAGCGGCGGGCTGCTTGAACGGGGCCGGGGTTCGGCTGACACGACAACCGACATCTGCCCGTCATGCCGGGCTCGTTCCGGCATCCACTGTTCCGCACGCTCGATAGTCGTTAGCTCGCGGAACCGTGGACCCCGGAACACGTCCGGGGTGACGGAGTGTACGGGGGGCGGATGACGCAGCGGCGGGCGGCTTAATCCTCCCCGGAACGGGGAGGGGGACCGTTCGCCGCTTGGCGAAGGGTGGAGGGGGATTGCCGCGAGCGTAGCGTTCGTGGGGCTTACCTTACGCAGCGGTACGTATGGGGAAGCCCCCCTCCACCATCCTTTGGATGGTCCCCCTCCCCTTGCAGGGGAGGATTAGGCTTCCACTTTCTTCTTTGGGGCGGCTTTCTTGGCAGGGGCCTTTTTGGCGGCCGCCTTCTTTGCTGGGGCCTTGGCCTCGGCCCCATCCTTGGCTGCCGCGTCCTTGGCCGGTGCCTTCTTCGCTGCCGGCTTCTTGGCGGGCGCCTTCTTCTTCTTCGCGGCAGGCGCCGCAGCAGCCCGCGCGTCGATCAGCGACGCCGCTTCCTCGAGCGTCAGCTGGTCCTTCTCGATCGACTTGGGCAGCGTCGCGTTGGTCGTGCCGTCGGTGACGTACGCGCCGTAACGCCCTTCCATCAGCTTGATCTCCGCCTCGGTGCGCGGATGGTTGCCGAGTATCTTCAGCGGCGCCTGTGCGCCGCGTTGCTGGCGACCGCCGCCGGCTGCCGCCTCAGCGAGCTTCACGACTGCGGCGTTCATGCCCGTCTCGAACACGTCAGCGGTCGTCTGGAGCCGCGCGTATTTGCCCGCGTGCTTCAGATACGGCCCGAACTTGCCGATCGTCGAGATGATCGGCTCGCCGGTCTCGGGGTGGTTGCCGACGGTCCGTGGAAGCGACAGCAGCTTGACCGCCCATTCGAGATTGAGTTCGCCGATGTCCTTCGGGATCGACGCCATCTTGCGGTCTTCGCCTTCACCGATTTGCAGATACGGGCCGAAGCGTCCCGACTTGCGCTCGATCGGCTGCCCGGTGTCGGGATGCGTGCCGAGCGTCGACGGGCCGGCATCCGCCTCGGCGTCGCCACCCGGCTGTGCGAAGCGACGCGTGTACTTGCATTCGGGATAGTTCGAGCAGGCGATGAACGCGCCGAACTTGCCGCCACGTAGCGCGAGCTGTCCCTCACCGCAGTTCGGGCAAAGGCGGGGATCGCCGCCGTCTGCCTTTGCCGGAAACAGGTACGGCGCAAGGAAGGTGTCGAGCTCGGCGGTGATCGCGGAGGGTTGCTGCTCCATGACCTCGTTGGTGCGCGGCTTGAAATCGCGCCAGAACGCGTCGAGCACCGACTGCCACTGCGCGCGGCCGCCGGAGACATCGTCGAGTTCCTCCTCCAGCTCGGCGGTGTAGTCGTAGCCGACATATTTCTCGAAGAAGCGTTCCAGGAACGCCGTTACCAGCCGACCGGATTCCTCGGCGAAGAAGCGGTTCTTCTCGATCCGGACATAGGCGCGGTCCTTCAGCGTCTTGATGATCGACGCGTAGGTGGACGGGCGGCCGATGCCGAGTTCCTCCATCCGCTTGACCAGCGAGGCTTCGGAGAAGCGCGGCGGCGGCTGGGTGAAATGCTGCTCGGCGTCGACCTTCTTTTTGGCGGGCGCATCGCCTTCGCGCATCCGCGGCAGGCGACGGGCGTCCTCATCCGCGGAATCGTCCGACCCTTCCTCGTAGAGCGCAAGGTAGCCGGGGAAGAGCACGACCTGGCCGGTGGCGCGCAGGATGTTGCGGCCGGTGCCGTCGGCCATCTCGACCGTCGTGCGCTCCATGCGGGCGGACGCCATCTGGCTCGCCAGCGCGCGCTTGAAGATCAGGTCGTAAAGCCGCGCGTGATCGCCACCGCCGGCCTTGTCCTTGCCGAAGTCGGTCGGGCGGATCGCCTCGTGCGCTTCCTGGGCGTTCTTCGCCTTCGACTGGTATTGGCGGGGCTTGTCCGGGACATAGCTCGCGTCGAAGCGGTTCGCGACGGCCAGGCGCGCGGCGCTGATCGCGCTGCCGTCCATCTGCACGCCGTCGGTACGCATGTAGGTGATCGCGCCGTCCTCGTAGAGGCCCTGCGCGATCCGCATCGTGTGATCGGCGGAGAAGCCGAGTTTGCGCGATGCCTCCTGCTGGAGCGTCGAGGTGGTGAAGGGCGGCGGCGGGTTGCGGCCGGCGGGCTTGGTCTCGACCGACTGGACCGAGAAATTGCCGTCGACGACCGCTTGCTTCGCGCGCAGGGCATCGCCTTCGTTGCCGATCGAGAGGCGGTCGAGCTTGGTGCCCTCGAACTGCGTCAGGCGCGACGTGAAGGCGGTGCCGTCATGCTCCATTTCGGCCGTGACGGACCAATATTCCTGCGGCTTGAAGATGTCGATTTCGCGCTCGCGCTGGACGATCAGGCGCAGCGACACCGACTGGACGCGGCCGGCCGACTTGGCGCCGGGCAGCTTGCGCCACAGCACCGGCGACAGCGTGAAGCCGACGAGATAATCGAGCGCACGACGGGCGCGGTAGGCGTCGATCAGGTCGTCGTCGAGCTCGCGCGGGTTCTTCATCGCCTCGGTGACGGTCGCCTTGGTGATTGCGTTGAAGGTGACGCGCTCGACCTCCTTGGGCAGCGCCTTCCGCGCGCGCAGCACTTCGCGGACGTGCCATGAAATCGCCTCGCCCTCGCGATCCGGATCGGTCGCGAGGATCAGGCGGTCGGCGAGCTTGGCGAGATCGGTGATCGCCTTCAGCTGCTTCGACTTGTCCGCGTAATTCTCCCACGTCATCGCGAACGCATCGTCGGGATCGACCGAGCCGTCCTTGGGCGGCAGGTCGCGGACATGGCCGTAACTGGCCAGGACGCGGTAATCGCTGCCCAGATACTTCTCGATGGTTTTGGCCTTGGCAGGCGATTCGACGATGACAAGCTGCATGGGGAAACCGGGGTCCTTACGTGTACGCGTACGAGGGTGGCGGTGCAGGGGCGGTGCCGTCAACCCGGAGAGGGTCTAGAGTGAAGTTCACAAAGTGCAGACGCTGGTGACGGTTTTCCAGAGGGTGGCACAAGGCTGCAGCGATTTTGCGGGGACGGGTGGTTCGGGGTGCGGTCGTATTGCCACGATAGCGTCCTTTACCGGTTCGAGTTGCAGGAGCGTGCCGTCGATGTTGGCGTGAGGTCGCGATTGGGCACCGGACGGTATGCACGACCATTTTCGTGTAGGACATGTTTGGGGTCGATGCGTCACGACTGCCTGCGCCATTCCTCGTCGTTCACATCAAGCGCAACGTGATCCATAAGCAGACTTTCTGTCACCTGTGGATCCTGCGCCGATGACATTCGTAGACCGTTTCCAGCTCACGCTGCCTTTGATCCAGGCGCCTATGGCAGGTGTTTCGACGCCCCTGCTGGCAGCGTCGGTTTCAGAGGCGGGAGGACTTGGCTCCATAGGCGTGGGCGCGACCGATGCCGCCGGTACGCGCGCAATGATCGAGGAAGTGCGTGGCCGCACGGGCCGGCCCTTCAACGTCAATCTCTTCGTTCACGGTAGCGCGCAGGCCGATCCCGTCCGGGAGCAGGCGTGGCTCGAAAGCCTTGCGCCACTCTTTGCCGAGTTCGACGCGGTGCCCCCGACGCGGCTGCGCACCATCTACAAGAGCTTTGCCAACGATCCCGACATGGTGGCCACGCTCGTCGACCTAGCGCCGCCGGTGGTCAGCTTTCACTTCGGCCTGCCGTCTCCGGACGTGCTGTCCGCGTTACGCTCGCGCGGCATGTATCTCATGGCGAGCGCCACCAACCTCGAGGAAGCGCGCGCGATACAGGAGGCTGGCGTCGATGCGATCGTTGCCCAAGGTATCGAGGCCGGCGGGCATCGCGGCGTTTTCGATCCGGGCGCGCCCGATGATGCGCTGGGTACGGCAGTACTCACCCGGTTGCTGGTTCGCGAGATCGGCATTCCGATCATTGCCGCCGGCGGGATCATGGATGGCGCCGGCATCGCTGCGGCGCTCGACCTGGGTGCGGTGGCGGCTCAGCTTGGCACCGCGTTCGTGGCATGCCCCGAGTCCGGTGCCGACGCTGCATATCGCGCCGCCCTGATGGGTCCGGGCGCGTATCACACGACGCTGACCTCCGTTATTTCGGGCCGACCGGCGCGTGCGCTTGCCAATCGGTTCACGGCCGTTGCCGATCAAGTCGGCGCGCATCTGATCCCGGATTATCCGATTGCCTACGATGCCGGGAAAGCCTTGCATGCGGCGGCTAAAGCGAAGGGCGAGCATGGTTTCGGTGCGCAGTGGGCCGGACAAGGTGCGCCGTTGAGCCGTGCCATGCCTGCCGCGCAACTCGTTCGGACGCTACAGGACGAATATCGTCGCTGCGTAGCAGAAGCGGCTGCCCCGTGTGAAAACTGAAACGCTACTTGCCCCCGATCGCGGCCATGTGTTCTGATCGGGTCAATGGTCAGACGACGCTTACCCTCCCGCCGGCGTGGCGTTCCAATCGACCGCCGAGTTCGAGTTCCAGCAGGACGGTGTGGACGACGGCGGGGGCCAGGCGTGACTGGCGGATGAGTTCGTCGATCGCGACGGGGACGGGGCCGAGCAGGTCGGCGATCCTGCGGCGGTCGGTGTCGGTGGCGTCTTCGGGAGGCGCGGCGGCGTAGGCGTCGATCGGGGAGCGGACCGAGCGCGGGTCGAACGGGCGGATCTGTTCGAGGATGTCGGCCGCCGATTGTACGAGCGTGGCGCCTTCGCGGATCAGCAGGTTGCAGCCTTGCGCGCGTGGGTCGAGCGGGCTGCCGGGAACGGCCATGACCTCGCGGCCGGATTCGTTGGCGAGGCGCGCGGTGATGAGCGAGCCGGACTTGGGGACGGCTTCGACCACCACGGTGCCGATCGCCAGGCCGGCGATGATGCGGTTGCGCGAGGGGAAGTTGCGCGCCTTGGGCTCGGTACCGGGGGGCTGTTCGGCGAGGAGCAGGCCTTCGCTGGCGATGCGTTCCTGTAACGCGGTGTTGTCGGGCGGGTAGGCGATGTCGATGCCGCTGGCGATGACGCCGATCGTGGCGCCGCTGCTGCCGGCTCCGAGCGCGCCGATATGCGCGGCGGTATCGATCCCGCGGGCGAGGCCGGAGACGATCGTCGTGTCCTCTTCTGCGAGTTGCAGCGCGAGCTGGCGGGCGAAGCGGCAGGCGGCAGCGGAGGCGTTGCGTGCGCCGACCATTGCGATGCAGGGGCGAGCGGCGTGGGCGATGTCGCCGCGCAGGATGAGGGCCGGGGGGGCGGTCTCGATCTCGGCGAGCAGGCGCGGATATTCCGGGTCGTCGAGGAAGAGATAGCGGGCGCCCAGCCTGGCGGTCGCGGCCATCTCGCGTTCGGCAAGCGCGGCGTCGACGATTCTGGGCGCGCGTCCGCCGCCGCGTTGCGCCAGCATCGGAAGCGCTTCGATCGCGGCGTCGGCGCTGCCGAAGCGAGCGATGAGCTGGCGATAGGTGACCGGTCCGATCCCGGTCGTGCGGATGAGCCGAAGTCGTGCGACGGTGGCGTCAGTCACCCGGTGGTCGTTTTGCGCGGCCGATGCGGGGTTCGGTGCCGGCGAACAGGCGGTCGACGTTCTCGCGGTGCTTCCACAGGACGATCAGCGCGAGCGCGAGGAGGAGCAGGACGAGGTCGAAGCGACCGAACAGCGCGGCCGCGAACGGTGCGCTGAGCGCGGCGGCGATACCGGCTACCGAGGAGATGCGCAGGCCGGCGAGCAGGCCGAGCCAGACGACCGCGTAGACCAGCCCGAGCGGCCAGTAGAGCGCGACGACGATGCCCATGAGGGTGGCGACACCCTTGCCGCCGTTGAACTTCAGCCAGAGGGGGTAGCAGTGGCCGATGAACGCACCCGCCGCGCCGAGCAGTATGTTGCCGGGGAACAGGTGCGCGACGAGCATTACGGCGACCGCGCCCTTGGCCATGTCGAGCAGCAGCGTGGCCGCGGCGAGGCCTTTGCGGCCGGTGCGAAGCACGTTGGTGGCGCCGATATTGCCCGAGCCGATCGTCCGCAGATCGCCCGCGCCACCGAGTCGCGTCAGGATGACCCCGAACGGGATCGAGCCGAGCAGATAGCTCAGCACGAGCGATAGCGTGGGCGCGACCCAGAGAATTTCCGTCTGCAAGTATGTCCCCCGTTCCGGGGCGCTTATAAGCTACCCGGGGCGGACGGCAAATGGCGTCGCTGGGCATCGATCTCTCACCATCCGTCATCCCGACGAAAGTCAGGACCCAGGATTACAGGCAGCAACGTTCGTGGCTCTGGATCCTGACTTTCGTCAGGATGACGGGAGGTCTGGTTCAGACGCGGCGAACCAGCCTAAGAGCGCGCATGGACACACGCCCCATCCTGTTCTTTGATTCCGGCGTCGGCGGGTTGTCGATTGTCGGGCCGGCGCGCGCGGCGCTGCCCGATGCGCCGTTCGTGTATGCCGCCGACTCGGCCGGCTTTCCCTATGGCACCAAGAGCGAAGCGGAGATCGCCGCGCGGGTGCCCGTACTGCTGGGGCGGTTGGCGGAGCGGTATCGGCCTCGGCTGATCGTGATCGCGTGCAATACCGCCTCGACGATCGCGCTGCCGGTCGTGCGGGCAGCGCTGGATCTGCCGGTGGTGGGAACGGTGCCGGCGATCAAGCCGGCCGCCGCGCTGTCGGTCACGCGGACGATCGGCGTGCTCGGGACCGAGGCGACGGTTCGGCAGGCGTATGTCGACGATCTCGCGGCGAAGTTCGCGGGCGATTGCACGGTGCTGCGGTACGGATCGGCGGCTTTGGTCGAGATGGCGGAGGCCAAGCTGCACGGCCGCGTCGTCGCGCCGGAGCGCTATGCCGCGGTGTTGGACGGGCTGTTCCGGCAGCCCGGCGGCGACGCGATCGACGTCATCGTCAACGCCTGTACGCATTTTCCGCTGGTCGAGGTTGAGCTTGCGACGGCCGCCCCTGGCGTGCGGTTCGTGGATGGAGGACCCGGGATCGCGCGGCGGATCGTCCATCTGATGCAGGGGCAGGACTGGACGGGAGCGGGCGACGGTATCGCCGTCTTTACCCGGCTGGGCGACGACGAGCGCGCGCTGGCACCGGCCTTGGCGGCGCGTGGCTTCGCCACGATCGAGCAGCTTTGAGCGCGTGGGTAAGACACTATGGCACCTTGCGTAGCGGGCGCATCGTGGCAATGTGCTGCCGGGATGAGGAAAGCGATCACCGTAAGAGCGGTATTGCGCTGGAAACGAGTGAAAGCGAGGCGTAGTGCCCAAGGCCATGAGTATCAACGGCATCTCGGCAACGGAGTCTACCCAGGGTCCGCGAGTCGATTATTCGCGCGTGTTCACACAGGCGATCGACCGGTTGCATGCCGAAGGGCGTTACCGCGTGTTCATCGACATCCTGCGCAACAAGGGCGCGTTCCCGAACGCGCGGTGTTTCGCGGGGCATAACGGGCCGAAGCCGATCACGGTGTGGTGCTCGAACGATTATCTCGCGATGGGCCAGCACCCGAAGGTGATCGCGGCGATGGAGGAAGCGCTGCACGACGTCGGCGCGGGCTCGGGCGGCACGCGCAACATCGGCGGCAACACGCATTATCACGTTGATCTCGAAGGCGAGCTTGCCGACCTGCACGGCAAGGAAGCGGCGTTGCTCTTCACGAGCGGGTACGTCTCAAACGAGGCGACCTTGGCGACGCTTGCCAAGGTGCTGCCGGGCTGCATCATTTTCTCCGACGAACTGAACCACGCGTCGATGATCGCGGGCATCCGTAATTCGGGCTGTGAGAAGCGCGTGTTCCGTCATAACGATCTCGCGCATCTGGAGGAGCTGCTGGCCGCGGAAGATCCCGCCGTGCCCAAGCTGATCGCGTTCGAGAGCGTGTATTCGATGGAGGGCGACATCGCCCCGATCTCGGCGGTGTGCGACCTCGCCGACCGGTACAACGCGCTGACGTATTGCGACGAGGTGCATGCCGTCGGGATGTACGGCGCGCGCGGCGGCGGCATCTCGGAGCGGGACGAGGTCGCACACCGAATTACGATCCTCGAGGGTACGCTCGGCAAGGCGTTCGGCGTGATGGGGGGCTATATCGCCGCCGATCGCACGATCGTCGACGTGATCCGCAGTTATGCGCCGGGGTTCATCTTCACGACCTCGCTGTCGCCGGTGCTCGTCGCTGGCGTGCTCGCGAGCGTGCGGCATCTGAAGGCGTCCAGCGTCGAGCGCGAGGGGCAGCAGGCGTCTGCCGCGATGCTCAAGGCGATGTTGAAGGACGCCGGGCTGCCGGTGATGATCGGTGATACGCATATCGTGCCGCTGATGGTCGGCGATCCGGTCAAGGCGAAGAAGATCAGCGACGTGCTGCTCGCTGAATACGGCGTGTACGTGCAGCCGATAAACTATCCGACCGTGCCGCGCGGCACCGAGCGGCTGCGGTTCACGCCGGGGCCTGCGCATACCGAGGCGATGATGCGCGAACTGACCGATGCGCTGGTGGAGATCTGGAGTCGGCTGGACTTGCGGAAGGCGGCCTGAAGCGGGGCCCGCCTACGGGCCGAACCGGTCAGTCGATCGTGATGGTGCCGTCGGTGCCGGGAACGTTGAGAGGTTCGCCGAAACTCACTGAATGGAACCGCGTGTAATCGCCTTCCACGGGTTCGGCGTAGACATGGACGATGGAGCGGTTTCCATCGACAACCCAGTAATTAGGGATGCCGCCGCCGGCGTATGCGAAGCGCTTCATTGTCGTGTCGCGAGCGACGGAGGTTTCCGCGACTTCGATGACGAGTAGGAACGCGTCAGCGACCAGCAGGCGGTTACCCTCGACTGGTTCGCGCAATACGGCAACGTCACAGCCGAGCACGGTATCGTTGCCGAGATCGACGCCAATTTCGCCCATAATCCGAGCTTCGGGTAACAGGCGCGAAAGACGGATGCCGATCTGCATCTGCCGTGCAGCATGTGCTGTCAAAGGCGGGTTCATCCGTTCGAGTTCCCCATCGACCAGTTCGACCTTGATGTCGTCGAACGCGCCGGACTCACCCATGCGCAGGAACTCGGCGGTCGTGAAACGCGCCTTTTCCTGCCGATCGGTGCGGAGACTCGCGGCGGATGTATTCATGACCGATTCGTACCATGAATCGAGCCAGCCCGCGAATCGTGTGGCGCGGCGCCTAAAGCGCGGCGGCGAGCATCGTCAGGACGCCAAGGCCGAGCGACAGGGGTATGCGCAAGGTCATCCAGCCTGGTGGGGCGATGCCGGCGCGAACCAGCGCTCGATCTACCAGCAGCGCACCGATCAGGCTGATGCCGAGCACGACCAGCGACGGGCCGGGCCAGCGCTGGCCGACCATCCAGGGCCAGGCGGTGGCCAGCGCGATCAGCGATGGCGCGACGCTCGCGAACCATAGCCAGCGCGGCGGCGCGTCGGCGCGTGCGGCCAGGCCCCACCAGAGGCCGCCTAGGAAGCTCAGGATGATCGCGGCATAGGCGTAGGCGATGGCCAGCGCGGAGAACCGGCTTTGCGGATCGCCGCTCAGTAACAGCGCGACCGCCGCGAGTTGCGGGAGCAGGCCGCTCAACCCCAACAGCCGCGCGATCGGCGGGATACCGCCGGTCGTGGGAGGTCGCTCGGTCATCACACGGGCATCAGACGCGTGCGACCACGCCGGTGGCGACGACCGGACCGGTCGGCAGGCCGGTCGGCGAGCCACCGAGCGGTTCGACCGAGATGGCGAGCGTCGCGCCGGGGGCTATGCGACCGCGGTCGACACCCTTCGGCGCCAGCGACGTCGGACGTCCCGACAGCAGGCCAAGCGAATGCGGTACGCCGTCGCCGCCGATCACCCAGAGCTGCGCGACGCGAGCGTCGGGAACACCGGGGCCTGCGGCGACGCGGAGCGCGCCGTTTGCTGGATCATAGACCGCGGCGATCGGCGACTTCGCATCGCCGAGCATCGCGACGAGCACGCTGGTCGGGCGCGCGGCAGGTGCCGAAGGGGCGACCGGTTGCGAGACCGGCACGGTCGGCTCGGGTCGGACCATGACGAACAGCAACAGCGACGCGGCGATCGCGCTGGTGACGGCGGCGAGCGCCGGCCAAGCGAAGCGATTGGTTCTGGCGGGTGCTGCGGCCCCATCGAGGCTGGCTTCGATCCGCGCGGCGAGATGCAGTGGTGCGAGGCGTTCGGGCCAGAGGTCGAACAACCCGGCCAGACGCGCCCGCCACCATTCGACCTGAGCGGCAAATCCGGGTTCGGCGAGCACGCGGCGAAGTGCTGCTCCTCGCTCCTCGCCTTCGAGCAGGCCGAGTGCGAGTTCGGCGGCGGCAACGTCCTCAGGCACGCCGGTATCGGTGGTCGGATTAACCATCGAGGCAATCCTTCAGGCGGGCGAGGCCGCGGCGGACCCAGCTCTTCATCGTTCCCAAGGGCACGGCGCGCTTGATCGCGAGTTCGGCGTAGGTGATGCCGTCGAAGAATGCGGTGCGGATTGCATCGCGCTGCTGCGGTTCGAGACCGTCGAGGCATTCGATCAGTTCGCGCGACGATTCGGACGCCAACATACCCGCTTCGGCGCCCTCGCCGGGATCGGCGATGTCTGGCGCGTCGTCGAGCGGACTCGTGCGGCGGACGCCCTGCGCGCGCTGCCAGTCGATGGCGCGGTTGCGCGCGATCGTCGCCAACCAGGTTATCGGGCTCGCGCGGCCGGGTTCCCAGGCACCGGCGCGTTTCCAGATCGTGAGATAGACCTCGTGCAGCACATCCTCCGCGGCTTGGGCGTTGCCACAGATACGGTGGGTGATGCCGAAAAGCTTCGCGCTGGTCAGCGTGTAGAGTTCGCGAAACGCGTCGCGATCCTCTTGGCCCGTACGCAGCAGCACTTCGGAAAGGTGTGCGCGGGCGGCGTCCGCGTTGGCCTGGGGGGCGTTAGGATGTGCGATAGTCACGACGGGGAACCTAGCGGTTAAGTCCGTCGCGGCAATAGCCTTCGCCGGGCTTGACGGTGAGGCAGTCGGTTTTGCCGAAGAGATATTTCAGCCCGGTCGCGTTGCCGTCGGTGGGACGCAGGGTTTCGGGGACGTTGTTGCGGATGAAACCGACGGTCTGGCCGTTGGCGATGCCGTCGAATTTGCCCTTGTTGTCGAGGTCCCATTGCATGGTCAGCGCGTAGTGGCCGGGGGTGTCGGTGGGGGCGATGTCGAGAAACATGCCTTCGACGCCTATCCAGCGGCCGGTGTAGTCGGGCGCGTTGGGTTTGGCTTCAGCGACTTTGCGTTCGACCGATCCGGCGGAGGTCATGTTGCTGTCGCTGCTGGTATCGGGGGCGGGGCCTGAGCAGGCGGTCAGCGCGACGGCTGCAAGCAGAGTTAGGGCTTTCATGGATGTCTCCTTTAGCGCGGGCGGGCGAGCCGGCATCGTGCTCCGTCATCCTGACGAAAGTCAGGACCCAGAGTAACGCAGAACCGCGCTTTGTAACCCTGGGTCCTGACTTTCGTCAGGATGACGGAGCGAAATGGAATGCCGTCGTCCATCACGACTCGCGAACAGTTGTGGCAAATCTGGCCCCGGGCCGGTAAGGGCTAGGCCCCGATCTCCCGTCACAGGAATACGCCAGGTGCGCATCGCCATCGCATCCGATCACGCCGCCGTTTCGTTGAAAGCGGTGCTGGCCGCGTGGCTGCGCGAGGCGGGGCATGACGTGCTCGATCTCGGGCCCGAGGGTACTGCTAGCGTCGATTATCCCGATTATGGTTTCGCGCTGGCGGCGGCGATCGCCGATGGTCGCGCCGAGCGTGGCATCGCCCTATGCGGGTCGGGCATCGGCATCTCGATCGCCGCCAACCGCAATCCCGCCTGCCGCTGCGCGCTCGTCTCCGAACCGTTGTCGGCAAGCCTAGCGCGCATACATAACGATGCGAACGCCATCGCGATGGGCGCGCGCCTGATCGGCGAGGAAATGGCCAAGGCGTGCGTCGAAGCCTTTCTGTCCGCCGATTTCGCCGGCGGCCGTCATCAACTCCGTGTCGACAAGTTAAAGGTCCCCGCATGAGCACTCAGCCCCGCGAACTCCATGACGTCCAGCCCGACGGCTTTTTCACGCGCACTCTCGCCGATGCGGACGCTGCCGTGTTTGCCGGTGTCGCCGCCGAACTCGAACGCGAGCAGACGCAGATCGAGCTGATCGCGTCCGAGAACATCGTCTCGAAGGCAGTGCTCGAAGCGCAGGGGTCGGTGTTCACGAACAAATATGCGGAAGGGTATCCGGGCAAGCGCTATTACCAGGGCTGCGCACCGTCGGACACGGTCGAGACGCTGGCGATCGATCGCGCCAAGCAGATCTTCGGCTGCGGGTTCGTCAACGTGCAGCCGCATTCGGGCGCGCAGGCGAACGGCGCGGTGATGCTGGCGCTGGTCAAGCCGGGCGACACGATCCTCGGCATGAGCCTGGATGCCGGTGGTCACCTGACGCATGGCGCCAAGCCGGCGCAATCGGGCAAGTGGTTCAACGCGATCCAGTACGGCGTCGATGCCGAGACGCACCTGATCGACTATGCGCAGGTCGAGGCGCTGGCGATCGAGCATCAGCCGAAACTGATCATCGCGGGTGGTTCGGCGTACCCACGCGTCATCGACTTCGCGAAGTTCCGTGCGATCGCGGACAAGGTCGGCGCGTATTTCATGGTCGACATGGCGCATTTCGCGGGGATCGTCGCAGCCGGGCTGCACCCGACGCCGTTCGGCCACGCGCATGTTGTGACGACCACCACACACAAGACGCTGCGCGGTCCGCGCGGTGGCATGATCATGACCAATGACGAGGCGATCGCAAAGAAGATCAACTCGGCGGTGTTCCCTGGGCTCCAGGGTGGGCCGCTGATGCATGTGATCGCGGCGAAGGCGGTCGCGTTCGGCGAGGCGCTGCAGCCAGACTTCAAGAGCTACATCGCCGCGGTGGTCGAGAACGCCAAGGTGCTGGCGGCGACGCTCAAGGAGCGCGGCTCGGACGTCGTCTCGGGCGGCACCGACACGCATCTGGCGCTGATCGACCTGACGCCGCTGGGCATCACCGGGCGCGATGCGGACGAGGCGCTGGAGCGTGCAGGCATCACCTGCAACAAGAACGGCATCCCCAATGATCCGCTGCCACCGGTGAAGACCAGCGGTATCCGCGTCGGCTCGCCTGCGGGCACGACGCGCGGCTTCGGCCCGGCCGAGTTCCGTGAGATTGGCAACATGGTCGCCGACGTGCTGGACGGCCTCGCGAAAAAGGGCGAGCATGGGGACCCGCAGGTCGAGGCGGACGTTCGGATGCGTGTACGTGCCCTGTGCGCGCGCTTCCCGATCTATCAAGGATAACGCCATGTCGAAGTTCGACGAAATCCAGAACGACGTGAAAAGCACCCCCGGCCTCGGCAAAAGCATGGCCAAGTGGAGCGCGCTCGGTGCGGTGGTCGCGATCCCGGTGCCGGTGGTCGGCCCGATCTTCGGCGCACTCGCGGGCGCGGGCTACGCCTATTACAAAGGCAAGAAGAAGGTCTGAATGCGCTGCCCCTTCTGCGGACATGAAGACAGCCAGGTTAAGGACAGCCGCCCCACCGAAGACGGGGCGGCGATCCGGCGCCGGCGTCAGTGCGAAGGCTGCGCCGCGCGTTTCACGACGTTCGAGCGCATTCAACTGCGCGAACTGTTCGTGTTGAAGAGCGAGGGGCGCAGGGAGCCGTTCGACCGGGAGAAATTGCTGCGGTCGCTGTCGATTGCGACGCGGAAGCGGGCGATCGAGGCGGGGCGGATCGAGAAGCTGGTGAGCGGGATCCAGCGGCGGCTGGAGACTCTCGGCGAGAATGACGTGACGTCGAAGCGGATCGGCGAGATGGTGATGGACGGGCTCAAGGGGCTCGATTCCGTGGCGTATATCCGGTTTGCGAGTGTTTACCGGGATTTTAGCGAGGCTAAGGACTTCGAGGCTTTTGCTGGGAGTGTGGAGGAGGTTGGGCGGGTGGAGTGAACTTGGCCTGCTTCGCGGCCAAGCGAGGTACCCTTCGACTTCGCTCAGGGCGAACGGAAGGGGATGGGCATTCCTTCAAGGAGGGCCTGTCGCAACGCGAGAAAGTCCACCTCCCCACCCCCGTTCGTCCTGAGCGAAGTCGAAGGACTTGTCCGAACGCCACGCCCCCGCGTAAGCCGCGACCATGACATTCTGGGCCTATGTGGTGCGCTGCGCCGACGACAGTTATTACACCGGGCATACCGATAACCTGGAGCGCAGGATCGGCCAGCATAATGCCGGCGAGATTTCGGGATACACTCAGACGCGCCGTCCGGTGACGCTCTTGTGGTGCCAGGATTTCGGCAGCCGACAGGAAGCGCTCGCGGCGGAGTTCCAGGTCAAGGGCTGGTCGCGGCGGAAGAAGGAAGCGCTCGCGCGGGAGGATTGGGCGGATCTGCACGATGCGGCGATCCCCCCGCGGGAACGTGCCCTTCGACTTCGCTCAGGGCGAACGGAAGGGGGGGAGGGCATCTCTCCGGAAGATAGGGGGTGTATGCCCTCGGAAGGTGGGGAGAGTATCCTTTCGGAAAATGGGCAGGGCATCCCGTCGGAAGGGGAGAAGCGTATCCCCTCGGGCGGGGAGAGCGGTGTCCGATCGGAACAGGGGAAGGATGCGGCATCTTCTCCTCCCGTTCGTGCTGAGCGAAGTCGAAGCACCTTGGCGGACGAAACCCCACCTCCCGTCATCGTCCTAGTCCGCCCCCAACTCGGCGAGAACATCGGCAAGGCCGCGCGCGCGATGCTCAACTTCGGGCTTACCGAAATGCGCCTCGTCTCCCCGAGAGACGGCTGGCCCAACCCCTCCGCCGGCCCGGCCGCCAGCGGCGCAGACATCGTGCTCCAGAACGCCAAGGTCTACGACAGCGTCGCCGCGGCTACCGCCGATTGCGCGCAGGTGTTCGCCACCACGGTCCGCAAGCGCGGCGTGACCAAGCCGGTCGTCACCCCCGAACAGGCCGCGACCGAGGTCCACGCTGCCCCTGGCCGCTCTGCTATCCTGTTCGGGCCCGAGCGTTCCGGGCTCGAAACCGACGACGTTGCGGTCGCGCGGACGATCATCACGGTGCCGATCAATCCGGAGTTCGGATCGCTCAATCTCGCCCAGGCAGTGATTCTCGTCGCTTATGAATGGTCGAAGGGCCTCACCGCCGAGCGCGAACTGTCGCAGCCGTCGATCAACCCAATCATGCCGCCCGCCCCGCAGGAGGAACTCGACGGGATGATCGGGCAGCTCGATGCGATGCTGATGGGGGCGGGGTTCTTCCATCTGCCCGACAAGATGCAGTCGACGCGGCGGACTCTGCGCACGCTGCTGACGAAGCCGGGCTGGTCGAGCCAGGAAATCCGGACTCTCCGCGGCGTGTTGTCATCGCTGGCGGGGAAGAAGCCACGGGCTTGATTTTTCCCCGCGCGTTTGTGGCTAGCTTCGGTTTGCCCCAACTCCGTTCGCCCATCCCCCCCGTTCGCCCTGAGCGAAGTCGAAGGGTGTGACCCAAGCGAAGGTGTTTCGATTTCGCTCAGCACGAACGGGGTTGGGGAAAGCATCCCCCGGAGCGCCTAACGGCGGTCGAACGCGGTCAGCTCGTAGGCGATCGAGGCTTCGACCAGCCGTTCCCACAGATCTGCGATAGCCGCGTCCGGCAAGCCAAGCTTTACCGCCTCCGCCCGTGCGTTTTCGATCACCTGCGCCTTGCGCGCCTCGTCGCGGACGTGGCCGCGCTCGGGCTTGATACGCGCGGCGGCGTCCATGTACGCGAAGCGCCTGGCGAGCAGGGCCACCAGCTCGAGGTCGAGCGCGTCGACGCCTGCGCGGACCTCGGTCATTGTCGTGCAGTCGGGGCCGGGGAGGATGGTCATGTGCAGCCTCATGCCGAGCCGTTCGCGGCCTGTCCAGCTTGACTCTGGACCGCGCCCCGTCTAGGCGCCCGCCTTCGCAATGGCCCTGCACCCCGGTGAAGCGGTGGCCCTGCCCTGTCTGGACCTCAGCGTCTCGTACAGCCAGCAGAGCGATACCGGGAAAACCCCGCCTTCCCGCGCCTAGTGGGAACCGGTCTTCGGATCGGGAGGCGGATACGTCGTTAGCATTTGCAAAGGTTACACTATGTCGAAGCGTCAAAGCGCCAAGTACAAACTCGATCGCCGTATGGGCGAGAACATCTGGGGTCGTCCCAAGTCGCCGGTCAACAAGCGCGAATACGGTCCGGGCCAGCACGGCCAGCGCCGCAAGGGCAAGGTCAGCGATTTCGGTATCCAGCTGCGCGCCAAGCAGAAGCTCAAGGGCTATTACGGCGACGTGACCGAGAAGCAGTTCCGTGCGTGCTACCACGAGGCTGCGCGTCTGAAGGGCGATACCTCGCAGAACCTTATCGGCCTGCTCGAGCAGCGTCTCGACATGATCGTCTACCGCGCCAAGTTCGCGCCGACGATCTTTGCGGCCCGCCAGATCGTCTCGCACGGCCACATCCGCGTCAACGGCGTGAAGTGCAACATCGCCTCGCGCCGCTGCTTCGTCGGCGACGAGATAACGCTGGGTTCGAAGGCGCAGGAAATGGCGCTGGTCATGGAAGCACAGAGCCTCGCCGAGCGTGAGATCCCCGACTATGTCGCCACCGACGGCGCGGCCAAGGTCACCTTCACGCGCGTTCCGACGCTCGACGAGGTGCCTTATCCGGTGAAGATGGAACCGAATCTGGTCGTCGAATTTTACTCGCGTTAAGCCGAGAAAATTCGTCGACCGGCCGGCGTCGTTCAGGCGACGTCCGACGACGTGGCTTTGCCACGGCGCGGTTTGGAACAGAAAAGGGCGGTCCTGCGGGGCCGCCCTTTTTCGTTGCCCATTTCGCTCCGTGACATGAGCCCCCGGCTTTGCCAGAACGCGCGCAACTTATCGGGGGAATGACCATGCGCGCTGCCATCCTGTCTTTGTTGCTGCTCGGGACCGCCGCGTCGGCGCAGACCGCCCCGGCCATCTCGGTCGAGACGCTGAAGACCGTGACGCAGGTGCTGTCGTCGGACGCGTATGAAGGCCGTGCGCCGACCACGCCCGCGGAGGCGAAGACGGTTGCCTATATCGTCGAGCGGATGAAGGCGGCGGGGCTCAAGCCCGGCAACAAGGGATCGTGGACGCAGGACGTGCCGATGGTGGAGATCACCGCCGGCAACGTCGCGCCGTTCAGCTTCACCGGCGGCAAGGTGCCCGTCAGTCTCGCCTATCGCACCGACATGGTCACCGGCACCTACCGCGTGGCGCCGAAGTCCGCGGTGGCGAACAGCGACGTGGTGTTCGTCGGCTACGGCATCACTGCGCCCGAAAAGGGCTGGGACGATTATGCCGGCGTCGATGTGAAGGGGAAGACCGTCGTCATCCTCATCAACGACGCCGATTGGCAGACGATGTCACGCGAGGGGCCGTTCGAGGGCCGCGCGATGACGTGGTATGGGCGCTGGCCGTACAAGTTCGAGAACGCGGCGAAGCACGGCGCGGCGGCTGCGATCATCGTCCATGATACCGAGCCGGCGGCGTATCCCTGGGCCGTCGTGCAGTCTTCGTGGACCGGGCCGCAGCTGGAGCTGGACGAGAAGGGCGATCATCTCGACCAGTCGCAGATCGTCGGCTGGATGCAGAAGCCGGCGGCCGAGCGCGTGTTCGCGAGCGCGGGTAAGGATTATGCGACGCTGGCGGCGGCGGCGAAGGTGAAGGGGTTCAAGGCGGTCCCGCTCGGACTGAAGTTCGCTGGTGGGTTCGACAATGCGATTCGGCGGCAGGCGTCGAAGAACGTGATCGGCGTGCTGCCGGGCACGCCAATAGCTCAAGGGGGCGCTCCGAACGATTACGTGATGTATTCGGCGCATTGGGATCATCTCGGGCGTTGCGACGCGGTCGATGGCGATGACATCTGCAATGGTGCGGCGGACAATGCGACCGGTGTCGCCGGGCTGATCGCGCTGGCCGAGGCGCAGGCCAAGGCGGGCCCGGCCAAGCGCTCGATGGCGTTCCTTGCGGTGACGGCGGAAGAGTCCGGCCTGCTCGGCTCGCGCTATTATGCCGAGCACCCGATCTATCCGCTCGCGCACACCGTCGGGGGCGTGAACATGGACGTGCTGAACGTCGACGGGCGCGCGAAGGATTTCGTGCTGGCCGGTGCGGGCAAATCCGAGATCGAGGATCTGGTGAAGCCGTTCGTCGCCGCCGAGGGGCGCGTAATCGGTGTGGAGGCGAACCCGGAACGCGGCGGCTATTACCGCTCCGACCATTTCAGCTTCGCCAAGCTGGGCGTGCCGATGCTCGATGGCGGCAGTGGTGAGGACCTTGTCGTCGGTGGCACCGCGGCTGGGCATGCCGCGCGCGAGGATTATGTCGCGAACCGCTATCACAAGCCGGCGGACGAATATGACGCCAAGTGGGATTGGTCGGGCGCGGTCGAGGATCTGACGATCTATTACGGGCTCGGTCGCAAGCTCGCGGACGATACCAGTCTGTGGCCGAACTGGTATAAGACCGCCGAATTCCGCGGCATCCGTGACCGCGATCGCGCAGGAGCCAAGTAAGTGACCCCGACGACTACCGCAGTCTCTACCCCCGCCGAATGGGCGCACCACAAGGCCGTCTGGATCGGCTTTCCGAGCCATGCAGACCTGTGGCTGGAGGATCTGGAGCCCGCGCGGGACGAGGTCGTCGCGTTTGCCAAGGCGGTCCACGCGGACGGCAGGGGCGAGACGGTGATCCTGGTCGCGGCCGATGTCGGGTCGGCGACCACCGCCAAGCGGCTGGCGCCGTTCGCGGACGTGGTGGTCGAGCCGTTCGGCGACATCTGGTTGCGCGACACGGCACCGATCATCGTCGGCGACGGCAGCGCGCGGGATTTCCAGTTCAACGGCTGGGGCGGGAAGTACGACCTGCCGGGTGACGACACGATCGGGCAGCGGCTGGCGGCGAGCCGGGACACGCGCGTCGAGGCGTGCGACTGGGTCCTCGAAGGCGGTGCGATCGATGGCGACGGTACGGGAACGGTCGTCACGACCGCGCAGTGCCTGCTCAACCACAATCGCAATCCGTCGCTGAGCAAGGTGGAGATCGAGGCGCGGCTGGCATCCGATCTCGGCTATACCCGCGTGGTGTGGCTGGGGGACGGGCTGGTCAACGATCATACCGACGGCCATGTCGACAACCTCGCGCGGTTCGTCGGCGTCGGGCGTGTGGCGATCCCGCAGGCGACCGATAACGATCCGAACTGGCAGGTGTACCAGAACGCGGCGCGCGATGCCGAGGCGGCTGGGCTGGAGGTCGTGACGATCCCGTCGCCGGGGCGCGTGCTTCGCGACGAGGAGGTCGTGCCGGCGAGCTACATGAACTTCTATATCGGCAATGCTGCGGTGGTGGTGCCGCTGTACGGGGCCGAGAACGACCAGGCGGCGGTGGTGGCGATCCAGGCGCTGTTCCCGGATCGTGAGGTGGTCGGCCAGCGGGCGGACCATATCCTGACGGGCGGCGGAAGCTTCCACTGCATCTCGCAGCAGATCCCGGGATAATTGTGCTCCCCTCCCTGGAAGGGAGGGGCTGGGGGTGGGTCGGCCTGAGGCAGGTGCCGGCATCCGCCAAGCGGCCGACCCACCCCTAACCCCTCCCTTCCAGGGAGGGGGATGCCTGACTCAGCGGCTCCAGCGTGCCCAGATTGCTGTGGGGAGAGTCAGGCCGCGGGCTTCTTCGCGGACGCCCAGTTCGCCGACTTCGACCTTCCCCGGCAGGTCTGCGAACACCTGGTTGAGCAGCTCGCCTATCGCCAGCGCAGACATCCGCACCGCGTAGACCGTGAGGAACAAGAAGCGCGAATTCTCGTCGAGCAGCTTGCGGCAGTCGGCGATCAGCTTCGGCAGGTCCTCCTCCAGCCGCCAGACCTCACCCTCCGGCCCCCGCCCGTATTTGGGCGGATCGAGCAGGATACCGTCATACCGCCGCCCACGCCGGACCTCGCGCGCGACGAACTTCGCGGCGTCGTCGGTCATCCAGCGGATCGGCGCGTCGGCCATGCCGGAGAGCTTGGCGTTGGCCTTGGCCGCCTCGACCGACTTCTTGGACGCGTCGACATGGACCATGCGAACGCCTTTGGTCGCCATCGCCAGTGTGCCGACGCCGGTGTAGCCGAACAGGTTCATACATTCGGGCGAGTCGAGCCCCGCCACGCGTTCGCGCATCCAGCTCCACACCGGCGCCATGTCGGGGAAGAAGCCGAGGTGGCGGAACGGGGTGGCCTGCGCGGTGTACGACACCTCGTTCCACTTCAGTGTCCAGCCTTCGCGCGGCACAGGCTCCGAAAATTCCCAGCGACCGCCGCCGTCTTCGTCGGAACCGGGGACGAATTCGCCCTGCGCCGTCCAGTCGGTCGAGGCGGGCGCCCACATCGCCTGCGGCTCGGGGCGGATGAAGCGGAAGCGGCCATAGCGTTCGAGCTTCTTGCCGTGGCCGGAGTCGATCAGGCCGTAATCCGCCCAGGGTTCGCCGATAAGGGTTTCGAGCTTCATGGTCTCTTCAGGCCGACGGGGTTGCGCGTTCGGCGATATAGGCGGTGATCGCCTCGAACGTCGCGGGCAGCGTGACGTAGCGCTCCTCGCGGTCGAACAGGTCGCCGACACGGGCCGGCAGCGAGGGACGGACGCCGGTGGCGCGCTCGACCGCGTCGCCGAATTTGGCGGGGTGCGCGGTGGCAAGCGTCACGATCGGCACGCCGGCGGGGACTTCGGTGCGTAGCGCGGCGGCCAGGCCGATCGCGGTATGCGGGTCGATCACCTGGCCGGCGCGCTCGTGGGCCCAGCGCATCGCCAGCGTCATGTCGTCGAGGTCGATCCGCTCGCTCTGGAACAGCGCCGACGCCCCCTGCGACTGTGCGTTGGTGAGGCGCATCGCTCCCGAGGCTTCGAAGCCGGCCATCTGCGCGGCGAGCGCTGCGCCATCACGATCGCCGAGGTCGAACAACAGGCGTTCGAAGTTCGAACTGACCTGGATGTCCATCGACGGGGTCGGGGTCTGCTGCACGCCGCCCTTGGAATAATCGCCGGTGCTGAGCGCGCGGTGGAGGATGTCGTTGACGTTCGTTGCGACGACCAGCCTCGCGACGGGGAGGCCCATGCGCGCCGCGACATAGCCGGCGAACACGTCACCGAAATTGCCGGTCGGGACGGCGAACGCGACCTCGCGATCGGGCGCGCCAAGGCGGACGGCGGCGTAGAAGAAGTACACGATCTGGGCCATCAGGCGGGCCCAGTTGATCGAGTTCACTGCCGACAGCGCGTACGTGTCCGAGAAGGCGGGATCGTTGAACATCGCCTTCACGAGCGCCTGCGCATCGTCGAAGCTACCCTCGATCGCGATATTGTAGACGTTGGGGCTGAGTACCGTGGTCATCTGCCGGCGCTGCACGTCGGAGATGCGGCCGACCGGGTGGAGCATGAAGATGTCGATACCCTCGCGCCCCGCGACCGCGTCGATCGCGGCCGAGCCGGTATCGCCACTGGTCGCGCCGACGATCGTCAGGCGCTTGTCCGTGCCGGCGAGGAAGCGTTCGAAGAAGAGGCCTAGCAGCTGGAGCGCGACATCCTTGAATGCGAGCGTCGGGCCGTGGAAGAGTTCGAGTAGCCACTGGTCGTGGTCGAGCTGCACCAGCGGCGTGACCGCGGCGTGCGAGAAACGGCCATAGGCCTGCTCGCAAAGCGCCTTCAGTTCGTCGCGCGTCATGGCGTCGCCGACGAACGGGGTCATCACCGCGACCGCGGTGTCGACATAGGAGAGGCCCGCGAGCGCGGCGATCTCGTCGCGGGTCAGCGTTGGCCACGTCTCGGGGAGATACAGGCCGCCGTCCGAGGCGAGGCCGGTCAGCGTTGCCGCTTCGAAATCGAGGATGGGCGCCGAGCCGCGGGTGCTGATGTAACGCATGTTCCGTCGGTTAGCGGGCTGAGCGGAAGGGAACAAGCTGCGCGCCTTCCGTTTTCCTGCGAACGCAGGAATCCAGGGTTACGCAGGGATGCGCGCGGTACCCTGGGCTCCTGCGTCCGCAGGAGAACGGCTAGCGAGGGCGTCGGCGGAGCGCGAGGGTGTAGATGATCGCGGCGATGGCGGCGAAGAAGAACCATTGGCCGGCATAGGCGAGGTGGTTGTTCGGGACCGTGGCGAGGTCGGGCTTGCCGTTGGGGCCGAGTGCAGGGCCCGTCAGATTGGATGGCGGCGTGTCCGCGACCAGCATCAGGCGTTGCGGCGTGTGATCGAACAGCGAACCGATCAGCGACCGACCATCGGGGGCGTGGCTGATGTAGCCGGACACCTCGCCGCCGGGCCAGCCGACCTTGGCCATCGGATCGCGGGTAGTGCCGAGCTGGACGACCATGCCGGGACCCTCCGCGCCGGTCCTGCATTCCGCGATCGCGCGGAAGCCGGATTTACCTGCACCGGCGAGCTTGATCTCCGTCGGCTGGAGGCAAAGGCCCGAGGCGCGGCGGAAGAGGAGGGTCTCGTCGGGGAAGCGCGGGAAGGCCATTGGCGGCTTGGCGGGGTTGGCGGCGAGCTGCGCGAGGAACGCTTCCTTTTTCGGGAGGCGGTCGAGGAGTTGCCACAGGCCCAGGCCTATCATCGCCGCGATCGTAAGCGTGACGAGGATGGTCGGGATGACGGGGATGCGTCGTACGGGTCGGGTCACGGGTCGATTCGGCCTTCACGGGCTGCGTTGCGGTATTCAGCGGACATCAGCGCGCCTTTGGCGGCTTTTAGCGAAAGGATGACTCCGCCCGCGGTGAACGGGATCCAGATCAGCATGTGCAGCCAGAGCGGGGGGTGGACTTTGAGTTCGAGCGTGATCGCGAGGATGACCACGAGCGCGCCGAGGATCAGGGTGAGGAAGGCCGCCGGGCCGTCGCCGACGTTGAACTTGCTGAAGTCGAGCCCGCAGTTCGGGCAGCGGTCGGCGAAGTTGGACCATTTGGCGAAGAGGGTGGGCTTGCCGCAGCGGGGGCAGAGGCCTTTCAGCGCGACCTGGGCGATCGAGGGGGCGTTGGCGAGGGGGTATGGGTTTTCGGTCATGGCTTTACTGAGCCCCGCCTCACTTGTGTCCCCGCGAAGGCGGCCCAGACTGGGCTCCCGCCTTCGCGGGAGAACAAGGGTAGGGGGCTGCCGTCAGCATGCGGCAATGCCATACCACGAAACGCTACCACCCCGGCGGAGGCCGGGGCCCAATTGGGGGACGTTGCCAACGGATGACTGCGCTTCGTTACTACGACCTTGCCAATTGGGCCCCGGCCTTCGCCGGGGTGGGAAGTAGTAACCCTCAACCGCCGTGGACGGGGGCGCCCCAGCCGCCCCAAACATAGACGGTGACGAACAGGAACAGCCACACGACGTCGACGAAATGCCAGTACCAAGCAGCCGCCTCGAAGCCGAAATGCTGCTTCGGGGTGAAGTCGCCGCGATACGCGCGCACCAGGCAGACGACCAGAAAGATCGTGCCGATCAGCACATGGAAGCCATGGAAGCCGGTCGCCATGAAGAACGCCGCGCCGTAGTTGATGCCCTTGAACGGGAACGGCGCATGGACGTACTCGTACGCCTGGATCGCGCTGAACAGGGCGCCAAGGATCACCGTCAGCCAAAGGCCCTTGAGCACGCCGTCGCGGTTGCCGACGCCGATCAGGCCCCAGGCGCCGGTCTTCTCGCCGCCGCGCTGGTTGTGGATCAGCGCGTGATGCGCCCAGGTCACCGTGGTGCCCGAAGTCAGCAGGATCAGCGTGTTGAGCAGCGGCAGTTCGAACGGGTTGATGACCGTCAGGCCCTTTGGCGGCCACTGCGCGACCATCGCCGCACCGCCTTCGACCGCGCGCGTGACGGTGCCGTCTGCGTAGGTCATCGCGGTGGGGAACAGCGAGAAGTCGAAGAACGCCCAGAACCAGCCGACGAAGAACATCACTTCGGAAGCGATGAACAGGATCATGCCGTAGCGGAAATGGAGCTGGACGACGGGGGTGTGATCGCCCGCACGCGCCTCCTGGATGACCTGCGCCCACCAGCTATAGAAGGTGAAGAGCAGCCCGGCGAGTCCGATGAAGAAGATCCAGCCGCCGCCATTGGGCTTGTCGACATGGCCGCCGTGCATCCACATGATGCCACCGACCGCCATTATCAGCGCGGAGAACGAGCCGACCAGCGGCCAGACGCTCGGCGGCAGGATATGGTAATCATGGTTCTTGGCGCCGGCCATCGGTAGCTCCCCTAATTATCTTTGGCGACGTTCTAGCTGGCAGCTTTCGCAGAATCCACCGGGTAAAACGTATAGCTGAGCGTGATCGTCTGGATATCGGCAGCATCGGGATCCGTCAGGATCTTCGGATCGACGAAGAATATCACCGGCATCCGCGCGGTTTCGCCGGGTTTCAGCGTCTGCTGCGTGAAGCAGAAGCACTGGATCTTGGTGAAATACTTGCCGGCCTGCGCGGGCTGGACGTTGAAGGTCGCGGTGCCGGTCAGCGGCTTGTCAGACGTGTTGGTCGCCGTGAAGAACGCCATGTCACGCGCGCCGATGTCGATCGTGTCGGAACGATTTTCGGGCGTGAACTTCCACGGCAGCTTGGGGCTAACGTTGGTGTCGAAGTCGACGGTAATCTTGTGATCGACCGCACCGGGGGCGACGAGTCCGCGCTGCGTCGTGCCGTTGAGGCCGGTGACCGAACAGAACAGGCGGTAAAGCGGCACGCTGGCCCAGGCGAGCCCGGTCATGAAGCAGATGAAGAGCACGGCGAGCGCCGCGGTGCGGTTGGTGCGCGACATGGCCTTCCAGCCGGCCATCAGTGCGGCATGCCTGCGCGGATCTTTGCGATCGAGATGGCGAAGACGAGGATGACGAACGCGCCCAGCAGCAGCGCCATGACCCGGGCACGACCGCGCTGGCGGCTGCGGATCAGATCGGCCTGGTTCGGGTCTGAGGGCGTCATGCGAACCACCGGTCGACGACCAGCGCGCCGAACATCACGAACAGATACAGGATCGAGTATTTGAACAAGGCCTTCTCCGGTTTCATCGCATCGTCGGCATGCGTGGTGCGTCTCGCGATACGGAAGGCGAGCAGCGCGAACCAGCCGGTCAGCAATACGGCCGCGACACCGTAGATCTGCCCGGTCAGTCCGAGCGGCCAGGGCAGGATCGCAACCGCCGCCATCGGTATCGTATAGAGGCCGATCTGCGTCCGCGTGGTCCGCTCGCCCGACACGACGGGGAGCATCGGCACCCCCGCCGCGGCGTAATCGCTCTTCATGAACAGCGCGAGCGCCCAGAAATGCGGGGGCGTCCAGAGGAACACGAACAGGAACAGCAGGACCGGCAGCAGCGCGATGTCGCCGGTCGCGGCGGCCCAGCCGATCAGTGGGGGGAAGGCGCCCGCCGCCCCGCCGATGACGATGTTCTGCGGCGTGCGGCGCTTCAGCCAGACGGTGTAGACCAGCACGTAGAACAGGATCGAAACGGTAAGGATCGCGGCGGCGACGATATTCACAGCGACGCCCATGAAAAGCACCGAGAATGCGCCGAGACCGACCCCGAAATGCAGCGCCGCCTGCCGATCCATCCGACCATCGGGGAGCGGGCGCTTCTGCGTGCGGCGCATAACCGCATCGATGTCCGACTCATACCATTGGTTGAGTGCGCCTGCCGCGCCGGCGCCGAGCGCGATGCAGAGGATCGCGGTGAAGCCGATCACCGGATGCACGCCGACCGGCGCCGCCAGCATCCCGCAAAGTCCGGTGAAGACGACGAGCGTCATCACGCGCGGCTTGGTGAGCGCGAGAAAATCGCGCCAATGCGCCGGCGGCAGGAGGGGCGTGGCAATAGTCATGGTTGAGGTACGCTATACGCCTTGCGGTCGACGTCGGAAAGCCTTCGCGTCGTTGTGGCTCAAGGGTTTGACCGAGACCCGGGTACGGCCTGATGGACGACGGCGGTATCGTCTGCGTAGATCCGTCGCCATGCGGGGTCTTGGTCGAGCAAGGCGACGATCGGCGAGCGTGGCGGCAGGATAGTCCAGCGAAAATGCCAATACGCATTCGCTGCGCGCCAGCGTTCGACGTCCCCCGCCGCGATCCTGAAATAGTCGAGCGTGAACGGGTCTCCGTACATATCCGACCGGCCGTCGAGTGAACGCGGAAGCGGCGAGGAGGGCGGGGGGCGAGCGGGGTATGCGGGTCGTTGTTTTCTAACGGGCTTTGGCCGGCGCGCTCGGCATGGGAGCGGGGGTAGCGCTATTGTCCTCTGGAATGGTAAATGGTGGCGTTTGAGGCGGGGCCGGGCTGAACCTCTCCTGTGGCTCCAGCCCCCTCCCGTCATCCTGAACGCTTCCCGTACTCCAGCGAGAACCGAGTTCTCCTGTTTGGCGAGCGCCCGGAGTCACTGGGGTGAGATCCCAGCTTTCGCCTGGATGACCGCGCTGGGATGACGTGGGTAAGGTATCCTGCCTCTCCTTGTTCTCCCGCGAAGGCGGCAGCCCAGGCTGGGTCCCCGCCTTCGCGGGGAAACATGGTTTGGTTTCAGGACGGCTATTCAACAAAAACGCCTCGGGTTTCCCCGAGGCGTCTTCATTTCGGCTGGCTCCAACAGGTGAGCTAATCCCGTGTCGTCGGACGCGGCGTTGCCGCGCCGGCCGGGGGCGTGATGACCCTTGTCCGCCTCAATCGATCTTCGGCAGGGTCTCGAACTGGTGATACGGCGGCGGCGAGGAGATCGTCCACTCGAGCGTCGTCGCGCCGTCGCCCCAGGGATTGTCGCCCGCCGGCTTGCCCGCAATCATCGACCAAATCAGGTTGACGAAGAACACCACCATGCCCGCGGCCATGATCATGTAGCCGACCGAGGCGACCGTGTTCCAATGCTCGTACTGCGGCGTGTAGTCCGGGATGCGGCGCGGCATGCCCTGGAGGCCCAGGAAATGCATCGGGAAGAACATCACGTTCACGCCGATGAAGAACACCCAGAAGTGCACCTGGCCGAGGAACTCGTTGTACATCTTGCCCGACATCTTCGGGAACCAGTAGTAGAAGCCGGCGAACAGCGAGAACACCGCGCCGAGGCTCAGCACATAGTGGAAATGCGCCACTACGTAATAGGTGTCCTGCATGTAATCGTCGATGCCGCCGTTCGCGAGCACCACGCCGGTCACGCCGCCGACGGTGAACATGAAGATGAACCCGATCGACCACACCATCGGCGTCTTGAAGGTGAGCGAACCGCCCCACATCGTCGCGATCCACGAGAAGATCTTGATGCCGGTCGGCACCGCGATGACCATCGTCGCCGCGGTGAAGTACATCTTGGTGTTCACGCTGAGGCCGGTGGTGAACATGTGGTGCGCCCACACGACGAAGCCGACCACGCCGATCGCAACCATCGCATACGCCATGCCGAGATAGCCGAAGACCGGCTTGCGGCTGAACGTCGAGATGATCTGGCTGACGATGCCGAAGCCCGGCAGGATCATGATGTAGACTTCGGGATGGCCGAAGAACCAGAACAGATGCTGGTACAGGACGGGGTCGCCGCCGCCGGCCGGATCGAAGAAGGTCGTGCCGAAGTTGCGATCGGTCAGCAGCATCGTGATCGCCGCGGCGAGCACCGGCAGCGCCAGCAGCAGCAGGAACGCGGTGACGAGCATCGACCACACGAACAGCGGCATCTTGTGCAGCGTCATACCGGGCGCACGCATGTTGAAGATCGTCGTGATGAAGTTGATCGCACCGAGGATCGACGATGCGCCGGCCAGATGCAGCGCGAGGATCGCCATGTCGGTCGACGGCCCAGGCTCGCCGTACGTCGAGAGCGGCGCGTAGAGCGTCCAGCCGTTACCCGCGCCACCGAAGAACGGCGAGGCGAGAAGCAGCGTGAAGGCCGGGATCAGCAGCCAGAACGACACGTTGTTCATGCGCGGGAACGCCATGTCCGGCGCGCCGATCATGATCGGCACGAACCAGTTGCCGAAGCCACCGACCATCGCCGGCATGACCATGAAGAACACCATGATCAGGCCATGCGCGGTGATCAGCACGTTCCAGAGATGGAGCGATTCGTCGAGGCTGGCGCTGCCGCCGTGGAGCATGCTCGCCCAGCCCTGCAGATACTGGATGCCGGGATGCGCGAGCTCGGCGCGCATCAGGCCCGAGACCGAACCACCGATGATCCCCGCGACGATCGCGAAGATCAGGTACAGCGTGCCGATGTCCTTGTGGTTGGTCGACATGAACCAACGCGCGAAGAAGCCCGGCTTGTGATCGGTATCGTGATGATGGTCGTGCGCGTCGTGCGAAACGAACGCCGACGGGGTGATAGCGGTGTCGGTCATCTTAGAGTCCCGCGTTGCCGGCGCCGGCCGGGTTTGAGGTGGCGCCCTGCGTCGTCGCAGGCGCCGTTGCGTTGGCGGGGGCGGCCACGTTCTCGACCGGGCCGGTGGCGTTGGCGGTCTCCGCTGCCTCCTCGACCTTCGCCGCAGAGCCGTCGGCGCCGGGCTGTGGGATCACCTTGTCGGAGGCCTTGCCGGGGGTCGGCATCGTGCCGCCCTTGGCGCGCACCCACGCGGCGAACTGCGCCGGGGGCACCGCTTCGACGGCGATCGGCATGTAGCCGTGACGTGCGCCGCACAGTTCGGAACACTGACCGAAATACAGGCCGGGCTTGTCGATCGTGAAGCTCGTCTCGTTCAGGCGGCCCGGGATTGCGTCGAGCTTGATCCAGAACGCGGGGACGGCCCAGCTGTGGATCACGTCGTTGGCCGTAGTGATCAGGCGGATCGGCACGCCGACCGGCAGGACGATGCGGTTGTCGGTCGCGAGCAGCTTCGGACCGTCGGCATCGGTGCGGGCGCGTTCGCCGGCGGCGACGTCGCCCTTTTCCTTCAGCATGTTGGCGGTGATCTCGAAACCGCCATTGTCGGGATACTGGTACGTCCAATACCATTGGTTGCCGATCGCCTTCAGCGTCACGGCGCCGGAGGGTGCCGGCTTGAACTGCGCTTGCAGCAGCCCGATCGACGGCACGGCGATCAACACCAGGATCACCACCGGCGCGAGCGTCCAGAGGATCTCGATGGCGGTATTGTGCGACGTTTTCGACGCGACCGGACTGCGTGCGCGACGATAACGGAACGACACCCAGAATAGCAGCGCGAGGACGAACAGGCAGATGATCGTGATCGTCGGCACCAGGATCGAGTTGTGCATCCAGTGCGCGAAGACGCCGTTCTTGGTAACCTGCGGCTGGAGGCCGTAGAGCCCGTCGGTCGGCTGGCCGATCATCGGCGTGGCCGTCATCGCCGGCGCACCGTCCATTGCGAGTTCAGGGCTGGACGGATTGGCGGTCGGCGTCGCGGCGGCTGTGGTCGGCGCGGTATTCGAAACCCCGCCCGGTGCCGCGGCAGCTTGCGGTGTCGGCGCTGGTGCAGGTGCTGCCGTCGGCGTGCTCGCAGGCTGGGCCGCGTGCCCGGCGACACTCCCGGCGACACCACCGAGACTCGCCAGTGCGAGCCCCGCTGCCATCGCAAATCCTCTCATCCCCATCTTGCGCATCGTTGTTCTTGACCCCGGTTTATAGCGAACCCGATATCACGGACGCGCGGATGTCTATTTATCATTTTGCGGCAGCATACCCGGCGGGGGGGCTAGCCTCAAGCGTTGTCTGGACATGCGATGCTTGGGTGCCAAGGCGTTAGGTCATATTGCGGTTGTCGTTGCACGCGGTTTCGCGCGCTCGTATCAGCGCGGCAGACCATGTGGAGCGAATGACCCGCGATGACCGAAGACGATGTGCTCGCCGAATTCCGCGCTGCCGAAGCGCTGCTCGAAGGGCATTTCATCCTGTCCTCCGGCCTGCGCAGCTCGCGCTACCTGCAATGCGCGCGGGTGCTGATGGACCCGGCGCGCGGTGCCCGGTTGTCCGAGGCGCTGGTGGCGTCGATTCCGGTCGCGTTGCGGTCGCAGATCGACATCGTGGTGTCGCCGGCGATGGGCGGCGTTATCGCGGGGCATGAAATGGGTCGCGCGCTGGGCGTCGAGGCGGTGTTCCTCGAGCGCCCGGACGGCGTCTTCGAACTGCGCCGCGGTTTCCGATTGGCGCCCGGCCAGCGCGTGCTGATGATGGAAGACGTCGTCACCACCGGCCTGTCGTCGCGCGAGGCGATCGCGGCGATCGGGCGTGCGGGCGGCGTGACCGTCGCGGCGGCGGCTCTGGTCGATCGCTCGAACGGGACGGCGGACCTGGGCGTGCCGTTTTTCCCGCTGATCCGGCTCGACGTTCCGACCTATCCGGCGAATGCGTTGCCGGCCGAACTGGCGGCGATCCCGGCGATCAAGCCCGGTAGCAGGGCGGCATGAGCCGGGACCTGCGCCTTGGTGTGAACATCGACCACGTCGCGACGGTGCGAAACGCGCGGGGGGCGGGGTATCCCGATCCGGTGCGCGCGGCGCTGGTCGCGGCGGCAGCGGGCGCGGACGGCATCACCGCGCATCTGCGGGAAGATCGCCGGCATATTACCGATGACGACATCGCACGGTTGTCGGCCGAGCTGACGATCCCGCTGAACCTGGAGATGGCGGCGACCGACGAGATGCTCGGCATCGCGCTGCGCCACAAGCCGCACGCCGCGTGCATCGTGCCGGAAAAGCGCGAGGAATTGACGACCGAGGGCGGGCTCGACGTCGCCGGGCATTACGACCGGATGGCGCGGCTGGTCGACGCACTGGCGGGGGCGGGCATCCGCGTGTCGCTGTTCATCGAACCGGATGCGCGGCAGATCGAGGCCTCGGTTCGGCTTGGGGTGCCGGTGATCGAGCTTCACACCGGGCGGTATGCCGAGCTTTCGGGTGAGGCGCGGACGGCGGAGTTGCGGCGGCTGACCGATGCGGCGGCGCTGGCGGCGAAGAACGGCATCGAGGTGCATGCCGGCCACGGGCTGACCTACGACAACGTCGCACCGATCGCGGCGATCCGGCAGGTGCGCGAGTTGAACATCGGGCATTTCCTGGTGGGCGAGGCGCTGTTCGTCGGGCTCGGCGACGCGGTGCGGCTGATGCGCGAGGCCATGGATGCGGCGCGGTAGACAGGAAGGTTTGTTCACGCGGAGACGCGGAGACGCGGGGCAGAAGGGGGCTTCGCTGCCGCCTTCGATCGGCTTTCTCTATTCTCCTACGCCGCTCTTGCGGCTCTCATACTCTCCGCGTCTCCGCGTCTCCGCGCGAACAGAATCTTTTGTCTTCCGACTCCAGGCCGTGTCGTGATCATCGGGCTCGGGTCCGACCTGTGTAACATCGAGCGGATCGCGGCGTCGGTCGCGCGGTTCGGCGAGCGGTTCGAGCAGCGGGTGTTTACCGACGTCGAGCGCGCGAAGGCGGCGCGGCGGCCTTTCACCAAGGCGGGGACGCTGGCGAAACGGTTCGCCGCCAAGGAAGCGTTTTCGAAGGCGGTCGGGACCGGGTTTCGTGCGGGCGTTTTCATGCGGGACATCGGTGTGGTCAACGCGGCGAGCGGCGCGCCGACGCTGGCGCTGACCGGGGGCGCCAAAGCGAGGCTTGACGCATTGACGCCCGAGGGCCACGCGGCGCGTGTGCATTTGACCATGACCGATGATCATCCCTGGGCGCAGGCCTTCGTGATCATCGAAGCTATACCCTTGATATTCGCGGACATGGGCCAGGATATGAATCGATGAAGGACGCGGCGTTGGACGGCAATGAGTTCCCCGAAAAGCCCCTCGCGCAGACCACCGCGGCCGATCCCGTCGCACCGGCCGCCGCCCCAGCAGTCGGTACCGCGGCACCGACACGCCGCCGCGGTACCGACTGGTGGGGCGAGGTGAAGGGCATATTCTGGCTGATCCTGGTCGTGCTCGGCTTCCACAGCTTCATCGCCAAGCCCTTCTATATCCCCAGCGAATCGATGCTGCCGGGCTTGCGGATCGGCGACCGGCTGGTGGTGACCAAGTTCGCCTATGGCTGGTCGTTCGTGTCGCCGACGATCCCCAACCCGGTCGCGATCTTCAAGGGTGTCGTGCTGCGCCAGCAGGAAGACAGCTGGAGCGTGTCGCTGCCGTTCATCCACGGTCGGTTGTTCGGATCGCTGCCGACGCGCGGCGACGTGGTGATCGTGACGCCCCCGGGGACGCACAACGACTATATCAAGCGCGTGATCGGGCTGCCCGGCGACAAGCTGGCCGTCCGCGGCGGGATCGTGTTCCTGAACGGCGTCGCGGTGAAGCGTGGGCCCCTGCACGACACGCTGATCCCGGTCGATACGAACAGCCCGTGCAGCGAGATCGATTATCCCGGTGCGCGCGAGACGCTGCCCGACGGCCGCGCGATGTGTCGCCTGCCGACCTATACCGAGACGCTGCCGAACGGTCGCCGCTACGAGACGGTCGATCTGGAATCGGACAGCCAGGGCGACAATTTCGCCGAGATCACGATTCCCGCGAACCATGTCTTCCTAATGGGCGACAACCGCGATCGCTCGGCCGACAGCCGGTTTGCGCTCAGCCAGCTCGGGCTCGGCGGGCCTGTGCCGTACGAGAATCTCGGCGGCCGTGCGGAGTTCATCACCTTTAGCTTGGACGGCGATGCGACGTTCAATCCGCTGAGCTGGTGGGGGTCGCTGCGCCCGGATCGCGCCGGTACCTCGCTGCATCCCGCTAAGGCGAGCTGAGATGGCCGAGACGAAGGCCGTCGACGAACTCAGCCCGGTCGAGATGCGCGATCCGTTCCTGCGCAAGGAAGTGAAGCGCGCGGCGATCTGGCTCGGGCTTGCTTGCGGCATCGCGTTGCTGATCGTGCTCGTCCAGCCGCTTCTGATCATCTTCGCGGGAATCGTGCTTGCCGCACTGTTCGACGGCGGCGTGCGGCTGCTCGGGCGGGTGTTGCCGATCGGGCGCGGCTGGCGGTTGTTGATCGTCGTGCTGCTGGTGTTCGCGTTCCTGGTCGGGACGTTCGTCCTGACCGGCGTGCAGGTCACCGAACAGGTGAACCAGCTGCGATCGACGCTGGAATCGCAGGCGAACCGCTTTGCCGGCTATCTGACGTCACAAGGGCTGATGCCGGGCGCATCGGACGTCAACGGGATCGTCAAGGAGGCGCTGGGCTCGGTCGGGCGCGTGACGTCGTGGGTCGGCACCGCGATCGGCGCGATCACGAGCATGTTCATGATCCTGATCCTCGGGCTGTTCATCGCGATGGACCCGGGCACCTATTCGCGCGGACTCCAGTGGATGGTGCCGAGCGACCTGCGGCCGGAGTTCGCCAAGACCTTGGTCAAGATGGGCGACACGTTGCGCAAGCTGCTCGCCGGGCGCCTGCTCGGGATGGCGGTCGAGGGTGTCGCGAGCGGCATTGCGCTGGCAGTCGGCGGCGTGCCGATGGCGATGCTGCTCGGCATCATCGCCGGCATCCTGGCGTTCATTCCCAACGTCGGCGCGATCGTGACCGGCGTGCTGATGGTCGCGGTCGGGTTCAGCGCGGGCGTCGACACGGGCTATTGGGCGATCGGCACGTACCTCGTGGTGCAGACGATCGACGGCTATGTGATCGTGCCGATGGTGGCGAAGCGGACTGTGGATCTGCCTCCGGCGTTGACGCTGGGTGCGCAGATTTTGGCGAGCGCGTTGTTCGGGATTTTGGGGCTGGCGCTGGCCGATCCGATGACCGCGATGCTGAAGACCGCGCTGGAGCGGCGGTCGGAGCGGGAAGCGGAGAGGGCCGAGGCGGTTGGTGAGGCTACGGCCTGATCGGCTATTGGCCCCCCGTCCCAATTAATCTGGGTTCAAGCTCCCCCCGTCATCCCCGCGTCCGCGGGGATGACGGGGTGAGGGCCGGGGACGTCGATGGGGCGGGTAATCAGGTAGGAAGTTACCGGCTTACCAGCTGGTCGAAGAGGGCGAGGTAGCGGTTGGCTGAGTCCGCACCCGGTTGGGCGACTGGTTCGGGTCGCTGCCGAGTTGGGTCCAGCCACGTATCCAGCGCTACAACCAATGCAGCAGCGTCGTCCCTTGCGACGATCGTGCCGCGGTCGGGCCGGTCGACGATCTCCGCCACCGCCGCACTGGAGGCGGTCGAGATTACTGGCGTCCCGACCGACAGTGCTTCGCGCAGTACCCCCGGCACGCCCTCGTAATCGGACGTCAGCACTAACACGGTCGCACGCGCCATGACCGGGAGCGGATCGGTGCTGTGGCCGAGCAGGAAGACCCGGCTATCCAGGCCGAGGTCGCGGACCTGTGCCTCGATCGCCGCCCGCTCGCTCCCGTCGCCCAGGATGACGAGCGGCGTCGTCCGGTCGGCCAGCAGCGGAAGCGCGGCGATCAGGCGGTCCCAGCGTTTTTGCGGTTCGAGCCTTCCGACGCCGAGGAAGAAGCGCGGCGGCAAGTCCGGCAGCGCGCCGGGGATCGGCACCGCCGGCGGGTTCGGGATGACGCTGGTGCGGCCAACCATGCGGGTCGCTCGCGCCGCTTCGTCCGCGGTCGCCGGTGTCATCGCGACGAGGTGATCCAGGAAGGTGCCGTGCCGCGCGAGCCAGACCTGATGGGCGGCGTGCATCAGGCGGCCGTGATCGGCGCGCGCGGGGGCGTTGGACATCTTGGCGACGATCGGCGGGCAGGCCTTGCCGAGCCGCAGCCGCGTCCACGCCGCGATCCCCGTATAGAAATTGCCGGGGCAGAAGATCACGTCCGGCGCGACACGCCGCACCATCGTCGGCAAGGCGAGCAACCGGGACGGCGCGATGATCTCCAGCCCGTCGGGCAGTTCGGCCGCCAACGGCCCGGAAATGTCCTCGATCGCCAGCGTCACCCGCCGCCCCGCCGCCAGCCAGGCGCGTGCGAGGCGCAGTTGCGCGCGCTCGACTCCGCCGCCGCGCAGGTCCTCGGCATAGGTCAGGATGTGCTGGGCGACCGGCGACATACACGGGACTGAAATATTGGGGTCATCATGATGCGCGATTGGTAGAGCGGAGATCGCGATCGAATGAAACCGACTTTACGTGCACGGCTGATGACGAAAGGCTATGGCGCCATGCCGTTACCGACACGGGTCGGTGCGCCGGGCGACCTGTGCAGATCTGACTTGAGGACAAGCGATTGACGACGCGACCGCCGATTGCGGCCGATACCGCCCGTTATGCCGATATCGCAGGTGTCGGGCTGGAGCCGCTCAAGACGGTCCGCAGTCGCTGGCCGGCGATCATCGGCGCGGTGCTTACCGGGGCGATGATCGTCGGGCTGGTGCGCGAGTTGTTCGGCCATGGGCTGGCGGGGCTCGGCCGTTCGGTTCCCGGCGACCCGCGGTTCTATGTGTGTTTCGCACTGCTCTACATGGCGTCGCCGACGGGGGATTACGTGATCTTTCGCCGGCTCTGGGGAATCCCGCTCGGCGGGCTGGTCGCCCTGATCAAGAAGCGGATCGCGAACGAGGTCGTGTTCGGCTATTCGGGCGATGCGTATTTCTATGCCTGGGCGCGGGCGAAGGCGCGGATGGTCGCGTCGCCGTTCGGCGCGGTGAAGGACGTCTCGATCCTGTCGGCGATCGCCGGCAATGCGGTGACGTTGCTGCTGGTCGCGATCGCGCTGCCGTTCGGGCGGGGGCTGCTGACGCACGATCAGTTTCGCGCGGTGCTGGCGTCGGCGGGCGTCACGCTGCTGATATCCCTGCCCTTCCTGATCTTCTCGCGGCGGGTGTTCTCGCAGGCGCGGCCGGTGCTGTGGTGGGTGTTTTCGGTGCATTGCATCCGGTTGCTGATCGGGTCTTTGCTGATCGCGCTCGCCTGGCATTTTGCGTTGCCCGCGGTGTCGATCGGCATGTGGATGTTCCTAGCCGCCGGGCGGCTGCTCGTGTCGCGGCTTCCGCTGGTGCCCAACAAGGACCTGTTGTTCGCCAACGCAGCGATCCTGCTGATCGGCCAGGATCAGGCCTTGTCCGAACTGATCGCCTTCACCGCCGCGCTGACCCTGCTCGTGCATGTCGTGCTGATCGTCGCATTCGGCGCGCACGCCATCGCGACGCGGGCCCCCGTCAGTGCGTCGAACGGGGCCGGGGCATGACGCGGTCTGCTACCTTCTTCCGATCGGCACTGATTGCGGCGTCGCTGGCGAGCGCCCCGGCAGGCGCGCAGGCGATGCTCGGCAGCGATGCGGCGGCATGCCAGCCGGGCGGCGGGTCGGCGATCGCGGTCGAGGTCACCGGGCTGAAGGATCGCACGGGCGAGCTGAAGCTGGAACTCTATCCTGCCGAGGAAGCGGATTTCCTGAAGGACGACCATGTACTGCTCGCCGCGGGCAAGACGTTCCGCCGCGTGACCGTATCGACACCGGCCGCCGGCGCACCGGCGCTGTGCATCCGAGTGCCGAAGCCGGGGCGCTATGCGCTGTTGCTGACGCATAATCGCGACGGGAAGAACAAGTTCAGTTTCTGGACCGATGGCGCCGGGTTTGCGAGCAACAGAAAGCTGGGGCGGTCGCGGCCGAAGGTACAGCAGGCGCTGGTCGAGGTCGGTGGCGGCGTGACGACGGTGCGGATCACCGTGCAGTATCTGCGCGGGCTCGGCGGCTTCGGGCCGATCGGATGATCGCTCGATGGGGATCGCTCCTGTGAGGATCGTCCCCATGCGGATCGCGCCTTGAGAATCGTCGCGTGAGGATCGTCGACGTCAACGAGTTCTACTCGCCGACCGGCGGCGGCGTTCGGACCTATGTCGATCGGAAGATGGGGATCATGGCCGGTCTCGGTCACGAACTGATCGTGATCGCACCCGGTCGCGAGGACAGCGTCGAGGAACGGCCCGGCGGCGGGCGGATCCTCTATCTCAGGTCGCCCGGCATGCCGTTCGATCGCAATTACGGGCTGTTCTGGGACGAAGGGGCGATCCACCGCGTGCTCGACGATCTCGATCCGGACGTGGTCGAGTGTAGTTCACCGTGGCGGCCGGCATGGTTCGTCGGCAACTGGCAGGGCCGTGCGGCGAAGTCGTTCTTCATGCACAACGACAATGTCGCCGCCTATGCGCAGCGCTGGTTCGCCGGCGTCGCCAGCCATGACCAGATCGAGCGCGGGTTCGCCTGGTACAGCCGGTACATGAGCCGGTTCCTCGAGAAATACGATGTCGTCGTTACCAACGGCCCGGCACTGGAAAAACGGCTGCGCGCGCGGGGTCTGCGGATCGATGCGGCGATGCCGCTCGGCATCGAGCGCGGGCATTTCTCGCCGGACCTGCGCGATGCCCGATTGCGCGCGGCGTTGCTGCAGCAATGTGGGTTGCCGGAGGACGGTATGCTGTTGCTCGGGCTCGGGCGGCATCACGGCGAGAAACGCTGGCCGCTGGTGGTCGATGCGGTGGCGCGGGCGGGGTCGACGTTGCCGGTCGCGCTGGTCCTGATCGGAACGGGCGCGCAGAGCAACGCGATCCGGCGGCGGATCGGGGGATCGCCGCACATCCGGATGTTCGCGCCGGTGTACGACCGCGAGCGGCTGGCGCGGATCATGGCGAGTTGCGATGCGCTGATCCACGGGTCGGAAGCGGAGCCGTTCGGGTTGGTCGCATCGGAGGCGATGGCGTCGGGCCTGCCGCTGATCGTGCCGGATACGGGCGGCTGCGCGGAAGTCGCGGACGCCAATGCGAGCGAACTTTACGCGGCGCGCGATGCCGAGAGTGCGGCGGCGGCGATCGGACGGTTGTTCGCGCGCGATCCGGCGCTGCTGCGGCGGGCGGCGGCGGTGGCGGCGCGGCATGTCCGCAGCGACCGCGAGCATGCGGTCGAACTCATGGACTATTATGCCGGGGTGGTCGCGACGAAGCAGGGCTTGCGACGTACAGCGTGAAGCGGGTGTCGGGAACGGCGATCGCGCGATAACCCTGCCGAATCGCGTAGGTGGCGAGCGCCGCGTCGATCCGGTCGTCGCCGCTGCTCCAAACGCCTTCGCCGCCGGTCAGGATCGCGGGCGGGTAGCCGACGAGATGCATCCTCGCCTGCGATACGAGGTGCAGCCGGTATTCCTGGCTCGCGTTCAACAGCGCGGTGCTGCGAAAGTAGAAGGGCCCGGTGGCGAATCGCTGATCGATCGCACGGGCGGGGAGGAATTGCGGGGACAGCGTCGCGACCGGGCCGGTGAGGTGTTCGCGGTCCATCGTCTCGCGAACCAACGCGGCTGCGCGCGTCGCGTCGAGCATGGGGATACCGCCGCCGCTCGCGATGGCTTCGATCGTGGGGGCTAGTCCGGCGCAGGCGAAGACGACGGCCGCGATCCGCATCGCCTTGCCGGGCGGATGCGCGTGCCAGACCAGCGCCAGCCGCACGAACAGCGCTGGCAGCATTGGCAGCAGATATTGCCGCCATGTCGGCACCGGCGCGAGCGCGGCGATCAGGCCGGCGAGGATCAACAGGTCGAGGATCAGGTGCCAGCGATGGCGCCTGCCCGTCGTGGCGACGATCGCCAGCAGGGCCGGGCCGAGCGCGAGGAACTTCAATGTGTCGATGATCTTCGCCGCGTTCGACAGCTTCCACGGGCGGGCCTGGTACCATTCGGTCGGCGCCTGTCCCGGGAACGCGAGCACGCCGAACAGGAAGCCGTCGGGGGCGTGGACGAACAGCGCGCCGACGAATGCGACGAACGGGAGCGTGCCGAGCAGGGTCCACCAAGGGCGACGGTCGGCACGGAACAGCGCCCAGATGCCGTAGGTCAGCGCGGGCAAGGCGTACGAGATTTTCGCGGTCGCGGCGGCGGCTAACAGCGCGCCGATCAGGATCGCATCGCGGCGGCTTGCCTGATCGCGCGCGGTCCTGACGATCGCGGGAAGGGCCAACGCGAGGCAGGCGGCGGGAAGCGCGTCGTTGCGCGCGGTGCCGATGCTGAAGAGGAGGATGTCGCAGGTCGCGAACAGCGCGGCGGCGATGGCGGCGGCGCGGGGGCCGGCGCGACCGATACGGGCGGCGCGGTGGACCGCGGTGATCGTGGCGAGGCCGAGCAGGGCGTTGGCGATGCGGAGCGCCGGCCAGGTCCAGGCGCCTGCGAGGAGCGCGATCGGGGCAAAGAGGTAGGGCTGGAGCGGGGTCTGGAGGTAGGCGAAGTCTCGGTAGGGGATGAGGCCGCGCGCGGTGAGGGCGGCGGCGGCGACGTACTGGCTTTCGTCGTGGTCCACTGGGCGGAGGAGGGCGAGGATGATGAGGAGGACAGCTAACCCCAACACCAAGAGTATGTTCACCCGCGAAGGCGGGTGTCCAGTCTGGGCACCCGCCTTCGCGGGTGAACAGGGTTGGCGCGGGGGCTTAGCCACGAATGCCACCACTCTCACCGGCCCCACCCCGGCCTTCGCCGGGGTGGTGGAGAAGGCCGGGGTGGTGGCGTGTAGGGCAAGGTCAGGCTTTTATCGCGGTCAGGAAGTAATCAAGGTTCGTCGAATCACTGAGCGTGAACCCCGTCGCGGGCGAGAAACTCAGCCCGCGCGTGTCCGTCACCCTCAACCCCGCGTCCTTCAGCAGCGCCGTCAGTTCCTCGGGCGTCAGGAACTTGTTCCAGTCGTGCGTGCCCTTGGGGATCACCCCAGTACCCTCCGCCACGGTGATCATCGCCAGCCGCGACAACGGCGTCCGGTTGGGCGTCGACAGGATCAGCAACCCGCCCTCGGCCAGCGTCCGTGCCAATCCGCGGACGAAGCCGGCGGGGTCGCTGACATGCTCGATCACCTCCAGGCTGGTGACGAGATCATACTGGCCGACAAGCCCCTCGACTCCCCCCGCGCGGTAATCGATCGCCAAGCCGCTCTGCGCCGCATGGATCTCCGCCACCGCGATATTCTCGGGCGCGGCATCGATCCCCGTCACCGCCGCACCTAGCCGCGCGAGCGGCTCGCACAACAGTCCCGCGCCACAGCCGACGTCGAGCGCGGTCTTGCCCGCCAGCGGCGTGAAGGTCGAACCGTCGCCGCCCCAATGCGCGTCGACCTGCTCGCGGATATAGCGCAACCGCGGTGGATTGAGCTTGTGGAGCGGCGCGGACGAGCCCTTCGGATCCCACCAGTCCTTGGCCATCGTGCCGAAATGCGCGGCCTCGCGCGGATCGATTGTTGCGCCGTTTACGGTGTCACTTGCCAGTATCATGCGCGCTACCTATCAGGGCCGCCGCTTCGACCCAAAGGGATTTGCGCTGCCAATGGCCCGTATCGTGATGAAATTCGGTGGGACGTCGATGGCCGGGATCGAGCGTATCCGCAACGTCGCCGCGCGCGTGAAGCGCGAAGTCGACGCGGGTAACCAGGTCGCCGTCGTCGTCTCCGCGATGGCCGGCGAGACCGATCGGCTGGTCGGCTTCTGCCGCGAGGCGTCGTCGCTGTACGACGCGAAGGAATATGACGTCGTCGTCTCGGCCGGCGAGCAGATCACGAGTGGCTTGCTCGCGATCGCGCTCCAGGCGGCCGGGTGTAAGGCTCGGTCGTGGCTCGGCTGGCAGCTGCCGATCAACACCTCCGACGCACATGGCTCGGCCCGGATCGGCGAGATCGACACGGCCGCACTCGACGCGAGCCTTGCCGAGGGCGTCGTGGCGGTGATCCCCGGTTTTCAGGGCGTCGCGGACGGCCAGCGCGTCACCACCTTGGGGCGCGGCGGTTCGGATACGTCGGCGGTCGCGATGGCGGCGGCGATGAAGGCGGACCGCTGCGACATCTATACCGACGTCGACGGCGTCTACACGACCGACCCCAGGATCGTGCCGCGTGCGCGCAAACTGAGCAAGGTCACGTACGAAGAGATGCTGGAACTCGCCAGCGTCGGTGCCAAGGTGTTGCAGACGCGGTCTGTCGGCCTGGCGATGAAAGAGAATGTGCGCGTGCGCGTGCTGTCTTCGTTCGAAGACGGCGATACCAATGACGGACATCGTGGCACGCTCATCGTGGGCGAAGAGGAAATCGACGATATGGAACGCCAGCTCATCACCGGCATCGCGCACGACAAGAACGAGGCGAAGATCACCCTGACCCAGGTCAACGATCGGCCGGGCTCGGTCGCCGCGATCTTCGCGCCGCTCGCCGATGCGGGGATCAACGTCGACATGATCGTGCAGAACGTCGCGCATTCGACCGGCTCGACCGACGTGACGTTCACGGTGCCGGCGGCGGATCTCGCGCGCTCGCTCGACGTGATCGACAAGGCGAAGGCCGCGATCGGCTATGCGACGATCGTGCACGATACGCGCGTCGCCAAGGTGTCGGTGGTCGGCGTCGGCATGCGCAGCCATGCGGGCGTGGCGGCGACGATGTTCACCACGCTGGGCGAACGCGGCATCAACATCCAGGCGATCGCGACGTCGGAGATCAAGGTCAGCGTGCTGATCGAAGAGGATTATACCGAGCTGGCGGTGCGCGTGCTGCATACGGCCTATGGTCTCGATGCCGAGGATGCGGCTTGATTCTTCACGCCGTCATCCCAGCTTTCGGTCAGTGGCCGTGCTGCGACGACGCCGACGATAACGACACGATCCCGGCACTGGCCGGGACGACGGAGATGGATGCATGACGATCGGTAGTGAGCGGCTGCAACGCCGGATGGCGCGCGGCGCTACGTTCCTCGGCTCGGAGGTCGCGATCCTTTGCGGTGCGATGTCGTGGGTGAGCGAACGTAACCTCGTCTCCGCCATCTCGAATGCCGGCGGGTTCGGCGTGATCGCATGCGGGGCGATGACGCCGGCGCTGCTCGATACCGAGATCGCCGCGACCAAGACGATGACGGACAAGCCGTTCGGCGTGAACCTGATCACCATGCATCCCGATCTGTTCGAGCTGATCGCGGTCTGCGCCAAGCATAAGGTGGGTCACGTCGTGCTCGCCGGTGGCCTGCCGCCCAAGGGCAGCATCGAGGCGATCAAGGAAACGGGCGCGAAACTGATCGCGTTTTCGCCTGCATTGGCGCTGGCGAAGAAGCTGATCCGCAGCGGCGTCGATGCGCTGGTGATCGAGGGGATGGAGGCCGGCGGCCATATCGGCCCGGTCTCGACCAGCGTGCTCGCGCAGGAGATGCTGCCCGAGATCGCCGAGCAGGTCCCGGTGTTCGTCGCGGGCGGGATCGGTCGCGGCGAGGCGATCGCGGGCTATCTCGACATGGGTGCGGCGGGTGTCCAGCTCGGCACGCTGTTCGTCTGCGCGACCGAATCGATCGCGCACGCCAATTTCAAGAAGGCGTTCATCCGCGCGTCGGCGCGCGATGCGATCGCCAGTGTGCAGATCGACGCACGCCTTCCCGTCATCCCGGTCCGCGCGCTCAAGAACGCGTCGAGCGAGCTGTTCACCGCCAAGCAGCGCGAAGTCGCTGGCCATCTCGACGGTGGCCGCGTGGAAATGGCCGAGGCGCAGTTGCAGATCGAGCATTACTGGGCGGGCGCGCTGCGCCGTGCGGTGGTCGACGGCGATGTCGAGCATGGCTCCGTGATGGCGGGCCAGTCGGTCGGCATGGTCAAGCGCGAGGAGCCGGTCGCGGACATCATCGCCGGCCTGATGGCGCAGGCCGCCGCCGCGCTGGAGTCGCGCACGGCCTAAACGCCGACTGATCGCGATGCTTTTCCCGATCCTCTCCCGGCCAGGGGGAGGATCGGCGTGTTTCGCGACCCATCTGTGCCGATCGATGCCCTCTCCAGCCCGGCCCGTCCTCCGCTCGCCGCAAATCGCGTACGGCTTACGCATCGTTAACCTTCTGCGTGGCAGAGATGTCCCGTCGGGGGACACTATGAGGTGGTTGCGATGAGTCGTCGGTTTGCATTGCTGTCTTTTACCGCGCTGGCCTTGGTGGCCGGGTGCGCGCCGAAGCCCAAGACGGTCGCTGTCGTTGCCCCTCCCGTGGTCATGGTACCGGTGACTGCGCCGGCGATGCCGAAGGGCGCGTCGCCGACCATGGTGATCCCGGTGGCGTTGCCCGATGGCACCTATCCCACGCCGAATCGGAACCTGACCCCGGCCGCCAAGGTCTGGCATTTGCGCGCTGCCCTGAACGTCGCCGCGCTCGCCTGTCGTGGCCCACAGGAGGGCGCGATCATCGCCGGTTACAACGCTATGCTGTCGGCGCAGAAGCCGGTGCTGGCCAAGGCCGAGGCGACCTATGCCAGCGAATGGAAGTCGGGCGGCCGCGACTGGCAGGACCGGTACGACGACGCGATGACGCGCCTGTACAACTTCTTCTCGCAATCGCCGGCGCGCGACGATTTCTGCGCAGCCGCAAGTACCGTCCTGGCGCAGAGCGCCGGCGTGTCGGCCGCGACGATGCCGGCGTTCGCAGCGCAGCAACTGCCCACGCTCGAACGGCCGTTCACCGATTTCTATCGGGCCTTCGATGCCTGGCGCGGTCGTGCCGTGCCGACGACGGTGTTTGCCCAGCGGTCGCAGCCAGCGCTGGCCTCGCGCCAATACGCGTCGAACATGACCGTCCAGCCGATCACGCAGGCACGGCTCCAGCCGATCTCCCAGCCGGTCCCGCCGCCGCAGCCCAGGTTGAAGCTCGATCCCAGCGTCTTTCAGTAGTCACGGGGCCGACCGGGGCCGCGACGGAACGCTTTCCTGACGGCTTAAGGTTGGCTTCCCCGCAAAGACTGGGTTAACAGCCCGAGCGATGGCAGGCGCACTCCAGGACCAACCGACCGGCGGCCGCTTCGAAGGGAGCGAGCATCTGTTTCCGGTGCGCGTGTATTTCGAAGACACCGATCTGTCGGGCGTCGTCTACCACGCCAATTACCTGCGCTACATGGAGCGCGCGCGGTCGGACATGCTGCGCGTCGCGGGCGTCGACCAGCGCGCCGTGTTCGAAGCGGGCGAGGGCGCCTACGCGGTCGCCGACCTCGCCATCCGCTACGCCGCACCCGCAAAGCTCGACGACGCCCTGCTGGTCGTCACGCGGCTGACCCGGGTCCGCGCAGCCGGCGTATCCATTCATCAACGAGTCATGCGCGACGCGGTTGTCTTGACCGAGGCGGATCTGGTGGTGGCGCTCGTCGCCCCCAGCGGCCGTCCGACACGCCAGCCGCGCGCCTGGACCGAAATCTACGAACGCCTTGTCTGGCAGGGGGAAGCATGAATCCGGTGTTGACTATGGATAGCGCGACGCTGTCGCCGATCCACTTGTTCCTTCAGGCCGACTGGGTGGTGAAGGGCGTGATGATCGGGCTGCTGCTCGCCAGCATCTGGACCTGGGCGCTGATCGTCGCGTTCTGGCGGCGGATCGGCAAGACGCGCAAGGGCATGACGCGGTTCGAGCGCGACTTCTGGAAGGCCGAGGATATCGACGTCTTCTACAAGGCGGAGGGCGAGAACGACCTGCCGTCGGCGCGGGTGTTCGCCGCCGGCGTGACCGAGTGGCGGCGCTCGACCGCGGGCGGCACGATCGACAAGAGCGGCACGCGCGAGCGGCTGGCGACCACGATGGGCGCAGCGGTCGCGGGCGAGATCGACAAGATGTCGGACCGGCTGAACGTGCTGGCGACGGTCGGCTCGGTCGCGCCGTTCGTCGGGCTGTTCGGGACGGTGTGGGGCATCATGCGTAGCTTCACCAGCATCGCGGCGGCGCAGAACACGTCGCTGGCGGTGGTCGCGCCGGGCATCGCGGAGGCGTTGTTCGCGACCGCGATCGGCCTGTTCGCGGCCATCCCCGCGGTGATCGCGTACAACCGCTTCAGCCACGGGATCAACCGGATCGAGGCGAGCCTCAACCGGTTCGCCGACGGGTTCCACACCACCCTCTCGCGCCAATTGGACGGCTCGCGATGAGTGCGACGCAAATCCTCCCCGGCACGGGGAGGGGGACCGCGACGCGTAGCGGCGTGGTGGAGGGGGATCTCCCCGCAGCACAGCGCTTGCGGGATCAGGCCCTCCACGCCGTGCAGCGTTTGACGCACGCCCCCACCACCAGCTTCGCTGGTCCCCCTCCCCGCGTGCGGGGAGGGTTCTAAGGTGGCGATGAACCTTCCTTCGTCGCGGGGGCGCGGTCGTCGCGCGCCGATGGCGGATATCAACGTCACGCCGCTGGTCGACGTGATGCTGGTGCTGCTGATCATCTTCATGGTGACCGCGCCGTTGATGACTGCGGGCGTTCCCGTAAATCTTCCCGATGCGCGCGCGAAAGCGCTCGACCAGGAGCAGAAGCCCGTTGAGATCTCGATGGACGGGACCGGTGCGCTGTTCATCGACAAGGATCAGGTGACCGACGACGCGCTGCCGATCCGGCTCGCGTCGATCGCCGCCAGTCGTGCGGTCGGCGATGAACCGCAGGTATTGCTGCGCGCGGACCGCAAGCTCGACTACGGCCGTGTGATGCGGGTGATGGGCGAACTCAACCGCGCCGGGCTGAACCGGGTCGCGCTGGTCACCGTCGAGGGTAATCAGAACTGATGGGCTTTCGGTGATGGGCCTTATCTGATGGACCGCTCGGAAAAGATCGGGCTCGGCGTTGCCGTCGTTGGCCATGTCGTGCTGTTCGGCCTGTTGTCGATCGGGTTTCTCAGCGCGCCCGAACTGCCGAAGATCCAGCAGCAGCCGATCGACGTGAGCCTGGTGCCCGACGTCGCGCTGGAGGCGACCGCGCCGCAATCCGCCGAGACGCCCGCGCAGTCGATCGCGCCGGACGAGGGCGCGCCCGAGAATGCGGCACCGCCCGCGCCCGAGGAGGCCGAGCCCGAGGCAAAGCCGGACCCCGTGCCACCCGCGCCGCAGCCCAAGCCGGCGCCGCCGAAGCCTGCACCCAAGCCGCAACCGGCGCCGGAACCGGTGGCCAAGCCGCAGCCCAAACCCAAGCCTGCGCCACCAAAGCCTGCCGCCAAGCCTGCTCTGGTCTCGAAGCCCGTGGTGAAGCCGCAGCCCAAGCCGACCAAGGCCAAGCCGACCGAGGCCGCGCCGACGAAATCGGCACCGGCGAAGACCGCGACGAAATCGAAGGACACGGCCGCCAAGTCGTCGTCGAGTTCGGCCAAGTCCGCCAAGCCGTCGTCGACCAAGGGCAGCGGATCGACCGCCGAGGCCAAGACCTCGCGGCCCCGCGGTTCGCGGCTCGGCGACAATTTCCTGAAGGGTCTGTCGGCCGATCCGTCGCCGAGCAAGTCGGAGGCACCCAAGGCGGCCAAGCTCGGCGCGCAGGCCGCGGCGAACATCGGCTCGGCGATCCTGCGACAGGTGCAGCCCTGCGCCAACCGCCAGGTCACGCCGGGGCCGGGTGCGGAGCGGATCCGCGTGACGATCAACCTGAAGCTCAACCGCGACGGCACGCTCAAGTCGCGGCCGACGATCACCGGTCATGCCGGCGTCGACGACGACAACCGACGCTATGTCGACCGCGTCGACGATCTGGCGATCGCGACCTTCGTCGGGTGTTCGCCGCTACGCGGTTTGCCCGACGACCTGTATGACGTGCAGAACGGCTGGAGCAATTTCAGCCTGCGCTACAAACTTCCCGGCTGAGGATGTCCGTAATGACTCGATTCGATCTGGGTTTTCCCCCTTCATGCCAGAGCCTTGCGGTTACAGGTGGCCGCCCGTCGCAAGACAACCACCCCGGCGGAGGCCGGGGCCCAATTGGGAACGTCGATGTAACGATGCGCGGACCTCAGTCAGCGGTGTCCCCCAATTGGGCCCCGGCCTTCGCCGGGGTGGTGTTGGGTGGGCGTAAGGCTCGATCGGTTCTGGCTTCGGTTGGGCTGCTCGCGTTCGTATCTGGCGGTGCCGCTTACGCACAGGACGCACCGGCACCTGCACCCGCTCCCCAGCAAACCCCCGCTGACCCCGCAGCGCCAGCGCCGCCGGCAGGCGATCAATCCGGCGGGCTCGTGGTCGACGTCACCGGCGGCATCTCCGCACCGATGCCGATCGCCATTCCCGTCATGCCAACCGCCGCCGTCGTCTCCACGCCAGCAGGTTCGACCGACGTGCTCGGCCGCCAGCTCGCCGATATCGTCACCAACGATCTTCGCAACTCCGGCCTGTTCACGCCGTTGTCCCCGGGCCAGCTCCGCCCGATCACCTTCCCCGAAGTCACCGCGCCCGGGTTCGATTACTGGGGCAGCACCGGCGCACAGGCGCTGGTGCAGGGCTTCATCCGCGCCAACGGTGACGGCAACCTGACGGTCGGCTGCTACCTCTACGACGTGTCGTCCAAGGCCGAACTGACGCGGACCGGCTTCGTCGTGTCGCCATCGGACTGGCGTCGTGCGGGGCATAAATGCGCCGACATGGTCTACACCCGGCTGACCGGCGAGGGCGCGTATTTCGACAGCCGCGTCGTCTACGTATCCGAAACCGGCCCCAAAGGCCGCCGCATCAAGCGGCTCGCGATCATGGATCAGGACGGCGCCAATCACCGCTTCCTGACCAACGGCCAGTCGATCGTGCTGACGCCGCGCTTTGCGCCGAACCAGCAGTCGATCGTCTATATGAGCTATCTCAACAATCGCCCCGCGATCTATGTCTACGACATCGGCTCGGGCAAGCAGCGGCTAGTGGTGGCGAACGCGAACCTGACGTTTGCGCCGCGCTTCTCGCCGGACGGTCGCAACATCCTGTTCTCGATGGCGCAGGGTGGGAATACCGATGTCTACCGCGTGTCGTCGCAAGGGGGCACGCCGCAGCGGCTGACGAACTCGCCGGGGATCGATACCGGCGGCAGCTATTCGCCGGACGGCTCGCGTATCGTGTTCGAGAGCGATCGCTCGGGTGGGCAGCAAATTTACGTGATGAACGCGGACGGGTCGAACCAGCAGCGGATCAGCTTCGGCGGCGGGCGGTATGCGACGCCGGTGTGGAGCCCGCGCGGCGACCTGATCGCGTTCACCAAGCTCGGCGGCGGCTTCCGGATCGGCATCATGAGCCCGAGCGGCGGCGGCGAGAAATTGCTGACCAACGACTGGCAGGACGAGGGGCCGAGCTGGTCGCCGAACGGGCGCGTGATCAACTTCTATCGCTCGGGGCGCGGCAGCGGCGGCAAGGCGGACCTCTGGTCGGTCGACCTGACTGGCGTCAACGAGCGCAAGATTCCGACGCCGCTCGACGGGTCGGATCCGGCATGGGGCCCGCTGCGGCCGTAAAGCTGCTATGGGAACTGCTACGGGAAACGTGATTTCTACGGGAGACTATCTATGTCGAAGCTTTCCAACATCTTGCTTGCATGTACCGCGCTGATCGCCGTGTCGGGCTGCGCAAAGAAGCGTCCCGCCGTGTTGCCGCCGGCACCGGTCGACAACAATGCGCCGGTCGATCCGAATGCAGGCCAGAACGGCGGCAATGTCGGCGGCGCGATCGTGCCGGGGTCGGATGCCGACTTCCAGCGCTCGGTCAGCTCGAACACGGTGAATTTCGGTCTCGACATGTACGACATCGATCCGACCGCCCGCGCGATCCTCGACAGCCAGGCGCAGTGGCTCGCGAAGTTCCCGAACCAGCGCATCACGATCGAAGGCCATGCCGACGAGCGTGGCACGCGCGAATACAACCTCGCGCTCGGCGATCGACGTGCGAACGCGACGAAGAACTACCTTGCGGCGAAGGGCGTGTCGTCGTCGCGCATGACGACGATCAGCTACGGCAAGGAGCGCCCGGTGGCGATGGGCTCGGACGACCAGAGCTGGGCGGCGAACCGCCGCGCAGTCACGGTCGTGCTGAACTAAGACGATTGCAGCGCGTGCTCGGAAGACAATCGGACGCCAGCACGCGCCGCACATAGCCCGTCATCCTGACGAAAGTCAGGATCCAGAGCCAAGATGGACAACGCCCGTTACTCTGGATCCTGACTTTCGTCAGGATGACGGTATTTTGAAGGGTCGTGCGACGCACTCACCTTCACGAGATGGGTCAGCCTAAGGCCTTGTCGAGCAGTTTCGCCAAGCGGATCCCGCCACGGCGGACTTCCTCGCGCGACACGGGCACCATCTTCGTGATCGTCGCCTCATCCATCTTCACCCGCGCTGGCACCGCACCACACGCGTCGCCCCCCAGCGCCGCCGCATACGCCGTATGCGAGGCTTCCCACGACTCGCGGCTCCAGTCGATCACCGTCCCCGCGCCGATCTTCGCCCGCTCGGCCGCCGGATACCGCCGTACCAGCGACGGCGGCGTCGAGATCGCACGCTCGGCCAGCGGGCCGTCCCAGATCGAATGCAGGTTGAACCGCGCCGGGCCGTAGATCCCGTAATCCGCCTTCACGTCGTTGCCGCCCTTGTCGTGGCGGTCGCCGGCGTGGAGCGGCTGGTGGAGATCGCCGACGAAGTGGATCAGGAACGCCAGCGCCTGGACGCGATCCTTCGGCGACGTGGTGCGATCGCGCAGCAATTTCACGTCGCGATCGATCTGCGCGGAGACGCAGTCGCCGTTCTTGCACGCGGGCGTCAGGTCGAACGGCGCGCAGACGTCGGCGTTCTGGTAGTGCCAGCTATACGCGAACCCGAAGCGCGACGTGCCGTCGGCGGTCTTCAGCGGCTTGATGCAGTCCGCCCAGACGCTCGCTTCTTCGATCGTGCCCGCCGGGCATTCGGGCGTGTCCAGCAACGCCTGTTGCGCGAGCAGTCGCCGGATCGCGACCTTGGTCTTCGGTGTGACATTGGCATAGGCGATCTGCGCGACGGTCTGGTGGCCATACTCCCAGAACGCGGTGGCGGGGGAGGCGAGGCCGAGCGAGGCTATCGCAGCGAGGAGAAAGCGCTTCATGCCGGCTCGTTAGCGTAGATCGCGACGGTCCGGCTACCCTCGGACGACGCGCGTCCGCGGTACATGCCGACGGTGTTGAAGCCCCACGCCATGTCGCCGTCCGGCCCCGCGACGATCACCCCGCCGGTGCCGCCGAGCGCCTTCACTTCGGCAAGGACGGCGTCGGCGGCGACTTGCAGCGACTCGCCCGACAGGCGGACGCGCGCGGCGATCTCATGGCCGACGCCGACGCGGAGGAAGAACTCGCCCGAGCCGGTGCAGGACACGGCGCACGCCCGGTCGTCGGCGAAGGTCCCTGCGCCGATCACCGGCGTATCGCCGATCCGGCCCCAGCGCTTGCCGGTGACGCCGCCGGTCGAGGTGGCGGCGGCGACATGGCCATGCGTGTCGCACGCGACCGCGCCGACCGTGCCGTATTTCATGTCGACGTCGAAACCGCCGCCATCGGCCTGGAACTCGGCGAATTGCCGGCGGCGTTCGTCGGTGGCGAACCACGCGGCGTCTGCCTGCGGCAATTCACGATCGCGCGAGAACGCGTCGGCTCCCTTGCCGGCCAGAAACACGTGGCGTCCATCGTCGAGAATCGCGCGGGCGAGGCCAACGGGGTTTCGGGTCGTCGTGGCTGCGGCCACCGCCCCTGCCGCCCGCGTACGGCCGTCCATGATTGCGGCGTCCAGCTCCAGCGTGCCGTCATGCGTGAAGACCGCCCCGCGCCCCGAATTGAAGTGCGGGTCGTCCTCCAGCACGCGCACCGTGGCTTCGACCGCGTCGAGCGCGCTGCCGCCGTCTGCCAGCACCTTAGACCCTGCGTCGAGCGCACGCGACAGCCCGGCCCGCGCGCCCGCCTCCTGCTTGGGCGAGACCATCTCGCTGTCGAGTTTGCCGGCGCCGCCGTGGATGACGAGGGTCCAGGTCATGCTGAATCTTTCGAAGGAAGGGCGCGAAGGCCGATAAGGGGGCGGAGCGGCACGATGCTGCGACCGATCAGGTAGAAGGCGACGCAGCCGATCACCGTCGCGCCGAGCAGGCACGCGAACTCCGCCCAACCCGGCAAGCCTGCGGGAAGCAGCGCGTACATGACGAGGACGATGATCGTCTGGTGGATCAGGTAGAACGGGAACACCGCCTCGGTCAGCACCGGGCGCCAGCGATGGTCGCGGTTCCAGTGGCGCTCGGCGATCCCGATCAGCGCGACGATCGCACCCCATTGCTCGAGCGCATGGGCGACGCCGTAGCCGGGATAGATCCAGCGCGGCGCGACGATGTCGCCGGGCCATTCCAGTTCGACGCCGATGATTGCGACATAGCCGAGCACTGCGGCGCCTGCGCCGACCTTCCACCAGCGTGCGATCGCCGCCATCGCGGGCTCGGACCGGGCAAGGCCGAAGCCGAACAGGAAGGCGGGGAAATAGGTGACGTGCGCGACCCAGTCGCCGAACAGGGCCTGGCTCTCGGCGGCCATCTGGAACCACCAGGCGTGGACGAAGACGAGCCACGCGACCGGCAGGACCAGTACCGCGACACCCTTGAGAAATGGGCCCGCAAAGATCCAGTCGAATGCGCGTTGCAGCCACTGGCCGCGGACGACGACCAGCCCCAGCGTCAAAACGCTCGTGTAGACCCAGAGATAGACGACGAACCAGAGGTGGTTCCAGGTCGGCAGCGACAGCCCGGCCAGCTTGCCGAACCGGAAATAGTCATGGCTCCAGAAAGTCAGATAGCTGCCGGCATAGGCATGCTTGGTGACCAGCTCGACCCAGGGCTGCGGCGGGACGATCACCGCCACGCCGAACAGCAGCGGCACGAGCAGGCGGTAGCAGCGGTTGGCGAAGAACCTCGCCGTGCCGCTCGACCGGTTCAGCAGCGCGCGGCTGGCATAGCCCGAGACGACGAACAGCAACGTCAGCCGCCACGCGTTGCTCGCCAGCATCGGCAGGCGCACCCAGTCCTCGACGTGGAGCGACTTCACATGGAAGTTCCACGGCACGAAGACCATGCCGATATGGTAGAGGATCAGCAGCGCGAACGCGCCGATCCGCAGCCAGTCCATGCCGTAATGCCGGGTCATCGCGTGGCCCTACGGGGCGGGTGGCATCGCCGCAAGCGCAGGCCGGCTGGGCCGTTCCCCGCGTCGGTTCACGCCTTCATGCGCGGCGTGCCGAGGAAGTCCCGCTTGCCGATCTGCAGCCCCTGCGCGCGCAGGATCGCGTAGGCGGTGGTGGCATGGAAATAGAAGTTCGGCTGCGAGAACGACAGCAGGAAGTTCGCGCCGGTGAACGGCATGACGAACGTGCCGAACTCGAACTTGGTGTCGCTGTCCGCCAGCGTGTCGAACTCCTCCCGGTCGATCGCTTCCAACGTCGCGATGGCGTCGCGCAGGATGGCGTGCAACCCGGCGAAGTCGGTCGGCCAGGCTGACCGGTCGGGCGAGAAGGTGCCGCCGCGGACGCCCTCGATCCCGCCCACCGAATGTGCGGCGCACGACTTCACCTGATAGCCGAGCGGCAGCATGTCGTCGGCGAGCTTCGCATCGATCAGCCCGGCCGGCTCCATCCTCTTCTCGGCGGCGAACGCCTCGGCCTTGTCGAGCAGCGCATCGACCGCGCGCAGGATCTGGAGGTTCGAGGGGATCGTCGCATCGTAAAGGGAAAGCGTCATCGACGTGGCTCCGTATAGGATCGTGTTTGGCACGCGCAGCTATGGCCGACGTTCGCCCTGCCCGCCAGCGATGTTCCGTTCCGCCGCCTGCCACGCTATATGAGGCGGTGAACCCACGAGGAATCTTCATGTCCCTTCGTCCCTGGCGCGATATCACCCGCCGCAAGAGCCGCCAGATCATGGTCGGCAACGTCCCCGTCGGCGGTGACGCTCCTGTCACGGTGCAGACGATGACCAACACGCCGACCGACGACGTGCGGGCGACGGTCGACCAGATTCGGCGTTGCGAAGACGCGGGTGTCGACATCATTCGCGTGAGCTGCCCCGACGTCGAATCGACTACCGCGCTGAAGCAGATCGTTCGCGCGAGCCGCGTGCCGATCGTCGCGGACATCCATTTCCACTATAAACGCGCGCTCGAAGCCGCCGACGCGGGCGCGGCCTGCCTGCGGATCAATCCGGGCAATATCGGCTCGGCGGCGCGGGTGAAGGAAGTGGTCGACGCGGCGAAGTCGAATGGCTGCGCGATCCGGATCGGCGTCAACGGCGGTTCGCTGGAGCGGCATTTGCTCGAGAAATACGGCGAGCCTTGCCCCGACGCGCTGGTCGAGTCGGCGCTCGATCATATCAAGCTGTTGCAGGACCATGACTTTCACGAGTTCAAGGTCGCGGTGAAGGCGTCCGATCTGTTCCTCGCGGTCGCGGCGTACCAGCAGCTTGCCGAACAGGTCGATTGTCCGCTGCATCTCGGCATCACCGAGGCGGGCGGGTTCGTTGGCGGCACGGTGAAGTCGGCGATCGGGATGGGCAGCCTGCTCTGGTACGGCATCGGCGACACCATCCGCGTGTCGCTCTCGGCCGAGCCCGAAGAGGAAGTCCGCGTCGGGTTCGAGATCCTCAAGGCGCTCGGCATCCGCAACCGCGGCGTCCGCGTCGTGTCGTGCCCGTCGTGCGCGCGGCAGGGGTTCGACGTGATCCGCACGGTGCAGGCGCTGGAAGAGCGGTTGCAGCATATCCGCACGCCGATGTCGTTGTCCGTGCTCGGCTGCGTGGTGAATGGCCCCGGCGAAGCGCGCGAGACCGATATCGGCATTACCGGCGGCGGCAACGGCAAGCATATGGTGTATTTGTCGGGGGTAACCGACCACCACGTCCAGGATGCCGACATGGTCGACCACATCGTCCGGCTGGTCGAGGCGAAGGCCGCGGAGATCGACGCTGCGGACGAGGCGATGGCGGCGCTGGTGCCGGTGCCGGTGCCGGTGGCGGCGGAGTAGCGGGTTACCACCACGCCCCGTCATCCTGACGAAAGTCAGGATCCAGGGTAACGAACACCGACCTCAATGGCTCTGGATCCTGACTTTCGTCAGGATGACGAGAGATCGGGCGCATGCTCTTCTCGTTCTGCCGCGAAGGCGGGAGCCCAGGGTAGCAGGCGATGACGGTTGCGGCTCCTGGACCCCCGCCTTCGCGGGGGAACCGCATCCGTGCGGATCGACATCCACGATCGGCGAAGTTGGCCGATCCTCTCCCTTGAATGGGCAGGCATAGCCCGACGGAGGGGGCGGTGGGATGACCGTCATCTCGCTCCGCCGCCTCCGTCGCATTTGGCACCACCCCCCTGGCGGGAAGGGATCGACAAATCGAATGTCGATCCCTTTGAGCAACGTGCGGCGATGGCGTGCCGGTTCGATGCGGCGTATGGGATACGCATGATGACGACCGCCGATCTCGATGCACTGACCGCGTTGGATCGGGCCGCGACGCCCGGTCCTTGGTACGTGCGGGCGATGGATGACGACAACGCAACGTGCGCGACGGCTGTCGCGACGAAGCCCAACACGTCGGGTGATAACGACGATCTATCGGGCTCGACCTATCACGGCGTTGTCGCTGCGACCTCCATCCAGCATCACGATTATGTCGTTCCCGCTGATGGGCGGTCGCTGGACAACGCGGCGTTGATTGCGGCCGTCAGGACGGCGCTTCCCGAATTGCTGCGACTGGCGCGGATCGGTGCCGCAGCCGATCGCGCCTGACATCCGCCTGTTCCGATGACATCGCGCGTCGTTTCTCCAGCGTTGGCCTTCGCGATCGCCGCGCTGGGCATAGGCCTGTTCTCCATGATGGATGCGGTGATGAAGTCGCTCGTCCTGGCGATCGGCGTCTACAACGCGCTGCTCTGGCGGCAGATGATCAGCGTCGGCCTTGGCGCGGTCGCGTGGAAGCTCGGGAACAGCGGGCGGCCGAGCGGGCGCGCGCTGAAGCTGCATCTGGCGCGCGGGTTGGTGACGACGGCGATGGCGGTGCTGTTCTTCTGGGGGCTGGCACGCGTGCCGATGGCGCAGGCGATTTCGCTCACCTACATCGCGCCGATCCTGGCGCTGCTGCTCGGTGCGGTGACGCTGGGCGAGCGGGTGGGGCGCAAGGCGGTCGTCGCGTCGATCGCGGCGCTGGCCGGCGTGCTGGTGGTCATGATCGGGCAGGGGCGCGGCGTCGCGGGGCCGGAGACGTTTCACGGCGCGCTGGCGGTACTCGGGTCGGCGGTGCTGTATGCGATCAACCTGGTAATCGCCCGACTGCAGAGCCAAGCGGCGCGGCCGGGGGAGATCGCGTTCTTCCAGGCGCTCGTCATCACCGCGACGCTGGCGCTGGCAGCGCCTTGGCTGGCGGTGATGCCCGAGGCGGCGCAGTGGCCCAAGCTCGTGCTGGCCGCCGGGCTCGCGACCGCATCGCTGTGGCTGCTCGGCTGGGCGTATGCGCATGGCGATACCGGGTTCCTGGCGACCACCGAATACACGTCGTTCGTCTATGCGGCCGCGCTGGGTTACCTGGTGTTCGGCGAGCGGGTATCGGCGTTCACGCTGGCGGGCGCGGCGATCATCGTCGTCGCGTGCCTGTACGCGGCGCGGCGGCGTGACATCGCGCAGAGTTCGATCGAGGCCAGTGCATGACCCATATCCGTTCCGCCACCCGCGCCGATGTCGGTACGATCCTGCGCTTCGTCCGCGAACTCGCCGCGTTCGAGCGCGAACCGGATGCGGTCGAGGCGACCGAGGCGACGCTGGAAGAGGCGTTGTTCGGGGAAAAGCCGGCAGCGGAGGCTCTGATCGCGGAGACCGCGAACGGTCCGCTGGGGTTCGCGCTGTTCTTCCACAATTTCTCGACCTGGACGGGCAAGCGCGGGCTGTATCTCGAGGACCTGTACGTGACACCGGAAGCACGCGGGCAGGGGGTCGGCGCTGCGCTTCTGTCACATCTGGCCGGCGTGGCGCTCGATCGCAGCTGTGCGCGGTTCGAATGGTCGGTGCTCGACTGGAATGCCGACGCGATCGCGTTCTACCGCAAGGTCGGCGCGGTCGGGATGGAGGACTGGACGATCCAGCGGATGTCCGGCGCTGCGCTGGTTCGGTTGGCGGGGCGGTAGCCCTATCGTCATGCCGGACTTGTTGGCATCCACCGCTCCGCACACTCGATGGTTTCGATCGTGCGGAACGGTGGACCGCGGAACAAGTCCGGGGTGACGAGGCCTGCGTAACGGCGGCGCTTACCGCCCTGCGGCGTTGTCCGCGTTCATCGGCTCTTCGCCCTTGGCCTTCTCCGCTTCATAACGCTCGATCGCCTCGATCGTGATGCGCTTGGCCTCCTCGGCGTCGCCCCACTTGCCGACGCGGACCCACTTCGTCTTCTCCAAATCCTTATAGTGCGTGAAGAAATGCTCGATCTGCTCGAACACGATCTCGGGCATGTCGGCGCGCTCGCCGATATTGGCGTAATAGGGGAACACGGCGTCGACCGGTACGCAGACAAGCTTCTCGTCACCGCCGGCCTCGTCCTCGAGGTTCAGCACCGCGATCGGGCGGCAGCGGACGACGCAGCCCGGGATGAACGGCGAGCGCGCGATCACCAGTGCGTCGAGCGGATCACCATCGGGGCTGAGCGTGTGCGGCACGAAGCCGTAGTTCGCCGGATAGCGCATCGGCGTGTGCAGGATGCGATCGACGAACAGCGCGCCCGAGGCCTTGTCGAACTCGTACTTCACCGGCTCGCCGCCGGTCGGCACTTCGATGATGACGTTCAGGTCCTCGGGCGGGTTCTTGCCGGTCGGGATGAGATCGATACGCATGGCGGTCCTTTCGATATGACGGTGCCGGCGCTCCTCGTCTGGGGAGCGACCGGCACCGGTAGATTTCAAAGGCTCAACGCGGCGTCAGCAGCCTGTCGAGCCCGCCTTCCCCTGTACCGACCTTCTGGAGGCGCGGATAGCGCGGCCCGTCATGGTAATCGAGCGTGATGTCCCGGAATCGGTCGTTGTTCTTGACCGTCAGGCGAATCGGCAGCTTCGTACCCTGGGCCGCGAGGATCGCCGCCTTGATCCGGTCCGACGAGTATGCCTCGCTGTTGACCGCCTCGATTTCGGTGCCGACGTCGAGGCCCGCCTTGAACGCGGGGCTATCCCAGATCGACGAAGTCACGACGCCGTCCTTGTTGATCACCAGCCCGAGCGAATAGCTGACATCGGTGCCGCGGGTCTTCTCGGCCTGCTTCAGATACGGGCTCTGTTCGGGGCCATAGACCAGCTTGTAGCCGTTCATTGCAAAGCCGTTGATCGGCGCGGGCTTGCCCGTCTCGGTCAGGCGGGTGTTGAGGAACGTCGCCCAGTCATAGGGGACGATGCCGTTCAGCGTCCTGGCGACGTCGGCGAAGGTGTAGGTCAGTTCGCCGTAATCGCCGTCGCGGACGCCGAAGAAGGCTTTCGCGAAGTCGTCGATCGACTTGGTGCCGCCCGACTTCTGGCGGAGCATCGCGTCGACCTCCATCCAGACCATCAGGCCCTCGTTGTAGTAATCCTCCGAGCGCTGCCAACTGGTCCAGCCCTTTGGTTTCCGCGCCGAGATCACCGGATCGTTGGTGGTATCGATCAGCGGGCGCCATTCGCGACCCTTTGCGCTGTCGTAGACGCCGAGGATCGAGGCATAGCCGTCGAGCGTATCCTGCTTGCTGACCAGCCCCGACCGCGCCTGGAGCACATAGCCCCAGAACTGCGTCTGCCCTTCGTACACCCACAGCAGCGAATCGCGCATCGGCGTGCGGAAGTCGGGCGTCCACAGATCGGCGCCGCGGCGGAACTTGCCGTCCCAGCTATGCGTGTACTCGTGCGGCAGCAGGTTGCGCGCGGCGGCCCCCGTGTCCCACTCGGTGAAATAGCCGGGTTTCACGCCGTTCTCGGAACTGCGGTGATGCTCGAGGCCGATGCCGCCGAGCTGATCGGTGATCGACAGCAGGAACTCGTAATGATCGTAATGCTGCGCGCCGAAGGTCTTCACCGCCTGATCGACGAGGCGCTTGTGCGCGTCGATCTGCTCGGGCTTGGCGGCGAGCTGGTCGGGGCTGTCGGCGAAGACGTTGAGATCCACGCGGGGGCTGAGCGGCCAGACCTTGCCGTACTTGCCCGCCAGCGTCGGCGAATCGACGAGGATCTCGTAGTTCGTCGTGTCGTAGCTGTAGGTCGAGCCCGACACCTTCGCCGGCACCGCACCCGCTGCGGTCCAGCCGGTCGGATAGGTGACGGTCATCTTGATCGGAATCTGACGCGTGAAATAGCCGGCCGGGTACAGGCTGACGAGGTTGGGTTCGAGGCTGACCATCGTCGGCGTCATCACTACGCGGCCCTGGTCGGGTTTGGTCGCGGAGATGAACTGGAATTCCGCGACCAGCGTCTTGGCGCCGGTCGGCACGTCGATATGGAAGGCGAACACGTCGACCGGGTCGCGCGTCCAGGGCACGACCTTCCCGTTGGCGCGGATCACGAGGCCGGCGAGCTTCTCGATCTCGCCACGCGGGGAATGCGCGCCGGGCAGCCACTTCGGGTAGAGCAGCGCCATAGGCCCAGCCTTGGCCGGGATCGTCTGCTTCACGCGGAAGATGCCACGCTCGGTATCGGTCGCATCGACGTCGAGCAGCAGTGTGCCCGGATAGGGCGTGTCGACCGCGTCGGGGATGGTGTCGACGAACGGCACCGGCTGCGGCGCGGTATTGCCGGCGGGGACTTGCGCGATTGCAGGAACGGCAGACGCGAGCAGGGACGCGACGATAAGTTTGCGGATCAAGGAAGGGCCTTCCGGCTGAGAGACGATGTCACAAGGTGTAATCGTCGGAAAGGGCAGCCGTCCAGTCCTTTGCCGGGGGAAGTTCGGGGCCCTGCGCTCGCCAAACCCCTTCCCGTCATCCTGACGAAAGTCAGGACCCAGAGCCACGCAGTGCAACGCCAGTAACCCTGGGTCCTGACTTTCGTCAGGATGACGACGGGGGAGAGCTCAGCCGCTCCCAAGCACGTTGATCGTAAACGCCAGCACGCCAATGTTGAACACGAAGGCCGCCATGCACTGCCCGAGTGCAGCCTTTCGCACCCGGCGCGAGGTGATCTCGACGTCCGACGTCTGGAACGTCATCCCCAGCGTGAACGCGAAATACGCGAAGTCCCAGTAATCGGGCTCGTCGCAGTTCGGGAAGTCGAGGCCCTTCGCGTCCTTCCCGTCCGGATCGTCGATGTAATAGAGATGCGCGTAGTGCAGCGTGTAGATCATGTTCGAGAACAGCCACGCGAGCGCCAGCGTCGCGATCGTCAGCGCGATTCCGACCGCGTCGTTCTTGCCCTGCAGTTCCTTGGCGACGGCGACCAGAATCACCAGCATGATCGTGCCGCTGAACCCGAGCAGCACCGCGCGGTTGGCGTCGTTCTCGTCGGCGGCGCGGCGCATGCGCTCGGCGCTGCCATTGCGGAACAGCGTCGAGACCGCGATCAGGAACACGACCGCGGCGATGTCGAACGCGGTCATCGTTCCGCGTCCCAGGCCCAGCGGCGGGATCAGCGCCACCAGGCCGATCACGAAGACCAGCGCGAACAGGATGAAGCGCGGCGGGGCGACGCGTTGGCCGAGGCCCCAATATCTGGCTTTCTCAGTCATGCCACAGCGCTAGCGCTTCGCGGGGACGTCGCCTAGATACGCGCGCATCATGGCAAAAATTGAAACTCCGCGTCGTATCCGCGGCACCCAGGACATTTTCGGTGACGAACAGCGCCGGTTCGCACATGTCCTGTCGACGTTCGAGCGCGTGCGGGCGCTGTATTGCTTCCAGCGCGTCGATATCCCGGTGTTCGAGTCCACGGCGGTGTTCGCGCGCTCGCTCGGCGAGACAACCGACGTCGTGTCCAAGGAGATGTACACGTTCGAGGATCGCGGCGGGGATTCGCTGACGCTCCGCCCCGAGTTCACCGCCGGTATCGCGCGCGCCTATCTGACCGAAGGCTGGCAGCAATTCGCGCCGCTGAAGCTCACCACCAGCGGACCAGTGTTTCGCTACGAACGCCCGCAAAAGGGCCGCTTCCGGCAGTTCCACCAGATCGATGCCGAGGTGATCGGTGCGGCCGAGCCGGCGGCGGACGTCGAACTGCTCGTGCTGGCGGACCAGTTGCTGCGCGAACTCGGCATTTCCGAGGGCGTGACGTTGCAGCTCAACACGCTGGGCGACGCCGCGACGCGCGATGCGTGGCGCGAGGCGCTGGTCGCGCATTTCGAGGCGCACCGCGGCGAACTGTCCGAGGACAGCCTGACCCGGCTCGAAAAGAACCCGATGCGGATCCTCGACTCGAAGGACCCGCGCGACCGCCCGATCGCCGACAGCGCGCCCGATATCGACGCGTATCTGACCCCCGAGGCGCGCGCGTTCTTCGAAGCGGTGACCGCCGGGCTCGATGCGGCGGGCGTCGCGTGGGAGCGCAACGCACGGCTGGTCCGCGGCCTCGATTACTACCGCCACACCGCCTTCGAGTTCGTGACCGACAAGCTGGGTGCACAGGGGACGGTCCTAGCCGGCGGCCGGTATGACGGGTTGATCGGGTCGCTCGGCGGGCCCGAGACGGCGGGCGTGGGCTGGGCCGCGGGTGTCGAGCGTCTGGCGATGCTGCTGGACGAGCCGGCGGCGCCAACGATCGACGCGGTCGTCGTGCCGATGGGCGCTGATGCCGAAACGCGCGCAACCGGGATCGTCGCGGATCTCCGGCGCGCGGGCGTGGCGGTCGAGATGGCCTACAAGGGCAAGATGAAGGCGCGGATGGCGAAGGCGGATGCGCTTGGCGCCCGGTTCGCGATCATCATCGGCGACGATGAACTGGCGAAAGGTGTCGCCGCGGTGAAGACACTTGGTGCAGGCACGCAGGCCGAAGTCGCATTTGCCGATCTGGCGGAGGCGTTGCGTTGACCCCCGCCGTCATCCCAGCGAACGCTGGGATCCAGAGCCACAAATGCTGCACTACGTTACTCTGGATCCCAGCGTTCGCTGGGATGACGGCGGGGGAGGGCGTTTTCGCATGACCCAAATATCCCCCGACCGCATCCGCGCGATCGAGGCGCGGCGTGACGAGCTCCAGGCGCTGATGTCGACCGGCGATCTCCCCTCCGACCGCTTCGTCGCGGTGTCGAAGGAATATGCCGAGCTCGAACCCGTCGCCCAAGCCGCCACCGAGGTGCGCCGGCTGCGGCAGGAGGCCGAAAGCCTCGCGTTCATGGCCGAGGATGCCGACGACGAACTCCGCGCGATGGCGTCGGACGAACTGCACGAGAACCGCACGCTGCTCGAGACCGCGGACCGCAAACTCGCGCTCGCGCTGTTGCCGCGCGATTCCGCGGACGAGCGCTCGGCGATGCTCGAAGTCCGCGCCGGCACCGGCGGCGACGAAGCGGCGCTGTTCGCGGGCGACCTGTTCCGGATGTACCAGCGCTATGCCGAATCGCAGGGCTGGCGGGTCGAGATGATCTCCGGCTCGTCGTCCGATGCGGGCGGCTTCAAGGAAGTCGTCGCCAGTGTCACCGGCCAGGGCGTGTTCGCCAAGTTGAAGTTCGAGAGCGGGGTGCACCGCGTCCAGCGCGTGCCGACGACCGAGGCCGGCGGCCGGATCCACACCTCGGCGGCGACCGTCGCGGTGCTGCCCGAGGCGGAGGAGGTCGACGTCAAGATCGACGACAAGGACCTGCGCATCGACGTCTATCGCTCGTCGGGGCCGGGGGGGCAGTCGGTCAACACGACCGACTCCGCCGTGCGGATCGTCCACATCCCGACCGGCTTGACCGTGATCCAGCAGGACGAGAAGTCGCAGCACAAGAACAAGGCCAAGGCTTTGCGCGTGCTCAGGACCCGGCTGTACGAGGCGGAGCGTGATCGGTTGCATGCCGAGCGGGCAGGGGCGCGTAAGTCGATGGTCGGCTCGGGTGACCGGTCTGAACGGATCCGCACGTACAACTTCCCGCAAGGCCGCGTCACCGATCACCGCATCAACCTGACGCTGCACCGCCTGCCGGAGATCGTCGCAGGCGAGATGGACGAACTGATCGGCGCGCTGGTCGCGCAGGACGAAGCGGACCGCCTGGCGCAGCTTGATGGCTGAGCGTTCCTACTTCCCCCCCTCCCGCAAGCGGGAGGGGGCCGGGGGGTGGGCTCGCGGCTGGTTCCAGACGGGCGGGTCGCTCTGGTCTGTCGAAACTTCGCAGCCGGTGCATCCGCGGTGAGCGCGTGCCCACCCCCCAACCCCCTCCCGCAAGCGGGCGGGGGGGTAAGGACAGCGCTCGCCACCGCCGCTGGGCAGTTCGCGTTCTCCGCCACCCCGCGCCTCGACGCGGAACTCCTGATGGCGCACGCACTTGGCGTCGAGCGTAACGCGATCCTCCTCGACCCGGATCGCCACGCCGTCCCCGACACCTTCGCCGCGCTCGTCGAACGCCGTCTCAACCACGAGCCGATCGCCTACATCACCGGCACCCGCGGCTTCTGGTCGATCGACCTCGCCGTCGGCCCCGGCGCACTCGTCCCCCGCGCCGACAGCGAAACGCTCCTGATCGCCGCCCAAACGCACTTCGCCGGCCGCGCCCCCGCAACGATACTCGACCTCGGCACCGGACCCGGCACGCTACTCCTCGCCGCGCTCGACGAATGGCCCGCGCAAGGCCTCGGCGTAGACTATTCCCCCCAAGCGCTCGCCTACGCCCGCGCCAACGCCGCAACCCTCGGCATGGCCGACCGCGCCCGCTTCATCCACGGAAGCTGGGCCAGCGCGATCGCCGGCCAGTTCGACCTGATCCTCGCCAACCCGCCCTACATCGCCACCGACGAACGCCTGCCAGCCGAAGTCCATAACCACGAACCCCATGCCGCACTCTTCGCCGGCACCGACGGCCTCGACGACTACCGCATCCTCGCCGAGCAACTCCCCGCGCTGATCGCCCCCGGCGGCGCAGCGGTGATCGAGATCGGCTCGACCCAAGCCGCCCCCGTCACCGCGCTCCTCGAAGCGCAAGGCCTGCACGTTGCGCTCCACCACGACTATGGCGGCAACGCGCGCGCGCTGGTCGCTACCAAAGACGCCACGACGTGAACAATATGGGGCTAAACCCCACATTTCGCTTGTAGTAGGCCCCTTCCGGCCGCTATCACGCGTGCAGGGGCACGCAATCTCGACATCATGGTCGGTTTTGAGCGTTGACCCGCATCCTTCGCTTTGAGGTCGCTGCAGTCCGGCGGCCCTGGCAAGTTCGACGCACCGATCTCGTATAGATCGTCGGTGCGCGACGGGGGTTTGCACCGCATTTCGGAGCACGACCAGATTTTGGTTCGACGACTGAGGACACAAGCTTGATCAACAACCGGCAAGCCGGCCGCCGTCGCGGTCGTGGCAACAATAATAATGGCGGCGGCGGTAGTGGTGGCGGTCAACGCCAAGGTGGCGGTGGCGGCCAGGGTGGTCGCGATACCGGCAACCGCATCGACAGCCGCGCGCGCGGCAACGCGAGCCAGCTGTACGAGAAGTACAAGAACCTCGCGCGCGACGCGCAGCAGCAAGGCGACCGCGTCAACATCGAATATTACCTCCAGTTCGCGGATCATTATTTCCGCGTCCTGAGCGAAACCCGCGCCCGCTTCGAAGAGAGCCAGCCGCAGGCGCAGCAGCAGCCGCGTCGCCAGCAGCCTTTCGATCTCGACGGGGACGACGATTACGGCGACGAGGGCGAACCGATCCGCTCGGGCGAGCAGCAGGGTGGCCAGGCTTCGGCTGAGCAGAACCGTGGCGAGAATGGTGGCCAGCAGAACGGCCAGTACCAGAACGCGCCCCGCCAGAACCGCGAAGGCCAGACTCGCGACAACCAGAACCGCGAGGACCGCCCTCAGCGTGACGATCGTCCGCAGCGCGAAGAGCGTCCCCGGTACGAGAACAACCGCTATGACGGTCAGCGCAACGAGGGCCAGCGCAACGAGGCGCAGCCGCGTAACGAAGGTCAGCGCGACGACCGCGTCCGTGGCGACAACTCGCGTAACCAGCGCAACACCCCGCGTGATGCCCAGCCGCGCGACGACCGCACCGGCGAAGAGCAGGGTCAGGCTCGCGAAGCGCAGGCGCGTGAGACCCAGCAGCGCGAGACGCAGCCCCGCGACGAGCAGGTCCGCGAGCCCCGCAGCGAGTACCGCGACACGCCGCAGCGCGAGACGGTCCGCCGCACACCCCGCGTGAGCGCACCGGTCGCCAACGCCAACCAGGATTCGGAAGCGGACGCGGTCCGTTCGGTAACCGAATCCGCCGAGCAGGCGGCCCAGCCGAACGAAGCCGTCGAGACGACGATGCCCGTCGCCGCGACCGAGGAGCAACCCCGCCGTCGCGGTCGCCCGCGCCGCGATCGCAGCCTCGACGCACCCGTCGCGCAGGATCAGGGCGCACGGGATCAGGGCGGGCAGGACGAGCACGCACCGACCGCGTTCGACGCGGATCGCCTGCCGCCGTCGCTCGGCATCTCGGCAACGGTCGCCCCTGCACCATCGCCGGCGCCAGCACCCGAAGCCGCCGCCGCTCCAGCCGACGCCGCTGCGGAGGAAAAGCCCCGCCGCCGCCGCGTTCGCGCGGTACCGGACGAAGTCCAGGCTGGCTGAGCCTCGCGCCGACGTCGGTCCGAGGATTGAAAAGGCCGGTACCGCCTAGTGCGGTGCCGGCCTTTTTCGTCAGCGGGGGTGTTTCAGCAGGGGTGGGTGGCTAATCGCCTCCACACCCGCTCGCGGGGAGGGGGCTGGGGGGCTCGCGCTATCCACGTCCGCACTGGTCGAGACCGCGTGCCCACCCCCGGCCCTTCCCGCGAGCGGGAGGGGGAAGACAGTGCGCGATTTTAGCCCCGGCTTGCCGCCCCCTCAGTCGATCCGGGTAACGTCCTCGTCGTGCCCGCTGCCCGAACTCAGGAATGCGAGGCCCATCAGCAGGCCCGCCATCATCACCGATCCGCCGACGCCGCCGATCACCGCGAGCATCGTCACCAGATGCAGCGGCCCCTGGATATGCGCCATCGCGGCGATGATCGCGGCTACGCAGATCGCGGCGGCCAGGACCATCCACGCCATGATCCTGCGAAACCGCGCCCAGGCAAAGGCGGCATAGTGCGGGTCGTCCAGGCCGGGCGGCGGATTGCTCATCGCTTCCCATTGCCGCGCAAACATGGTTTCTTCAATCTACGCGCTACGAAGACGCGGGAGATGGAGAGGCGAACATGACGATCGCGGCAATCCTGGGCGGCAAGCGAGCGGGGGACGTCCTTACGCTTCATCGCGATTCGACGGTGGCGGACGCGGTGGCGTTGCTCGCGGACAAGCGGATCGGCGCGGCGCCCGTGCTCGAGGGCGGGCAAGTGGCGGGCATCTTCTCCGAACGCGACGTCATTCACTGTCTTCAGGCAGACGGCGCAGCGGCGCTGGCGCGTCGGATCGGCGACGTGATGACGACTGCGGTGCAATCGATCGGCCCGTCCGAATCGGCGATCGGCGCGCTGTCGCTGATGACGCAGCGTCGGATCCGCCATCTGCCGGTGATCGACGGCGATACGCTGGTCGGGTTCGTGTCGATCGGCGATCTCGTCAAATACCGGATCGACCGGATCGAGGCCGACGCGGCGGCGATGCGCGAGTATATCCAGTCGGCGTAAGGTGATGGGGGGCAGGGGGCTGGATGAAGCGGCCCCGGATCAGGCAGGAAGCGGCCGCTTCCGCGCGATCGCGATGGCCTCGTCGATCGTGGCGCGCGCGAAGACGAGCATCCAGCTCGCATACACGGCGGCGCCGATCGGCACGAGTATCGCCAGCCGCCAGTGCGCGTCGAGCGGCGGCAGGTTGCGGTCGACCAGCAGGACCACCAGCGCCATCGCGATCCCTCCGAGCGCCGGCGTTGCGACAGCGGATCCGACGTCGCGCGCACGGACGCCGATCACCGGCAGCGTGCGCCACGCGCTGATCGAGAGATAGAGCGGATAGGCGACGATCCAGGCGACCCCCAGGCCGATGGGGCCCCAATGCACGCCGACCAGGAACGCGGTGGCCAGGATGACCGCGCCGGTCGCGCCGTTCCGCACGCCGATCCCGGGGCGACCCCGCGCATCGGAGGCCGGCGTGAACAACACCTGCAACGTCATGAACGGCATCGCGAGCGCGAGCAGGTGCACCACCGGGGCGGTCTCGCGCCATTTGTCGCCCAGCATCGTCAGCACCAGGGGCTCCGCTGTCGCCGCCAATCCCATGTAGAACGGCATCGCGACGATCATCACCATCCGTACCCCCCGCACGAAGGCCCGGGCGATCGCGTCGGGATCATGCTGCATCCGCGCATAGGCCGAAAAGGCGACTTCGTTCAGCGGGGGGACGAACTTCGAGACGAAGATCTGCGTCAGGAACAGGCTGGTCGTATAGATGCCGAGCATGTGCGGCGAAAAGCTCCGCCCGGCGATGAACACGTCGGCCTGGCTCTGCAGGAACCAGAACAACTGGCTCGCCGCCATCACGCCGCCATAGCGCGCGATCGTGCCGGCACCTCGAAAGTCGAAGCTCGGCCACACGAGCGAACGCGCCGACCAAGTCATTATCGCGCCGCGCACGCTGAACAGCACGAGCGGCGCGAGTACCAGCGTCCAGACCCCGAGCCCATACAGCGCACCGCTAAGGGCCGCGCCGGCCGACGCTATCGATGCGATGATGTTCGCCTTGGCCTGATGGCGGAAATCCATGGCGCGGGACAGCAAGGCATAGGGCAGGGCGATGAACGGGGTCGTCAGGTAGAGAAGCGCCTGCACGCGCAGCATGTCGCCGACGATCGGCTGGCGATAATAGGCGGCGGCAAGCGGTGCGAGCGAAAGCTGGGCGATCGCCAGCGCCACGTTCAGGACGATGAGCATCCCGAACAACTGGCGCACTTCGCGGTGGCTGATCTCCTTCTGCTGGATCAGGCCGCTCGCCAGCCCGTAGCCGTTTAGCATCGCCATGAAGGTAAGGATGACCTGGCACATCGCGAACAGGCCATAGTCCGCAGGCGCAAGGATGCGGATCACCAGGAAGGTGGCGCTCCATTGCACCAGCTGCGCCACGATCTGACTGCCCGACCGCCAGATGAGCGCGCTCCGAACCTGCCCGGCAAGCGAGGGCTCATCCTTGGTAGGAAGCGAGGAGGGCGTCGAGATGTTCATCGGGACGGGCATGTAGCGATATGCCCCTTCACAACGAATTAAGGCGAGGCCTTAAAACTGTGGCATGGAAGGAGGTGGCGTCGCGGGTACAAATTCCCGGTATATCCAATATCCTAGCGGTCCAGGGATTCCCGATCGAGGGCGTCATAAACGCGCCAGCCGGAGAAAATTGCCACAAATATGCAAGATTGTGTTTGACGCGAATCGCAGACGCCCCTAGAGGGGTGTCACCGCAGCGAACGACCCCAGGGTCTGGACGCAGCGGTCGCAGAAAACCAGATGCTCCAAGCTTTCCGAGAGGAGGGTTATGCGAGTGTCGGTATTTTTGTCGGCTCTTTGACATTGTAGGTTAAGATGAAGGGACATGTGGGCGGCGGCTTGCGGTTTCTGGGGTCCTCAAGGCTCCGGAGTATCGTTTAAAGCTAAGTCGTTCTCATATGTCCTTCACATATTCCATATGTAATGGATGATTGTTGCGGTTTTCGGACTGTAGCGATTGTCTGAATGATATTGTGCAGAGCGGCTCCTTGAGATGAGCTGGTTGATCGTGGAATTCCACTGCGATTGGCTGGTGACATAAACTTGAGAGTTTGATCATGGCTCAGAATGAACGCTGGCGGCATGCCTAACACATGCAAGTCGAACGAAGGCTTCGGCCTTAGTGGCGCACGGGTGCGTAACGCGTG
>NZ_JAXOJK010000002.1:0-849545 GCF_036663695.1 Sphingomonas sandaracina | reverse complement strand
GGGGGGGGGGGGGGGGGGCGGGTTTTTTACACCCCGTGTGTGGGGCGGGGGGGTGGGGGGGGGGGCCCCGCCCCCCCCCGCGGGGGGGTGTGGGGGGGGGGGGGGGGCCGTACCGGGCGCTGCGCTGCTTGGCTGCCCCTCACCCTGGCCCTCTCCCCGGAGGGGAGAGGGAACGGCACCCTCCTCGGGCCAGCCGAGCGTGGCGAAGGGCCAGAGCGCTGAGGAGAACCAGGTGTCGAGCACGTCTGAATCCTGCCAAATGATCGGACGCACAGGGCGGCCTTCACTCGGAGCCATCAAGACTTCATCGAACGCCTCTTCCGAAGATCGTCCGATTATCGCTTCGCAGCCATAATACTCTGATGCGGCCTTCAACGCTGCCGATTCTGACTCCTCAACGAAGATCGAGTACTCTGTTTGAAAATTGACGGCAGACTGACCGGGAATCTCGACGGAGATCTGCCCATTATCAGCCAATCTTGGCCCGAACCACGCCGGTATCCGATGCCCCCACCACAGCTGCCGGCTTACGCACCAGGGCTGGATGTTGTCCATCCAGTTGAAGAACGTCTTCTCCCAGGTCTTCGGAACGATATTGATCGCCCCCACACGCACGGCCTCGATCGCCGGCTGCGCGAGCGTCTTCGCGTCGACATACCATTGGTCGGTCAGCCACGGCTCGATCACCACGCCCGAACGATCGCCGTACGGCGTCTGGATCGTACGTGGCTCGGCGTCGTGCTCGACGCCGTCCTTGTCGACATGCGCGATCAGGAAGCCCTCGTCCTTGAGCCGCGCGACGACGGCCTTCCGCGCCTCCGCAGTCGTCAGCCCGAGCAGGTCGTCGGGGATCAGCCCGTCGGACACCTGCACCACGCGCGCCTTCGCATCGAGCATGTTAAGCATCGACCCGGCGGCCATCCCGGCCCGCTTGCCTACCTCGAAATCGTTGAAGTCGTGTCCCGGCGTGATTTTGACAGCGCCAGATCCCAACTCCGGGTCGGCATGGTCATCGGCGATGATCGGGATCAGTCGGCCGGTGATCGGCAGCTTTACCTGCTTACCGATCAACGCCGTGTAGCGCTCATCCGCGCCGTTCACCGCCACCGCCATGTCGGCGAGCATCGTCTCGGGCCGCGTGGTCGCGACCTCGATGAAGCCCGATCCGTCTTCGAGCGGATAGCGCAGGTGCCAGAAGCTGCCCTTGATCTCGCGCGTCTCGACCTCGAGGTCGCTGATCGCGGTGCCGAGGCCCGGGTCCCAGTTCACCAGCCGCTTGTCGCGGTACAGCAGACCCTGCTTGTGGAGGTCTACGAACACCTTCAGGACGGCCTTCGAAAAGCCCGGGTCCATCGTGAAGCGCTCGTTCGCCCAATCCATCGAGCAACCGAGGCGGCGGAGCTGCTGCGTGATCTCGCCGCCGCTCTCTTCCTTCCACGCCCAGACCTTCGCGACGAACTCCTCGCGCGTCAGGTCGGTGCGCTTCTGCGGCGGGGTCAGCGCCCCCATCTGCCGCTCGACCACCATCTGCGTGGCGATGCCGGCATGATCGGTGCCGACCACCCACAACGCATCCTTGCCCTTCAGGCGGGCGTGGCGGGTCAGGATGTCCTGCAGCGTGTTGTCGAGCGCGTGGCCGATGTGCAGTGAGCCCGTCACGTTGGGCGGCGGATTAACGATCGTCCATGGCTCGGCGTTCGGCCGGTCGGGGCGGAACTGGCCGCTTGCCTCCCAATGCGCGTACCAGCGCGATTCGATGGATGCCGGGTCGAAGGTTTTGGGAAGCTCGCTCATGGCCGATGCCTTAGCGGGCGTGTTCGGGCTAGGCCAGCGTCAGGTACGCGCGCGCGGCTTGTCGAGCACCTGGCGGATCCGTGCGTTCAACTCGTTGCGTCGATACGGTTTGCGGATCAGCTCGAACGACCGGCTGCCCTCGTCGATCGCCTGGTCGGCAAAGCCGGTGGTCAGCAGCACCGCGGTACGCGGATAATCCCGGCGCACCGACTGCGCCAGCGTGACGCCGTTCATGCCGCCGGGCATGAGGATGTCGGTGAACAGCAGTTGAAAATCGGAGTCCGACGACAGCGTATCGAGCGCCTTGCGGGCGCTGTTCACCCGCACGACCTCGTAGCCGAGATCTTCGAGGATCGTCTGGCCGAGCGCACCGACCTCTTGCTGATCCTCCACCATCAATATGCGTTCGGCGCCGCCCGAGCGCAGCGGCAGGGGTGCGGCGGGCTTGCGTTCGACGGCACCGCTCGCACGCGGGAAATACAGCGAGAACTCCGCGCCGCCATCGCCGCCGTTGTAGACGGTGGCGAGTCCGCCGGACTGGCGCATGAACCCGTAGACCATCGCCAGGCCCAGCCCTGCCCCCTTGCCCATTTCCTTGGTCGTGTAGAACGGTTCGAACAGCTTGTCCGCGGTCGCGGGATCGACGCCGGGACCGTCGTCGCAGATGCTGACGACGACATACTCGCCGGGTTCGAGCCGCGCGGCACTCGCATCCTCAGGCAATACCGCGTTGCGCGTGGCGATGGTGACCGTGCCCACGCCGCCGGTCGCATCGCGCGCATTGGCCACGATGTTCAGCAGCGCCATTTCCGCCTGGACCGGATCGACGCGACAATTCCACAGGTCGGCCGTCAGATTGCGTCGCAGCGTCATGCCGCTGCCGGCGGTCCGCTCCAGGATCGGGCGAAAATCGCCGATCAACTGGTTGAGGTTCATCAACCGGTCGCGCAATTCCTGTTTCCGCGCGAAGGCGAGCAATTGCTGCGTCAACGTCGCGGCGCGCGTCGCCGAGGTCGAGATCGCATCAACGGCGCGGCGAGCCGACCGATCGTTCGGATCGATCCGCGCATCCAGGATGTCGGCGTACCCCTGGATGACCTGCAGCAGATTGTTGAAATCATGCGCGATCCCGCCGGTCAGCTTGCCGACCGCTTCCATCCGCTGCGCCTCGTGAAGTGCATCTTCGGCCTCGCGGCGTCGCGAAATGTCGAGTTGGCTTGCGAAGAAATAGCGCACGGCACCGTCCTCGCCGAACACCGGCGACACGAACAGCGCGTTCCAGAAGGTCGAGCCGTTCTTGCGATAGTTGAGGAGCTCGACCGCGATCCCTTCGCGCTTTTGGATCGCCGTGCGGATCTCGGCCACCGCGGCACGATCGGTTTCCGGGCCCTGGAGGAACCGACAATTCTTGCCGAGAATCTCGTCTCGCGAATACCCGCTCATGAACGAGAACGCCTCGTTGCAGAAGATGATCGGATTGTCTTCGCGGTGCGGATCGGTGACGACCATCGGCATCCGCGTCGTCTTCACCGCCGCGAAGAATATGTCGCGGGTCGCGTCCGCCGGCACGATGTGGTTGCGTCCGGCATGCTCCGGCCCGACAGCGGCGATCGACGGGTTAGGGACGGACTGGTCGGACATCGAACTCCAACCCCGCCCGGGTCAGGTCAGTTCCGCCAGTAATTAACGGGTATTACCCGGTCGTGCCATAGCTACACAGTTTCTATCGGCCAGGGCTACCGGCAGTTCAGGGCTGCTGGTTCATGATCTTGGCGATCTCGCGCGCGACCATGTCTTCGACCAGGCCGGGGAGGTTCGCGTCCATCCACTCGCGCAGCATCGGCCGCAACATCTCGCGTACCAGCCCTTCGAGCGTGCCGTCGCTGTTTGCATCGGGTTTCACCATCATCCGCGTCAACGCATCGAGCGGCGCGCGCGTTGCAGCGGCGGTCTCACGTGACACGATCGGACGCTCGGTCGACGGTCCGGCCACCGAAGGACCGGTCGACGGCGCAGCGACGGGTTGCGCGACCGACTGCGCCTTGGATGCAGGCTGGCGCGGTTCGGCCGGCGAATCGACGGAGGACAGCACCGGGGATTTCGGCGTGCGGGGCGTACGGTCGACCATCGGCATGGGATCGCTCAGTTCGAGGATTTCGTCGTCGTCCGTTTCGCTGTCCAGATAGGCATCGCGATCGACGGTCGACGGAGTCGGACGCGACGAACGGCGATTGCGACCGGGCATCGTATCGCCCTCTTCGGCGATGATCCGTTTGATCGACGAGAGGATTTCCTCCATCGACGGCTCTGCGCTGATATCCCCCATCCGGACCATCCCAAACCCCGAAGCCGCGCGCACCCCTATCGGCGGCTCGGCGCTGCCATACCTGTCGTCAATGCCGGGTTCCTGTCAACCGGCGTTGCGAGCAACGGATCGCTTTGCGGCTGGACATGGGCATCCTGTGCAGGCGATTGCGCGGTGCTGGTCGCGACCGCAGCCGGTTCGCCGTCGCCGCCAAAGTCCCAAATCTTGTTGCGCACCCGGTTGTAGTTGGCGACCGGATCGTACAGCACGCCGCCGTCGAGACCCAGATCTCGCGCTTCCGCCTGGCCCATCGCCGCCAGCAGCGCGAAGCCTGCGACATACGCGTCACGCCGCGCCGTCACCAGCGTGACCTGGCTGTTGAGCAGTTCCTGTTCCGCGTTGAGGATATCGAGAATCGTGCGCGTTCCCACGCTGTTCTCGGCCCGGACGCCTTCCAGGCTCAGCTTGTTTGCGTTGACCGCGGTCTCCGACGACTGGATCACCTGTTCCGACGAGCGCCAGACCGCATATGCCGAGCGCGCCTGCGAGATGATGTTGCGTTCGGTCGCGGTCACGTTCTCGATCGCGCGCGATCGCAGCGCCTCGGCCTGACGCACCTGCGCCGCGGGGCGCCCACCCTGAAACAGCGGCAAGGTCAGCGACAATCCGCCCTGCACCGTCTTGTTCGCATTGGGAAACGCGGCGACGCCGTTGGTCTTACCGATAGACCCCAGATAATTGGTGTAGCCCGCGCCGCCGGTCGCGCTGATCTGCGGCAGTCGGCTCGCACGCGCGACACCGATGTCGTAGCGAGTCGCATCGCGCTCCTTGGCGGCGGCGATCAGGGTCGGATTATTCTCGATCGCGACCGTCACCGCCGACGCCGGACTGTCGGGCAGATGCGGCAACGTCGGTGGCGGATCGAGCGTGCCGGGGGGCGTACCCACCAACTGGATATAGCTTTCCCGGCTGGAGATCAGCGTCGCCTCTGCGGACTGAAGCTGCGCGCGGGCCAGTGCCAGACGTGCTTCGGACTGGGCGACATCGGTGCGGGTCAGGTCGCCGACCTGGAAGCGATCGCGGCTCGCCTGCAGGTTGACGTCGAGCACGCGGACGTTCTGCGTGTTCAGCCCGACGATCGATTCGTCGCGGATCACGTTCATGTACGCGCTGACGACGTTGGTGAAGAGATCCGCCTCGGTACCGCGCAGGGTCGCGCGACCGCCTTCGACCCGCGTCCTGGCCGCAGCGACCGAATTGCGGACCTGACCGCCAAGGTACAGCGGGATCGAGACGTTGGCCCGTGCCACCGCCTGGCGCGGCGGCGCGATGAAGCTGTTCTGCGCGGTGACGACGAACTCGGTATAGTCGCCGGTCGCGTTCACCGAAGGCAACCCGGAGGCGCGAGCGATCGGCACGTTCTCGTCATTGGCGCGCAGTTCGGCGCGCTGCGCGGTGATGGTCGGGTTGGTGTTGTACGCCTTGACCAGCGCGTCCCGCAGGGTTTCGGCGCCAGCCGGTGCAGCGCCGTAAACCAGCGCAACACTCAGAAACAAACGACGACATTGAGCGGTGCGCGGCATGGTCTGCCTCAGAACTTGAAGGGTTTGGGCGTATCGAAGCCGGGCAGTACGACGCATTCGACATCGACGAAGGCCGCCAACGCGAACCCGCCCTCGGTCTTTCGTCCCGCCGCCAACCGGGTGAGGCCACGCTCCGAGATCCCGGCGACGACACGACCGCCCGGACGGACCTGCGCGATCAGCGCGTCGGGCAGCGATTCGACCGCACCGTCGACGACCAGCACGTCGTAAAGCGGGCCGGCAGCGCTGCCGTCCTGCATCGCACCCTCGACCAGTTCGACGTTACCGACCCCGGCCAGCGCCGCGCGCGCGGTCGCGATCAACGCCGGATCGCTCTCGACCGCGACCACCGACGCGACGATTTCGGACAACACCGCCGCGGTATAGCCGGTCGCCGCACCGATCAGCAGCACGCGGTCGTTCGCGGTCAGATACGCTTCCGTCAGCAGACGGCCCGTCGCCATCGGCAGGTTCGCGTAGCGCCCGCCGCCGAGCGGGATCGCGGTATCGCGATAGGCGATCGAGCGCACCGCCTGCGGCATGAACGTCTCGCGCGGCACACGCGCCATCGCCGCGACGACGCGCTGATCGTTGACCGCGTTGGTGCGAAGCTGGCTGGCGACCATCGCGTGGCGCATGCCGTCAAAGACCGATGCGGTGGGACCGGTGTCCGTGCCGCCCATCGGGTGGGTTGCGGGCTGGCTTGCGAGGGGGGCGGTGTCGATGCTCATCGTCGTCATGGCTTATCCTGTCGCACAGCTGTTTTACTTGTGCAATACACTAGTTGTCCTGACGACCTGATATCGCGCGCCCCGCCCCGCGCCAAGCGCGCGTTTGGTCCAAATCAGTCGGACGCCCCCGCAGGACGCGACGAAGTGCCGAACCGGACCGATGGAGGAGTGTGCCTGAGCAGGGTGACGCCCCGCCCGCCCGTGTGACACCGAGATGCCGCGGGCGGGACGTCGAGGGCGCATGCGGAAGTCCACGGCAACACCTCTGCTTCCTTATTAACAGGCAAACCGTCCGTCGTCGCGCGAAAATCGCCCGACCTGCGATGGATGGCCTCGGGAGCCGTGCGGGGCGAGTTTCCGAGATCCACGACAAAGGCTTGCCGCGCGACCCGTCCACGGCGCCATCGCCACATCGATCGCGATAATTCGGCGCCATCCTCAAACTGCCGGTTGACCCGCCGCCCAAAACCAAGCATTTGCGCCGCCTTCACGCATCGGGGCCCGATGGCGGAGTGGTGACGTAGAGGACTGCAAATCCTCGCACCCGGGTTCGATTCCCGGTCGGGCCTCCAATTTCGATAATTTATCGACGTTTGCAAAGCGCTAGATAGAGAGCTGCGCAATCGGTCGTCGCTTATCCCTAGATTGATTGCGTTCGCGGTCTTTCCGGCAGTAAGATTTGCTGAATTGCGCGACGCGGTACTCCGGGGATTAGTGAGCAATCGTCATACATACTAAGCAGCGCAACTAATCTGCATAATGTCATGATAATTCGCGGCCTTCGTAGCTTACATTCGACGAATGAACTCAAGCCGCGATCACTTCCTCGTCGTTGTACGAAAGACGTCATCGGCCCACTCTTCCGAAATGGATGACAGTGCGTTAACCGCTGTTGTCGAACGGAGTGGAACAATCGTCATGAATGATATCCCGCGAGATATACCGGAACCGATCAAGCGCGTCGTAAGGCAGGAATGCGCTTTCGGGTGTGTCTTGTGCGGAACACCCGTATTTGATTATGACCACGTCATAGATTTCTCATTAGTAAATGAACATTCTGCGGATAATATCGCTCTTCTTTGTAAACCTCATCATGCCGACAAGACCGCCGGACGTATCAGTCGAGATGAAGTTGCCCGCGGTCGTAAATACCCATTCAACCTGAACTCGGATAAGACCGGATCTTATCAAATATATACTGGCAACGAAATCGACGTTTGGCTTGGATCAAATCGATTTTACGGCGCCAACCAAAACTTTGACATGCAGGCAATTTGGATCAACGGAACCTCATATCTGACTGTTCATCGTGAGGGGGCAAGATTCACTTTCTCAACCACCATCTGTGACGCTTCCGGCAATACAATTTTGGCGGTCAATCGAGGTGAACTCACGATTGCAACAGGCGTATGGGATTATAGATTTGAGGGCACGCTGCTTTCTATAAGAAGCGGTTCAGGAAACATAGAACTTGAGTTAGATATTACTAGCCAGTCAATTAAGGTATTAAGGGGTCATTTTCACGGCAATTACGAGACGTCCATCGTGATCAGGGCCGGCGGGGACTTAAATATGTTAGTAAGTGGTCTCGAAATCGCTAATATGCGTGACTGCAGCGGCGAAGGCCATTTCGTTGGCGTCGCTCTAGCACGAGGTAGTTGTATATCGGAATCTGCATTGCCTTCCAGCGGCGGATTTCTACAATTCTGGAATGCTGAATACGAATTGATGGCGGAAAAACTGCGCCTCGACAAACTTGCTGGGCGACCGATTCCGCCGAACGCTATAGGGATCGAAAATTTTCGACCCTACCCTCGTTAATAAATAAAACGGATATCAAGCAGCGATACCCGCCGGTGGTATTAGATCCCAATGTCTGTTTGATGGGCGAACTGGCCAACGCAAATACGCAGCGCAATGTGAGAAAGCTAGGACAGCGTTTTTAGAACATCCGCAAGGTCCGCTGCCACCATTTGATAGCCGGCCCAGTTCAGATGGACGCCGTCGGTGGTGTATTTCTGTTCGAGAACGCCGCTTGGCGCCAAGACCTTGTTCATGTCGTGGTACGTGCATGCACCCTTGGCGCAGACGGTCTTCTCGAATTCGATGATCTTTGCGAGCTTGGCGTTGGTCGAGGGTATTGCCGTGAGCAGCGTCGACATCAGGATCACGCGGCGCCCCTGCAAGGTTTTGACGATGCCTTGGATGTTGTCGATCGTCGCCTGCTGCGACAGCTCCATCTTCAGGTCGTTCACGCCGAGCATGACGATCGCGGTATTGCCGACGACTTCGTTCCGGCGAAGCCGCAACAACAGGCCCTGCGTCGTGTCGCCGGGTATGCCGTGATTGTCGACGCCGTCGTTCTTGAGCAGGACGTCCCACTTCCCGAACGCCACGATCGAATCCCCCAGGAACGTGACCTCGCGGGTATAGGGCTGCGTGATGTAGAGCTTCGACAGTGTTCGATAGACGAAGTCGTTGTCGGGATTGAACGACGACACCCGGTTGATCACCCTGACGGCGTAGAAATACGGCTTGAGCTTGAACTGGAAGGATATGGCGGCGATCCAGAACCCTGCGCTTGCCGCGAGGCCCGCCAATATAGCCAGCATCACCCATTTTTTTATCGATTGCGGTCGCGTATCGGAAGCTGTCATAATAGCGTTTTTTCCGTCTTAAACGTGGCGCTCTGACCAGCAGTTCGAACATTCGGTTTCACTTGCGGATGTTTCCTGGCCGCAAGAATGGCACATGCCCCCATTCGGGAAATACGCTTTCGCATGGACGACAAGCGGCGGTAGGCGCACCGCGTCGCGCAACGCCTCGATCGCTCTTCGCACGAGCCTGATTATTGTATTCATTCGCCACCCCCTGGCGAACAACCGTTTCGCGTCTACGCGATCACGGCCCCCGCCTTTATGCGGTCGCTGTAGATGAATTCAGCATGACAGATGTGTCACTTCGTTATGATTAACGCTATTTTAATCGAAAGTGGATCTGTTGTTGTTTTTCGGTTCGATCGCTCGGTCGAATGCTGGGCGTAGGTCGATGATTGCGTAGAACGGCAAGACTTCAGGCGTCAGGCTGCCGACATTCGTCCGGGTCGCGGTGGCGAGGCCGCGGCACGAGCGTGCGACGGGTCTTCAGATCAAGGCGTCGAGCAGGCCGATCAGCGGGCGGTCCGCGGGGGGCATCGCCAGCGCGTGCATCTCGACCGGCCTGACCCAGCGTAGCGCGGTCGCCTCCAACGCGCGCGGGACGCCGCTCCACTTGCGGGTCACGTACAGCAGCAGCAGCAGGTGACGATCGCCCAGCGGCGCGCTGGCGAACGTCGCAGGCGCCAGGCAGGCGTGCGGGACGGCGATCCCCAACTCCTCTTCGAGTTCGCGGATCAACGCCGCCTCGGGCGTCTCCCCCGGTTCGACCTTGCCGCCGGGAAACTCCCAGAGTCCGGCAAGCGACTTTCCTTCGGGGCGTTGCTGGAGGAGCACGCGCCCTTCGAGATCGACGAGTGCGGCGGCCACGACGGGCAGCAGCAGCGCAGGTGCATCGTCGGGGCGGTCGTTGGTCATTCTTTAATCTCCTGCGCCTAGATCGAGATCATGCGATTTATAGCGTTCAGACTGAACCGGGTGGTCAATATACTTGCCGGTATCGTGCGCGACTCGCGCGGCGCAACCGCAATCGAATATGGCCTCATCCTCGCGCTCATCGTGATCGGGATGGTCGTCGGACTGTCCGCGCTGGCGAATTCGACGATCGGCATGTGGAACAAGGTCGACACCAAGGTTTCCCAGGCGCGCTGAGCCGTGAGGCTCGGCCAAGCACCGGTATGCATCGGGGCCGCGAAAACTATCCGTATCGGCCTTAAACCTTTCTCAACCAACCACTTGTATCTGTTGCTGCGCTGATCCGGTCCATCCGGCCAGCCGGGTGACACTGAAGCAATCCAACAATGGAGACCGGAATGAAGACGATCCGCAAGTTTTTCAAGAATTCCAAGGGCGCAACGGCCATCGAATACGGCCTGATCGCCGCGCTGATCGCCGTCGCCGCTATCGCTGCGATGCAGGGCCTGGGCAACAGCCTGAACAAGACGTTCAACAACGTCTCGACCAAGCTGAACGGTTCGACCACGTAATATTGGTAGTCGTGCAGTACGAAAAAGGGCGGCGAAACTTCGGTTTCGTCGCCCTTTTTCTTGTGTTCGAGATCCGAGATCGACGGCGCAAGCGGACCGCGTCAGAGGCGGCCCATCTTCAGGAATTTCGCCTGGCGATCCTTGCGCAGTTCGGCGGGGGCGCGTGGTGCCAGGTCGTCGAGCGCGGACGATATCGCATCCGCAAGCGATTCGATCGCAAGCGACGCGTCGCGGTGGGCGCCTCCGAGCGGTTCTGACACGATATCGTCGATCACCCCGAACGCCTTCAGGTCCTGCGCGGTTATCCGCATCGCCTCCGCCGCCTCGGGCGCCTTGTCCGCGGTGCGCCACAGGATCGACGCGCAGCCTTCCGGGCTGATCACCGAATACACCGCGTGCTCGAACATCAGCACGCGGTTGCCCGCCGCCAGTGCGACCGCACCGCCAGAGCCGCCCTCGCCGACGATGACCGCGACGATCGGTACGCCTGCGTTGAGGCACGCCTCGGTCGAGCGTGCGATCGCTTCGGCCTGGCCGCGCTCTTCGGCCTGGATTCCGGGGAACGCGCCGGACGTGTCGACCAGCGTGACGATCGGCAGGCCGAATCGATCGGCGAGTTCGACGAGGCGGATCGCCTTGCGGTAGCCCTCGGGCTTGCCCATGCCGAAATTGTGACGGAGGCGGCTGGCGGTGTCGTCGCCCTTCTCATGGCCGAGCACCATGATCTTGCGGCCGCGAAACGTCGCGAAGCCGCCGATGATCGCCTGATCGTCGCCAAACGCGCGGTCGCCGGCGAGCGGTACAAACTCGTCGAACAGCGCCGCGACGTAATCCTTGAAGTGCGGACGTTCCGGATGACGCGCGACCTGCGTCTTCTGCCACGGCGTCAGACGGGCGAACGTATCCTTCAGCAGCTTGTCGGACTTGGCCTGAAGACGGGCGATATCGACCGACAGGTCGACGCTGCCTTCTGCGGCGGTATCGCGGAGTTCGTCGATCCGGCCCTGAAGCTCGGCGATCGGTTTCTCGAAGTCGAGGAAGCTTGGCATGTGCGGCGGTTACGGCTCGCGCGGGGCGACGTCAACGTGGACCGGCTCAGGCGGTCGTTCCGCCGGGAGGTCGGCCAGCGGGTGCCGCGTGTTGACGAGTTCGACCAGGCGGCTCGAATCGACGTGCGTATAGATCTCCGTCGTCGCGATATCGGCATGACCCAGCATCGATTGCAGCGCGCGCAGATCGGCACCACCGGCGAGCAGATGCGTCGCGAAGGCATGGCGCAATACGTGGGGACTGACGCGGTCGGGAGGAATACCCGCTTCGGCCGCGAGCGCCTTGACGATCTGATACAGGCGGATGCGCGACAGATGGCGCTTGCCCGAGGGGAACAGCCAAAGCCCATCGGCCGGCACATAGCTGCGCCACAATGCCACTGCGGCGCGCGCGCGGTCGGAGATCGGGACGAGCCGCTCGCGACCGCCCTTGCCGCGCAGGATCAAGAACGGGCGATCGGGATGGACCGCGTTGCGCGGCAGGCTGACCAGCTCGGTGGCGCGCAGTCCGGAGCCGTAGAGCAGCTCGAACAGCGCGGACAGGCGCAGGTCGGCGGGGTCGAGCGGATCGCGCGCGGTACGCTCGGCGATGGCGGCAAACAAGCGATCAACGTCGGCGTGGCTCAATATCCTGGGCAGGGCACGCGCGATGCCCGGACGCGGGAGGGCCTTGCCGGGATCGTCGGCACGGTGCCCCTCGTCGGCGAGAAACGCGAAGAACCGGCGGAGCGACGCCGATTTTCGACCGACCGTCGCGTTGGAGAGCGCCGACCATGCGCCAGCAAGCGTCGCCAGCGCGTCGGCATCGGCGTCGACTAGGCCGCCATCGAGCATCTGCGACGCCTGGGACAGGTCGCTGCGGTAGGCCGATACGGTGTTCGCCGCCGCCCCCGCCTCCGCCGTCATCATTTCCAGGAAGCGGTCGATCAGCGCACGGTCCCCACCGTGAGTTACAGCGGGAGTCACGCCCGCGCGATCGCCTCGGCCGCGATCATCCGCGCTTCACCGTCGAGCCCCACGGCTCGCAGCGCGCCGACGATCCGGTACAGAGCCTCGGGCGAGATGCTTTTCCAGTTCGGTGCCTGCATGCCGATCGCCGCGAGGACGACGACGGTCCCCGACTCACCGTCCCGCGCGGCCCGATCCAGCGCCCGCGTCCAGGCGTTGGCGGCGCCGATCCTGACACCCAGCGTCTGCGCCGCGCGCTCGATATCGCCCTGCGCGAGCCGCCCCATGCCGGCGAGGCCCGCAAACAGCATCCGCTGCTTCAACGCCGAATCGCCGTCGCCGCCCGAATAGGAGGCAAGGTCGGCATAGCTCAGCCGACGATAGGCATCGGGATCGCTCAACACGATCATCGCCCAGGCGTCGCCGCCGCTCGGCACGGTGCCGAGCCAGCGCGCCGCGGTCCGATCGAGCCCGGCGGTCAGCATCGATGCGACCAGACGATCCGCGTCGGCCTTGCCCGCGGTCGGGTTCATCCGCGCCGCCGCGCGTGCGGTCAGTACCAGTCGCGCATAAGAAGGCCGCGCGTCGGTCGATTGCGCCGCCGCACCGCCCCATAATTGGCGTAGCGCGGTCATCCGCGCGTCGGCGTTGCGATCGGTGTAGGCGGTCTGGAGATCGTTCGCGGTCGCGCTCGCCGTGCTCTGCGCCTCGTCGTCGTCCGCGGTCGCTGCATACAGGTCGACCAGCGCCGCGCTGGACAGCACGCCCTGCCCCGCCGCCGCTTCGGCAGGCGCGAGCCGGTCGCCCAGCGCTACCGACGGGGACAACGCCTGCCAGTATCGCACCTGCGGCCCGGCGCTGGCATAGAGCTCGTCCGGCACGGTGACGCCCGTCGCCATGGCCAGGCCGAAGCGCCATGCGGTCAACTGGTCGACGCCGTCCCATTCGATCGTGACCGCCTGACGACCCTGCGCACCGGCCCCGACGACCTTCTGCGCCAGCAGCATGTCGACACCGCTGGCGACGTTGCGGCGTTTCGCGGTCGCGATCAGCGGGGTCGCCTGGGCAGGATTGCCCGACAGACCGGCGCACATCGCCTGCGCCATCGTCCAGCCTCGCGCCGGGGCATAGCCCATCGCGCCGGGAACCAGCGGGCACAGACCGGCGGGATCGCCCGTCGCCAGCGCGGCGTTCATCGCGACCTGATAGAGCTTCGGCGTATAATTATAGGTGTCGACGGCCTGCGTGACCGCACGCGCGGCGGTCGATTCGCCCATCCGCAGCAACAGCCACGCCCGCTCGGCCGCGAAGTCCGCGCCGTTGGTATTGCGCGGCGTGTCAACGCGCGACACCAGCGCGCGCCGCAGCAGGATCGACATCCACCGCGACGGCAGCGGCGCGGTCAGGCGACGCATCAACGTCTCGACATATTGGCCGTCGGCATCGCCGAACGCATCCGTCTCGAGCCCACCCTCGCGCGCCGTCACCGGGCCGACCGTCCCAAGCGAGCGACGGGCGGACTCGGGCATCTCGTAGCGCGCGAGCACGGTCGGATCGACCGCCGTCGGGACTACCGGAGGCGGCACGACCGGCGCAGCACCGTTCGGCGTCGGCGCCGGCAACGGCTGGATCATCGCGGTCGAGGGTTGCGACGGCGTGGTCGGACGCGCCGGCTGCTCCCCTGCCGCGGGCGGGGTGGGCCGAGGCGCGGGCGCGGGCGTCGGGGTCGTATCGCCGAAGCCCGGCGGCAGGATCGATTCCGGGCGATCCTGGCCGATCGCCGGTGCGAGCGCCGAGAGAGCCCCGACCGCGACGGCCGCCGCGAGCGTCGCCTTAAGAGAGGTTCGCAAGCGTCACGGCCTTTTCGACGCGGCTCTGCGGGCGCTCGGTCGCGCGACCGGCGAGCAGGAACAGGCCGCCGATCACCACGACAAGAACGACGACGACCGAGACGATGAAGCGGGACATGGCGGCGTAACCTTGCAATTGAAAACAGCGGCAGTGACAGTACGAACCGTCGCCAAGAGCTTTTGCCCTCGCGCGGTGCCGCTGTATAGCGCCCCTCACGATGTTGCAAAGCCACAACCCTTCAGGCGGGCCTGCCGGCACCCCCCGCCCTGCCCCGATCGATCGCCCGATCGTGCTCGTCGGGCTGATGGGCGTCGGCAAGACGACGGTCGGCCGCAGGCTCGCGTTGCGCATGAACCTGCCGTTCGTCGACGCCGATCACGAGATCGAGGCAGCGTCGGGCATGACCGTGGCCGAGATCTTTGCCAAATACGGCGAGGACTATTTCCGGGACGGAGAACGTCGCGTGATCGCCCGCCTGATCGACGGCACGCCGAAGGTCATCGCGACCGGCGGCGGGGCGTTCATCAACGACGACACGCGGGCGCTGATCCTGCGCGATACGATCTCGGTATGGCTGAGCGCGCATCCCGACATTCTGGTCGAGCGCGTCGGGCGGCGCGACAGCCGACCGCTGTTGCGCAATCGCGACGCGGGCAAGGTGCTCACCGAACTCGCGCGCGTGCGCAACCCGATCTACGCGCAGGCGCACATCCATATTGTCAGCAACAAGACGCCGCACGAAGCGACCGTCGCCGCTATTTTGAGAGCGCTTGGCCGATGAAGACCGTTACCGTCGAACTGGGTGCGCGGACCTATCCGATCCATATCGAAGCCGGGATCCTGACGCGGGCAGGCGAATTCATCGCGCCGCTCGCCAAGGGGCGCCGCGTGGCGATCGTCACCGACGACAATCTGGCGGTGCACCTGGCGACGTTGCAGACATCGCTGACCACGGCGGGCGTTGCATCGGAGGCTATCGTCCTCGCACCGGGCGAAGGCAGCAAGAGCTGGGCGACGCTGGAGATGCTGTGCGACCGTCTGCTCGACCTCGGTGTCGAGCGCGGCGATCACGTCGTCGCGCTGGGCGGCGGCGTGATCGGCGATCTGGTCGGGTTCGCCTGCTCGATCCTGAAGCGCGGCTGCCAGTTCGTGCAGATCCCGACGAGTTTGCTCGCGCAGGTCGACAGCTCGGTCGGCGGCAAGACCGCGATCAACACGCGCGCCGGCAAGAACCTGATCGGCGCGTTCCACCAGCCGGTGATGGTATTGATCGATCCGCAGGTGCTCGACACGCTGCCGATCCGGGAGGTGCGCGCGGGCTATGCCGAAGTCGTAAAATACGGCCTGATCGACGATTTCGCATTCTTCGAATGGTGTGAGGCGAACGGCGCGGCGTTGCTGGCCGGCGACCTGGCCTTGCGCGAATATGCGATCGCGCACAGCGTTTCCGCCAAGGCGCGGATAGTCGCAGCGGACGAGCACGAGACCAACGGCACGCGCGCACTGCTCAACCTCGGGCATACGTTCGGGCATGCGCTTGAGGCGGAGACAGGGTTCTCGCAGGCGCTGATCCACGGTGAGGGCGTTGCGGCGGGCTGCGCGCTGGCGTTCGGGTTCTCCGCCGCGCAGGGGATCTGTCCGGAACAGGATGCGGCGCGGGTTGCGGCGCACTGGCGCGACGTCGGCTTGCCGGACGGGCTCGCGGCCGCGAAGATCAATGCGACGGGTGCGCGGCTCGTCGATCATATGCGGCACGACAAGAAGATGGCGGCGGGGACACTGCCGTTCCTGCTCGCGCGCGGGATCGGCCGGACGTATCTCGACAAGTCGGTCGATCTCGCGGACGTCGAGAGCTTCCTGGATGGGCAGCCCCGCTGATGCCCAACGGCGTCGCGAAACAGAATCTGCCGACCAAAATGTGTCCGGCGTGCGAGCGGCCGTTTACGTGGCGCAAGAAATGGGCACGCGATTGGGACAGCGTGATATACTGCTCCGACGCATGCCGGAAGAAGCGGTAAGACCTGAAGATCGGCAAGGAGATTGTTCACCCGCGAAGGCGGGTGCCCAGACTGGGCACCCGCCTTCGCGGGTGAACACGGAGGTCAGGTACGCGCCGCGCTCCAAGCCAGCCAAAGCCAGCCGCCAATCAACAATGCCCCACCGATCGGCGTGATCGCGCCGAACCAGCGCGGTGCGCCGAGTGCCATCGCGTACAGCGTCAGGGCGAACACGGCCGCGCCGATCACGAACAGCCACGCCGGACCCCGCGCATCCATCCGCAACGCGACCAACGCCGCGACGACGTGGACGAGCTGATACTGCGCGCCGGTCTTCAGCCATTCCGCCGCCGGGCCACTCGCGCCATGGGCACCGAACGCCCCCGCCGCGACTGCGATCGCACCCGACAGGGCTGCGAGAATGGCGATGATCATGTCGCGTCGTTCCCCCATGGAAAGCGTTCGGCGGTTTCGGCGCGGGCAGCACGCATATCGCCCGAATCGACCTGCAGTTGCAGCCGTTCCTTGTCGCGGGCGCGGTACATGTCTTCGGCACGGTCGATATCCGCGCTGGCGACGCCCAGCCCGTTCATCGCCAGCCGCGCCATCTTCACCGCGGATTCGAGCACTTCGCGAACGACATATTCGGCCGGCGTGTTCGTCAACTTGACCAAGGCACGGCGATCGAATGCGCGGACATAGATCGCCGCATTCGGGAACGCCTCGTGCACGCCCTCGATCGTGTCGGGCTCGAGTTGATCGCCGTCCATGCAGAAGCAGATCAGCTCGGCTTCGGACGCACCGGCCTGCCGGAGCAGGTCGAGCCGCGTGCCGTCTCCGTAATAGACCTTCGCGCCGAACTCGCCGGCGATGTCGATCATCTCGATATCGGTATCGATCAGCGTCACCGGGATGTCCTGCGTCAGGAGCATCTGACCGACCGTCTGCCCGAACCGGCCATAGCCGACGATGATCGCGTTCGATCCGTCTGTCTTCGGGCCATCACGCTCCTGATCCTTGGCGAGCGGCTCGGTCCGGAAGCGCTTGGTGATGCCCATCAGGAACGGCGTCGTCGCCATCGACAGCGTGATGATCGCGCCGAACAGGCTGGCCGCCTGTGGTTCGATCAGCAGCCCGGCCTGCGCCTGCGCGAACAGCACGAAGCCGAACTCGCCGCCCTGGCTCAACAGCAGGCCGAGCGCGAACGCCTGGCGCCACGTCATCTTGAACGCCAGACCGATCAGCATGATCACGCTGGTCTTGGTAAGGATCAGCGCGGCGGCCATCGCGATGACGAAGACCGGCCGCTCCGCGATCGCGTTGAGATCGAGCACCATGCCGACCGCGAGGAAGAACAGCCCGAGCAGGATCGAGCGGAACGGCTCGACATCGGCTTCGAGTTCATGCCGGTACGGGCTGTCCGCCAGCATGACGCCGGCGATGAACGCGCCCAGCGCGGTCGACAGCCCGAGCCATTCCATGATCGCGGCGCTGGCGATGACGGTGAAGAGCCCCGCGAACACGAACATCTCGCGCTCGCCGAGATTGCCGATCAGCCGGAAGAACGGCCGTAACAAGAAGCGTCCCGCAACGACCAGCCCGACGACCGCAAGCACCGTATAGATCGCGAGCAGCCAGCCCGGTGGCGCGTTGGCGTCGGCCGGGTTGCGGCTCATCGCCGCGACGATGGTGATGAGCGGGACGATAGATAGGTCCTGGAACAGCAGGATCGAGAAGGCCCGTTCACCGAACGGAGTCCGCATGCGTCCCGACGAGCGCAGCATCGGCAGCACCTGCGCGGTCGACGACAGGGCGAGCGGCAGGCCGAGCGCGAGTGCGGCGGGAAGCGAGAACTTGGCGCCGACCCAGACGATCGCCGTAATCGCGAGCCCGCAGATCACCACCTGCAGCAACCCTAGTCCGAAGATCTCGTGCTTCATCCGCCACAACCGCGTCGGATTGAGCTCGAGTCCGACGATGAACAGCAGCAGCGTGATGCCGAGCTCGGCGAAACCGAGCTTCGACTCCGCATCGCCAACGAGCCCCAGCACATGCGGCCCGACTACTGCGCCCGCGACAAGATACCCCAGCGTCGCACCGAGCCCGAGCCGCCGGAACAGCAGCACGAACATCAGACCGAACCCGAGCAATACGACGCCGTCGCGGAGCAGCGACGGTGCCGTGCCCTCCGCCATCAGACCTTCGCCTTTGCAGCGGTGTCGGCAGCCTCGGCGGCCGCTTCGAACGCCAGCCGGATCGAGGGGTGACGGGCGGTATAGTCGAGCGCGGGAGTGAAGATGTCCATGCCGGGCCAATCGGGTGCATCGCCCTCGCGCGCAAGCCATGCCGTCAGCGCATCGCGCGCCGCGGCGAGTTCGGCGGGGGTGCGGCCCAGGATGTTCGACGCCAGCAGCGACGACGATGCCTGGCCGAGCGCGCAGGCGCGGACCAGCAGGCCGACCTCGCTAACTTTGCCCTCGTCGTTGACCGCGACGTCGACCGTCACGCGGCTACCGCAGATCGGCGAGCGCCTTTCCGCGGTCGCCATCGGCTCGGGCAGGCGTTCGTGGTGCGGGATCGTTGCGGCGAGGCGCAGGATCTCGGCGTTGTAGAGGGGCGCGCTCATGGCTTAGGCTCGCTTGCACTGTCGGATTGGGAAGGGTCTGATTTCGAGAGCGGGGTGGTCGCGCCGAACACGGGCTTGCCGCGTCGACGGCGATCGACGAAATCGGCGATGCTGGCGCTGGTCGCGTTAAGTAGCGGGTAGGTGCGCGAGCTTGTCATCCAGCCGGGCCGGCGCGAGGGGCCGCCGCCCATCGTATCGATGACGAGCGTCGCGAGCAGAAACACGAGGCTCGCGAGGATCAGCCCCTTCAGCGCGCCGAAGCCGAAGCCGAGCGCGCGGTCGACGGGGCCGAGGATCGACGTCCTGGTCCGCGCGCCGATCGCGTTGGCGACCAGTCGCCCGCCGATATAGGTGACGCCGGTGATGATCGCGAAGGCGAGCACGGCCGCCCCACCGATGGTGCCGATCATCGGCGACAGCGCGGCGGCGAGCGGGATGTGGAACAGCTTCAGCATCGCCACCATCGCCACCCACGCAAACATCGACAGCACTTCGGTGACGAACCCGCGGATCAGCCCGAGCACCGCCGACCCGGCGACGGCAATCAAAACGACGATGTCTAACGCGGTAAGGCTCATGCCCTCTGGAATAGGGACGCGCGGGCCGAACCGCTAGTGCGCGCTTGGGATGACGGGACACTCTCACTCGTCCCGCCGGGTATGCCGCGCGGAAGGCGACAGCAGGGTGAGCGCTAATATGGTGCCAGCTTTAAAGACGTCAGGCGGCCAGACCGGGCCCAACCAGTTCGGTCAATCAGCTTGAAATTGGCTGGGGCGGCAGGGTTCGAACCTGCGCATGGCGGCATCAAAAGCCGCTGCCTTACCACTTGGCGACGCCCCAACAGAGGCGGCCTTATAGCGGTGCCGCGCCGCGTGAAAAGCCCTTGTGGACGTCAATCGGCGAGATGGTGCAGCCAGCCATTGGCGTCGGGAGCGGTGCCGCGCTGGATCGACACCAGCGCGTCGCGCATCCGCATCGTGAGTGCGCCGGGACCGCCGCTGCCGATCGTGAAGCGCCCCTCGGGGCTCGCTACCGTACCGATCGGCGTCACGACCGCCGCCGTGCCGCACGCGAACGCCTCGACCAGTCGGCCGCTCGCCGCGTCCGCGCGCCACTGATCGATGGTATAGCCCTCCTCGCGGACGTCGATGCCGTTCGCGCGCGCCAGCGTCAGGATCGAATCACGGGTGATGCCGGGCAGGATCGTGCCGGTCAGTGCCGGCGTCGCCATGCTGCCATCGTCGAACACGAAGAAGATGTTCATGCCGCCGAGTTCCTCGACCCAGCGACGTTCCGCCGCATCGAGGAAGACCACCTGGTCGCAGCCGTTGCGGATCGCCTCCGATTGCGCGAGCAGGCTGGCCGCATAGTTGCCGCCGCACTTGGCCGCGCCCGTCCCACCCTGAGCGGCACGCGTGTATTGCTGGCTCACCCAGATCGACACGGTCGGCGCACCGCCCTTGAAATACGCGCCGACCGACGATGCCAGCACCATGTAGAGATATTCGGCGGACGGCTTCACGCCGAGGAACACTTCCGACGCGAACATGAACGGGCGCAGGTACAGCGCGCCGCCATCGCTCTCCGGGATCCAGTTCGCATCCGTCTTGACGAGGCGCTCGACCGATTCGAGGAACAGTTCGGTCGGCAGTTCGGGCATCGCGAGGCGCCGCGCCGAATCCTGGAAACGGCGCGCATTCGCTTCCGGGCGGAACAGCGCGGTGCCGCCATCGGCGAGACGATACGCCTTCATCCCCTCGAAGATCTCTTGCGCGTAATGCAGCACCGACGACGCCGGATCGATCGTCAGCGGAGCCCGCGCGGTGATACGTGCGTCGTGCCAGCCTTCCGTATCGCTATAGCGGATCATCGCCATGTGATCGGTGAAGACGCGCCCGAAACCGGGATCGATCAGCCGCTTCGCCCGCTCGTTCGCTTCGACCGGCGTCGCGTTCGGTTCATGCCGAAAGGCGGAAGGCGAGGTAAAAGCTGGAGCGGACATCGAAAATTCTCTCTCGTGGCGGGTTGCCGACGACTACGGGCGATGTCTAAACCGGTCAACATGCCTGCCACAGCGTCTTCTGCTTCGCCCCTGTTCCTCCGAGAACCCGAACTCCGCCGCGGCATGGAGCTTCTGTACTTCGGCTATAGCCACCTTACACGGTCGATCGACGAGGGTCTGGCAGAACAGGGACTGGGACGCGCCCATCACCGCGCGCTGTATTTCATCGCGCGCAAACCCGATCTCACGGTCAGCGAATTGCTGTCGTTGCTGGCGATCACCAAGCAATCGCTCGGCCGGGTCCTGAACGAACTCGCCGAGCGCAAGCTGGTCGAGACGCGGCCCGGCGAGCGCGATCGCCGGCAGCGGTTGCTCAAGCTGACCCCGGAAGGTGCGGTGATGGAACGCGACCTGTTCGAATCGGCGCGGATACGCATGGCCGAAGCCTATGCCAGCGCCGGGCAGAGCGCGGTCTCGGGGTTCTGGGCGGTGCTGGAGGGCCTGGTCCCCGAAGCCGATCGCTCGCAGGTGTTCGGCCTTCGCGGCTGACCGATCGTCTCAGCGCGCGGCGGCGGCCATCTCGGCATTGCGCCGCGCCGACGCTGCCAGGGTCTCGATGAGCAAGGCCACCAGCGCATCGTCGTGGTCGAGCACATTCAGACCCTCCCGGGTCGACCCACCTGGACTCGCCACGCGATCGGCGAGCATGGCCGGTGATACGTCGCTATCCGCCGCCATGACCGCGGCCCCTTCGAGCGTGGCGATGGCGAGGCGTGCGGCCTGGTCCGCCGGCAGACCGAGCGCGGTACCGGCCCTGGCAAGCGCATCGGCGAATCGGAACACGAAGCCCGGGCCGCATCCTGCCAGCGCGGTCACCGCGTCGAACTGCGCTTCCTCGGCGATCCATTCGTAATGACCGAGTGGAGCGGCGAAGGCTTCGGCGGCTGCGATCGCCTCTTCCGGTGCGTCCGAAGTGTAGAGCGACGTCACGCCCTTGCCGATCGCCACGGGGAGGTTAGGCATCGCGCGGACGATCGCGTCCGCCGCGAACCGATCGATGAGCGTCGCGTGATCGACGCCAGCCAGGATCGATAGCAGCAGCTTCGGAGCCCCTCGCATCGGCGCCAGCAACGCCTGCGCCGCGTCGATCTGCTGCGGCTTGAGCGCCAGCATCAGCGTGGCGGGTGCCTCCTCGTCGGGTAGAGCGGTCAGCGCGCGGACGCCGTCAGGGGCACCCTTGCCGCTCCGCGTGATCACCGTCACGGTCTTGGGATCGAGCCCGGCGGCGATCCAGCGCCGCAACATCGCCCCGCCCATGTTGCCGCAGCCGATCAGCCACAGCGGACCGTCTGGAAACGTCGAACTCATGCCTCGCCGTGCGTCTCGATCAACGCCGCGGCGAGTGCGTCCTTTGGGCTCTTGCCGCCCCACAGCACGAACTGGAATACGGGGTAGAAGCGCTCGCATTCCTCGATCGCCGATTCGACCAGCAGTTCCGCCGCGTCGAGCGACATCGTCCCGTCATCGCCGCCATCGACCATCGCCGCATGCCGGAACAGCAATATGCCGCTCGACGACCAGAGTTCGAAATGGCCGATCCACAGCTGTTCGTTGACCAGCCCGATCGTCTCGTAGACCGCCTGGCGACGTTCGTCCGGCACCTTGATGTCGGGAAAGGCGAGGAATTGCAGGACGCTATCGTCCTCGCGCCACAGCGCGCGCAGTTCGTAGGTCGCCCAGCTTCCCTTGACGGTCGCGACGATCTCGTCGTCGTGACGTTCATGCTCCCACCCATGCGCGGCATAGTAGCTTTCGAGCATGTCGATCGGGGCGGCGTCTTCGTGGTCGTGGTCGGCGTGTTCAAGCATCATAGGGTCCTGGCGGTCCTTATCGCACGACTAAGGGTGCCGAGGCAAAAACGCCCCGACAACCCCATCGGCCCCAATTCTGCGGAAAACTGTGGAAAAGTCAGTCGACCGACACCCCGACCGGCACATTTGCCGTCGATTTTGCTTCGAGCGCGTCGAGCCGCGCCTTCAACACGTCGTTCTCGTCACGTGCGGCGGCGGCCATCGCCTTCACCGCATCGAACTCTTCGCGGCTGACGAAGTCGAGACCGCCGAGCCATTCGCGTGCACGCTCGCGCGCCCCGGAGCCTGCTTCGCGACCAACGCCCGCAAGCGTACCGGCCGCGCCGTTCAAGACCTTGACGATATCGTCGAACACGCGGTTTTCGGACTGCATTGCTTCAAAACCCCAGAGACTGTTGCAGAAACTCGTGCAGAGACTGCTGCGTCACAGCATTTGGGACGTATGGCCGGCAGGTGCAAGTGTTTCGGCGTCGGGGTTCAGTTGCCCGATGCTGAACGCGAGCACCCCGGCAAAGCTGATCCAGACCATGTACGGCACCATCAGCCACGCCGCGGCAGGCCGGATCCGCGCGAAAACGAAGGTCGCGGCGATCGACAGCGCCAGCATCGCGACGATCACCAATACCGATGCGCCGATCCGGTGCGCGCCGAAGAACATCGGCGTCCAGGCGAGGTTGAAGGCGAACTGGCCGACGAACAGCGCGACGGCGAGCCCGCGAAGCCGTGCACCGCGGGCGTTCAGGATCATCGCGAGCGCGAGGCCGATCAGGATATAGAGCGTCGTCCACACGACCGGGAATACCCAGCCCGGCGGGTTCAGCGCAGGCTTGGCGAGCGCCATGTACCACGCATTTTCGCTACCGACGCTGACCGAACGGCCGGAGACGAAACCCAGCAGCAGGATCAGGGGGACGGTCACGACCGCCCAGCGGAGGAACGACATCCTCAACTGGCCCTTCGAAGCGATACCGCCCACACACGTCCTTCCGTCTCTACGCGGGCTCGTCCTGGCGCGCATTTTGCGATCGGTAAACCGTGATCGGAGGCGAATCGTTCCGCTAGTGGTTCATTCCGGCACGCTACCCCCCCGTCTCCGTCATCCTGACGAAAGTCAGGACCCAGGATACCAAGCGCGCGCTGTGTGGCTCTGGGTCCTGACTTTCGTCAGGATGACGGAGGCGTTTGAGGATCAGAAGGCCCGCCCGATGCTGGCATATTTAAAGCCGGACGCTCGCCATGCAGAGCGGCAATCAAGAACTCCACATTGCCTTCGGGGCCGGTGATCGGGCTCTCGACCACCCCTGCGACGTGCCAGCCCTGCCCCGTCAGCCACGCCGCGACCGAGTCGCATACCCGCTGGTGGATGGCGGGATCGCGCACGACGCCGCCCTTCCCGACTTCCTCGCGCCCCGCCTCGAACTGCGGCTTCACCAGCGCCATCAGCCTGGCGTCGGGTTTGGCGAAGCTCATCGGTCGCTCCAGCACCTTGGCCAGTCCGATAAAGCTCGCATCGCAGACGATCAGGTCGACCGGTTCGGGAATGTGCGCTGCCGTGAGGATACGTGCGCTGGTCTGTTCGTGGACGATGACGCGATCGTCCTGGCGCAGCGACCAGGCGAGCTGATTGGTACCGCTGTCGACCGCGTACACCTTCGTCGCACCGTTCTTCAGCAGCACGTCGGTGAAACCGCCGGTCGAGGAGCCGACGTCGATCGCGACCGCGCCGCCCACGTCCCAGCCGAACTGCGTCAGGCCATGCGCGAGCTTGATTCCGCCCCGCGAGACCCAGGGGTGATCGCGCCCGCGTACGTCGAGCAGTACGTCGTCGGGGAGCGTCTGGCCCGGCTTGTCGACCTTCTTCGTGCCGGCGAACACGAGCCCGGCCATGATCAGCGCCTGCGCGCGCGTCCTCGACTCGACCAACCCTCTGTCGACCAGCATCTGGTCTGCCCTTAATTTCGCCATGAGTGCGCGTATCGCCGCCCCGCCCGACTACCGCAAGCTGCCTTCCTTTCGCCGCAATGTCATTGCCCACCCAACCGGTAGGATTACCTTTGTCGTCGGAGAGTGTGGCCGCACTGCGTCCCCTAGAGCGTCGTTCGGCCACGCTCCCCACCCCGAAGAACGGGGTCCGGAGAAGGAGAAGCGCTGTGGGTAGTTTCGCACCGTATGATTCCGTTCAGCCGACCATCCTGACCGTGCCGGGTCTCGGTGGTTCCGGCCCTTCGCATTGGCAGACTTTGTGGGAGGAGGCGCGGCCCGACACGGTCCGCGTCGAACTCGGCATGTGGCATACGCCGCATCGTAATGCCTGGGTGACGCGGCTCGACGAGGCGATCCGCCGGGCGAACGCGCCGGTGATCCTCGCCGCGCACAGCCTCGGTTGCCTGGCGGTGGCGTGGTGGGCCGAACTCAGCCCGCAACCTTACGGCTGGCCGGTCGCCGGCGCGTTGCTGGTCGCGCCTGCAGACGTCGATCGTGGCGGTGCGCAGGCCGAACTGAAGGGCTTCTCGCCGACGCCGCATACGCCACTGCCCTTCCCGTCGATCGTCGTGGCGAGCAGCGACGACCCCTGGGTCACGCCGGACCGGGCGCACAGCATGGCGGCGGACTGGGGCAGCCACTTCGTCGATGCCGGGCCGCAGGGTCACCTGAATGCGGCGAGCGGCATCGGCTGGTGGCGCGAGGGGCAGGATCTGCTCGAGCGCGTCATCGCGGCGAGTGGCAATGGCCGGGGGCAGGCCCTGCCGCCGAGCACGGCGCGCTCGATCCTCGCGGTGAGCGCGACGGATGCCGCGCAGACGCATTATCTGGGTGGGTGACCGCCTACCTAACGATACACCACCCCGGCGAAGGCCGGGGCCCAATTGGTAAGGTCGCAGTAACGAGGGACCGCGCTCCGTTACCAACGTTTCCCAATTGGGCCCCGGCCTTCGCCGGGGTGGCGCCTAAGAAATCCGCGAACCGCCCTCATCGAAGCGTTCGGGGTGAGCCGTCTGCTCGGCCTTGGCCGCCGCCAAGCCGCCCCGCATACGCCGCCACATCGCGATGTTGAGCGACACCATCACGATCACCGCGAGCGCGATGATCACGATGCCCTTGGTCGGCCCGGTCATGCGCGCGCTTCGGCGACCCCGCCCGAATTGTGCCGGAGCGCCTTCAGCACGGTGTCGACCAAGGCGGTCGCATCGAGGCCTGCCTCGGCATACTGGACTTCCGGCTTGTCCTGGTCCTGGTAGACGTCGGGCAGGCGCAGCGTACGGAGCTTGAGCCCGCCGTCGATCAGGCCTTCGTCCGACGCCATCGTCAGCACGTGCGCGCCGAAGCCGCCGACCGAATTCTCCTCGATCGTCACCGCGACCTCGTGCGTGGTCAGCAGCTTGCGGATCAGGTCGACGTCGAGCGGCTTGGCAAAGCGGAGATCGGCGACCGTAGTCGACAAGCCCTTAGCTTCGAGCACCTCGGCAGCCTTGAGCGCTTCCTCGAGGCGCGTGCCGAGCGACAGGATCGCGACCGTCTTGCCGTCGCGCACGATGCGGCCCTTGCCGATTTCGAGCAGCTGCGGGATCTCGGGCAACGCAACGCCGGTGCCGTTGCCGCGCGGATAGCGGACCGCGATCGGGCCGGTGTCGTACTGCGCCGCGGTGTGCGTCATGTGAACCAACTCGGCCTCGTCCGCCGCCGCCATCACGACGAAGTTCGGGAGCGTCGCCAGATACGTGACGTCGAACGATCCGGCATGCGTCGCACCATCCGCGCCGACCAGGCCCGCGCGGTCGATCGCGAAGCGGACCGGCAGGTTCTGGATCGCGACGTCGTGCACGACCTGATCGTACGCGCGCTGGAGGAACGTCGAGTAGATCGCGCAGAACGGGCGCATCCCCTGCGCGGCGAGGCCGGCGGCGAAGGTAACGCCGTGCTGTTCGGCGATACCGACGTCGAAGAACCGGTCGGGATACGCCTTGGCGAACGCGTCGAGCCCGGTGCCCGACGGCATCGCCGCAGTGATCGCGCAGATTCGCGGGTCCTTGGCGGCCTCGGCGACGAGCTGCGCGCCGAACACGTTCTGATATTGCGGCGGCCCGGGCGGCGCCTTGGTCTGCACGCCCGAGATCACGTCGAACTTCTGCACGCCGTGATATTTGTCCGCCGCGGCCTCGGCAGGCGCGTAGCCCTTGCCCTTCTTGGTGACGACATGGACGAGGATCGGGCCCTCTTCCGCGTCGCGGACATTCTCGAGCACCGGGATCAGGTGTTCGAGGTTATGGCCGTCAATCGGGCCGACATAATAGAAGCCGAGCTCCTCGAACAGCGTGCCGCCCATCGTCATGCCGCGGGCGAATTCATCGGTTTTCCGTGCGGCGTTGTGGAACGGACGCGGCAGGCGCCGCGCAAGCTTCTTGGCGAGCTCGCGCATGCCTAGGAACTCGCGACTCGATACCATCCGCGACAGATAGGCCGACAGTCCGCCGACCGGTGGCGCGATCGACATGTCGTTGTCGTTGAGGATCACGACCAGACGGTTGCCCGCCTGCTCGGCGTTGTTCATCGCCTCGTACGCCATGCCTGCCGACATCGCGCCGTCGCCGATGACCGCAATGCCCTTGCCGGGCGTCCCGGCGATCTTGTTGGCGACTGCGAAACCCAGTGCCGCGGAGATCGAGGTCGAGGAATGCGCCGCGCCGAACGGGTCGTATTCGCTCTCGCTGCGCTTGGTGAAGCCGCTGAGCCCGCCGCCCTGCCGCAGCGTCCGGATCCGATCGCGGCGACCGGTCAGGATCTTGTGCGGATAACATTGGTGGCCGACGTCCCACACCAGCCGGTCGCGCGGGGTGTCGAACACATAGTGGATCGCCGTCGTCAGTTCGACCACGCCTAGGCCGGAGCCGAGATGCCCGCCGGTGGTGCCGACCGCGGAAATCGTCTCGGTACGCAGTTCGTCGGCAAGTTGGCGGAGCTGATCCGGGCGCAGCTTGCGGAGGTCGTCGGGCGTCGAAACGGTGTCGAGCAGCGGTGTCGAGGGAAGGTCGGCCATCGCACCGGCTTAATGCAGCACGCGTATCGTGTCGATTGTTACCGTGTCTTGACGTAGCATTCGCGCTGAAATCACTCGGGAAGTGCACGATTATGGACTTTACGCACCGTATTGCCGTGGCAGCGGATATTCCGGCGATATCGACGCTGATGGCACGCGCGATCGGCGCATTGCAGGGGGACTTCCTTACCCCGGCACAGGTCGAGGCGAGCCGCGCGGTCATGGGGCTCGATACGCAGTTGATCGCGGACGGGACGTATCTGCTGGTCGAGGCCGAAGGTCGGCTGGCGGGGTGTGGCGGCTGGAGTCGGCGCGCCACGCTGTATGGCGGCGATCACAGCACGGCGTTGCGCGATGCGGCGCTACTGGATCCGGCGCGCGACGCGGCGCGGATACGCGCGATGTATACCCATCCGGATTTCACGCGGCGGGGTGTCGGGCGGCTAGTGTTGTCGGTTTGCGAAGCGGCGGCGCGGGAGGCGGGTTTCATGCGCGCGGAGATGATGGCGACGCTGGCGGGGGAACCGCTGTACCGGGCGAGCGGATATCTGCCGATCGAGCGGATCCAGACGCCGGGTGCGGTCCCGGTGCCGATGATCCGGATGGGGAAGGATCTGGGGTAAAACCGCGCCAGGAATACAACGGTCTCCCTTCCCTGGAAGAGAGGGGCTGGGGGTGGGTCGGTTTCCGTATCAGGCGGTGCTAGCCAAAACCAACCGACCCACCCCTACCCCTCCCTTCCAGGGAGGGACGGCTCATCGCGAAGTTGAGCGTGCGAGACTAAACCCTACTTCGCCTCGCACTCCGCGCAGCGACCGCGGACTTCGATGACCGGGCGGACCGGCAAAAAGCCCGCAGCCTCGGCCGCGTTGCGAACGCCCTTGGTGATCGTGTCGTTATCGAGATGCGTGGTCTGGCCGCACGAATCGCAGACCAGGAAGATACAGTCGTGGAGACAATCCGGATGCGCGTTCGCGACGTACGCATTGGCGCTCTCGACTCGCCGCGCGAGGTTCGCGCCGACGAACAGGTCGAGGATGCGGTACACGCTGTTCGCGGCGACCCGCCGGCCCTCGGATTTCGAGACGGCCTCGGCGATGTCATAGGCCGACGCGGGCTTGTCGAAGCTTGCGAGTGCGGCGAACACGCTGGCGCGCATCGCCGTCCATTGCTCTCCGGCCTTTTCGAGCGTCGTCTGCGCTGCGACGGTGAGATCGGCGCCTTGCGGTTCGGTGTGATTGTGAGCGTGCGCCATGCTGGATGAAGTAGGATGCCGGATGGGTTCCAGCAACCCGCTCAGCTGTCCGCCCGCCGGTTGAGATCGTGGCCGAATGCGAGCAGGCCGACGCCGACGATCGTCCACAAGGTCTCGCCACCACCACTGTCGTGTGGCAGCGTCATCGCGCCCGCCATGATGCCGAGCCCGAGCGCGCCCATCGCGGCGGGCATCATATAGCCGTGGTTGAGCACGCCGCGGCCGAGTGCGAGCGCACCGAGAGCGATCGCGATCGTCAGGCCGACTTCGTGGAAGATCGGATCGAGCAGGAACCCGCTCGCGGTCGACATCAACGCGACCAGCACCGACGTCGCCAGGCAATGCACCATGCACAGCCCCGATAGTCCGATCGCGTAGCGATCGAGACCGGCAAAACGGTGGGTATGCGTGGCCGAGGGCGTCATCGTCCGTCGGATATAAAAGGCATACTGACAAGATACAACATTACATCACTGATTTTCTTGCGGGAAACTTGGTAATTGCGCGGATCATCCCTGCCTCACTGCCGTCATCCTGACGAAAGTCAGACCCCAGAGCCTCGAGTTGCCGCATGCGTAGCTCTGGGTCCTGACTTTCGTCAGGATGACGGAGAGATAGTTTAACGCCATGCCCCCGCCTGCGGCATCCCCAGCAACATGAAGCAACGGCGCGTTACGAAGCGATGGCGTCCCGCCTCGCAAACCACTATCTCCTCACCATGCTTCAACCCAGCGCCGCCTTTCTCACCAAAGCCCGTCCCCGTGCGGTCGCCCTGTGGCTGTATACGGTGGCGGCGCTGATCGTCGCGATGGTCGTAATCGGCGGCATCACCCGGCTGACCGAGTCGGGGCTGTCGATCACGCAGTGGAAGCCGATCAGCGGGATCATCCCGCCGCTCAACGACGCGCAGTGGCAGGCCGAGTTCGCCGCCTACAAGCGCATCCCCGAATATGCCGCATTCAACGCCGACATGACGCTCGGCGGGTTCAAGGCGATCTTCTTCTGGGAATATCTCCACCGCCTCTGGGGTCGGCTGATCGGGCTCGCCTTCGCGGCGCCGCTGATCTGGTTTGCGGTACGCAAGCGGATCCCGGTCGGCTATGGCTGGCGCTTGTCGGCGTTGCTCGCGCTCGGTGCGTTCCAGGGGGCGATCGGCTGGTGGATGGTCGCCTCGGGCCTGTCGGTGCGGACCGACGTCAGCCACATCCGCCTGGCCGTTCACCTGTTGACGGCGCTGACGATCCTTGCCGGGATAGTCTGGACCGCGCTCGACCTGATGGCGCTGCACCGCAACCCGCTTTCAGCCCCTGCCCGGCTTGCTCCAGTCGCGATCCTCGCGCTGGCGCTGCTGTTCGTGCAGCTCGTCTATGGCGCGTTCACCGCAGGGCTCGACGCAGGCTATGCGTTTGCGAGCTGGCCGCTGATGGGCGACGGCCTGTTCCCCGCCGACGTCCCAATGGTAAACCCGGCCTGGAGCAACGCGGTCGACAACCCGATCGTCGTGCAGTTCATCCACCGCTGGTTCGCCTTCGCCGCCGCCGCCGGCCTCATCTGGCTAGCGGTCAAGGCGACCAAGACCGGCAGCAGCGCTGGGTTCTTCGTCGTCGGGCTCGTCACGCTCCAGATCATGCTCGGCATCGCGACGCTGATGACCGGCGTGCAGATCGACGTCGCGGTCGCGCACCAGGGCAACGCCGCACTGCTCCTGATCGCTGCTATGTTCGCCGCGCACGCGGTCGGCACGTCACCGCGCAGGGGACCCCGCCTAAAGCAGCGGGTATAATAATACCCGTCAGGAAACCGGCGGAAAGCTTGACTTGAAGGGCCCCTTTCAGCATTAGGCCGGCATTCGCGCTGCGGGATCCTTCCCTTGGTGCGCTTGCATTCAATCTGGAAGGTCTAACGCCCATGAAGGCGCTCATGAAGACCACCAAGTCGGTGAAGCCGGCAGAGGTGGACAAGCAGTGGCATATCGTCGACGCGGAAGGTCTCGTCGTCGGTCGTGCCGCATCGATCATCGCCAACGTCCTGCGCGGCAAGCACAAGGTGACGTTCACCCCGCATGTCGATTGCGGTGACAACGTCGTCGTGATCAACGCCGACAAGATCCGCTTCACCGGCAACAAGGCCGCGAAGAAGATCTATTACAAGCACACCGGTTACGCCGGCGGCATCAAGGGCATCACTGCCGCCAAGGTCCTCGACGGCCGCTTCCCGGAGCGCGTTCTCGAAAAGGCTGTCGAGCGCATGATCCCGCGCGGCCCGCTGGGTCGTGAGCAGATGCGCAACCTGCGTATCTTCAAGGGCACCGAGCATCCGCACGAGGCACAGAACCCTGCCGTGCTCGACATCGGCAGCATGAACCGCAAGAACAAGGTGGGCGCATAATGTCCGACAACCGCCAGTCGCTCGCCGATCTCGCGAGCCTGACCAACCAGCCCGCGCCGGCTGCCCCCGCCGAGCAGGCCCTGCCGACCAGCGAAGGCGATCTCGCCGCACCGGTTTCGAACGAGCCGGTCCGCGAGCCGATGCCGCTGCGCGAGCAGATCCTCGACAAGCAGGGCCGCGCCTACGCGACCGGCCGTCGTAAGGACGCCGTCGCACGCGTCTGGGTCAAGCCCGGCACCGGCAAGATCACGATCAACGGTCGTGACCAGGAAGTGTATTTCGCACGTCCGACGCTGCGTCTCGTCATCAACCAGGTGTTCGGCATCACCGAGCGCGAAGGTCAGTACGACGTCGTCTGCACCGTCAAGGGTGGTGGCCTTTCGGGCCAGGCCGGCGCAGTCAAGCACGGCATCAGCCAGGCACTGACCCGCTTCGAGCCGGTGCTGCGCGCTACGGTCAAGGCAGCAGGCTTCCTGACCCGCGACAGCCGCGTCGTCGAGCGCAAGAAGTACGGCAAGGCGAAGGCCCGTCGTAGCTTCCAGTTCTCGAAGCGCTAATCTCGCTTTCAGTATTGCGTATCGAAGGGGCGGTCCGGCAACGGGCCGCCCTTTTTGGTTTTGAGCGTTCAGCTATGACCACGCTAGGTCGAGCACTCTAGCGAAGCCCAAACTCCCGGCGGTCTCCCCTCCCTGAAAGGGAGGGGTCGGGGTGGGTCGGCCAGCTTGGGCCTCAGGCGGTCGAATATGCGGAAACCAACCCACCCCCTGCCCCTCCCTTCCAGGGAGGGGAGTACGTTGGAGATGCGGCGTGCAGAATCGACCGAAATCGCCTGCCCGCCTGCCAAGTCTAACAAGGTCCAGCCAGCGCCTAGCTAGCCCAGCGCCGTCAGGATCTCGTCGAGCGAGGCGTTGCGGATGCCGCGGCGGTCGAACTCGTCGAGCATCGTCGTCCACCACGCGTGGAACCGCTTCAGGCCGGCGGCATCCCGGACGTAGGGCGTATGGCCGGGCACGAGCGACGGCGAGTGAAACGACAGATTGAGCAATCGTACCCCCTCGCCCAAGGCGACCGCGACCGCTTCGAGCGCGGCATCGATCGGCATGTCCTCCGGCGTCAGCGCGATCCGCGACAACAGGCCGGTACGGGCGAACAGCCCCAGGCCCTTCGGAATGCCGCCCAGCGCACGATACAGGCGCGCGCCGCCTCGCCGTGCATGACCGGTAAAGACCGTCGTCAAAGGCAGTTCGACGATGCCCCCGGCGCGGTACGCATGCGCGTCCGCCATGCCGAAATCGGGGCCACCCTTGGGGCGATAATCATATCCCGGCCGCACCGAACTATCGATCCGGTACCCCAATGCCTCCAGCAGGTCGAAACTGCGCGGGCCGATGCCGTAGCGCCCTGCCCGATAGACGCGTGGCCGAACGCCGAACGCCGCAGCGATATCCCTGGTCAACGTTTCGAGTTTCGCCGCCTCGACCGCCGCTGGCAGATTGCCGGCAAAAGTCGATGTTTCGCCAGCACCGTCCTGGAATGGTGGATTGACCCAAGGGTGAAGCTGCGAACCGATCGCCGACCGACCGTCTTCCACGACACGCGTGAGGATCGCCACCGCCCGCGGATCGGTGACGATTGGGTGGTCCACCATGCAGGTCAGGCCGACGCCGCGCTCGGCAAACCGGCGATGCGCCTCGGGGAAGGCCGTCATCGCCGTGGTCGCACGATTGCGAGCATCGAACGGCGCGTCCCAATCGAACTCTTCCTCGACATCGACCATGACCGTGAAGCGTGTACCGAACGCGTCCGGCCAGGCTATGCGTTGCGCGTTCGTCGGCCGCGGCGGGCGAAACGCGCGATCCGAAATCACCGTTGCTCGTCGGCCATGCGGTCGCTTGCTTCGTCGCCGGTATGCGCCTCGAACGCCGGCAGTTGCAGCGTGAGGCTGTCCATCCCGATCGTCAGCGCTCCACCCAGCTCGACCGCCAGGTTCTGCGCCAGCCGCAGGGCAAAGCCCGTCCCGAGCAACGGCGCGCCCTCGCCGTCGCTTTCCTGCTCGGCATCGATGCTCAGCAGGACGTCGGTCGCATGTGCGGCCAGCGCGGCAGGCCGGTCGAACGCGATCGTCACCGTTTCGCCGACTGGTCGAACGACGATGCCGAGCCGCTCGTCGGGCCGCCCCGCCGACACCAATGCGGCCATCAGGCGCTCAATGAGCCGTTCGACCGCGCGATCGTCGCCCAGGATGATGCAGTCGCCGACGGGCGCGACGATCGCCACGCCGGTGCCGCGCAACGTGGCCAGCGGCTTCAGATCGGCGACGACGCGGTCGAGCAACGGCAGGACCGGTACCGCGCTTGGCCGCAGATCCAACGCACGACCTTCGATCCGTGCCGCAGTATCGAGATCGTCGATCGCCGCGAGCAGATCGCCCGCCTGCGTGCGGATTGCGGTCGCCCGGTCGCGATAGGTCGGCGAGACGGGGCCGAGCAACTGGGTCTCGATCAGTTCGGCGAACCCCGCGATCGCGTTGGTCGGCGTCCGCAGTTCGTGGACGAGCTGGCGCAACGAATCGGATACCGGCGACGACGTCCGTGTAGGTTCGGCGGTCTCGTCGCGTCGCGGCCTTCGCCCCGTCCCGCGGAACCCGATGAACCGACCGGAAGCATGCTCAAACGCAGGTACGCCCGACAGCCGCCACGATCCGAACGCATCGGACAATCCGCCGACCTCGAGCCGCGCGTCGCTGAATCGCGATCGCCGTCGGAACGCGCCTGCCGCGATCCCGTCGAGATGGACCTCGCCTTGTCGGGCCGCATAGCCGAGCGATACGCCGACCAATGCCGAGCGAGCGACGCCCTCGATCACGCGTATCACGCCATGCGCGTCGGTTTCGTAGCGGAACGTCTCGGTCTCGACAGCCACCGCCACCGGCTTTTCACCATCGACGGAGCGATCCTTGTTGAACGCCTCGATCCGCGCGACGAGGTCGGAAATCTCGAACCGCTCGACATCCGTGCCGGCGGAATCCGCGTCGTCAGCGGGCGGCGTGCTCTCGGAAAGCTTGGCGTGACGCATCGCCTCCGCCATGAACGGCAATCCACGGGCGACGTCGCCCAGCGCGATGAACGGTGTTTCGCTCAAAGGTGTCGTCGGCAGCGGCGATGCCGGCATTGGACGCTCGACCGAGACGGCCTTCACATCGGCCGGGGCGGCAACGACCGGCGCCACAACGTCGGTGGTAGCGTGCTCGGGCGGTGCTTCTGCCGGCTCCTCGTCCGCTACCGCGTCGAACACACCGTCAGGTCGCGGCAGGATGAAATCGATCGGGCCAAAGCTTTGCAAGCCACGCTGGACCGCGTCCGGCAGATCGCGCCGGTGCCGCAGGACCGAGCGTCCTGCGGGAGTCAGTCGAGGGAGGATCGCCAGCCATGCGTCCGGCGCCAGCGTCGCGGTCCGCAAAACCGGCGCGGCGATCGCCAGCGCGTCTTCGGCGAAAAACCCGACCAGCAACGCATCCGGCGCAGCGAAGGCGAGCGCGCGGGCGCTGGCCGCGCGCACCGTCACAGGCACTTCCGGCCGCAGCATCCGCAATCGGGCGATCGACGGTTCGTCGCAAGCGATGCGACCACGGCCCATCAGGTCGACGAGTTGCCGCCATGCCGACTGCGCTCCAAATCCGGAGGCCATGTCTGCAGAGAGGATCGTCTTCAGGCTGTCGTCGAACCGCACATCGTCTCCCGGAGCGAAAGGCCTAGCATGCCTACCGTTCCGATTCCTTAACGCGCGCGACTCTTCGAAGAAACTGCGCATTTACCGGGTCGCGCAGCTTCGTCGCAATGTGGGACAATTGCGTTTCGCCGCAACAATCTTATCGCTATGGGGAACGAACCAATTGGTTTGCGACGTTGTTCGGGAGTTGCGTGAAATGAGTTTTGACCGGATCGATCGGCAGATCCTGTCGCTGTTGCAGGCGGACGGACGGATGACCAACGTCGACCTGGCCGACCAGGTCGGGCTGACCGCCCCGCCGTGCCTGCGCCGCGTCCGTGCGCTCGAGGAAGCCGGTGCGATCCGCGGCTATCACGCCGATCTCGATGCGAGCCGCCTCGGCTTTCCGATCACGGTGTTTGCGATGGTGTCGCTGCGCAGCCAGGCGGAACACGATCTCGCCGCCTTCGAGAACCACATCGCCGACATTCCCGAAATCCGCGAATGCCACATGCTGAACGGCGAAATCGACTTCATCCTGAAGATCGTCGCTGCCGATCTGAAGAGCTTCCAGGAAATCCTGACCACCCACCTGACACCGGCGCCGAACGTCGCGAGCGTGAAAACATCGCTGACGATCCGTACCGCCAAGGCGCTATCGGGCATTCCGGTAGTCGTCGGCGACTAATCACCGTGCTCTGACCAGCGTCTTTTCAAACCGCTTTAAGCCAACCCAACTTCCCTCAAACGAAAACGGGGCGGCATCGCTGCCACCCCGTATCCTTAAGGCCTGATCAGATCGCCTCAGGCGACCGGAGCGGCCAGCCAAGTCGTCCACAAACCGGCGACATCGGCCTTCGGCGCAGCCTTGACGGCAGCGAACGCGGTGGCGGCACCGGCCTTGTCACCCGACTTCGCCAGCGCGATACCCAGATGCAGGTTGACGTCGTCCGCATCGACGCCGCCCTTGGTCAGCGCCAGACGATACAGCTCGACCGACTTGGCATAGTTGTTCTGCCCGAGATACGCATCGGCCGTGCCGGCAGCGAGCTTGCCGTTCGCAGCGGCGGCGGCACGCTTTTCGAGACCTGCGAGCGGACCGTCGGCAGCGATGTTCTTGGTCGCGTCGGCCAGCAGCGACTTCGCCATGGCATTACCCGCGGGGATCTTGCCCTGCGCCGTGCCTTCCTTGATCACCGCCTGTGCCTCACTCGGCAGGCCACGACGGTTCACGCTGTCGGCATATTGCAGATAGTCGGTCTGGTCGGCGAGCGAATTGGTCGCACGCATCAGGCGGAAGATGTCGACCTTCTGCGCTTCGTCCAGCGTGATCAGCGCGTTCTGCTGGATGCCCGCCAGGATCAGCGTATCGCGCCAGTTCTTGGCCGACGGATAGGCGGTGACCCACTTCTTCAGCCACGCCATCGTGTCCGCATTGCGCTTGGCTGCATAGGACTTGGCGATCGCGTACCGATAATAATCTTCCGGTGCCTTCTGGCCCGCGGCAGTCATCTGCGTGATCGAGGCATCGAGATCGGCGGTGGCACCGGTGACGTCGCCGCTTTCCATCTTCGCCTTGACGATCTGCAAGCCGAGGTCCGGATTATTGTATCCGAGTTCCTTGGCCTTCGCGAAGAACTGGAGCGCGATCGGGTACTGCTTGCCGTTGAACGCGAGCGCGCCGCGACGATACGCGTATTTGCCGCGATCCGCCGCCGGCGTGGCCGCATTGTTGATCAATGCATCGAGCGGCTTGGCGAGCGTCGTCTCGTTGACCGGCGCGTTCGGGTTGGCGGCCTGCGCCGCGACGATCTTGTCGTTCTCGAGCTGATAGCGCAGCGCAGCGCCGATATACTTCTCATAGTCGGTCTTGGCGGCTGCATCGATCTGGTCGATCGCGGTCTGCGCACCGGCGAAATCCTTGGCAGCCAGCGCGGTCTGCGCGGCGACGCCGGGCTTCTGGACCTCGGGGCTCAGCTTCATCGCTGGCGCCGCATCGGCCTTCTTGTCCTTGGCGAAAGCGGGCGCGGTAAGCGCCATGCTGCTGGCGCCAGTGGCGAATGCCGCAACCAGTGCAAGCTTGGAAATGGTCTTCATGCGGAAACTCTCCCTCTGCGTCGGCCGGCCTGACGAATTGGTGGCGCGCGCCGACGCTATATGGTCCGCCGTGCATACGTTCAAGCAAGCGGCTTGGATCCCTGACATGGAATTTCGCCCGTGAACCGCGATTGAACGAGACCCCCGATTGAACGACACCCCGATTGAACGACACCCCCGATTGAACGACACGGCGCGCGGCGGTAGATCGCAGCGATGATCGCTGTCCTATCGCCCGCCAAGACGCTCGATTACGAAAGTGCGTTGCCGAAGCTCGAGCCGACCGTGCCGCGGTTCGCCGACGAAGCGCAGACGCTGGCGCATGCCGCCGCGCACCTGACACAGAAGAAGCTGTCGGAGCTGATGCATATCTCGCCGGCGCTGGCGAAGCTGAACGCCGACCGGTTCCGCGATTTCGACACGCTTCCCGAGCGGCCGGCGATGTTCGCGTTTGCCGGCGACGTCTACACCGGACTCGAGGCAAAGACGCTCGACGAGGCGGCGGTCGATTACGCGCAGGATCATGTACGGATGCTGTCGGGCCTGTACGGCCTGCTGCGGCCGCTCGACCTCATGCGGCCGTACCGGCTGGAGATGGGCACGCGCTGGGCGCCCCGGAAGACGAAGCTGACCGACTGGTGGGGGGACAGGATCGCCAAGCTGCTCGCCGACGACGTCGAGGCGGAGGGGTCGGGGACGATTCTCAACCTTGCGAGCCAGGAATATTGGGCGGCGGCGGACGGCAAGCTGCCCTCCGCGATCCGCGTCGTCGCGATCGATTTCCGCGAGGGCGAGGCGCAGAAGTTCGTCAGCTTCCACGCCAAGAAGGCGCGTGGGATGGTGGCGCGCTGGCTGGTCGAGCACAGGGTCGACGATATCGAAGGCATCAAGGGGTTCGACAGCGACGGCTATGCCTATGACGCGACGGGCAGCAGCGACACGCAGTTCCGGTTCGTCCGCAAGTGAGCAGCGCGGTCGTCATCGGTGCCTCGGGCGGGATCGGCAAGGCGCTGGAAGAGGCGCTGATCGAGGAAGGTGCGTTCGACACCGTCCACGGGTTTGCAAGGTCGGATAGCGGCGACCGGCATCTGGACCTGGAGGACGAGGCCAGCATCGCGGCGGCAGCTGCGCGCGTCGGATCGCCGACGCTGGTGATCGTCGCAACCGGCTTGCTGCACGACGGCGACAAGGGCCCAGAGAAGGCGATGCGCGAGCTCGATCCGGTCTGGATGGCGCGCAACTTCGCGATCAACGCGATCGGGCCGGCGCTGGTGGCGAAGCACTTCCTGCCGACGATGCCCAAGGCGGGACGGATCGTGTTCGCGGTGCTCTCGGCGCGGGTCGGGAGTATCGGCGATAACAGGCTCGGCGGCTGGTACGGCTATCGCGCGTCGAAGGCCGCGATGAACCAGTTGGTGAAGACGATCTCGATCGAAGACAAGCGTCGCAATTCGAGCGGGATCGTCGTCGGCCTGCATCCCGGCACCGTCGACACCGGCCTGTCGAAGCCATTCCAGGGCAACGTCACCCCAGGCAACCTGTTCAAGCCGGACCGCGCGGCGGTGCAGTTGCTCGACGTCATCGACGGTCTGCGCGCACCCGACAGCGGCAAGCTGTTCGCCTGGGACGGCGTCGAGATTACGCCCTAACTGCTCCCCTCCCTAGAAGGGAGGGGTCGGGGGTGGGTCGGCCGGTTGTCGACCACCACCGCTCGCCCATGCGGAAGCCGACCCACCCCCTGCCCCTCCCTTCCAGGGAGGGGTAAGAAGTAAGGGACCTTCCTTCTTGAAAGGCAGGGGGTAGGAAGCAACGCCCCTCCATGACGCGGATTTCACCCGCCTGCCATCACGCGGTCAGGTCGCCCGGCGCACTTTCCTCCCATCGTCCACCAAGGTCGAAACGAGAGGATACCCGCATGATGAAGTCCCTCCCCCTCGCCATCCTCGCCGGCAGCGCTTTACTGTCCGGCGGCGCCGCGATCGCCGCGACGCAGGCACATGCCACCGTCCAGCCGAAGACCGTCGCGACCCACACCACCACGACCAAGACCACCACGCCGACGGGCCATACCAAGGTCGCCAAGCGCACCACCACGGTCAGGAAAGGCCGCATGGTCTCCGCCAAGCTCGCCAACGGCAAGACCGTCACGTATGATTGCTCACTCGCCGGCAACAAGACCAAGGCCGCCTGCAAGTAGCCCCGGTCAAGTACCCCCCGTCAAGTAACCACGAAACCGCCACACCCCCTCGTGCGTACGCGTGCGCGGGGGTGGTAAGGTGCCCCCCCCTCGGCTAGGGTGTGTCATCATACCGCAACAAGCCGAAAGCGTTCAGATTTGACCGACGAGACCATACTCGCCGAACCCCAGGGCGGCGAGCCCGCCGGCATCGCCACGATCTCGATCGTCGACGAGATGAAGTCGAGCTATCTCGATTACGCGATGAGCGTCATCGTCGCGCGCGCGCTGCCCGACGTCCGCGACGGCCTAAAGCCGGTGCATCGCCGCATCCTGTACGGCGCGCACGAAAGCGGCTTCGTCGCCGGCAAGCCCTACCGCAAGTCCGCACGCATCGTCGGTGACGTGATGGGTAAATACCATCCGCACGGCGACAGCTCGATCTACGATGCGTTGGCCCGCATGACCCAGGACTGGTCGATGCGTGTGCCGCTGATCGACGGCCAGGGCAACTTCGGCTCGATGGATCCCGATCCGCCCGCAGCCATGCGCTACACCGAGGCGCGTCTCGGCAAGGTGGCGAACGCGCTGCTCGGCGATCTCGACAAGGATACGGTCGACTTCACGCCCAACTATGACGGCTCGGAGCGCGAGCCTTCGGTGTTGCCGGCGCGCTTCCCGAACCTGCTGGTCAACGGTGCAGGCGGTATCGCGGTCGGCATGGCGACCAACATCCCGCCGCACAATCTCGGCGAAGTCATCGCCGCGTGCCTCGCCTACATGGACAATGGCGCGATCACGACCGAGGAACTGTTCGAGATCGTCCCCGGTCCCGACTTCCCGACCGGCGCGATCATCCTTGGCCGTGCGGGCGCCAAGTCGGCCTATGAGACGGGCCGCGGCTCGATCATCGTCCGCTCGCGGCATATCGTCGAGGAGGGCAAGGGCGACCGCCGCTCGATCGTCCTCACCGAAATCCCGTTCCAGACCGGCAAGAACGGCCTGGTCGAGAAGATCGCCGAAGCCGCCAAGGACAAGCGCATCGAGGGCGTCAGCGACATTCGCGACGAATCGAGCCGGATGGGCGTGCGCATCGTCATCGACCTGAAGCGCGACGCGACCCCCGATGTGGTGCTCAACCAGCTGTGGCGGCACACGCCGGCGCAGTCGAGCTTCCCCGCCAACATGCTGGCGATCCGCGGCGGCCGCCCCGAGCTGCTCAACCTGCGCGACATCATCGGCGCGTTCATCACCTTCCGCGAGCAGGTCATCACGCGGCGGTCTAAGTTCGAACTCGCCAAGGCACGCGAGCGCGCGCATCTGTTGCTCGGCCTCGTCATCGCGGTCACCAACCTCGACGAAGTCGTCAAGATCATCCGCGGCTCGTCGAGCCCGGCCGAAGCGCGCGGCAAGCTGCTCGCACGCGAATGGCCGGTCGAGGAGATCGCCCCGTACATCGCACTGGTCGAGGCGGTCGAGGACAAGCAGGCCGACGGCATCTACAAGCTGTCAGAGCCGCAGGTCCGCGCGATCCTCGATCTCCGCCTGCATCGTCTCACATTGCTCGGCCGCGACGAGATCGGCGACGAGCTGAAGGCGCTGGCCGCGACGATCGGCGAGCTGCTCCACATCCTCGGCGACCGTGCGAAGCTGTACGAAGTTATGCGCGGCGAGTTGATCGCGATCCGCGACGAATTCGCCACCCCGCGCCGCTCCGAGATCGCCGCTGCCGCCAACGGCATCGACGACGAGGACCTGATCGAGCGCGAGGACATGGTCGTCACCGTGACCATGCAGGGCTATATCAAGCGCACTAGCCTCGACACGTTCCGCGCACAGGCGCGTGGCGGCAAGGGTCGCGCCGGCATGTCGACGAAGGACGAGGACGTCGTCACCGAGCTGTTCGTCACCTCGACGCATACCCCGGTGCTGTTCTTCTCGAACCTCGGCAAGGTCTATCGCTACAAGGTCTGGCGCTTGCCCGAGGGTGGTCCTGCGACGCGCGGTCGGCCGATGATCAACCTGCTGCCGCTGGCGCCGGGCGAGACTATTTCGACCGTGCTCCCGCTACCGGAGGATCTGAGCGAGTGGAGCCGCCTGCACGTGATGTTCGCGACGCAGCGCGGGCTCGTGCGTCGCAACGCAATGGACGCGTTCACCAACGTACCGTCGAACGGCAAGATCGCGATGCGGTTCGAGGAGGGGTCTGAGGACAAGCTGATCGGCGTCGCGCTGCTCAGCGAGCATGACGATGTGCTGCTCGCGACCAAGTGCGGCAAGGCGATCCGCTTCGCCGGCGACGACGTCCGCGAGTTCCAGAGCCGCACCTCGACGGGCGTGCGCGGCATCACGCTGAAGAACGACGACGAGGTCATCTCGCTGTCGGTCCTGCACCGCGTCGGCGCGACCCCCGAAGAGCGCGAGACCTACCTGAAGTTCGCACCGTGGAAGGGCGAACGCGAGGGCGATCACGGCATGGGCGACGAGCGCTACAACGATCTCAAGGACCGCGAGCAGTTCATTCTGACGATCTGCGAGAACGGCTATGGCAAGCTGTCGAGCGCCTATGATTACCGCCGCACCGGCCGCGGTGGCCAGGGCATCACCAACATCGACAACATCGCGCGCAACGGCCCCGTCGTGGCAAGCTTCGCCGCGGCCAAGGGCCATCAGCTGATGCTGGTGACCAACCAGGCCAAACTGATCCGCACGACGCTCGCGTCGCTGCGCGTCATCAGCCGCAATTCGGCGGGCGTGAAGCTGTTCGACGTGGCGAAGGGCGAGCACGTCGTCTCCGCCGCACGGATCGAGGAAACCGAGGAAGACGCCGAGATCAACCTGGCCGACGCCGTGCCAGAGGTCGCTCCGGACACCGGCGCGACGATCGGCGAGGATACCGCCGCAGGCCCGGAGGACGGCGAATGAGCCGCGATCCGATCGCCTACAAGGTGCTGACGGGGGAGCAGCTGGCGACCCTGGGGAGCGGGAGCTTTGCAGGGGCACCGGTGGATCTGGCTGATGGCTATATCCACCTTTCGACCGCGGAGCAGTTGACTGAGACGGTCGACAAGCACTTCGCCGGTCAGTCGGATCTGCACGTCGCGGCAATCGATCTCGAAGCGCTCGGCGACGATGTGAAGTGGGAAGAGTCGCGTGGGGGACAGTTGTTCCCGCACATCTATGGCGGGCCGTTGTTGTTGGAAGTCGTGCTGTCCTACGGCCCGCTGGAACGCGACGAAGCCGGCAAGGTGAAGCTCCCCGTCGCGGGCTGACCGGCACTCAAACTCGAGCTTGTTCTCCCGCGAAGGCGGGAGCCCAGCCTGGACTCCCGCCTTCGCGGGAGAACAAGGAAGCGAGAGCTGCCGTTCGGTCGGTCATGTTTTGTGCTGACTAAGCTGCCACCACCCCGGCGAAGGCCGGGGCCCAATTGGGGACGGTAGCTAACGGAGCACGGCCTTCAGTTACGCTGGCCTTTCCAATTGGGCCCCGGCCTTCGCCGGGGTGGATAAGCTGCTTGGTCTAAGCAAGATAACTCACCCAGCCGCAAACGCCGCCCGCACGAACCGCGCACAAGCCTCAGGCGCAGTGATCGGGATCATGTGCCCCCCCTCGATCGTGTCGATCTTCGCCCCCGGAATCACCGCAGCCGTCCGGTGACCATTCCACGCCGGATCCAGAATCGCATCCTGCCGCCCGAACAATATCCGCACCGGCACGCCGATCTCCGCATACCGCCCGACCATAGCCGCCACGTCATCATTCGCCCCGGCAAGATCCGCCGCGGCCGCCGCGATCGCGATCGGCCGCGCCGACAGCGCGCCGCCGCCCCGCGTCACGAAATCCTCGGGCACAGCCTCGGGCGCGAACACGCCTTCAAGCGTCCTCTTCGCGGTCAGACGGCTCAGTGGCGTGCCGAGCACCTGCGCGAACGCCAGTCGCGCGCCTGCGGGTATCCGCGCGAGGCCACGGAAGCTCTCCGGCACCCGTTCCAGCGGCTGCGTCAGCGGCGCGATCAGGGCCAGCGCGCGGACAAGATGCGGATGGTCGAGCCCGACCGCCAGGCTGAGCGCACCGCCCAGCGAATGCCCCACCAGCAGCGGTCGATCGAGCCCGAGCTTCTGGATGAAGTCGGCGATGATCGCACCCTGCCCGATGATACCCGGCATCGCACCCGTCGCAGTCGAATAGCCCGACCCCGGCCGGTCGACGACGATCACGCGGTAGTCGTCCTTCAGCAGGTCGACGAGCGCATAGCTGAAGTTGCGCAACTGCCCGCCGAGCCCGTGGACCATGACGATCGCCGGGCCGGTCCCGACGTCGATATAATGCAGACGCGCACCCGCGACATCGAGGAAGCGGCCCTCCGCCGGCACCAGTTCCTCCGCATACCGCGCGACACGGCTCGAATAGAGCGCCAGCCCCAGCCCCGACACGGCCGCCAGCAACGCCCCCCCGATCAAACCCTTGCCCGCACGTTGCATCATGTTCTCCATAGTATCGTCCGACGTCCCAACGCTGCGACAGTGTCAAAGTCGCATTTCGGTCATCGGGACGGCTCATGCCATTGCCGTCGATGTCCGCAACGACGCGCACCGCCGATGTCGCGAACAACAGCGTCTTTCAACAAGCAAATAGAAACAGGAAAATGGTGCACCCAGAGCGATTCGAACGCCCGACCCTCAGATTCGTAGTCTGATGCTCTATCCAGCTGAGCTATGGGTGCATCGCCACACCGTGTCCGGTCCGGCAAGCCCGCCGTGAAGCGGAAAATCCTGGTGCACCCAGAGCGATTCGAACGCCCGACCCTCAGATTCGTAGTCTGATGCTCTATCCAGCTGAGCTATGGGTGCACTGGAGGGGCGCTGATAGCAGGCATTTTCGAGCGTGCAAGGGCGTAGCGCGATAAAGTTGTGTCGCGGCACGCAGCGGCATAGAGCGACGGGCATGAAACACGCTGCATCGCTCCGTCTGGTATCGCTGGGTCTGGTATCGCTGGCTGGCCTCCTGGCAACGGGCGCATGCAGCGGGGACACGACCAGCTATCCGTCGCTCGGCATCCGTCCGATCGAGAAGCTGGGCTTTGCCGAACCCGAGGTGAAGGCCGCGGTGGCGGCACTCGACCCAGCACTTGATGCAGAAATCGCGACGCTGTCCGGCAAGCTCGACGCGATCGCCACCGGCTTCGCGCGCGATGCGGCGAGGGCGGACGCATTGGCGCCGACCGCGCGCGGCGCGGCCGTGGGAAGCGAGCCGTGGATCGCTGCGCAGACGGCGCTTGCCGGACTGGACGACTGGCGCGCGCAGAGTTCCTCGCTCGTCACCGACATCGAAGCGCGCGCGACCGATCGCGCGGCCAAGCTGCAGCCCGACTATCCGGCGCTGGCGGCGATCCGCGACAAGGCACAGGCGGAAGCCGACCGGCAAGGCGCGACGATCGCGCGTATCCAGGCCAGCCTTCCCGCCGCCTGAGCCACACCGCACCGCGCCCTCAGTACCCCTTGAGCAGCGGCAGGATCGTCGAATAATCGTCGGTCCAGCCGGTGAACCCCTTGCGCGGCCTCAGCGGGGCCCAACCCGGATCGCCGGCCCGAATCGCGGCGATCGGCCGCGGATCGCGGGTCAGCGCGACCCAGTCCGAGGCGGACGCACGATCGACCAACAGGCTCGACGGGCGATAGCGCAGGATGACCGCGTTCCAGCCGCCTTCGCGCGCCGCCGCGGCGACCACCGGCTCGAGATCGATGAAGCGGTTCGAGATATGCACCAGCAGCAGGCCATCCCGCGCGAGCACCCGGCCATAGGTCGCAAACGCCTCGCGCGTCATGAGATGCATCGGCACCGAATCGGACGAGAACGCGTCGAGCGCCAACAGGTCGAGGCTGTCCGATGCGTCATGCGCCAGCGCGATCCGCGCGTCGCCCATCCGGATATCGGGGTTGGGCAGACATTTCGACAGATAGGTGAACTGGCCGGTGTCGCGCGCGATCCTGACGACGGACGGATCGATCTCGTAGAACCGCCAGCGCTCGCCGGGCTTGGCATAGCAGGACAGCGTCCCCGTCCCCAACCCGACGACGCCGATCCGCGCGTGCGGCCCGTACAATGCAGGCGCGGCGAGCATCGCCTGCCCCACCCCCGAACCAACGGAATAATAGGTCGTCGGCGTGCGTTCGCGGGCCGGCGAGCCGCGTAGCTGGATGCCGTGCACGGTCGTCCCGTGATCGAGTTCGCGCGTGCCGCCATTGGGCCCCGGCTCGTCACGCACGGTATAGACGCCGAAATAGCTGCGGACGCGCGCGCCCGGTTCGATCGACAGCGCAAGCGAACGATAGCCGCCGAACACGACGAGCGCGCCAACCAGCACGATCATGTACGGCAACCGCGCGCCGATCGTCGCGAAGCCGATCGCCGCGATGACCAGGAAATCGAGACCCTGCCGGTTCTCGCCGAATAGCCCGTCGGCATCGCTGATCCGCAGACCAGCCAGCACCAGCAACGCGAGCGTGATCGCCGCCAGCGCGAGCCATTTGGTCGACTGCCGTCCCATCCAGATATTACGGAACTGCGCGATCAGATAGGTCTGCGGCACGAGCACGCCGGCCGCGAGGATCAGCAACGGATATTCATAGGTCCAGTCGAACACCACCGGCGCGACCAGCGCGGCGAACACCCCGCCGAGCGCACCGCCCGCCGACATCGCCAGGTAGAAGCCGGTCAGCCGATCGGGCGCAGGCCGCTTGCGGTACAGCGCCGTATGCAACGCGACCGAGATCATGAACAACAGCACCAGCGCGATGCCGGCGCTGAAGAACGGCCGCTCGGTATAGCCACCGCTCATGATGATGCCGCCGAACAGCAAGATGGTGATCGGCGCGATCCGCGTCAGCAGGTCGGCGAGCCAGCGATCGTTCGCGAACGCCACGCTGAAGCTCAGCAGGTACAGCCCGAGCGGGATGACCCACAGCAGCGGCATCGCAACGATATCGGTCGAGATATAGGTCGAGGTCGCCAGCATCATGCCCGACGGCACCAGCGCCAGTGCGATCCAGTGCAGGATCTTGCGTGCGCCCGGCGGCGCGCTGGTCGCGACGACGTGATCGACCGCCGCGGTCTTCGGCAGGCGCGTGGCGCAGGCGAGCACCAGCACGATCAGCAGCAGATAGCCGCCGCTCCACAACAGGCTTTGGCCGTGCACCGCCATCAATGGCTCGACCAGCAACGGATAAGCGATCAGCCCGGCGAAACTGCCGAGGTTGGAGGCCGCGTACAGCGCATAGGGATCGCCGCCGCCGCTAGCCGCGCTGAACCAGCGCTGGATCAGCGGCGCCTGCGCGGAGACCGCGAAGAACAGCGGCCCGATCGACAGGCCGAGCAGCCACGGCACCCAAAGCGCCGGCTGCGCCTCCGCCGACGGCGCCATCGCGACCAGTCCGATCGGCAACCACAGTGCCGCGACGATCAGCACGCCGAGGTGGATCGCCGCCTGCGCACGCGGCCGCACCCGCCCGAGCCAATGCGCGTAGGCATAGCCCGCGAGCAGCAACGCCTGATACACCAGCATCGCCGAGTTCCACACCGCCGGCGCGCCACCCAATCGCGGCAACGCCATCCGCGCGACCATCGGCTGGACGAGGAACAGCAGGAACGATCCCGTCAGGATCGTCGCCACGAACATCGTCCGGCACCAGCGCGCCATCAATGGCCGGTCTTCGATCGCATCAGTGTCAGACATAGGCGGGGCGGTCGATCCGGTAGAGGATGTGGCGGCGGAGACGGTCGTCTTCGGCGAGCTTGGGGTGCTCGAAATCGCCGTCACCTGCTCCGTAAACCGCTGGCGCTGATCGAGCTTCGGATTGAGACGATGAAGCCAGCCTCTTTCCCCCGTCATGCCGGACTTGTTCCGGCATCCACGGTTCCGCAAAATTGAAAGTGCTGAGTATGCGGTGCCGTAGACCCCGGAACCAGTCCGGGGTGACGGGGCGGGTTTGGCACTGCCACGCGCCGAAACATCGAGTGTCGAGCCGGCTTGGAAACTTCCGTTTGCGCGCAACTCGCTCGGAGAAATCAGCCAGCGAAGGTGCCGGCCCGAGATACGCCATCACCGCCGGATCGGCACACATCGCATGATGTGCGGCGGCATCGTCGTCGCGCCAGGCGCGCAAGGTCAGCCGCGCCGTCTCGATCATCACCCGAGCAATTTGGCCGCATGCGCCGCGTGGTACGTCAGCACGCCCGAGCAGCCGGCGCGCTTGAACGACATCAGCGTCTCCAGCACCATGACGTCGCGCTCCGCCGCCCCCGCCGCTACCGCGTGCTCGATCATCGCATACTCGCCCGACACCTGATACGCGAACACCGGCACCTCGAATGCCTGGCGTACGCGGACGATGATGTCGAGATACGGCAGGCCGGGCTTGACCATCACCGTGTCGGCGCCCTCCGCCAAGTCCATCGCCACTTCACGCAAGGCTTCCTCGGCGTTGGCGTTGTCCATCTGGTACGTCTTCTTGTCGCCCTTCAACAGCCCGCGCGAACCGACTGCATCACGAAACGGGCCGTAGAACGCGCTCGCATATTTGGCCGCGTAGGACATGATCTGGACGTTGTGATGCGAGTCCGCCTCCAGCGCGTCGCGGATCATCCCGATTCGGCCGTCCATCATGTCCGACGGCGCGATGATGTCGGCGCCCGCCTTCGCCTGGTTCAGCGCCTGCGCGACGAGCATCTCAGCGGTCGTGTCGTTGACGACATAGCCGGCCGCATCGACCAGCCCGTCATGCCCGTGGCTCGTATACGGATCGAGCGCGACGTCGGTCAGCACGCCAACCTCGGGCACCGCGTCCTTCAGCGCGCGGATCGCCTGGCACATCAGATTGTCGGGGTTCAGCGCCTCGCGACCGTCGTCGGTGCGGCGCTCGGGCTGCGTATACGGGAACAGCGCGATGCATGGGATGCCCAGATCGCGCGCTTCGCGGCCGCGCGCGACGATGCCGTCGACCGACCAGCGCGAGACGCCGGGCAGGCTGGCGATCGGTTGCTCGACGCCGGCTCCCTCGACGACGAACAGCGGCCAGATCAGGTCGGCGGGAGTCAACACGGTCTCGGCATGGAGGCGGCGGCTCCAGGCGGAGGCGCGGGTGCGACGGAGGCGAAGCGCGGGATAGCTTGCGGTCATCTGCGGGCTTTGCGGGATGCACGCGGACGGATCAAGTTTTACGGACGAAGCGTTACGGGTGCGAAACCGCATACCGTGCGTTGGGGGCCTTATGTCGAACGATATGATCACGTCTGCCGCGCTCGTCGTCAACGCGAAGTCGCGTAAGGGTCAGAAGCTGTTCAAGCGCGCCTGTGCGGCAATGTCGGGGCTACCTTACGAGGTCGACGCGTACGCGGTCGACGATCCGAAGGAACTGGAAGCGACCGTGTTGCGGGCGCTGGCGAAGAAGCCGGACCTGCTGATCCTGGGCGGCGGCGACGGGACGGTCAGCGGGCTGGTCGACCTGATGGTCGGCCACGACGTGATCCTCGGCGTCCTCCCGCTCGGCACGGCCAACAGCTTCGCCCGCACGCTCGGCATCCCGCTGAACATCGAGGGCGCGGTCGAGGTGATCCGCACCGGCAAGCCGCGCCGGATCGATCTCGGCATGATCGACGGCGATTATTTCGCCAACTGCGCGGCGATGGGCATCAGCCCCAAGATCGCCGAAACCGTCCCGCACGGGTTGAAGAAGGTTTTCGGCAAGGTCGGCTATCTGGCGTGGGCGACGTACCAATACATGCGCTTCCGTCCGTTCACCTTGATCGTCGGCGAAGGCCCGACGGCGGTGAAGATCCGTGTCGTCGAGGTGCGGATCTCGAACGGGCCGTATCACGGCGGCACCGAACTGGTCGACGCGGCGGCGGTCGATTCGGGCGAGATCGTGGTGCAGGCGGTCATGGGTCATGTGAAACGGCGGCTGGTGCAGAACTGGTACGCCAGCGTGTTCCGGCTCGAGTCTCGTCACGAGAAGGTCCGCGATTTTCGGGGGAAGAGCCTCAAGATCAACACGATCCCGCCGCTGCCGATCTCGATCGACGGCGAAGTGCTGGCGAAGACGCCGGTGACGGCCAAGGTCGCGGCGGGGATCATCCGGGTGATGGCGCCGGCTTGAGTGGCGCCGGTTTGATTGGCGGCGGCTTGAGGGGTTCGGTCGACTATGACTAGCGACACCCCCCGCTACCTTGTTCTCCCGCGAAGGCGGGAGCCCAGTCTGGGTCCCCGCCTTCGCGGGGACACAACATTGAGTGACGATAGCCCGCCTCACGAGCCACCACCCCGGCGAAGGCCGGGGCCCAATTGGCAAGGTCGCAGTAGCGACGCGCAGCGCTCAGTTGGCGACGTCCCCCAATTGGGCCCCGGCCTTCGCCGGGGTGGAATGAGGTGCCGTTACTTAACCCGCCGCACCGTCAGAATCTTCACCGGCGCAGCAATCATCTGCCCCTTCATCACCCCGACCCCAGCCGTCGGTGACGTCGGAGCAGCAAGGATGCGTTTCACCACATCCATCCCCTCCACGACATGCCCGAACGCCGCAAACCCGGCCGGGTCGCCACCCCCCACCGGGTTCGCATCGAGCGACAGCACCGGCCCAACCGTAATGAAAAAGTCCGCCGTCGCAGTACCCGGCGCAAACCGCGCGAGCGAGATTGTGCCGTCGACATGCGACAACCCGGTCTGGCTCGTCGGTTCGTGCGGGACCGGTTTCAGGATACGCTTCACCTCGCCCTGCGGCCCGCCCTGGATCAGCCCCGCCTTCGCGCCCAGCTTCATCGCGCGGTAGAACGTCACCCCGTCGAGCCGCTTCTGATCGACATAGCGCAGGAAGTTCGCGGTCGTCAGCGGCGCGCGATCCTTCTCCAGCGCCAGCGTGATCGGCCCCTCGCTCGTCGTCATCACGATCGAGACGGTCGCCGGAGCAGCGGGCGGCGGCGCAAGCGGAGCCTCCTGTGCCGAAACGGAAACGGCGCCGAGAACGGCAAGAGCGAGCGTGACGAATCTGGAGATCATCCGCCACGCTACCGCCTCCACCGCTCGCTGTCAGCGGCCCCGCGACACGATATTGCGCGCGGCAAAGTTTTGCTTGGGTTTGCACGCCCGCACGCAATGCGTATCCGGGGAGCGATGACCGATCTCGCCATTCTCTACGAGCACCCGCTCTGGTTCGAACCGCTGTTCGCCGCCCTCGACCGCCGCGGCGTCGACTTCTCGTGCACGATGCCGGACGGCTTCTGGAACCCTGCTGACCAGAGCGCCCCCGCCCCTATCGTCTTCAACCGCATCGCGATGTCGAGTTTCCTGCGCAACGACGAGCATCCGATCTTCGATACGATGGCGATGCTCGATCACTGGCGCCGCACTGGTGCGCGCGTGGTAAACGGCACCGACGTCCTCGCGATCGACGCGTCGAAGGCGCGGCAATTGTCGCTGATCGCCTCGCTCGGCCTAGCGATCCCCGAGACCCGCGTCATTCACCGCGCCTCTGACGTCGTCCCCGCCGCGCAAACACTCCGCTTCCCTCTGGTCGTCAAAGCGAACATCGGCGGATCCGGCGCCGGCATCATCCGCTTCGACAGCCTCGACGAACTGCGCACCGCGGTCGCTAACAGCGACCTGCCAAGCAGTGTCGACGGCGTGCTGCTGGTCCAGGAATACGTCCCCGTCCGCGACGGCGCGATCACCCGGATCGAGACGCTCGACCGCAAATTCCTTTACGCGATCGACGTCGCGGGCGGCGGCGCATTCGATCTCTGCCCCGCGGACGCCTGCGTCGTCCCCGGCTCGGGCATCAAGATGGCCGCGGTCGAGCCCTCACAGACCTTGAAGGACGCCGCCGAAGCGATCGCACGCGCGGTCGATCTCGATGTCGGCGGAGTCGAGGTGATGATCGACGACCGCGACGGCGTCGCGCGCTTCTACGACATCAACGCACTGTCGAACTTCGTCGCCAAGCCATTGGATGTGCTCGGCTGGGATCCGCACGACCGCCTCGTCGATTACCTGATCGAACAGATCGAGAAGGCCCGCTGATGCGCTATGGTTACTGGACTCCCGTCTTCGGCGGCTGGCTCCGCAATGTCCCCGACGAAGGGATGGAGGCGAGCTGGGCGTATACCAAGGCGCTCACGCAGAATGCCGAGCGCTGGGGCTATGACCTGACGCTGATCGCCGAGCTGAATCTCAACGATATCAAGGGCATCGAACAACCCGCGCTCGACGCATGGTCGACCGCGGCGGCGCTCGCTGCGGTGACCGACAGCATCGAACTGATGGTCGCGGTCCGCCCGAACTTCCACCACCCCGCGCTGTTCGCCAAGGCCGCGGCGAATATCGACCGCATTTCGGGCGGCCGCCTCGCGCTCAACGTCGTGTCGTCGTGGTGGGCGGACGAAGCGAAGCAATACGGCCTCCAGTTCGACCAGCACGACGATCGCTACGCACGCACCGCCGAGTGGCTGACCGTCGTCGATGGGTTGTGGACGCAGGAGCGGTTCGACTTCGCGGGCCAGTTCTACACCACCGAACAGGCGATCTGCGCGCCCAAGCCCGCAAAGCGCCCAACCGTCTACGCGGGCGGCGAGAGCGAGAAGGCCAAGGCGATGATCGCCGCGCAGTGCGACGCGTACGTCATGCACGGCGACCCGGCGGAGGCGATTGCACCGAAGATCGCCGACATGGCGGCGCGGCGCGAAGCAGCTGGCGGCGCGCCGATGCAATACGGCATGGCCGCCTACGCGATCGTCCGCGACAGCGAGGCGGAGGCCAAGCGCGAGCTCGACCGCATCACCAGCGTCACCGAACTCCCCGCCGGCTATGCGAACTTCGACCAGTGGCTATCGGGCACGCAGCTCGAACGCGAGCTGAAGATCCAGGAATATTCCGTCTCCAACCGCGGCCTGCGTCCTAATCTGGTCGGCACGCCCGAGCAGTTGAAGGAGCGCGTCGCTGAGTATGAGGCGGCCGGTCTCGACCTGCTGCTGCTCCAGATGAGCCCGCAGGCCGAGGAAATGGAGCGGTTCGCCGCGCAGGTCATGGGCACCGCATGATCCGCCTGATCGACGTCATCAAAACCTACCCGGCAAGCGAGGCGGCGGCCCTCGACGGCGTATCGCTGGAAATACCGGCCCGCGGCGTATTCGGCTTTATCGGCCAGTCCGGCGCGGGCAAGTCGACGCTGATCCGCCTGATCAACGCGCTCGAACGCCCGACTTCGGGCCGCGTGGAAGTCGATGGAGTCGACGTTGCGTCGTTGCCCGCGGCCGACCTGCGCGCACTACGCCGCCGCATCGGCATGATCTTCCAGAACTTCGGCCTGTTGTCGTCGCGCACGGTCGCGGCAAACGTCGCGTTCCCGCTCGTGCTGGCCGGTGTCGCCAAGTCCGAACGCGAGACGAAAGTCGCCGCACTGCTCGACCGCGTAGGCCTCGCCGATCACGCCGCCAAATACCCCGCCCAACTCTCCGGCGGCCAAAAGCAGCGCGTCGGCATCGCCCGCGCGCTCGCCACCGATCCCGACATCCTGCTCTGCGACGAAGCCACCAGCGCGCTCGACCCCGAAACGACGCGCTCGGTCCTCACCCTCCTCAGAGAGCTGAACCGAGACCTAGGCCTGACGATCGTCCTCATCACCCACGAAATGGACGTCGTCCGCTACGTCTGCGAACGGGTAGCCGTCCTCGAACGCGGCCGCATCGTCGAGACCGGAGACGTCGCCGACATCTTCGCCAACGCCGCCCACCCTGCGACGCAGCGCATGCTGGCAGCGCTCGCGGCATGAGCTTCTTTGCCAACATCGACTGGTCGGACATCGGCCAAGCCTGCCTCGACACGCTGATCATGCTCGGCGGATCGCTGATCCTCACGATCGCGTTCGGTTTGCCGCTCGGCGTTCTGCTCTACCTCACCGGCCAAGGCCGCCTGTCCCAAAACCGCGTCGCCAACGTCGTGCTCGGCATCGTCGTCAACATCCTCCGCTCGGTGCCGTTCATCATCCTGCTGATCGTGATGATCCCGCTCACCGTCATGCTCGTCGGCACCTCGCTAGGCGTCGCCGGCGCGATCCCGCCGCTCGTCGTCGGCGCCGCGCCGTTTTACGCACGGCTCGTCGAGGGATCGCTGAAGGAAGTCGACCGCACCACGATCGAGGCGGTGCAGGCGATGGGCGCCACCACGCGCCAGATCGTCACCGGCGCGCTGATCCCCGAGGCCCTCCCCGGGCTGATCGCAGGCGCCACCGTGACCGCGGTCGCGCTCGTCTCGTTCACCGCGATGGCGGGCGTCGTCGGTGCAGGCGGCCTCGGCGATCTCGCGATCCGGTTCGGCTATCAGCGCTTCCAGACCGACGTGATGGTCGTCACCGTCGTGCTGCTGGTCGTGCTCGTCCAGATCATCCAATATGCCGGCGACGCGCTCGCCCGCCACTTCACCCGCCGCTAGGAATCGCCATGAACCGCCGCACCTTGCTCGCCTCGTTCTCGCTGCTCGCGCTCGCCGCGTGTGGTGGCGCCAAGACCAACGACGGCAAGACGCTGACCGTCGCCGCGACCGCCGTGCCGCACGCCGAGATCCTGGAGTCGATCAAGCTGACGCTCGCCAAGGAAGGTGTCGACCTCCAGATCCGCGTCTTCAACGACTACGTCCAGCCCAATCTCCAGGTCGAGCAGAAGCAGATCGACGTCAGTTATTTCGAGACCAAGCCGTATCTCGACCAGTTCAACGCCTCGCGCGGCACGCATCTCGTGACGTACGCCGGCGTCCACGTCGAACCGCTCGGCGCCTATTCGCGCAAGTGGAAGTCGATCGCACAGGTCCCCAACGGCGCAACCGTCGCGATTCCAAACGAGCCGAGCAACGGCGGCCGCGCGCTGCTGCTGCTGCAAAAGGCCGGGCTGATCACGCTCAAGAACCCGACCAACCCGCTGGCCAGCCTCAACGACATCGCCACCAACCCGCGCAACCTCGAGTTCAAGGAGCTGGAGGGCGCCACCCTACCCCGCACGCTCGGCGAGGTCGATCTTGCGCTGATCAACACCAACTACGCGCTCGACGCGAAGCTCAACCCGGTCCGCGATGCCCTCGCGATCGAGGACAAGAACAGCCCCTACGTCAATTTCGTCGTCGGCCTGCCCGGCAACGAGAAGGACCCGCGCGTGGTAAAACTGATCGCGGCGCTGCGCAGTCCGGCGACCAAGACGTTCATCGAACAGCATTATCGGGGTGCGGTGCTGCCGGCCTTCTGATACCGGCGCGAGCTCTTTCGTATAATCCCTGAGGCTCCATGACGGTCGTCGCCGCGTATCTCTATCGTCATGGCAAGCGCGTCCGGGCGGTCTCTATCGACGAAAAGGTCGACTGCCCCGCGGACCGTTCGGAGTTCGTCTGGATCGGCATCTGCGATCCGTCGGCCGAGGAAATGCGGACGCTGCAGGCGCAGTACAACCTCCACCCGCTGGCGGTGGAGGACGCGATCAAGGCGGACCAGCTGCCCAAGGTCGACGTGTACGGCGACCAGCTGTTCGTGGTCGCCCGCACCGCGCAGTTGGAAGACGACAAGATCGCATACGGCGAAACCGCGATCTTCGTCGGCCACAGCCACATCATCAGCGTCCGCCACGGCTCGGCGCGGTCACACAAGGCGCTCCGCGAACAGCTCGAAGCCGCGCCCACTCTGCTGATCAACGGCGTCGACTACGTCCTCCACGCGATCCTCGATTACGTCGTCGACGGCTATCTCCCGATTGTCGAAAGCATCGAGGACGAAGTGCTGGCAATGGAACAGCGCACGATCGACGCGTTCTTAGGTCGCGACGAGATCGTCCGCATCTTCGGGCTGAGGCGCGAGATGATCCGATTCCAGCGCATCCTCGGACCAATGGGCGAAGTCGCAGGCAAGATCGTCCGCCTCGACCTGCCGTGCATCGATACCGAGGCGAAACCCTATTTCAGCGACGTGCTCGACCATGTCCGCCGCGTGCAGACGATGGTCGAGGGCCTGCGCGAAGTGCTGACTTCGGTCTTCGAATTCAGCAACCTTCTCGAACAGCAGCGCACCGGCGCGATCACCCGCCAGCTTGCCGCCTGGGCCGCGATCCTCGCGGTGCCGACAGCGATCGCCGGGATCTACGGCATGAACTTCGAGAACATGCCGGAGCTCAAGACCGACTACGGGTATTTCGTCGTGCTGGGCGTGATCGCGGTCGTCTGCTGCGCGCTGTATGCGAAGTTCAAACAGGCGAAGTGGCTGTAGACCCGCGGATCGACCTGATCGTCATTTCAGCCAAGCGGTCAGACCTTCCCCCCCGGCGAAGGCCGGGGCCCAATTGGGGGCCGCCCATGACGGGCGTTACGCTCCGTTACTGCGACCTTTCCAATTGGACCCCGGCCTCCGCCGGGGGGGGTAGGTACAGGAATGGAAGAAGGTTAGCTCAAACCTTGACGAGCATCTTCCCCGTGTTCCCGCCCGAGAACAGCCCAAGAAACGCATCCGGCATCGTTTCCAGCCCCTCGTGCACGGTTTCCTGACGCTTCAGCGTCCCCGCCGCCAGCATCCCGCCCATGTCCTTGTAGAACTCCTCGGCGCGATTCATGTAGTCGCTGACGATGAACCCGCGGATCTGGATCCGGTTACCGATCAACCGCGCGAGATACTTCAGCTGCGTCGCCGCACCGCTGTTATACACGTCGATCATCCCGCAGACCGCGAACCGCGCATGCATATTCGCATGGGCGAGTGCCGCGTCGAGATGCTCGCCGCCGACATTGTCGAAACACACGTCGATGCCCTTGGGCGCGGCTTGGCCGAGCGCCTTCACCACCGGCACGTCACCCTTGTAGTCGATCACTGCGTCCGCGCCGAGCGACTTTACCCACGCGCATTTCTCCGCGCCGCCGGCCGACCCGATCACCGTCATGCCCTTGGCCTTCGCGACCTGCACGACGGTCGATCCGACCGCACCTGCCGCCGCCGACACGAACACCGTGTCGCCCGCCTTCGCCTCTGCAACCTGCAGCAGCCCGAAATACCCCGTCATCCCCGGCATGCCGAGCTGACCCAGGAATGCCTGCGCCGGCACGTCGAGCGCGGGCAGTTTCTGCACCTGCGCGGCCGGAACCACCGCCTCGTCGCGCCAGCCCGCCATGTGCAACACCATGTCACCGACCTTGATGCCGTCGTCGTTGCTCTCGACCACTTCGCCGACAGCGCCGCCCTGCATCGCCTCGCCCAGCGCGAACGGCGGGACATAGCTCTTCACGTCGTTCATCCGCCCGCGCATATACGGATCGACCGACAGCCAGCGGTTCGCGATCCGCACCTCACCGGCGCCGAGCGTCGACTGATCGAGATCGATGATGGCGAAGTCGGTATGCTTCGGCATGCCTTGCGGACGCGCCTTCAAGCTCCATGCACGGGCCATAACGTAACTCCATTCGTTAATATTCGTGCAGTGGGTATGGCGAAACACCCCCACCACGCAACCCACAAAAAAGCCCGGACGTTCCCGCCCGGGCCCCTTGCCGGCCAACGTCATGCAACGGTGGCCGACGTGTTCAGGTGATCAATAGGTACCCGAACCGGTCTTGCCGAGCGTATCGGCCGACGTGCCCGTCATCGTCCCGCCAGTCGTGGCCTGGTCACGATTGCCCATGCCACTGCCCGTCTGGCTGCTCGATGCAAACCCGGTGGTGCCAGCGTCCTTCTTGTCGCCGCCGGTGCGGTCGCCACCGGCCCGGTCACCATAGTCGAACATCGCCGAGTTGCGCTCTTCCTCTTTCCACGCCGCCTTGGCTTCGTCGGCCGACTTCGACAGCGTCACCTTGCCATCGACGGTCTTGATCCAGCGCGATGGGATCGAATGATGCACGCCGCCCGCATCGCGGTCGGTCTTGGTCAGCAGGATGCGGTCGCCCTTCACCTTGTCGACCGTGCCGACATGGCTGCTGTCGGAGCCGACGACTTCCATATGCTCCGAAACCTGCGACAACGCGCTGCGCTGGCCCTGACGCTCGGTCCGCCACGACGAGAACTCGTTCTCAAACTTCGAGCGGTTTTCGGTGCGATACTCGTCATAGTCACGATCGAACGCCGCGATCTGCGTGGTGCGCCAGTTATGATAATGATCGTCGTGCGTGCCCGACGAGCGGCTCCCGAACGAACGATCGCCCGGACTGCCGTAGGAGCGCTCGTCATAGCGTGCATCCGCCTCGCGACGACGCTCCGCCTCGTCGTCGCCGAACCACGAACGCACTTCGTCGCCGGCACGCGCGATGAAACCCCGATCGTCGTAATCATAGCCCTGCGGCTGACGACCGTAACCACGGTTATTGTCCTCACCACGCTCCGCATGGGTACGCCGATTGTCATCGTCAGCGTGGCGGTTGCGGCCTACATCCTCGAAGCGGCGACCGTCGGACGCGTAACTTCCATGGTATTCGGCGTTACCCGAACCCTGGCTGCGCTGACCATAAGACTGTTGGCCATAGCCCCGCTGCCCGTAGGACTGATCGGAGCGCCCCTGGCCATAGCCCTGCTGGCCGGATCGCGGCTGGCCGCGATCACCATTGCCCGATGGCTGCGAGCGGTCGTTGTGACCGCCATAATAATCCCGGCCGCCTTGTTCGCGACCATATTGCCCGCCGCGCCCCTGGTCCTCTCGACCGCGATCGCCACGATTGTCGTCACGATCATATTCGCCGGCGGCTTCATATTCGCGCGCGCTGGAGCGACCATATCCGCCACCGTCGGACCGGAAGTCCCGACCGTAATCTTGTGAGTTGGGCCGGCCGAAATAATCGCCCGATTGGGGATCGCGCGTGTTGCGTTCGTAAACCATAGGAAACTCCTATATTGACGTCCTGCGGCTGCCGGCCCCGTCGGATGCGACGCCGTACATTCCATGCCTTACAAAGGTCGGAAATCGCGAATGTTCCGATAGTTACGCCGCTGTAACGTCGGTCGGCCCTGAACGTGCGACGACCTGCCGAACGGCCTGTCGATACCGCCATCAGACCGGTTGCATGGCGTAAAACGAGTTGGTAATGGCGCGTCGTGGCCGATGGCCAAAGGCGCGGGGCCGTAGCTCAGATGGGAGAGCGCTGCAATCGCACTGCAGAGGTCAGGGGTTCGATTCCCCTCGGCTCCACCAGCGCCAAGATTTTTAGCTCATGCGGTATTATGCGGTGCGACGTACCCCAGCTTGGGTCAGTGCAATCATGTTGGCCGCTGCGTCCGGAGGTAGGGCCCTTCCACGAACTCATCGTCTTGGCGCTTGTGCAGGCCGGGTACGTTTGGCAATGCCACTACTTATTTCGTGACACGCGCTGCGGTGATTTCGTCGATAGCCGCATCGATTTCATCCATATCAATGATGCCATTACGCTCTAGGTAATCCGTAAAAAATCGTTCGGCTGCATCTCCGGTTACATCAGGTTTCCCATTGAAATATGTAGGCAACCAGGGTCTCAATTTTGGCAGCCAAGTGGCGGAATATTGCATCATGAAACCGCCCATCTTCTTTAAGTCTTTAACTACCTTTATAAATTTATCCATGTCGATCGACCAGTACACAATACCGTCACCAGTTCTAATGCTCGCGCCCACTTTTTCATTGGCATGGGCAAATATTAGCATATTGCATCTTGGTTCCCACCGGCAAGAAGAGTGTGCAACTTGGTTTCGCAGCGAAAGAAGTCCCTTAATTATAACGATTAGTCGAGGAAAGTGCTTCTTTTTGTAAAGCTTAACAGGTGAGGACTCGATGGCCTTGGGAAGCCGATCTAACATTTGAAAAAGGGTAGCCTTCTCTTTTCCTCTCGTCGTATTATCGCCATCGGCGAGCAACGCGAAGTATATACGCCGGATGACGAGATCAATTGCCGCAGCCCCCTGCATATACAAACCTATATGAAGAAACACATTATCTGGAGGATATGGAAGAGAATCGTAATAGGTGAAGCTGTGATCGCTGTTTAGCTTCGCCGCCACTTGAAGGCGGTATGCAGTTAAATCGTCCATTGATCTAACGTACGCGTTTTATGCAGAGTGGCAATAGTCGCGGCAGAGAAACGGCAGTCGTCGACCGACGCTCAACAATGAGCGCCGGTCGAGCGGCCTACCTTCTACTGAGCGACGAAAGTGTAACGAACCGTGTGCGCTTTTTTGGGATCACTCGTCATAACCACAGAGCGAACAGACATAACTCCTCCGGGGTAATCGAGCTCATATGTCGACCGCGCCCCACGCGGCTAAAAATCTTCAACTGGTCGCCAATCGGTAATTAGTTGACCTAATAGTCAAGCTGTCTTGGCAAACTCAACCGCATTGCGCGGCCTGATCGGGCGGAGCGCTCAAGCAACTTGGTATCGCGCTGACCTCGCGAATCGCTCGATCGTGGCAAAATAGCGGGGTATTGCGGCACCCTCCCCTCATAAACGCCCGCAAGTGCAGCATTGTGAGCAAGCGAACTGCAAAGGTCAGGCGTTCAGATCCTTTCGACTTTACTAAGACCCTCCCATCCGTATCGCCATCGCGGCAGTAAGATCGCCAGACATGCGTCAGAGCGGATCGTTATGCCGATTAATCGATATTTAACGGCAGCTGGCACATACTCCCGTCGAAGGCCATTCCAAGGCTGTCGGACGAGGCGAATTATGGTGGCATTGCCAAGAATTTAAACGCATGCGCTCGGCAAAATTGTAATTTTATGATTTATAAATCAGTGATTTAGCTTGCGCTTGATCTGAATTATATACATAGATCAAGAATTATACGGAGTGGGTCGGCACCGCGAGTGACGCGATCGACAACGCTTCCGACAGTGCCTGGTATCGTGTTTCTGATCGCGGCGGATATCGACGCTTGTCGACCGCCGACAGTCATGAAGGCTTCGCCCTTGCTTCGGGCGCATTTCACTTTCCTGTTCCAAACGGCTCCCGCTGCTGCGGATGGGAGATCCGGCCCTTCCATCCGCGGTGACTTTCGAGGTGTTCATGTTCAAGTCGACCCTTCGGGCGGCCGCGCTTGCGGCTGTGAGCCCGGTTGCCTTACTGGTTTCGACGCAGGCTGCGGTGGCGCAGGTCCCGGTCGGGGCCGGCGGACAGCTCCAGCAGATCCCGCCGACGCCGCTTATCGACAAGGCTTCGCCCGATCTCGGTTTCGAGCGCAAGACGCCGGTCGCCGTGCCTGAATCGGGCGGCCCCAAGACGCTCGTCCGGTCGCTCCGCGTGACCGGCGCGACGCTGTTCCCCGAGGCCGACCTGGTCGCCGCGTCCGGGTTCACGCCGAACAGCGAACTCGATATGTCCGGGTTGAAGACGCTCGCGGCGCGGATCACCGACTATTACACCAGCCGCGGCTATTTCGTGGCCAATGCCTATCTTCCCGAGCAGGACGTCCAGAGCGGCGCGGTAACGATCGCGGTCATCGAGGGGCGCTTCGGCGCGATCGGCCTGAAGAACACATCGCGGCTGTCGGACCGCGTCGCGAACGGCATGATGAGCGGTCTGGACGTCGGCGATCCGGTCGCGGTCGCACCGCTCGAGCGGCGCCTGCTGATGCTGTCGGACCTGCCCGGCGTGCGCGTGTCCTCGACGCTGAGCCCCGGCACCGCGGTCGGCACGTCGGACCTGCTCGTCGACATCACCCCCGGCCAGACCATCACCGGCAGCGTCGAGGCCGACAATGCCGGCAACCGCTACACCGGCGCCTACCGCGTCGGTGGCGTCGTCAACTGGAACAACCCGACCGGTTCGGGCGACGTGCTGAGCCTGCGCGCGCTGACGTCGTTCTCGGGGCTTGCCTATGGCCGCGCCTCGTACCAGGCGCCGATCGGCCCGGTGACGCTGGGCGTCGCTTTCGCGCATCTCGAATATTCGCTCGGCAAGGAATTCGACAGCCTTGACGGCAGCGGCAATGCCGACGTCGCCAGCGTCTATGCCAGCTACCCGCTGATCCGATCGCGCGACAACAATCTGTACCTGACGGTCGGCGGCGACCTGAAATGGTTCGAGGACAAGATCGGCGTCGTCGATACCGTCAATTATCGCCGCGCTCAGGTCGTCAACATCGGTCTCAGCGGCGATCAGCACGACACGCTGTTCGGTGGTGGCTGGACCGCCTTTTCGCTGAGCTATTCGATCGGCAATCTCGACATTCGCGGTGCGTATGAGCGCTCGGTCGACGCGCTGACCGCGCGGACCGACGGCGGTTACGGGAAGGTGCAGTTCAGCGTCGCGCGGTTGCAGTCGATCGCGGGGCCGTTGTCGCTGTTCGCCTCTGTCCGCGGCCAGATCGCATTCGACAATCTCGACATCTCCGAGAAGATGGAACTGGGCGGTGCCTATGCGGTGCGCGCCTATCCCGAGGGCGAGGCTTACGGCGACCAGGGCTATGTCGCGACGGCCGAGGCACGGCTGGCGTTGCCGCAGATCGTTCCCGGTGCGCTCCAGCTGTTCGGGTTCGTCGACGTCGGCGAGGTCGATTACGTCAAGCATCCGTATTTCGACGGATCGAACCACGCAAATCGCAGCGCATACGGTGCCGGGCTGAGCTGGGCGGGACCGTATGGGATCGCCGCCAGGGCGACCTATGCGCGCAAGCTCGGCGACGAGGACGCGACATCGGCCCCCGACAAGTCGGGCCGCGCCTGGTTCCAGCTGTCGAAGACCTTCTGATCGCGTTGCCCGCACCGAACTTTGCGGCCATCCGCCGCCACCGAGGATACCGCCCATGACCCCCATTCCTTCGTCGATCAGAAACACCAGTCGTCCTGCACCCGCCGCCATCTCGCGCACGCGGCGTGGCGGGCTGTTCGGCACGACCGGCCTCGCGCGGTTCGCCTGGCTGATCGGGTTCAGCCTCGCGGGCACGATCGCGGTGCGCCCGGTCGAGGCGCAGACGCTGCCGACCGGTGGCGAAGTGGTGGCTGGCCAGGCGAGCATCGCGACCGGCACCAAGTCGCTGACCGTGACGCAGACCAGCGACCGCGCGGCGATCAACTGGCAGTCCTTCTCGATCGGCAAGGGTAAGAGCGTCGTCTTCGACCAGCCCACCAGCAACTCGGTCGCGCTCAACCGCGTGCTGGGATCGGATCCGTCGGTGATCCTCGGCAACCTGTCGGCGAACGGCAAGGTGTTCCTGGTCAACGCCAACGGCATCCTGTTCGGCCAGACCGCGAACGTGAACGTCGGCGGGCTGGTCGCCTCGACGCTGAACATCTCCGATGCCGATTTCCTGGCGGGCAAGACCAGTTTCGCGGGCACGAGCGGTGCGAGCGTGCAGAACGACGGCCGGATCACCGCCAAGGGCGGCTATGTGGCCCTGCTCGGCGCGAACGTCGGTAACGGCGGCACGATCAAGGCCAATTTCGGCACCGTGGTGCTGGCGGGTGGCGAGGCGATCACGCTCGACGTCGCGGGTGACGGGTTGCTCAACGTCGCGGTCGACAAGGGTGCGGTGGGCGCGCTGGTCCGCAACGGCGGGCTCATTCGCGCCGATGGCGGTAAGGTCGTGATGACCGCGCAAGGCGCTGGCGAACTGCTCCACACCGCGGTCAACAACACCGGCATCGTCGAGGCGCGCACGTTGCAGAACCGCGGCGGCACGATCCTGCTGCTCGGCGACATGAAGACCGGCACGGTCAGCGTCAGCGGCGAACTCGACGCGAGCGCACCCGTCGGCGGCAATGGCGGCTTTATCGAAACGTCGGCGGCGACGGTCAACGTCGCCGATAGTGCGCGGGTTTCGACCTATGCACCGTCCGGCACGACGGGCATGTGGCTGATCGATCCGCAGGATTACGTGATCGGCGCGGGCGGCAACATCTCGGGCGCGACGCTGTCGGCACAGCTCGTGACGACCAGCGTCACGATCAGCACGATCCCCGCGGCGGGCGACACGACGACCGGCAATGGCGACATCTTCGTCAACGATGCGGTCGCGTGGACCGCGTCGGGCGTGCCGACGACGCTGACGATGAACGCGTTTCGCGACGTCAACATCAACGCACCGATCACCGCGACCAACGGCAATATCGTCGCGTGCTGCGGCCGCGACGTGAACGTCAACGCGGATCTGACGACCACCAACGGCAGCATCCTGCTGAACGCCGGGCGCAACGTGCAGGTGTTTCACGCGATCACGACCACCGACGGCAACATCGCGCTGTGTGCTGGCCACGACGTCATGATCGACGCCGCGGTCACGCTGACCCGCGGTACGACGATCCCGGCACAAAGCCTCGGCCTGCCGGTCGGGCTGACGCTGATCGCAGGATCTGACGGCACCGGTCCGGGCGTCAACGGCGGCACGATCGTCTTCTCCGCGCTGTCGCCCCCGACCACGGTCACCGCGGCGCCGGTATCGATCAACTACAACCCGGTCTCGTACACGACGCCGACCGACTTCTCGACCGAGTTCGTCCTCACCCAGGGCGCCGCGATCACCCAGCGGATGCTGCTGTTCCCGACCGCGCAGAAGGTCGCCGACGGCACCAATGCGGCGGTGCTGAGCGGGTTCAACACCAACGGCACATCGGGCACGCCGACCGGCGTTTCGCTGGTTGCCGGCCCGAATGCGACCGCGACGTTCGACAGCACCGGCGAAGGCACGGGCATCGGCGTCAGCTTCAGCGGCTACACGCTTGCGGGCGCCAACGCGGACCAGTACGCGCTGGCGAGTTCGTGCTGTGTGGCCGGGTTCCGAACGACGGGGACGATAACGGCTGCACCTGCGCCTGCTCCCGCACCGGCGCCCGCTCCCGCTCCCGCTCCCGCACCAGCGCCCGCTCCCGCACCAGCGCCTGCCCCCGCACCAGCACCTGCCCCCGCACCAGCACCTGCTCCCGCACCGGCACCGGCACCTGCTCCGGCACCGGCACCTGCTCCGGCACCGGCACCGGCACCTGCACCTGCCCCCGCTCCGGCACCAGCGCCTGCGCCCGCACCAGCGCCTGCTCCGGCACCAGCGCCTGCTCCCGCACCAGCGCCTGCTCCCGCACCAGCGCCCGCTCCCGCACCAGCGCCCGCTCCCGCACCAGCGCCTGCTCCGGCACCGGCACCAGCGCCTGCTCCCGCACCAGCGCCTGCTCCCACGCCTACGCCCACACCAACGCCGACGCCCGTGCCGGATCTGCCCAACGCGACGCGGCCGTTCCTTTCCGTGCCGCCGGTACCGGTCCGGGTTCGTACGCCGCCGACGGTCGATATCGTCGAGGGCGGCGTGACCTATCCGGCGCCCGAGCGTCCGGGGACGGTCATCGTCGAGACGCCCGACACGCCGCAGCCGGTGCACGCCGTCCTGCCGCAATTCGTGCAACCCACGCCGCCAGCGGCGCCCGTCGTACCGGTCTATCCGCGCAAGCAGGCGCGCCATTGATATGATCGGCGCGCCAGGGCGTCGCGCAGGGCGGTGGGCGAGCGGGTGCTTCCGGCCCGGCCTGCTCGCTCTCTGGATCGTCGTCGCGTCGCCGGTCGCGGCTCAGCCCGACACCGCCACCGCGAACGTCGCGCAGTTCAATGGCGAGACGATCTCCACCGACGCGCGCGACACGGCGAACTGGGTGGCGGCATCGCACGACAATCATGCGCTGCCGTTCGTCGTCATCGACAAGGTGAACGCGAAGGTGTTCGCGTTCGACGGCGCCGGCGTACTGCGCGGTACGGCGCCCGCCTTGCTCGGGATGGCGCACGGCGACGACAGCGTGCCGGGGATCGGCCAGCGCAAGCTCGCGACGATCACCCCGGCGGAACGGACCACGCCCGCGGGCCGGTTCGAAGCGTCGCTCGGGCGCGATTTCGAGCAGGATATATTATGGATCGACTATGACGCCGCGCTGTCGATGCACCGCGTCATCAAGGGTCGTCGCGTGGACGATCGCGCCGGGCGCCTCGCCTCGCCGAGCCCCAGCGACAACCGGATCTCCTATGGTTGCGTGAACGTCCCGCCGGGGTTCTACGACGGGGTGGTCAAGCCGCTGTTCACCGGAACCGTCGGGATCGTCTACATCTTGCCGGAGACCAGGCCGTTGCGCAGCGTGTTCGCGGTGCCGGTCGGGATGGACGAAAAGGCCGGCTGATCCTCCCCTCTAGCGGGGGAAGTATCCGAGAAGTTCGGGGCAATCGGCCTTCGCGTCACTGGCACCAGGGGCGTTCGCGATACCATTTCGTCAGCACGTATTTGACACCCTGTTCGACCGGCATGCCCTGGTGCAGCGACTTCGGGTTCGGCGCGCCATATTCGTCCATGTTGTTCCAGATCACCAGATTGCCCGCTTTCGGCGCGATCATCAGGCTGGCGGTCGGGAAATTCGTCCGCCCGCCCGCCTCGGGTTCGTTGAGGAAGGTCATCGCCGACCAGGTCCGCTGCCCCCCCATCTTCACCTGATCCTGCCAATACTGCTGGCCGGTGTCGAAGAAATCGTGATGCGGCTTGAATTCCTGTCCGACGGCGTAGCGCTGGCCCTGCAACGCCTCCCCGTATGCCGGTTCGAGCCCGGTCAATTGGTCCAGCTTCGCCTCGACCGCAGTGACGGCGGCAGGGCCGGGATAGAGATAACAGGTCTCGCTCGTGCGGTAAGACGGCACCGGATTGTCGGAAACCACCGGCGACGGCACCCGGTTTGCGTCGATCAGCGCAATCAATGCCGCGCATTCTTCGGACGTGAGGAAATTGCGAACGATGTAGAGCTCGACTTCGTTCGCCGGCATCCGGACGGCATCGGCATGACATGCGATCCGATCACGGACCTCCTCCGCGGATTTCGCTCGGTCGAGCGATTCGAACTGTCCGTCGCGCTGGTCGGGCATTGGCGGAAATCCTCCATGTACTGCGTCAGTATTGGCAAAATCGGTCATGGAATCGTCGCCCCATTCATCAATGGCGTCGACAAATACACGGCTGTCACACCTGACATAAGTTATATTTTTCAAGCGTGCATCTTTACCGATTGCTCAACGTTTATTTAGTACGACCAACATAGGTTAAGCGGGATGCGCGACGAGATCGCCTCCACCCTGCCCTCACGGATGCGTCAATCGCACCAGACCGACGTTCGGAAACATCCACGCTCCCCCTGCCGGCGAGAGCAAAGGATGACGTGGTTCCACGTAATCCGGCGGAGACACTCCATGCACTCGAATTTCCGTTCGGGCGTCGGCCATCGGGCTCGCGCGCACACCCTGTTTGCCAGCACAGCCAACGAATACACCACGCTTTTCCCGACGCGCGATCGAGCCGCCGGACCAGTGCGATCCGCGTCTCGCGACGAAGAGATTCATCCGGTTCTGCGCGGTATGCGTAACGCGGCGCTGCCATCCGCGATGCTGTGGGCTGGGATCCTCTACCTCTGCTTCAGCTAGCGGCCGCCGGACGACCGCCGCCTCGCGACGCGGCAACAGCCCCTTAAATCTCGACACTCTCTCGACCCCGCAGCGCGGGGCTAGGATCGTCATGGTCAGAAACTGCCTTGTTGGTGCTGCGGCATCACTGCTCGCGCTGCTTCCGCAGCCTGCACCTGCGCAACGGCTGATCCTGCCCGGCGCGTTGCTGCTTGCCGGATACCGCGCGACGTGCGGACCGGTCGACACCATGATCCAGCCGATCAACGATATCGCGGCGGCGTACAAGGGGCGCATCATCCTTCATCCGCGCGTCCTCGACCTGCCACGCGCAACAGCTTTTCTGGTACACCCACGAATGCGCCCACCAGATCTTCGGCCCGGGCGAAGCGGCCGCCGATTGCTGGGCCGTGCAGCAGGGCAAGATACAGGGCTGGCTTACACGCACCGAATTGAACGCGCTCGGCACATCGATGCGTCAGTTTCCCGGCGATGCCGATCACGCCGATGGCCGGTCACGGCTGGCGTACATGAATGCATGCTATGGCGCCTGAACACTTGTTGGACGCCAAGGCATCGAACGCCGGCCTGCCGTTAGGCTGCGTCCTAAGACTACGCAAAGGCCCGCTACCTATCGTCATCTATGCTGCCGGATCAGCGCCCGCCTTCGCCTTCGCCACGCTCGTTTTCACCGCCCTCATATTCGCCTTCGCCGCGCTGGCCGGCATGCTGTTGCGCTGCACGGGCGCGGCGCGGGTTGCGAACGACATGGCGAGACTTGGCGGAGCGCACGACCTGACGCCCCTCGCCTTCACCCTCGCCACGCTCGCTCTCGCCGCCCTCACCGACCTGATCGACCGACGACGCGAGCGGCTTGGCCGCCGCCTCGGTCAGAATCGCCTGGCCCGATTGCGCGACCACGAAGGCACCGACGCCCATCCACAATTTCGTACGCATGCTGCCTCCTGTATCCCCGGGCGTTGGCCGCATGAGGTCGAACTGATAGGGCGCTCGCCGACGTCACGATGCCACGAGATCCCTGATGCTGATCATGATTGCCAACGTTCTGGACGCCGACAATCTCCGGTCGCTGCGAGATAATCTCGGCAAGACCCGCTATGTCGACGGGCGCCAGACCGCCGGCCGCGAAGCACGGCCCGTCAAGCGCAACGAGCAGGTCGACCGTACCGAACCGCTGCTCGCCGACATGCAGGACCTCGTGATCGACCGACTGCTCGCCAATCCGCTGTTCCGGATGGCGACGCGACCACATGTGGTTCGCCCGCCTCTGTTCAGCCGCTACGAACCCGGCATGGCGTATGGCAGCCATGTCGACGACGCGATCATGGGCGGCATGCGGACCGACGTGTCGGTCACGATCTTCCTGTCCGAGCCCGATACGTACGAAGGCGGCGAACTGGTGATCGAATCCGCGGCCGGCGAACAGGACGTAAAACTGGCGGCAGGCGATGCCGTGGTCTACCCGACGACCGAGTTGCACCGCGTCGCGCCGGTGGTATCGGGCGAACGACTGGCCGCCGTCACCTGGGTTCGCAGCCTGATCCGAGACGCCGACGCACGCGAACTGCTCTTCGATCTGGAGACGGCCCGCCATGCGCTGTTCGAACGGCTCGGCAAGACGCCCGAGCTGGACTTGTTGGCGAAGACGCAGTCCAACCTCCTCCGGCGCTGGGCCGAGGATTGAGATCTCAGGAAACGCGGCGTCTCGGCGATCCCGTGCAGAGGATCTGATAAAGGATCTTTTGGTCGGCGTGGCGGCCATGGCCGGCCCTGCGACGAACGATTCTCCGCTTGCGGTTCGGCAACGGTAGTTGCCGTCTGACACAGCTGCCGGGCGGCATGGCAGAGCAGTGGTTATGCTCGCCTGACAAAGGGAGCGGGTGCCCATATACAGCCTGGACCGAACAAGCCGTCAGCGATGAGAGTGATCCCCGTCGGCACCAAGGGAATAGTTTTATGCGGCCGTTTCTCCTCCTGTGTGCATGCGTCCTGATGTCGGCATGCAACTTCGGCGCCCACGAGGCGACGGTCATCGACGGAGGCAGCCCGGACGCGTTCAAGCGGACGTTAGCGGCAGCCAAGGCGGATCTCGGACCGAAGGACCGCTTGAAGTTCGAGGCCGCGCTCTCCGAGTTCAAAGCCCGAACCTTCGCCAAAGCGGACTCGCGCGCCGAGTATGATCGCCTGCTGCGAAAAGGCTTGAACGGGCTGACGGCACCGCGCGTCGTCGCCCAGTTCGATCGGGATGTCGATCGGGTCGGAGGCAAGGCCGCCGACGCGGTATTCGACGCAAAGCGCGCTTTGAACGGTCGGTAACGCTTTACCGGCAACGTGTTGCAGACTGGGTTCGCGCCGTCTCGACAGCCGACGGCGCGGATGGCTGGCCCGTTCGAGTGGACGTTGCAGGCGACCGCCTCCTCCGGCTGTCGCCATAGTGACATATGGGCGACCTATTGGGAGCGCTACCTTTAGCCACAGCGTGAGATTGCGTGCCTGTCGTCCGCCCTATCGACTGCTGGTTCATCGAGGAGGTTCTGCCCTTCGAACGCGATCTGCTCGATGCGGCGTACCGTTTGTGTCGCGGCACGGACGAGGCCCGCGATCTGGTGCAGGATGTGCTCGCCCGCATGCTGGCGACGGAGGCTTGGGGCGCGATCGGCAACCCCAGGACGTACATGATGCGGATGATGCGCAATCTGGCGATCGACCGGCTGCGCCGCGCCAAAATCATCGATTTTCGCCATTTCGTCGATCTCGAGAATTTCGATGCGCCCGACGACACCCCCGACCAGCATCGCATCGCCGAGGATCGTCAGCAGCTCGACGATCTGGCACGCGCGATCCGGGCGTTGCCGGAAAGGTGCCGCATCGTCTTCGAACGCTGCCGCGTCGACGGTCAATCGCCGCGACGGATCGCCGACGAACTCGGCGTGAGCCTGTCGACGCTGGAAAAACGGCTTGCCCGTGCAGTTTACCTGCTCACCCAGGCGCTTGAGCCACGGCGTCGGGACACGTACGAGGGGCAGGAACCGGCGCTCGAACACCGCCCGCCCGCGAGATTACGCACCCCCCATTGAGTGCCGCCTTGGCGGGTCGCGGTGCGGCATTCGTCTAAAGGAGTATGTACGTGCTGAAAGAGGATCGCGCATGACGCGGTTCGGTGGTCCTGTTCGTGACGATGCCGATGTCGATGCCGCCGAGGCCGCCGCGTGGCTGGCGCAGCATCGTCTGGGGACGCTCGACGAGGTCGCGTTCCAGACGTGGCGCGACGGCGATGTCGCGCACGCGATCGCCTTCGCGCGTGCGCTCGCGATGTGGAACAGCGTCGGCGTCGACACCCCGCAAAGTGCCCCCGGCGCTACACCCAAAAACGACGCCACTCCCGAACCCGACGCACGCGCCGAAGCCGGCTCGACCCATTCGCGTCGGAATTTCCTGCAGGCGGCATGCGCGGTGCTAGCGGTCGGCGTCGTGGCGGCCGGTGCCACCGCGACGCGCGCCTATGCGTGGGAAAGCGAAACGACCCGGCTTGGCGAAAGCAAGACGATCCGCCTGCCCGGCGGGGGTTCCATCGCGCTCAACACCGACTCCCGCCTGTCCTGGCGCGTGTCCGGCACCGAACGGACGTTCTGGATCGAACGCGGCGAGGTCGCGCTCGATCTGCCGAACGGGCCCGACGCGGTGATGCACGGCGACGGCCGTTCCGTCATGCTGTCGGCGGGGCGCTTCAACGTTCGCGCACGCGGCGAGGCGCTGGACCTGCTGGTGCTGCAGGGCGTGGCCCGCGTCGCCGGGCGGTCCGGTTCGGCGATCGATGCCCGCGGCGGCGCGACGAGCATGCTGGTATCGTCCGAAGCCGCCATCGTGCGGCCCGCCGATACGGATCAGGTCGACCGCATCACCGCCTGGCAGCGCCGGGAAATCCTGTTTCTCGACGCGACATTGGGCAGTGCGGTCGAGGAGTATAACCGTTTCTTGGCGCGCAAGATCGTCATCGTCGACCGCGAGCTCGCCAGTATTCCCGTCGGCGGACGGTTCGTCACGAACGATCCGACCGCGTTTCTGGCCGCCGTCTCGACCGGGCTGAACATCCGGGTATCGCGCTCGCCGACCGCCTATCTGCTGACGCGCTGACGCGCTGACGCTGCCAACGACGCGCACCGTCCTCGCGCCGATCGAACGCAAGAAAGTTTTCACGGAGTTGGCGGTTGGCCCTGCGCTGATCGTCTTTCGTGATGAAGACGCTTTCAGCCAGCTCGTACCAACAGAGGTTTCCACATGCGCCCGAAATTCGCCGGGACATCGCTTCTCGCGGTGCTCCTGATGACGCCTGCCGCCTACGCTGCGCCGATCGCCGCACCCGCGCTGCAAAGCTTCGATATCGCCCCGCAAAGCCTGGCGAGCGCCCTGACCGAATTCGGCCGTCAGGCGAACGTGCAGATATTCTTTCCCCGCGCCGCGATCGCGCAGGTGAGGTCGACGGTGATCCGCGGCGCAATGTCGCGACAGGCAGCCCTCAGCCTGTTGATCGCGAACAGCCCGCTCCGGCTGCGCAGCGACGATGGCAGGACCGTCGTGCTGGGCGCGGCAGACCCGCAAAGCCGCGCTAGCCTTCGCCATTCGGTCGCCCTGACGATGAATGCCGCGGCGCCAGATCCCCAGCCCGCCGCCGGTACGGCTGCAGATCCAGTCAGCGATCCCGGTAGCGAAATCGTCGTGACCGGCGCAGTGCCACTCGAGGAGGAACGCGCGCTCGCCTGGAAACGACAGCAGGTCGGCACCAACGCGGTCATGTCGGGCGAGACGATCGCCCGGCGTCCGGGCGGCAACATCGTCGACATCCTCGCCGTGCTGCCGGGTGTCAGCGCCTATGCCGATATGGGGCTCGGTCAGGCGGCGACCGGCGAAGCCGAGTTCATCTCGATCCGCGGCATCGATTCCAGCTACAACGCCTATTCGATCAACGGCATGCGCGTGGTGGAGTCGGATCCGGCGACCCGCGCGCTGTCGCTCAAGATGATCGCGCCCTACGGCCTGCGCTCGGCCAGCGTATCGAAAACGCCGGGCGCCGCCGATTACGGCGACTCGATCGGCGGTACGGTCGACATCGCGACGCCGACCGGCTTTCAATATGGCGACCATTATCTGAAGGTCACCGGCGGCTCGAACTACAACGACCGCGCCGACAAGCTGGGCTTCAAGGCGTTCGGCGGGGTCGGCCAGATCGAACTCGCCCAGACGTTCGGCGCGAACCACGCCATCGGCATCTACGCGACCGCTTATTACGAACAGCGCCGTTCGGCAGCGGAAAGCACGGAAGCCGTCACGTATATTCCGGCGACCGCGACGTCGGGCCCGGGCGACCTGACCGCGATGGGGATCAAATACGACCTCTACGATTCGAACATCGAGCGCTTCGGCGGCAATGTCTCGCTCGATTTCCGGGGCAATGCGGTCTCCGCCTTCATCCGCGGCACCTATGGCCACTACAAGGTCTCGTCGATCGACGTGCAGCACAGCATCACGGGCGGCATCCAGCAGCAACTCGGCACCGCGCCCTATTACGGCGCGAACGGTGCCTATACGCCGCTCGGTACGCTGGCCGGCAGCTACTTCCAGGCGCGCGACCAGATCTCGCAGCTCGGCACGATCCAGGCCGGCAGCGACATCAAGATGTCCGACACGGTGACGGCATCGCTGCGCGCGTCCTACGGCTACGGCCAGCAACGCCGCCCGAATTACGTGGAAGGAAGCCTGTACAGCGATGCCAGCCTGCTGACGGACAGCGCCGGTAATCCGCGCGGCAGCGTCCTGATCGACACCTCAAATCCGACCAATATCGGTCTCGCGTTCGCCGATCCGTCAGTGCGCAACGCGGTCTTCAGCGCGGATTCGATCCGTGCGTGGAAATTCCAGGCGCGCGACGTCGAGTCCGACGACAATCTGTACGAGTTGAAACTCGACATGGATTACGCCCCCGATGGATTGATCAAGCACATCAAATGGGGCGCCGACTTCAGCCTCTCCGACCGCTCCCAATATGATCGCGGGTTGCTCGGCAACAACGGCGACAATTTCGTCATTCCGGCCGCCGATGGCAGTCGACCCGATTTCGATGCCGGACAAGGCCCGACAGGCTCCGCGCTGCCCGGCCGCAACGTCGATTTCATGGGCACGAACTATCCCGGCTTCCGCATCTACGACCGGACATATTTCGAAAAGAGCATCCTGCCCTACGCCTATACCAACCAGTTCACGCCGGACGGGACGCCCAATCCGGGGTATTACACCACCAACGACTATGCCCGGAACACCGTGTTCGGCACCGAGACGGTCCTGGCCGGCTACGCACAGGCGGATGCGGCGCTCGGGCCGGTGCAGATGGTCGCCGGGCTTCGCTTCGAGCATACCGACTTTTCCGCGACGCACTGGGTGGTGGTCACCGATTCCGGTGGCACGTCGCCGAACGATACCGGCCATTTCACGTCGGACGGCAACAGCTACAACGAGTTCCTGCCGAGCCTGAACCTCGCCTATCGCCCGACCGATCGACTGGTCATTCGCGCAGCCGCACGACGCAGCTTCGCGCGGCCTGCCTTCTCGCTGGTCGCGGGTCCGGAAACCTACAGCTATAACGACGTCACGGGTGCGCTCGCGTTCGTCAACCGGTCCAATCCCGATCTGAAGCCGACCACGGCGACCAATCTCGATCTCGGCGTGGAATGGTATCCCGATCATAGCGCGGTGATCGAGACGGCCGGCTTCTACAAGCATCTGTCGAACTTCGTCTTCACCGCGACGGCAACCGGCAGCACGCCGAGTTCGAGCGGGGGGACCAACACGGTCGGCGGGGTCGTCTATACGATGCCGCTGAACGGCAGCAACGCCGACCTCTACGGCGTCGAATTTCACGCGCGGAAGCAGTTCTTCGAACTCGGGCGCTTCTTCGGTGGCTTCGGGATCGAGGGATCCGCCACGTTGCAGGACAGCAAGGCCGACAGCGGCGTCACCGGGCGCGGCACGACGGTGCTGCCGCGCGCGCCCAACGTCATCTACAATACCGAGCTGTTCTATGAGCGCCCGGCATTCTCGGGCCGCCTGGCCTGGCAATATGTCGGCCGCCAGTTGCTGAGCCTCAACGACCAGCTCGACACCTATCTCCAGCCCAACCGCCAGCTGAACTTCAATGCAACCTATCACATCGGCAAATGGTCGCTGTCCGGACAGGTGCAGAACATCCTGAACAAGGAAAGCTTCTACAAGACTATGGGCAAGACCACACGCTATCTGGGCGTCCAGGATGGCGGCGGTAACGGCTCCTACGTCGAGACGGGTCGCTTCTTCAAACTGACGACGTCGTTCCAGTGGTAAAGGACTGGGCGCGGCGGCTGGCGGCCACGGCGTTGCTGGCGTTCGCTGCAGCGGTTCCGGCGGCGTCGCGGCATGCCGACCGCGTCGAAGGGCTGCCGGCGACGCTCCGCCTGGATCAGGTGCAGCTGCTCGGCTCGCACAACAGCTACAAGCGCTACCCGTCCGCCGACGAGGAAGCACGGATCCGCACGCTCGCCCCGCAATATTGGGACGAGCTCGACTATGGCCACCCGCCGCTGGAGGCGCAGTTCGGGCTCGGCATCCGCCAGATCGAGATCGACGTCGCGCCCGATCCGCAAGGCGGGCTGTATGCCACGCCGTACCAGATGGCGGCACCCGCGACACGCAAGGCGATGACGGCGCCCGGTGCAAAGGTGCTGCACTTTCCGCAGCTCGATATCGAGAGCCATTGCCTCGTCTTTCGCGACTGCCTGGCGATCCTGCGGCGCTGGTCGGACCGCCACCCCGATCATCTGCCCGTCACGGTGCTGGTCAACGCCAGCGACTTCCCGCCGATCGCCGGTTCGTGGCTGCACGACGCGAAGTTCGAGGCGGCGGATCTGGACGCGCTCGATACCGATATCCGCACCGTCATGGGTGAAGATCGGCTGATCGTCCCGGACGACGTGCGCGGCGCTCACGCGACTCTGGCGGAGGCGGTGCGCGCGCACGCCTGGCCAACGCTCGCCGCGGCGAAGGGGCGTTTCCTGTTCGTGCTCGACGGCGATCAGCGGCACTACGCGCTCTACCGCGCGGGCCACCCGTCGCTGCGCGGGCGTGCCATGTTCGGCTATTACGACGAGCAGTCGCCCGAAGCGTCGGTATTCAACATCCAGGACCCGCGCGGCGAAGAGGCTCGTATCGGTCGCCTCGTGCGGGCCGGCTATCTGGTTCGCACCCGCGCCGACGCCGACACGAAGGAAGCGCGCGCGAACGATCCGACCCGCCTCGACGCGGCAGTGGCATCGGGGGCGCAATTCGTCAGCAGCGACTATTACGACGGTGTGCCCAACCCGCACGGCTACGCCTATCGCGCGAGCTTGCCCGGCAACGTCCTACAACGCTGCGACCCGGTCGCCGCGCGCTGCAGGCGCGTTCCGTCGAACCGGGCGGACCGGTGATGCGTCCGCTGCTCCTCGCCACGGCGGCGCTGGGCATGGTCCCGCTTCCCGTCCCCGCTCAGACCGCACCCGCTTCCCTGCAGGACGTGGTGATCAGCGGCGTGATGCGGGACAGCGACCGCGGCAGTTACCGCGAGCTCCCGTTCGACGTACCCGCAGGCGTCACCAAATTGACGATCGACGTCGAGGGCGCGGATCATAAGGACGGCACGTATCTGGTGCTCGGCGTCTACGATCCGACGCGCGAGCGCGGCTGGGGCGGCGCGATCAAGCCCCACATCGTCATCGCCGAGACCTTCGCCTCCACCTCGTATCTGCCGGGACCGTTGCCGAAGGGGCGCTGGCGGTTGAGCATCGCGGTGGCGTCGATCCGGCCCGGTATCGTGTCGCCGTACAGGATGACCGTGCATTTCGATCGGGGGGCAGCGGCGCAAGCGATCACGACCACGCCGCTCAGGACCGGTCCGGGCTGGTATCGCGGCGACTTCCACACCCATACCGGGCAAAGCGACGCACTCTGCCGGAGCGAGCCAAGCCGCAATCCGGTGCCGTGCCCGGTATATTTCACGCTGAAGGCCGCACGCGATCACAAGCTCGATTTCGTGACGGTGACCGATCACAACGTCCGCTCTCAGGTCGCCGAACTCGCCGAGCTCGCGCCATTCTTCGACGATCTGCTCGTGATCCCCGGTCGCGAAATAACCACGCAATATGGCCATTATAATCTGCTCGGCGTCACCGATTTCGTCGAATACCGGCTGGGCGCGGTCGGCGCACCTGACATCGATGCGATGTTCGACGGGTCACGCAGTACGGGCGCGGTCATCTCGATCAATCATCCGGAGATTCCTACCGGCGAGAATTGCCTCGGCTGCGGATGGTCGGCGCCCGGCACCGATTATGCGAAGGTCGGCGCGATCGAAGTCGCCAATGGCGGCATCGCGGCGGATCACGGCGGCGCGTTCGACGATGGTATCGGTTCGGGCACCGCATGGTGGGAAAAGCTGCTCGATCGCGGCTACCACCTGACCGGTATCGGCGGCAGCGACAATCACGATGCGATCGACGGCAAGGCAGGCACCTCGCCGGTCGGCGCACAATCGCCCGTCGGCACGCCGGCCACCGTGGTCTACGCATCCAACCTGTCGCAGGCAGGCATTCTCGCGGGCCTCCGGTCGGGGCGGATGTTCGTCGATCTCGAAGGGGCACACCCCGGACGCGTGCTCGATCTGACGGCGCGCGCAGGCGCTCACGCCGACACAGCGATGGGCGGGACGTTGCGCCGCGATCCGGGACAGCCGATCCACGGAACTGTCCGTGTCGCCGGCGCAGACGGAGATGTCATCGATCTCATCGCCGACGGCAGACATTTATTTGGGGGTCGCCAGGGCGCCGTCACGGGTACCGATGCCAAAGTCCCCTTCGTTATTCCCGCAGGCGACAAGGTCCGTTGGCTGCGTGCCGACGTACGCACGCCCGACGGTCGACGGGTCCTCATCGGCAACCCGATCTATGTTATTCGGTAGCCGGTCGTACGCCCCCATAAACGGTCTCGCGGCCAATTTCTGGCTCGGTTCAAGACGAAATTTACGTTCTCTCCGTGACTAAAACGACGAGCATCAAGCCGGTTGACGAGGGGTTATGAACGGATCGCTGCACGTAATTCGGCCGGGGGCGTCGATACGCCCCGATACCCGGCGCAGATAGTTCGGGACCGCCGCTGCGATGACCGTGATGTCGTACCACCCATGGCTCTCGCCCAGCGGCCAGCTGCGTTGCGCTGTCGTGAGCGGCGTCACCAGAGCAGTCTGACCGACCCGTTCGACCCGCGCGACCAGGCTATGGATGTGGTGCCCGGCGGGGAGAAGCAACGTCATCTCAGTCGGGCTCGCGCGCCAGCCCAGCCCGGACAACGACGTCGGGTCGTCCCGGTGCCCCGTGAAGTGCCGGTGAAACCCGTTCGGGCCGACCACCCAGAGATCGTAGCGGCCATCGCCATCGAACCCCCAGCGCCCGTCCAGCGTTCGTTGGGGCTCGACCGTGAAACGGCGCGGCGCTCGGGCTAGGTCGGTACGGTCGTAGACGTGGAACACCGCGGCCTGCGTGCCTTCGGCAACGAAGCGCAGTTGGACCGCGCCGTCGGCGATCGTCTCGCTGACGGCCAATGCATAGGGTAGCGGGCGGGCACGGCGGATGCCGGGTTCCTGCCAGGGAAGCGACGAACCGGCCGGCGCCTGCGGGCTCACCTGCTTGGGGATCACTGCGGCCCGCGCGGCATCGGCACGCGGATCGGGCATGGCGGCGAATGGCGCAGGGTCGGCGGCGGTGAAGTCGAACGCCGAGGTCAGGTCGCCGCAGACCGCACGACGCCACGGTGCGATGTTGGGCTCCTGAAAGTCGAACCGGCGTTCGAGGAAACGGATCACCGAGGTGTGGTCGAATACCTGTGAATTGACCCACCCGCCCCGGCTCCACGGCGAGACGACGTACATCGGCACGCGCGGGCCCAGCCCGTAAGCCCGGCCGCGATAGGCGGGCAGGTCGAGCGCAGCGTCGCCCTTGCTCGGGTGGAGATGATAACTGCCCTCGAGATCGACCGTCGAGCCGCCGAGGACCGTGCCGTCTGCTGCGTGCGACGGCGGCGCCGGCGGCGGCATGTGATCGAAGAAACCGTCATTCTCGTCGAACATGACCAGCAACGCGGTCCGCGCCCAGACCTTCGGGTCCGCGGTCAGCGCGTCGAGCACCTCGGCGGTATAGGCCGCCCCTTGCGCCGGGCTCGACGGGCCGGGATGCTCGGAGCCCTTCGCGGTGGCGATCACGTACGACACTTGTGGCAATCGTCCGGCGAGCACGTCGGCGCGCAACACGTCGAGCCCGCGGGTCGTCAGCGCGCGCTCGCGCAATGCCGGGTCCCCGCCACCCCGGTGCGCGTCGCGGAACGCGGCGAAGCCGACCAACGGGTTGTCGGTGAAATTGTCGGCCATGTCCTGGTAGATGCGCCAGTCGACGCCCTTCGCCTGCAACCGCTCGACCACCGTCGTCCAGCGGTAAGGTTCGGCACTGCCGCCATCCTCGGGAAAGCTGTCGTGCGAATTGCCGATCGCCGGCCCGCCCAGCGTGCCGCCAGGGTCGTTGGTGCCGCTCCACAGGAACAGGCGGTTGGTGTTGGTGCCGGTCTGGACCGAGCAATGATATGCGTCGCAGACCGTGAACGCCTCGGCGAGCGCGAACTGGAACGGGATGTCCTCGCGCCGGTAATGCCCCATCGCGCGCTGGCTCTTGGCTTCGGGCCAATGCGCCATCCGCCCCTCGTCCCAGCCGCGCTGCGCATCGGGCCAGCTATGCGGCGTGCCCTCCATCCGCATCAGGTCGAAGTTCGTGCGCGTCGCCAGGTGGAACGGCAGAACGGTGCGCGCGCCGCCGGGCGCCGTCCGGTCGCGCTGATACCAGACCGATCCAGACTTCGTCGCACCGGACTCCGCGGGAACGGGGATCGGCAACCGGTCGGCGAACCCGCGCACGCCCCGCAGCGATCCGAAATAATGATCGAAGCCGCGATTCTCCTGCATCAGGATGACGACATGCTCGACATCCATGATCGAGCCCGTCTTCACGTCGGGTGCGATCGCCGCCGCCCGCGCGATCGCCGCTGGAAACGCGGACAGCGTCGCGCCGGACAGGCCGGCGGCGAGCAGCGTACGGCGGGAAACGTCGGTCATTGGGCAGATCCGGATGATGAACGGGCACGATCCGAAAACGCGCGGATCGTGCCCGTATAGCCTCGAAGATACCGCGTCAGAAGTCGAGCGACAGCGACGCGGTCACGGTCCGCGGCGTACCGAGGAACGCCGAGCCGCCATCGGCACTCGACAGATAGCGTTCGTCGGTCAGGTTGGTCGCCTGCACCGTCAGCGACACGCCCTTCAGCTGCTCGTTCACCGCACCCAAATCGGCACCGACATAGCCGCTGACCAGCGTGAAGCTGCCGGCCTTGGCCAAACCCTGCGTGTCGATGTTGCGGTCGCCGACGAACTTGGTCGCGACGCCCGCCTTGAAGATCGACTTCTTATAATCCGCAGAGACCACCCACATCGTGCGCGGCGAATTGATCACCTGCTGACCGGGCGTCACGCCGACGTCGGCATCCTGCGCGGCGTCGCCGGTGCCGATATAGGTCGCATGATTGTAGGTGAAACTGCCCGACAGCGTCAGCGGCGGCAGCACGCGGTAGGCGAGCGCCGCCTCGATGCCGCGACTCTTCACCCCGCCGACGTTCAGATAGACGCTGTCCTGCTGCTCCAGATAGTCGATTCCCGTGACGAGGTTCGAAGAGATCGATACGATCTGGTTCTTGAACTTGATGTCGTAGCCGGTCAGCGACGCCTGGATCCGCCCGGTATTGTAGCGTGCACCGATCTCGATGTTGTTCGCTGTTTCCGGCCGCAGGTTGCGGATCGCCTCGGGCGGCTGGCCGAGCGGACCGTTGCCGATCGCCGCGAAATTCTGCGAATAGCCGGCGAACAGCTCCATGCCCTGAAGGGGTGTCACATAGGTGAGCCCGGCGTTGATCAGCGGATCGGAATGCGACTTGATCGACGTCTCGCTCAGATTGCCGAGCAGCTCGGTGCGGCTCTGGTCGAGGAAGAACTGCTTGACCCCGAGCCGTGCGGTCAGCGCACCGTAGGTCACCGCGTCCTCCGCGTAATACATCACCTCGTCGAGCCCATAGTCGGTGCTGAACTGCATGTAATAGGGCGTGCCGTCATAGGCGGGGCCGATCCGCGCATTGGTCACCTTGTGCCAGTCGCGCAGCTGGTTGGCGCGGCTGTGCTCGAACCAGAGGCCGGCGCGGAACTGGTTCTGCACCACGCCGAAGTCATGCTGCCAATCGACGTCGCTGGTGAAGCCCATGCGGTCGTTCTTGTAGTGGGTGTGGCGGTACGACATGACCGGCGTCGCGTTCGACGCGTAGCAGGTCGGCGAATATTCGGCCGGCACGCCGCTGGTGCCGACGCATCCCGGCGTCGGCGTGGCTGCCGCACCGGTCGGCGTAACGAAGTAAATCTTGCCGAGCGCGTCGCTGCCTCGCACCGTCGGGCCGCCGACATATTCGCTTTCGGGATTGCCGGCGCCATCGTCGCGGACGTCGACCAGATACGGCGGCGCGAAATCGCCGCGACCGCGCATCCGGTGATAATAGCCTGCCGCCTGCAGCTTCACCTCGCCGACCTCGGTCCGCGCCTTCAGATAGCCGAACAGGTTTTTCCGCAATGCCCGCGATGTCGAACGGTAAGCCTGATCGACATACGGCAGGCCCGTCCAACTGTCGGTATAGGCATCGTGGTTCGGGTCGTTGGCGAACTGTGCGGGTGATACCGATCCGAACTCGGACTCGTCCGCATCGTCGTACGAGACGAAGCCGGTAAGATCGACCGTGCCGACCCGGCTGAGCACCTTGGCGTCGATATGGTCGCGGCTGGTCTTGCCCGATCCGCCGATCCAGTCGCGGACGCGCGAGGTGGAGGCGCTGATATACGCGGTCGTGTTCGGCGCGATCGTGCCGGTATCGCCGCGCACATAGAATTTGCGCGCACCGAAATCGCCCCCGGCGACGGTGAAGCGCAGACGGCTGTCCGCGGTCGGATCGGACGTTACGTAATCCAGCGTCGCGCCCAGCGCTTCGTTGGACCGCGACGAGATGTCGGCGGTGCCCTGCGACACGTTGACGGTCTTCAGATCGAGGACATCGATATAGCGGTTGGCACGCGATCCGCCGCCATAGCCCGAGCCGCCGTTCGGCAGGCCGTCGATCGTCGAGCCGATCTGCTGGCCGCCGCCGCCGCCGCTGTTGAACCCGCGGATACTGATCGACGTCACCCAGTCGGACGACCCGAACGCATCGCCCTCGCCGACGAACACGCCGGGCAGTTCGTTGATGACGTCGTTGACGCTGGCGAGCGCGGACTGGCGCTCGATCATCGGCGCGGTCACGCGCGTGTTGGCAAATGCGGTCGCCTGCCCCGTGACGACGATTTCGTCGGAACGCGACTGATCCGTATCGTCAGCCGGAGTCGCTGCCGGTGTGCCCTTCGTCTGCGTACCCGTCGTCTGGGTGCCGGTCGTCTGCGCGCGCGCGTTCGTCGTCGCCGCGATCGCCAGGATCGCCGCGCCCATCATCCACCTGTTCATATCGTCGTCCCCTGCCGCGGTCCGAATATCGCCGGGCATCCCGTGCCGCCCCCTTGCAAGCACGGTGTGACATGGTTGTGACATTATGTGGATATGCTTGGTATTTTGTGGCTTGTGCGCAACAGGTGATCGGGAGAAACAGGCGCTTCAGGAGACACCGTGTGACGCAGTCGGATCGTATCGCCAGTCTGATCGCGCTGCTCGAGGCGCAGGGTTCGTGTTCGATCACGATGCTCGCCGATCACTTCGGTGTGTCGGACGAGACGATCCGGCGCGACGTGCGGCAACTCGAGGCGAGCGGTCGCGCGTACAAGGTGCACGGCGGGGTGAAGCTCCCCGACAATCGGATGGAGGCGCCATACCGGTTGCGGATGCATGCGCAGTCGGACGCGAAGCAGGCCATCGCGCGCCGGGCCGCGACGCTGATCGAGGACGGCATGACCGTGCTGATCGATTCGGGTACCACATCATGCTGGGTCGCCCGCGCCCTGGCGGACCGGCGGCGACTGACGATCGTGACGAACAATCTGGAGGTCGCGGGCGACATGCTCGGGCGCGACGGCATCCGCGTCTTCCTCGCCGGCGGTGCGGTCAACGTCGATTACCGTGCGACGTTCGATGCCGAGGCGGTCCGCTATTCGCGCTGCTTCTCCCCCGATGCGACGATCCTGTCGATGGGCGCGATCGAGGCGAAGCGCGGCTTCATGGATTTCGAACCCGACGAGGCCGCGTACAAGCGCGCGCTGCTCGACGGCGCGCGGCGGGTGATCGTCGTCGCCGATGCGGAGAAGTTCGATCGCGCCGGCACCGTCCATGTCGCCGACTTCGCGCAGGTCCACGATCTCGTCACCGACCTCCGCGTACCGCCCGCGATCGCCGATGCAGCGACCCGCGCAGGCGTCCGCCTTCACACCGCCTGAACGCCCTCACCGCCCCTGCGGATGGCGGACGAACCAGAGTGCCGAGACGAACGTCAGCACCAGCAACGCCGCTCCGGTCAGCATGCCCGCATCCAGGAACACCCCGAGCCAGTCGCGTCCCGGAACGGTCGCGCTCCGCACGAGCAACAGCCCGATGCTCCCCGAATAGCCGAATGCGTCCGCCAGATAGATCAGGAACCCGGCCGTACCCGGCGAAGGGCTGACGGCCATGATACGATCGAACAGGATCGCGCTGAACGGGGCATAAGCGAGATAGATGCCGATGCCGGTGAGGATCATGCCGGTAACCGGGCCGATCGCCCCTGCGCGCAACGCCAGCATCGATCCCCCGAGGATCGTCGCGCCGGCGATGATGACGCCGTGGATCGCGACCACCCCATACCGGTTGTCGCGCACGAGACCCAGCATCGCCAGGCCGAGCAGGACGATTATCGCCACGGGCACCTCCGTCGCGAGGTACAGCGCAGGCGTCGCCGGACGATCGAGCGCCATCCATAGTTCCGGTGCGAAATTGTCACGCAGGTCGCGCAGCGCCGCCAGCATCGTATAGCCCGCGATCAGCGCCGTCACGGGAACCCAATGTCGCCGCAGATAGGCGCGCCGCGCAGCAGCATTCATCGGCCCGCGTATGCCTCTGGCATCGGCATCCGCCGCATCCGGCGCTGGGGATCGCGCAAGAGCGACCATGCCCACCAGCAGCAGCGGCGTGAAGATCAGCCCGGTCAGCGCCGGCATCCAGAACGCGCTGACGCCGTGCACGAGCAACAGGCTGCCGACCGATCGCGTCGCGCCCGACGACAGGATGAAGCTCGCGGTCAGGATCGACGCCAGCACCTCCGAATTGCGCCGCCCCTCCAGATAGCTGAAGACCAGCCCCCAGATCATCCCGAGCGGCAGACCGTTCAACAGCATCGCCAACGGTCCAAACCGGGCGGGCAGAAGCGCGAGCAGCAGCAACGCCCCCCACGCCGCGCCGATCAGCGACAGGATCAGGCGCGTACGATGCTCCGGCCGATGGACCGAGACGACATGCACCCCGATCATCTTCGACAGCGCGTAACCGACCGCCTGCGACAGGATCAGCGCGGTCTTGTAGTCGAGCCCGGCAAACACCGCCGGTATGCCGTCGAAGCCTGCCGCGGCGATCGGCTTGCGAAACCCGTACATCGCAAAATACACGCAGAACGCGGCGACGCCCGGCATGATCGTCAGCAGCTTTGCCGAAACGAGTTTTTTCGACGCCAGGAACCAGGAGTTCACCGGCAGTCACTGATGCAAAGACGTTTCACCGGCGTGACACCGCCCTGGTTGTCGGCAAACTCCAGCGCACCCGGAAACCCCTACGGGGGCAGCCCCGCGATCCGTCATTCCTCGGCATGGGCGGCCTGCACTATCGCCAGGCCCAGCGGGGCCGCCCATCGGCCGCAGCATCAGAACGTAATGCGCGCCACGCCGCTGATCTGCCGGTCGCTCATGATCGAATCGCGCGGCCGGGTGGTGATGCCGTAGAAGGTCGACCGCACCGTGTTGGTGAGGTTGGTGCCGTTCAGCGTCAGCGACAGATGCGGCGTCACGTTGGCGGTGATCGACGCATCCAGCTGCCCCGACGCCTTCTGGAACTGCGGCAGGTTGCCCGTGCCATTGGCCGATGTCGTCACCAGGAACTCGCTGCGCCAGTTATAGGCGACGCGTGCCGAGATGATCCCGCGCTCGTAGATACCGATCAGATTGTAGTTATACTTCGACAGCCCTTCGAGCGACAATTTCGTCACCGGACCGTCGCTTGCCGGGCTCGGCGCCTCGGAATCGACGAAGGTGAAGTTCGCCTGGACGCCAAGTCCGGCGAGCGGACCCGGCAGGAAGTCGAAGAACTGCTGATACGCGACTTCCGCGCCCTTGACCTTCGCCTTGCTGGCATTGTTGTAGGTGGTGACGTCGTAGGTTGCCGTGACGCCGTCGGTGAAGGTCACGTCGCGCGGGGTGATGACCGTCTGGATGTAGTTCGAGATATCCTTGTAGAATCCTGCGACCGTCAGCGATCCGCTCTTGGCGAAATACCATTCGAGCGAAGCGTCGAAATTGGTCGACTTCATCGGCTTCAGATACGGATTGCCGGTCGACGTGACGTGCTGCTGGTCGATCTGCGCGGTACCGGGTTCGGTGATCGTCAGGCTTGGATTGAGCTGGTTGAAGTCCGGGCGCGAGATGTTCTTCGACGCGGCAAAGCGCAGCTGGAGCCGGTCGGTCAGGCGCCCACGCAGATTGAGGCTCGGCAGGACCGACGTGTATTTGGTCGCCTCGTCGACCTCGGTGAAGGTCGGCGCCGCGGTCGACTGGGTGCCGTCGGGCGCGGTGATCAGGTCCACCTGCTGATAGAAGCCCGATACCGCGACCTTACTCTGGACCACGCGCACGCCGATGTTGCCGTCGATCGGCACCGGCAGGTCGTCCGCCTTGAAGAACGCAGCGACATAGCCGGTATAGGTCTTCTGCGCCTGCGTGTTGGTGCCGCTTGGCACATAGCCCGGCGTCGTCGTGATACCTAGCGACTGCCGCGTATCGTCGTAGTTCAGGACCGTCGGCAGCGAGAAGGCCTGGATGTCGCCGAACAGATCGGCCTGGCCGCGGAAGAAGCCGCCGAGGTCGACATAGCGCAGGTTGGTCGCAGCACCGGCCAACCCGGTATAGCGATAGCCGGTATCGCTGGTCCGGTTGCGACGATCCGCGAACCGGAACCCGGCCTTGATCGAGCTTAGAATGCCCTCGTCGAAGCGATATTCACCGTCCAGGCGACCGACCTTGTCGGTGCCCTTCGAGTTGTTGAGGTTGTCGAGGTAAAAGCCCTTGCTGTAGGTCGCGGGGTTCGCGAGCCCACCGGCGGACGTGATCTGGAACGACGGGATCTCGCCCGAGATATCCTGCGTCAACGTGGTGGCGACGCCGCTCAACCCGACGATCGAGTTCAGGTTGTCGGTCTTGGAATCGACATATTGAAGATCGCCGGTGATCGTCAGATTGGCGGTCGGCTTCCATTTGCCGTTCAGCGAATAATCGGTCGTCACCGAATGACGCGAACCGAGCGAGGTGTTGTTGCCGATCGGTACGTCGGTGAACGTGCCGCTCTGGAAATCACCGTTCGGTGCATAGGTGAACGGAGCGCCGGCCAGCGGCGTGATCGATGCGCCGCTGGTGTAGGCGAAATAGCTGTAGCCATAGGAGCGCAGCTTGTAATCGTTGCGGAACACCTCGCCGGTGAACTCCAGCGTGTCCGTCGGGCGCCACTGCAGCGACACGTCGATGCCGAGGCGGCGGCGGTCGCCGAACACTTCGCCGATCCCGTTGCCGTGCGGCAACGTGGTGGTCTGGCCGGTACGCCCGAGGAGCGCCGCGGTGGCGGCATCGCCAGGATTGCTCTCGTCGAGCGTATAGAACGGCTCGGTCGAGATCGTATCCTGGCGGAAATTGGTCTTCTGATACGACGCGCTGGCGAGAATGCCGATCTCGCCGATGCTGGTATTCCAGCGATCGCTGACCAGCAGCGACGCGGCCGGCTGGCTCTTCTCGATCAGGTCGTAATAGGTGTTCGTCGCTGAACCCGAGATCTTGAAGCCGTCGAAATCGAACGGCTTGCGCGTACGGAAGTTGATCGTGCCGCTCAGCTGGTCCTCGATCAGGTCCGCCGACGGGTTCTTGTAGACGTCGATCCCGGCGAGCAGCTCGGACGGTACGTCCTCGAGGCTCAGCGCGTTGCTCGAACCGCTCGCGGTGAAGATGTCGCGACCGTTCAGTTCGGTGCGGACCTGCGTCAGGCCGCGGATCGCGACCGAGCTGCCTTCGCCGAAGTTGCGCTGGATCTGGATGCCCGAGATGCGCTGCAACGCCTCGGCGATGTTGCGGTCGGGCAGCTTGCCGATGTCTTCGGCGACGATCGAGTCGACGATCTGCGACGAGTTGCGCTTGATGTTCTGGGCGGACTGAAGGCTCGCGCGGACGCCGGTGACGACGATATCGCCGCCCGCCTCTGCTGGTGCATCGGCGGCGGGTGCGGCGGGTGCGGTGTCGACCGTCTGGCCCTGATCGGCGCTCGGCGCGGCAGTACCGCTGGTCTGCTGCGCTGCTGCCACCGGCGCGGGCGGCGCATCCTGCGGTGCCACGACCTGCGCCTGCGCCACCGAACCGACCATCATGAGCGCCAGCAGCGACACGGTCGTGCTGAGACCCTTGATGCTGCCGCTTCGAATCTGGGTACGCTTCATCACACTCTCCTTCAGCTGGTCTGGCCCCGAAGGACCGCCTGCGTTTCACCCTTGGATATCGTGCGCGGCGTGCCGCTGCCGTATCGTCCGCGGCGACTAACGAAGGAATTAGCGTATTTATATGCTAAATCGTTTTACGCCGACAATTTGCAGAGTATGATGGCAAAAATGTCGCACTTGCAGGTATCGTCCCAGATTCTCGACCGCCGCGGCATCAAATTATTTGGCTCAACTAGTCCGAATCGGCCCAAAATCTCGCGGGAATACTTTTAGCGACGGCAAGCGTCCCTAAAGATCAAACATCGCAATTGTCGGACTTAACAGGCGCGCGTCTTAATATCGAGCGTGGTTTGTAATCGGCGCTTGATCGGGCAGTCGAACCGTCAGGGGAGGGAAACGTGCTCCAGCATCGGGGCCATGATCTGCACCTCATCGGGCCGGTCGATCAGACGCAGCATGCGGCGCCACGCATCGAGCAAGTCGCGGTCCGCGGTCAAGGTGTGGCCGGACAGGATTTTAGCGTTTGCCTCCAGTCTATCTCGCTCCCCTCCCTGGAAGGGAGGGGTTGGGGGTGGGTCGGCCTGCTTGGGTCTCTCTCGCGTGCATATGCGGAAGCCGACCCACCCCCTGCCCCCCTTTCAGGGAGGGGTGAAGACAGGTGGACGCTATGCCCCCCCCGGCGGAGGCCGGGGTCCAATTGGGGGACGGTAATGACTGAGGGTGGTGCCGGCGCGATAGATCAACACCTCGCCGTCGATCATCAACTGCTTTCGCCCCGCACTATGAGGCTGACGACCGGCCGATAGCTTTCCGGCAAAGGGTCGATGCATCGGGCTGAACTTGTACAGCCCCACATTCGGCATGGCGGTCGACGTCAGGCCTTCTTCGCCTTCGCGGGCGACCGTCGAAGCCAGGTCCGCGATAGTCGCGTCCATCGCCCGGCCATGTCATGCCGGACCTATCATATCATGGCCTCCCCCTAGGCGGACGAGATCATCGTCGATGAGTTGAAGCCGTTCAGGTTCGCCGAACGGGATGGTCAGCTAGGCGATATCCTGAAGACCATGGTCGCGGATGGCTGAGCGGATGTCGGTAGCGCCAGACCGTGTGGCCGAGCCTTGGCCGCGTCAGGTCGCATTTCACGGCTGCGCGGCTTGCGCGTTACCGCCCTGTACGCGTGCCCTTGCCGACATGAAGGGTCCAACCGGACGCCGCTCCGGCGCGAACCGCTGTAGGCCTACCGGCTCGGGCATGGCGACGTACAGCGCTTCCACGCCGCCCTTGGCGTGATAGGTCTCGTGCCAGAAGCCTGCCCCTGCCGACAGCTCGCGGACGCGGCGCCACCAATCCGCGTGGGGCTCGCTCCGCGTGAAGCGTTCGAGCGCTTCCAGATCCCGCCAATATTGGCGAAAGCCCAGATGCGTCAGGCTGAACATCATGCTTTCGTGCGCCAGCAGGCCGTCGGGCTGACGGCGCGCGATCGCGTTCAGGCCCGGCCCGATGCGGCGCATCGCCAGCAGCCCTCGCCATCCTTTCAGGCGGAAGCCGAGCATGATCATGACGAGGTCGGGATAGGCGGCCAAGTCGACCGACTGACGATCGATAGGTGCTTGCATCGTCGTACCCTTTCCTGTTTACACCGTAGACCTAAGCCTAGAAGTGTACGATGTAAACATGGTCGCAGAAAATAAGCCCGATCTGCGCGCTCGGCTGATCGCTGCCGCGCTGGCCACGCTGGTGCGCGGCGAGGAGGTAGGGTTGCGTGCGGTCGCTCGCGATGCGGGCGTCTCGGCGATGGCCCCCTACCGGCACTTTCGCGACAAGGCGGCACTGTTGGGGGAAGTCGCGAAGTCCGGCTTCGACGATCTACGCACGGCGCTGCTGACTGCCGATGCCCAGCAAGACGCACGGACGGCTTTGGTCGCTCAGGGCGAGGCCTATATCGCCTTCGCGCGCGCGCGCCCTGCCCTTTTCCGATTGATGTTTGCCGGTCACGATGGCGGTCCACCGCCAGTCCAGGACAACGCGTATGGCGTCATGGTCAGGCGCGTGCAGGAACTTGCGCCCGCCGATGTAGACGTGGCGACGCTCGCTTGCTGGGCGGCCGTGCACGGCATGGCCACGCTCGCACTCGACGGCGGCCTCCCGGCGGACGGCTCGCCTCACGAGCACGCCGCGCTCACGCTGATCGTGGCCGGCTTGGCCTCTACCGGTCGCCAGCACCCGGACACGGACGTTCGACCCTATCGAGCGTGTACCGCACGCAGCTGACCGAACGTCGCAAGTGGCAGGGATAGCTTACGTCGCTTCAGTGGCCCGCTGGGGTAACGCCTTCGCAATGCCCGAACATGGCGTTGAGATACGCCGCGAGCCGTAACCCCGATTTCGTCATGCGTTCGTGCAGCAACGGACGCAGTGCGATGACATAATCGCCATCGATCACCCCAGCCTTGGGATAGATCGTCTTGTGCAACGCGCGCGCCTCGTTCACCCAAAGCTCGGGATCGGCACTGGACCAGGCGATCGCCTGTTCGGTCGTGATCCGCGGCAGCAGATAGTCGGTCCATTCGGTGTACGACATGTCCTCCATGTCGATCAGCCCCGAATCCCATACCGCATGGAGATTGGTCTGCTTGCCCCCCATCGTCACGATCTCGTCGTTGCCGCCGCGATCGCGGCCATTGCCGGAATGCAGCGGCTGGCCGAGATCGCCGACGATATGGACGATCATCCGAAGCGCATCGCGTCGTTCACCGGCAGGCGCCTTGCGATCGACCACGATGGCGCGGAATTTCGCGAGCGCCGACAGGGCATCTCCCTGGGGTGGCGCGCCGACTTGGCGATAGGTCTTGCCGTCGGGAACGGTGACGAAATGCCAGTTGAAGGTCGTCTTGCTCCAATAGGGATCGGTGCCCATCCGTTTGTAATCGGCCCAGTTCGACGCGTCGGCTAACGTTTCCGGGCCGAGCAGGTCGCGGATCTCCAGGCGGGTCTGTCCGCAGATGAAATGATCCGCCAGTGCGCCGCTGACGCGGTGCCCGGTCGCACCCCAGGCGAACGCCGCGCTCGGCATCATGACCGCCGCCGCGGCAAGGCAGGATAGCAATAGACGCATAGGAATAGTCCTGAATTACAGCCTGAATTACGAGAGACGGGGGCGGCGCCGTCGCCACCCCCGTCTCCGGTCAGAAGTCGAACCGCATGCCGACCCGCATCTGCCAGAGCGATGCGCTCTGATACGTCGTCGCGGTCTGCGTGCTGGGGTTCGAGTAGAGATAGCGCCCGCAGGTGCTCTGCGCGGTCGCCACGCACGACACGTTCGCGACGCTGACCGAATCCGAGAACACCTTGTAGGTGTTCCAGTTGCGGTTCAGCAGGTTCAGCACGTTCTCGACATCGGTGAAGATCTTCGCCTTGCCGAAGAAGAACGGGATCTCCTGCGAGATGTGGAGATCGAGCTTCGAATAGCCCGGCGACGTGCCGATGTTGCGCGACGCGATCGCGCCATAGTGGTTGCGCAACTTGCTGCCGTCGACCGTGGCACGGATCGCGTTGAGCGTGGCCTGGTCGGCGAATTCGACCACGCCGACCTGCGGACGCCCCGCGGCGTTGATGATCGCGGCCTGATCGAAATCGGGGACGTAGAACAGGTGCCGCCCGTTGCCGCCGACCGTACCGAACACCTGCGATCGGCCGTTGCTGGCATCGGTGAAGGTGTAGCTGAACGGACGACCGCTGCGGAATTCGCCGAACAGGTCGATGCGGAATTCATTGTCGCCGAACAGGTCGGCGCGATAGCCGATCTGCACCTTCCCGTTGTGGCGCGTCTCGAAGCTCGACCGGCCCAGCGTGCCGCGGTTGGGGTCCGCCGTCGTGACGCCCAACAACTCGGTCGGCGTATAGCCGGTGAACGATCCGACGTCCTTCACGTCGGAATAGATGTAGTTCGCGCCCAGCGACAGGCCGCCGATCCGCTTGCCGACACCGAGGCCGACCACGCGCGAACTGCCCTGGCTGGTGTTGCGCAGGACGATGTCCCAGTTCGATCCGCCGGCGTTGGCATAGCGCGGACGACCATCCGGCAAAGTACCGATTTGACTGGTGCGCAGATCCGTGGCGACGAACCCGTTCTGCACTTCGCTGGCGAGTGCGCTCAGGTTGAACTCCCAATCGTCGGCGATCCAGTTCGGTCCGAACGGCAGGTCGCCCGACCAGGTGAGCGCGACATTCGCCTTCCAGGTGGAGGCCAGCTTCAGGTTGGGATCGAGTGCCGCAACCGACGCGGCCGCCGGTGCGCCGGTGCCGGACAGATACCGGTCGACCAGCGACGGCACGCCGGTCCCCGAGACGTTGTCCAGCGCGGCCGATCCCAGCCCGGGCGCGATGTTCGCCGCCGCGCCCGACTGGGTGGCATCGACGAAACCGGTTGCGGTCCGCTGGAACAGCAGATTGTTCTGGCGCACGCCGTCATTGGCGAACGAGTTGGAGAACCAGACGTCGGGCGTACCGCCGCCGAACAGGCCACCGCCGGCACTGACCCGCAGGTTCGGCTTCACGTCCCAGGTCACGCCCAGGCGCGGCTGCAGCACGCCCCCGGTCGGCATCGCCGCGTTGGTGAACCCGTAGGTGGCGAGGAACCGCTGGTTGAGCATCGGCCGTTCGGCGTCGATCCAGTCGTAGCGGAGGCCCGCCGTGACCGTGATATCCGGCGAGACCGACCAGCTATCCTGCAGCCCGAAGGTGTAGGACATGTAGTTGAACCGCGCCGCCGCGTCGCTCGGGTCGCCCGACAAGGCGTTGGCATAGGTCAACTGGTTGGCGCGTCCGGCCGCCAGGTCGGCGATCGAATCGAAATAATATTTCCCGCGGGTCGCCGGCACGAACAGGTTGTTGATCTTGACGCGCTGCCCCTCGGCGAGGACCTTGATCACGTGACCGCTGCCCGAATACTGGCCCGACCACGACACCCCGGTGTTCTGGAGGCTCAGATAGTTCGATTGCCGATACTGGTCGGGCCCGAGCAGCACGCGACCATTCGGGCTGGTGCCCGTCGGCGCGAGGCAGTTCAGCCCGCTGCCACGCGACACACCGTCCAGGCAGACCTCGAATTCCGGAAAATCGGTGCCGCCATAGGGATCCTGACGGCGCTCGTAATCGCGCCGCGTGACCCGGAACTCGGTCGAGAAATTATCGCTCCAGTTGGAATTCAACTGCGCCGCATAGGCGTTGGTCTTTTCCCCCAGCAGATAGAAATTGGATTGCAGGCCAACCGACGGGTCCGACCCGCTCTCGCTGAAGCCGACATCGCGCGGCACTTCGTTCTCGTGATGGATGTACGTCAGCGCGAGGCGCTGCCGATCGCTGATGTTCCAATCGAGCTTCGCCGACGCCTTCTTGTCCTTCTCCGGCAGCGTCTTGGCGATATCCAGCGGATCGAAGCCATAGCGGCTGTTCAGGATCCCGCGGACCTGGTCGACATTGGTGCGCGTGACGAACGGGATCTCGGTGCTGGCGCCCTCGCCCGCCAGGCCGCGTGCGCTGACCTGGCTTTCCTCGAGCTGTTCATATGCGACCGCGAAGAACAGCTTGTCCTTGATGATCGGCCCTGAGAAGTTTCCACCGAAATCGCGGAATTTCGGGACCGGCGTCAGGCGACCCGACGCGGCCGGGACGACAGCGCCGTTGGACCGGACATTGTCGTAGGTCTTCGTGCCCTGGAGGTCGTCGTCGCCATAGATGCCGAACAGGCCGCCATGAAACTTGTTGCCGCCCGATTTCAGGATGATGTTGACCGAGCCGCCCTGAAGATCGCCTTCGGAAATGTCGATCGGCACGGCCTTCACGTTCAACTGGTCGATCGCGTCGAGCGACACGATACCGCGCGCAGACGGCAGGCCACCGGCGTTAAGGCCGAAATCGTCGCCGATCGCGACGCCGTCGATGGTGAAGCGGTTGCCGCGCGGGCTGGCGCCACCGATCGAGATCGCCCGGCCGCGTGGATTGGGATCCAGGCTGGTCAGCGGATCGCGGCGCAGCAGGTCGCGCAGGTCGCGGTTGACCGAGGCGATGCCCTGGATGGCGTCCGCGTTCAGGCTGGTCTGGCCCGCAAGCGCAAGGCCATTGCGGTTCCGCGCGGCGGTGACGACGATGTCCTGCCCCGCTGCGGCCGCGAGCGTGACGTTCAGCGTCAGCGTCGTACCCGCCGCGGTCTGGATGCCCTCGACGGCCTTGCTGTCATAGGACGGTGCCTCGACCGTCACGCGGAACGGCCCGCCCGCGCGCAGGCCCGACGCGCTGAAATTGCCGGTCGCGTCGGTTGACTGGCTGACCTGCGTGCCCGACGGGATATGGACGATGGTGACGGCCGCGTCGGCAATGGGTTGCCCCGCCTGATCGCTCACCCGTCCGCGAACGGACGAGGTCGTTTCCTGTGCCGATGCAGGCTGAACGCACGCCACCGTCAGCGCCAGAACGCTGGCGCCGAGTATTGAATGTCTCATGATGCTCCCGGGGATTGTCGCGATCTTTATCGCCTGATGCGGCCGCCTATGCGCAGCGATCATGTCATGTTTGTTACGTCTGCGACGGATCGAGAATTTCCCTGTATCGAAGATACGGGACTGCATCGCATCGGGCCTATGCAGGCGCGGCATCGTCTTCACCGCACCCGCATTGTTCGGTCGATCGAAGGTGATGCCGGTGCCGGGTTCGTTCCCGCGTCAGCATCCGCTCGTGACCGCGCGTGTTCTACTGGTGAACCGTTCGGACGCGAGTTCACCTCCGCGATTTGGCCAATTTCGGCGTCCGGCTATGCGGCGAAGTTCTTCCAAAGCCTGTTCCAGGACAAATGGTCACGTCGACGGCACAAGACGTCCACGAAGCGATGCGAGCTTTACAGGCCGATCTGGACACGCCGGACAGTCCGGCGACTGCACCACCCTCATGGGACCATTGGTCTGGGCGACAGAAACATCGTTACCATCGTCGGAATTATTACCGATTGTCATATATCTATCATGTGCCCCGCATAGCACCCGGTTCGGCCTAACGAGGCCAATCGGGGGATTGAAGACATGCTGACGAAATCGAATGGCGCGAGCCTGCACGTACTCGCTTATGCCACGCTCGTTGCAGGTCTCGCCCCGAGCGCATCGTCGGCGCAACAGGCGATCGTCGTCCGTCAGGGCACGACCGACACCACCGCGAAAACCGTCGGCGGTACCGACACGATCACCGTCGAAGCAGGCGGAACGCTGGCGCCCGGTGCAAACCCTGCGATCAACTGGTCGACCGCCTCGAGCGACCTTCGGATCACGAACGCGGGGACGATCCGCACGACTGCGGCCGGCGCGCGCGCGATCAACGCATCCGGCGCCCGCAACGCCCGCACGGTCACGCTGACCAATGCTGCGGGCGGCCTCGTCGAATCGCAGGACGACGCCTTCCGCATCAATGTCGCACCGACGTCGGGCACGATCCGGGTGGACAATTACGGCATCATCCGCACTACCAACGGTGGTCAGGCACTCGACTTCGACGCGGTTGCGGGCGACGCGACGGTCATCATCAACAACTATGCCGGCGCCGAGCTGCGGTCGTTCGGTCAGGACGCGATCCGTCCCGGCCAGGGCGCGATCGTCACGAATGCCGGACTGATCATCTCGGATGGTCCCGCCAACAACAATTACGATGGGATCGACTGGCAGGCGCGGTCGGGCAGCGTCATCAACCAGGCGGACGGAACGATCTCCGGCCTGCGCCACGGCATCACGAGCGACACTGCGGTAACGGTCGACAACGCGGGCACGATCCTCGGCCGCAACGGATCCGGGATCGGCTCGGACGGGACCGGTACGGTCGTTAATAGCGGCACGATCACCGGTCGCTGGGACGGCGTGGCGATCAACGGCGATGGCGACGGCGTCGATATCGACTTCATCGGTTCGGTAACCAACAGCGGCACGATCCAGGGCCTCAGCGCGAACGGCGTCGACTCCGGCGGTCGCACGAACAGTGCCGAGGGTATCGCGATGGGCGGCGGCACGATCGTCAACACGTCGGGCGCGACGATCTTCGGTGCCGGCAACGGCATCCTGATCAACCACGATACGAATGCGGGCGGTGTCGCAGACGGTGCGACGACCATCACCAACGCCGGCACGATCGCGGGCGGTGCGGGTCGCGCGATCACCTTGATCGGCAACTTTGCGGACACGATCACCAACTCGGGTACGATCACCGGCGGTACTGCCGGCGCCATCGACATGGGTGGCGGCGACGATATCCTCAACATCGATAGCGGTTCGGTGATTACCGGCACGGTCGATGGCGGCGCCGGCACCGATACCGTCCGCCTCGGCTTTCCCGGATTGAACACAGGCGGCAGCTTCGCCGGCGCGGTCAATTTCGAGAAGCTGCAGACGATCACCGGCGACTGGACGCTGTCCGGACCGCAAGCCTATGCCAACGGCATCGAGGTCGGCAGCGGCACGACCGTCTTCGGCAATGCCGCGACGCTATCGCAGAGCAGCATCACCACGCGCGGCTTGCTGACCATCAACGAGGCGACGAATACGACCTACACCGGTACGATCTCCGGTAACGGTGCGGTGTCGAAAACCGGGGCCGGCAATCTGTCGATCGGCGCGCAGACCTTCACGGGCGGACTGAACGTCACCGGGGGCACGCTGACGCTGACGGGGCAGCAGGCCGCGTTCGGCTATTATGTCGGCACTGGCGCGACGCTGACCAGCAGCCTCGCCGCGACCGTGGCCGGTGCGGCGGGCGTTGGTTTCATCGGCAACAGCGTCACCAATCTGGGGACGGTATCGAACCGCAACGCCAATGGCCGCGCGATAGATCTCTCGACGACCGGCCTCATCAACCTCAACATCGGCAACGAGGCCGGCGCACTGATCGAAAGTGCGAACGACGCTATCCGCATCGCCGGCAACCCGCGCGGCGCGAACGTGTCGATCCGCAATTCGGGTACGATCCGCTCGACCAATGGCGGCCAGGCGATCGACTTCGACGCGATCGCCAACGGTTCGTCGATCGAGATCATCAACACCAGCACCGGAATCATCCAGTCGTTCGGGCAGGATGCGATCCGTCCCGGCCAGGGCGCGATCGTCACCAACGCCGGGCTGATCTTCTCCGATGGTCCCGCCAACAACAGCTATGACGGGATCGACTGGCAGGCGCGCTCGGGCGTCGTCAACAACCAGGCGAGCGGCACGATCTCCGGCCTGCGCCACGGCATCACCAGCGACGCGACGGTGACGATCAACAACGCCGGTACGATCCTTGGCCGCAACGGGTCAGGCGTCGGCTCGGACGGCACCGGTGCGGTCGTCAACGGCGGCACGATCACCGGCCGATGGGACGGCGTGGCGATCAACGGCGATGGCGACGGCGTCGATATCGACTTCATCGGTTCGGTGACCAACAGCGGCACGATCCAGGGCCTCAGCGCGAACGGCGTCGATTCCGGCGGCCGTGCCAACAGCGCGGAGGGCATCGCGATGGGCGGCGGCACGATCGTCAACACCGCCAACGCGACGATCTTCGGTGCAGGGACCGGCATCCTGATCAATCATGACACCAATGCGGGTGGCGTCGCAGATGGTGCGACGACCATCGGCAACGCCGGCACGATCCGTGGCGGCGCCGGCCGTGCGATCACGTTCGTCGGGGCGTTCAACGACACGATCACCAATTCGGGCACGATCACCGGTGGCAGCGCGGGTGCGATCGACATGGGCGATGGCAACGACACGCTCAACATCCTGAGCGGATCGATCATCACCGGCACCGTCGTTGGCGGCGCCGGAATCGACCGTGTCAATCTGGGCGGCAATGGCGGCAGTTTCGGCGCGACGACCGGCTTCGAGGCGCTCGCGGTCAATACCGGCTCCTGGACGCTGACCGCACCCTCGACCTACGCGAACGGCACCACGATTGCCGGCACTGCCAGCCTGATCGGCGACGCGACCACGCTGACGGGTGGCATCGCCAACGCCGGCACGCTCGTATTCGACCAGCGTCTCGACGGTACCGCCGCACTCGCGTTGACCGGCACGGGACAGCTCGTCAAGATCGGCAGCGGCGCGCTCACGCTCGGCAGTCAAAGCGGGTTCACCGGAGCTACTGCAATTAACGCCGGACGCCTCGTCCTTGCCGGCTCGCTCCCCACCGCCGTCACGGTCGGCAATGGCGCGACCCTCGGCGGTGTCGGCACGATCGCCGGTCTGGTGGTCGCGACCGGCGGAACGGTCGCACCGGGCAACAGCCCCGGCACGATCGCGGTCACCGGCAATTTCGCCCAGGCGAGCGGATCGACCTATCTCGCCGAGACGAGTGCGGCCGGGCTGTCGGACCGCATCGTCGTCGGTGGCACGGCGACGCTGGCCAGCGGTGCCATCCTGACCGTCACGCGCGACGGCGGTGCCTATACGGTCGGTAGCCGGTACACGCTGCTGACGGCGGATGGCGGCATTACCGGTGCCTATACCGTCGTTCAGGTACCGACAGCCGGGACCGAGTTTCGGACGCTCCAGAGCAACACCGCGATCGCCGTCGCCGTCGCGCGCACGGCGTCTTCGCTGTCCGGACTGGCCTCGACGCGCAACCAGGCCGCGGTCGCGCCCGCCTTTGCAGCGCTCGGTGTCGGTAACGCCGCCTATGCCGCGCTGACGCTGGTGCCTGACGATGTGGTCGTGCGCGATGCGTTCGACGACCTGTCGGGCGAAGTCCATGCGACCGTCCGCACGACGATGCTGCGTGGCGCGCAGACCGGCGAGGAGGCGACGCGTAACCGCCTGCTCGAGCCCGACAATGCCAGCGGAATCTGGGGCCAGATGGTCGGGCAGAGCGGTTCCGACGACGGCGAGAGCACCGCTGCGCGCGCCACCCGCTCCGGCCACGCCGCCTTCGCCGGCGTCGACGTGGCGCTCGACGGCGCCCGATTGGGTGTCGCCGGCGGGTACACCCGCACCGACCTGTCGATCGCGACGCGCGGTAGCGACGCGGAAGTCGAAACCAAACAGGTGCTCGGCTATGCGGGCGGCGTGCTCGGTCCGGTCGCGCTGCGCACCGCAGTCGGCTATGCCTGGACCAACGCCGACGTCACGAGGGGCATCGCCTTCCCTGGCTTCGCGGCGGTCTCGCGATCGAAATACGACGGCGACGTACTGCATGGGTTTGTCGAAGCTGGGCTGCCTGCAGCGATGTTCGGCGGAACAGTCGAGCCTTTCGCGGGGATCGAACACTACCGCGTCCACACCGATGGTTTCGCCGAGACGAGCAGCGCGGTGGCGTTGATCGGGCGCGGTACCAGGGAAACGTTCACGCTGACCACGCTGGGCATACGCGGCCAGACGCCGATCACCGAAGGCCTCAGCGCGCGGTCGCGGATCGGCTGGCAGCATGCGCTGGACGACGTCGCACCACGCTCACTGGTCCAGTTCGCCAGTGGCGGACAGGCTTTCCAGGTCTCCGGTGCGCCACTGTCGCGCGACGCTGCACTCGTGTCGCTCGATCTTGCCTGGCAGCCGGCCGAGCGACTGACGATCACGTCCGGCTATTCCGGGAGCATCGGCGGTGCCAGCGAAGACAACCGGTTCCGCGTTACCCTGTCCTTGGGTTTGTAACTCAGGCGCAAACTACTGATAGAGCCTGGGTAACCAGCGAGCGGGCTCGGCATGAAACGTGACGACACGCCGGTCGTCGCGCGTCAAGCCGGGCCCGTACATCCTGATCTAGAACTTCGGATTGAAGTTGAAGAACACCGGGTTGGACAGCGCTACCATGTTGCCGGCCAGCGCCATCGAATTGGGTACCTGCGGATAGGGCGTCTGCGGTCCTTCGACGACGACGCGGTAATAGGTGCGGCCCTGCACGGCCGGCGTGTCGGTGAAGCTCGCCGTTCCGGTTGCCGGATCGGTATAATATGCCCCGAGATCCTCTCCGTTCTTGATCACCTTGATGTGATACGCGGCACCCTTGATGCCGCCGCCGACCATCTTGGCCTGGAACGTCACCGGCTTGCCGCTGGCCACGGCGTTGTCGCCCATCATCATGTCCATCCGCCCGTCGCCATCGACATCGGCGCGCAGTTCGACCCGCGGGTCGTCGGGGTTGGCACTGACCGATACGCGGCCGTTGGTCAGCGCGTCGACCACGGCCTGACCCGAGCGATTCTTGGCGAACACCCAGGTGGTCGGCGTCCCGACGTAATTGGCGGTCGCCTGGATGCTGTTCGCCACCGTCTGTGCCGGCGTGTCGGGCACGCCGTGATGGGAATCGCTGCCGCCGCGGCCGGTGAGCTTGCGGCCCGACCGCAGCATGTCGTCCCAGATCATCATCGCCGCCGCGTTCTGCGGCCAGGAGGCTGAGTTCCAGACCTCGACCGAATCGACCATGTCGTAGGAGAAGCCGAAATGGTCCTTGCCGCTCGGGTGGTTGGCCGACAGGTGAATGCCGAGCGACTTCTTCACCGCCAGGATCTTGGCGTCGCGCTCGTCGCGGACGTCGTAGAGGCGCTGGTGATCATAGGGCTTGGCGGAAAAGACGTTGCCGTGGCCGCGATCGGTGGTCCATTCGGCGCCGTACAGCAGGATCACCGACTTGGATTTGAACTCCGGATCGGTCCAGGTGTTGTGCGCGACGTCGCCGTCGACATGATTGTCGTGATCCGTGATCGCGATGTAATCGAACCCGGCATTCTCGGCGAAGCGGATGATCTTCGCTTCCGGATTGTTGCTCGAATCCTTGCTGTGGCGCGAGTGGAGGTGAAGGTCCCCCTTCAGCCACACACCGTCGGTCAGGCTCGCGACCGGCGGGATCTGCGGCGCGACGACGGGCGCGGCGAGCGCCGACGAGGACAGGATGAGCGCGACGAGCGCGAGACGATTGAGCATGACGAAAGTCCTTCGAACCGGGATGTCGGGCGTGGCGGCTTAGAAGCGATAGGTGACGGCGGCGCGGACGTTGCGCTGGTACAGCGAGCTGCCGATGAAGACCGCCTGCCCCGCCTCGCTGTTGTCGATCGTTCCGGCGCGTGGATTGCCGTTGGTCAAACCCAGCGTGTTGGTGACGTTCTGCGCGATCAGCTGGAATTGCAGCTGCGGCGTGACGTTGACCTGCGCCTGCACGTCGACGCTGACATAGGATGGCAGGCTGACCTGGTTGGCGACGTCGGTATAGAGCTGGCCGTTGTAATTGACGTCGGCCTGCAGGCGCAGGCGGTCGCCGAACAGGGTAAGGCCCGGCGTGATACGGAAGGTGTTCTCCGGGATGCCGTTCAGCCGGTGGTGCGAATAGTCCGTCAGCTGACCCGCGCTGTTGGTGTAGATGAACTTCGAGAAGCGCGAGTCCTGATAGGTCCAGGATGCGTGCAGATCGAACCAGGCGACCGGGCGGATCGTCGCCTCGAACTCGACACCCTTGGTGTTGGTGTCGCCGTAAACCGTCACCGGTGAGAGCAGCCCGCTCGGCAGCGTCTGATAGTCGCTGATCGCATAACTGTTGTAGATCGTCCGGAAGCCGGTGACGTAGAGGTCGAGCGGCCCGCGCGAGTATTTGATCCCCCCCTCCAGCATGTTCAGCTTCTGGACGACCGGCGCCGCATTGGCGTTGGTGATGAAGTTGGAAACCGCCGGCAGGCGAAAGGTGTCGGTGTAGCGGACGAACGCGCCGACATAGGGCTGCAGTTGATAATTCGCGCCCGCTGTGTAGGCGAAGCCGTCATATCTGCGCGAGAATGGCGTGAAAACCCCGGTGCCGACGCCCACGGAATCGTCGGCGGCCGTCGGACTCTGGCCCAGATTGACCTTCTGCGTACCCTCGACATTGCCGGTCGTCTTGATCTGTTCGTAGCGGACGCCGCCGTCGAGCCGGAACTTCGGCGTGATCTGCCATTCGTCGCTGGCATAGACGGCGACGTTGTCGGACTTGCCGTTGGCATCGGCATATTCCGCGCCATAGCCGAGCACGCCGTTCTCGGTGAATGCCGAGATCTTGTTGCCCCGCGCGTCGAGCAGATAGGCGTCGAGCGCCTCGGCATGGTGCTTCACGTCGGTCAGCACCGATGCGCTCAGCGCGCCATATTGCTCGTCCTCATGCGCGTAGTAGAACCCGATCGCCAGGTCGTGCTTGCCGAGGAAATCGAGCTTGCCGACGATGCGGGTGTCGTCGATGAACTCGTTCAACGGCACCGTGTGCGTGCGCGCGAGATCGACGAGCGCGAGACCGTTGCCGTTCTGGTTGACGAGATCGAACGCCGCCCCGCTGTCACGATAGAACAGGCCGAGCGTCTGGCCCGCCGCGGCGTTGGCCGCCTTGCCGTAGTTGGTCTTCAGGAACGCCGATGCGGAGGCGACCGAATAGGGCGTAACGCTGTTACGCTGCGTGAAGCTGTCGCGGTACCGCATGTTCTGCTGGACCTTGATCGCATCGGTCAGGGCATAATCGGCCTGAAAGCTGAGTTGCGTCAGGCGGACGGTGGTGCCGACGGAATTGTCGAAGCGTTTGGACCCGGTGGGCGTACGGAAGTCGAAATACTGGGTGTCCGGCCCGGCGATATTGTCCTTCGAATTGTTGAGGCCAGGCACGCTGATCACGTCGCCGCTACGATCGGTGGTGTAGACCCCGCCACCCCAATAGCCGACGGTCTCGTCGATCCGCTTGACGCCGAACGTCACCGATCCGCGATCGAAGTCGTGCGAAACATTGGCGCGGAACTGCCCGCCCTTGTCCTGGGTAAACCCGGAATTATGCGGTCCGTCGGACAGCCGGTAATAGCCGCCGGTCAGGAAGTTCCAGCCGGTCGAGCCGATCGGCCCGCTGATCCAGCCGTCGAGCCGGTGCGAATTGTAGCTCGACGCCTCGTAGCGCGCCGTCCCTTCGAGCGTATCGCCGCCCTTGCGGGTGATGAAGTTGATCGCCGCGCCCGGCGCATTGGAGTAGAAGATCGCCGACGGGCCGCCCCGCACGACTTCGATGCGCTCGACCGTCTGGTCGATGCGCAGCGACTGGTCGCCGTTCAGCCAGCCAAGGCCCGGATCGCCCTGGATCGGAATGCCGTCCTCGAGTAGCGCGACGGTCCCGAACCCGTCGCTCGGAATGCCGCGGACGCGAACCCCGGCGCTGACTTCGCCCGAGGTCGGCGTACTGTAGAACCCCGGCACCTGTTTCAGCGCCTCGGCAACGCCGATGGGCGCGCGCAGGCGCAGGTCGGCATCGGAGATCGTCGAGATCGCATAGCTCGTCTCGACCTTGCGCTGGCCGCCGGTACCCGCCCGTCCGGTCACGACGATGTCGTCGCCGTTCGTTGCGTCCGGGACGGCGGTCTCGGTCTTCGACCCAGTGTCGGCGGCCTTGGGGGCCGACTGCGCGAGGGCAGTGGCGCTTGGCATCGCGGCAGCGAGCGCGACCGCCAGGGCCGTGCGGGATACGAACGTACAGGTCATGGTCAGCCCCAACCGAGAAGGTGTTGGCGCGCATATGATAGCGGTTGATATCGTTTATATGACGGTTTTTCGCGTGTATTATTACAATCGTGCAGTTTGGCTTCGGTTATTGGTCCGCGTTGGCGGGCACGCGATACTCCGGATACGTGAACATCGCTTTGAACACGAAACCAGCATCATCGAAGGTCGCTTCGGGGTCGACATCCTCCTCTTTCAGCATCTCGTCGATCGAATACGCGAACTCGACGGACAGCCGGACCCGCCGCCGCAGCAAGGCACGATCGACGTGGGGAAGATAACGCCAGTAAAGGTCGGTCAGGGCGTCCGCGACCAGATTATGCGACTGAAGCCGGATGTGGGTGAGGCTCGGCACGGCATGCAGCGATCGCATGATCCACAATGCGCCCGGCTCACTACCGGTGATGGCATGCATCGTCCGCAACAGTTCGACGGTCTTGTCCGCGAGGGTATCGAGTCCGGCATCGCGATACCGGGAAACCCAGTTTTCGAGCGCGACATTCTGCCGGAGCAGCAGGCGCTGCGCCAAGGTGGCGATGATGGCGTATTTGTCGTCGAAATAGCGATACAGCGCCGGCGGAGTTGCCCCCGCACGTTCGCAGATCATGTTCGTCGAAATCCGCTCGATACCCACTTCGCCCAGCAGATGCCCGGTCGCATCGAGGAGCGCATCATAGGTCTTGCGCGATCGCGCCTGGACCGGTTTGCGATGATCGTTCAAACTATGCCCCACGGTTGGATCGCGCCCCACCCCGAGACATAAGTGCAGTCGTCGATGCGTCGATCACCTCCGTTTCAGCATCCCGGCTAGCGTAAGGCAATCCCGCTGGCGCGTTCGCCCCTCAGGCCGGACGGATACCTCAGTTGCCTTCGGCATCTACCGTGAAGACCATCGGCTTGCCGCGCGACATCGGCTCCCACCCCGCCGCCAGCGCTGCACGAACGCTCCGAGAAACGGTTGCATCGTCGATCTGGAGACGCCCCCGCGGCAGCCCCTTCAACAAGCGCTTCGGGGCAGGAAATTCCATCAATGCCTCCCGTTGGGTATCCTTCTGCAGCAGGCAGATCGTCATCCCCTTCCAACCATCGCCATCCGACCATTGCGGCTCGCGCTGGAGTTGCCAGTCGTATTTGAGGCCATCGACATCGACGGTACCGGTAGTGCTTCGAATGTTTGACATGGCGGCCGCCCTATCACGCCTGGCCCGCCAAGCCATCAGCACGCGGAAATCCGCGTCCGGTCGGCGTGCGGATCAGGTGTTGAATCCAAACCCGGTCGGTTTCCCGCTGCCCGCGTTGCGGTTGCGTCGGCGTAGGCCTAGCCTCGCTCCGGGGGGCATCGATCGCATGGAGGGCAAAGACCGGATTGGACGGGGTTTCGTAACGAAGCGTTGTCGTCTGTCCGCTACCCAAGGGCCGATGCAGATCGAGAGCCCCCACCAGCGCCACGGCATATGTTCGCCATCTTCCTGACGCCCGCCTACGCGCCGTTCGCGATCGCGTTCGTCGTGATGATCGGGATCGGGCTGATCGAGGCGATCGGCCTCGGCCTCGGTCATCTCGATCTCCACGCGGACGTCCATGCCGAAGCCGATAGCGGCGGCATGCTCGACTGGCTGGGGCTCGGTCACGAACTGCCCATTCTGATCTGGCTGACATCATTGCTTGGCTGTTTCACGCTGGCCGGGATCGCGATCCAGCAGGGCGCGGTGGCACTCACCGGCGGTCCGCTCCCTTGGGGGCTCGCCTCGGGAGGCGCGCTGATCGCGGGCAGCCTGCTCAACACGCTCGCCGCCAACGGCCTCGCCCGGATCATGCCGGGCTTCGAAACCAGCGTGATCTCGACCGACGACTTTCTCCGCCGCCGCGGTACGATCTTGGAGGGCACCGCCCGCCGCGGATCGCCGGCCCGCGCGAAGATCGTCGACCAGCACGGCCAGGCGCATTTCATCATGGTCGAGCCGCACGACGATCACGACGCCATCGCCACCGGCGAGACCGCGCTGATCGTCCGCCGCGACGGCAAACTCTTCTACGCGCTGCCCGACGCCAACGCGCTTCTGCAGTCGATCTGATCACAATCATAACCGGGGAGGGTTTCATGCCCGCACAGCTTCTGAACGTCCTGATCTACGCCGGCATCGTGCTGTTCGCATTGGTGGTGATCGGCATCATCCTGACCCGGCTCTACCGCCGCGCGACGAAGGACGTCGCGCTGATCCGCACCGGCTTCGGCGGCGAGAAGGTCGTGCTCAACGGTGGCATCATGGTCATCCCGGTGCTCCACGAACTGATGCAGGTCCGCCTGACGACCGTGAAGCTGGAGGTGTCGCGTCTTAACAAGGACGCGCTGATCACGCTCGACAAGCTGCGCGTCGACGTCGTCGGATTGTTCCACATCAAGGTGAAGCCCGACGCGGAATCGATCGCCGCCGCCGCGCAGACGCTCGGCGATTCGGTCAACAGCCCCGACGCGGTAAAGTCGCTGCTCGACGGCAAGCTCGTCTCCGCGCTGCGCTCGGTCGCCGCGACGATGACGATGGAGCACCTCCACGCCAACCGCGCCGACTTCATCCAGAAGGTGCAGGAGGCGCTGATGACCGATCTGGACATGAACGGCTTCCAGCTCGAGTCCGTCAGCATCACGCATTTCGATCAGACCGCGTTCGAGCATTTCAACGAGAACAACGCGTTCGATGCTGAGGGGCTGACCGTGCTCACGCGGACGATCGAGGAGCGCAAGAAAATCCGCAACGACATCGTCGCCACCAACCGCGTCGAGATCGAGCAGCGTAACCTCGACGCGAACAACCAGTCACTCGAGATCGCTCAAGCCGCGGAACAGGCGCGCCTTACCCAGGAGCAGACGCTGTCCGCCCGGCGTGCGGAACAGGCGACCGCGATCGCTACCGCAGAGGCCGAACAGACCCGCCTTGCCGAGATCGCGCGGATCACCGCGACCCAGGCGCAGACCGTTGCGCAGACCGAGGCGGACAAGGTGATTCAGACCGCGACGATCGCCCGCGACGGCGCGATCCAGACCGCGACGATCGAACGCGACCGCACCATCGAGATCGCGCGCATCACGACGGCCGTGCAGACCGCACAGAAGTCCGAGGAGGAATCGACTGCGACGGCCGCCGCCAACGAAGCGCGCGCACTTGCTGTCCGGGCCGAGGAGAGCGTCGCGACCGCCAAGGCAACCGAGATCGCCAACCGCAACAAGAACGTCGCGGTGATCGCCGCCACCCAGCGCGCGCAGGAAGAAGCGGTCGGCATCACCGTCGCCGCGACCGCCGAAAAGGAAGCCGCCGAGGCTCGCGCCAGTGCCTTGCGCACCGAAGCGACTGCCGAAGCCGATGCCGAGAAGGCGCGAGCGGAAGGGCGCGAGGCGGCCTTCAAGGTCGACGCCGCTGGTCAGGCATCGCTCAACGAAGCGACCAACCTGCTGAGCGACGCGCAAACCGCGTTGCTGATCCGCCGCGCGATGCTCGAAGCGCTGCCCGGGATCATCGCCGCGGCCAGCAAGCCGATGGAGAATATCGACAAGATCAGCATCGTCGACGCGAGAGGGCTGCACGGTGACGGCGGCAGCGATGGCGCAGCGGGCGGTGGCGCAGGCCAGGGCAACCTCGCCGACGCAGCCGTCGCCGCGGCGATGCGCTACCGCGTCGGCGGCCCGCTGATCGATGGTCTGATGGCGGAACTCGGCATGACCGGCAGCTCGCTGAACGGCATGCTCGCCGGCAGCGGCGCGGACGCAAGTTCCGCACGAAACCCGGCCACCAATACCCACAAACAGCCAGCCACCCTCAATGGTGGATCGGGCAGCACACCGGCCTGATCACATGATCGCAGCGGCTGCTACGCACGATACCGATCTGCGCGTCGACGAAGACGGCGCGCAGATCTTTGCGGGAGCGCTGGATCCCGCCGCATGCCGGGCGATCGAACAGGCGATTGCGGGTTTACCACGCGACGTCCCGGGCGTGAGGATTGGCGCGGCCCCTGCCCTGCGCACGATGCTCGCCGCGGACGGTATCGTCGGCAGCATCGCCGCATCGGCGCTGGGCCGCGACGCACGCCCCGTCCGGGCGGTACTATTCGACAAGACGGCGGCGCGAAATTGGGCGCTTGGCTGGCATCAGGATCGCACGATCGTCGTCGAGCAGCGCACCGACCTCGACGGCTTCGGTCCCTGGACGGTAAAGGCCGGCCTGACCCAAGTCGAACCGCCCTTTGCGACTCTGGAGCGGATGGTCACGATCCGCGTCCATCTCGACCCGGTCGACGCGACGAATGCGCCGCTCCGCATCGTTCCCGGATCGCACCGGCTCGGCCGCCTGCCCGAGGCGAGCATCAAGCAAATCGTCGACGACCATGGCGAGCGCCTGTGCATCGCTAACCGCGGCGACGTCTGGCTCTACGCGACGCCGATCGTTCACGGTTCGCGCGCAGCCGATCCACCCCGTCGCCGACGCGTACTCCAGGTCGATTATGCAGCCTTCGACCTGCCCGCCCCACTTCGGTGGCGCGGACTGTGACCGTCGGTTCAGGCGGCGCTTGTGATCGGCGTGGCGCCCGGTGCCCGCTCCGATAGCCACGTAACGAACATCGCCGGCTCCATCGGCCGCGCGAACAGGAAGCCCTGGGCCTCCTCGCATCCGATCTGGACCAGCACGTCGGCCGCTTCCTCGGTTTCGACGCCCTCCGCGACGACCCGGTAGCCCAGCTGCTGCGCCAACCCGATCATCGTTTCGACGAGGACGAAGTCCGGGCCGGACGGTGCGCGGAGGTTGCGTACGAACGCCTGGTCGATCTTGACGACCTGGGCCGGCAACCTCTGCAAATACGCGAGACTGCTATGCCCCGTCCCGAAGTCGTCGATCGCCAGGCAGATCCCGGCCGCCGCGAGTTCGGCCAGCATCGCCAGTGCCTTGTCGGGATGGTCCATGATCGCACTCTCGGTCAGCTCGATCTCGAGCTGGTCGGGGCGCAGCTTACGCCGCATGAGCGCCAACTGGACGCGCTCGATCAAGTCCGCTTCCTCGAGATTGGCCGCAGAAATATTGACCGAGATCGCGACGAACACGCCGGCCTCGTTCCAGGTGACGAGCTGGTCCATCGCCGCGTCCAGCACCCACTGCGTGGTCGGCCGGGCAAGCGACGTCTGTTCGATGATCGGGATGAATTCGGCCGGGGATATTTCGCCGAGCAGCGGATGACGCCACCGCACCAGCGCCTCGACGCCGACGCACCGCCGCGTCGCAAGTTCGATACGCGGTTGGAACACCAGCCGAAGCTGGTCGCCCGCTTCGAGTGCCGCTCCGAAGTCCTGCAGCAGGCGATACTGACGGCGATGCGCGATATCGCTCTCGGGCGAATATATCGCGATCGCACCATCCGTGCTCCGGGCATCCTGCGCCGCGCTTGCGGCTGCGCGCAGCACGTCGTCGGCCGACACATGGCCGAGCGTGAAGGATCGAACGCCGATCGCGACGTTGGTCACGAACCGCGACGACGACGATGCCCGGATCGCGGCGAAACTCGATTGCAGGTCCACCATATACGCGTCCTGATCGACACCGACCGGGCCGAGAAAGGCGAATTGCGCCGCCCCGACATGATACGCGATCCGCGTGGAATCGAGCGCGCGGCGGATCGCCCGGGCGGCCTCACGAATCAATTCATCGATCCGCGCCCCGCCCATCGCGCGCAATATCCGGTTGATCTGATCGTCGCGCGCCAGGTCGACGAAGACCAGCAGCCGAGGCTCGCCGTGATGATCCCGCGTCAGATCGAGCAGGTCGTCGCGAAACTGATTGCGGTTGGGCATGCCGCTCACCGGATCGACCCGGCCAAAGGCATGCTGCAGCTCGATCTGCGCCATCACCATCGCCGCAAGATCGATCAGTGCGGCCATCTCCGCTGGGGACGCCTTTCGTGGCTCGGTGCCGAGCACGCAGAGCGATCCAAGGCCGTAGCCGTCACTCGTGACCAGCGGCGCTCCGGCATAGAAGCGGGTACCGGCAATACCCAAAGGACTGTCGGCGTAAAAGCTGTCGGTTTGGAAATCCTCGATCACCAGCGGGCTGGTCGATTCGGCAACCTGCGAGCACGGAGCCTTGCTCCGCGAGATCGAATCGTGGGAGATACCGACGCGTGATTTGAACCACTGTCGATCGCGATCGGTCAGCGACACGGCCGCTACCGGCAAGTTGAAGATCTGGCTGGCCATGCGCGTGATGCGATCGAAACTCTCGCTCGACGGCGTATCGAGCAGCTTGAGTTGATGCAGCGCGTCGAGTCGCGCCTTCTCTACATAGTCCCGCACGGTTTTCCCTTTCGGGACAGTCGATAAGCGTCAATCCTTAACGGTTTGATCCATGTCAGCCACGCCGTGACAATTTACAACACCGCGTCCTGCGGGACGTCGGACCAGCCTGACCATCGCTCAGATCCCGGATGGGCCGTCGACTGGATACGCTCCCGAGAAAGAAACGGGAGGGCCGCGGCCCTCCCGTCTCGATTACCCCTCCATATCCTCGAGCTCGCGGCCACGGGTTTCGTTGACCATCGCCTTCACGAAGAAGAACGAAGCCGCCGCGAAGAACGCGTACCCGAAATAGGTAACAGCAAGGCCAGGCGAGACCGCCAGCGCGGGGAAGCTCACCGAAATCGCGGCATTCGCGATCCACTGTGCGAAGCCCGCAACCGCCAGGCCGGAGCCGCGGATCTGCTGCGGGAACATCTCGCCGAGCATCACCCACATCACCGGGCCCCAGCTTGCGTTGAAGAAGATGACGTAGAGGTTGGCGGAGATCAATGCGATCAGGCCGTTATGCCCCGGCAGGCTGACCGCGCCGGCCGCATCGGTGACGGCGGTCGAAAACGCATAGGCGACGATCGCCAGCGTGACCGCCATGCCGGCCGACCCGACGAGCAGCAGCGGCTTGCGACCGATCTTGTCGACGGTGGCGATCGTGAACAGGCACGCCGCGATCGACAGGACGCCCGACAGGATGTTGATCTGGAGCGCGTTGTCCTCGGTAAAGCCGACCGCCTCCCACAGCACCGCGCCGTAATAGAACACGACGTTGATGCCGACGAACTGCTGGAAGATCGCGAGGCCGATGCCCGCCCACAGGATCGGGCGAACCTTGCCGGTGGTCTTGTCGAGCAGGTCGGACAGCTTGGGCTTGTGATGATCCTTGGCGAGCGAATTGCGGATCTCGATCACCTTGCGATCGGCCTCTTCGCGGCCGAACAGGCGGGTCAGGACGGTCCGCGCCTGCTCCTCGCGACCCTTTGCGACCAGGAACCGCGGGCTCTCCGGAATGACCGTCAGCGCGATGAGATAGACCAGCGCCGGGATCGCCTGAAACCAGAACATCCAGCGCCAGGCCGACTGGTGAAGCCAGAACTCGGCGGTCGATCCGCCGGCATAACGCGCGACCGCGAAATTCGCGACGAACGCACCGGTCAGGCCCGAGATGATCATAACCTGCTGGACGCTGGACAACCGCCCGCGGATCGCGGCCGGCGTGACTTCCGAGATGTAGACCGGCGACGTGACGCTAGCCGCGCCGACGCCAAGCCCGCCGATGATACGCGCCAGGATGAAGATCGCCGACGAGCCTGCCGCGCCTGCGACGATTGCGGAGATCAGGAACAGCACTGCCGACAGCATCATGACGCTGCGGCGGCCGATCGCGTCGGACAGACGCCCGGCGCCGAACGCACCGATCGCCGAACCGACCAGAATCGCGCCCACGTTGACGCCGATCCCGAGCCGTCCGAGCGCGAATGCGGCCTCGAGCCCCTTCTGCGTTCCGTTGATCACGCCCGAATCATAGCCGAACATGAACCCGCCGATGGTGGCGACGGCGACGATCGCGGTGATGAAACCGTAGTTCACCGCCGATCCGCCCGCGCCTGTGCCGGCACCTCTGATAGTCTGCGTCATAACCCCTCCTAAACGCCGCTGTTATCGGCTGATTTGTACGTGTTGCTTGGCGATGCGCGGGTCATGGCAGAGCCGGAGACCACGCGCTGGAGCGCATCTTGAACGTCGATCATGCGCGCGATTATCGCTGGCGCAGCGCTGCTGCGGATCGCAGACGGCCGTGCGAGACGACCCTGAACCGGTCGACGCGCGGGACGGATCTAGCGTCAGTCTGATCACACCCAATCCTCAACGATGGCGCTGGTATCGATCGGCCGATCCGCGTCTCTATGGTATCGCTATCAATTCTGGCGACCGCGTCAAGTGCGGCTGGCGCGCGGGCGCAGGCGGGGCGCGGCATCCGACTGTCGCCGGATCAGCGTGAAATCCAGCGTCTGGTGACGCTCGATCCTGGCCCCACTGCCCGACTGCCGGATTGCCGTGACCAGCAGGTCGACCGCAGCGCGTGCCATATCCGCGATCGGCTGATGAATGGTCGTTAGCTCAGGCCAGATCGCCGTCGACAGGGTCGTGTCGTCGAATCCGCACACCGTCAAGTCGCCCGGTACGTCGATGCCCCGGCGATGCGCGATCGCGACCGTTGCCGCCGCCATGTCGTCGTTGGACGCGAAGATCGCGGTCGGCGGATTATCGAGCGCCAGCAGTTGCTCGGCCGCATCGAGCCCTGAGCGATAGGTGAACAGCCCCTCGGCGACGAGCGTCGGATCGAGCGGCAATCCCGCCTGCTCGAGCGCGGCGGTATAGCCCGCGTAACGCTGGCCGCTGGCGGACAGGTTGGGGTCGCCGGTGATGAAGCCGATCCGCCGATGGCCGAGTTCCATGATGTGCTGCGTCATCATCGACGCGGCTTCGCGATCGTCGATCCCGATCGCCAACTGGTCCGCCAGCGGCATCGCGGTCGCAACCGCGATCGCCGGGATCCCGGCCTTGGCGAGCAGGTCGAGCACGCCGGCCGCCTCGCACAGCGGCGGCGGCAGGATGACGCCGTCGATACCGCCGTCGATCAGGTGCCGGGTCACCTCGAGTTCGTGATCGCCGAGTTCGCACTTCTCCACGACGATCTGCACGTCGCGGCGACTCGCCTGTTCCAGGCTGCCGAGCAGGAACTCGCTAAGAAACCCCGCACTGGGGTTGCTGTACAACAGTCCGATGCGAGTCTGCCCTGCCCCGGCCAGGCTGCGCGCCGCCGGATTGGGCGCGTAGTTCAGCGCTGCGATCGCCGCGTTCACGGTTTCGCGCGTCTTGGGCCGCACGTTGGTTTCGCCGTTGATGACACGCGATACGGTCATCGGTGAAACGCCGGCGCGCGCAGCCACGTCGCTGATGGTGGGAGTGGAGCCTCCACGGCGCGAGGAGCGCGTCGGCGCTGGCGAATGATCTGTCATTGCACGGGTGTTAGCGTAACGATCGTAGACCGCAAACCAAGTCGACACGATTCCCACCACGTTGAAGATGTGGGCGAAGACGCGGGTGAGGGCGGGGTCGAAGGCCGGGCCGAAGATCGACTTAATCCCACGCCGTGCATCGTCAGCGCTTGCCCAATCGCGATACCCTGAATATGGTAGCGGTATCGATATTCACCGACAGGCTTCGTAGAGAGCAGGCGGTAAAGAGAGGACCTGTACGCAATGCGCAATAGCTCGTTCCCCAGCGCCGCACTCGCCGCTATCGCGCTCGGCGCGACCGCCCTCACCGCGACGATATCGGGCGCGCAGTCGACGCCGCCCAAGACCGGCTCGATGGTCAGCCCCGACGGCAAGCAATATCGCGCACAGCCGCTGACGCGGGAAATCTACGCCGCCGACCCGTCCGCGCACGTCTTCGGCGGCAAGATCTACGTCTATCCCAGCCACGACGTCGACGCCGGCATTCCCGACGACGATCTTGGCACCCAATATGCGATGCACGACTACCGTGTGCTCAGCATGGACCGGATCGGCGGGCCGGTGACCGTCCACCCCGTCGCGATCGACGTGAAGAATATCCCCTGGGCCTCCAAGCAGAGCTGGGCGCCGGATGCCGCGTACAAGAACGGCACCTATTACCTCTACATCCCCGCGCGTGACGACAAGGGCGTCTTCCGGATCGGCGTCGCGACGTCGAAGTCGCCGGTCGGCCCGTTCAAGGCCGAACCGATGCCGATCAAGGGCAGCTATTCGATCGATCCCGCGGTGTTCACCGATACCGACGGCGCGAGCTACATGTATTTCGGCGGCATCTGGGGTGGCCAGTTGCAGCGCTGGGCGACCGGCAGGTTCGATCCGAGCGCCGGCGACACCGACCTGAAGCAGGACGACAAGCCGGCGCTGATGCCCAAGGTCGCCAAGCTGACGCCCGACATGAAGCAGTTCGCTGCGGCGCCGCGCGACGTCGTGATCCTCGACGAAGCCGGCAAGCCGTTGCTCGGCGGCGATCACGACCGGCGGTTCTTCGAAGCCTCGTGGATGTTCAAGCGCGGCGGCAAATACTATTTCACCTATTCGACCGGCGACACGCACTTCATCGCCTATGCGACCGGCACCAGCCCCGTTGGTCCGTTCCGCTACCAGGGCAAGATCCTGCTACCGGTCCAGGGCTGGACGACGCATCATTCGATCCTGAAGGTCGGCAACACGTGGCAGCTGGTCTACCACGACACGCAATTGTCGAACCGCAACCACCTGCGATCGGCGAAGATGACCGAGCTCACCTTCAGGCCCGACGGTTCGATCGTCACCATCGATCCGTTCAAGAAGTAAGCGCCATGTTTCTCGGAATCGATATTGGCACGTCCGGCGTAAAAGCGGTGGTGCTCGACGAGGCCGGCGCGGTCGTCGGCCAGGGTACCGCCGCGCTCACCGTCCAGCGCCCCCACCCGCTCTGGTCCGAACAGGATCCCGATGCGTGGTGGCGCGCGACCAGTGCGGCGGTCATGGCGATCGAGCCCAGCATCCGGCGGTCCGTGTGCGGCATCGGGCTCGCCGGCCAGATGCACGGTGCGACCGTGCTTGGCGCCGACGATCGGCCGCTGCGCCCCGCGATCCTGTGGAACGACGGTCGCTGCGCCGCAGAGTGTGCCGAGCTGGAAGCCGCGGTTCCACAACTGCGCGCGATCTCCGGCAACATCGCGATGCCGGGCTTCACCGCCCCCAAGCTGCTGTGGCTGCGCAATCACGAGCCGGATGTCTTCGCCAAGATCGCAACGGTGTTGTTGCCCAAGGATTATGTCCGGCTGCAAATGACCGGCGACAAGGCGTCCGACCTGTCGGATAGCGCCGGCACCCTGTGGCTTGACGTCGGCGCACGGCGCTGGAGCGACACGCTGCTGGCGGCATGCGGCCTGTCGACGGCGAACATGCCCGCTTTGTTCGAGGGATCGACCGTAACCGGCCTGCTACGGGCGGACATCGCCGACACCTGGGGAATGGCGCGCGTGCCGGTCGCGGCAGGCGGCGGTGACAACGCCGCCGGCGCGGTCGGTGTCGGCGTCGTCCGCGACGGCGACGCGCTGCTCTCGCTCGGCACGTCGGGCGTGATCTTCGTCGCCACCGACGACTTCAGGCCCAGCCCGGAACGCGCCGCGCACACCTTCTGCCACGCGCTGCCCGGCTTGTGGCATCAGATGTCGGTGCACCTGTCGGCGGCATCGTGCGTCGATTGGGTGGCGCGGATCACCGGAACGCAAAGCGTCGCCGACCTGCTAGCCCGCGCAGAATCGGTCGGCCCGGCCGGCGGCCCCGAGCTGTTCCTCCCCTATCTGTCGGGCGAGCGCACGCCGCATAACGACGCCGACGTCCGCGGTGCATTCCTCGGTCTCGACAACGACACCGACGGCGACCGCCTCGCACAGGCCGTCCTGGAGGGAGTCGCCTTTGCGCTGGCTGACGGGCTCGACGTGTTGCGCGAGACCGGCACCACGGTCGATCGCCTGTCGGTGATCGGCGGCGGCGCGCGCTCGGGCTATTGGGGCCGGATCATCGCTGCGGCGATGGATGTCGAACTCGTCTATCTCGAAGGCGGCGAAGTCGGCCCCGCGCTCGGCGCCGCCCGGCTCGCACAACTCGCGGTCGACGGCGGCGATCCGGCCTCGGTCTGCGTCGCTCCCCCGGTCGCCCGCACCATCGCCCCCGACCCCATGATTGCCGACGCGCTTGCCACCAAGCGAGATGCGTTCCGTGCAGCCTATTCCCGCATCACCCCCAGAAACTCGCCAAGGAATTTTTGATGGCCGACTTCTTCGCCGACATCGCCCCGATCAAATACGAGGGCCCGGACAGCACCAACGAACTCGCCTACCGCTTCTACGACAAGGACCGGGTCGTGCTCGGCAAGACGATGGCAGAGCATCTGCGCTTTGCCGCCTGCTTCTGGCACACCTTCTGCTGGCCCGGCTCCGACGTGTTCGGCGGCGGCACGTTCGATCGCCCGTGGCACCGCGGCGTCAACGACAGCGCAGCCGCGGCGGAAAAGCGCGAGGCGGCGTTCGACTTCTTCACGCGCCTCGACGTGCCCTTCTACTGCTTCCACGACGTCGACGTGATGGCCGACGCGAACTCGGTCGCCGAGCATCGCAAATACTTCGCCGAAGCGGTCGATCATCTCGAAAAGCTTCAGGCGTCGTCGGGTCGCAAGCTCCTGTGGGGCACGGCCAACGCGTTCAGCCATCCGCGCTATGCCGCCGGTGCCTCGACCAATCCCGACCCCGAGGTGTTCGCGTTCGCCGCGATGCAGGTCCGCGACGCGCTCGAGGCGACGCATCGTCTGGGCGGCGAGAACTACGTGTTGTGGGGCGGTCGCGAAGGCTATGAGACGCTGCTCAACACCGACATGAAGCGCGAGCTGGACAATTTCGGCCGCTTCCTGAACCTGGTGGTCGAGCACAAGCACAAGATCGGCTTCAAGGGCACGATCCTGATCGAGCCGAAGCCGCACGAGCCGACCAAGCACCAGTACGACTTCGACACCGCCACCGTGTACGGCTTCCTCAAGCGCTACGGCCTTGAAAACGAAGTGAAGGTCAACATCGAGGCGAACCACGCCACGCTGTCCGGCCACACGTTCGAGCACGAGATCGCCACCGCCGCCGCACTCGACATCTTTGGCTCGATCGATGCCAACCGCGGCGATCCGCAGAATGGCTGGGATACCGATCAGTTTCCGAATTCGGTCGAGGAACTGACGCTCGCGATGGTCGAGATCCTGCGCGCCGGCGGGTTCAAGACCGGCGGTTTCAACTTCGATGCCAAGGTTCGCCGCCAGTCGATGGACCCGATCGATTTGTTCTACGGTCATGTCGGCGGCATCGACGTCGTCGCCAAGGGCCTGCTCAACGCCGCCGCGTTGATCGAGGACGGTCGTCTCGATGCATTCAAGACCGAGCGTTACGCCGGCTGGAACGGTGAACTCGGCCAGATGATCGGCACCAGCGATCTGGCGACGATCGCCGATCTGGCGGGCGACCGGGCGATCGATCCGAAGCCACGCTCGGGCCGGCAGGAGCGGATCGAAAACCTGATGAACCGCTTCATGTGATGCCCGGCCCCGCGGCGCAGCGATCCCTATGGGATCGTATCGCCGCGGGGCCTGCCTTTATGTCGGCGACAGCGACCGCCGCGATCGTCAAACACCTGTTCCGATTGCTCTGAGCAATTGGTAGTGTTGTCCTGCGACGATAAAGGCATAATGCAAGTTATGGACGAACCACTCTCTGCGACACCGGATCCGGCCGCCGCCTCCGATGCGACGTCGCCGCTGCGATCGTCGGGCCGCAGGTTGCGCGGCGCGGTGGCCAACAAGCTCGGCGTGGCGATCCTGTCGGGCGAATTCTCGCCGGGTGAGACGCTGTCGGGCGAGATCGCCTTTGCCGAGGAACTCAACGTGTCACGGGGCGCCTACCGCGAGGCGATCCAGGTCCTGACCGCGAAAGGGCTGGTCGAGAGCAGGCCGAAGGCCGGAACGCGGGTTCTCCCGCGCAACCGCTGGAACCTGCTCGATCCCGACGTGCTGGCCTGGGCGTTTACCGGCGAACCCGATCCGCAACTCGTCCGCAGCCTGTTCGAGATGCGACTGGTCATCGAGCCCGCCGCCGCGGCGATGGCGGCGGTCCGGCGCGACAAGGCCGAACTGAAGATCATGCGCGATGCGCTCGGCGCGATGAAGCGCTTCTCGCTGGCGACCGAGCAAGGCCGCCAGGCCGATCGCACGTTCCACGACACCATATTGCAGGCGACCCAGAACGACGCGATGGTCGTGCTCAGCGCGTCGATCGGCGCAGCGGTCAACTGGACCACGCAGTACAAGCAGCGCCTGCGCGCCCTGCCCCGCGATCCGATCCCCGATCACGTCAAGGTCTTCGACGCGATCGCCGCGGAGGATGCCGAGAGTGCCAGCGCAGCGATGACCGCGCTCGTCACGCTGGCGCTGGAGGACACGCGCAGCGCGATGGAACGCTGAGCAAAAGCGCTAATGCGGATCGACATTCACTTTAAGACCGCCAGATCAGCTTTTTCTTCGTCATGCCGGGCAATCGTCGTGCTGTGGCGACCTCAAAAACGCTGCCGAGACGCTGAATGGCGCGCCTCGACGTCGTCCGTGCCCATCCCCTTCGAACGAGTACCGGTCCGCAGTGGTACGGCACCATGCCCTTCCATGTTCTCCCGCGAAGGCGGGAGCCGAGACTGGATCCCCGCCTTCGCGGGGAAACACGTCTTACTTGCTCGAAAGGGATAGCTGCCGACGTCGTCTGCTGTCGCTTCATCAACGCGTGAGCGCAGCCGATCCCCAATCGACCGAAATCTGTGCGCCACCCGCGCCCGGACTGCGCGCGACCAGTTCGATGATCTTTACACCCGACACGTTCGCCGACAGCTCCTCTGCCGCCTCGCCGCCTCGTGCCGCGCGCGACTGCGCCAACAGTCGCCCGTCGCCATAGATGAAGAAGGTGACGGCGCGCGTACGATCGGTCGTCGAGTCGTCGATCCCGACACGCGTGCGCAGCGTGCGATAGCCGGCATTACGCACCTCGAGTCGTGAATTGGCCAGCACGCCGAGACTGTGTGCGAGCGGTACCCCGGCAACCTGCAGCGGCTGGTCGTACGGCGTCCGATCGACGCGCGCGCCGCCCCAACCGCCATAACGCGGGAAATCGCCCGAGCCTCGCGTGCCTCGCCACGCCAACGGCGCACGGTGCACCAACGGATCGGGTTGCGGCGTCTCCACCCCGTCGACCGCCGGATTGACGCTGCCCGGTTGCTCGGACAGGAAGACGCCGTCGCGCAACTGCCGATCGCCCTTCGCGGTGAAGATCAGCGTTTCGCGCGCGGCCAGCGTCAGGCTGCGTTCCTTGCGAAACCGGCCTTGCGCGCCCGTCCACAGATCGGTCAGTTCGACATCGGCGGTATCGCGATAGGCGAGGTGATCGGCGGTCAGGGCGACGTCCGCCGGGCCGCTGCCACGATTGAACACCGCCACCGCCTTGTCTCCATTGGCGAGCGTCTTGACGAAGATCTGCACGTCGTCGGTATCGAACGCCAGCGTCGCCTGATTGCCCGCACGGTCCTGGTTGACCGCGATGATCCGCGCATTGCCCAGCACGTCGAGCAGCGCGGGCGACGCTTTCCGCAGATCATAGCCGATGAACAGCGGCGAGTTCTCGATCGCCCACAGCGCGAAATGCGATTTGGCTTCGGTCATGTGCCGCTCGTCGAAATCGCCGCTCCCCACGAACAGCATGTCCGCGTCGTTCCACGATCCGGGATGCGCATACAACGCACGCCGCGACACCGTGTCGAGATTGTGCAGCATCCGCCCCCAGTGCGGCGAGATGTCTTCGCTGGTGCGCGACAGGCCGCCGATGTTCTTGCCCCAGGCGCGGACGTTCGCCGACCCCCACAGGCAGAGCGAGAACAGATAGTCGTTCGCGTCGTTATACTTGGCGAGCGCATCGGCGACCTCGGTGTACAGACCGCGTACCGTCGCCACGTCGGTCCGTGCCAACGAGTCCGCATCGATCAGCGGCACGAACGCGCGGTACTTGCCGGCTTTCACCGCAGGATTGCTCGCGGGCAAGCCGCGGATGCCGCACGCATCGACCTTGATGAAGTCGAACCCCCAGTCCTTGAAATACAGGCGGATATCCTGGTCGACATGGCCGTACAGTCCGATCTCGCGCTCCCTCACGCTGCCCTCGGGCTGGTTGGGCATCGTCGAGGTGAAGACCTGACTGCAGGAATTGCGCCCGATGTCGCTGTAGATCCCCGCCTTGAACCCCATCGCGTGGAGCTTGTCCGTGAACGGCCGGAAACTCGGATCCTTGCCCGCGACGACCGAGGACGGGAAATTCGCCGATCGGATCATCATCCGGCTATCCGACAGCCGCCGCTTCAACCACCAGCCATCGTCGATATTGATGTAGCGATAGCCCTTGGCGGCCAGTCCCGTATCCGCGATCACCCGCGCCGATGCCAGGATCTTGTCCTCGGTAATGTCGGTGGCAAAGGCATTCCACGAACTCCAGCCCATCGGCGGCAGCGCCGCGTCGCCGCGCTGGTTCGCGCTCCAGCGACCGGTCGGGGCCAGCGGATCGGCCTGCGCCGCCGCCATGCTTGCCCCGGCGGTCGACAGCGAAACCGTCAAAGCAGCCATTATCCCGTGGCGGCGAGTATTGCGCATTTTGATGATCCTCGTCCGTGCCGATCGTTGCGCATCGCGCTGCGGCATCCCCTCGTTTATCGCTATCTTGTCGGGCTAGAAATGAAGCATGTCAACGCAGCCGAACAGTAGTCGGCATCCGCTGGCTTACGAGCGCGCTGTGAAATCCAAGTCAAACCGGTGGAATGTCGTAGCTATCTCGCAGCGGCTCGGCTTAATATCACTCCTACAATAATACGGGAGGATGCCGAGTGATACAGTCGCGAAACAGGGCGAAGGGGAAGTCTGCGTTCGCCACGATGCGTGCGCTCATGCTGGCCGGTGCCGCACTCGCCGCCGCCCCTCTGCAGGCACAGACATCGACAGCGCCACAAGCCGATGCCGCCCGCACCCGTGCCGACCAGCTCGCCACGGCGATCGTCGCGCGCATGACCGTCGACGAGAAACTGCCGCAACTGCTCAACGTCGCGCCGGCGATCCCGCGGCTCGGCATCCCCGCCTATAACTGGTGGACCGAATCGCTCCACGGCGCGCTAGGCCCGGTACCGACCACCAACTTCCCCGAACCGATCGGTCTCGCGGCCAGCTTCGACGCGCCGCTCGTCCACGATGTCGCTGGCGCGATCAGTACGGAGGTGCGCGCGCTGCATACGCTGGGGCGGCAGACCGGGCGGCTGGGACGGATCGGAACCGGGCTCGATACCTGGTCACCCAACGTCAACATCTTCCGCGATCCGCGCTGGGGCCGTGGTCAGGAGACCTATGGCGAGGACCCGTTCCTGACCGCGCGCACGGGCGTCGCCTTCGTCACCGGGATGCAAGGACCCAACCCGACGCTGCCCGATGTCATCGCGACCCCCAAGCATTTCGCGGTGCACAGCGGCCCCGAATCGACGCGGCACAAGGCCAATGTGTTCGTCTCGCCGCACGATCTGGAGGACACCTACCTCCCTGCCTTCCGCGCGGCAGTCGTCGAGGGCCGCGCCGGCTCGATCATGTGCGCCTATAACCGCATCGACGGTCAGCCGGCGTGCGCGAGCGACCTGCTGCTCCAGGACCATTTGCGCAAGGCATGGGGCTTTACCGGCTTCGTCGTGTCCGACTGCGATGCGGTGAAGGACATCGCCGACAACCACCGCTACGCGCCCGACCAGGCCACCGCTGTCGCCGCCGCATTAAAAACCGGCGTCGACAATGAATGCAACACCGCCACGCTCGGCGATCAGGCGGGGCTCGGCGAACGCTTCCGCGAGGCGCTCGACCGCGATCTGATCTCGGTCGGCGACATCGACCGGTCGCTGGTCCGGCTATTCTCCGCGCGCATCCGCAACGGCGACCTGCCGGGGATACAGACCGGGCGCGATCGTGTCGTGCCGGTCGCGCAGATCGGCACGCCCGCGCACGACGCGCTGGCGTTGAAGGCGTCCGAGGAAAGCCTCGTCCTGCTCAAGAACGCCGGCATCCTGCCGCTCAAGCCCGGCACGAAACTCGCGGTCATAGGCCCGCTCGGCGACGCGACGCGGGTGCTGCGCGGCAATTACTCGTCACCGCTGTCCGCGCCGCCGGTGTCGGTCCTCGACGGGCTGCGGTCGGTGATGCCGGCGGGCGACGTTTCACTGGTGCCGTTTTCCCCCTCGGTCACCGACGGCGACCGCGTGCCGACCTCTGCACTGCGCACGCCCGACGGCAAACCGGGCGTCCTCGTCCGCTACTACAACCCGACCAAGAAGCTGCCCGCGCTGTTCGATCCCGCGACGATGAAGCAGCAGCTCGACGCGATCCGCTACCAGGACACGCCCGTCGCCGAACGGGTCGAACGCGACGTCGGTGACTACAATCTCTCGCTCGCGAAGGTCGACACGCACCACCGCACGGTGTGGGCCGGATCGCTGACACCGCCCGAAAGCGGCACCTACCGGGTCGGCCTCACGGGCAAAGGCGGCGTGCTCGATTTCGCCGGCGCGGTCGCGTCCGATCGCAAAGGGTCGCAGTGGAACGACCTGCCGACCTTCACCACGATCGATCTCGTCAAGGGCCGCCGCTATCCGTTCCGCGTCACCTCGGACGACGGCGCCGACCTGGTCTGGAAACGGATCTCGACGGCACCCGATGCCGACCTGACCCGTGCCGCCGCCGCTGCCGACGTTCTGGTCGCGGTCGTCGGCCTCACCTCCGACCTCGAGGCGGAGGAGACCGGCGTCACGGTGCCGGGCTTCGAAGGCGGCGACAAGACGACGCTCGACCTGCCCGCGGACCAGGTGGCGATGCTCGCCAGGGCGAAGGCGACCGGCAAACCGGTGATCGTCGTCGCGATGAACGGCAGTCCGATCAACCTCGCCTGGGCGAAGGATAACGCCGCCGCGGTCGTCGAGGCCTGGTATCCCGGCCAGTCGGGGGGCCTAGCGATCGCCAACGTCCTGAGCGGCCGGACCAACCCCGCAGGCCGCCTGCCGCTCACCTTCTATCGCAGCGTCGCTGACCTGCCGCCGTTCAGCGATTACGCGATGAAAGGCCGGACCTACCGCTATTTCGAGGGCAAGCCGGTCTACGCCTTCGGCCACGGCCTGAGCTACACCAGCTTCGCCTACACGCCATTGAAGGTGACACCCGCCCCCACCGGCGCGGAGACGGGGCTGCGCGTCACTACCGAAGTCCGCAATACCGGCGCGCGGGCCGGCGACGAGGTCGTCCAGCTGTATCTGAACTTCCCCGACCAGCCCGGCACGCCGCGCGTGGCACTGCGCGGGTATAAGCGCATCGCGCTGAAACCGGGCGAACGCAGCAGCGTCAGCTTCGATCTGTCGCCCCGCGATCTCAGCAGCGTGGCGACCGACGGTACGCGCCGAGTGATCGCCGGCAAATACCGCGTGACGGTCGGCAGCGGCCAGCCCGGCACCGGCGTCCCCGGTCAGTCGGCAGCCTTCACCACGACCCGCATGGTGCCGCTCCCGCTCTAAATGGAAGCCCCCGCCGCTCCCGATCGGGAGCGGCGGAGCGCCGTCTTATTGCAGGTCGAGCACGACCACCGACATCGGCGGCAACGTCGCCGACACGGTACCGCCCGCCGCCTGCGCGCCGTTGAACGCGACCGGACGCACCGTATCGGGCTGTTCGAAGCTGTTGTGCGCGTCCATCGTCGTGCCCGTCACGATCCGCCCGGTCACGCCGCTCGCCTGGACGCCCGCGAGCGTCATCGCCACCGGAATCGCGCGATGCGGATCGAGGTTGACCAGTGCGACATGCACCTTGCCCGCGACATCGCGGACCGCCGAGACGCTGACCGCCGGCACCGCCACTTCGGACTCGTGATACCAGGGCGATTTCAGATCGACCGGCAGCGTCGTCGCATCCTGCCAGGGCTTGTACAGGTCGAACACCCAATAGGTCGGCGTCTTCACCATCTTGGCGCCGTCGGTCAGCAGCATCGCCTGCAACACGTTCACCATCTGCGCGATCGCCGCCATCTTCACCCGATCGGCGTGATGCGCGAAGATGTTGAGGTTGAGCCCGGCGACCACCGCATCGCGGACGCTGTTCTGCTGCACCAGGAAGCCGGGGTTGCTGCCCGGCGTCGGATCGTACCACGTGCCCCATTCGTCGACGACCAGCCACTTCGTCTTGGCCGGATCATATTTGTCCATGATCGCCGAATGCTTCGTGACGAACTCTTCCATCTGCAGCGTGTGCTGCATGGTCAACGCCCATTCATGCTCGGAAAAGCCCAGTGCCGGCCCCTTGTCGGTCCACACCTTGTCGCGCGGCCGCGTATAGTAATGCAGCGACAGGCCATCGATGTTCTTGCCCGCGATCCGCATCATCGTCTCGGTCCAGTTATAGTCCATGTCGCTGGGGCCGCTGGCGATCCTGAGCATCTTGCCGTTCCCCGACTTGGCGAACACGCCGTAGCGGTTGGTCAGGTCGGCCGCATATTCGGCGCGCATGTTGCCGCCACAGCCCCACAGCTCGTTGCCGATGCCGACATACGGTACCTTGTACGGTGCAGGGTGACCGTTCGCCGCGCGCTCCTTGGCGAGCGTCGAACCGTTCGGCGACGTCATGTATTCGAGCCACTGCGCGGTCTCGCTCGGCGGCGCGCTGCCGACGTTCGCAGAGATGTACGCCTCCGCGCCGAGCCGCTCGGCAAACCCCATGAATTCGTTGGTGCCGAACGCGTTGTCTTCGTTCACCCCACCCCAGTTGGTGTTGATCTTGATCGGACGCTTGCCGCGCGCGCCGATGCCGTCGCGCCAGTGATATTCGTCGGCAAAGCATCCGCCGGGCCAACGTACCATCGGAACCTTGACCGCTTTCAGCGCCTCCAGCACGTCGCGACGATAGCCATGATCGTTGGGGATCGACGACTTTTCGCCGACCCAGATACCACCATAGATGCCGTGGCCGAGATGCTCGGCGAACTGCCCGAACACCTGCCGGTTCATTACCGGACCGGGGCGGCTCGCGTCGATGGCTACCGTAGCGGTTGCCGGAGCGGCGGCAGGCACGTCCTGCGCCGATGCCGACATCGCCGTCGTCGTCATCAAGGTCATGGCCAGCGCGGCCTTGCGGTACAGTTGGCGCATTCGATCCCTCCCGTTTTTTTCTATGCGACGACCGATATTAGCCGGTCGATCCGCGGTCAATATGTAAGACTAATCGAGACGCTGGCGCGAGGCGAAGTGGTGCTCGGTCCGCGACGTTCCGTCGACCATGTGGAGGTACGGAGGAGAACAGCGGCCGGAGCACCGGCTCCCTCCAACCTACTCTTGTCCTAGCAGAAATTGACACCCGGACCTCACGACCGATCCAATCGCGATCGAATTCCTGTTGCTCCCACCAGTGTTCCGCGCCAGCTTGATCGCAGCAGGGCCAGAGCCCAAGTTCGTCGCGTTCATCCATCCGCCAGCCGCCCCGAAACCGACCGCCGATTTCGGACGGGAATTTCCGCAGGAGCCTCGATGCCGTTCAAACATATCTCGCGTCTGTCGTTGAGCGTCGCCGTCATGGCATTGTCGACGTCCGCGCTCGCACAGACCGCCCCCGCAACTACCCCCACGGCCGCGCCTGCAACTGCCCCCGCCACAGGCACCCGGTACGGAACCTTCGGCATCGATCTGACCGCCGCCGACAAATCGGTGAAACCCGGCGACGATTTCTGGACCCACGCGAACGGCAGCTGGAACAAACGCACCGAGATCGCCGCCGACCGCACCTCGGCCGGAGGTAGCGTCATCCTCGCGGACCAAGCCGAGCAACAGGTCCGCGCGATCCTGGACGATGCCGCGCGCAACCCTGCGGCGGTCGGCCCCGGTGCGAAACAGTTCGGCGACCTCTACGCCAGCTTCATGGACGAGGCCGCGATCGAGCGCGCCGGTGCGGCTCCGCTGAAGCCGTATTTCGCGAAGATCGACGCCGCGGGCGACAAGCGGAAGCTGCAGGTCCTGTTCTCCACGGTCGGCTACGCCTCGCCGGTCGAGGTCGGCCAGTTGCCCGATCCCGCCGATCCCACCCGCTACGCCGTCGCCGCTGGCCAGGGTTCGCTCGGCATGGGCGGGCGCGATTACTATCTCGAACAGGGCGCCAAATACGACACCTTCCGCACCGCCTACCGCGCCTATGTCGAGAGGATGCTGACGCTGTCGGGCATCGCCGACGCATCGGCGAAGGCGGACCGGATCGTCGCGCTGGAAACCGCGATGGCGAAGGTTCAGTGGTCGCCCGTCCAGTCGCGCGACCTGAAGGCGATGCTCAAGCCGATGGACGCCGCTGGCCGCAAGGCGCTGGCGCCCGATTTCGATTGGCCGCTGCTGATGACGACCGCGGGCTATGGCCAGTTCCCGATCGTCTACATGACGAACTCGACCGCACTGACCGAACTGGGCAAGCTGTTCGCGGCGACGCCTGTCTCGACCTGGCAGGACTGGATGAAATTCCGCCTTGCATCGGCAAGCGCTCCCGTTCTGCCCAAGGCGTTCGATCAGGCGACGTTCGACTTCTACGGCAAGACGCTGGCCGATCAGCCGCAGCAGCGCGCACGCTGGAAACGCGGCATCGCGGTCGTCAACGGCACGATGGGAGAGGCCGTCGGCGAAGTCTACGTCAAGCGCCACTATCCGCCGCAGAGCGAAGCCAAGATGGGCGAACTGATCGCCAATCTGCGCGCCGCCTATCAGGAGCGGATCGGCGCGAACACCTGGATGGACGCACCGACCAAGACCCAGGCGCTCGCCAAGCTCGCGGCGTTCGACCCGCGGATCGGTCACCCGACGAAATATATCGATTATAGCGCGCTCGACATTGTCCGCGGCGATCCGTTGGGCAATTCCATGCGGTCCGGTGTATTCGATCACCAGCTCGATCTGTCGCGCCTCGGCAAGCCGGTCGATCGGAGCCTGTGGGGGATGACGCCGCAGACCGTGAACGCCTATTACGATCCGCTGAACAACCAGATCACCTTCCCCGCGGCGATCCTCCAGCCGCCCTATTTCGATCCCAACGCCGACGCGGCGGTGAATTACGGGGCGATCGGTGCGATCATCGGCCATGAGATGGGTCACGGGTTCGACGATCAGGGCAGCCAGTTCAGCGCATCGGGCAAGTTCGAGAATTGGTGGACGCCGGAGGCCCGCGCCGCGTTCACCCGGCACACCGCCGCGCTGTCCAAGCAGTACGACGCGTATGAGCCGATCCCGGGCGTGCATGTGAAGGGCGCGCTGACGCTCGGCGAGAACATCGGCGATCTCGGCGGCGTGGAAACCGCCTATGCCGCGTATCAGAAATACCAGTCGGTGCACGGCAAGGCACCGGTGATTGGCGGCCTCACCGGCGACCAGCGGTTCTTCCTGGCCTATGCCCAGGCGTGGCAGGCCAAGCTGCGCGAAGGCGCCGCCCGCGCTCGCCTGCTGACCGACCCGCACTCCCCGCCCTTCTACCGCGTCAACGGCATCGTCCGGAATGTCGACGCCTGGTACACCGCGTTCGACGTAAAGCCAGGCGATGCGCTGTACCTGGCACCAGCACAGCGCGTTCATATCTGGTGACACGACCCAGGTGCGCGCCAGCCCGCGCACCCTCGCCTGCCGGTCGGTCAGGCGATTTCGAGGATCGCGGTCTTCACCTGCGCTGAACTCGGTCCGGCCATGATCGTGAACAGTCCGGGCTCGACGACCTCGCGCATGTCGACGTCCCACAGCGCGAACGCATCCGGCCCGAGCGTGAAGCGCAACGTCCGTCGCTCGCCGGGTGCCAGCGTCACGCGTTCGAAGCCCTTCAATTCCATCACCGGCCGCGCCACCGACGACACCTGGTCGCGCACGTACACCTGCACGACCTCGTCGCCGGCGCGCTGGCCGATATTGACCACGTCCACCTCGACCACGACGCTACCGGCGATGCCGATCTTCGCCGCTGACAGCCGCGGTGCGCTGACGTCGAAGCGCGTGTAGCTGAGGCCGTGCCCGAACGGGAACAGCGGCGCCGTCTCCGCGAACAGATAGCCGCGCTGCGTCGATGGCTTGCGGTTGTAATAGAACGGCACCTGGCCGACTTCCCGCACCACCGTCACGGGCAGCTTGGCGCCCGGGTTGATCCGTCCGAACAGCGCCTCGGCCATCGCCGTGCCGCCCTCCTGCCCCGGATACCAGCATTCGAGCACCGCGTTCGCCTTCGCCATCACCGTCGGCCAGCTCGGCGGTCGCCCGTTGATCGCGGCGATGACGATCGGCTTGCCCAGCGCATGCAGCGCCTCGAACAGCGCATTCTGTTCACCGATCAGATCAAGCGTCGTGCGATCGCCGAGGTGGTTCGCCGAGAACCCTTCGCGGCTGGTCTGCTCGGTATCGCCGATCGCCAGGATGATCGTATCGGCCCCGCGCGCGATCTCGACCGCCTCGGCGATCAGCGCGCGGTTCTTGACCGGATCAGCAAGCAGCACCGCGTCCTGAGACCGGTCCTCGCTCTGCGTGATGAACACCCCCTGCGCATGGACGATCGTCGCCGCACTGCCGACCAGCGTCCGCACGCCATCGAGCAGCGACACGCTCTGGCGTGGCGGCGCGGAATAGCCGCCGAGCCGCGCGATCGCCGCATTGGGCCCGATCACCGCAATCTTACCCTTGGGCGCGAGCGGCAACGTGCCGTCATTGGTCAGCAGGCACAGCGCTTTCCGCGCCGCCTCCAGCGCGACGCCCCGCGCCTCGGCGTTACCAGTCAGGCGAGCGGCCGCGCGTGCATCGACCGACGACTCCTCGAACAGGCCGGCGCGGAACTTCAGCGCCAGCATCCGCGCGCACGCCGCGTCCACCGCCGCGATCGGCACCGTCCCCGCCCGCACCTGCGCGGGCAAAGTCCGGAACGCCATCCCGTCCGGCAGCGCGCTGTCGACGCCCGTCGCCAAAGCGAGTTTCGCCGCCCCGTTCAGATCGCGCGCGATGTGATGGATCGTATCCAGCTCCTCGATCGCCCCGTAATCGCTGACGATCGCGCCCGAAAAGCCCCATTCGCCGCGCAGCACGTCGCCGAGCAGCCAGTGGTTCGCATGGCTCGGAACGCCGTCGATCTCGTTATAGGACGGCATTACCGCGCCGATCCCGGTGCGCGTCACGACCGCGCGGAATGGCGGGAAGAAGCTCTCGCGCAGTTCGCGCTCGCCGATCGGTGCGGGGCCGATATTGTTGCCCGCCTGCGGCTGGCCGTGACCAGTCATGTGCTTCAGCGTCGCGAAGACCTTGCCGGGCGCCAACGTATTGCTGTCGCCCTGCAGCCCCTCGACCGCCGCGACGCCCATCTCGCCGCACAGATAGGGATCCTCGCCAAACGTCTCCTCGATCCGGCCCCAGCGTGGATCGCGCGCGATATCGACGACAGGGGACAGCGAGAGGTGGCTGCCATGCGCGCGCACTTCGCGACCGATGATCACCTGCGTGCGGCGCATCAGGTCGCGGTCGAACGCACCGGCCATGCCGATCGCCTGCGGAAACATCGTCGCGTCGGGCGCCATATAGCCGTGCAGCGATTCCTCGTGGAAGATCACCGGGATGCCGAGCCGCGTGCCGCGCGCCCAGCGCTGGACCGCGTTGACGAACGCGATCGTCGAGGCCGAGCCGCGGAACCGTGCACCGGTGCCGCCTGCCACCGCCGCGACCGATGGCCCGCCCCGCTTGTCGGACGGCCGCGTCACCTGGCCGAACCCCGCCGGATACGCCGCGGTCGCGCGCGCCGGATCGAAATCGAGCCCGCCCGAAATCATCACGTCCGCCTTGGTCGCCCACAGCGAAATGGTCTGGCCAACTTTCTCCTCCAGCGTCATCCGCGCCATCAGGTCCCGGACGCGGAGATCGGCCGGCGCGCGTGCGTCACGGTAGATCGGCATCGCCGTCGCGGCCTGCGCGACACCGGGAACCAGCCCTGCGAACGAGACCGAGCCAAGCAGGCCGAGAAGGTCGCGGCGCGTCGGCATGATGGCCTGCGCGATCGTTGCTGTCTGCGTATCGGCCAAGATTGTCTCCCAATGTGAAACGCGGCATTGCTGTCGAAGCCGTCGTCGTGATAGCGATAACATGGCTGATTATCCGCGATCATGTCAACCAATCGCGGGACGGCGGGAGAGGATCATGAGTATATTCGGCCCCTGGATCGGTAAGTCCATGCTGGCGATCGTGGCGATATTTGGTCTGACCAGATCAGCCTATGCCGAGGACGGCTACGATCTCTGGCTACGGTATCACGCCCTGCCCACCGCCAACGCCGCCGCCCTCGTCCGCGATGCCGGCACGGTTGAGATGCGTAGCGACACCCCGACGATGCGGGCCGCCGCCGCCGAATTGCGGCGCGGCATTGCCGGCCTGTCCGGCACACCTCGCAGCGCCGACAGCCGCGCGCCGGCGATCATCCTCGCAACGGCGACGGATCGCGATGTGGTGGCACTTCACCTGCCGCTCGCACCGCTCGGTGAAGAAGGCTACCGCGTCAGCCGTGTCTCCCTCGGCAAGCGGCACGTCACGCTGGTCACCGCCAATACCGATCGCGGCGTGCTCTACGGCAGCTTTGCCCTGCTGCGTCATCTCCAGACCGGCGGCACCCTCGACCGGATCGACCTGACCTCGACACCCCGCGTGAAGCTGCGCGTGCTGAACCACTGGGACAATCTCGATGGCGTGGTCGAGCGCGGCTATGCCGGCGCATCGCTGTGGGACTGGTGGACGCTCCCCGACTTCCGCGACCCCCGCTACACCGACTACGCACGCGCCAACGCGTCGATCGGCATCAACGGCACAGTCCTCAACAACGTGAATGCCAAGGCCGAAAGCCTGACCGCGCCGTATATCGCGAAGGCAGCAGCACTCGCCGACGTGTTCCGCCCATACGGGATCAAGGTGTACCTGTCGGCGCGGTTCTCCGCCCCGATCGAACTCGGCGGCCTGAAGACCGCCGACCCGCTCGACCCGCAGGTCGCCGCATGGTGGAAGGCGAAGAGCGACGAGATCTATCGCAGCATTCCCGACTTCGGCGGTTTTCTCGTGAAGGCGAACAGCGAAGGCCAGCCCGGCCCGCGCGACTATCACCGCAGCCACGCGGACGGTGCCAACATGCTCGCCGCCGCGGTGCGCCCGCATGGCGGGATCGTGATGTGGCGCGCGTTCGTCTACGCCGAGACCGACCCGGAGGACCGTGCGAAACAGGCCTATACCGAGTTCAAGCCGCTCGACGGCAAGTTCGCGTCGAACGTCATCGTCCAGGTCAAGAACGGCGCGATCGACTTCCAGCCGCGCGAGCCGTTCCACCCGCTGTTCGGCGCGATGCCGAAGACGCCGCTGATGATCGAGTTCCAGATCACCAAGGAGTATCTCGGCTTCGCCACCCACCTCGCCTATCTCGGGCCGATGTTCGCCGAGACGCTCGGCAGCGAGACGATGCAAAGGCCCGGCGAGACCGTCGCGAAGGTCGTCGACGGGTCGGTCGAAGGTCACACGCTGACCGGCATGGCGGGGGTCGCCAATATCGGTCGCGACCGCGACTGGGCGGGCTCCACGTTCAACCAGGCGAACTGGTACGCGTTCGGCCGGATGGCATGGGATCCGACGCTCGGCGCCGCACCGATCGCGCGCGAATGGGCGGCGATGACGTTCGCCCCCGCGCCTGAAATCATTGATCCGGTGGTCGCGATGATGATGGGATCGCGCGAGGCGGTGGTCGACTATATGACGCCACTCGGCTTGGCGCACGTCATGGCGACGGGCCATCACTACGGTCCCGGCCCGTGGGTGGCCGATCTCAAGCGGCCCGAATGGAACCCGGTCTATTACCACCGCGCCGACAAGGCCGGCATAGGCTTCGACCGCACGCGCACCGGCAGCAACGGCATCGCGCAATACAGCCCGGCGCTTGCGCGTCGCCTGGCCGATCCCGCGACGACCCCCGAACGCGAGTTGCTGTGGTTCCATCACGTCGCCTGGGATCGCCGCCTCGCATCGGGCCGCACGACCTGGGCGGAGATGGTTCACGATTACGACCGGGGCGTCGCCTATGTCGCGGACATGCGCCGTGCGTGGGACGCGCTGAAACCCGATATCGATTCCGAACGCTGGACCAAGACCGCAACCTATCTCGGGGTGCAGCAGCGCGAGGCGAAATGGTGGCGCGACGCAAGTCTCGCCTATTGGATGTCGGTCAACGGTCTGGCGCTGCCCGCCGGTACCGCGCCGCCCGAGCATGACCTGGCGTGGTACAAGGCGCAGCGCTTCCCCGATGCGCCGGGCAACCCACAATGAGCGCCCAATTCAGGGGCCACGAAACCGCATGTCCGGCCCGAACCACGCGGGCGAAAATATCACTCTAAGGAAAGCGTCGACGCGATGAGCAATAGGCAGGGTTCGGTGGAGATCACGCGGCGCCGGGGGCTGGCGATGCTGGGCGGATTGGCTGTGTCGGCCTGTGCCGATGCCAGCGTACCGTTTCGAGCCCCAGGGTCGGCACTGTCGAACGACACCGGACTACAGGCGGTGGCTGCCGCCAAGGGCATGCGACTGGGGTCGTGTTTCGCCTGGGGGGCACCGGGGGCCGATCGCGGATCGTTCGCCAACCCCGCCTATGCCGCGCTGCTGACCCGCGATTGCGGGCTGCTGGTGCCCGAAAACGAGATGAAGTGGCAGGCGATCCGGCCGGCCGCCACAAGCTTCGATTTCGCCCATCTGGATGCGATGATGGCCTGGGCCAAGGCGAACGCGATGCCGGTGCGCGGCCATAATCTGCTGTGGCATCAGCCGAAATGGATGCCGCGTTGGGAAGAAACGCATGATTTCGGGGCCAATCCGGCTAGCGCTGCGGCGCGCATGCTCGTCGAGCATATCACCACCGTCTGCCGTCGCTACGGGTCGCGGATCGGTAGCTACGACGTCGTCAACGAAGCGGTGACGCCGGCGGACGGCACCTTGTACCAGACCGCGTTGTCGCGCGCGCTGGGCGGCCCGGAGGCGACGCTGGACCTCGCGTTTCATACCGCGCGAGCCGAGGCGCCCCACGCGCAGCTCGTCTATAACGACTATATGAGCTGGGAGCCCGGCAATGCGAACCACCGCGCGGGCGTGCTGAAACTGCTGGAGGGTTTCAAGCGACGCAACGTCCCCGTTGATGCGCTGGGCGTGCAATCGCATATCGTCACGCAAGGCATCGATACGCGTGCGACCATCACCGCGATGGCGGGCGACTGGCGACGGTTTCTCGATAGCGTGACCGCGATGGGCTATGATCTGGTCATCACCGAACTCGACGTCCGCGACAACGCGTTGCCCGCCGATATCCCGGTGCGCGATCAGGCGGTGGCGGACTATACGCGCGGCTATCTCGACCTCATGTTCGCCTATCCGTCGGTACGCGACGTCATGCTGTGGGGCATGACCGATCGCTACAGCTGGATCGAAGGGTTCGAACCGCGCCCCGACAAGGCGCGCCGCCGCCCCTGTCCGTACGACGATGCCTTCGCCGCAAAGCCGATGCGCGCCGCAATCGCGGATGCACTCGCCGCGGCGCCGGCACGGGCACCGACACGATCGAAAACCGCCCCTGATGGAAAGGCCGACCGATGAACCGCTGGGCAACCGCAGTTCTGGCAGGCGTCCTGATGGTCGCGAATGCGGACGCACGCGATACCGCGCCGCGCAACGTCGGCGCACACCGGCCCGGCACGCACGCGACCGGCGCTCGAAGGGCCGGTCACAACTGGATCGCCAGCTGGGGATCGTCGCAGATGATCGCAGAGGGCGACAACGCGCTGCCCGCCGACCGGGCGGCATCCGTCACGCTGCGTCAGATACTCCGGCTGTCGGCCGGCGGCGACCGGGTTCGCATACGTCTGTCCAATGCGTTCGGCACACGGCCGCTCGCCATCGGCTCCGCGCGCATCGCCCAGACGACGGCCCCTGCCACGCCTCAGGTCGTCGGCGGCATGGCGCTAACGTTCGCGGGGCAGACGGCGGCGGTCATTCCCGCTGGCGCGGAACTCTATTCCGATCCCGTCGCGATGCCGGTGGCGCCTGGGGCCGATCTTGCCGTCAGCCTGTATCTTCCCGATGCCGCCGTTCCGCAGACCGGGCATCCCGGTGCACGCGCCTTCAGCTATACGCTCGCCGGCGATCACGTCGCCGATCCGGGTTTTGCCGGCGCGAAACAGACGACGCACTGGTACGCGCTCGCTGATATCGAGGTATCCGGTGCGGCCAACACCGGCACGATCGTCGCGATCGGCGACTCGATCACCGACGGCTACGGCGTCAAACCGAATCACAACACACGGTGGACCGACATTCTCGCCGAACGCCTGCGCGGTGATCCAGCGACGCGGGGCATCGGCGTCGTCAACGCCGGGATCGGCGGCAACCGCATTCTGCTCGACGGGCTCGGTCCCAATCTGATGGCGCGGTTCGACCGCGACGTCGTCGCGCGCAGCGGCGTCCGTTGGGCGATCCTGCTCGAAGGGGTCAACGATCTCGGCGTGCTCACCCGAGAAACGCCCGCGACGCCCGCTCAGCACGCGGCGATCGTCGCGCAGGTCACCGGAGCCTATGCCCAACTCGTGGCCCGCGCGCATGCCCACGGCATCAAGATGATCGGCAGCACGATCACGCCGTTCGGGGGCAACGAATACTACCACCCCGGCCCGGCCACCGAAGCCGACCGCCAGGCGATCAACGCCTTCATCCGGACGTCCGGCCTGTTCGACGCGGTGATCGATTTCGACCGCGTCATGCGCGACCCCGCGCATCCGGACCGACTGGCCCCGGCCTATGATTCGGGCGATCATCTCCACCCGTCGGAAACAGGGTATCGCAAGATGGGCGAAGCCGTCCCGCTGGCGCTCTTCGGCAAGGCGTTCGGCAAGGCGACGCGGCCCATGATTGGCGCCGTCGCGGCGGTGCCTGTCGCTCCATCTGCTGCGCCCGTACCTGAGGCACGCGTCGCGGATACGCGCCCGACGATCGCGCTCACCTTCGACGATATTCCGGCACATGGCCCGCTCGCGCCCGGTCAGACCCGCACGGACGTGATCCGCGGCATCACCAGCGCATTGGCCGCCGCCCATGCCCCTGCCTTCGGGTTCATGAATGCGGGCTTCGGGCTGGACGCACCGGCGGACGCCGCGAACGCCATCGCGGCTTGGCGGGCCGCCGGACTGCCGCTCGGCAACCACAGCTATGCCCATAGCGATCTGGCGAAGGTCGGCGTCCGCGCGTTCGTGGCGGATGTCGTCCGCAACGAACCGCCGCTCGCCCGCGCCGCCAAGGGCACCGACTGGCACTGGTTCCGCTACCCTTTCCTGTCCGAAGGCCGCACGCCAGCCGATCGCGATGCCGTTCGCGCCGCGCTTAAGGCACGTGGCTACCGCATCGCCGCCGTCACGATGAGCTTCGACGACTATAACTGGAACCCGCCTTACGCCGCCTGCGCCGTCAGGCGTGATCCCGCAGCGATCGCCACGCTCGAGGCCAGCTATCTCGCAGCCGCGCGCACCGCCGCGCTCGCATCGCGGGCGCGTGCCAAGTCGCAGCTCGGGCACGACATTCCCTATGTCCTGCTGATGCATGCCGGCGCGTTCGACGCACGCATGCTGCCGCGGTTGCTGGATCTCTACACATCGATGGGATTCCGCTTCGGGACGCTCGCCGAAGCGGAGGCCGACCCGTATTACGCCGCCGCCATCGACCTTGCCCGCGCTGCGCCCTCCCCGTCCCTGCATGGTCCGCCCTCGCTTCCGGCACCCGCAGGTCCGCCACCCGGGCTGTGCGCGTGAACGAGACGGTTGCGTCCCGTCGATGACGGGGGCACGGCGGACGACGCGAAACCAGGAGAGATGTATGACCGTGAAGATCGTCGCGATGGTATCCGTACTGCCGGGCAAGGATGACGCCTTCGTCGCTGCCGCCAAGACCTGCGTCGCTGCCTCGCGCGCCGAGCCCGGCGTTCTCCACTACGAACTCTGGCGCGAAGCCGAGGGCGAACGGCGTTTCGTGTTCAACGAACTCTATGCCGACGATGCCGCCGTTCAGCAGCACATGGCCTCCGACCACTTCAAGGCCTTCGGTCTGGCTGCCCGCGATCTCGCCGCGGGACGGCCGACGATCATCGTCACGAACCCCGTCGACATCGGCTGACGCCATTAATCCGACGGCGCGGGTCCAAGGGGATCGACCCGACGGCGATTGCGCCCTGGGCGTCAGCGACAGTAAGAGATCGGCAGCGTCTCGAGCATGTTGCCCGAGGCCAGCCGGCCGGAAAGACTGTTGATGACCGTGATGGATGTGATCGCCGCCCGCACCGCCAGCGACCCCGCCCCGGCCGATGCCGCCGAGCAGGTGATCCGCCTGGGCCGGAACGCGCGCAGTGCCGCGCGCCGTCTCGCCGTCAGCGACGCCGCCGCGCGCAACCAGGCGTTGCGGGCTGCCGCCGCCGCGCTTCGTGATGCGGTCCCCGCGCTGCTCGACGCCAATGCCGCCGACGTCGCCAGCGTCGCCGACAGCAAGCCCGAGTCGTTTCTCGATCGGCTGCGGCTCGACGAACCGCGGATCGCCGCGATGGCGCAGGCGCTCGACGACATCGCCGCACTGCCCGATCCGGTCGGTCGCGAACTGGCTCGGTTCAGCCGGCCGAACGGGCTGGAGATCACGCGTGTCGCCGTGCCGATCGGGGTGATCGCGATGATCTACGAATCGCGCCCCAATGTCGGTGCCGACGCGAGCGGCCTGTGCATCAAGTCGGGGAACGCGATCATCCTGCGCGGCGGATCCGAAAGCCGTCGTTCCACCGCCGCGATCGTCGCCTGCATGCAGACCGGTCTCAGGGCCGCCGGCCTGCCCGAAACCGCGGTCCAGGCGGTCGACACGCCCGACCGGCTGGTCGTCGGCGAACTGCTGCGCGCGGTCGATTATGTCGATCTCGCGATCCCGCGTGGCGGTCGCGGCCTGGTCGAACTGGTGCAACGCGAAGCGCGCGTCCCGACGCTGCTGCATCTCGACGGCAATTGTCACAGCTACGTCCACGCCGCCGCCGATGTCGCCGAAGCGGTGGCGATCATCCGCAACGCCAAGCTGCGGCGTACCGGCGTGTGCGGCGCAACCGAAAGCATCGTCGTCGATCGTGCCATCGCGCCATTGCTGCTGCCCGCGCTGGTCGATGCGATGCCGGATTGCGAACTGCGCGGCGACGCCGACGCGGTCGCGATCGAACCCCGGCTCGCGACCGCCGGCGATGCCGACTGGGACACCGAATATCTCGACGCGATCGCCTCGATCAGAATCGTCGACGATCTCGATGCGGGGATCGCCTTCGTCGCCGAGCATTCGTCGGGTCATACCGACGCGATCCTCACCCGGGACGATGCCGCCGCGCGCCGGTTCATGCTCGCGATCGACAGCGCGGTGGTGATGCACAACGCGTCGACGCAGTTTTCCGATGGCGGCGAGTTCGGCATGGGCGCCGAAATCGGCATCGCGACCGGCAAGATGCATGCGCGTGGTCCGGTCGGCGTCGAGCAACTGACCAGCTACAAATATCTCGTCCAGGGGACGGGTCAGATCCGCCCGTGATCCGGCCGTTTCAGCCCGTGCGGATTATGACCTAAATGTCATCGTATACAGACGCACCCTTACTATAAATCGTGCGTTGCGACCTCCGAAATGACGTCCCCTTGACCGTCATACTTCACGGAGAACGATACGATGAGCCTGTTCGACGATCAGGTGGTCATTGTGACCGGGGGCGAGTCCGGGATCGGCGCGGCCTGTGCCAAGACCCTCGGCCAATCCGGCGCACGCGTCGTCATCACGTATTTCAAGGACGCGGATGCCGCGCATGCCGTGTGCGCCACGATCGGCGGGGATGATCGTGCGATCGCCGTCCAGACCGATGTCGGCGACGAGGACGCGGTCGAACAGCTGTTCGCACGGGCCGAGTCCGCATTCGGAACGGTCAGTTTGCTGGTCAACTCGGCCGGGCTCAACATGAGCGGCGTAATGCTCGCCGACATGGAACTGGCGCAGTTCGACCGCGTGATCCGCTCCGATCTCTACGGACCGTTCCTGACCTGCCGGCGACTGGTCCGCGGCCTCGAAGCCAAGGGCGCGAAAGGCCGTGTCGTCAACATCTCCTCGATCCATGAGCGCGCCCCCCGCCCCGGCGGCGTCGACTATGATTCCGCGAAGGGCGGCTTGGCACAGCTCACCGCAACGCTGGCGCTCGAACTCGCGCCTAAAGGCATCGCGGTGAACGGCGTCGCACCGGGCATGATTTTGACCCCGATGAACCAGTCCGCCGTCGACAATCCGCAGGAGCTCGCCGCAAAGGAAGCAGCAATCCCGTGGAAGCGTGCCGGCCGTCCCGACGAGGTCGCCGCGCTGGTGGCCTTCCTGCTGTCCTCCACCGCGGACTATATCACCGGCACCACCGTTACGATCGACGGCGCGCTGTCGCTCACCGTCGCCCAGGGCGCCTGACCGATGATCACCTACACGGTCGAACGGCTCGACACGGTCGCGATATCCGCAGGCTCGGTGGTCGACGGCATGGACCTCATGAGCCCCTTCGTATGGAAGGAAGGCAATCTACACCGGATCATGGTTCGCGGCGTTCCCGACCCGCTCGGCCCGCATGATCCGACCGGCGTCATCGCCCGCGGCGAAAGCCGCGACGGCCTGACCTTCACCATGGACCCGGGCCTCGCGATCGTCCCCGGGCCGGGTGCCGAGGATCTTGGCGGATGCGAGGACCCGACCGTCCTGGTGACGCCGGACAACGAATATCTGGTCTATTACACGGGCGTCGATGCAGCCCGCTCGCAGGGCTGCATGATCCTCGCCGCCGGGCGCGACCTCACCGCGCTGACCAAGCAGGATTTGGTCCTGAAAGCCCCGCCCGGCGAGGGCAACATCAAGGAGGCCACGCTCGCCCAGACCGACACGGGCGACTGGCGCCTCTTCTACGAATATGCAGCGGCCGGCGCATCGCGGATCGGCATGGCCTCCGGACCGACCGCGAAAGGTCCGTGGACCGTCCAGCCCGACCCGTTCGGCATCCGCAACGACAGCTGGGACAATTGGCATCTTTCGACCGGTCCGATCTGGCAGGTGCCAGGGGCCGATCCGGTCATGTTCTACAACGGCGCGACGCACGACGCACGCTGGCGGATCGGCTGGATCAGCTTCAGCCCGGATTTCGCCCGTGTGACCGGCCGCGGGATCGAGCCGCTGTTGCTGCCTCCGCCCGCGGTCAGCCGCGACGCGACCGATATCGCCTTCGCCGCCTCCACGGTCGCACACGGCGACCAGATCGCGCTCTATTATTCGCTCGAAGACCGGATGCTGCGCCGCGCCCTGATCGCTCAATACCAGCGCTGAGCCACAGGCCCCGTCAGCGCATCAGCGCCTGAAGCCTTGGGCGGACGCGGAGGAAACCCCGATACGTCCGCTCCAGCACCGCCAGCACAACAGGGTTTCGCGCGGCGAGGCCCAGCGGTCGCAGCACCGGGATCGCGCGCCACATCGCCGCGAATGCGGCCGCGCCCGAAACCATCCGGCCGTCTTCCGATGCGTGAAACCGTGCCAGCAAGGCATCGCGGTCGGCAGGACACGTCGTGCCGGGATCGCTCGCATCGACGAACTCGATCGCCCCGCGACGATCGAGCCGCCGCATCAACGCGATCTCGCGCCGACACAGCGGACAGGACCCATCGTGCCAGACCGTCAACCTAGTCATGACGCCGTCTTCGCCCCCTCGTCGTTGCGCGCCGAAATCCGTGCCGCCAACAGCGTCGCGAACCCGAGCCAGAGGACGAACGGAGCGCCGAGCGCGGCCGCCGGACGATCGACCTTCGCGGCGCTGGCGACATATGCGGCACCGCTCGCGATCATCGCGCCGGACACGATCGCACTGGCCTCGAGCTCGCGCTGGCGAAAGAAGATCTCGGTCCACGCACCGATCATGCCGGTGTTCAGCAGCCAGAGCCCTACCGCTGTATTGCGCGTGCGATCCGCGGGTTGGCGCAGCAGACGATAGCCGCCGACCGCCAACCCTGTTTCCAGCACCGGCCAGACCGCCCCGAACACCGCGTCGGGTGGCGTAAAGCTCGGCTTGTCCAGCCGCTTGTACCACCGACGGATCCGGGGGTGCGAAGGGTCCGGCGCATTGCGTCGACCGACCACCGCGCTCACGCCCAAAACGCCCGCGACGATCGCCACCGACGCCGTCCGCGACAGCCCCTTAGCCGTGGGATTACCTACGCTGTCGGTCATGACGCGAAATACCGCTCGAGATCGTCGCTGCCGCCAATCCGCTCGCCATCGATGAAAGTCTGCGGTGTCGTCGCAACCCCGTGTTCGGCCTTGAACGCATCGACCTCCTCGCGCGAACCCAGTATCCGGTCATCCACGTCGAAACCCTGCTCCTCCAGCATCGCCTTCGCCCGCACGCCGAACGGGCAAATGTGATCGGGCAGGACCATCCGGTAGAGTATCGCGCGTTTCGTATCGGCCATGTCCATCATCCTCTCTACCACTCGATCCCGATCTTGCCGAAATGCCCGCCGCTCTGTTCGAACGCGAACGCCTGGGCGAGATCGTTCAGCGCAAACCGCCGATCGATCACGGGGCGGATCCCTGTCGCCTCCAGCGCACGGACGAATTCCTGTTGCTCGCGCCGGCTGCCGACGATCAGCCCCTGGAGCCGCGCCTGCTTGCCCATCAGCGCAGCAGTCGGCACCTCGCCGCCGATCCCCGTCAGGACGCCGATCAACGAGATATGTCCCCCGACCCTGACCGCGTCGATCGATTGCGCCAGCGTGCCGGGGCCGCCGACCTCGACGACATGGTCGACGCCGATCCCCCCGGTCCACTCCGCGACCTTGCGGCCCCAGCCGGTTTCGGTCCGGTAGTTGATCGTGAAATCTGTGCCCAGTTCGCGCGCGCGCGCCAGCTTGTCGTCGGACGACGATGTGATCGCCACCTTCGCGCCCATCGCCTTGGCGATCTGCAACGCCCAGATCGACACGCCGCCGGTCCCGAGCAGCAGCACGGTATCCCCCGCCTTCAGCTTGCCGTCGACCACCAGCGCGCGCCACGCGGTTAGGCCGGCGGTCGTGATCGAGGCTGCCTCGACGAAATCATAGCCCTTGGGCGCCTTCGTGAACGCGGTGGCCGGCAGGACGACGTGGCTCTGCGCGAACCCGTCGATGCCGTCGCCCGGCGTGCGGCTGAAATCGCCGACGACTGGCGTCCCGTCCTGCCAGTCCGGAAAGAAACACGACACCACGTGGTCGCCAACGGCGAATTCACTGACGCCCGCGCCGATGCTCTCGACGATCCCGGCACCATCGGATAGCGGCACGCGGCCGTCCTCCGTCGGCATGACGCCGAGTGCAACGCCCAGATCGTGGAAGTTGAGCGAACTGCCGTGCAGCGCGACCCGGATCGCGCCTGGCGGCGGCGCACCTGGATCGTCCCGCTCGGTGCTTGCGATAGAGTTGAGACCCGCCGGGGATCGCAGCGTCATGACCTTCATATCGGCTCCTTCGGCGTCCTAACGCGCCGGCCCGCCGAACTGGCCCGAAATTACCGAGCGATCCTCATCTGCGTGCGCCCCACAAAAAAAGGGCCCGCCATCGCTGGCGAGCCCTCAGGTCGGGGAGAGGAAAGATCAGAACTTGATCGTCGTACCGATCGCGATGTTGCGACCGAGCGAGTCGTAGCGCGACGGGATCGTGTTGGTCCGTGCGAGCGCGACGCTGTACGAGTCCACAACGATCGGCGGATTCTTGTCGAACAGGTTGTTCGCGATCAGACGCAGCGAGAACTGCTTGGCGATCGCGAAGTTGAGCGCGAGATCGAAATAGCTCTGCGGCGCGACCCGGTAGTAGCTGGTCCGTGCCCGCGCGTCGGTGCCGCCGATCGCCGGATCACCCGAATTGTCCGCATTGGTCAGCGATCCGACATAGCGCCAGTTGAACGACGCGCTGAAACCGCGGCCGACCGTCGTGTAGGTCGCGCGCAGGCCGTGCGACCATTTCGGGATCAACTGGCCGCAGTTGTTGCCGTAATAGCCCGCGCAGTTGCGCTGCGGCTGGACCGGCGAGTCCTGGCCACCCGCAAACGTCGTCAACGACCCATTGAAGTTCCAGTCGATCTTGCCGACCGTCGCGAGGTCCATCGTATACTGCGCCTGGAAATCATAGCCGCGCGCGATCGACGTGTAGTAGTTGGTCGTGCCCTGCCGGATGAAGCCAGTCGTCGGGTTGGTGCTTGCGTTGGAGAACAACGTGCCCGTGCCCGGGTTACGGACGATGCCCTGACAGAAGAACGCGTCGCCGTTCGAACGCTGACAGCCATCCGTGTAGTAGCTGTAGTCGTTGAAGCCGAGCGAGTCGTTGATCTTGATCCGGTAGCGGTCGACCGAGAAGAACAGCCCACGGACGAACCGCGGCTTCACGATCAGGCCATAGGTCTGCGTGTAGGCGGTCTCCGGCTCGGCGGTGAAGCCACCCGAACGGACGGTGCACGCAGCCGAACCGTTCGGGGCCGTGCCGTTGCTGCAGAGCAAGGTCTGGCTACCATAGAGCGCGTCGGACAGACCGGTTGCCCGGCATACATCACGCGACGCGACCGGCGCGCCGTAGGTCACGCCATTCGGCCCATTGGTGACGGTCGGCGCACAGAAATCGTTGAAGGTGCCCGCACCGCCGGATGCAAAATCGATGTTCGCGGCTTGGCCGATTTCGGTGACCGTTGGCGCGCGCTGCGCCTTGTTGAACGAGGCGCGGAACGTCAGGTCACTGACCGGCGCGTAGATGCCCTCGACCTTCCAGGTGTTGAAGGTATCCGGATTGCTGCTGTACTTGGACAGGCGATAGCCGCCGTTGACCTGAAGCAGGTCGGCAAATCGCATATGCTCGACCAGCGGAACCTGAAGCTCGGCGTTCGCTTCCCAGACATCCTGCTTAAGATAGCTGTCGGTGCCTTGGCGGGCAGCGCGATACACAGCGTCAGCGGTCGATTTCAGCGTATCCTTGCGATATTCGGTCCCGAGCGCGATCGCGATACCCTGCTCGGCGAAAGGCGAAGTCACGCCGTATTTGCCGAGGTCGCCGGTGACGTTGGCCTGCACGTCGTACAGCGTGCCAGTGGTCACTGCCGTACCCTTGTTGAACAGATAGCTGACCAGAGCAGGATTGGTGTTGCCGGCGCTGAACGCGTCGAACGGGACGCAGGCGGCATCGGCGGTCGTGGCGCAGGTCGGCGCCGCCAGCGTACCACCGACGTTGACCGAATTCTGCAGTCGCGTCGAATTGATCAAGGTTGGCGTGTAGTCCTGATGGTTACGGGCATAGACACCGCCGACATCGTAAGTCCACGCGCTGCCGACCTTGCCGCGGATACCGGCCGTAAAGCGGGCACCGGTATTCAGATAACTGTCAGGCTGATCGTTGTTGTCACCGAGACGGTAGGCAAGATTGATCGGCACCATCGTGCCGGTGCCAGCGGCAGCGCCGCAGATCGCGGTGGCCTGCGTGCCGGACAGAAACGGGTTGTTGCAACTGACCTGAACCTTGCCCCCTGCGATCCCGGGATAGTTGGTGTACGATTTATCGCGGAACCAGATACCAGAACCGTACAGCTCGGCGTTGGGCGAGATGTCGAAGCTGACGAAGCCGCCGGCGTTGATCCGCTCCGAGGGACGCTGATAAGAGTAGTTGTTGAAATAGTTCGAGGCGTTGCCGGGGCCCGCGCCGAACGGGACGAAGGTGCGCGAACCATTGGGATTGTTGACATATTGCGCGTTCGCGTTGGCGCCTTCGAGCGGCGTGACGAGGCCACTGGTCGAACTGCTCGGCGTCAGGCCGCACGAGATCGGCGCGTTGAGGCTCGTCTGCGTCAGGTAACAGCCGGTGTTCGACCGATCCGACAGTAAGACCGGGTCGGTATGCTTGTAGTTGACGAACCCCGAAATCTTCAGCTTGTCGTCGAAGAACTTCTTGCCGGCGGTCAGCGTGAGGTCGGCACGACCGCCGTCGTTCGTCAGGCCACGGGCGCTGTTGAAGCCCGCGGCGCGTGCCAACGGCGACACGACCGTGTCCTTGTTGTTGTGGTTGTAGAAGTTATAGTTGCCGTCGAGCTGGATGCCCTCGAAATCCTTCTTGAGGATGAAGTTGACGACACCTGCGACCGCGTCCGAGCCATAGACCGACGACGCGCCACCGGTCAGCACGTCGACGCGCTCCAACAGCGTCGCGGGGATGATCCCGACGTCCTGGCCGTTCTGCGTGCCGATGCGCTTGCCGTCGATCAGGACCAGGGTCCGCTCGAACCCAAGGCTGCGCAGTTTGATCCGCTGGCGGCCGTCCGAATCGGCATAGGTCTGTTGGCTGTCAGGCGCGACCTGCGGCAGCCGGTTCAGCACGTCCTCGACGTTGACCGCCGCCTGCGCGCGAATGTCCTGCGAAGTCACCGAAGTAATAGGCGCGGCGGAGGTCGTGTTGGGACGCTGGATGCGCGATCCGGTGACGACGATCGACTGGTTCGCCTGGCTATCCGTGGCGACGGCTGCGGTTGCGGTGGTCGCGTCGGCCTGGACCTTCGCCTGGGCAGGCGTGTTCGCATCGGCCTGGGCCGGCGTGACGGGGTCGGCCTGCGCCGGAGCGACCGGGGCGGCCTGAGCCGGAGCGACCGGGGCGGCCTGCGCCGGAGCGGCCGGAGTCGCCTGGGCCGGGGCGACCGGAGCGGCCGGGTCGGCCTGCGCTGGGGCGGCCGGATCGGCGGGGGCAACCTGTGCCAGCACCGGCGTGGCCCAGATCATGAGCGACCCCACGAGCGCGACACGCGATACCGAATGACTGAAATTCATATCCTACCCCTTTGACCGACAGCGCCGCAAACGCCCGCGCAGTTCCTCCCGACACGCTTGATCAGATAATTGGTTCCGTCAATACCTATGCAATACCTTTATGGAACATTTACGATGAAATGTTGCAAATACGTGTCACCTCTTGGCGGCCTGCTGCGTCCTGCGTAGCATGCACGACAATTGCCCGATGGAGGATCGACCGTTGACGACAAGGCGCGCATTGCTGGCAGGTCTGGGGACCTGCGGAACTCTAACGCTGGCCGCCTCCTACGCGCAGGGGGCCGGCGCTCACGCAGCTGCGACCACGGGGGCGATGATCGTCTCGACATGGGATTTCGGCGCGGCGGCAAACGCGGCGGCGTTCGCCAGGCTCGGTGCGGGCGGGACGCTGATCGACGCGGTCGAGGCTGGTGCGATGGTTCCGGAGGCGGACCCGTCGAACCACAGCGTCGGCTATTCCGGCTACCCCGACCGAGACGGCCACGTAACGCTGGACGCCGTCATCATGGACGATGCCGGCGGGGTCGGAGCAGTCGCCGCGCTGGAGAATACGATCCACGCGATCTCGGTCGCGCGGCGCGTGATGGAACGGACTCCGCACACGTTCCTGGTCGGCGAAGGTGCGACCCGGTTCGCGCGCGATCAGGGGTTTCCCCAGCAGTCGCTGCTCACCCCTGAGTCCGAAAAGGCCTGGCGGGACTGGCTCAAGACCGCGAAATACCAGCCCGAAGCCAACAGCGAAAACCGCACGCGCACGCCCGGCGGCGCGCTCGACCACGATACGATCGGCTTGCTCGCCCGCAGCGCCGACGGCCGCCTCGCCGGCGCCTGCACGACATCGGGAATGGCATTCAAGATGCGCGGTCGCGTCGGCGATTCGCCGCAGGTGGGCTCGGGGCTCTATGTCGAGGCCGGCGTCGGCGGCGCGACATCGACCGGCCTCGGTGAGGAAGTCACGCGGGTGGCGGGATCGGCCCGCGTCGTGGCATCGATGCGGTCCGGCGCCTCGCCGCAAAAGGCCTGCGAGGAGGTGGTACGCCATATCGCCCGGCTCCGCGGCGATGCCATTCGCGGCGTGCAGGTCGGATTTCTCGCGCTGGACCCGAACGGCAATGTCGGCGCCTTCTGCCTTCTCCCGGGGTTCACCTACGCCGTAACCGACGCGCACGGCGCGACCAAGGTGCTCAAGGCCGCGTCCCTGTTCCAGGCATGACGTCGTGGCGGGCAATACCAATCCCGCCACGACAGCACCTCTTACGCGATGCCTGTCAACCGATCGGCAGGTCGAACAGCAGTTCGCGGACGTAGCGGACTGGCGGCGAACCGTGGTTCAGCAGCGCGTCGTTATACCGCTTCAAATCGAAGGCGGCGCCCTGCCGCTTCATCGCCTCCGCGCGCAGCGCCATATGCTCCGAATAGCCGGTGAAATAGCTGAGCAACTGCGTCGAGCCCAGCGACGCGCGGACCCATTTGCCCGCCGCCTCGCGCTCCTGCTGAAACGCCGTGTGCGTCATAAGCTGCATCGCCTGCTCGCGCGTCATGCCCTCGGTATGGATGCCGATGTCGAGCAGCGAGTTCGAGATCGAACGCAACCGCATCTTGAGCACGGTCAGCTTGAACAGCGGGTCGCCGTTCAGATAGCCCTGGTCCGCCATCATCCCCTCGGCATACACCGCCCACCCCTCGATGAACGGCCCCGAACCGAGCACCGCCCGCAACGTCGATTGCGTCGCATTGGCGTGCGCCAGCTGCAGGAAATGCCCCGGCATCGCCTCGTGCACGGCCAGATCGTGGATCATGTAGTCGTTATATTCGCTGAGGAACGACGTCGCCTGCGCCTCGGTCCAGTCGTCGGGAACCGGCGACACCGCGAAGAACGTGCCGAGGTTCTTCTCCAGCGGGCCCGGTGAATCGCAATACGCCACCGCGACGCCCTGCTGGAACTTCGGCATCGTAATGATCGCCACCGGACCGTCGGGCATGCCGATCAACCCCTTCGCCCGGACGAACGCCGTCGCCTCCGCCAGCGCCTTGGTCGACGCGGCGATCATGCCGTCGCGCGCCGGACGCTTGGCGTAGGTGAGTTCCAGCGCGAGCTGGATCGCGGCCTGTTGCTGCGCTTCGGACGGCGTGTCGGGGAGGAGCAGAGCGCCCTGCTTGGCCCCGAATATCTGCCGCGCGATGGCGTACATCTGGGCGCGCGTGTCGACGATCGCGACCCGCGCGCGCCGCTTGATCTCGCCACGCGTCAGATCGGACTGCAGGGCGAAGCCGAGCTTCCTGTCATACAGCGCCGCGCCAAGCCGGAAGTCGCCTTTCGCGCCGGGCACCAGCGTCTTGTCGAGCCAGACCTGATGCTCGGCCACCGCCGTCTTCAGTGTCGCCAGCGCGGCATCGAACCGCTTGGCATCCGCCGCGGACAACTCTCCGCGGTGCGGCGCGAGCATGCTCTGCGCGATGTCGACGATGCCGCTATTCTGCTTGGCCACCGTCGTCGCGTAGATCGACGGCACGCGGGCAACCACGATGTTCGCGCGAGCCTGCGCCAGCAACGCGGGCAACGCCTCCATTCGCGCGGTCGCCGCTTTCAACCGCTGCGGCCATGGTGCGAAATCGCGCTCGGCCAGCGAATACAGCGAACTGCCGGCGATATCGTTGTAAACCTGCGGATCCCACGCCCAGCCGCCAAGCGCTTGGGCATCCCAGATGTCGTAGCGCAGCGCATTGTCGAGCAACGCCGCATCGACCTGCTGCTCGCGCGACAACGCCTTGCGGTCGATCCGCTGCAAGTCCGCCAGCATCGCCTTCGAAAACGCCTCGCGCTTCGCACGCCCCGCAGCGGACATGTCGGTGACCTGCGTGTCGAACCGGTGATCGCCAAGCCCGGTCGCCGACGACGGGTTGAGCCGCGCAAGGCCATCGACATAGCGCGTCGACAGCGCCGCGAACGACGACGCCTGCGCGACCTCCGCCGCGAACACGGGGGCCGGAATCGACAGGACGGGCAGCACCAAGATTACGGCGTCGAGCAAGAAACGGAAATTACGCATCATGGATTCCTGACGATCAGCGCTGTGGCGCAGTAGCGAGCTGGCCGTTGAGATAGACCGTGACGAGCGCGGCGCGCTTGGCATCCTCGATCCGGTCGGCGCCGGCCGCATGACCGCCTTCGGGGTTCTCGTAATAGAAGAACGGATCGCCATACGCCTCCATCCGCGCCGCGAATTTGCGGGCATGGCCGGGATGGACGCGGTCGTCTTCGGTAGAGGTGTAGATGAACGGCGTCGGATAGGTCACGCCGCGCTTCAGGTTCTGGTACGGCGAATAGCGCGAGATGAACGCCCAGTCCGCCGGCGTGTCGGGATTGCCATATTCGCCCATCCAGGACGCGCCGGCCGACAGGTGCGAATAGCGCTGCATGTCCAGCAACGGCGAACCCATCACGATCGCGCCGTACAGGTCGGGCCGCTGCTCCATCGCCACACCGACCAGCAGGCCGCCGTTCGACCGGCCCGATACCGCGATCTTGCGCTTGGCGCTGACCCCGGTCCGCACCAGGTCGTCGCCGACCGCGTGCAGATCGTCATACGCCTTTTGCCGGTTCTCGCGCAGCGGAGCCTTGTGCCAGCGCGGACCATATTCGCCGCCGCCGCGGATGTTGGCGAGGACGAACGCGTTCCCCTCCTCGACCCAGAACAGACCGGCGGGTCCCGACCGATAGGGCTGACCGACGAGGTAGGTCGGGGTCTGCGCGTTGCGGAACCCCCCATAGGCATGCACGAGCGCGGGAACGGGCCCGCCCCCGGATCCTGGCGTGCCCTTCTTGCGCACCAGGAAATACGGGATTTTGGTGCCGTCCTTCGACGTCGCGAACCGCTGCTCGACCTGCATCGTCGACGCGTCGAACCGTGCGGGCAGCGTATCGACGGCGACCGGCGTCGCGTTCGGGCGGACCGCGTACAGCGCGGGCGGGCTGAGGAATCCCTCGACCATCGCGAAGGCCAGATCGTCCGTGCCCGCGGTCGCATCCAGATGGATCGTCGACGCGGTCGGCAACGCGGCGACCGATTGCGTCCAGACCCCATCCGCGCCGCGCGTCAGCGCCACGAGACGCCCGGATACGTCGTCGAGCATCTTAACCCACAGCACCGACTTGCTCGCATCGACCTGTTCGACCGCCTGTGTCGCGCTCGGCACCAGCACGCGCTCGATCGTCGGATCTTGCCCCGCGAGCACGTCGGCGATCCCATACGCGATCACCGCGCCCGCCGGCACGCCGCGCCAGTCGGAGGCGAGCGTCGCGATCAACCGCCCGTCGAGCACGGTGTTGATCACCGCGTCGTCGGGCAACGGCGACGGCACCAGCCGGCCGTCGTCGGCGACGTGGCTGCGCTTCGCATGGAAGAAATCGACGTTGCGCGATACCAGGGCATAGCGCCGATCGCCTTCGGTGAAGACGGTCGTAGCGATCCCGACATCGCTCTGCGCCGCACTCGCGATTTCGGTCGCAGCGGTCAGCGGCGTGCCGCGTCGCCACAGCTTCGCGGTACGCGGCAGGCCCGACATGGTGAGGCTGTCGGGGCCGAAATCGGTCGCGACGTACAGGGCATCCGGCCCCGCCCAGTTCAAGCCGGTCTTGAACATCGGCACGACGAAGCCGTCGGCGACGAACTTGCCCGACGGAATGTCGAACTCCCGCTCGACCACCGCATCGCCGCCGCCATTCGACAGCGCAACCATGCAGCGATCGTATGAGGGCGATCGACACGTTGCGCCCTTCCATACCCAGCTCTTACCCTCGGCCTTGCCGAGCGCATCCACGTCGATCAGCGTCCGCCACACGGGCTTGCCGCTACCGAACGACGCGAGCGAGGCGACTCGCCACAGCCCGCGCGGGTTGGTCCTGTCCTGCCACAGGTTCAGCACCTGGCCGCCGACGATCTGGTCGGGCGTCGCGATCTGACGGTCGTCCTGCAACAGGTCGAGCGCACGTTGCCGATAGCGCGCATAGCCCGGCTTCGCCTCCAGCGCCGCCAGCGACCGCGTATTCCACCGCTTGACCGTACCCAGCGCGCGTGCGCCGTGAATATCCTCGAGATACGCGTTGGGATCGGCCGCCGTCGCTTTGGCAGAAGTCGGGGCCGAAGCCGGGGCCAATGCGGGGGTCGGAACGGGCGTCTGCGCCAGCGCGGTCGTGGAAAGGGCCAGCAGGGCCAGGAACGGCAGGCGTTGGTGCATCATCACTCTTTCTTCGTTCGATGACGCGACCTTAGGCAGCACGGTCCGCTCTGCTAACCCCTCCCCGCACAAATCGGTGGAATGCCCGCATGCCGCCCCGCTCAGACGGAACCGGCCTCCAGCGCCAGCAACGCGAACGTCGCCAGCCAATGCTCCCCCATATAATCGTCGGCGAGATGCGGCAGCGCGTCGGCCAGATGCGCGTCGGCGATCGCCCGCGCCGCTTCCGGGTCGGGCATCGCGGCCGCCAGCGCTCGCCAGTTCCAGGCGCGCGACAGATTCAGGCCGTCGAGATGCGCGAGCCGACCGTCGCTGCGGTCGCTGACGACGGCGGGGACACGCAGGCACGTCGTCGCCGCCCCGAACGGATCGGGCATGAACGCCGCCAGCCAGCCGCCAAAATCGTCACCGAGCACCGCCTGCATCAGCGCCGCCTCGCACAGCGTCGCCGACAGGAAATCCTCGCCGCTCGGCTCGAACGGCCGGCAGTCGCGATCGTCGCCATACCATTCGCGGGCGCGCGTCTCGATCAGCTCGGCAAGCGCAGCGTCGTGCGTCCTCGCCCAGCGCAGCGCATGGACGAGCGCGAAGGCGGTGCAGTCATGCTTGCCGCTGCGCACCGGATAGAGGAGCTTGGGCAGATACGCGGCGAACCGCGCGGCGAAGGCGCGGGCGAGCGGCTCGACCGCCGTCGCCCACGGCCGATCGGGCCGCAATGCGAGTTCGTCGTGGAGCGCGAGCAGCCAGCCCCAGCCATAGGGCCGTTCGAACCCGCCCGTGCCCGGCCGGTCCAGATACGCGACCTCGCCGGCGATCAGCGTCGGGACGAGCATGCGATCGGCGAGCGTCTCGATCGCAGCGGCCTGCGCGATGTCGGGAAACAGGCGCGCGAGCCGCATGACCTGCCACCAGCCATGGACGCAGCTATGCCAGTCGAAACTGCCATGGAACACCGGGTGCAACGCCTTGGGCACCGCAAGGTCGCCGGGCCCGGACAGCACCTGGTCGAGCTTGTACGGCCATTCGCGCGTCAGATGCCCCAGCGTCAGATCGGCGAACCGCGCCGCCGTCGCGGGATCGAGCGTGTTGGTCATGTCGTCACCCTTTGAGCGGCATGGTGGCGCTGCATGTCGTGCATCAGCTGCTGTGATCCGCGATGATCTGCCACGCCCCGCCATGCCGTTCGAAGACCAACGTCGTCATCCCGCTTTCCGTCGTTGACGCTCCGCTCAGCGTCCACCGCGCGAACAGCATCGCATGGCGCGGGTCGATCCCCCGCATCTCCAGGAACGCGAACGACAGGCTGCCGCGGACATTGCCGACGCCGCTGAAGCTCGGCTGATATTTCGCGGAGATCGCCGCCTTGCCGCGCAACAGCCCCTTGGGCGTGACGAATATCGCATCGTCGGCATACACCGCCATGAACCGCGTCAGATCGCCCGTATTCCACCCCGCCGCGCTCGCCATCATCGCCTCGCGTATCGCGGTCTCGGCTGAAACACGCGAGGGCTTGGCGGCGGGTGCGGCGACTGGGGCAGCAGCAGCGGGAACTGCCACTGCCGCAGTTATCATCACGATCGGCATCATCAGCGCACGCATCATTCTTTCCCCACCAGGTCGAGCAGCGCCGCCTCGCCGACGGGCTCCGAAAACAGATAGCCCTGGTACAGGCCACAACCGCCCGCGGCGAGCAGTTCGAGTTGCGACGGTGTTTCCACCCCTTCGGCGATGACCGCCAGGCCAAGCGACCGCGCCATCGTGATAGCGCCCGCCACCACCACCCGGTCGCGGGCCGACCCGTCGATATCGCGGACCAGCGCCTTGTCGATCTTGACGTAATCGAGCGGCAGCGACTTCAGATAGGCAAGGCTCGAATAGCCCGTGCCGAAGTCGTCGATCGCCACCCGGCACCCTGCCCCGCGCAGTTCCGCCAGCAGCGCCGACGCCGCCGCCAGATCCTCGATCAGGCCGGTTTCGGTAATCTCGACGGTCAACCGGCCGCGTGGAAAGCCGCTGTCGTCGACCCGCGCCAGAAACAGCGCCGCGAACCCCGGCCGCGTGATGTCCGCCGCGGTCAGGTTCATCGACACCCGCAAAATGCTCAGCGCGGTCGGCCAGGCCGTCGCGCGCGCAAGGACCAGCCGCTGGATATGATCGGACAATGCGATCCCCAGGTCGGCGCGATCGGCGGCATCGAACAGCGTATCCGCACCCAGCGGCCCCAGCGTCGGGTGGCTCCAGCGCGCCAGCGCCTCGACACCGGTGATCCGGCCGCTCGCGATCTCGACCTGGGGTTGCCAGCGCAGGTCGATCTCGTCGCGTTCGATCGCGTGATGCAGGTCGATCGCCAGCGCGTCGATCGGCGCGACTCCGTCGGGCAGCGCGACGTGCAGCACCGATCCGTCGCTCGCCTTCGCTTCCGCCAGGGCTTCGCTCGCCCGGCGCAACAGCGCGGCCGCGTCGTCGCCCGGCTGACGCTGCGCCACCCCGAACCGGCAACCGAGCACGGCGCGCGTATCCGCCACCGCGAACGGCCGCGCGAGGGCCGCATCCAGCGCGGTGATCGCGGCCGTCACCGCTGCACCCGACGCCTCGATCACGAACGCGAACTCCGATCCGCCAAGCCGGGCGACCATCGAATCCACGTCGATCGCCGCGTGCGCGATCGTCTCGGTCCGCCGCACCGCCGTCTCGATCAGCGCGTCGACCATCGGCCGACCATGCGCCGCATTGACGATATCCAGCCGCGACAGCGACACCAGCACCACCGCGACCGGGCAGTCGGCGGCGATCCGCCCGATGATCCAGCGGCGTACGTCGCCGGTTTCGCGGTCGTAGAGCGATGCGCCGGGGATCCTGCGTCGGTCGACCACGCTGCCGGACGCGCGGACCGCGTGGCGCCCGGCAAAGCGCAGTGCCTGGATCAGTTCGCTGTCCGTCGCCGGGCTGGTCAGGAATTGTGTCGCACCTGCATCGAAGAATTCGCCGATCGCCTCGACGTCGCCGCGCGACACCAGCACCAGCAGCGCGGCGCCGTTGGTCGCGACCAACCCGCCCAGGGCAAGCGCCGCCGCTACCCCCTCGTCGAGTGCGCCACGCGCGTCGATCAGCGCCACCGCTGCACCACTGGCGAGAAAGCGGCTTTCGATCGCCACGGCATCGCTGACCACCGATGCATGCCAGTCCGAACCCGCGCCGGCGCCGGCCAGTATCCCCGCGATCTCCTCGCGGTGACGGAACGATATCGCGAACAGCGTCGTTGCCGTCTGTATGTCTTGCATAACCGTCGCACCCCACCCCACCGGTGCGAGCCTAGCCGCCGCGTCGCTGCCCGCCAATCCACTACAGTCCGGTTCGGCCTTGTTCGGGGACCCACCCGCACTTAGCTCGGAGACTATGATCCAGACCGCCAATGCCTTGCCGACCCTTCCGGCGCAAAAGCCGTTGCGCGATACGCACGGCCGCACGATCAAGTATCTCCGGATTTCGGTCACCGACCGATGCGATCTGCGGTGTCGCTACTGCATGTCCGAGCAGATGACGTTCCTGCCCCGCGCAAAGTTGCTGAGCCTCGAGGAGATCGCGATCATCGCGGAGCGGTTCATCGCCCGCGGCGTGACCAAGATACGCCTGTCCGGCGGCGAGCCTTTGGTGCGCCGCGACGTCGCCGAACTCGTCCAGCGCCTCGGCCACAACATCGGCAGCGGTTTAGAGGAACTGACCATGACCACCAACGGCACGCGTCTCGCACAGCATGCCGAGGCGATGGTCGATGCCGGTATCCGACGCGTCAACGTCAGCATGGACAGCCGCGATCCGGAGCGCTTCCGCTACATCACGCGTCATGGCGATGTTGGGCAGGTGATCGGCGGAATCATGGCGGCGCGCGATGCGGGTCTGGCGATCAAGATCAACATGGTCGCCTTGAAAGGCTTCAACGAAGACGAGATCGCACCGATGCTGGCATGGTGCCGCAACGAGGGTTTCGACCTGTCGCTGATCGAGACGATGCCGCTCGGCGCCATCGACGAGGATCGCACCGATCGCTTCCTGCCGCTGACGCACGTCTTCGAGGAGCTTTCGGGTGCTTTCACGCTGGCTCGCGATGCGCACAAGACCGGCGGGCCGGCGCGCTACTGGAACGTCGATGGCACGCGTACGCGGCTCGGATTGATATCGCCGCTGACGGCGAACTTCTGCGACGGCTGCAACCGCGTCCGCCTGACGACCGAGGGCAAGCTGTATATGTGCCTCGGCCATGACGATCAGGTCGATCTGAAGGCGGCGCTTCGCGAGGGCGGCACCGCCGGGCTCGACGAGGCGATCGATGCCGGCCTCTTTGCCAAGCCCAAGGCGCACGACTTCCGCATCGGTGTCGGCGAACGCCCGGCGGTATCGCGCCACATGAGCGTTACTGGAGGATGAGCCGGTTCGAGCGGCTGGCCTTGGTCGCGTCCACGACACCCCCTGCCCGCGCCGCCCAGGATCAGCTTGCCGATCTGCGCGACTGGGTCTCGGTCGACGATGCCGACGTGATCATCGCGCTCGGTGGTGACGGCTTCATGCTGCAGACGCTCCACGCCATGCTGGAACGCCGCAAGCCACCCGTACCGGTGTTCGGCATGAACCTCGGGACCGTGGGGTTCCTGATGAACGAGTGGCGGCATCACGGCCTGATCGATCGCCTGGACCGGGCAAAGCCGTTCAAGGTCGTGCCGCTCACCATGACCGCGGTCGGCGTCGATGGCCGGACCCATACCTTGCCGGCGATCAACGAGGTCTCGTTCCTGCGCGAGACCCGCCAGACCGCCAATCTAGAGATAACGGTGAACGAGCGCATCGTCCTGCCCGAACTCGCCTGCGACGGCATCCTCGTCGCCACGCCCGCCGGCTCGACCGCGTACAATCTCTCGGCACACGGCCCGATCCTGCCGCTGGGCTCGGGGATGATCGCCCTCACCCCGATCAGTCCGTTTCGTCCCAGGCGCTGGCGCGGCGCGATCCTGCCCGACAAGGCACGGATCGGCGTACGCGTCCTCGATGCGGGCAAACGCCCCGTCTCCGTGGTCGCCGACCAACGCGAAATCCGCGATATCGCGCGGGTCGACATCTGCATGGACCGCGCGCGCGAACTGACGTTGATGTTCGACCCGGAGCACGCCCTCGACGACCGCATCACGATGGAGCAGTTCATCTCCTGACGGCCGTCACCGGGCCCGAGCCAGCCGCGAAAGTTTACGGATTTGCGACGAAACCTGCTTGCATGATCCGGAGGGCCAGTTATAGAGCCGCCCTCGGCAACGATCCCTGATAGCTCAGCGGTAGAGCTCTCGACTGTTAATCGAGTGGCCGTAGGTTCGAATCCTACTCAGGGAGCCACCGACACCGCATTAAGGTGTTGGTATTGCTAGGAAAAGGCGGATTTAAAAAATCCCGTTCCCTCCATAGATACCACCAACGCTTGCGAACAGTGGCGGAAGTCGAGCGCCCGGCTGGCTTGATCGCGAATCATTAGGCTTGCATCGAGCGCGCGGCGGGTGCCATCGGTTGAGCGAACGATGCGGCGTGTTCGTCGGCATCACCACCGGGGGTTTCGAAAATGCGTTGGCGGGTTTCAATCGGTGCGGCGGCGGCGCCCGCCAATGCCGCCGCACCTACCCCCGCGCTAGACAGCTATGCGAAGACCACCCTTGGGGCGGGCCATTGCGCACGCTGAATATCGCCCCTCCGGCCCGCTCACTGTTGCGCCCCTTGGGTTGGGGCTTGCTGTTGGCTGTTCTGCCCCTGGACTATCTGAGCGGGTGTAGCGCCTTCCTGCGCTGCGACAGTTGCGGGCGAACCCATAAGCATATCGCGAAGCCGCGTCTGGATACCGAGAACATCCTGCGCAATGGCGGGCTCGGACTTGGCAACGCGCGTTAGCCGCTCGACCCAAGCTCGAGACGCCGCCGGGGTTGCAGCACGTGGTGGCCGGGCCAACCAGCGAGCGAACCGCGGCGATGCTAGGACGCGACCCCCACCGTTCTCAGCCGCCAGCGCCGTCCCGAGAGTCGAGAAGTTCCAGATAGCGGAAAGGTTACTTACTGCCCCTGCCGAGTTGGAATGGTTGGCGAACTTCTGCGACTGCTTGGCCTCGCGAGCGTAGATAGCCAAGTCATTGAGCGCCGCACGCCCCTCAGGCCCGAACAACGTATTCTTGGCGCGCTCGCCAATCTCGTTCCAATTCGTCAGAAACGTCGAGAGGGAGAATACCTCGCCCGCTTCGTCTTGGTTGCCCTTGGTCGCCATGCCCATCCGCTGGATAAGCGACGCCCGCACCACACCTTGCTCATGCGGGGGAAGCGCGCCGACGAAACCCGCGAACCGGCGGTTATTGCCAGCCATCGCGGACTTCAGACCTTGCACGACCTGTTCGCCCGACTTCATGCCAGGGCCACTCGCGTCCCCCAAGATGGGCGCAAGATGATCGTCCATGATTTGCAGGCGCTCACGCCATGCGCGGTCCGCTACACGGTACAAGCGTGCCGCCGCGTCCAACCCCTGCGATCGCAGCCCGTTCACCATATCGTCGGTCGCGGCGTCGATCACTCGACCGGCCACACGTTCCAAGTTCGAGCCGCGTAGCCCCGCGTTCTCGAATTGCTCGCGGAGTTGTGATCGCGCCTCACGAAGACCGCGGATCGACTGCGGGTTGTCCAAGGCATCGAGCAAGCCCTGGAGGATCGGGACACCCGGCCCTTGCACTGGCGACTCCAGCAGCGGGGCCAACTCCTGATCTAGGACCCGTCGCGCTGCGGGAGTGTCGACACGAGCCTGTCCGCCGAGGGATGCGGCGCGCTCATAGATGCGGCCGATACGAGCACCCGTGCGAGCAATGAACGTCTGCGCTCCAGCTCGCGCGGTTTCCCCCGCCTCTTCTATGCCCTGCGGCGTACCGATCGCGGAGGCCACACGGTTGCGGACCGCTTCGGCGCTGTTGAGCGTGCGTTGAGCGCCAGCGCGGATAGGACCAACGCCGCCCATCGTCTGCGCTACCGCGCCAGTTACCGAACGAACCCCGGATCCCCCGACGTCGGCGGGGAACGGGACAATATCTTGACGGCCCGCGGCCTCAAGCGCCTCTTGCCCCGGTGAGAGCGCTGGAGCGCCCCCCCTTGCCGCCGCAGCGCGACGGGCCAGCAATGCGCCGCCGCCGAGCGAGAGAGCGCCCGCAGCAACGCCGCCGACCGCAGCGCCGCCTACGCCCGCGGCGACCCGTTGGCCTAACGAGCCGTCAGCGTTGCCCAAGGCATAAACGCCACTGATACCAGCGCCCTCCATTGCCGATCGCATGGCAAACGTCCGGTTGGCCTGCATAACGGCAACTTCACGCCCAAGGCCCTGTCTGATTGCCGCGACACCAGCCGCACGCGATGCTGCTCGAGCGCCTGCAAACTCGACCCCGCCAAGCGGAAGTGAGCCGAGGATAGCGCCTGCCGTATAGGCCACCGGGTTGTTCTGCTCGACGAACGCGCGCTTGCCGTACTCTTCATCGAGGTTGCTGGCGAACGTGCTTTGCGGGTCGGAAAGCGTATCAATACCGGCGGCAATCTCCCGGCTGAACGGGATGTTAGAGACAACGCCGCGCCCCACCGCTCCAACGGTCCCATCGCCTGGATCGATCGGCGCCACCTCGGCCTTGTCGTAGCTGACACCGATCCGCTCCGTGCCGCCCTTCGCGTAATAGTCCGCGATCTGCTGCGCATTGGCATCGGGCAGGACGCCGGCGCCAAGCGTGTCGTAATACTGCTTCAGCTGTGCCGCGTTCGGCTTGGTCAGCGAGAACTGGTAAAGCTTCTCCTGCACCTCGGGCGACAGCTTCGACACACCCGCAGCGAGTTGCGGGCCATCGCCGTTGAACTGCACGTCGCCGCGACTGTCAGGGCCGCTCGGAGGGGTCGGACCAGCCGGGGGCTCGCCTCCAGTAGCAGCCGAGGCGGCGGCGGCACCAGTCGCACCGGCTGGCTTCGCCGCATCGGTCGCGCTTGCCGCATCGGGCGTAGCGATCGCGCCCAATTCAGGAGCGTACTCGCCAGCCAATGCAGAGATCGAATCCCCGTTATAGCCCTGCGCTTGCAGGAACTTGGTCGAGCGCTGCAAAGCCTTCTGGACGAGGCTACGGCGCGTCGTCAGGTTGCGGCGTATTTCCTTCGGATCCATTGAAGGCGAGATGGTTGTCGCTTCGTAAGCGGCCTTCTCCGTATCGGTCAGCGCCGAGCCGAACAGCTTGTTGCGGATTTGGTTATCGTTCGACTTGAACGAGGCCCACCAGTCGCGCTGCCCCTCGCTGCCGAAACCGCTATAGAGCCCTTGGACGGTGTTCTCTAGACCGCCCGTGACGGTGTTGCCGCCGAAGTCGTCCTTAAAGCCGTTGAGGGCGTTCGTGAGGCCCGCATAGGTTTCGACCTGCGGCGAATACTTCTTCTCCGCCCATTGCGGGATGGCCTTTCCGCCGCCCTTCGCGTCGATCCCCAGGGCCGACCGCACGCCCTTCACGCCTAGCGATTTGCGAATGTCCGCGGGTACCGCAGACGGGTCGGTGATGGTTTCCCAACCGTCCTCTTGCTCAGCCATTTAGCGCTTCCTCCGCTGTAACTTGCCGTCCGGACCAATCCGGTATTCATAATTGCCAGAGCCCCCGCCGCCGCCGCCAGCGGCCTTGCGATCGGCGCGGTCGGCCGCGCGCTCAGCGCGAGCGCTTGCCGCCTCGCCGCGTGCTATAGTGGCGTCTGCGCGGCGCTCATTTAGGTTCAAGGCCCGATCCTGGCGCTCATTGTCCGCGCGCTTGTCGTCAGCTTTTCCACCAACGCCCAGCGTTTCCATGATGCCCGCCGCGTGGTCGGTCCCGACGAGCCCCGCCATCGCATAAGACAGATAGGCCGTAGCCTCTTTCGTCTTACCGGCTTTAATCATGTCGACCGCCGCTTGTGTGTGAGACGTGTCAACGCCGCTGTTTTTAAGGCCTGTGATCCGCTTCTCGAGGCCTGATGCCGCCAAGTCGGGATTGCCAGCAGCGAGCGCGCCAATCGCGGAAAATCCGGATCCAACTAGATCCTGTTTCGCTGCCGTCGTATAGCTGTTGCCCGCCCTGTAGATTTGATCGGACAGATCGGGATGGTTCAAGCCAAGGTTGCGCAAGTTGCCGGGCGTTGGGTCAGCCTTGTATGCTTCGACGTCGGCTAGATATGCCGCATGCTCTTGCTGATTGACCGTGAACTGCTCGCGAGCAAGCTGCACCGTCTTGTCTTGCCGTTCGCTATCAGCCTGGATGTTTTGCTTCGCTTGGCGTAGCTGAAGGCCCTGCATGAGCGGGCTAAAGTCCAACTTCGCCTGCAACGAACCGTAGTCAATCGGACCCATAGCCCTATCCTCTCAATGCAATGTTGGTTGAATGGGAGCGCCGGGCACGCCGAGAATTACAGAGGCGCAAGCTATGCCCTTGCCGGTGCGAAGGTCCGGCCCGCCGTCCATACCTATCTCAACGATAAGCAACGCCGCCTCTTCCGGCGAAAGGTCGACGCGCTTGCACACGGCTTCCGCCAGCCAGCAGAGCGTCAGATAGTCGGCAAGGTCGCCGCGCTCCTCTTCCACCCGCTCGGCATCGGCCCAGACTTTCGCGACGTGTTCGAAAACGTCCACTAGGCGTTCAATTCGCGGCGGATCGCAGCGCGCACCAGTTCCGACAGGCTCATGCCCTCGCTCTGAGCCCGAGCCGCAGCGCGCTCCCGTAGAGCGGGGTTCACTCGCACCTTTACCAAATCACTATGGACACCAGCCATCATAACCCTCCGTTACGGGTATCTAGATACCACAACGGGGCCACAAGACGAAGGACAAACGGCGCCCGCGCGCTGGATTAAACACCGGACTCAAGCGCGTTGGATAGGGACCGCGGCGATCGTGCCGGGAGCCGATCGAGAGGGGACTTAGCGGACTAGACGCACGCCAGGACCACCGCGCGATGATGCGCCATCGCTGGCGATAAACTCGACCCCGGCATCTTCTAAAGCGCGCTGGATCGCGTCGAGGTTATTGCGCACGGGAACGCTTAGACCGCCCTCGAAACTTCGGACGGTCGAGGCCCCGACCTTTGCAGCCTTGGCTAATTCGGCCTGAGTAAGACCGACGAGACCGCGACCGGCGCGGCATGTTGCTGGGGTTATCATGGGCTGCTGATACAGCGCTTACGTACAAGGGCAACGATTTTTGTTGACCACCCCCTGTGATGCGTGGATAACGACAATAGTTAACGAGGCAACTCGCTAGCGGCCGAACGGGGAAATTGGACCTTCCCACGCTCGGCCTCACCAGACGATCGGGAAAGGATCGAACATGGCTACACAGCCCCTTAGCATCGGTGCGTCCGTTGCTGCTACCCCACACTTGGCGCTCGTCGCGCTGACCACGCCGTCCCGCTGGACCGCAGACCCCCGCGCCATGAAGCTGCTGGCATCGTGCGCAGCGCTTCCCCCCGTCATGCTCGAGCAGCGCAGCCGCTACGGCAACGCGGTCGACCGCTGGACGGCCTTCGCAGGTTACCGCGTCGAGGCGTTGGAGGCGATCCGCATGGAGATCGGCGAGCGCCTGTTGCAGGCATACCACCAGCAGGGACCGGACGCTTACGAGCCGTTCCGCGACTGGTGCGAGCAGCCGAACGCGAGCGACGCCGTTGCCGCCATCCTGACCTCCAGCACGGAGCATTGAGCGATGGTGACCAAGCCCAACACCCCCGCCGCGGTTTCGCCTGCCACTCCGTTTCAGGTTGCCGAGGCGCATTACCGCCAGATGCAGGTAGCCATCAACAAGCCCGGCAGCACCGACACGGATAGGAAGGCGTTCCTCGAGGCTGTTGATCTTATCGACGCCGCGCCGACTAGCAGCTTGGAAGAGTTTGCCCGCTCCTTCATCATCGCGATGGACGATGGCGAAAGCCTTCCGATCGAGAGCACGCTTGATCGGCTGCTTGCCGACGCCCGCCGCCTCGTAACGTCGCGGTTCGAAACGCTCCGCCTCGAATATGCCGAGCTGAACACGGCCCGCCATCTTAGCGAAGAAGGTTGCGCCCGCTCGAATGCGATCGAAGGCCTAATGGCAAATGAGCCGTGCGAATCGGTTGCCGATGCCCGCGCCAAGCTCCGCTTCATAGCCGACGCCGACAAGTTCGGGGTCAGACTCGACGGCGAGGAAGCCGCGCAAATCGCGACCGATGCAGCCCTTTACCTCGCACCGGAGGCTTGAGCCGTGGCCAACATTATCACCACCACCGTTTCCCCCGTCCTTGCTGCCCTGTTCGTTGCTGAAGACGCGGCGCGCATCGTTGCCGAGACGCACCAGTGCGACGACAACGACAACGCGCGGTGCCTCGTTCAGTACGAGATCGCGCACCACCCCGCAGCAACCGCAGGCGATCTAAGTGCCAAGCTGACTTTCATGCTGGAGCAGCAGCTGGGCGACGGCATGGATTGGTTGCCGACCATTCTTGAAGACGTGCAACGGATCCGGTCAACGACCGTCGCCGGCACCGACAAGGCAATCTTGGACGCATTTGACGCGCGCAGCGCAGACCTCGCGGCCAATTATTTCGTTTACGACATGACGAGCGATCAAGAGGACGCCTATTTCGCGCGGCTCAACGCGCACGAAGCGGTAATCTCCGAGACCCCGGCCAGCACCGTCGCCGGCATCGTCGCCAAGCTGCGCATCGACTTCATGCATCGCGTTGCGACAGCATGGTCCGATCATGCCATTATGGATACATCAGGGCCGGAGTTCACCGAGGGATTGGCTGAAGCAGATACGCTAACCCGGAATGCGTGGGCCATCATCGAAAACCTAGCGCGTTTGGGCGGTGCATCTCTTACCGCCACCCCCAATTGGTCCGAAGCGCTGAAGCTCTACGAGCAGAGGACGGCGGATAACGTCGTGGCGCTGGCGGCGTTCAACGTTGCGGAAGCGGCCCGCGAGGATGACCCCCACGTCGAAGCCACGCAGGCCTATGTCCACGCAGAAGCTCGCCTTGATGAAACCTCCGTTGCTCAGTGCGACGCGATACGCGCTCTGATCATGCCGTCCGCACCGAGCTTGTCGGCGCTTCTCGTCAACATGCAGATCGCGCTCGACACCGGGATGATCGCTTGCATCGATCTGAACAACGCGCTGGCGACCGACCTGCGTCGCTTCAGCAACTACACCAATCAGGAGGCTTGAGCATGACTACGCACACCACCCGCCGCGCCCTGATCGGTGGCGCTGGCCTCTTCGCTGTCGCCGGTGGCCTCGCGATCACGTCGCAGGCCAAGGGAGCATTCCTTCCGGCTGTCGACCGCACAGCTTGGGACCAGGCATTTAAGGCCATGACGGAGGCGAATGCCGCCTATGACACCGCCGAGGCTTGGTATGATCGCGCCGACACCGAAGGCACGGCCACCGATGCGATGTACAAGGAATACGAGCGTTATGGCGAGGCTCAGTATGAGACGACGTGGGCGCTGTTCGCAATACCCGCACCCGACCACGCCGCGCTCTTGTGGAAAACGGAATACCTGTTCGGAGACGATATGGGGGCGAGCGGGTCCAGCCCGTCTTGGGCTGCGCACGTCATGGACTGGTATATGGCCGACCAGCGCCGCCTCCTTGGTCCGGTTGCGCTCTGACATGGCCATCGAAACCAACCGTACCGCTATCGGTACAGCGGCCCGCGCTGTCATCGACGCGCTCGAGCCTTGGTATGACTGGGGCAAGATCGGCGTGGAGCGCATGGAGTCACTACGCCCAGGCAAGACCGCCACCGACGGCGAGGTGCGGTTTTTCGAACTGCAATGGCTCGGCATCCACATCGCCTTCCAGATAGGCCGCACGCCGAAGGAAGCCCGCTAACATGGTAACCCAACTCAACCAGGGGGCGACGCGGTCCGTCCCCACCTTCGCCCCCGCGGCATGGCTCAGCGCCTTTGTGTCGATCGGCGGCGGCTATGCCCTCGCGTCTGATCGCAAGCTAGGGCTGGTCGTCGAGATGTGCGCCTGGCGGAAACACGCAGAGGAAGCGTGCGTCGCCTAAACTGGACTACGGCGCCGACGGATGCTCTGGTCGCCGCTGTCCAACGGAGGCGTTCATGCGATTCTTTGAAGCGGTAGATGGCAACCTGTACCCGATTGCCAAAGTCGTAAAGCTCAGCCCGCCGGCCGGAGCCAGCAAGCAAGACATGATAAAATCTTGGTTCGACGAGGGGCAGGCAACCCTCGAAGACGGCCTGACGGTCGGGGTACATTACGGACAAATCGAGATGATCAGGTCCGAGACCACTCACTTCGCATCCGCCGCCACCGACACCCACATGCTGACGTACCGCGGGAATGACGACACCGTTTTCCGTGATACGGTGGTCGGATGGGCAATCGACGGACGAGGTGAAGTGCAGCCGGTGCTTGCATCCGGGATTGGCTACACAAGTCCAACATCGGCTGTCTTAATGCCCGACGGTTCCGTGTCGAACGATTGTGCAAGCTGGCCGTCCGAGGACTCATGGCGCGCTTATGCAATCGAAGCTGAGATTGAGACCGGTAGCCCCGCCGCCGCCGATGAAAGCAAATGAAAGCAATGTCGGAATTCCAATAACGGGGCGCCCTACCGGAGACGGCGGGCGGCTCATCGCGAGTCCGGACCACTGCACTTGTAAGCTGGCCAGATGGGGCGCGGACTGCCGGCTCTCAGTTCGGAGGGCTTCAGGTGAGTCGCGACTTTCGAGGGAACCACGATGAGTAGTGCCCATCGCATCTTGCAAGCGCGCCCGACCGGAACGGGGTAAGTCAAAAGTGACCGGCGCCCGCCCGATTATGCACGAGGCTCGTCTCGCGATGCTCGCGAGCGGCATGACAGATGGTGCGATTGCGAAAAGCAGCGGAGTGAGCAGGTGCTCGGTGGCCCAGTGGCGCACACGGCATGGTCTCCCGCCCAGCGTTGGCCGGAATAAGCCCCTAGACCCGGGGGAGGATACGAAGCGTCGTGAGCTGTACGAACAGGGCTTAGGCGACCAGTCAATCGCTGCGGCACTCGGAATGACACCACGGGCAGTTTGGAAATGGCGGCGCCGGTCAGGGTTGGCTTCAAACTCGGATCGCGCGGTGCGGATTAAAGATCCGCGGGTTGCCGTCGCCACGCCCGAGACCCGTGCTACGTGCTACCGGCTGCTCCGGCGGAACGTTACTACGAAGGTCGTCTGCGCAATCTTCAAGCTCGCAGCCTCCACAGTACAGCGCTGGCGCAGCGAAGTGCTGCGGGCAGAGCCGGGCCTTAGACGACGAAGTACAGCGCAGAAAATGCGCCCTCGTGCCACGAACGGCCGACTGTATTCGCGGCTGCCGCCGGAACGCCTGAGAGAGGCTTTCGAGCTATACGCTCTGGGGCACAGCGACGTAATGATAGCGGAGACGCTGAATCTTCGTTCGCAACAGGTAGGCGATTGGCGAGCGGCCTATTCGTTAAGGCCCAACGCTCGGAAACGCCGGCTGCCAGGAAGCCTACGTGCCGCGCCTGTTCCATTCCAAGCAATTCGCACCGACCGCGACCTGCTCTATGCCCGAATCCGTCGGTCGCTCCGGGGAGACTGGGCAACGGTCGATGACGCCGCAAGCGACCTCTACATGGCGGTGATCGAAGGACGCCTTGAGATTGAGCAGATCGAGGCAGTAGCCAACCATTACCGCAACCGCGTGATCGCTGACTATGCGTCCGCATTCGGCCCAATATCACTCAACAAGGCGATACCCGGGACCGAGGACCTGATGATGATCGATACGCTTCGGGACGAGCGATCTTCAGACTGGCTGGAGGAGATGGGAGCCACGGTTTGGTGAGACGCTGCAACGAACGGCAGGAAGCGCGCTTCGTCGACCTACAACTAGCGGAGAAAATGCAAAAAATGCATTCCGCGATAGCTGAATTTTGCATTCGCCACGGCGAGGGGCGTCGGCATAACGAACGAGCCTTTCAGGCATCCTCTCCTAAAAACTTTCAGGGTCGCTTTTGCGGCCCTTTCTTTTGCCTGCACGACAAAGCTCGCGTGATTGGGCTCGGTGACAAGCAGCAGTCGTGGTGTCATGCTGCGGCGCGTTAGCGGAGCTGAGGCATGAATGAGTTACTAAAGCTCTCTTGGCAGGTTCAAGTCGCACTGGGCAGCGGTTACGTTGCGTATATGCTGGCGTACGTCGGCATTCGACAGCACCATCAAGCGACGGACATTACCTTCCGAGCCATAGGCTTCGGGCTGTTGGCATCGCTGATCCTTTATCTCGAACCGACAGGCTACATTGTCTGGGACAGTCTCGTAGCGTTCTCAGTAGCAGTAGCTGGTGGTCTGGCATGGAGATACGTCGGGATCAGCTTGCTTCGCCGTGGCCTGCGTCATTTCAACATATCGTGGGCGGACGACACCCCGACTGCATGGGCGACTATTAGCTCGGCTAACAGCCAACATAAGCTGACTCAGCTTTCCGTCCTCCTACAGGACGGGACTTGGCTCATTTGCTCGCCCGTCGGCAAGTTCAACGATGACCCTTTCGGCCCCTGTGTCTTAGGGCAGGGCGGCGACCTAGCTCTTTACGTCACCGAAGAGATCGAACCGTGCGGTAAGTCGCGGCCACAGACGACCGTCAGGGACGATGCCCTAGGCTCCCGTCTCACCTATGTTCCCGCAGCCACCATCAAACGGATCGTCATGCGGCATGTGGACGACTAGTCGCGATGCGGAGGCGGAGGGGGTGGCGCTGAAGGCCTTGGCGGGGGAGCCTTGGGCTGAACCGAATCCGGGATATAAACTCGGCCGGGCCCTGACGGCTTGTCGTTCGGCACCTCAGTCTCTGTTCGCGGGTGGTATGATGGTGTCGGTCTCTGGCGTCACCGTCTTGGGTTGCACGGAAGCCTCGTCGTGTCCGCCGCCTCTTGGGAACATACTCTTTTCAAGGTACTCTTGCCCGCCACCCTTCGGGTTAGCAGAGAATTCACCGTTTTCATCAGGAACTGCCTTGGGCAGAGCGGTATCACTCGCGAGTTTCTTATCTTGATCGTCGGCCATTTTTACGTTCCGATTCGACAGTTAGCGCGACACCATACCTAAGATGGCCTCGCCTAAACGCCTAGCGACAACGTACCGCGTACGTTGGCCAATGAATGGCACTGAGATGGCGCTACGGTTTGGCACAAATAGCTATGGCGCACACTCTGCGTTTAGGCCTGCGCCTCGGCAATCAAGGGGCCCTCCGCCTCGACGGAGTACCCGCAGTATCGGCTCGGAACAGGGTGATGGGCGAGCCACGCCTGTTGCGCAGCTACAATCAATATGTCGCCTTGCTTTCTATGCGCAACCATAACGGTGCCTTTCCAACTAGGCAGCTTGAGCTCGGACGCCAAACGTCGAGCAGCAGTTTTTGCTGGCAATTCCATCATCACACGTTGTGCCCGGTAACCAACTCCACGCCTAGCTTGTCCAGTATCAAAGGTAAGGGAAGGATGAACGACTGGCCCCTGGCTTCGTTGCCGGCGAATACCAGCCCGACTGCATGACGATTGCCCTCGTCGTCGTAGCCTACCACCAAAGAGCCGGAATCTCCAGCTTTCGAAAAGGGCGCGTCGCCGTCGCCGTCGACAACAATCACGTCGTTGAAGAACACGGTTTTGGATACTCCATATTCCTTCACGCTGTATCCGACCCCCATCGGCATAGGCACGATCCCTCGGATTCGGCCTGACGTGAAGCCTGTCGTGCGACCGAACTTCTCGACGCGCCAGCCGCCCGTTGGCTCTACTACACTTGCCGGCGTATCGTAGCGGTCCCCCTGCATAGAAGATACCTGATCGGCGCTCTCAATCTCGAAAATGGCAGCGTCGACGTTGCTCGCTACGTCGATATTTTCCGGAATGCCTTCCGAGATTGGTAGGAGGCGCGAATGGCGGCCGATGGTAAACGGTGAAATACTTTCTTCGGTCGCGTCCAGCGGACCTGGGCAAAGAATAGGAAGCCCTGGCGCTGCAAGGTTACAAGCGCCGGAGACGTGATTATTCGTGAGGCCGAATATCGTCCCGGCGGGGTCGCGGACAAGCGCGCCGATCGTTCCAGCGCCCATGCAGTTTACCGGATGGATCGAAGAACCGCAGCAAATTCGGCCTTCATGTAGCGAGTAGGGAGTGAATGTATCTGGAGTTGGCGGATTGCCACGGACCTGAGCGGTACCACCCACTACGTACTCAACCCGGATGCCCGCAGCGAACTGGAACGGCATCATCTTCCGTTCAGCGTTAGTCAAACGGCTTTGCGTATAGACCGTTATTTTCTTCTCGGGCTCGCTGTAGGAGACGAGGCTGATCGCCCGCTTCTTAAGAACAGACTTAACAGTTTGCGCTTCAAAAAGCTTTTGGGGCTGTAGGTCCAATTCGGTGTCGTCTTCTACCGACTCATCGATCGGACCTTTCGCCAACAGACGGTTCTGCTTTGCCCATACGAGAAAGGCCGTGGCCGCGTCTTGTGCGCTGCTTACAGGGGGCTGGTCCTTGAGCGCCAAATCGAGTGAGGGCTCATCTGTATTGCCTGTCATCTGATAAACCGCCCCTCATCCCGTTACGCCCGTAGCTCAGCGCTGATGCGGCGGTATCCTACGTGATGCCTGGGCTGGCAACGGCTGATCCTCACATCGGCGGGAATAGCAGCTACGGGTGGGCCAGAACGAACGGCTTTGTTCGTTTCACGGGCCTGCGTCACCATCATGACGTGCCTTAGGTTGTGGCTGGTTTCGGCATATACCGACAGGCGCACGATATGGGCCTCGCGATCCTTCATAGAGATGGCGTCTTCTTCGAGCTTGCGGCACACTATTATGTCTGCCGAAACTAGGAACCCCCATGACCGATACCGTTACGATCAAGTTCAACTGCCCAGATTGTGGCGGCGCCATTGTTTGGGACGACGGGGCGGCAGACGATCAGCTATCGCGCTGCTCTGGCTGCGGGCAGGACGGTCCGCCGATTGCTGATCTAAAGGCACGAGGAATGGCAGAGACGAAGAAGCACGCTGACAAAATGCTGAAGGATGCTTTCAAGGGTACCGGCTGGAAGCTCAGCTAGCTCACCACCCTAGGATGGGTAGACGACCTCCCCGACACGAGCGCTGGGGGACCACCCTTTACCTCCGTTTGAGGTAAAGCTCACGATGGCGACTTGATTACTCGCTAGTTATAAGACGGCATGGCGTCCGAACACGAGCTATGGGCTATCGCGCTGAAGGTCGAGCGAGACCATGGCGATAGCGGACCACGGCATATTGCCCAGAAGATTGGCGCTGCGGCGATCGCCGGCGAGTGGGACGCCGTGACCATGTGGAAGGCCATAGCCGCGCGGCTCGACCAACTACGCCAAGAGCCCTATTCTCGCGCATGATCGCTCCCGGCAATGGCATGCAGCATTCACAAGCACACCCGGGTTACTGACCAGGTCAAAAAGACTAGCGTTCCGCTTGGACCGCGCACTGGAAGAGGGAACTACAGTGGGAACCGTCTTCGAGATCAAAAGACTTATCGTTTGAAGTTAGTGCTTTAAGGCATCAGCATGGCTCCTTGATACGGAGCCATATGCTAATTGGAACGACTTCGCAGGCCGATCGCGTTCCGCTGCCTTGCAGTGCTGTTTCCTTGATTGCGGCCATCTCGCCTCCGTTCGCTGCGCAATCTATGAACCTGCCGTGTGAAGCGGAAGCGGATGGCTGTATCGGCAGATTGTTTGCCCGAATCGATCAGCCGCGCATAGGCTGTGGGCATGGCTGACTTTGACGACTCAATAGACCCCGAACTCGGCGAAGCATGCAATCGCCTGGCTGCTTGGGTTGAGCCGTTGCCCGAGGGACAAGTAATTGATCAGGCGTCTGGCCTGACCGAGCGCGACCTAGCGATGATCCTGCGCCGGCTGCACGAGACACGGAAATATTCGCCCATTTCGATCTTCCCCATGGATGAGGCCGGGGAGCGCTCCAGTAGGCCCTCCGTGCCAGTTACCAAGAAAGGGCCGTGGACATGATCAAATGGGACGGCACGTACGATAAGCAGGTGAAGGTGAGGCCCGGCAACGCGAATGCCGATACGCTGCTCACCAAGGCCGAGCGGCGCTACCCTACATATGATGACTGACCGGGAAGTTTGGGTGAGGGCCGTCGCGATCCTTGCCGAGCATGGCACCACGGCGGCGGACTATATCCTCTCGCGGCTGAGCGACGTCCCGGACGACGATGTCGCAGCTCAGGAGTGGCGCCGTATCGCGGCAGCACTCGACGAGATCAACAGAGCGGCGACTTTCGGCTAAGCCTAGCACGGGAACGCATGAAGTTTCCTGTCAGACCAGCCGCCACCAAAGCGCGTGATCAGTGTTTCGGGCCCGCCCAGATTGCGCGCGCAGTTACACATCAGTCGCTCGAGAAAGACGCGGTCACGAAACTAGTTACCACATCGATGTCGTTCGCGGTCAGCCCACTCCCCTCATCGATGACGTCGCCTACATTCCGGGTGGCCCGGAACGCCTTGAGCCGCGCAAGCGCGTCGCTCAGGTCGGGTGTTTGGGTCATGGTTGCTTCGTCGCGGACGTCGACACGGTCGTACTCGCCGGTAGCGACCATGTCTTTTGCGAACGCTTGGGCTGCAGCCAAATTGACGTGGATTATCTCTCGGCCAATCTCGCGCCCGGCCTTCTCGTAGATGATCGTGTAAGCCATAATCCCGCCCCTTGTTACCGGAGCCGGATATGGGATCTCGCAATTCGTCGCCAAGGGCGTCAGCCGTACGGTGTCAAACTGACACCAGATGCCGCCCTGGTAGTACTTGTTCGCGTCGGACTTCAGCTTCAGGCTTCCGAACCGCGTTCTAGAGTATATCATCAATCAAAACGACGCGATCTCACGGGAAAAGACTGCACCTGAACCGATAGCAAAATGCATGCCGTCCCGGCCCGGGATTGACGTGAACTGTTCCCCTTGTCGTCCTCACTGGTATCGGCAACACCGTACGCAAAGCTTTGCCAACTTAAGACGGCAAATGCTCGGTATCATGCCCGCGGAATCCGCGGTGCCACACGGAGCGGGCGGGATACTTCACTATGAATTAACTGCGCCGCGGTACCAGTGGTTTCGAGGCTTTCGCTTCCAGTGTAGAGTACCTCAGCGCCCCGCCTGTTTCAGTCACACGGACATGCGGGGCGCTTGTTACCTCACCGGCTTTACTAGTTGCCGAATCCCGCCCTCTGACCGGACAGAAAATAGGGCATGTCCATGTGCGGCGCTCGTAAGACGAGCCACACGCTAGACAACAGTACCTTAACGATCGTCAGTTACCGAACGGAGATCCACTGAAGGGATCTGCGATGAAGCGCTTCTTGTCTTGCCTCGTACTGTTGGCAATCGCCCAGCCTGCGTGGGCGGGTAGCGACGATGCACCATACTACGGCCCGATGAAGCGCTGGCACGGCATCGGCTTCCAAACCGGCTACAGCGATCGAACCGAGAAAGACGGATCATGGCGCGTCGATGCCGCGGTACACGGTCGGACTGATGCGATCGATATGGCCCTATACCGGGCCGCAGAGCGCGCTCACGAGCTTGGCTATCGCTATCTATTCCTGTTAGGTGGCAACGGATCGAAGACGCCGGGACAGGGTATGGCAACGGTCTACGCCCGCCCGAGCCATGAAGCGGTGCCGCCGATCGGCTGCCGGTCCAAGAAACTGACGACCTGTTACACTGCTGACGTGCTCGAAATTATGCGCATCCTGGGCGGACCCGACGGATCCCAGCCGGGAGTGCCTATTTTGGCGGGTCAAGACGAGTTCGGCCGCGATGTGTTCTCATCCGGTTACGGAACTGGGGGTGTAACATCGTTGGTCCCGGGCGGCATGGTGCAAAGCCAGGTGACGACGATCGTTGACGGCAAGCTACGGATTCGCGGCGGGCGCCCTCCGCAAATTCGGCCTGGGTTCGTTCCGGTCGCTGTTCCGACCGTTCCCGCACAAGTGGTAATTGAGGCGGCGGCTCCTCCGGCGGTGAAGTATGCGCAGCCCGTTATTCAACATTCCCCCTCCCCCGAAGCCCAGATTAAAACGCGGTTCGAGCGGGCGCTAAAAGCGGCCCAGCCGGTGCGTGGCCGCGAGCCCAACCTAGGCTGGACTATAAGCGACTAACGACGCTGGCCGGCAAGCTACCGTTTATTCAGGGTTACCGCGTCGCCAACCCTCAATTTCTGGACAATTAGCGCGAAAGCCTGTTTCCACGCGTCCTGCATCATACGGACAACCAATCGGTCTCGGCATCGTCGATGGCGGCGAACATGTCGCCTTCCGCCTGCATGGGGCGGAGGTGCTTCCGCACAGCTTCCGGATCGCCGTTGCGGGGGAAGCGGCGATCGGCAACCGCTCCGATCGCAAGCTGGCCGACAAGATCGCTATGGTCCTTCTGCGTCACAAGCCACTGGCCGAATGCGGGCTTCGGCACCTGCTGGTCGTCGCCGTGATCAGTCATTCTCGGGCCCTTCGATTCGATGGCCCGCCAATCGCATCAGATTGATGTTCTTGCAATGTTCTTGCGAATCAATCGGGTTCGCGCCTAGCTAGGGGCATGCCGCTCGCGGCGACTCGACATTGATGGAGCAACGAAATGCAGCATGATCTGCAGCTGAAAGCGGCTGCCCGCGTGATATACGACAACGTCTATCCGCCTGCGGATCTCGTCCCGCTCAGCTTCGACGAGGCCGAACGGTTCGGGACCGTCGAGTATCGGCAAGCGGTCGGCGCTGCTCAGGATGCACTGTCCGTGTTGACCGCTCGGCACGAGCAGCTCCTCTTTGCCGCGATCCTCTAGGTCATGCCCTTAACCTACCCAGGCCGCCCGGTCGTCGTCCCGCTGAACCGTCGTGACGATGCGCTACGGCTTCACGACGTCCCGTTCGAACTGGTGCCGTGCGAAGTGCCGTTCTTCCTCGTCCACACTCAGGCCGGGTTTCCGTCGCCTGCGCAGGACGACATGCAGGAACCCATCGACTTGGGCGCGTGGCTCGTTGAGCATCCGGCCGCGAGCTACATCATGCGCGTCGATGGCCGATCCATGTCCGGCGCCGGGATCAATGACGGTGATCTGATCGTCGTGAACCGCGCCAAGGCGCCAAGGACTGGCGCGATAGTCGTGGCGCTCGTGCACGGCGAACGGACGCTGAAGCGGTTGCGCTACGTCGAAGGCCGACACTGGCTCGTCCCGGAGGCCGAAGGGTTCGCGGACATCCTGGTCGACGAGCACGTCGAGATATGGGGCACGGTCGTCGGCGTCGCGCGCAAGATGGCATGAGCACGCCGATCGCCCTGATCGACTGCAACAACTACTACGTTTCATGCGAGCGCGCTTTTGACGCCAGTTTGGCCGGCGTGCCGGTCATTGTCCTATCGAACAACGACGGATGCGCGATCGCCCGATCAGCAGAAGCGAAGGCCCTCGGGATCAAGATGGGCGACCCCATCCACCACCTGCGCGACAAGGTGAAACAGCACGGCATCCAGGTACGGTCGTCAAATTATGCGCTCTATGGCGACATGCAGCGGCGAGTGATTGCAGCCTGCGAGTCCTTCGCCCGTGACTTCGAGATATACTCGATCGACGAGACGTTCCTCGATCTCGCGGGCTTCGAGGGGCGCGATCTTGTGGCGCACGCGAACGCGATGCGTGCCCAGGTCCAGCTATGGACGACGATCCCCACCTGCGTCGGCATCGCGGAGACAAAGACACTGGCGAAGCTAGCGAATGCTGCGGCCAAGAAGAACCCGCAGTTCGGCGGTGTGGCCGATCTTCGTGACGACGACGTGCGGCGCGATGTGATGCATGCCTTTGCGGTTGGTGAAGTGTGGGGCGTCGGAGGTGCGACGGCCCGCAAGCTGACCGATCTGGGGATCCACACAGCGGGGGCGTTGCGCGACATGCCGATGAAGCAGGCGCGTGCCGTCGGGACCGTCGTGCTCGAGCGGCTTGTCGCCGAGCTGCGCGGTGTGCCGTCAAACGCGGTCGAGGCAGTCGAACCACGGCGGAAGGGCATGGCCGTTACCCGTTCGTTCGGGACGCCAATCTCCGACTTCGAGCAGATGATGGGCGCGCTGTCGCAATACGCGCTGCGGGCTGGCGAGAAGCTGCGATCGCACGGGCTTGTCGCCGCGCGACTGACCACGTTCTTCCACACCAACAAGCACAAGCCCGACCGGCCGCAGTACGGCGCGTCGCGGATGGTGACGCTGCATCCGATGACCAACGACAGCCTCGAGTTGATTGCGGCCGCCAGGCGCGGGGCGGAGAAGGCATGGCGGGATGGTTACGCCTACACGAAAGCCGGCATCATGCTCGACGATCTGCTTCCTGAGGACGAGCGGCCGCGCACGCTGTTCGAGGAAAATACAACCAAGCGAGACCTGCTGATGGGCGCGCTCGACTCGATTAACGGCAGGTTCGGCACATGGACGGCGGTGACGGCGTCGCAGGGGTTCAAGCGGGAGTGGAAAATGCGGTCGGAGATGCGGTCGCCGGCGTGGACGACCAACATTTCCGAAGTGCCTACCGTGCGGGCTTAGCCGTAGAACCTCGAAGTGCGTTGCACGCTTCCCGAAACACAAACACGAAGGATCGTTACTCGTCCTGAGACTCAAGTTTTGGCAAAAACGCAATAACCTTACTTTTGGATGCACGAAAACCAAGGTCGCTACGACGTATTAGGCCCATTGACCGAAGGTCGTTTAAGTCACGAACGATTGTCTTTACAGTCTTACCTGCATATAGCTCTGCTAATTGAGGGGTTAGGTGTCTAACGGTATTTGCCTGAACAGGTTTTAACGAGTCAGATATGGCAAGAGCTAAATGCCGTCGCCGATGGTCAGCCGCACCTTTCCGGTCCTTGAATTGCTGATGGACATAGTCTCTCCACGTCATATCCACCTGGTAATCACGAACGATACTGATTTGCTCGCGGAGCTGCTCACAGAAGCCCTGCGTTGCATACTTTATGAACGGCATAACATCGCCGCCGCTTCGGCTGGCCGCGTCGAGTTGCCGATAATACTCGGTTCTCGTCTGATTGTAAAAGTTGCTGAGGAGATGGGCAGCTGCCGACGGAGCTCCCGCTTCTAACAGCAGCCGGACTTCCAAAAGGCGCGCTGTTCGACCGTTTCCATCTCCGAACGGATGAATCCACGCCAGATAAAGATGCGCCATAATGGCTTTTAAGACACCATATACAATACGATGCTGCTTCTCGCCTTTAAATGTTGGCCCATTAAGCCAGTCACACATTTTTTGCAGAAGTGGCTCGCACTCCGCAGCCGGAGCACCCCTATACCTACCTACTTCCACCTTATGCTCACGGACCGCTCCGGGAACTACGTCTGTTGCTACAGAAAGGTCTTTGAGGATGATCTCGTTATATTTCATAATTTCATCGACCGTTAAGGGATGAGCATCTTGCATGTCGACGACGTCTTCTAAAATACGATTGGTGGCCTGAAGAACGTTGTCCACCTCAATCCCTAAATATGCCTTTGAAGCAGGCAGATCTAAAGTTCCCGCAATCTTGCGCTCCACTTCTTCTTCGCTAAGAGTGTTTCCTTCAATTGCCGTTGTCGCCATGATACCTTTAGCGAGAAACAGCGAGTGCATCTTTTCCGCAACCTCGGGTTGCAGGGGCGCGCCAGCAAGGTGCTCACATTTGCTCTGGATCTCGCCCAGCGACAACCAAATATCAGGTCCAGCCCGTGTCATATCGACCCGAAACGAAAGCCACGGATGCGTCGCCAAATATGTCGGCTTCTCCGGAAGAGCTTTTGTCCGTCTTAAGGTGCTGATCTGACTAGATTTTCCGGCCATTTGGAAGTTTTCCTGTCCAAGGTAATGGCACACCATACGGTATAACTCATGGCCGTGCTACTACCCTCTATGGTTAGCAATTTACTCTCTGAAAGAGCGCCAAACCGTGTCTTGGTCAGGTTGGTTTTCGTGTTGGAAACACTGGCCCGCGTACCGTCATTCGGTCGGCCGGATATGGCCTTTGCAGCGACAGGACGTCGTCATAGCTCCCGGTCAGCCAGCGCTCGTGATCAGCGGGACGCAGTATCGTGATCATCGCCTTCGGATGTATCGGCGCCACCAGTTCGTTGGCGTCGCACGTGACCATCGCGAAATATCGCTGATCACCGACCTGCCGCCAGAAGCCGGCGATCGCAAACACGGGCTGGTCGGTCACCCCGAACCACATCTCTCCCTTGATCGGCTTCTTGCCGTCGCCGAGGTCGGTTGGCTCGCGGGCCCATTCGCAGAACTCCGTCAGCGGGATGAGGCAGCGGTTCGCTGGGTCGGTAACGAGCGAGCGCCATTGCGGGAGATGAAGCGTGCGGACGTTGGTCTGTGCTACCTTGCGGCCGGCCTGCTTCGCCTGCCCTGCCAGGACGTCCCATTCCATCACGTCAAGCCCGCGGCGGTCGTTTTCATTCCGCACGACATACGCTCGACCGAACGGGCGCAGTTCCTTCGGATCGAAACGATTATCCATCGGTTTGTCGGCCAGCCATTCAGCACCGAACCGTTCGGTAATGGTCTCCGGCTCACCGTCGAACCGGGCGCGATTACACATCGATCAGATCCCGAGACCGCGACGCTTGATCTCACCGAGCAGCGCTTCGGCTACCGGGTGGCCAACCTCGCCTCCCGACTGCTCGTACGCGCTGGCTAAGTCCGCGTCCGATGCATCGTTCAACAGGCCCCTGACTTCGGCGCTAAACTCGTCGACTTCCCCGGCCGCTGCATCCGCAGCGTCGTCGCTGGTGATGGCGGGCTCGTCGCCGGGTGCCGGCGCGTGGGCCATCACGGCATCCTGCTTAAACATGTCGAAGGCGTCTGCAGCTTCGTTGCGTTCCTCCAGGGCGATCTCGAGGCGGGTGAACAGGTCGAGCGACGGTGCGGTGTTTTCCATCGCGGAAGCCTAAGCCCGGTTCGCTGTTCCGCGCAATATGCCGCCGCCGCACGCCGCTGGTTCAGGTGTTTATCTGCCCGACAACGGCGCCGATTGCAATCACGGAAACGATGATTGCCCATCCCTCCCAGGTTCGCGGTGTCCATCCAATGCCTACGACTTTGGGCTGAAACCATTCTCGCGGGCGGTTCATCACAGCTCCGATACCGGCGGGACCAATCGGCTGCGCCTTTCGCTTCCCGGCGCCGGGCAATACATGTCACGAACGGAGGAAGCCAGCATGCCCGCGGACATCATGAAGGTAGACGATCAGGCCAAGATCGACCTGTTTCAGGAGATCATGCCCATCGTGCTGCAGTATCTGGCGGCGAACTCCCCCGACGAGGAACTGATTGCCGACGACATCATCGACTTCTTTGCACTCTCGATCGCGTCGGTAATCCAGAACGACACAAACCTGACGACTTCGCAGCTACAGCGCAAAGGCGTCGAGGCGGCCGGGAAGCACATCGCTCACTGGGTCCGGCTCTTGAAGTTGGATCATGAACACCGCGGCGCGTCGCTGCTGGCAATGACGATGGGGGCGGTCGCGTCGGACGAGACGCAGCAATAGCCGCACGCTCTACCCGGAATGCAACGTCAATCTCCACGAAAACTGCCCAGGGCTTACCGGTCTTGCGAACGGCCAACCTATCCGGAAAACTGCTGAGAAAAACGGATAGGCTGGCCGCCTCGGTAGCTCGAGCGTCGAGCCTCGCAGCGGATCAGCAAGGGAGTGAACCGCGCTACGGATCATCAGGTACGTAACCCTGACCAAATAGACTCACTGACAGAAGGAATTGTTTAACGACGATTCCAAGGCCGGGCATCACGCCCTGCGAACGGCTCCCCGTGACCCAGATCCCCGTGCAAGCGACCGTTTCCGACCGTTATAAAACGGCGCCGCTAAGCACCGCTAAAAGCGGAGCAGCCAACCGTATCCCATCCGTATTTTAGGGGTCGCATAACAGCGGGGCTCCAGTCGTCTGAGCCTCGCGCGTTTATGGCCTCCGATTATTGCGGGGCCTCCGCTACGCCCGCGCGTATGGGTGAAAATATGGCGGGCGGTCCGCTGTATTGCTCACGCGCGCGCACGCGATGACCCGAGAAAGCTGCGCCGCGTGTCATGCCGCCGCTCTTTAGGGGGTGACACTATAGCGGACTGTCCGCGCCATAGAGATACCGCCCGAGCGCGCGTACTGCTCCCGCTACCGCGCTTGACTGCCTCGCATTATTGCGGAGGCCCCGCCGCATCCGGCCACCGTTCTTCCGCGATCCGCGCCGCCCGCTCCATCAACGCCGGGTCTAGCTCGATCGCCGCCACCAGCACCTTGAACGCCCTGGACGGATTGCCACGAGATTGCTCCTTGTCCTTCACCATGCCGAAAGACAGGCCGAACCGAGCGGCGAACGTCGGTTGATCGACCCGCAGCCGCCGAAACCGCAGCCGGAACAGATCGCGAGCGAAGCCTTGCTTTCCGAAGTCAGGATCGAACCCCATTCCCGTTACTCCTACGTTGCCCGTGCGGGCGGTTGTCAGGTGTTATCGTTCGCCGGATTGCCTGTTATTCGCCTGTTAAAACAGGCAGAGGCAAAACCTATTGGCACTATTGGCGCTATTGGCATGGAGCCTATCTCGCCCCCAAGCCGTCGCCTTCGCTCTATAAATATATAGATAGATAGAACCTTTTTTGGTTACGTAGCGGAGGCTTGCCATTAGTGCCAATAGCTCGCGGATCGACAGAAAGACCCCGTGCCAATAGTGCCAATAGTGCCAATAGCCCCCCGGTTCGGTCGGCGCGGGGTATCGGCTCGACTCTCAGCCGCCGATAGGGGGACCATGCAGATGAACGTACTTGCGAGGATCGTTGCCGCGTCTTGCTTAGCCGCGGTTTCAGCGCCAGCCGCCGCCACGGACTGGACCAAAACGGCAACCCTCCCCGATGGAACGGCCATTTACGTCGATCGTGACTCAATAAGCCGATCGGGTTCGCATGTGCTTGCTTGGGAGAAGTGGGATTATACGGCGGCTCCGCGTAATCCGAACCGAGCGTATGCCGTCGAGAAGGACCGGCGAGAGCACGATTGCGCTGCTGGCGGGACGCGGTTGCGCGAGGCGATCGAATATGATGCGAACGGAGACGTCTTAAAGTCATACAGTTGGGCATCCGGTGAATCACAATACCGCGCGTCACCTCCCGAGAGCGTTGGCGAGGCAACGCAAAAGTTCGTCTGCGGCGGCGCGAGCAACCCCCCGCCCGGTTGATCCGACTACCGGCCAAAATCCCATAGCATCACCGGCTCAATCGTCGGGTGCGTGCCGTGTCGCATACCGCCCCGCTCGAACGACGAGCGCGACCCGCCCGAGGCGTCAGCAGCTATCGCGCGCTTGTCATCGAGCATGACTATTCGCCGCCCGTCGAGCCAGACCGCCAGCCCCTGAAAATCCCAGTCGTCGCGCGGACCGATCCCGAATAGGTCGCCAGCCGTCCACCCGAGCGCCATCGCTTTTGCCGCCCACCGATCGCGAGCGAGTGTCATGGCGTCCGACACCACGCCCCGCCAGTTCCCGGCGCGCTCGAGCTTGCGCGGCGGCTGCAATCGCTCCAGCCGCCGCAGGGCGTTAGCCAGGTCATCGGGAAGCCCGAAGTTCTCGACAGGCGGCGCGGCGGCGGCGGCGGGTTTAGCGCCTTCCGCCATCACCGACGCGGCAACGTCACGCCACCCCATTAGCCACCTCGTGCACCAACGGATTGACGAGGTAGTCTTTGCGCGGCTTGCCCGCCGTGTCGCCAGCACGCTCCCCGACACCGCGAAGCCATCCCGCCTCGACCAGTGCCTCAGTCGCTTCCTGGACGTCGGCCGCAATCTTCAGGGTTGCGATCCCGCTTTCCCGTCGCACGTCACGCAGATTGATGCGTTGCGCTTTCGTCGTCAGTATATGGCGAGCCAGTGCCGCCGCGTTGCGCTCGCTGAGGGGCAAGGCGGCATCACCGAACACACGGACCGCGGACGGCTTCGCATAGTCGTCAATGAAGCTCAGCACCGACGTAAGCGTCTCGGCACGGATGGCGCTAGGCTCGCTCCCATTGCCCGCCGCCCAGCCGATAAGCTCGACTACCAGAGACAGCCGCAGCACCATGCCCCGCAGCTTGCCGAGGAACCCCTTATAGAGCCCCGCCGCCTCGCGGATCACCGTGTCGTTATCCCGTATCCATTCCTCGAAGATCGCGCCCGCCGCATCGTCCAACATGAGAACGATCGCCACCGCTCGTCCTTCATCGTCGCGAGCGGGCTGGAGCCCGAGCAGCCGCCGATAGACCCGCTCAAGCAACGCAACGTCGGCAATGCCGCTTGGGCGTTGGTAGCGGATCGGATCGGGCCACGCCCAAAGGAAGCGCGCCACTAGGCCATCGTCCGCGGACTTCAACAGGCACTGCGATAGCTTCTCGGGCTGAATGCCGCCCAACACCGTCACCCCGTTGAACTCGATAAACAGCGGGGCCTTGAGGCTCTTGCGGTCGACGGTGAAATGCCGCCCGCCGAACGCCTCTAGCCAAAACTCACGGCCCCCAGGCGAATAGCGCTCGAAGCTCATAAGCCAGCCCGCCAGCTCGTCGCGCAAATGAAGGATGCCGTTGGGGTTGCCGGATAGAATCTCCATCACCGCTTCCGGCGTGCCGTCCTGCACCGTGAGACGCGGGCGCTGCGGCTCGTCGGGCTCGACCGCGGCATCGGGCATCGATGGAGTAGCCACACCTTCCTTGGTCGCCGTCTTGACGTCGGCAAGCCAAGCGGCCTTCTCCGCCTTCGATCGTTCGGCGGTTGTTTGCCAGCCGATCAAACCGGCCTTGAACTGCTCCGCTAGTTCCTTCTCCATCCCCTTGAGCGGCCCTGTAGCGGCGTCGATCGCGGGGGACTTGTTAGAGGACGGATCACCGACCGGGGCAATCCACAGGACGCACGGCTCGCGCCACTGGGGAGCGGTCGCGAACGGTTGAACCGAGCGCTTGGCACCGACCAGCGAGGCGGCGACCGCAAGGATGCTGACGGCCACGTAGTCAGCCGGGGCACCGGCGCCCGCCGCCAGATCGCGCACTAGGGGCCAGAGGTCGCCGAACATATCGGTCGGCATATCGGGCGGGGCGGTACGGCCACCGGCCAGCACCGTCATATCGGGCTTTGACCAGACCGGAGCCGACTGCGACCCGCGGCCCATATAGTCCGAGGCATCCTCGAACACTTCCGCGGTATCAACCCGCGCGGCAAACGAACGCGCGTTCATGCTGCTACCCCCATAAGGCTTTCGTTCCAGTCCTTCACGCCGTCGTCGGGATAGATCACCCGGACCACGACACCCCGGCGCGTCATTGCCGCCGCTGCGTTCTCAGCAGCGAACCGGCCCGCCTCGTCATTGTCGCCGCCTATGACGACGCCGCGCACGTCAGAGGGCAGTTGCAGCCCCGCGAGCATCCCAGCGCCAGCCGCCGCCCAGGCAGACGCCGCGCCCATCTGGATTAGTGAAAGTGCATCCTCCGCGCCTTCCGTCAGCGCCAAGCCATCCAACAGGACAGGCCCAAGACGGATCGCGCCGCCGCGAACGAGCCCGAGCGAAAACTTGACCTTGCCGTCAGCCGATGCGGCCTTGCGCCCGTCGTCCGTCAGGAAAGTGCGCTGGATCCCCGCAGGCTCGCCGTCGGGACCCGTCACCAGAGCGACCATTGCGGGTAACAGGCCACGCCCGTTCGCTATCGCCACGCCGCTTTCGGCTGGCGGCTTGAGGCGCGCGAACCGAAGCGACCCGGGAAGGTCGACCGTAATACCGCGGCGGCGCAAATAGGCGGCGGCTGGCGTCCCTTCGATCGGGACCGCCGACCGCCACAGGCTCAGCGAATAGGCGTTGTCCCGTTCCGCTTTAGCCCTGACCTTGGGAGCCTCGACCACCGGCAGATCGCCACCACACAGACGGTCCGCCGCCTCGCGCAGCGTCAACGAGTAGTAGCGCTGCACGAAGTCGAGGACATCGCCAGTCGCGTTGCAGCCGAAGCAATGCCACCGCACGCCGTCCGCGAAGACGTAGAACGACGGCGAGTTGTCGGGATGAAACGGACAGCAGCCGACGAGCTCGCCTTGCTTGGGGCGGAGGTGCATCACCGCCGCCGCGACCGTTCCAACGGGATGATCTAGCCGGATCGCCGGTAGGTCTAGCAGGGCCATTACAGCGCCTCCACGATCGGGAGTGAATGGATGCGGGCGAGGCAACCCGCACGAGCGCGAGCGCTGCTCAGACCGCGCCAGACGCGGCCGACACCGCCGCCGCGCAAGCGGTCCTGCACCCCGACAGCGAAGCCTGGACGATCGCGTAAGCGGATCACGGCGACACACTCGCACACCACAGGCCAACCGCGACCGGAGAGCGATACGGTTTCGACGCGGGCGCTCATGCGTACCGCTCCCGCCGAGGCATCCCGTGCAGCTTCGACAGCCGCACCGCATAGTCGGAAGCCTTGTGCGACTTGCGCCAGAACACGCCGACACCGCCGCCCCCTGCGGGAGCCTTCACGCCGACGACATAGCCGTGCAGCACCGGGAAGACGCAGACGCACCAGTGGTCTAGTTCGTCACCCATGCCCCGGAGGTCAATCAGCCGCGCCGAGGCGGGGAGGCCATACAAGCGCTTATCATCAGCACTCAGGACGAGGCGCGGGCTAACGCGACCGGGCTTGACCGGCTGCGCGCGATACCACGCGTCGAGGCTGACAGGCGTGTCGCGATACTCGACCTCGACCGGGTTGCCCGTTGCCCTGATACTGCGCACATGATCCCGCTCGCGCTCGCGCTGGAGGTTCACCGCGACAACGGCACGCTTCTGGACTTCCAGCGGCTGGCGGTCGGCCATGGAGATAACGAGGCCGCTCATAGGTCCACCACCAGGACGCTAAGCCCCGTGCGCTTGGCGACGCGACGCAGAAACTCGTCGCGTGCTAGACGGTAGCCCGGAAGGTATTTGCGACCCTTCCGACCATATGGGATGCGGGGTTGCCAGTCGGCTTCCAGCTTCCGGTTCTGGAATACGAACGACACCGTGAAGCCATCGCCAAGCGGCATGCGCTCGCTGCGCATCTCGGGGGCGCTCATGCTTGCGCCTCCCTGCGATCGTGGTGGCAAGCGCGCCAGACGATCGCGTTGCGGCCGGACTCGTTCTTGCGGCGGAGGCCAGTGTCACGGATTGCGCCGCGGTCCTTTAGCGCCGTGAAGCGGGGCTGGAGCGAATACCGGCGATAGTCCGCCCGTGCGCACGCCTCGTCCACCGTGAGGCCGTCCGGGTACTGATCTAGCACCTTGAGGACGACGCGCTCTAGGCGGGCCGCTGCGGCCTCTATGGAGGCATAGGCGGCGGCGCTTGTGGATTGGTGGCAACGGCTCATGCTGCTTCCACCTCGGCCAATGGGGGTAGGCCGTGCTTAGCGAGCAGGATCACCAGCCAGTTGCGTTGCTTCTCGCTCAACGGGTTTGCGTCAAAGGCGATGCCGCCGAGGAACTGGCCTTCACGGGGCTTGAGCGGCTTTCCTGCGGTAAGCAGTGCCATTGCGGAGCGCTGATGCTCAACCATGCGACACCTCCCACGCGATCGCGGCGATAAGCTGCGCACGCTGTCCGAGGATCCCGAGCAAGCGGAGGCGTTGCGCCCATAGTGCGTCGATGGTATTGGCTGCGCTGTCGTTGCTGACGAGATTTGTGAGAGGCCGCGCTGCGCGAACAGTGCGGCCTTTTGCGTTACCGGGCTTCGGTGCCCGTGCCGTTGCTGTTGCCATTGCGGGTCACGCGGCCTCCAGCGTTGCGACAAGCTGGCGGATGCTGTCGGTCTTAACCAGCGTGCGGCGACCGAGCTTGACGGTTTGCAACCTGCCCTCGCCTATCAGGCGATAGATCGTGGTGTGGCCGATGCCGAGCGCCGTCTTGGCGTTCTCGATGGTTACGGTAATCGGATCCATTGTGCCGCTCCTACACGCCGGGGAATACCGGCGGACGACAGCGAACTAATGGCACTCAGGCTCGCGATTCCACGGAAGTAATCGGGCTATTTTGTCCGAATGAAACGTCCCGAAAATATACCTTGCACCGTGTTACCGGCCCGCGTTCGCGTTCATCGCCGCTTTGTAATCCCGCCCGGCGTCCTTTAGATGCTCTTGCCAGGGCAATGTCGGCGGCTCGGAGCCATACGGGGTGCGATCGCTCCAGCTAAAGCGCTGCCCGTTTGCGCCTTCGATCGTCGCGACATTCGTGTGATACTTCACAAACTTAACGCCTAGCTTCTGGCGGACCTGCTTTGACCAGCGCTCAACCGTGTCCCACTCCTGCCCATATGAAGATGCGATGGCCCCGTGACGCTCAGGGGGGGCTATACCCATCGCCTTGAGGTACGCATCCCACAACAGCGCGCTTAGCTTCGCACGGGCCAGCCGCAGCGGGTTCTTCCGCAGGTCTGGCAACCGCGCGAATAGCAACGGATCATCGCCCCCGGTTATTGCGAGCGCTTCGGCCGCGATCGCATAGAAGCTAGCCCCGTCCTCCGGCAGTCTGGCGAACAGCGGCGCGACTGCACGAGCCCTCCCCACAATGGCCCTGAGTGTGCTGACCCTATCGCCGGGTTCGATCGCCCCATACGCCGCCGCCAATACCTCAGGCCCCGCCAGCTTCCCGGCCACGGCGAGTAGTATCGACAGAATCTCGCGCGCTTGTTCTTCCCGGTCGCCGGTGTTGTCGGGAGAAACAAAGGCTTCCCGCATACGCACGACTTCAACGAGGTTGTCCCCGATCGTCGGCGTCATCGTGCCGCGCTCGAGAGAGGAACCACGTTGGATCGACCCGCCAGGAACACGCCCCACGCTTCCAGCAGTTGCCGACGTAGCTCGATAAGCTGCGTCCGCTTGTAGGCCCGCACCACCTTGTCAGGGATAGTATGGGCCAGCGCCGCTTCGGCCACCGCCTCAGGGATCGTTGGCATAAGCTCCGCCGCCCAGTCACGGAACGACGAGCGGAACCCGTGCGGTACGTAGGGCAAGCCCGCATCCCGCATGATCTTCGAGAGCGTCATATCGCTAAGCGGCGTGGTTGCAGACCGAGCCGAGAAGATAAACCCGGTAGGCTCTGCGCGGTCACCGCGGGCGCGATGCAACAGGCCGATCGCATATTCGCTAAGCGTGACGCTATGCGCGACCTTGCCCTTCATTATGTCGGCTGGACGGTTCCAGAGGCGTTTGTCAAAGTCGATTTGATCCCACTGCGCCTTCCGGACCTCGCCGCTACGCGCCGCCGTGACGATTGCGAACAACAGGGCTTGCCGACCCGCCGAGGGGGCCAGGGCTTCCAAGCCAGCCATGAAGACGGGAACGTCGGCGTAAGGCATCGAGGCCATAGCACCGCCCGCCTCTTGACGGCTCAGCAGGTGGCCTAGCTCACGCATCGGAGCCTCAGTCGTCCGCCACTTGGAGGCCTTGGAGAACGAAAGGACGGTGCCGATCCGGTGTCGCACCTTGACGGCCATCGCGGACTTATCGGTCCATATCGGCTTGAGCGCGCGGGCAATGTCGCTCGCGTCGATATGCTCCACCAGCAAATCCCCTAGGACCGGATAGGCGTGTTCCTCCATCGACGTCAGGAAAGCGTCAGCGGTCTTTATGGCCCAGCCTTCCGCCTTCGCCGCGTGCGTTGCCAGAGCGGCCTCACGGAAGGTCTTAGCAACGAAGGCGCGGCGGTCGCGCTCTGCGATCGGGTCGCGTCCGTTCAAGGCGTGCTTGAGCAGCTTGGCGGCTTCCTCGCGAGCTTCGGCTAGCGTCAGCTTCGCAACAGAGCCGAGGCCCACGTCGCGGCGGCGGCTATGGTCTCCGACACGGACGCGCACCCGTAAAAGCCACGACCGCGCACCAGTCGGCTTGACCAGCAGGTATAAGCCCCCGCCGTCGCCATGCCGCCCCGGCTTTGCGTTCTTGACCGACAGCACGTTTAGCTTGCCCATGGCGTTCCCTCCATTGTTCCCACCAGATAGGCCGAACAACGGGGAATGTCCACGAACAAGGGCGGAACATATACAAGCTATTCACGGCCCCGCACGAGGGGATAGGGTATGGTCGTGAATAATGGCGAACGTCTAGTTATGCTCCTACTCAGGGAGCCATTTCCCCCGTTCGCGGGGGAGCCGAAAAGACCGCTACAGCGTGCGAGCCCGCGGCAATCTCCACACCGGAAATTCACTCCCGCGCGGTGTAATCCAACTTGCGCAATCGACAGAACCGACTGTCACCCACGCCCGAGCATGTGGTCGACGAACGCGGCGAGCGTCTTGAACCCCGACAGGGTCATGCCGCTCTTCTCGCCGGTCATCGACGCCGGCACCAGCGCGCGTTCGAAACCCAGCTTGCTCGCTTCCTTCAGCCGCAGCGGTCCGTGCGCGACCGGGCGGATCTCGCCCGACAAGGCGACCTCGCCGAACGCCACCGCATCGACCGGCACCGGCCGCTCCGCCATCGCCGAGATCAGCGCCGCCGCCACCGCCAGATCCGCCGCAGGATCCTGCACGCGGTAGCCACCGGCGATGTTGAGATAGACCTCGGCATTCGAAAAACTCAGTCCGCAGCGCGCCTCGAGCACCGCCAGGATCATCGCGAGCCTCCCGGAATCCCAGCCGACCACCGCGCGCCGCGGCGTCGCGCCGGATGCGAGCCGCACGGTCAGCGCCTGGATCTCGACCAGCACCGGCCGCGTGCCCTCCAGCGCCGGAAACACCGTCGCCCCGGTCATCGCGTCGTCACGGTGCGTCAGGAACAGCGACGACGGGTTGCCGACCTCCGTCAGACCCTCGGTCTGCATCGCGAAGACGCCGATCTCGTCGGTCCCGCCAAAGCGGTTCTTGATCGCGCGCAGGATGCGATATTGGTGACTACGCTCCCCCTCGAACGACAGCACCGTGTCGACCATGTGCTCCAGCACGCGGGGGCCGGCGATCGACCCGTCCTTCGTCACATGCCCGACCAGCACCACCGCGGTCCCACGCTCCTTGGCGAAGCGGATCAGTTCCTGCGCCGATGCGCGCACTTGGCTGACGGTGCCCGGCGCGCCCTCGATCAGGTCGGAGTGCATCGTCTGGATCGAATCGATCACCAGCATCGCCGGCGGGCGCGTCTGCAACGTCGTCAGGATGTCGCGCGTCGAGGTCGCCGCCGCCAGCTGCACCGGCGCGTTGCCCAGCCCGAGCCGCCGCGCGCGCAACCGCACCTGATCCGCCGCTTCCTCGCCCGAGACGTAGGCCACCGACTGGCCCGCCAGCGCCATTTTCGCCGCCGCCTGCAACAGCAATGTCGACTTGCCGATCCCCGGATCGCCGCCGATCAGCGTCGCCGATCCCTCGACGAAGCCGCCGCCCAGTGCGCGGTCGAGTTCGGCGATGCCGGTCGCCATCCGATCGGGCAGCTTGATCTCCGCATCCAACCCGACGAGCTGGATCGCGCGACCGCCGGTCTGAAGGTTGTGCTTCGAATGGAACGGGGTGGCGGCGGTATTCGCCTCCTCGACCATCGTGTTCCACTCGTTGCAATCAGCGCATTGCCCCGCCCAGCGGTGCGACACCGATCCGCAGGCCTGACACACGTAACGCTTCTGGGGTTTCGCCATCCTGACGATGTACGAGAACGATACGGGAACATCAATGCCCGGCAACGATGCTATGTTGCGGATTTAGTGGCGCTTGCCGATCCACGGCGTTATCCGCGCGATGATGCATGCCACCGATCTGCGCATCGCCGTGTTCAGCGGCAACTATAATTACGTTCGCGACGGCGCCAACCAGGCGCTGAATCTGCTCGTCGGCTATTTGCTGTCGCAGGGCGCAAAAGTACGCGTCTATTCACCGACCAACGCGAAGCCCGCCTTCCCGCCGACCGGCGATCTGGTCGCGGTCCCATCGCTGCCGCTGCCGGCAGGACGCGGCGAATACAAGATGGCGCGCGGGTTGCCGGCCGCGATCCGGCGCGATCTCGATGCGTTCGCGCCGAACCTGATCCACGTATCGGCGCCCGATTTCCTCGGCCACCGCGCGATCACCTACGGCCGGCGCCACGGCATCGCCACGGTCGCATCGCTGCACACGCGGTTCGAGACGTATTTCCGCTATTACAAGATGGCGTTCTTCGAGCCCGTCATGGTCAAGATCCTGACCCGCTTCTACAACCGCGTCGACGCGGTCCTGGTGCCCGGCCGCGGCATGGCCGAGATCGTCCGAGACTGGGGCGTGACGACGCCGACCGCGATCTGGTCGCGCGGCGTGAACCATGATCGCTTCACGCCGACGCGCCGCGATCTGGCTTGGCGGCGCGCGCACGGGATCGCCGACCGCGACGTCGCGATCGGTTTCCTCGGGCGACTGGTCAAGGAAAAGGGGCTGGACGTCTTTGCCGACGTCATCCGCGCGCTGGAAATGCAGGGCGTACCGCACAAGGTGCTGGTGATCGGCGAAGGTCCAGCCCGCAACTGGTTCGGCGAGCGCGTCCCCGCTGCGGTCTTTGCCGGGTTCCAGTCGGGCGACGATCTCGGACGCGCGGTCGCGTCGATGGACGTCTTCTTCAACCCCAGCGTCACCGAAACGTTCGGCAACGTCACGCTGGAGGCGATGGCCTCGGGCGTGCCGGTCGTCGCGGCGCGCGCATCGGGCGCGGTCGGTCTGGTCGACGACGGCGTCACCGGCTTTCTCGTGCCGCCGACCGACATCGCCGGCTATGCCACGGCGATCGGCCGGATCGTCACCGAACCGGGCCTGCGCGAGACGATGGGCTGGGCCGGCCACGACAAGGCTGCCGGCTATCTGTGGGACACCATCAATCAGGTGGTGCTGGACACCTATCTACAGGTGATGGCCCGCCGGGGGGCCTAGTTCGCCCGCTTGCGGTGTTTGAGGCCAGCAGTCCGCAGAGCGATCGCACTCCGGTCATACGAGCCCTGACCAGTAGGACAAATGGCGCCGACATTTGCATGCTACGACGGCGCGGGTCGCGAGCGTCGACATTTCCAGAATACGTCATCGCTACGTAAACCCCGGCATTAAGCCCGAATACTGTCCTCCTACCGTAGCAAAACTTTGAATTGCATGATGGTAGCGCTCTCTTTAACATGTCGGACAATAACGATAAAACACATGGGAGAGCGATCATGACGCACGTGATGAGCAACAAGGCGCCGCGCGCGGGGCTTCGCCTTGCGGGACTTCGACTGTCGCACCTCGGTCTGGCTGCGGCCATGATCCTCGCGACGCCGGTCCAGGCACAGTCCGACCAGATGACACCGATCGCGATCCCGGCGCAGACCGACGCGATCGTCCTCGGCACCGGCAAGCTGCCCGGCGCCACCGCACCCGAGGCCTGGCACAGCCAATATGGCAGCGTGTTCGCGCGCAACGTCACGATCGCCACGCTGACCCCGTTCCTGCCCGATCCGTCGAAGGCGACCGGCACCGCGGTGATCGTCGCGCCGGGCGGCGGTTTCAGGACGCTCTCGATGGAAAACGAAGGCTATGACGTGGCACGCGCGCTGGCCGCGAAGGGCGTCGCCGCGTTCGTGCTCAAATACCGGCTCAATCCGACGCCGCAGGATATGCCGGCATTCGAGAAATCGATGTCGGCGATGTTCTCCACGGTCGCCCGTGCGCCCCGGCCCAAGCCCGATGCGATGATGGCGGGACTCGCGCCGCAGATCGCCGACGCGCGCGCCGCGTTTGCCCTGGTCCGCAAGCGCGCCGGCGAATGGCACGTCGATCCGACGCACATCGGCATGGTCGGTTTCTCCGCCGGCGCGATGCTGACGATGGCGACGACGGTGGCTGGCGGCGATGCGAAGCCCGCGTTCATCGGCAACATCTACGGCCCGCTGGCGGCGATGACCGTGCCGGCGGACGCCCCGCCGCTGTTCGTCGCGCTCGCGGCGGACGATCCGTTCTTCGCCAATGCCGGGTTCGGACTGATCGAAAACTGGCGCGCGGCCAAGCGCCCGGTCGAATTTCACCTGTTCGAACAGGGCGGCCACGGCTTCGGCATGTACCCGAAACCGACGACCAGCACCGGCTGGTTCGACGAATTCACCCGCTGGATGGCGATGCACGGCCTGCTGAAGGCGGCCAAATAACCGCAATACGACGACCCGGCGGCACCGTCAGCGTTCGATAGAAGCGCGCCGCCGGACAGGACGACTAACGAAATCAGGGAGAGGCTCGTGCCGAAATCGGCTTTCATCGCTTTGCTCGCATCCGTCGGTGCGTGCGTCGTTACCGGGGCCGCCTGCGCCCAGTCGCTCACCGCCACCCCCGCCGGGACGCTGGAGGCGCAGGGGCTCTCGGTGATCATCGACCAGAACCAGTTCAGCCCGATCTTCTTCGACGAGAAGAACGCCGGGATTCAGATCGTCCTGCACGGCAATCGTCTTGCGACCGACGGCGCCGTCCGGCTCGATCCCACCCCCGAACAATGGGCGCGGGTGCCCGCCTTCGTCAGCCGTGCCAAGGGTAGCGAGCCCAACCAGATCGTCGTGCGCTCCACCTACAAGGACGTGAACCTGGCCTATGCGGTAAAGGTCACGCCCGAGGGCGACGGCTTCCGGATCGCGGTCGATCTCGACCAGCCACTGCCGGCAAATCTCGTGGGCAAGGCCGGCTTCAACCTCGATTTCCTGCCGACCGCCTATTTCGGCAAGACCTATCTGATGGATACCGCGCCGGGCCTGTTTCCGCGCCATCCGACCGGACCGATGGCGAAGGACGGCTCGGGCGATCCGCTGCCGATGGCGAGCGGCGGAAAGTCGATAACGCTCTCGCCCGAGGATCCGCTGACGCGCGTGACGATCACCTCGGATCAAGGGCCGCTGTCGCTCTACGACGCGCGTAATCGTGCGCAGAACGGCTGGTTCGTCGTGCGGTCGATGATCGCCGCCGGCGCGAAGGAAAACGCCGTCGTCTGGCATGTCCGGCCCAACGTCGTGAAGAACTGGGTCCGGCCGCCGGTCGTGTCGTTCAATCAGGCGGGCTATACGCCCAACCGGGCCAAGGTCGCGCTGATCGAACTCGATCCGAACTTCAAGGCACCGGCCGACGCCGCACTCGTCAGGCTCACCGCCGATGGCGGCCAGAAGACGGTGCTGCGAGGCCGGACGCAGTCGCGCGGGCGTTGGACCCGCTACGACTATGCGGCGTTCGATTTCTCGACCGTCCGCGAACCGGGCATCTACGCGATTTCCTATGCCGGAAAGACGACCAACCCGTTCCGGATCGCCGCGGACGCGTACGACCGCATCTGGCAGACCTCGCTCGACACCTTCATCGCCGAGCAGATGGATCATGCCGGGATCAAGGAACAGTATCGCGTCTGGTCGGCGCCGTCGCATCTCGACGATGCGCGCCAGGCGCCGCCGAACATTACCCATTTCGACGGCTACAAGATGGGTGCGAACCTCGATTCGCCGTTCAAGGCGGGCGAGCATATCCCGGGCCTCGCGGTCGGCGGTTTCCAGGACGCCGGCGACTACGACATCCAGACCCCCGAGAACGCCTCGGTGGTGCGCGATCTGGTATGGGCGCGCGAGTTGTTCGGGCTCGACTGGGACGAGACCAGCGTCGACGAGCGCGCGCGAGCGGTAGAAATCCGCAAGCCCGACGGCGTCGAGGACGCGGTCCAGCAGATCCGCCACGGCACGCTCCAGCTGCTCGCGCAGTACAAGGTGTTCGGCCACGCAATCGTCGGCATCGTCGACCCCGCGCTGCGCCAATACGCGCATCTCGGCGATGGGGGATCGCAGACCGATGGCCTGCGGTACGATCCCGCGTTGAAGCCGACCGAGCGCAAGGGCGGCACGTCGGGCGCGCAGGACGATCGCTGGGCGTTCACCACCGATCTGCCCGCGAACAACCTGCTGGTCGCCGCCGCCCTCGCCGCGTCGTCCCGCGCGCTGGCGTCGAGCGATCCGGCGATGGCGAAGGAGGCGCTGACCGCGGCAAAGGCGATGTGGTCGAAGCAGCAGGGCGGTATCGCGAAATCGGGCGACGGACGCGACGATTCCTCATCGCCGCGCTCGGCCGAGGCGGCGAACGTCGCGGCCACGATCGAACTGCTGATCACCAGGAAGGGCGACCGCGTCTATGCCGATCGCTTGCGCCAGTTGCTGCCCGTGATCCGCCAGAATTTCGCCTGGGTCGGCGGTGTAGCGGTGCGGGCGATCCCGTTCATGGATGCGGACTATCGCGCGCAACTCGTGCCGCTAGTCCAGCAGTTCAAGGCGAAGGCCGATGGCGACAAGGGGCGCAACCCGTTCGGGGTCCCCATCAGCGACGGTTCCTGGGCCGGATCGAATCAGGTCGTCAGCTTCGGCACCTCGATGTACCTGATGCACAAGGCGTTCCCGGAGCTGATCGGCACCGGCTACACGCTCGATGCGCTCGACTATGTGCTCGGACGACACCCCGCCAACAACCTGTCGCTGGTATCGACCGTCGGCACCGAATCGAAACTGATCGGTTACGGTCACAACCGCGCCGACTACAGCTTCATTCCAGGCGGGATGGTGCCGGGCGTGCTGATCGTCAAACCCGACTTTCCCGAGTTGAAGACCGACTGGCCGTTCCTGTGGTTCGAGAACGAATACACCGTCGGCACCACCTCGGCCTATATCCTCGCCGCCCGCGCGGCGATGGCTGCCGCGGCCGAAGCCAAGTGATACGCTGGGTCTGGGCCGTCTCGGCGCTCGTCATGACGATACCGGCGGCGGCGCAGGACCCTGCGCCGGTGCCGGCCCCGACCTACAAATCTATCCCCCTCTGGCCGGACGGCGCACCCGGATCGGCTGGCAGCCGGAACGAGGCCGAGGTCGGCCGCGACTATTGGGTGCGCAACATCCACGCTCCCTCGCTGATCGCCTTCCCCGCCGCGCCCGCGCACCGCAACGGAACCGCGATCGTCGTCATCCCCGGCGGCGGCCACAAGCTCTTGGTGTGGACCACCGAGGGTACCAAAGTCGCCACCGCCCTGAACCGCATGGGCGTCACCGCGTTCGTCCTGAAATACCGGTTGGCGAACGAACCAGGCTCGCATTATTCGGTCGAGGGTGACGCTGCCGACGATGCGCGGCGCGCCGTGCGCTGGGTCCGTGCCCACGCCGCCGACTACGGGATCGATCCGCACCGCGTCGGCGCGATGGGCTTTTCGGCCGGCGGCGAACTGGTGTCGCTGATCGCCGACAATCCCGAGCCGCCCGCCCGGCCCGTGGTCGACGCGATCGACCGCGAGTCCGCGCGCCCCGATTTCCAGGTCCTGGTTTTCCCCGGACCGCGCGGGATTCCGGCAAAGGCGATCGCGACCGCGCCCCCCGCCTTCCTGATCGCCGGCAGTCGCGACGCCTGTTGTGCCGCACCACCGGTCGCGCTGTACGAACAATTGCGCAAGGCTGGCGTCTCGGCCGAGCTGCACATGTACGCGGACAGCGATCACGCGTTCAATCTCGACGAGTCCGACCGCATCTCGATCCTGCACTGGCCCGACCGGCTGAACGACTGGCTCGCCGATAGCGGCTGGCTGTCCCCTCGCCCCCCCGCCGTCGCATCGCAGAAATAGCGCGATCCATATTTGTTCACGGGAGCGCGGACCAAACGCCGGGCCATGCGTTGGATGCTCTCTGATCGATAGTGGACGAAGGACGCAGGGTGCCGCACTTTCTCGTCGCCGAGAGCGAAACTGCCGACGAGCGTGACGCCCGGCGCAAGTATACCGGCAAGAGTGCGGGGGAAAGCTACGCCGCCACGCTCGAACAGCTCCGTCCCGACGCGAAGATCACGATCGTTGCCCCCGCCGACGACGACGCGCAGATCTACGACAGCGCGGAGATCGCGGCGTTCGACGCGGTATTCGTGACCGGATCGCCGCTCCACGTGTACGACGACACCCCCGAAGTCCGCCGCCAGCTCACCTTCATGCGCAACGTCTTCGCGTCGGGTACGCCGTCATTCGGATCGTGCGCCGGCCTGCAACTCGCGGTCGCTGCGGCAGGCGGAACGGTGCGCAAGATGCCAGGCAAGCTCGAGGCTGGCCTCGCCCGTCGGATCACACCGACCGACGCAGGCCGCGACCACCCGTTGCTCGCCGGCCGAGCCCCCAGTTGGGATGCGCCCGCCATTCACGGTGACGAGGTGGAGACCCTCCCCGACGATGCCATCCTGCTCGCGAGCAACGCCGTCACGACCATCCAGGCCGCTGAGATCCACCACGACGGCGGCATTTTCTGGGGCGTGCAATATCACCCCGAACTGGCGCCCGGCGAGATCGCGATCGCGCTGCGCCGCCAGTCCTCCGACCTGATCGAGGCGGGTCTCGCGGACACCCACGCAGACGTCGAACACCGCGCCGCACAGCTGGACGCGCTGCACAACGATCCCGGTCGCCGATCGGTGTTGTGGGCGCTCGGTGTCGATCGCGAGTTCGCACACGAGGCAAGTCGGCGGATCGAGCTGACGAATTTCCTGGATCATTTCGTCGCGGCGAGCGTCGATCATCCCGCAACACCTGCCGATCACATTCCCGCATAACCCGAGGAGTTACCATGCCCACATCACTCAAAGCCAAGTTCGACACCCGCCGCGAAGCCGAAATGACCGTCGAGCGGCTCGTCCAGGAGCAGCACATCGAGCGCTCCGACATCTTCATCACCACCGACGGCGCCGCCAACAGCGCGGGCAGCGAGACGGCGGGATCCGATACCGAAGGCAAGGACCCATCGCCGGAGTCGCGCAACGACGCGGCGCTTGAAGACAAGATCGTCGTTTCGGTCGACATCGCGGACGATGACAAGGCCGCAAAGGTGAAGGCCGCGTTCGCCGAATTCGACGCGAGCGAAGTCGCCCAGAGCTGAATGCCAGGTCCGACGCGGGTCGATCCCCGAGTCGGACCACCCGATCGACCACGAGCGATCCACCACGCCACCGATCCGTTCATCGTTTCGCGGGCACACCGTCGCAACCCATTTCGCGAACGCGGCGTTATCCCCCCACGCATGATCAAGGTCGCCAGCTACAATATCCACAAGGGCATCGGGCTCGACCGTCGGCGCAATCCCGAACGCGTGGTCGAGGTATTGCGCGAAATCGATGCCGACGTGATCGCGCTGCAGGAGGCGGATCGGCGGTTCGGTGCCAAGGCCTGCGTCCTCCCGCACCATCTTCTCGAAGAACATAGCGACTGGAAGCCGGTCGATTTCGGCCTGCGCGCGCTCAGCATGGGCTGGCACGGCAACGTCATCCTCGTCCGCAAATCGGCGCGGGTCGTGGCGAGCGAACCGTTGCACCTGCCGGCGCTCGAACCGCGCGGCGCGGTGATGGCCGAGGTCGAACTCGCCGGTACGACGATACGCGTGCTTGGCATGCACCTCGATCTGTCGGGACTCTGGCGACGCAAGCAGGCGGCGGCGATCATCAATCACGTCGACGATTGCGCGCACCGCCATCCGACCGTGATGATGGGCGATCTCAACGAATGGAGCGCAGGTGCCGGGTGCCTGCGCGATTTCGGCCGCGACTATGCATTTGCCGAGACGGGTGCGAGCTTTCATTCCCGCCGGGCGGTCGCACGGCTCGACCGCATCATGGTCTCGCGTGACTTGAACGTCGTCGAATGCGGCGTGCATGCGAGCCCGGCGGCGCGGAAGGCATCGGATCATCTGCCGATCTGGGCTATTCTGCAGCCGACATAAGCGCGATGCGGACGATGATGCAGGACGGGATGTAGGATGCGCGAGAAGGAACTGCGACTGGCGCTCGTCTGCTACGGCGGGATCAGCCTGGCGGTCTACATGCACGGCATTACCAAGGAGATCTGGCGGCTGGTCTGCGCGAGCCGCGCCTTCCACGATGGCGAAACGCCGGTCGGCGGTAGCCAGGGCGTCTATCACGCGCTGCTCGAGGAAATCGAGGAGCATGCCTCGATCCGCGTCCGCGTGCTCGCCGACATCATCGCCGGCGCGAGTGCGGGCGGGATCAACGGCATCTTCCTCGCCCAGGCGATCGCCACCGGCCAGAGCCTGGATCCGCTGACCGACCTCTGGATGACCTCCGCCGATGTCGAGGCGCTGATCGACACCGAAGCCGCGCCGAAGTCGCGCCTGTCGAAGGTCTGGGCGATGCCGCTCGCGTGGATGGCGGCGGGCCGCAGCACCGACAAGGTCGAGGAACTCGACGAACCGACGCGTGAGGAGGTGCGGACGAAGCTGTCGCATTTCATCCGCTCGCGCTGGTTCGAGCCGCCGTTCGGGGGGAAGACCTTCACCAACCTGCTGCTCGACGCGTTCGATGCGATGGCGGCAAGCACGCTCGGTCCCCGCCTGTTGCCGCCCGGTCAGCCGCTCGACCTGTTCGTGACGGTGACCGATTTCTCGGGCCATCCCGAACGGTTGCAGCTCAATTCGCCGGCCGAGGTGGTCGAGACCGAGCACCGGCTGGTGGTCGGCTTCACCGACAGCGGCAGCGCGACCGATACGCTCGCCCCGCGCGCGGAACTCGCCTTCGCCGCCCGCGCGACATCGAGCTTTCCCGGTGCGTTTCCGCCGTTCACCGTCGCCGAACTCGACGACGTGCTGAAGACCCGCAAGATCGCATGGCCAGGGCGTGGCGCCTTTCTCGCGCGCGTGCTGCCGCGACACGCCGCTGCGAAAGCTGCGGAGACGGCGGTGTTGATCGACGGGTCGGTACTGGCCAACGCACCGTTCCGTCCGGCGCTGGATGCACTCAAGGAACGGCCGGCGCGGCGCCAGATCGACCGGCGCTTCATCTACATAGACCCGTCGCCCGGTATCAAGCTGCGGCTCAATCGCGGCGAAGGCACGCCCGGCTTCTTCCAGACGATCATCGCCGCGATCAGCGATATCCCACGCCAGCAGCCGATCCGCGACAATTTGGAGGCGATCGCCGAACGCTCCGCACGGATCGACCGGATGCGCGGTATCGTCACGGCGATCCGTCCCGATGTCGAGGCCGATGTCGAATCGCTGTTCGGCCATACGCTGTTCCTCGGCCGGCCGACCGCCCCCCGTCTGGTCGCGTGGCGACGGCGCGCGCAAAAGGCCGCCGCGTCCAAGGCGGGATACGGCTTCGTCGCCTATGGGCACGTCAAACGCAGCGCGGTGATCGAGACGATGGCCAGCCTGCTGTTCCACGCGGGCCGTCATCATCGTCCGCGCCGCCTCGCCCAGATCCGGTCGGCGATCGTCGCCAGCGTCGTGGCGACCGGCGCGGATCAGCTCGGCTCGAACTACCCCGGCGGTGCCAGCGCGGCGTCGATCGCGTTCCTGCGCACGTTCGATATCGGCTTTCGCATCCGTCGGTTGCGGCTGATGGCGCGCCGTTTGTCCGACGTCGAAACGCAGGCCGACGAGCCGGAACTCGCACCGATGCGCGACGCGATCTACGAATCGCTGTCGCCATATCTCGATCGGATGCGCGGCGAGATGCACGCGGGACAGCATGACGCGGTCCGGGCGATGCGCGGCGATGCGACGGATGTGCTGGCGACGCTCGGCCGGACCTTCGACCTCGCACGGCTCGATGCGGAGACCGATCAGCGCCTCGCCGCGGCCTTCTCTCAACTCGCCAAGCCGGCGCGGCGCGCGATGTTGCTCGCCTATCTCGGTTTCCCGTATTTCGACACCGCCACCCTGCCGCTGTTGCAGGGCGAAGGGCTCGACGAGTTCGATCCGATCAAGGTCGACCGCGTCGCCCCGGACGACGCCACCGCGATACGCTCGGGCGGCGCCGACGCGACCTTGAAGGGCATCCAGTTCGGCACGTTCGGCGCGTTCTTCAGCCGTGCGTACCGCGAGAACGATTATCTCTGGGGCCGTCTGCACGGTGCGGAGCGGATGATCGACATCACCGTTTCCACACTGCCGAAGACGGTACGGATGAAGGCGGGACGGGTCGCCGCGATCAAGCGCGCCGCGTTTCTGGCGATCCTCGACGAGGAGGAGCCACGGCTGACCGCGATCCTCCCACTGATCGCGCAGATCCGGACCGAAATCGGTTAGAACTACGCTCGTTCTGTACAAGACTGGCCAAACCGGCAGCTTGGCGGTAGCTCTAGGACACCCATCGCCGCTTCGGCGCCGAGGGACGCGATAGAGGTGGCCGCATGCAGTTCCTGAAAATCCTGTTCTGGTGCCTGTTGGCGTTCATCGCCGCAGTCTTCACGATTTCGAACTGGAATGCCGTGCAGATCCAGCTTTGGGGAGGCCTGATCGCCGACGTGAACCTGCCGCTGCTGCTGTTCGTCACCTTCTTGCTCGGGTTCGTGCCGACGATGCTCTACAACCACGCGATCCGCTGGCGGCTGCGGCAACGCCTTGCGACGTGCGAGCGCGAGTTGTTCGAGTTGCGCACGCCGCGGCCCGATCCCGTCACATCGGTCCCGGTCGCATCGACGATCGATCCGGTCGCCCCCATGGCGGCGCACTCGGCAGCGCCTACCACCGTCCCGCCGGGCGTCGCCTGATGAGCAACCGCATCTACGTCGCGCTCGACACGCCCGATCTCGCCCGCGCCAAGGCGATCGCATCGCGCGTTCGTCATCATGTCGGCGGCATCAAACTGGGGCTCGAATTCTTCTCCGCGCACGGCCAGTCCGGGGTGCATGCGATGGCGGAACTGGGCCTGCCGATCTTCCTCGACCTGAAGCTCCACGACATTCCCAACACCGTCGCCAAGGCGGTGCAGGCGCTTGGCGTGCTGGAACCCGCGATCCTCACCGTGCATGCAAGCGGCGGTCGGGCGATGCTCGAAGACGCCAAGGCAGCCGCCCCGATCGGCACGAAGGTGATCGCGGTGACGATGCTCACCAGCCTCGACGCGTCGGATCTCGCCGCCACCGGCGTTGTCGGCAATGCCCATGACCAGGTTACACGCCTGACCGAACTGGCGCGCGAGGCGGGGGTCGACGGTATCGTCTGCTCAGGTGCCGAGGTCGCAGCGGCGAAGGCGATCTGGCCGAAGGGGTTCTTCGTGGTGCCCGGGGTCCGCTTGCCGGACGGCCAGATCGGCGACCAGAAGCGCGTCGTCACGCCGCGCCAAGCGCTCGACTCGGGCGCCTCGATCCTCGTGATCGGCCGCCCGATCACGCAGGCCGAAGACCCCGACACCGCCGCCCGCGCGATCGGCGCAACCCTGTAAGCTAGCTCCGTCATCCTGACGAAAGTCAGGATCCAGAGCCATGGCAGTAGACGTTCGTTACTCTGGATCCTGACGTTCGTCAGGATGACGGGACGTGTTGCTGCCGAAGGAACCAGCATGACCACCGCCAAGATCTGCGGCCTCTCGACCCCCGCGACGCTCGACGCCGCGATTCGGCACGGCGCGAGCCATGTCGGCTTCGTCTTCTTTCCCGCGTCGCCGCGCCACGTGACGTTTGCGAAGGCCGCCGAACTCGCCGCTCGCGTACCCAGCCATGTCGCGAAAGTTGGCGTGTTCGTCGATCCCGAGGACGACATGCTCGAACAGGCGGTCGGATCGGCGGCGCTCGACGTGCTGCAACTTCACAAGGTCACGCCGGCCCGCGCCGCGGCGATCCGCGCGAAGTTCGGTATCGAGACCTGGGTCGCGGTCGCCGTCCGCACGCGCGGCGATCTGGATGCGTCGCAGGGGTTTGCCGGCGTCGCCGACCGGATCCTGTACGATGCCAAGACCCCCGACTCGGCGGCGCTACCGGGCGGAATGGGCCTGCGGTTCGACTGGGATCTGCTCGACGGGTTCCGGCATCCGCTGCCCTGGGCGCTGTCGGGCGGACTCGATCCGGCCAACGTGGCGGAGGCGGTCCGCCGCACCGGTGCAGAACTGGTCGACGTGTCGTCCGGGGTCGAAAGCGAGCCGGGCAAGAAAGACGAAACGAAGATCGCGGCGTTTCTGAAGGCCGTCGGCACGCGCTAGCACCACCCCGGCGAAGGCCGGGGTCCAAGTGGGAACGGGCAATTGCCAGGCGCCATGCTCGGTTACTGCAACCTTTCCAATTGGGCCCCGGCCTCCGCCGGGGTGGTGCCCGATCAAACGGAAGGGGTGACAGCGATTTACGAAGTGCTAAACGCCCCACTATGAACGCTCCCACCACCCTCGCACCAACGACCCTCGCCCCGAACTCCTACCGCGCCCAGCCGGACGAGCGCGGCCATTTCGGTGCGTTCGGCGGACGCTATGTCGCCGAGACGCTGATGCCGCTCGTGCTCGAACTCGACGACGCCTACCGCGCCGCCAAGGCCGACCCCGCCTTCAAGGCGCAGTTCGACGACCTGCTCGAACATTATGTCGGCCGCCCGAGCCCGCTCTACTACGCCGAACGCCTGACCGAGGCACTCCGCGAGTCCGCGCCCGAGGGCATGGGCGCGCAAATCTGGTTCAAGCGCGACGAGCTGAACCACACCGGCGCGCACAAGATCAACAACTGCATCGGCCAGATCCTGCTCGCGATCCGGATGGGCAAGACGCGGATCATTGCCGAGACCGGCGCGGGCCAGCACGGCGTCGCCACCGCCACGGTCTGCGCGCGCTTCGGGCTGCCCTGCGTGATCTACATGGGCGCGAAGGACGTCGAGCGTCAGGCGCCCAACGTGTTCCGCATGAAGCTGCTCGGCGCCGAAGTCCGCCCGGTCACCAGCGGCGCGCATACGCTGAAGGACGCGATGAACGAGGGCATGCGCGACTGGGTCGCCAACGTCCACGACACGTTCTACATCATCGGCACCGCCGCCGGCCCGCATCCGTATCCCGAGATGGTGCGCGATTTCCAGAGCGTCATCGGCACCGAAGCACGCGCGCAGATGCTGTCGCGCGTCGGCCGCCTGCCCGACATGCTGGTCGCGGCGATCGGTGGCGGCTCGAACGCGATCGGGCTGTTCCACCCGTTCCTCGACGATGCCGACGTGCAGATGCTCGGCGTCGAGGCGGCGGGCCACGGCCTCGACAAACAGCATGCGGCGAGCCTCGCAGGCGGCTTCCCCGGCGTGCTCCACGGCAACAAGACCTACCTGCTGCAGGACGAGGACGGCCAGATCACCGAGGCGCATTCGATCTCGGCCGGGCTCGACTATCCCGGCATCGGCCCCGAGCATGCCTGGCTGCGCGACATCGGCCGCGTGCAATACGACAGCGCGACCGACCAGGAAGCGCTCGATGCGTTCCAGCTGCTGTGCCGGACCGAAGGCATCATTCCCGCGCTCGAACCGAGCCACGCGATCGCGACGGTGACCAAAAAGGCGCGCGAGATGCGGCAGGACCAGATCATCCTCGCCAACCTGTGCGGGCGCGGCGACAAGGACATCTTCACCGTCGCCGAAGCGCTCGGGGTGGCGATTTGAGCCGCATCGCCGCCACCTTCGCGCGCACCGCCGCCGCCGGCCGCGCGGCGCTCGTCGCGTTCGTCACCGCGGGTGATCCGACCACCGAGGCCACCGGCCCGATCCTCGACGCGCTCGTCGCTGGCGGCGCGGATGCGATCGAACTGGGCATGCCGTTCACCGATCCGATGGCGGACGGCCCCGCGATCCAGGCGGCCAACATCCGCAGCCTCGCCCAGGGGACCCGCACCGCGGACATCCTCGCCACCGCCACCGCATTCCGCGCGCGCCACCCGGACGTGCCGCTGGTCCTGATGGGCTACGGCAACCCGATGCTCCGACGCGGCGCGGACTGGTTCGCCGCCGCCGCCGCCGCCGCCGGTGTCGACGGGGTGATCTGCGTCGACGTGCCGCCCGAGGAAGACGACGCGCTCGGGCCCCAGCTACGCGCCGCCGGGATCGACCTGATCCGCCTCGCCACCCCCACCACCGACGCCGCCCGCCTGCCGACGGTCCTCGATGGCGCGAGCGGGTTCCTGTATTACGTGTCGGTCGCCGGCATCACCGGGCTCCAGCAGGCGCAGCAATCCTCGATCGAGGACGCCGTCGCCCGCCTGAAGGCGCAGACCGACATCCCTGTCGCGGTCGGCTTCGGCATCCGCACACCCGAACAGGCGGCCAACGTCGCGCGTGTCGCCGACGGCGTCGTGGTCGGCTCGGCGATCGTCGAACTGGTCGCAGAGCACGGCGTCGCTGCCGCCGAGCCCGTTCGCGCCTATATCAAGTCTCTCGCCGAGGCCGTGGCGAGCGCAAGGAAAGTATCCGCATGAGCTGGCTCAACAGCGTCCGCAACGTCCTGCCCTTCGTCGCGAAGCGCGAGACGCCCGAGAATCTCTGGCACAAGTGCAAGGGCTGCGGGCAGATGATCTTCACCAAGGAGCTGGAGGACAACCTCCATGTCTGCCCGAAATGCGATCATCACGACCGCATCGGGCCGAAGATCCGCTTTGCCCAGTTGTTCGACGAGGGCAGCTGTTCGGAACTCCCCGCCCCGAAGGTGCCCGAGGATCCGCTGAAGTTCCGCGACCAGAAGCGCTATACCGACCGCCTCAAGGCCGCGCGCACCGACAGCAGCGAACAGGACGCACTGGTCAACGCGCGTGGTAGCATCGACGGCCACCGCGTCGTCGTCGGCGTGCAGGATTTCGGCTTCATGGGCGGCTCGATGGGTCTGGCCGTCGGCGAAGCGTTCGTGCGCGGCGTCGAGGCGGCGATCGAGGACCGGGTGCCGTACGTGATCTTCACCGCGTCGGGCGGCGCGCGCATGCAGGAGGGCATCCTCAGCCTGATGCAGATGCCGCGCAGCACGGTCGCGATCCAGATGCTCCACGATGCCGGCCTGCCCTATATCGTCGTCCTGACCGACCCGACCTCGGGCGGCGTGATGGCGGCGTACGCCATGCTCGGCGACGTGCAGATCGCCGAACCGAAGGCGACGCTGGCCTTCACCGGTCGCCGCGTGATCGAAAGCACGATCCGCGAGAAGCTGCCCGAGGACTTCCAGACGTCGGAATATTATCTCGACCACGGGATGATCGACATGGTCGTGCATCGGAAGGACCTGCGCGAACAGCTCGGCACCGTGATCGGGTATCTCAGCGCCCGCGAAGCCGCATAACCTACTCCCTCTCCCCGCCGGGGAGAGGGTCGGGGTGAGGGGCAGCCCAGCAGCGCGACGCCCGGAACTGCCCCTCACCCCAGCCCCCTCCCCGGAGGGGAGAGGGAGCTAGAATGCCCGACCACGCGACGTCCTCCTCGCCCGCCGTCCAAGCCCAGCTCGACCGGCTGACTGCGCTGTCGCCCGGCGCGGACATCCTCGGTCTTGAGTGCATCACCGCCTTGCTGTCGCGGCTAGGCGACCCGCACCTCAGCCTGCCCCCGGTGTTCCACGTCGCCGGCACGAACGGCAAGGGCTCGACCTGCGCGTTCCTGCGTGCCGCGATCGAGGCGGCCGGCCACAGCGTCCACGTCTATTCCAGCCCGCACCTGGTCCGCTTCAACGAACGCATCCGCCTCGCCGGATCGCTGATCGAGGACGATGCGCTCGCTGCGCTGCTGGCGGAGGTGCTCGACCATGCCGGTGACCTTCAGGCCAGCTTCTTCGAAGTCACCACCGCAGCCGCCTTCATCGCCTTCGCACGCACGCCGGCCGCGGCGACGATCGTCGAAGTCGGTCTCGGCGGCCGGCTCGACGCGACCAACGTCATCGCGAACCCGGTCGTCACCGGCATCGCCGCACTCGGTATCGATCACCAGTCGTTCCTCGGCGACACGTTGCTGCAGATCGCCGGCGAAAAGGCGGGCATCGCCAAGCGCGGCATCCCCCTCATCACGATGGACTATCCCAAGGCCGTACGGGCCCGGGTCGCCGCCATCGCCGCAGCGGCCGGCGCCCCCGTCATGGCACGCGGCACCGCGTGGACCAGCGAGACCGCACGCACGACCGTCCGCTACGAGGATACCGGCTTCTCGGTCGTCACCCGCCGCCCCCGCCTCGTCGGCGCGCATCAGTCGCGCAACCTCGCACTCGCGATCGCGATGCTCCGTCACCAGGGCGCATTGCAAATTCCCGAAGCCGCAATGCGCGCCGCCGCCGACTGGGCGCACTGGCCGGCGCGGATGCAGCGGCTGTCGGATGGCCCGCTGCTCGCGAAACTGGCCGACGGCAGCGAACTCTGGCTCGACGGCGCGCACAATCCCAACGCCGCCAAGCCCGTCGAGATGGCGTTGCGCCGCCTCGCAAAAGGACGCCCCGTCACGCTCGTCATGGGCATGCTCGCGAACAAGGATGCCGACGCCGTCCTGCGCATCCTGTCACCGTCGCTGACCCGGATCATCGCCATTCCGGTCGAAGGTCATGCGCATCATGCCCCCGAGGCGCTGGTCGAGATCGCCGCGCGGTACGGCGTCGCCGGCGATGTCGCACCCGGCATCTCCAAAGCGCTCGATCGCCTGTCCGGGCAAGGTCCGGGCGTCGTGCTGATCGCGGGATCGCTGTATATTGCGGGCGAAGCGCTTGTCGGAAACGACCAGCTGCCGGACTGACCGCTTATTGCTATTGACTAGCAATAACGAACGAGCGAGTTTGGCGCGACCACCACGGAGTCGTGTGAATGACCGATGTTCGAACCGCCACCGCCCTGCTCCCGCATGCGCTGCCCGACTGCGAAAATGCGCGGATCGCGTTGTTCGCGATGCGGCGGATGGGTGCCAACGGGCTCGGCGATGCCCGTGCCGCGCACACCATGTTCACCGCGTTCGGCCAGAGTTTCCGGCGGCCACTCGTCCTGCTGCGGGCGTTGATGGCGGATCTCGCCGGTACGTCGTCGGGAACCATCGCGATCGCGCCATGCTGTTGCGCGCGGATGACGCCGGCGGAGGCGGCGATGCTCGCGATCCTCGCGCGCATCGAAACCGCGCCCGAGGCTGCCCGGCTGCTGATGGCCGATCTGCTCGGCGTGCGCCGCGTCGACGGCGTCCTGGCAAGCGCGGCGGCCGTCGCCGCAGCCTTCGCCGACGAGGGACGACCGGTCACATAGCGCCTACCCGGGCACGTCGATGTTGTACCGCGCGTGCGTCGGCGCTAGCGGCACGGGTATCATGTCGACGACCGCGAAACCGCCCTGCAAGTCCTTGAACTGGCTGCAGCCCTTGCCCGGGCTTCGAATCGTCAGACGCGGCGACGTGCCGATCACCCGTATCCAGGTCTATGGTCAGCGGTGCAGCGGCACCAACATCGTCACGCGGACGATCGAGGCGAATGTCCCCGACGTCGAGATCACCGAGGCGTTCGGGTTCAAGCATTGGTTCGTGCCGCCGCAGACGCTGTTCGTCAACGATACGCTGGTCCTCGTCGTCGCGCGTAACGCCTTCGACTGGGCGCGCAGTCTCCATCGTCAGCCCTGGCATGCGCATCCCGACCTGAAGGCGCTGCCGTTCGACCAGTTCATCCGTAGCGAATGGCACAGCTATTGGGACGATCACATGGGATATATCGATCCCGATCATCCGGTCCGCGGCGACGAGATGTTGCACGAGCGTGATCCGGAGACCGGCGACCGCTTCGCTAACTGCATCGCCAAGCGCACCGCCAAGCTCAGGCATTGGGCCGCACTCGCCACACGGGCGCATAACGTCGCCTTGCTGAACTATGACGCCTTCTCCCGCGATCCCGCGGCGTTCGTTGCGGCGATCGCCGCCGCCACTGGCCATGCCGCCGCGCCGCACTTCGTCCCGATCACCAGCTACAAGGGACAGGGGTACGAGCACTATGTCCCCACCGCCTATCCCGATCTCGATCGCAGCGATGTCGACCACATCGCCGCCTGGCTCGATCCCGAGGTCGAGGCTGCCTTCGGTCTGTCCGCCCACCCCGAAAAATCAGACTGATCGACGGCATCGCGCACGCCCGCCGATCGCGCTAGGGTTGGCCATGAGCCAGCCGATCACGTTCTTCATCCATCATCAGGGCCGCGGCCACGCGAACCGCGCCATGGCGATCATCCGGGAGCTGCCGGCGACACGCGCCGTGACGATCCTGACCGCCAAGCCCTCGCTGTTCGACGGCTTTGAGCGGCCGATCACGATCGCCGCGCTGCCCGACATGATCGGCGCGCCGGTGCCCACCCCCGGCCTGTTCGCGCAGGCGACCCCGGACGTCATGCACTGCGTTCCGCTCGGCGTCGCGAAGACGCGGGCGACAATGCGGACGATCGTCGACCATCTCGACGATGTCGATCCCGCGCTGTTCGTCGTCGACGTCTCCGCCGAGATCGCGCTTCTCGCCCGGATCGCCAGCGTCCCCGCGATCAGCATCCGGATGCACGGCGACCGGCTCGATATCGGCCATCTCGGCGCGTATCAGGCTAGCGTCGGACTGCTCGCACCGTTCGGCGAACCGCTAGAACAGGACGATACCCCCGACTGGGTTCGCGCCAAGACATGTTACGCAGGCGGGCTCTGCACCACCGTCGACGCGGTCCCGACCAAGGCTGAGGCGCGCGCCAAACTCGGTCTCGATCCCGATCAGGAGATCATCGTCGTGCTTACCGGCGGCGGTGGTGCGGGCACGCCCTACGCCCCCCTGACGATGGCCGCGCGCGCCGTGCCGGATGCGCTGTGGCTGGTGCTCGGGCCGGTCCACCGCGAAGGCCACGAGACCGATTTCGGCAACCTGGTCGAGCGCGGCTGGGTGCCCGGCGTCACCGACCACATCGCCGCGGCGGACGTCGTCATCGCCTCGGCAGGCGACAACACGGTGCACGAGATCGCCCGCGTCGGTCGGCCGTATGTCTGCGCACCTGAATGGCGCTATTTCGGCGAACAGACGCGCAAGGCGGAGCGGCTGGCCGAACTCGGCGCCGCGGTCGCGCTGCCCGCATGGCCGGGCGCACTCGCCCCGTGGCGCGGGATCCTCGACGCGGCCAAGGCGCTCGACCCTTCTGCGCTGTCGGACCTATACGATGCGGACGCCGCAAAGGTCGCGGCGGACTATCTCGAAGGGCTCGCCACGTCGCTCTGGGCGACCGACCCTAGCTGAACAGCGTGTCGGGCGGCATTCGGGACGCGGCGATCTCGTCGGCGCTCGGCTGCCGCCGGACCGTGATCGTGTCGGCATTCCAGTCGATCAGGCCATGCTCGGCGAAGTGACCCAGCCAATAGTCCATGCACCACCGCCCCCAGGTCGCGCGGAACAGCCGCGCGTTGCGGACGATCGCGTCGAAATGCTGATAGGCCGGCGTATGGACGATATGATGCTGATGGTACGCCCTTGCGCCGCCGACCCAGAACATCGCCACGCCCGCGCGTTCCAGCCGCGCGGCGAAGTCGGTCTCCTCGCCGCCATAGCCGACATAGCGTTCGTCCATGCCGCCTGCCTTCGCCCAGTCCGTCGCCGAGATCGCAAACGACAATCCCCATAGCTCGCCGTGCGATGGCGTCGGCCGCACGTCATTGACGGTGATCCGCGGCTTGGCAGGATGCCGCTGCCCGATCCGGTCAAGCGCTGCCCAGTCGAGCCCGCCGTCCACCGCGCCGGCGGGCAGATACAGCACCTCGCCCAGCCGTATCCCGCCCGGCTCGCTCCCAGTGGCTGCATAACGTTCGACCAGAGTCGGCGCCGGTATGCAGTCGACATCGAGAAAGATCAGCTGCTCGCCGATCGCCGCCCCGGCCGCCCGGTTGCGCGCCGCAGCTAGCGGCATCTCGTCCCCCGCGACGAACACCGCGCGAACCGGAAAGGCGGTCGGCGGCAGATCGCCATGTGCTTCCGGCTGCATATAAGCGACCACGAGTTCGTCGGGCTGGACGGTCGATTCGTTGAGCCCGGCAATCAGGTTGACCAGATGCGTCCGCCGCCCGCGCACGAGTGTCAGAACGCTGACGCCAGCCCGTTCACCGAAACCGTCGCTCAAGACGCCATCCTGATCCCGGCAGTACCGCGGAAATACGCCACGCCTTCGATGACCCCGCGCGCGTGATGATCCACCGCGACATAACCGTGCGCCAGATCACGCCGCGTGCCTAGACCGTCCGAATAATTGGCAACGATGATCGCATGGCACGACGATCGTAGCATTTCGATATCGTTGCCGCTGTCCCCCGCAACGATCACCTGCCGCGGGTCGAGCCCGAGCCTGCGCCGGACATGCTCGACCGCGGTGCCCTTCGACGCGGCATGCGGCAGGATGTCGAGATACCGTCCATGGCTCTGAATGATCGAACAGCTGTGGCCGTGTTCCGCCAACAGCGCACGGACCCGTTCCGCCGCGGCCAGGTCGCCGTCCGCGAAGTAGCTCAGCTTGAAGCGGCGCTGTTCGAGCGGGCTTTGTGGAGTGAGCCCCGCGTGACGTCCGACCAGCTCGACCACCGCCTCGCGGTCCCAGCCCGCGGCGATGATCCCGTCCCATTCGGTGTCGCGGTCGTATTTCGCGCTGCCGATCGTCCGATAATAGATTTCCGAACCGACCGAGGTGATCAGGATTTCAGGCCGCGGCGCGTCGTGCTGGCCGAGCACCGCCATCGCGCTGTGGAAACTGCGCCCGGTCGCGACCGCGAACGCCACGTCGCTCTGGTTTGCATGCCATTTGGCGAAGGCTCCGACCCCGTCCGAACAGCCGATCAGCGTCCCGTCGATATCCGAGACCAGCAACAGCTCGGGCGTGGTCCGGGCCCCCGCCGGCCGCGCCGCGCTGATCACGTCGCCCAACAGCTCGGCATACAGCGCGACATGACGATCCCAGTCATACGCACGGATCGCGACCGACCCCGCCGCCGAATAGCGCGTCCACAGCGCCGGATCGGACAGGATCGTCTGGATCGCGTCGGTAATCGCCGCGGGCGAGCGCGGATCGACGAGAATCCCGTTCCCACAAGTCTCGACGATATCGTTGGGCCCACCGCTGTCGGTGGCAACCACCGGCAACCCACTCGCCGCCGCCTCCAGCAAGGTCAACCCGAACGGCTCGTTCAGCGCGGGATTGACGAACACGCCGCGGCGGGTGCGCGCATAGGCGTATACCGCGGCGACGTCGTCGGGACGATGATGCTTGGGATACGCGACCTTGCCATACAGATCGTAGCGGTCGATCAACTGGAGCAGTTCGGCGAGATTGTCGCGGATCTCGGGCTCCAGCGTCGTGATGTCGTCGCGCGTGCCCGCCAGGATCACGAGGTTCGCCGCCGCCTGCAGCGCGGGCGATCGGCCGTAAGCGTGAACCAGCGCCGCCAGGTTCTTCTTGGTCACCGGCCGTGCGATCGCCAGGATCACCGGCTTGGCAGGATCGCTCAGGAACCGGTCGATCAGCGCGTCGACCCGCGTATCGGTCCGACAATTCGCAAATTGCTTCAGGTCGCTGCCCGGCGCGAACACGCGGATCCGCCCCGGATCATAGGCCGCGTAACCGGCATATTGCACTTCGGCCTCGTCCCGCGACGACGCGATGATCGCGGCGGCGCCGGCGATCGCCTCCTCCTCGATCGCAATCCGACGATCGAGCCCCGCCGTCTCGTCACAGGCGCGATCGAACGCCGCCAGTTTGACGCGGCCGAGCGAATGTGCGGTGAAAACGTACGGAATGCCCGTTCGAAGCGATACCCGCGCCGCGATCAGGCCGGCATCGGCATAATGCGCGTGCATGACGTCGGGCACGCGATCGAGGGTCGCGATATGCGCCACCAGAGCCTCGACCAGGCTGTCATGCTCGGTCCAGAGGTCTTCCTTGACCAGATACGCGGCGGAGGTAGTCGGCAGGCGGACGATCCGCGTCGCTCCGTCGATCGTCTCGATCGGTTGTGCATAGCATTCCGCATAGACCGCATGATGGAAGGCGCGGGTGACGATCTCGATCCGGTCGATCTCGGGATGGCGGCCACTGGCGGCGACGAGATCGAGGAGATACCGGATATGGCCTCCCGTATCGGCGGTAATTCCGTATTCAACGTCGGTTGCGCGCAGACACCCTTGCAACGCAATATGAAGTACGAACACCCGCCCCCCGTTCATTCGAGATTAACTCAAGGACCAAACGGTCGTTCATGGAACCGCTCGACGGGTTGCCGGGTTCCGCGTCGATGAATCGAAAAGTCGTGGTATTAACGCAGGTTGATACGTTCCATCGACCGCGGAGTATCACGTCGTGAGAATTGCCCTGCTGACCTGGGCGTATCCCCCTGAAAACAGTGGACTTACCCGCGCCGCGCGCGAGATCGCGCACGCGTTGGCGGATGCCGGCCATGATACCGTTATTTTTACGATGGACCGCCGTAATCGCGAGAAAGACGGCCGCGTGGACGTCGTTGGCTGCGGCCTGCGCGAGCGATCGTTCGCCGCGTGGCTGCGCAAAATGCCCGGGCTTGGTCATATCGTGGCGCCGCTCGCCTTTCGCGCTGCGCTCGTCCGCGAGCATCGTCGCGATCCGTTCGACGTGGTCGAGGCGACCAACTGGTACGCGCCGGGTCTGGCGATCGCGCTCGCAGGCCCCGTCCCGCTGGTGACGCGCAACTCGACGCCGGCCGCAAGCACGGCTGCAACGGTCACCAGCCTGCGCGATCGGTTCGATCGGTCTGTCGCCATGCTCGCGGAACGGGTCACCGGGCGTCGCAGCAAGGCGTGCATTTCGAACACCGCCGCCCACGGGGACAAGATCGCGGCGCTGTATGGCGTCCCCGCCCCGGATGCGAACGGACGGCACGCGGTGATTGGCCTCAGTTTGCCGCCCGAAATCGTCGCTCGGGGCAAGGCCGCCCGCTATCCGACCGACGAGCCCATCGCGCTGCTGTTCGTCGGCCGCAACGAGCATCGCAAGGGCTTCGACGCGTTGATCATGGCACTGCGTATTCTTTCGCGCCGGGCCGATTCCGGTATGCCGGATTTCCGCCTGACGATCGTCGGTGTTCCGGCAGAGGAGATCGGCGCGCTGCCGGCATCGGCCCGCGCGCGCCTGACCTGTCTTCACCGTGTCGACGAGCCCCTGCTCCACGATCTCATCGAAGCTGCGCACGTCGTCGTCGCGCCGTCACGGTACGAAAGCTTCGGGATCGTCTATCAGGAGGCGATGGCATTCGGCCGACCGGTGGTCGCATGCGCGGAAGACCCAAGCGCACGGTTGTTCATCGGCGACAGCGGCGCAGGGCTCTTAGCACGACACTGCACCGGCGACGATCTCGCAACGCAGATACAGCGGTTGATCGAAGACCCACACCTCCGCGCGCATTATGCCGCGGCAAGCCGCACGGCGGCGGGCATGTTCGCACGCGACACCTTGGCCGCGCAGACCACCGCGCTCTACCGGACCGCGATCGGATCGAACGGCGCGAGCAGCAACGCCTCGTCTTGCGCCCTCCCTGCCCCAGTCGACATCGCCTCGTAGATCCGCGTCCGCTCACGCACCCGCTCCCCGTCGAGCCGGTGTTCGAGCGCGCCGGCCAGCGCCAGCGAACTCTCGACGAACGGGACGACCGGCCGCTCGTGAACGCGCCCGGCGAACCGGATGTCGCTGCGATTGAGGCGGTACTGGATATCGGGATACGACGCCGACTGCACGCCATCGACCAGATTGCGGCGCGGCAGCCCGAGCGAACGCAGTCCGTCACGATCGGCCGCCGCCGCCAGCCAGCCGATCGCCGCGATCAACGCGTCGTCGGGGCGCTCGTCGGTATCGATCTGCAGGACCCACCGGGTCTGCATCATGTCCTGAAGACGGTTGCGTTGCCCGGCAAAATCGCCGTCGAGCGGATGATGCGCGACCTCGACCCAGGGCATTCGCGCGGAGAGTGAGTCCGCCTCGCTAGCATCACCATCGAGCAGCACGACGATCCTCGTGAAGTCGTCACGCAACAGCGTCACCAGCGCGACGATATCATCGGCATCGCGCGCGCGCGCGATCATGCCGAGACCGATTTGGTGAGCGGTCGTGACGGCAGGCGTGGCATGGGCGCTCGCCGGCCGATAATTGTATGGAAACCTGATTTCGCCAGCCCCGACAGCGATCGGTTCGACGTCGTACCCAAACCGCCACGCGGCGTTGCGCAGCCCCGCAGGGTCCAGCATCCACCGCGCCGCCGGCTGATGGTCAAGGTCGACAACGCCGCTTCGAAGCCGAGCCCTGACCTCTCCGGCAGCCGTAGCGACCTCGGCCACGTCGCGGACCATCAAACGGCAATGGCTACACTCGGTCCATTCGCCGCGCGTCAGCCAGTCCCAATTTCCGCAGATCGAGCATCGTAGGTGCATGCTTGGCCAACCTATCGGGTCAACAGCGGTTCCACGCCACAGGCACGCACACAGCCGACCTACCGCAACACCGTCATGCTGACCAACCCGGTCATCCTGACGAACACCGTCATCCTGACGAACACCGTCATCCTGACGAAAGTCAGGATCCAGAGCCACGCAACCGAGCGCGAATTACGCTGGGTAACGACGTTCGTCAGGTATCCCGATCAATACCCCAGCGTGTGCGCCAGCATCAGCAGCAGCCAGTACAGGCCGCCCGACAGCAGCATCGCTACCGGCAAGGTCATCACCCAGGCCAGCGCCATGTTCATCACCGTCCTGCGCTGCAATCCTGCGCCGTTGGCGACACTGGCACCCGCAACGCCGGACGACAGGATGTGCGTCGTCGACACCGGCAACCCGTAACGGACCGCCAGCAGGATCGTCGCCGCCGCCACCAGTTCGGCCGACGCGCCCATGCCGTAGGTCAGATGCGACTTGCCGATCTTCTCGCCGACCGTGACCACGATCCGCTTCCACCCCACCATCGTCCCGAGCCCAAGCGCCAGCGCGACCGAGATCTTGACCCAGGTCGGGATGTAGCGCGTGCCCTGCTCAAGCTGTCCGCTATAGCTTTTAAGCGTGGTGATCTCCCGCGCGGTGAAGCGGCTCTGGGCGGCCGTATCGGCGGTGATCAGCTTGGTCGTATCCAGTAACAGGTACATGTCGTTGCGCAGGTTCGGCGTCGCCGCGGCGGGAACCTTACCGAGCGAACCATAGCCCGCGATCCGTGTCGAGACGTCGTCCGACAGCGTCGACAACGCGCCGTAGACGACCGGATCGGCGACGTGCTTGGTCTTCAGCGCGCGCGTCACTTCGGTACGCGCCGCGACGACGTCTGTCGGGGCGCCGTTCGCATGCGCCACAAACGCCGTCGAAGCATCGCGGGCGGCCTGCACGAAGGCCGGCATGGCGCTCTCCGGCATCGTCCGGTTCAACGCATAGGCGGTCGGCGCGCATCCGATCAGGATGAGCATGATCAGCCCCATCCCCTTTTGCCCGTCGTTGCTGCCATGCGCGAAGCTGACCGCGGTGCATGTCCCGATCAGCAACGCGCGGATGCCGTGCGGCGGCGGCGTGGCCCCCTTCGGCGCCTCGTACAGTTTCGGATCGCGCAGAAACCGCTTCATCACGAGAAGCATCAGCAGCGCGCCCGCGAAACCCACGATCGGGCTGAACGCCAGCGCGGAAAGCACTTTCCACACCTGTGCCATGTCGACGCCCGAGGTGCCGTCCGTGCCGCCGTTGATGATCTGGTTGGCCAGGCCGACACCCAGGATCGACCCGATCAGCGCATGGCTCGACGAATTGGGCAATCCGGCGGCCCAGGTCGCGAGGTTCCACACGATCGCCGCCAGCAGCAGCGCGAAGATCATCGCGAACCCGCCGACGCTGCCGACGTTGAGGATCAGGTCGACCGGCAACAGCGTGATGACCGCATAGGCGACTGCGCCCGACGACAGCATCACGCCGAGGAAATTGAAGAATCCCGACCAGACCACGGCAAGCGGAGCCGGCATCGAATGCGTGTAGATGACGGTCGCGACCGCGTTGGCGGTATCGTGAAACCCGTTCACGAACTCGAACCCGAGCGCGATCAGCAGTGCAAGCGCGAGGAAGGCGAATGCCCCGCCCGCCAGCGTCTCGCCGACCTGCGCGGTATCGGTCGCGATGCTGAACCCGGCATAGGCGAGCCCGCCGATCAGGACCGCGAGAAACAGCCAGCGGCCGGACGGGTGAATCGAATGATCGAGCTTCGGACCCGACGGCGCGGACCGCAGGCTGGCGATCGACTCGCCCGTGTCGGCCGTGATCGCGTCGGGCATCAATGTTGAACTAGCCATAATGGTTTGCATTCGGCCCTTAGCATGACAGTCTTATGACAACGCCGCATCAAGTCTGAGTAATATAGGTCAATGCGGGACGGCAACGTGGCCGCCCCGCCTGCCCCCTGTTCAACGGCCCGCGCGAATGCTCGCCAACTGCGTACCATCGCGCACGAACATCTTGGCGATCTGCGTGCTCGCATCCGCGGTCATCTCCTGACGGCATTGCTGCGAATCGGACAGTCCTTTCAGACCGGCGATACGGGGCGCGCACGCGCTGCTGATCGCCGATGCCATCCGGCGCTGGAACCGCGTCCGTCCGGTTTCGCTGGACATGTCGAGGCCGGCAAACGACACACGTACGGATACGGGCTCGCGCGCCGGACTTGCCGAGACGCCAGTCGAAAACAGGCACGCGGCGGCGATCGCCGCCGAAGCGACGCTGATCGAAATCTTCATGATGATGTCCTCAATGCTCCTGCGGTCCGCATGCGCGATCGCCTGCGGGCGACGGCGCTTGCGCATCGGGAGGCCTTTCTGAATGCGCCTTCTCCGACGACGAACCACGTCGCTGCGCACGCCCTAGACGCTCTCCGTGACGCCCGCGTGTCGCTTTCGCGACGTTTCGGCGGTTGCCCGATCGGCTGCCGTTCCCTACCTGTTCACCGGTGAACCAGATCGCCCAATCGTCCGACGCGCAAAGCCAACCGCCCTATCTCCGCGGCCTCAATCCGCCGCAGCGCGAGGCGGTGCTGACCACCGACGGCCCCGTGCTGATCATCGCCGGCGCCGGCACCGGCAAGACCGCGGCGCTTACCGCGCGGCTCGCACACCTGATTTTCACGAAAAAGGCGTGGCCGTCTGAGATCCTGTCGGTCACCTTCACCAACAAAGCCGCGCGCGAGATGCGCGAGCGCGTCGGGCGCCTGGTCGGCGACGCGGTCGAGGGAATGCCCTGGCTCGGCACCTTCCACGCGATCGCCGCGAAGATGCTGCGCCGTCACGCTGAGCTGGTCGGCCTGCAATCGAACTTCACTATCCTCGATACCGACGACCAGTTGCGGTTACTCAAGCAGTTGATCCTCGCCGCCGACATCGACGAGAAGCGCTTTCCGACCCGCAGCCTCGCCGGGCTGATCGACCAGTGGAAGAACAAGGGTCTCGTCCCCGCCGATATCGATGCGGGCGAGTCCGAACGCTATGCCAACGGCCGCGGCGGCGAACTGTACCAGCAATATCAGGCGCGCCTGATCGCGCTCAACGCGTGCGATTTCGGTGACCTGCTGCTCCACATGCTCGTCATCCTGAAGACGCACCGCGACGTGCTGGCGCAGTATCAGCAGCGCTTCAAATACATCATGGTCGACGAGTATCAGGACACCAACTCGTCGCAATATCTCTGGCTGCGACTGCTCGCGCAGGAGCGCAAGAACATCGCCTGCGTCGGCGACGACGACCAGTCGATTTATTCCTGGCGCGGCGCGCAGGTCGAGAACATCCTGAAGTTCGAACGCGACTTCCCCGGCGCGAAGGTCATTCGCCTCGAGCAGAATTACCGCAGCACGCCGCACATCCTCGGCGCCGCGAGCGGAGTTATCGCCAACAACGGCGGTCGCCTCGGCAAGCAGCTCTGGACCGAGCGCGACGTCGGTGAGAAGGTGAAAGTCATCGGCGTCTGGGACGGCCCCGAGGAAGCGCGCCGCGTCGGCGAGGAGATCGACATCGTCCGCCGCTCGGGCAAGAGCCTGGACGAGGTCGCGATCCTGGTCCGCGCGCAGCACCAGACGCGCGAGTTCGAGGACCGCTTCATCGCGATCGGCATGCCGTACAAGATCGTCGGCGGCTTCCGCTTCTACGAACGCGCCGAGATCCGCGACGCGCTCGCCTATCTCCGCGTCGTCAACCAGCCGGCCGACGACCTCGCCTTCGAACGCATCGTCAACGTTCCCAAGCGCGGCCTCGGCGACAAGGCGGTCGCGCGCATCCACCAGCTGGCGCGCGCCACCGGCACGCCGCTGACTACCGCCGCCGCGCGTATCCTCGACACCGACGAGCTGACCGGCGCCGCCAAGAAGTCGCTCGGCCGGCTGGTCGGCGACATCGCGCGCTGGCGGGAGATGGCGCGCGACCTGCCGCATGCCGAACTCGCCCGCCAGCTGCTCGACGAAAGCGGCTACACCGCGATGTACCAGGCGGAAAAGTCGGTCGAGGCCACCGGCCGGCTGGAGAACCTGAGTGAACTCGTCCGCGCGATGGAGGAATACGACTCGCTCGGTGCGTTCCTCGAACACGTCTCGCTGGTGATGGACAATGAGGGCGGCGCGCAGGACCCACAGGTCACGATCATGACCATCCACGCCGCCAAGGGCCTCGAATACGACACGGTGTTCCTGGTCGGCTGGGAAGAAGGCCTCTTCCCGTCGCAGCGCTCGCTCGACGAGGGCGGCGTGAAGAGCCTTGAGGAGGAACGCCGCCTCGCATACGTCGCGATCACGCGCGCCCGCCGCCTGGCGGTGATCCTCCACGCCGCCAACCGCCGCATCTACGGCCAGTGGAATTCGTCGATCCCCTCGCGGTTCGTCGCCGAACTCCCCGCCGAACATATCGACACCGAAACCACCATGTCCGGCGGCGCGAGCCTGTGGCAAGCCAACTGGTCCGACCGCGCCGACCCCTTCGCCGACGTCGCCCGCGGTACCGGCCGAGGCCCCGGCTGGCAGCGCGCCTCAGGCAGCGCGGCCGGCACCGGCAGCAGTTTCTCCACCAAACCCGCCCGCGTCGTCGAAAGCCGATCCAGCGCCATCAGCCTCGGCAACAAAGGCCGCGACGACCTGTCGCTCGGCATGCGCGTCTTCCACCAGAAGTTCGGCTACGGCACGATCGCAGAGATCGAAGGCAACAAGCTGGAGATAGACTTTGAGCAGTCGGGGCGCAAACGGGTGATGGATAGCTTCGTGACGATAGGATGAAGTAACGCGTCTACATTCGCTCGCTGCTGGACGAGTCATTTTCTCGCGCATTTCCGTAAACTTGCAACTTCCGGTCAATTCTGAGATCATCTCTCAAGACTTCGAGTCGGAGGTGGATACATGTCGGGTAACAAGCGAACGATTCCCGAGATTCGTTCTCGACTTCGTGAGATTGCAGACGAGTACGGCATCGAAGAACTTCACGATCTAGCCGACGAAACGTATCGAAATTCGCCCATCACGCGTGCCTCGGTGCGAAGCGCACATTTTACGCCGGAACTCGCGGAGGATATCAGGGTATTTGCTGCCAGGTATCCAAAGCTACACCAACGTGACGTGGCCCAGAAATTCAACGTAAATCCCGGTCGCGTATCTGAGGCGTTGACCCACCAAATGTAAAACAATCTGAGGTGATGTTGAGGCGCTTAAGCCGCCACGCGTTCCACCTCGATCTCGCCCTCACGCATCCTCGCTTGCGCCAGATCATACGCCGCCTGCATCCGCATCAGCGTTTCAGCCTGTAGACCGAACGCCTTCTCGAACCGGATCGCCATTTCAGCCGACAATCCAGCTCGGCTTCCCAATAGGTTGCTCATCGCCTGTCGCGTCACGCGCAGTCTCGCGGCTGCGTCCGTCACGCTCAATCCATGCGGCGTGACGATTTCAGCGCGTAGCCAAGCACCTGGGTGAACCGCAAAACTCACATGAAGCTTGATCGCCATCAGTGATAATCCTCTAGATCGAGATCCTCGATGCCACCTGCATCGTTGATCCGAAACGTCATCCGCCAGTTCTTCGTCACTGTCAGCGACCATAGGCCTGCTCAGTCACCTGCCAATCGATGCGCGCCGAAATTGGGTGGCACCGTCAGTTCGTCCACCACTTCGACAGCGGCGAGATACGCCAGCATATTTCGCAACCGATCGACCAGATTGCCCGGCAATCCCTTCGACCGGCCGGTTTCGGCGAACGACCGCAACGCTTTATGTCGAACGCTATCGATTACCATAGTGGAACGTGCGCTATTCGGGCCGGCGCGTCAACCGTCGCTTGTCGCTTTACGATTATGGAGTTGGATCTGAGGACTTGAACGATGCCAAACCTGTACCGCAGCCGACAAGTCCGTTCAGGAACGATGTCGCTCGATAGCCGTATCACCGACGCATCCCGATTGTCGGGTTCGAGAGGACATCTCATGAAGTTTACGCATCTCATCGCTGCCGGGTTGGCCTTCGCGACGCTCGGCCTCGGCGCCGCCGCTCCTGCCGAGGCACAGCGCGACCGCGGGCATAGCGAGCAATATCGCGACAATGATCACCGCGGGGATCACCGCGGTGACCACCGTGGCGACCGACGCGATTTCCGCCGCAACGATCACCGTAACGATCGTCACGACGACCGTCGCTACCGTGGCCGCGGCAACGATCGTCGCAACTGGAACAACAATCGCCGCTGCCGCACGGAATGGCGCAATCATCGCCGCGTGCAGATCTGCCGCTGATACCGGCAATCCATCGCGCAAATTAGCGCGTTGATGCCGGGTGGACGGTGGTATCATGCCGCCGTCCATGCCTGCGTGTGACCCTCTGATAAGGATTTGGACCATGAAGCGTTTCTTCGGCACGGTTGCGGTGATTGCGGCGACGTGCCTGTCCGCTGCCACGCCGGCACTTGCCCAATCGCAGGCAGACGATGCGCGATTCGCCGCCGCACAGGCGCGGCTCGACAGCGAACTGCAGATCTTCCGCACGGAATTCGATCGCTACCAGTCGGTAAGCGGCAATCGTGGCGGCTATGCGCCCCAGACCGGCTACCGCACCGCGCCCGATCGCAGCGGCGGCTATCAGGAGGCTTATCCCGACGAGCGCGACGAAGGCAATTACGACCCCTCGCGCTATTACCGCACCGGTCCGAACTATCAGGAGCGCACGCTGTCCACCAACGACCGCGTCTATGCCGGCCAGGACGGGAAATATTATTGCAAGCGTAGCGACGGCACGACCGGGCTGATCATCGGCGCGGCCGGTGGCGGCATCCTCGGCAACGTGATCGATGGCGGCCGTTCGCGGATCGTCGGTTCGCTGCTGGGTGCAGCGGCCGGTGGCCTTGCCGGGCGTGCAGTGGACCAGAACAACAGCCAGGTCCGCTGCCGCTAGGTTCAAGCCGCCAGCTAACTGCTCCCCCGCGAACGCGGGGGCCCAGGATTACAAGCGATAACGTTCGTGACCCTGGGCTCCCGCCTTCGCGGGAGAACGGCAGGGAGTAGCGGGAGACGGCAGGAGCCGCACCCCCTACTCAGCCACCCCGACCAGCTTCTGCGTGAAATACGTCATCTGCAACGCCTGCAACCGAGCACCCTGCTCGATATCCGCATCCCCCGAATGCCCGCCTGCGGTATCCTCGTAGAACAGATACGGCAGGCGATATTCCTTCAAACGCGCCGCGAACTTCCGCGCATGCTGCGGACCCACGCGGTCGTCCTTGGTGGTCGTCCAGATATACGGCTCCGGATACGCGACGCCCTTCTTGATGTTCTGATACGGCGAGATTGTCTCGAGGAACGCCTTCTCCTCCGGCACCGTCACCGATCCATATTCGTCGACCCACGACGCGCCCGCCGCGATCCCCTCGTACCGGATCATGTCGAGCAGCGGCACCTGGATCGTCACCGCCTTCCACAGGTCGGGATGCTGGTTGAACTCGACACCCATCAGCAGCCCGCCGTTCGACCCGCCATAGATGCCGAGCTTGGCCGGGCTCGTCAGCTTCCGCGCAAACAGGTCCTTCGCGACCGCGGCAAAGTCGTCATAGATCACCTGCCGCTTGGTCTTCCGCCCGGCGTCATGCCACTTGGGCCCAAACTCGCCGCCACCGCGGATGTTGGCGAGCACATACGACCCACCGCGCTCCAGCCAAAGCTTGCCGGTGACTCCCGAATAGCTCGGCGTCATCGACACCTGGAAACCACCATACGCGGTCATGATCGTCGGCGTCGTCCCGTCGAGCACGATGCCCTTCTTGTGCACCACGAAATACGGCACCTTCGTCCCGTCGGTCGAGGTCGCCTCGAACTGCTCGACGACGTCGTTCGACGCATCGAACTTCGGCGGCAGCGTCTTGATCGGCTTGGGCGCCGCGGCCGTCGCAGCGTTCAGCGAATAGAGCGAGGTCGGCGTCAGGAACCCGGTCACCGTCAGATACGCATCGTCGCTGCGATCGGTCGTGCTCGCCACGTCGATCGAGGCGTTGTCGGGCAGCACGATCGGCTTGGCGGTCCAGCCCCCTGCCCCGTGCGTATAGACCGACGCGCGGCCACGGACATTGTCCGAGACCACCAGCAACAGCTTCGACTTGGTCAGCGCCATCCCGTCAACCGACTGGCGCGGCCCCGGCGCGAACACGATCGTCGGGTTGATCGTCCCCTTCTCGACCTCCGCGAGCGGCGCGGAGGCAACCGCGCCCTCGGGAATCTTGCCCCACGGGTCGCTGGTCGAGAAGATCACCTGTCCGTCGATCATCCCCGCCGGGAACGTACGATCGGGCAGCGCGAGCGGACGCGTTCCCGCAGGCGTCCAAACCAGCTTGTCCGCACCGAAGAACGTCTTCCGACGCTGGATCACGACCAGTCGGTTGCCCTTCTCGTCGGTCAGCACGTCCGCGCCGGTCGGTCCCTGGTCGGTCGCCGCTCCGCGATACACTTCGGTCGCGGCGGTCAGCGGCTGGCCGCGCTTTACCTGCTTCAAGACGAACGCATAGCCCGACTGCGTCGTCGTCCCCGCGCCCCAGTCGCGCGCGACCAGCAGCGTATCCTTGTCGATCCAGCTCACATCCTGCTTCGACTTCGGCAGCGTGAAGCCGTTCGCCACGAACGCGCCGGTCGACAGGTCGAACTCGCGATACGTCACCGCATCCTCGCCGCCTTCCGACAGCGCGACCAAGCACAGACGCTCCTCCGGCAACAGGCAGGTCGAACCCTTCCAGACCCACTGCTTGCCCTCCGCCTTGCCCAGCGCATCGAGATCGAGCGCGGTCGTCCATTTCGGCGTCGCCGACGCGTAGTCCGCCGCGCTGGTCCAGCGCCACAGGCCATGCGGGTGATCGGCATCGCGCCAGAAATTATAGATCCGCCCGAACATCTGGTTCGGCATCGGGATGCGATCCTTCGCCGACGCGATCGCCAGCGCCTCGGCATAGAAGGTCTTGTAGCGCGGATCGTTCTGCAGCCGCGGCAACGTCTTCGCATTCTCCGCCTCGACCCAGGCGAGCGGCTTCGCGCCGTCCTTGTCCTCGAGCCAGATATACGGGTCGGCCGCGGTCGTATCGGTTTTGGTCATCGGTGCGACTTGGGCAATGCCCGACGTTCCCGCAAGCAGCGTCGCCGCCGTTGCAACCCAGATACGCCGCATACTCAACTCCTTACCGTCACCCCGGACTTGTTCCGGGGTCCACCGTTCCGCATAGGAAACCGCGGCGAGTGTGCGGCAGGGTGGACCCCGGAACAAGTCCGGGGTGACGAAGGAAGTCAAATTATGCAGGACGGCCTGCCCAAACCGCGCCGCTTCATCGCCATCGCGGCGATCTCGGCGGGCACCGCGCTGACGATCATCGACGGCGGCATCGCCACCGTCGCGCTGCCGACGATCGCCCGCGACCTCGACGTCGGCAACAGCACGGTCGTCACCGTCGTCACGGTGTACCAGCTGATCCTGGCGATGGCGCTGCTCCCGTTCTCCGGACTCGGCGACCGGATCGGGCTGAAGCGGATGTACCAATATGGCCAGCTGCTGTTCACGGTTGCGACATTGCTCTGCTTCTTCGCGAAGAGCCTGCCGTTCCTGCTGATCGTCCGCGCCGCGCAAGCCCTGGGTGCCGCAGCAGCGCTCAGCGTCTCGTCGGCACTGATCCGCTCGATCTATCCGGCGAAGCAGCTGGGCCGCGGGCTCGGCATCAACTCGGTCGTCGTTTCGAGTTCGGCGGCACTGGCGCCGACCATCGGCGGCCTCGTGCTCGCGATCGCGCCCTGGCCCTGGGTGTTCGCCAGTGCGGTGCCGTTCGCGATCGCCAGTCTCATGCTCGGCCGCGCGCTGCCCGAACCATGCCGACGTGACGAACCCTTCGACGTCCTCGGCGCCGTGATGTGTACTGCAATGATCGGCCTCGTCATCGGCGGCGCGGAAAGCGCGGTGCATGGCGACAGCCCGATCGTGTCGGCGGCGATCGTGCTGACCGGCGTGGTGATCGGCTGGTTCTTCGTGAAGCGCGAACAGGGCGAGACCAAGCCGATCCTGCCGATCGACCTGCTCGCCCGGCCCGTGCTCGCGCTGTCGGCGATCAGTGCCTACACCGCGTTCATCGCGCAGATGACGCTGCTGCTTTCGACGCCGTTCCGCCTGACGCATGCTTACGGCTTCAGTGCGGCAGAGGTCGGCGCGGCAATCGCACCGTGGCCGCTGGCGAACATGGTCGTCGCGCCGCTGTCGGGATGGCTGTCGGATCGCTATCCGGCTGGGCTGCTCGGCGGGATCGGCATGGGAGTGTCGATCTGCGCGCTGCTGCTGATCGCGTACATGCCGGCGGACCCGGGATATTTCGATATCGCGTGGCGGATGGCGTTGTGCGGATCGGGGTTCGGGATGTTCATGGCACCCAATGCGCGGCTGATCATCGGGTCCGCGCCACGCAAACGCGCCGCTGCAGCTGGCGGCCTCGTTTCCACGGTCCGGCTGGTAGGCCAGACCACCGGCGCCACCCTGGTCGCCACCCTCCTGGCCATGGGTGTAGGCGCCGGCATGACCCCGCCGCTCGTAGCCGCCGGTCTAGCGCTGGTGGCAGGCCTATGCAGCCTAAGCCGCCTCCGCCCCTCGATCCGCAATCCGCCGACCGAGGAAACGCAGGACGTCCAGCCCGCGCCACAGGCGCGGTAACCACTTCTCCCTCTCCCCTGCGGGGAGAGGGTCGGGGTGAGGGGCAGCCCCAAACGCTGCCCTGCTTGGCTACCCCTCACCCCAGCCCTCTCCCCGCAGGGGAGAGGGAGCAGAAGAAGAAGAATGTTCACCCCGAAGGCGGGTGCCCAGTCTGGGTCCCCGCCTTCGCGGGGACACATGCTTTTGGGGACACGCAACCATCTTACCCAAGAGCTACCCCCCCGGCGGAGGCCGGGGCCCAATTGGAAAGGTCGGCGTAACGGAGGACTGCGCTTCGTTAGCGACGCTCCCCAATTGGGCCCCGGCCTTCGCCGGGGTGGATGGGAGAACGATCGCGCTCCTCCCAAATCAAAACGCAGCCGTCGCCTTAGCCTCCCCCATCATCGCAGCCCTCACCAAAGGAATCGGCGGCCCACCATAACTCAAGAACTGGTCATGGAACGCCTTCCAAGCCTTCCGCCCACCCCGCGTCGCAGTCCAATCCGCCCGCAGTTTCCGGATCATCAGCTTGCCCATCGTATAATTCAGATACGCCGGATCATACGTCCCCCGCGCCGCCTGTTGCCGCGCGTTCCCCTCGTCCTGGTAACATTCGTCGACGAACATCCGGAACGACTGCTCCTGCGTCATCCCCTTCGCATGCATGCGGATCGCCGACAGATACCGGCAATCGCGCAGCAGAGCGTTAGAGATCTGCCCGACATGCGTCTCCGGATCGCCGTTGTTGAGCCCGGCCTCCCACATCATCTCCTCGGCATAATGCGCCCACCCCTCGGCAAACGCATACCCCACGAACAGCCGCCCAAAGAGCGATGGCGATCGGTTCGCATGCAGGAACTGGACGAAATGCCCCGGCATCACCTCGTGCACCGAGGTGAACAACAGGTCGTCCTTGCCCGGCACGAACGCGTCCTGCACCGCCTTGCTCCAGCTCGGGTCGGGCGGTGAGATATAGTAGATCGACGGCACGCCCTTATCGAACGGCCCCGGCGGATCGATATACGCCGAGTTCTGCCGGTTATACGGCGGCGATTCCTCGACCAGCGCCTGCTCGGTCCCCGGGATCGTCACGAGGTCGTGATCGATCACGAACTTGCGCAGCGTCGGAATCTGGCGCCGCGCCTCCGCGACCGGGCCGCCGACCGGCTTGTTGGCGTTCATCTTGTCCATGCACGCGGTAATCGACAGCCCCTTGGCGAACACCCCGCACGCCTGCGCCAGCGCCGCCTGGTTGCGCTTCAGGTCGGCGACACCCGCCGCCTCCAACTGGTCGAGCGGCGTATCGACGCCCTCGGTCATCGCCACCATCCGCGAGAACTTGTCCGCCCCCAGCGCGAAATCCTGCGTCGCAGTCGCCCGCTGGCCCTCGGTCCACGTCCCCAGATCGCGCATCGCTGTCGATGCCGCCTGCGCCGCGTCCGCCAACTGCTTTTGCGCCGCCGCGTCCTTCACGCCCGCGAACGCCTTCACCGCGTCACCAGCATAATAGTCGGCAAAGCCGTTGAACGCCGCCGTCCCGTAATTGACGTAGCTCAGCGGCATCGGCGTCTTGAGGTTCGCCTTGATGTTGCCCGTCGCCGCCGGGATCTTCTGCAGGAACGCGGTCAGCGCCTTCATCCGCGTCGGCGCATCGGCATAGTTGCGCGCGATATACGTGTTCGGATCGAGCCCCGCGCTCACATACCAGGCCGGATTGTGATGCGGCTGGTCGGCATCCTCCAGCCAGAACAGCTTCCCCTTGGCGACCTGCACCAGATAGTCGCGCTCGAACGCCTCGGCGGGCTTCAGGTCTTTGAACGCCCCCGCCTTGTCGATCGCGCCATGCAGGAAGTCCGCCTGCCGCTTCAGCCCCGCCGCGCTCCAGTCGCCCAAGCCGCCGTCATATTCATGCTTGCCCTGATAGACCGCGTTCGCCGGATCGATCTTGAACCAGCCGTCGATGAAGCCATCGCGGAACCCGGCCCAGTCGCTCTTCGCCGTTGGCGCAACCGCCACCTGCGCGTTCGCCCCCGCCTGCCCCGAAGTCTGCCCCGAAGTCTGCGCAGGGCCGCATGCGCTCAACGCCAGCACAGCGCCGATCGCCGTCGTCAAAAGTCCGATCCGCATTCCGTCTCCGATTCCGATTCGTGCCGTACCATGCTGCCAGTCGAAGTGGCCTCGCGCCAGTGTGCGGAACGGCGCACGCGGTGGGCCGTTGAACGTCGACTGCCTCGAACGACTGGACAGCTTCATGCCCTATGTAAAAACCCGCGACGGTACAGATATTTACGTCAAGGATTGGGGTACAGGACGCCCGGTCATCCTGACCCATGGCTGGCCACTCAATGCCGACAGCTGGGACGCGCAAGGGATCGCGCTCGCCAATGCCGGCTTCCGCGCGATCGCCTATGACCGCCGCGGGTTCGGCCGGTCGGGACAGCCATGGACCGGCTACAACTACGACACGCTCACCGACGATCTGGCCGACGTGATGGAAGCCACCGGCGCGAACACCGACGCGACGATCGTCGGCTTCTCGATGGGTGGCGGCGAGATCGCGCGCTACATGAGCCGTTACGACGGCAAGGGCGTGGTCGCCGCGGGGCTCATCTCGTCGGTCGTGCCGTACATGCTCAAGACCGACGACAATCCCGATGGCGTCGACGAGGAAACCCTCGCCACCATCGGCGCAGGCATCGAGGACGACCGCCCGGCCTTCTTCAAGACCTTCCTCCAGCAGTTCTTCGGCGTCGGCTTCATCACCTCGCCGGTCAGCGACGAAGTCGTAGATTGGGCTTGGGGCCTCGCGATGCAGGCGGGCCTCCACCCGACGCTGGAATGCGCCAAGGCGTTCGGCCACACCGATTTCCGCGCCGACCTCGCCGCATTCCGGGTGCCGACGCTGATCGTACACGGGACGAGCGACAAGACCGTCCCGATCGACTCCACCGGCCGCGCCGCGGCGAAGGGCATCGCCGGCTCGCAACTGGTCGAATATGACGGCGCCCCACACGGCCTGACCGTGACGGAGAGCGACCGCTTCACGAACGACCTGCTGACGTTCCTGGGTCGGTAACGACCGTCCGTCATCCTGACGAAAGTCAGGATCCAGAGCCACGAGCGGGATCGCGAGTGGCTCTGGATCCTGGATCAAGTCCAGGATGACGAGGTGATCAATTCCCCAGCGGAACGATAACCTCGTCCGGATGGGCGACGTTCAGTTCCTTCCGAACCATCTCGTCGACCATATCCGGGTTCGCATGATCCGGGTTGAGCAACGCCACCCGGTTTTTCAAAACCTCACGCCTGCGATCGAGCGCGGCATAATCCTGTTCACGCTTCGCAAGCTGCCGCTTGTAGTCTCCATACGCGAACATCCCGTTCGGCCCGAGCACGGCATACGCGCCGAAGAACGCCATCAGCGTCAGCCCCATCGCCGGCCACGCGGCTTTGCGCATCGTCTTCCGTAGCTTGGAACTCTTCGTCGTCACGCGTGCCATGTCGTCTCTCCGGTCTTGCCGCTCCCGCCCGTCACCCAATCCGTCACCCCGGACCTGTTCCGGGGTCCGCCGTTCCGCAAACTCGCGACCATCGAGTGTGCAGCACCGTGGATGCCGGAACAAGCCCGGCATGACGGAGGGGTTAGTTCGAGCCTATCAGCCGCCGATCAGGATGTCGCGACCCGCATAGCGCGCCGCATCGCCCAGCTCTTCCTCGATCCGGATCAGCTGGTTGTACTTCGCCAACCGGTCCGACCGCGCCAGGCTGCCCGTCTTGATCTGACCGCAGTTGGTCGCGACCGCCAGATCGGCGATCGTTGCATCCTCGGTCTCGCCCGACCGGTGCGACATCACCGCGGTGTACTTCGCCCGCTGCGCCATCGACACGGCTTCCAAAGTCTCGGTCAAAGTGCCGATCTGGTTCACCTTCACCAGCAGCGAATTCGCGATACCCTGGTCGATGCCGCGTTTCAGGCGCTTCGGGTTCGTCACGAACAGATCGTCACCGACCAACTGGACCTTATCGCCGATCAGGTCGGTGAGCGTCTTCCAGCCCTCCCAATCGTCCTCGCCCATGCCGTCCTCGATCGAGAAGATCGGATAGCGGCGCGTCAGATCCGCGAGATATTCCGCCATCTCGGCGCTCTCGAGGATCCGGCCCTCGCCCGAGATGTCGTACTTGCCGTTCTTGTAGAACTCGGTCGCCGCGCAATCGAGCGCGAGCATCACGTCCTCGCCGGGTTTGTACCCGGCCTTCTCGATGCTCGACATGATGAAGTCGAGCGCCTCGGTGGTGCTACCGATGTTCGGCGCGAAGCCACCCTCGTCGCCGACGCTGGTCGACAGGCCCTTCTCGCTCAGGCCCTTCTTCAAAGTGTGGAAGATCTCCGAGCCGCAGCGGACCGCCTCGAGGATGTTGGACGCGCCGACCGGGACGACCATGAATTCCTGGAAGTCGATCGGGTTGTCGGCATGCTCGCCGCCGTTGATGATGTTCATCATCGGCACCGGCAGCAGATGCGCCTGCACGCCGCCGACATAGCGGTAGAGCGGCAGGCCGCGTGCTTCGGCTGCAGCCTTGGCGACGGCGAGGCTGACGCCGAGGATCGCGTTCGCGCCCAGCCGGCCCTTGTTCTCGGTGCCGTCGAGTTCGATCATCGCGCGGTCGAGGTCCGACTGGTCTTCCGCGTCCATGCCCAGCACGGTGTCGGTGATTTCGTCGTTGACCGCATCGACCGCGCCGTCGACGCCCTTGCCGCCCCAACGGCTCTTGTCGCCGTCGCGCCGCTCGACTGCTTCGTGCGCGCCGGTCGATGCGCCCGACGGCACCGCGGCGCGGCCGAAACTGCCGTCTTCGAGCAACACGTCGACCTCGACGGTCGGGTTGCCGCGGCTGTCGAGGATTTGGCGTGCATGAAGGTCGATGATTGCGGTCACGTAACGATGCTCCTACAAATCCCGGGCTAGTCTGATCCCCGGGCCGTTCGCGATGCCTCTACCGCCTCGGGCCATAACGGGCAATCGCACCAGCTATCGGGAACCGCGCTTCGGCGACGGTGTTGAGAGCGTAACAATTTCGAAAGGGATGGCCATGGCCGACACCAGCGTAACCAACACCCCAGCTTCGACCGCATCTTCGAACGCCGCGGGCATGAAATCCGATCTGCAATCCACCACGACCAAGATCGCGGACACGAGCGACAACGCTGATGGCACGGCCAACGCCGGCGATGCCAAGCAGGCGATCAAGGACGGTGCCAGCAAGTACACCGCACAGGCGACCGACAAGGTCCGCACCTTTGCCGAGGACGGCAAGGCACGCGCCAGCGGTGCCCTGGAGCAGGTCGCGCAGTTGCTGAACGACGCAGCCGGTCAGGTCGACGAGAAGCTCGGCGCGCAATACGGCAGCTATGCCCGCAGCGCCGCCGACAGCGTCTCCGGTTTCGCCGATCAGGTGAACGCGAAGGATGTCGACGAGCTGTTCGACGACGCCCGCGAGCTCGTCCGCAAGTCGCCGGCGATCGCGGTCGGTGCAGCCGCCGCCGTCGGCTTTGTCATCGCGCGACTGGTCCAGTCGGGCGTCGACGCAAATTCGAAGGTCTGACGCTTTGTCGGAGCCCCTGACGTTCGCGGCTAGCGAAGACGAGAGCATCGCGGCGATCGTCAGTCGTTTGGCCAGCGAAACGCGTAGCCTCGCGACCGCCGAGGTCGCCGTTTACAAGGCGAAGTTCGGCGACACGGCCAGTGCGTACAAGTCGGCCGCGATGTTCTTCGCGGTCGCCGGTATACTGGCTTTGGCCGCGCTGATCGCACTGCTGGTCGGTGCGATCTTGACGGTCGCGACGCTCGTGGGGCCTGGGTGGGCGACCGCCATCGTCGTGGTGGTCGTCCTCGCAGTGGCGGCGATCCTGGCGATGATCGGCAAGTCGAAGCTTCAGACGAAGAGCGAGCCCGTATCATGACATCCGCCAAAGTCGCCGCCGCCGAGATCGAATCGGCCCTCGCCCGCCAGCGCGTCATGATGACGATCGGGCAGTTGCAGGACCGACTCAATCCGCGGAAACTCGCGCTGAACGCCAGTCGCGACGTCGCCGATGCCGGCACCGCGGCGCTCGCCGTGAGCGTGAAAACGGTGAAGCGCAATCCGGGGCCCACTGCGGGGTTCGCGGCAGTCGCCGGGCTGTTCCTTGCCCGGCACCGGATCGTCGGACTGTTCCGGCGCGGACGCTAATCCTTGAAACCTTGAAGTCCCGGCTCGCGTTGAACGACGAGCAGCTTGCCATCAGAAGGACCGTTCCATGACCGACGCAAAGACCACCGCCCACAACACCACCCACGATACTGAAGGCCGCCTGCGCGAAGGCCTCGACACCGTCCGCGAGACCGCGTCGAAGGTCTATCACGACGCTGGCGACAAGGCCTCAGAGGTTCTCGAAGTCTCGCGCGAGAAGACCAAGCGCGTCGTGAACAACCTCGAGTCCAACCCGCTCGGCATCCTCGTCGGCGGCCTCGCAGTCGGCGCGCTTGCCGGCGCGCTGTTGCCCCGTTCCGCGCGCGAGAAGGAACTGCTCGCACCCGTCGGCAAGCGTCTCAGCGAGACCCTCGTGGCCGCAACGGCGGCGGCAAAGGATGCCGGTCGTTCGGAACTCGGCGAACTCGGCCTGACCAAGGACAATGCACGCGACCAAGCCAAGGGCTTGCTTGAGGGTATCGTCAAGGCCGTGACGACCGCTGGTACCGCAGGTGCGAAGGCGGTTTCGCAAAAGCCTGCCGCCTAAGGGTTCAAACCGTAGGGGGAACACGCTAGGGAGGAGGCAACCTCCTCCCTAGGAAAGTACGCGCATGAGCAAGCTCCACCTCGTATTCGGCGGCCGCGTCAGCGACCCGCGCACCCTGGATTTCAACGATCTGAGCAAGATCGAGTTCGTCGGCGTGTTTGCCGACTATGCCAGCGCCGAGAAGGCCTGGCGTGCTGCAGCGCAGCGTACGGTCGACGATGCCGAAATGAAGTTCGTCGTTGTGCACCTCCACCGCATGCTCGAGCCAAACCTGGGCGCGACTGTAGCCTAACGGCTTCCCCTTGGTCATTCCCGCGAAGGCGGGAACCCATATTGGCTAACGTAGCGATCCGATCGCAACGACATAGGCTAGGGATTCCCGCCTTGGCGGGGATGACGATTGGGATAGATGGCGCGTCCGACCCTGACCGATACTGGATCGGCAGTCGGCATTCCACGATTTGGAAGCGTAACCGGTCAAAAGTTGCTCCGTCACCCCGGGCTCGTTCCGGGGTCTACCGCTCCGCAGACCAAATTCTTTCGATTTTGCAGCACCGTGGATGCCGGAACGAGTCCGGCATGACGAAGAAAAGAGCAGATTTGGCGCGCTCAACTGGAAAGTCGATCGGCCCTTAGCGAGCGCGCACTAGATGCGACGATCCACTCCTGCCATTCGATATCGTGTTCGCACCCCGCCCCCCTCTTACCGTTCGTGCTGAGTAGAGACCGAGTAGCTCCACAAGGAGCGTATGGAGGGCTCGTATCGAAGCACAGGTCCCGCGCACCAACCCATCCTTCGATACGCCACTTCGACAAGCTCAGCAGCTACTCAGGTCGAACGATATGGGTGTGGGTTAGCGTGGGGCGGAGCGAACGCCAGTGAGGGACAGGCCGCTCAAGCCGCGCGGTAATGCCAGAGCAACAACGGCCGAGCCAGCACCAGCCCCGCCAAGAACCCACCGATATGCGCGCCGATCGCAATAGGCCCACTTGCCCCGACCGAAGCCCCAAACCCGGCCAGCCCCATCAGCAACTGGATCCCGATCCACGCCGCGGCCAGCCAGACCACATGCACGACCCCAGCCGGCACCGGTCCGATCGCCTGCGCCCGCCGCTCGCCATACAACAGCGCATAAGCCCCAACGACCGCCGAGATCGCACCCGAAGCGCCAATCATAGGCGCGGTAGACTCAGGCCCGAAAGCCCAATGCCCCGCCGCCGCCGCATACGCACCCAGCACGTACAGCACGACCAACCCGACCGTCCCCAGCGCCTTCTCGACGAACTGCCCGCAATACACGAGCATCACGAGGTTCAGCGCGATGTGCGCCCACCCCCCATGGATCAACGTCGCGGTCAGCGGCGTCGCCCAGGACGGCACGACGAACATATGGTCGCTCGGAATACCGAGATCGGTCATTCGCAACGGAATGAATCCGGCGTTCACCGCCCAGTACCCAAGCGATCCGCTCAGCACCAGGAAACCCGAGACGATGACCGTCACGATCGTGATGATCGCCGTCGCCCGCGTCTCGAAGAACGCCATACGGCTCAGATGAACTCGATCTTGGAGACGACGTAATAGCGCTCGCCAGCCGGCACCGTGACCTCGACCTCTTCGTCGAGCTTACGCCCGATCAGCCCACGCCCCAGCGGCGAGTTGTACGAGATCCGCCCGGTCTTGGCATTCGCTTCGGTCTGGCCGACGATCTGATACTTCACCGGCTTGTCGTTCTCGTCGAGCAACGTCACCGTCGCGCCGAACACGACCTTGTCGCCCGACAGCTCCTTCGGGTCGATGATCTGCGCACGGCTCAGCTTGTCCTCGATGTCGGAGATCGACGCCTCGACCTGACCCTGGCGTTCCTTCGCGGCATGATATTCCGCGTTCTCGCTCAGGTCGCCGTGCGCACGCGCCTCTTCGATCGCGTCAACGATCGTCGGACGTTCGGCTTTCAGGCGCTTCAGATCCGCACTCAGCGTCTCATAGCCTTCCTGTAGCATCGGCATCTTTTCGACGGTCGCCATCATCTCGTCCCCAAATTCATTTCCCCGTGCGGCGCCATGTACCAGCACCGCCCACACATCACGCTTATGTCGGGATCAGTTGTGCGACTGCGAATAATAGGATTGCAGGGGCCGTACTTCAAGGCTGTGCGTCGAAAGCTTGGCGATCGCCTTCGCCGCCTCCAGCGAAGCGGGCGCGGTCGTGAAGTACGGAATGCGTTGCCCCAGCGCCGAAGCCCGGATCGGCTGCGAGTCCTTCAGGCTCTGCCACCCCTCGGTGGTGTTGAAGATCAGCGCGATGTCGCCGTCCTTGATCCGGTCGACGATATGCGGCCGTCCTTGCGCGACCTTGTTGACCTTCTCGACCGCCAGACCGGCCAGCGCGAGATGATCCGCAGTCCCGCCGGTAGCGACGATCGAGAAGCCGGTGTCGATCAACGCCTTCACGGCCTCGACGATCATCGCCTTGTCGCCGTCCTTCACGCTGACGAAGACGCTGCCCTTGGTCGGCAGAATCGTCCCCGCACCAAGCTGCGCCTTGGCGAATGCGATCGTGAAATCGGGATCGATTCCCATGACTTCGCCGGTCGACTTCATTTCCGGTGACAGCACCGGATCGACGCCGGGGAACTTGTTGAAGGGGAACACCGCCTCCTTCACCGCATAATATTCGATATGCCGGTCGATCCTCGGCAAATTGACCAGCTTCTCGCCCGCCATCACCCGCGCGGCGATCTTCGCGATGGGCGCGCCGATCGCCTTGGCGACGAACGGCACGGTGCGCGACGCGCGCGGGTTGACCTCGATGAGGTAGACCAGGCCATCCTTCACCGCGAACTGGATGTTCATCAGGCCCACGACCGACAGCGCATGCGCAAGCGCCACCGTCTGCCGCTCGATCTCGGCGATGATCTCCGCCGACAGCGAATATGGCGGGATGGAGCACGCAGAGTCGCCCGAATGGACGCCCGCCTCCTCGATATGCTGCAAGACGCCCGCGACCACCACGTCGGTGCCGTCGCAGATCGCGTCGACATCGACCTCGATCGCATCGCGCAGATACTGGTCGATCAGCACTGGCGAGTCGCCCGACACCTGCACCGCAGTCGCGATATAATGCTCGAGCTGCCCCAGCGTATCGACGATCTCCATCGCCCGGCCGCCGAGCACGTAAGACGGCCGCATCAGCACCGGATACCCGATCCGCTCCGCCGCCGCGACCGCCTCGTCCCGGCTCCGCGCCAGGCCATTGGCCGGCTGCAACAGCCCGAGCTTGGTGATCAGCGCCGCGAACCGCTCACGGTCCTCCGCCAGATCGATCGCGTCCGGGGTCGTCCCCAGGATCGGGATGCCCGCGGCCTCAAGCGCCCGCGCGAGGTTCAGCGGAGTCTGCCCGCCGAACTGCACGATCACGCCCACCAGCGTCCCGTTCTGCTGCTCGACATGCAGGATCTCCAGCACGTCCTCGGCGGTCAGCGGCTCGAAATACAGGCGGTCCGACGTGTCGTAGTCGGTCGACACGGTCTCCGGGTTGCAGTTGACCATGATAGTCTCATAGCCCGCATCCGCCAGCGCGAAGCACGCATGGCAGCAGCAATAATCGAACTCGATCCCCTGCCCGATCCGGTTCGGCCCACCGCCCAAGATGACGATCTTCTTCCGGTCCGTCGGCTCGGACTCGTTCTCCGGCTCGCCGAAGCTCGGCGCCTCGTAGGTCGAATACATATACGGCGTCTTCGCATCGAATTCGGCCGCGCACGTATCGATCCGCTTGAACACCGGCCGCACGCCGAGCTTCAGGCGATGCTGGCGCACCTCCTCCTCGGTCACGCCGCCGGTCATCGCCTTGACGACCTCGTGGATCAGACCCGAGCTGCGTGCGATCCCGCGGTTCATCCCGCGCAGATTGGCCGACTGCAGCGCCAGCCAGGCGAGCCGCTTGTCGCTGAACCCCATGCTCTTCAGGCGGCGCATGCCGGGCGCGTCGATCGGCAGGCCGTCCTTCATCACCTCGGCCTCGGCCGCGATGATCTCGGCGATCCGCTCCAGGAACCACGGATCATACTTCGCGATCGCATGCACCTCGGCAACCGTGAAGCCTTCCCGAAGGGCTTGGGCCGCGACCAGCAGCCGGTCCGGCGTCGCGACGGCCAGCGCCGCCTCGATTTCCGCGCGCGGCGCGCCGACCAGATGATCGACCTGGTTGAAGCCCGACAGACCCGTCTCGAGCCCGCGCAACGCCTTCTGCATCGACTCGTGGATGTTGCGACCGATCGCCATCACCTCGCCGACCGACTTCATCGCGGTGCCGAGCGTGTTCGACGCGCCTTTGAACTTCTCGAACGCGAACCGCGGGATCTTGGTCACGACGTAATCGATCGTCGGCTCGAACGCGGCAGGCGTAGCACCGGTAATGTCGTTCTCGATCTCGTCGAGCGTGTAGCCGACCGCCAGCTTCGCCGCGACCTTCGCGATCGGGAAGCCGGTCGCCTTCGACGCCAGCGCGGACGAGCGCGAAACACGCGGGTTCATCTCGATGACGACCAGCCGGCCGTCCTTCGGATTGACTGCGAACTGGACGTTCGAACCGCCTGTTTCGACACCGATTTCGCGCAACACCGCGATCGATGCGTTGCGCATGATCTGGTATTCCTTGTCGGTCAGCGTCAGCGCCGGCGCGACCGTGATTGAGTCGCCGGTGTGGACGCCCATCGGATCGACATTCTCGATCGAGCAGATGATGATCGCGTTGTCGTTGCGATCGCGCACCACCTCCATCTCGTATTCTTTCCAGCCGAGCAGCGATTCCTCGATCAGCACCTCGGTGGTCGGCGACAGATCGAGCCCGTTGCGGACGATCGCGATGAACTCCTCGCGGTTATACGCGATGCCGCCGCCCGATCCGCCCATCGTGAAGCTTGGCCGAATGATCGACGGAAGCCCCGTCTTCTCAAGGCCTTCGAGCGCTTCCTCGACCGTATGTGCGATCGCCGAGCGCGCGCTTTCCAGCCCGATCCGGTCCATCGCGTCGCGAAACTTCAGACGGTCCTCCGCCATGTCGATCGCATCGGCATCCGCCCCGATCATCGTCACGCCGAACTTCTCCAGCGTCCCGTCATGGAACAGCGCGAGCGCCGTATTCAGCGCGGTCTGCCCGCCCATCGTCGGCAGGATCGCGTCCGGGCGCTCCTTCTCGATGATCTTGGCGACGATCGCGGGCGTGATCGGCTCGACATAGGTGGCGTCGGCCAGTTCCGGATCGGTCATGATCGTGGCGGGGTTCGAATTGACGAGGACGATACGATAGCCCTCCTCCTTCAACGCCTTGATCGCCTGCGTGCCCGAATAATCGAACTCGCACGCCTGGCCGATGACGATGGGTCCTGCGCCGATGACGAGGATCGAGGAGATGTCGGTGCGTTTTGGCATTAGTGAGCCGCCGTAAACAGAGCAATGATTGAGACCAACAAAGAAGCTACTCCAGCTAAATTATTGGCTCGATTTATAATTTCCCATATGAGATCGACTGGTGGCTCAGGAGCATCCGCCAAACACCTTGCTGCAACGATGTATGCTCTGGCCATCGCCTTCTCCTGATTACCAGCGCCTACACTATCCAACTCGCGTTCCGCGTTCTCAAGTAACGCTACTAATTTCGCATTTTTTTGTTCGGTTAGAACAAATTGAGAAGGAAGCCCGGTCCAATCGGAACTGTCGTAGGTTTTAGGGGGCATAGTCTCGGGTGGCGGAGCTGTTACTGTCAGATACTCCCCATTCTCAAATTGAAGAGGCTCCCCGCTCCCAAAAGTAAGAATTTCCTCGCCTTCTGGCAAAGCTGGCAGTGGGGCAAGCAGTTCACCCACCCCGTCCTTGGAACGAAATTTTGACTCAATGTATCGCATGCCGGCACCAGCGATTTCGGCATACCAAAGCAAAGGACTTCCAATAAATGCGTCAACGTTGACGAAGCCGTTTGCCTTCCATTCTTCGGTAAGGCGTTCCAGCCATTTGGCATTTTTCGGCAAACCGTATTTCGCTAACATATCTTCGAACCGTTGGTCTGAACGCCCCGCCTCGCTCTCCTGATATAGAGCAATCAGTAGTTTCTCCGCGAAATCCGTATAGGTCACGTCAGCGAACCAACGAACTTCTCAAACAGATACAGACTATCCTGCGGCCCAGGGCTCGCTTCCGGATGATACTGCACGGAGAACGCCGGCTTGTCGGTCAGTTCCAGCCCCGCGTTTGACCCGTCGAACAGCGACACGTGCGTCTCGCGGACGTTCGCCGGCAGACTCTCGCGCTCGACCGCGAAGCCGTGGTTCATGCTGGTGATCTCGACCGCGCCGTCGGACAGGCGCTTGACCGGATGGTTGGCGCCGCGGTGGCCCTGGAACATCTTGGTCGTGGTCGCGCCGACCGCGAGGCCGAGCAACTGGTGGCCCAGACAGATGCCGAACAACGGCTTGCCCGTCTCCAGCAACTCGCGGATCACCGGCACGGCATATTCGGCGGTCGCGGCGGGATCGCCGGGGCCGTTCGACAGGAAGATACCGTCGGGCTCGAGCGCCATCACGTCGTCGAAACTGGCGGTCGCACTTACGACCGATACTTGAGCCCCCGCCTCAACAAGGTTGCGGAAGATGTTGCGTTTGCTGCCATAATCGATCGCGACGACATGCGGGCGCGAACGCTCGTTGGTGACACCTTCGTAACCTTTGGTCCCACCTTCGGTCGGTGCATCATAGCCGAAGCCCAGCCGCCACGTGCCGCCCGGAGCCTTCTCACCCCAGCCATAATGCATCTCGGTCGACACGTCCTTGGCGAGGTCCATGCCCTCCAGCCCCGGCCACGCCCGCGCCATCGCCAGCAACGCCGCCACATCGAACTCGCCACTCGCCGAATGCGCGATCACCCCATTAGGCGCCCCCGCCACCCGAATCCGCCGCGTCAGCGCACGCGTGTCGACGCCCGAAAGCCCGATCCGCGCATGCCGCTTCATCCAGCCATCCAGCCCCTCGACCGCGCGAAAACTCGACGGCTGCGTCACGTCCTCGCGGACGATGATGCCGAGCGCGTGCGGGTCGTCCGCCTCGACGTCGTCGGGGTTCGCGCCGACGTTGCCGATGTGCGGAAACGTGAAGCAGATCATCTGCCCGGCGAACGACGGGTCGGTCAGCACCTCCTGATAGCCGGTCATCGCGGTGTGGAAGCACACTTCGCCGACCGCACTGCCCTCTGCGCCGAACCCGCGACCCCAGATCACGTCGCCATTGGCGAGGACGAGGACGCCAGTGGCTCCAGCAGGCATGGCTATAGGGTTGGTGTCGGCCATCAGGCTGGGCACTCTCTCTTACGTTGACGATGTCGCTAAGTGGTGTCCGCTAAAGCCGGGGCGCCGCAGCGTCAATCTGTTAAACGGACGCCGGACGCGCTATCCCACCTGGCTACGCACGAACCGCTTGAAAGACCAGTACATGATTCGCGACGACATCAAGGCCGCGCAGCTGAGCGCCATGAAGGCCGGCGACAAGACGAGCCGCAACGCCATCTCGTTGATCCAGGCCGCAATCAAGAACCGCGACATCGAGGCCCGTACCGGCAAGGCGCCCGAGAGCGACGACGCGCTGGTGGTCGAGGTTTTGCAGAAGATGGTGAAACAGCGTCGCGAGTCGATCGAGATGTTCTCGAAGGGCGGCCGCCAGGAACTCGCCGACGCGGAGACCGCCGAGGTGGCAGTGATCGAACGCTTCCTCCCCCAGCAGATGAGCGAAGCGGAAACGACCGCCGCGATCCTGGCGATCAAGGACGAACTCGGCGCGACCGGCATGAAGGACATGGGCCGCGTGATGGCCGAACTAAAGGCACGCCACGCCAGCGAACTGGACATGAGCAAGGCGAGCGGTTTGGTGAAGGCGGCGCTGTCGTAAGGGTCGGGTCGTAAGAAGGATTTGTTCGCGCGGAGGCGCGGAGGCGCGGAGATGGTGCGCTTGCTGTGCGGGGGTGCGCATCACTACCGCCGCACAGCGGCCCTGATCGATCGACGATAGCGCTGACGCGCAGCAGAAGCCCCGAACGAAACACCTCCGCGCCTCCGCGCGAACAAAACCGTCCTTCTCCTCCTCTTCGGATTGCGGATGTCACTATCGTAGTGATATCTAGCTATACTCGCGCGCATGGCCCTCACCCCCGCCTTCCTCGACGAGTTGCGCGCCCGCACGTCGCTGTCGGCGCTGATCGGCAAGACCACCAAGCTCACCAAGGCGGGGCGCGAGCACAAGGGCTGCTGCCCATTCCACAACGAGAAGACCCCCTCGTTCTACGTCAACGACGACAAGGGCTTCTACCACTGCTTCGGGTGCTCTGCGCACGGCGACGCGATCAAGTGGATGACCGACCAGCGCGGCCTGCCCTTCATGGACGCGGTGAAGGAGCTCGCGCAGGCCGCCGGGATGGACATGCCGGCGATGGACCGCCAGTCCGCCGCCAAGGCCGAGCGCGCCAAGGGACTGCACGAGGTCATGTCGGATGCGGCCGACTGGTTCACCGAGCAACTGAACGGCCTCCCCGGCACCGACGCGCGCGCGCTCCTCGACCGCCGCGGGATCAGGCCCGAGACGGCGCGCGCGTTCGGGATGGGGTTCGCCCCCGACAGCCGCGGCAAGCTGAAGACCGCGCTGAAGGACTATGGCGACCCGATGCTGATCGAGTCCGGCATGCTCATCTCGGTCGAGGGCAAGGACCCATACGACCGGTTCCGCGGCCGCCTGATGATCCCGATCCGCGACCCGCGCGGCCGGACGATCGCGTTCGGCGGGCGCGTGCTCGACGGCGGCGAGCCGAAATACCTCAACTCCCCCGACACGCCGCTCTTCGACAAGGGCCGCACGCTCTACAATCTCGACAAGGCCGCCCCCGCCTCGCGCAAGTCCGGCCGCGTACTGGTGGTCGAAGGCTATATGGACGTCATCGCGCTCGCACAGGCGGGCTTTAGCGAAGCGGTCGCCCCGCTCGGCACCGCATTGACCGAAGCGCAGCTCGAACGCCTGTGGCGGATGGTCGACGTCCCCCTGCTCTGCTTCGACGGCGACGGTGCTGGCCAGAAGGCCTCACTCCGCGCTGCCCACCGCGCGCTCCCGCTACTGGCGCCCGGCCGCAGCCTCGCCTTCGTCACGCTCCCACAAGGTCAGGACCCCGACGACCTCGTCCGCGCCGGCGGCCCCGGTGCGTTCGAGGCGCTGCTCAAGACCCCCGAACAGCTCGTCGATCGGCTCTGGGCGTCCGAAGTCGCAGCCGAGGCGCTCGATACCCCCGAACAGCGCGCCGGCCTCAAGCGCCGCCTCCACGAACTCGCCGAACGCATCGCCGACCCGTCGGTGAAGCAGCAATATCACGCCGAGTTCAAGAACCGTTTCTACGAGCATTTCAAACCCGTCCGCGCCCCCTTCGTGCCCAGAGGCGAGCGCCCCAAGGGCGGCTGGAAGCCCCCCGCCGCGCCCGTCACCGAAGATGCGAAGGCCTTCCTCGCGACCGGTATCGACCGCGTCTTGGCGAAGGCCGTCCTCGCCGGCCTGATCCGCCACCCGGTCGAGATCGCGCGTCACATGGAGGTGCTCGGCTCGCTGCAAATGATCGACGGCGCGCTCGGGCGATTGTTCGAAGCGGTCGTAGATGTTGCACTTGAGGACCAGAAGCTTGATAGCGGGCGCTTGCTCACCATATTGGCGAGGTCCGGTTTCAATTCAGTCGCGAGTGACCTGTTGAGAGCCGATACGATGCCCTATTCGTTCACGCAGACCACGGCCGATCCAGCCCGCGTCCGTGCCGACCTCGACGAGGCGATCGCGATCATGGTCGCCCGCCCTGAGGTAGACGCGGCACTCAAGCAGGCGACCGCGGCGATGCAGACGCACTTCACCGAAGATGCGTTCGAACGACAAGTGGCTATGGTAAGAGAGAAACAGGCGTTGGAAGTCCGACTTGCAAATCTTGTACAGTCGAACGAAGACGCCCGAGCGTTGGGTACCGAGGGCGATTGATGGCTAAGGCGAACATGGCGGAACCCGCCGAGACGAACGAAACCGGCGATGCGCCGCTGATCGACATGAACGATGCGTCGATCAAGAAGGTCATCGCGCGCGCCAAGAAGCGCGGCTACATCACCTATGAGCAGCTCAACGAAGCGCTGCCGCAGGGCGAGATGTCGTCCGACCAGATCGAGGACATCAGCGCCGCGCTGAGCGAGATGGGCATCAACATCGTCGAGAACGACGAAGCCGGCGAGGACGGCGAGACCGAGCCCGCCAAGGACGACGAGGACGAGCCGGAGGCCGCCGACGCGGATGCCGACACAGGCCCCGCGATCGAGAAGAAGAAAGAGACGATCGATCGCACCGACGATCCGGTCCGCATGTACCTGCGCGAGATGGGCGCGGTCGAGCTGCTCAGCCGCGAGGGCGAGATCGCGATCGCCAAGCGCATCGAGGCGGGTCGCGACACGATGATCCTCGGCCTGTGCGAATCGCCGATCACCTTCAACGCGATCATCGACTGGTCGACCGCATTGAACGAGGGCACGATGCAGCTGCGCGAGATCATGGATCTCGACGCGATGCTGTCGAAGGACCCCGCCCCCGAAGCGATGGCCGAGGACGGCGAAGCCGACGACGGCGAGATCAGCGAGAAGAACGCCGGCCCCTCGTTCAAGGAAGAGGCCGAGCCCGAAGAGCCGTCCGCCGACGAAGACGAGGACGGCGAGCGCCGCACTCCGCGCGCATCGGACGACGAGGAGGAGGACAACACCCTCAGCCTCGCGCAGATGGAAGAGCAGCTCAAGCCGATCGCGCTCGAGCGGTTCGCCAGCATCACCGCGCTCTACAAGAAGTTCAGCAAGATCCAGCAGTCGCGCGTCGACGCGATGGGCATCGGCGGCGATTTCTCCGCGGCCGACGAGCGCAAATACCAGAAGCTGCGCGAGGAACTCACGGCCGAGGTCGAGAGCGTCCAGTTCCACAACGCCAAGATCGAATATCTGGTCGATCAGCTCTATGCCTATAACCGTCGCCTGACCGCGCTGGGCGGCCAGATGCTGCGCCTCGCCGAGCGCCACAAGGTGCCGCGCAAGGACTTCCTCGATCGCTATATCGGTCACGAGATCGACGAGAACTGGCTGACGACGGTCAACAAGGTCGACAAGAAGTGGACCGCGTTCGTCGCCAACGAGGGCGAGGCGGTCGAGCGCATCCGCGCCGAGATCGCCGACATCACGCAGCAGACCGGCATGGCGCTCACCGAGTTCCGCCGGATCGTCAACATGGTCCAGAAAGGCGAGCGCGAGGCGCGCATCGCCAAGAAGGAGATGGTCGAGGCGAACCTGCGGCTGGTGATCTCGATCGCCAAGAAATACACGAACCGCGGCCTGCAGTTCCTGGATCTCATCCAGGAGGGCAATATCGGCCTGATGAAGGCGGTCGACAAGTTCGAGTATCGCCGCGGTTACAAGTTCAGCACCTACGCGACCTGGTGGATCCGCCAGGCGATCACGCGCTCGATCGCGGACCAGGCGCGCACGATCCGTATCCCGGTCCACATGATCGAGACGATCAACAAGCTGGTCCGCACCAGCCGCCAGTTCCTCCACGAGCAGGGCCGCGAGCCGACCCCGGAGGAGATGGCCGAGCGCCTCTCCATGCCGCTGGAGAAGGTGCGCAAGGTGATGAAGATCGCCAAGGAGCCGATCAGCCTCGAAACGCCGATCGGCGACGAGGAGGATTCGCATCTCGGCGACTTCATCGAGGACAAGAACGCGATCATCCCGGTGGACGCCGCGATCCAGGCGAACCTCAAGGAGACGGTCACGCGGGTGCTGGCGTCGCTGACGCCGCGCGAAGAGCGCGTGCTGCGCATGCGCTTCGGCATCGGCATGAACACCGATCACACGCTCGAGGAAGTCGGCCAGCAGTTCTCGGTGACCCGCGAGCGCATCCGCCAGATCGAGGCTAAGGCGTTGCGGAAGCTGAAGCATCCGAGCCGGTCACGGAAGATGCGGAGTTTTCTCGACCAGTAAGGTGGGGGAAATTAGCTATCAAAAGGCCACCGTAGAAATACTGTGGCCTTTTTTTATGAGTCCTGCTGTCAAATCAATAGCTGATAGAATCGATTACGACATAAGAATATGCCGGTTTAGTTGCCGGTCAGGATATGACAATCAGAATATTTCTCGTTTCAGTAAAAGATAGCGAGCGCCTTCATTAATGGCGACCCCGTTAGCTCACCTTTTAGCAGCCCGTAAACAATCGCGCCAACAACAGCGCCAGATATGGTAATTATCCAAGATAATAAACCAGGGCCAATACTCCCAAATAATGTTGGTCGCTTATTTGCTGAAAATAGCACGAAGTTTGGTATGTAGCGCTGATGCATTACCGTTATTGTGGCCTGAACTGCAATCATAGCTGATGCGAATGCCAAACGCCGCCCAAACCCGGTCAATCCTGGCAAGGCGGCTAACGTAAATAGATTAAGGACGATATTAGCTGTTAAACCAAACTTTCGGAACTGTGTTGCAAGCCTTCTCTGATATCCCTGGGCAAATCTCGCGACAGCCTCGGCTTTTCCAATCGACCATGATTCCTGCACACTTTGAACCCGAATAATATTCTCGCCTTTTGCGTCGAGTTCAATCATCGCTAGCCGATTGATCCCATACATTTCGGGCTCTTGAACGGATATTTTCAGGTATCGCAGTTCCGAAATGCTATCCAAGATTTTTGTGAAATCATCGGAATACACGTTCTTCTCATTTCCACCTTCGCTATAAGTCACGATCAAACGCTTGTTGGAAAAATCCTTACAGAGTTGGGCCATCAAATTTCGCACATCGTCCGGGTACAGCCTGATTGCGCCCAACGATCGCGTAGCGCTATTTAACTGCTCGGGTATTTCAACTCCGCTGGTTTTTTCCTGGTAATTGTGCGGCCAAAGCTGAAAAGTACCACCAGTGCCAATTGTAGTTTCCCAACTCCCGTCCAGGCGCCCTTCGGTTGTTAAGCCGCCCGCGATTTTCACCTCGCCGACCTGCATTCCTTCCGCGACGTCTCCCTCGGGTTCGCCGGCGAGCTCGATCTTTCCAGCTTCAAATTTTCCAGAGACGCGGTAAACTACCACTCCGAATTTATCATCGCTCAGTCGAATAATTCCGGTAAGAGCGTTATCTTCTCCCTCAAGTGCAAGCGATACGTTTCCAGTATTAGTTCCGTAGACCTTGCCGTTCCAATTTTGCCCTATTCCAACCATTGCCATCTCCCTTTGTCCAAAGACTTAGGCCGTGAACGGACTTCGATCAACTTGCGGATCTCTATTTGTCTCAGCAACTGACTGAGCGACTTTCTTTTCATTGATCGTAGAAGCGATTGGTTTAATCGCTCCGCCCCCTAATCCTCCCCTGTAAGGGGAGGTGGAGCGAAGCGACGGAGGGGTGATGCCCTATCGGGAGCGGGTCACCCCTCCGTCAGCGCTCTGCGCTGCCACCTCCCCTTGCAGGGGAGGAATTACGGTCGAACCCGATCGACAATCCTTCTAAAGCCCCGGCATGCCCCGCGTAATCCTGTTCAACAAACCGTACGACGTGCTCAGCCAGTTCACCGACGTGAACAGTCCGACACCGCGCGCGACGCTGTCGCAGTTCGTCGATGTGCCGGGCGTCTATCCGGCGGGACGGCTCGACCGCGATAGCGAAGGGCTTTTGCTGCTGACCGACGACGGCCGCCTCCAGGCGCGGATCGCGGACCCGAAGTTCAAGCTGGCCAAGACCTATCTCGTGCAGGTCGAGGGCGATGCCGGCGAGGACGCGCTCGATCGGTTGCGGAGCGGCGTCGTGCTGAAGGACGGCCCTGCCCGCGCCGACGTCGAGCGGATCACCGCGCCCGACCTCTGGCCGCGCGTGCCGCCGATCCGGGTCCGCGCGAGCATCCCCGATTGCTGGCTGAAGATAACGATCCGCGAAGGCCGCAACCGGCAAGTCCGCCGCATGACCGCCGCGATCGACCACCCCACGCTGCGGCTGGTCCGGTGGAGCATCGGCGACTGGACCGTGGCGGGTCTGGAGCCCGGCACGTGGCGCGACGCCTGACGGGCGCTTGAGGCGGGCTCACGGCCGCCTGCGGGCCACCGGAGGCACGGGCGCCCATGGGCACCCTTCAGACGACAGCGTTCGCGACTGCGAGCGGAACGCCTCCCCACCCACGCCGTCATCCTGACGAAAGTCAGGACCCAGAGCCAAGCAGCGCGGCGTTCGTGATCCTGGGTCCTGACTTTCGTCAGGATGACGGAGAAGGGCATGTTCACGCGAAGGCGCTAAGGCGCGAAGAGAAGACCGGGCAAGTGCGCTAAATAAGCCGCTTCTCTTCGCGCCTTAGCGCCTTCGCGTGAATCTAGTCCTTGAGCTGCGCTGCGTTGCGCGATGTGATCATAAGTCCCGAGGACAGGGCTCCCCGCCTGCGCGGGGATGTCGATGCGTTGCGTGACGCGCCGAAATTGCATGGTGGCCCGACGAAAACTCCCTCCCCTTCAGGGGAGGGTCGGGGTGGGGCATGTCCACGCGAGCGTGCTCAGCGTGGCAAAGCCCCTCACGCCTCAAACGAGCAGCCATCCCAATCCGCCAGCAAGACGTGTTTCCCCGCGAAGGCGGGGATCCAGACTGGGCTCCCGCCTTCGCGGGAGAACAAGGAAGCGGCAGTCGGCCTGCGCAGGAACGCGCGCGCCTGTCCGATCGGACAACCACCTCCGACGCCCCGAAGGACGGAAGGGTCGCGCAACCACGACGACCGCCGCTGGCCGACGTGCTAATCCGCTGTCCTACACGCGCCTCGGAGCGCACCCTCAGCGGATGCCCAACCCCGCCCCTATCCCGCATGCATCACCTCGGCCCAAAACGCCCCTATCGAACCCCATGTCGGGCGACATGCGGAAAGCGTGTGAGACTGTGAACTTCGTGCACTTCCGCACTGCAGCATCGGCGCAAGACACTGATTTCAAGCGCACAACGAAAAAGGGCGCGGGGACCATCGCCCCCGCGCCCTTCTCCAACTCCGGCAGTCTGCGATTACTCGGCGGCTGCAGTACCCTTGGCAGGGCGCATGTCGCGGCGCTCGGCGATACGCGCTGCCTTGCCGGTGCGGCCACGCAGGTAATACAGCTTGGCGCGACGCACGGCGCCCTTGCGGACGACTTCGATCGAATCGACGTTCGGCGAGTAGAGCGGGAAGACGCGCTCGACGCCCTCGCCGAAGCTCATCTTACGCACGGTGAAGTTCGAGCCCATGCCCTTGTTCGAGCGCGCGATGCACACGCCCTCGTAGTTCTGAATACGCGTGCGCTCGCCTTCGACGACCTTCACGCCGACCTTCAGCGTATCGCCAGGGCGGAAATCGGGGATCGTCTTGTTGGCCAGGAACTTCGCGATGTTCTCGGCTTCGATCGTCTGCAACAGGTTCATGTCTCGTCCTCGTGTCGCTGCGCGCCAGAGGGCGACTGGACCCGAACGCCCTCATGGCGCTCCCAAAGGTCCGGTCGCCGTGACCGTGTATCGATCTCCGCGCGGCGTTTGCGCCATGCAGCGATCTTCGCATGATCCCCCGATCGCAGCACCTGCGGGATCGTGCGCCCTTCCCATATCTGAGGTCGGGTATAATGCGGATATTCGAGCAGCCCCGTTTCGAAGCTCTCGTCATCCCCACTAGAAGCCGCGCCCATTACGCCGGGCAGCAGCCGAATGCAAGCATCGAGCAGCACCAGCGCGCCCATCTCGCCCCCCGACAGGATGTAGTCGCCGATCGAGACCTCCTCGATATCCCGCGCCTCGAACAGGCGTTCGTCGAACCCCTCGAACCGGCCACACAGAATAGTGACGCCGGGGCCCTGCGCGAGTTCGCGAACCCGCTCCTGGGTCAGCGGCTTCCCCCGAGGAGTCATCGCCAGCACCGGCCGCCCATCCGCAACGCTGTCGATCGCGGAAGCCACGACATCGGCGCGCAGCACCATCCCGGCCCCGCCCCCCGCCGGCGTATCGTCCACCGACTTGTGCTTGTCCGTTGCAAAGTCCCGGATCTGCACCGACGAGCAGGACCACCGCCCCTCCCCCAGCGCGCGCCCCGCCAGCGACGTCCCCAGCGGCCCCGGAAACATCTCCGGATACAGCGTCAATATCGTGGCAGCGAAAGTCACAGCGTCTATATCCGAAGGCAGGGTCTGCGCCCGCACCTATACGGATCGGCGTGGCGGAACAATTGCGGCTGCGAAGCGCTCGCGGCCAATGGACGATTGCATCATCATCGGCGCCGGACCGGCAGGGCTCACCGCGGCGATCTATCTCGCGCGGTTCCATCTATCGATCCGGCTGTTCGATTGCGGCAGCAGCCGCGCCGCGCTGATCCCGTGCACGCACAACCATGCTGGCTATCCCGAGGGTATCCGCGGCACGGACCTCCTGGGTCGCATGCTAGCGCAGGCAGAGACCTATGGCGCAGTCCGCGAGGGCGCGCGCGTCGACGCGATCGAGGTGGACGACGATGGCTTCACCGTGCGGATCGGCAATCGCCGTGCCCGAGCGCGCAGCGTCCTGCTCGCGACCGGGGTCGTGAACAACCGCCCCGACATGCCGGATGCGATCCACGACGAGGCGCTCGAGGCCGGACTCTTCCGCTATTGCCCGATCTGCGACGGTTACGAGGTCACCGATAAACGCGTCGGCATCATCGGCACCGGCGACCACGGCATGCGCGAGGCGCTGTTCCTGCGCGGCTACACGAAGGACGTGACGCTGATTGCGCCTGAGGGTGGCCACGATCTCGATCCGGCGTGCGAGGCAGCGCTCGACGATGCTGGCATCGTCCGGGTCGGCGGTCCGTGCGGCAACTACGCGATCGAAGGGGGCCGGCTCGCGCTCGACACGGTCAAGGGGCGACTGGCGTTCGACAGCATTTACCCCGCGCTCGGATCGGTCATCCGTTCCGAACTGGCGGTGGCGGCGGGCGCAAGCGCGTCGGAGGACGGCTGTCTGGAGGTCGACTCGCACCAGCGCACGTCCATCCCCGGGCTCTTCGCAGCCGGCGACGTCGTGAAAGGCCTCGACCAGATCAGCCACGCTATGGGCGAAGCTGGTGTTGCCGCCACCACGATCCGCAACATGCTCGCCGAACAACGGCCTCTGCGGCGCTGATCACTCGGCCGCGAAAGACGCCTCAACCACTAGCCGCTCGGAATCCCATTCCGGCACCGCCTCGACACGCATCGGCACCATGAAGCGCTTGCCGGGCTTATCATCAACGGGAGTGCGCTCGATCTCGATAACGTCGCCCGCCCCGAAATTGTCGATCGCCACCACACGCCCAATGGCTTCGCCGTCGGTCGAGACGACACCGAGTCCGATCAGATCGGTGTGATAATATTCGTCGTCCTCGAGTTGAGGAAGCGACGACCGCGGCACGGTCAATTCCGTCCCGCGCATCGCCTCGGCCGCGTTGCGATCGGCAACTTCGGCAAAGCGCGCAATCATGCCGTTGTTACCGCTGCGGGCGGACTTCAGCGACAGCGCGCCATTGTTGAAACTCTTATAGCTCCCGAAATTCTCGGCAAAGACCTTCAGCCGCACTTCGCCACCGATGCCGTGCGCACCGATGACGACGGCAAGCGTCACGTCAGCCTTGCGAGGAGCCTTCATCGCGACCGGGAGTGTCATCGGAGCCTTCGGCGGGGTCGTCGGCGGAGACGCCTTGGTTGGTGGCATCTTCGATATCCTCGGGTGCGGGGGCTGTGCGGGGGTCGGTTTCGGGGGCCATCATGCGCTCCTGTTCGGGGTTACCGATTCAGAGAACGCATGAAGTCCGGTTCGGGTGCGGTTGGCGACCCGTAGTCGGAGCGGGGGTTGCCTCCCGCCCGTCGTCACCCCGGACTTGTTCCGGGGTCCACCGTTCCGCGCACCCAATTCTCTCGGTTCCGCGGACGGGTGGATGCCGGAACAAGCCCGGCATGACGGACAAGGGTGGGGCGATCACGCCCCACCCTTGTCCTCATAAGCGCTATCTTACGAAGCGGCTTCTTCAGTCTCGGCAGGAGCAGCCTCTGCTTCGGCAGCGGGAGCAGCCTTCGCAGCAGCTTCGGCTTCGGCAGCTTCAGCCGCCTTGGTCGCACGCTCTTCGGCGCGCTCGGTGGCCTTCTCGCCAGGCTTGCCCTTGTTTGGGTTGTTGCGGGCCGAACGCTCGAGCACGCCAGCCTGGTCGAGGAAGCGCGCGACGCGGTCGGTCGGCTGCGCGCCGACGCTCAGCCAATGCTTCGCGCGGTCGGCGTCGAGCTGCACGCGCTGCTCGTTGTCCTTGGCGAGGAGCGGGTTGTAGTTGCCGATCTTCTCGATGAAGCGGCCGTCACGCGGCGAACGCGCATCGGCAACGACGATCTTGTAGTAAGGACGCTTCTTGGAGCCACCGCGCGCGAGGCGAATGTTGATTGCCATGATATTTTCCTTCGTCTTCTAGATAGAGTCCCCGGCGCGAGCCGAGGTGTCGTGGTTGGATAAGGAGGTTATTTCTTCTTCAGAAAATCGTCGAAACCGGCCGGCATCTGCGGCATCTTGGGGCCACCAAGCCCCGGCAGACCACCGCCCGATGAACCGCCCGGCAGGCCACCGGCGCCAGCCTTGTTGAGCATATCGCCCATCTGCGGCCCGCCGATCGCGTTGCCGATGCCGCCAAGACCGCCCCCAAGACCACCTTTTCCGAGCATCGCCATCATGCCTTTCATGCCGCCCATCTTCTTGATCTTCTTCATGGCGGTCGACATTTCGAGGTGCATCTTGAGCAGCTTGTTGACCTCCTGGACGGTCGTCCCGGAGCCCTTGGCGATACGGATCTTGCGCTTGGCGTTGATCAGCTCGGGCTTGTTGCGCTCCTTGATCGTCATCGATCCGATCATCGCGTCCATGTGCACCAGCACCTTTTCGCCACCGACCGACGCGACCGCGCCCTGCGCCTTCTTCATGCCGGGGATCATCCCCGCCAGCGCGCCGAGCCCGCCCATCCGCTGCATCTGCGCCAGTTGGGCACGCAGGTCGTTCATGTCGAACTGACCCTTGGCCATCTTGGCGGCCATACGCTCGGCGTCTTCGGCCTGGATCGACTCCGCGGCCCGCTCGACCAGGCTGACGACGTCGCCCATGCCGAGGATGCGCCCAGCGACACGCTCCGGATGGAACGCCTCGAGCGCATCGAGCTTCTCGCCGGTGCCAGCGAACTTGATCGGCTTGCCGGTGACCGCACGCATCGAAAGCGCCGCACCGCCCCGGGCATCGCCGTCCATGCGGGTCAGCACGATACCCGTCAGCGGCACTTGGTCGCTGAAGTTCTGCGCGACGTTGACCGCGTCCTGGCCGGTCAGCGAATCGACGACGAGCAGGATCTCGGCCGGGTTCGCGACGTCGGCGACCGCCTTCATCTCGTCCATCAACGCCTGATCGACATGGAGGCGACCCGCGGTGTCGAGCATCAGGACGTCATAGCCCTGAAGCTTGGCCGCCTGCATCGCGCGGCGGGCGATATCGACCGGCTGCTGGCCCTGCACGATCGGCAGCGTCGCGACGTCGATCTGCGTGCCGAGCGTCGCCAGCTGTTCCTGCGCGTTCGGGCGATTGACGTCGAGTGACGCCATCAGCACCTTCTTGCGCTCGCGACCGGCCTGGCCGAAATTGGCCTGCCCCGCCGCCAGCCGCTTGGCGATCTTGGCGGTGGTGGTCGTCTTGCCCGAGCCCTGGAGGCCGACCATCATGATGACGGCCGGCGGCGTGACGCCCAGCTCGAGCTCTACGGCGTCCGAGCCGAGCATCTCGACCAGCGCATCGCTGACGATCTTGACGACCTGCTGCCCCGGCGTGACCGAGCGCAACACGTTCTGGCCGATAGCCTTCTCGGTCGCCTTCTCGACGAACTCGCGCGCCACCGGCAGCGCAACGTCGGCCTCGAGCAGCGCGACACGCACCTCGCGCATCGCCGCACGCACGTCCGCTTCGGTCAGCGCACCCCGGCCGCGAAGGCGGTCGAAGACGCCGCCAAGTCGATCGCTCAGGCTTTCGAACATCGAAATACTCCAAAATACCGCAACACAACGCAAAAGCGCCGGCGGGCGAAACCTCGCCGGCCAGCGTGCATCCTTGGATGCTCGTCTTATGCGCTCCGATACGGAACGTGGGTGGTCACCTACTGGAAACGCGTGTCGAGCGCAAGACAGACGCAATCCGTACGAGCAGCGGACGGCAGCAGCCCCTGCCGTCATCCCTTTACCGCAGTACATCAACGCTCCGGCGCAACGCCGTCGACCTTAACCCGTCCTACACATCTTGCGGAGCACATCGGTTGGATCAGGGACCGTACAGGCCGTATTATCGATGAATTTACCGCCGGCGACCACCCGTTCGCTTCGCCTCATCAGCCGGGAATTCATGACCGGCGCGCTAACCGGTGCCGCGCTGCTGATGTTCGTCGGCACGGGCGGCAGCGTGCTGGTCAAAACGATCGAGTATTGGAAGGGCGGCACGACGGTTGTCGATCGGACGCTGATCGCCGCGATGGTGTTGAACGTCGCGCTGATCCTGTTCGGCTGGTTCCGGTATCGCGGTCTCGCCAAGGAACTCTCGCTACTGACGGACGCGGACCAGCGCGCAAAGCTTCCCTGGCAATCGGATCCGCTGACAGGCTTCCTGAATCGCCGCAGCCTGATCGAGGAAGGCGCGGCGCTGTTCACCGGCTCGCTCCGCCGGGGCAAGGCATTAGCCCTGCTGACCATCGATCTCGACCATTTCAAGATCGTCAACGACGTGCATGGCTATGCGATCGGCGATGCGTTGCTCGCGCAGGTTGCCGAGAAGATCAGCGCTTTCGTACCCGGTTCGAGTCTGCTCGCACGCCTCAATGCCGATGAGTTCGCGTGCACGGTAGTATTCGACACTGCCTATCCGGGCGTCGTGGACAGGATTGCCGAACGGTTGATCGCGGACTTCTCGAAACCGTTCGTCGTCGGCGGCACTGAAATCCACGTCAGTACCTCGATTGGTATCGCGCGCTCGGACATCGATTGCACGTCGATGGACGCGCTTTTGAGAACGTCGGCCATGGCGCTGCACGCCGCCAAGGTCGCCGGGCGCAATCGTTACACATGGTTCGACGGTGCGATGGAGCGATCCGTCCAGTTGCGCGGCGATATCGAGGCCGGGTTGCGTGCCGCCGTCCCCAACGACACCATCGTGCCGTTTTTCGAACAGCAGGTCGACCTGACGACAGGCCGCATTACCGGGTTCGAGGTGCTCGCGCGGTGGGAGCATCCGACGCGCGGCACGATCGGGCCAGACGTCTTCATTCCGATCGCCGAGGAGATCGGCCTGATCGGCGAGCTCTCACTGTCGATCATGCGACAGGCGTTTACCGCCGCGCGCGACTGGGATGCCAGCCTTTCACTGTCGATCAACATCTCGCCCATGCAGTTGCGCGATGCATGGCTGGCGCAGAAGGTCATCAAGACGCTCGTCGAAACCGGTTTCCCCGCGAGTCGGCTCGAGATCGAGATCACCGAAAGCGCATTGTTCGACAATCTGCCGCTCGCCCAGTCGATCGTCGGCAGCCTCAAGAACCAAGGCATCCGCATCGCCCTGGACGACTTCGGTACCGGCTATTCGAGCCTTGCACATCTACGGGCGTTGCCTTTCGACCGGATCAAGGTCGACAGGAGCTTCGTCGCGTCGATGCTAGACAATCCCGACAGCATGGCGATCGTCAACACGATCGTCCGCCTGGGCGATAGCCTCAACCTCCCGACCACGGCCGAGGGAATAGAGAACGCCGCGGTCGAAGAGCGGCTGCGCGGCATGGGATGCGCAAAGGGTCAGGGATATCTGTACGGTCGGCCACTTTGCGCCGCTCAGGTCCGCCGCCTGCTCGCGGAAAAGCGTTTGCTGGCACAGCGGCCGGACCGCGACGCGCCGCCACCGCGCGGCATCGCGCCCCGGTTGGCGAGCTAACCGGGAACGTTCGGACATAACCGCGAACCGCAAAGCGTGGACTTCGCCCCCGCCCCCTCCTAAATCGCCCGCATGTCACCCGCTCCCGCGCCAGAGGTCATCTCCCTCGGCTGCCGCCTCAACATCGCGGAAAGCGAAACCATCCGCGCGCTCGTCGCCGGGCGAGACATGGTCGTGGTCAACAGTTGCGCGGTCACCAACGCTGCAGTGAAGGCGACCCGGGTCGCGATCCGCCGCGCGAAACGCGACCGCCCCGAAGCCCAGATCGTCGTCACCGGATGCGCCGCACAGATCGACCCGGCTAGCTTCGCCGCGATGCCCGAAGTCGATCGCGTCATCGGCAATGCGGACAAGCTCACGTATTCAGCTTGGAAGGCTGATGTAAAAGTCGTCGTATCCGACATCATGCAGGTCCGCGAGACCGCACCCCACCTCGCGGCCAGCTTCTCTGCCCACGCCCGTGCGTTCGTCGAGGTGCAGAACGGCTGCGACCACCGCTGCACCTTCTGCGCGATCCCGTTCGGCCGTGGCCCGAGCCGCTCGGTCCCGGCGGGCGCGGTCGTCGACCGGATCGCCGGCCTCGTCGATGCCGGCCACCGCGAGATCGTCCTGACCGGCGTCGACCTCACCAGCTACGGCCCCGACCTGCCCGGCGCACCGACGCTCGGCCACCTCGTCGAACGCATCCTGCATAACGTCCCGAAGCTAGAACGCCTCCGTCTCTCCTCGCTAGACGGCATCGAGATCGACGACCGCCTCTTCGCGCTGCTGACCACCGAACGCCGGATCATGCCGCACATCCACCTGTCATTGCAGGCCGGCGACGACATGATCCTCAAGCGCATGAAGCGCCGTCATTCCCGCGCGGAAAGCGTTGCACTAGTCGAGCGCCTCAAGACAGCCCGCCCCGACATCGCGATCGGCGCGGACCTGATCGCCGGCTTCCCGACCGAGGATGCGGCGATGTTCGCCAACACGCGCGCGCTGATCGACGACTGCCACATCGTCCACCCGCACATCTTCCCCTATTCGCCCCGCGCCGGCACCCCCGCCGCGCGGATGCCGCAGGTCGAACTCGAACTTCGCCGCCAGCGCGCCGCCCTTCTTCGCCAAGCCGGCGAAACCGCGCGAGCGAACTGGCTCCGAACGCTGGTAGGGACATCGCAGGATCTACTCGTCGAACGCCCCGGCGACCGCGGCCATATCGGTAATTTCGCCGAAGTCCTGCTGGACGAACCCGCCATACCCGGCGACATCGTCCGCATCACGATCACCGGCGCCACGTCCGACCGCCTCGACGCAACACGAGAACCATCATGAGCACCACCCCCACCTGGCACGACAAGCTGATCGGCGGCTTCAAGCGCACCTCCGACCGGCTCGTCGGCAACCTCGCCGGCCTCGGCGGCGCACGGCTCGACGATTCGACGCTCGACGACATCGAGGAAGCACTGATCGCCTCCGATCTCGGCCCCGAAACCGCCGGCCGCATCCGCCGCCGCCTGTCCGAAGGCAGCTTCGAACGCAACATGGAGGAGCTCGGCATCCGCGTGATCGTCGCGGAAGAGGTCGAGAAGGTCCTCGCCACGGTCGCAAAACCAATCGAGATCGACGCCTTCCCACGGCCTCAAGTGATCCTCGTCATCGGCGTCAACGGCTCGGGTAAAACGACGACCATCGCCAAGCTCGCCCATCTGCTTATGGAGCAGGATTACGGGGTGATGCTAGCCGCGGGCGACACGTTCCGCGCCGCCGCGATCGGCCAGCTGCGCACCTGGGCCGAGCGCGTCGGCGTTCCGATCGTGACCGGCCCCGAAGGCGGCGATGCAGCCGGCGTGGTGTGGGACGCGGTCAAGAAGGCGACGGAGACCGGTATCGACGTGCTGATCGTCGACACCGCCGGCCGCCTCCAGAACAAGCGCGAACTGATGGACGAACTGGCGAAAATTCGCCGCGTCCTCGGTCGCATCAACCCGGAGAGCCCGCACGACATCGTTCTGGTGCTCGACGCCACCACCGGCCAGAATGCGCTACAGCAGATCGAGGTCTTCAAGGAGGTCGCGGGCGTCACCGGTCTCGTGATGACCAAGCTCGACGGCACCGCGCGCGGCGGCGTGCTGGTCGCCGCGGCGGAGAAATACGGCCTCCCCATCCATGCGATCGGCATCGGCGAGGGCATGACCGACCTGCGACCGTTCGACGCGAACGAGGTGAGCCGGATCATCGCGGGCGTGGAGAGCGTTCGGAAGTAACGCCACTCCATTTGCCGTGCCCCTCTTTTTCCGTTCGTCCTGAGCGTAGTCGAAGGACCGGCCCGTTTGTGGCATGTCCTTCGACTACGCTCAGGACGAACGGTATTTCTGGATTGATCTCGTGACCCCCACAAAGCCCCCCCTGTCCCCCGGCCTCCGCATGGCGGTCGACTACGGCCCGCTCGCGGTCTTCTTCGCGGTGAACTTCCTCACCCCCGGCTTACCAATCGTCCGCGTCGTCGCCGCGACCACCGCGTTCATCATCGCCACGATCGCCGCGATGATCGTGTCGAAGGTGAAAACCGGCCATATCTCGCCGATGCTGTGGCTGTCGGGCGCGCTGATCGTCGTGTTCGGCGGGCTGACGATCTATTTCCATGACCAGCGCTTCATCCAGATGAAGCCGACGATCATCTACGCGATGTTCGCGGCGATCCTGACGTTCGGTCTCGTCACCAAGCGCCCGCTGCTCCAGTCGCTGCTCGCAACCGCTTACCCCGGCCTGTCCGCCGATGGCTGGCGCAAGCTTACGCGCAACTGGGCTGTGTTCTTCGTGTTCATGGCAGTGCTGAACGAGGCGGTCTGGCGCAACACGACCTGGGATTTCTGGGTCGGCTTCAAGCTGTGGGGTGCGATCCCGCTGACGCTGATCTTCGCGTTTGCCAACATCCCGATGCTGTTGAAGCACGGATTGCAAACGGGCGACAACGCCGTGACCGACCTGCCGCCCGAGGGGTAATCTACTGCTCCCCTCCCGTTTACGGGAGGGGTTGGGGGAGGGGCGTGCCTCACTGACCTAACGCCAGTACGTACGTCGCGCCCTCCCCTAGCCCCTCCCGCAAGCGGGAGGGGAATCCAGAACCTCAGCCAGCAACCTTCGCGTAGCGCTCGCCGACGACGTCCCAGTTCACGATGTCCCACCAAGCCTTCAGATAGCCCGGACGATCGTTCTTGTACGTCAGGTAATAGGCGTGCTCCCAGACGTCGTTACCGAGCAGCGGCGTACCCGGCTCCTTGGCATCGTCCATCAGCGGATTGTCCTGGTTCGGCGTGCTCGTAACCTTCAGCTTGCCGCTCGCATCCGCGATCAGCCACGCCCAACCAGAGCCGAACTGCCCGGCACCCTTGGTGTTGAACTCTTCCTTCAGCTTGTCGAGGCTGCCGAAGTCGCGATCGATCGCCTCGGCCAGCTTGCCCGACGGTGCCTGGCCGGTCTTGGCCGCCATGGTCTTCCAGAAGAAGTCGTGGTTCCAGAAGCCCCCGCCATTGTTGCGCACCAGCGGCGGTTGCGACGAGATCATGCCGAGGATGTCCTCGATCGACTTGCCCTGCAGCGCGGAGTCCTTCTCGACGCCTTCGTTCAGCTTTGCCGTGTACGCCGCGTGATGCTTGTCGTGGTGAAACTTCATCGTCTCCTGGTCGATCACCGGCTCGAGCGCATCATAGGCGTAAGGCAGCGGTGGGAGTTCGAAAGCCATGGGGTTTCTCCTTTATGGGGTCGGACGCTCAACGCCCGCGCTGCTCAAATGGTCCCGTAAAAGTCGTTGCGCAAGCGTACCGGCACGCTAGTTCCTGTGGCTTAATACGAGGGTTGCGGTGGATCGAAGACGACAGGCGGCGAGCCGGGTTGGCGGGCGATCGGTCCCATTCGAAACTTCACCCGGTCGACGCAGCCCGTATAGCCGGTCGCGGACGGCACGCGCTTGGCCATCGCCAACAGCTGCACGGCCTGCGCGCCAAACTCCTCGGCGGGTTGCGCTGCGAGAACGCGGACATTGCCCGTCTGGCCCCATGGTGCCACGTCGTAGCCGATCACCGCCCATCCCTCGATCGCACGACGTCGGAACTGCTCGGGATAGGTAAGCCTCGGTTCGACCGCCCACTCGGCCTTTGTCGGACAGGTCGCCCCGGCCACACGAAAGCTCGCCTCTTCGGGCATGGGCGGCGCCGGCATTGTCGCGGAACCGATCCTATACGGATACTGGCATCCTACCCGAGCGCCCGGCGCGAACCGTGAATCCCCGATAGCAGTCATCGACGCCGCTGCCAGCGCCGCGTTGCCGTTGCCCGCCACCGGCTTGAGGTGAATCGGCTTGCCGGCATCGTCGATATCGAAGCCGATCATGCTCCAGCTCGGCCGACCAGGCTGCTTCGGTATCGCGTCGAAGTCCGGAAACGCACGGTTGCGAACCTGTGGCGCTGGATCGTAGCAGGTCGAACCAGCCGGCTTCACGCGCGCCCACATCTCCGCGGTCGGCCGCTGACCGGGGAACATCGTATAAGCCATGACCGAGGTGACCGGCGCAGCGGCGACCCGTTGCGGCGCGGGGACGAAGGTCAGGCTGCACTCGGCGTGTGCGGCACCGGGTGCGAACTGACCGACTGCCAGCGCCGGGGTCAGGTCCTCGCCCGCGACGACATACCCCTTCGCGATACGCCGGATGTCGAGCGGCCGGCCGGTCTGGTCGATCGTGAAGCCGTACGAGACCGGCTTCATGCCGTTACCCGGCGACGACCATCCCAGCGCCGGCATCACGGCTGGCGGTCGGGTGAAGACCACCGGAATCCCGGCACAGCGGACGTCCTGCGCCGTCCACGAGATGAACACCTGTCCCGCGCCGGTCCAGCTGCTGGGCGCGGCATGGGGAAACTGGAATTCGATGATGGGCGGCGGAACTTGCGCGGCCGCGGTCAGCGTGACGGCCGGTAGGATCGACAGGACGGATCGTAACAGCCTCATAACATGCGCTCCCCAGTATCCAGCCGCATGGTGACGCTTGCGCGTTACGATCGCAAGTCAGGCAGCGGTCTTGCCGTATTCCTGGCGCGTGACTGGGTGGCTGGAGGAGAGGCCGCCGTCGACAGCGATGGCCTGGCCGTTGACGTAGCTGGCGTCATCCGATGCCAGGAACAGCGCGACCTTGGCGAGTTCCTCGGGCTGCGCGCCGCGGTGGAGGGGGTTGAGGCGGCCGACGCGATCCATCTTGTTCGCCTCGCGCGCGTAATCGAAAACAGGTTTGGTCATGCCGGTTTCGGTGAGGCCGGGGCAGATCGCGTTGACGCGGACGTTGGAACCGGTGAGCTGTTGCGCGGAGACGGCGGCAAGGTTGATGACGCCGGCCTTCGACGCGGAATAGGCAGGCGAGCCGGCGCCGGAGCGTATGCCGGCGACGCTGGCGGTGAGGACGATCGCCCCCTTTCCCCGCTCCGCGATGCGGGGAGCGGCATGCTTGATCGCGAGGAACGGACCGATCAGGTTGACGCGCAACACTTCGGTGATGAGCGCAACGTCGGTGTCGAACAGGTTCGCCATGCCGCCGGAGATACCCGCATTGGCGAACATCACGTCGAGTCCGCCGAAGCTGTCGCACGCGAGCGCGATCGTGCGGATCACGTCCTCTTCGAGCCCGGCGTCGATGCGGATCGCCTTAGCCGTGCCGCCAGCCTGCGCGATGAGGTGCGCGGTTTCGTCCGCGCCCTCGGTCTTGTCGGCGACGACGACCCTGCCCCCTTCGCTCGCGAACAGGAGCGCGGCGGCACGGCCTATGCCGGAGCCTGCGCCGGTGACGATGATCGACTTGTTCTCGAAACGCATGAAGGTTCCTCCCGATTAGATCGTGACGCCGCCGTCGATGACCATCGTCTGGCCGGTCATGAACGCGCTGGCCTGCGACGCGAGGAAGACGACCGCGCCCGCGATCTCTTCCGGCTCGCCAATTCGGCGTAGCGGCACGCTGGTGTTCGCTGCCTCGATCCGTTGCGGGTCCTCCCACAGAGCGCGCGCGAAGTCGGTCTTGATCAGGCCCGGCGCGATGCAGTTCACGCGGACGTTGGATGGGCCGAACTCGACGGCGAGGTTGCGCGCGAGCTGCATGTCGGCGGCCTTGCTGATGCAATAGGCGCCGATCACCGGCGAGCCGCGCAGGCCGCCGATCGAGGAGATGATGATTATGCTGCCGCTGCGGCGCTCCAGCATCTCGGGCGCGACCATCTGGATCAGCCAGTGGTTGGAGACGATGTTGTTGTCGAGGATCTTCCGGAACTGGTCGTCGGCGATGCCGGCTTGAGGCCCGTAATAAGGGTTCGAGGCGGCGTTGCAGACGAGGATGTCGATGCGGCCGAACTTGGCTCGGGTCTCGTCTACCAGATGCTGGAGGCCGGCCTTGTCGGAGATGTTGGCGGCGACGGCTATCGCCGTGCCTTCGCCATGCTTGGCGTTGAGTTCCGCCGCGACGGTGTCACACGCGTCCGGCTTGCGGCTGGATATCACGATCTTCGCGCCGTGTTCCGCCAGTTCGCGCGCGGAGGCGAGGCCGATGCCGCGCGATGATCCCGTGACGATGGCAACCATACCGGTCAGGTCGTATTGCGACATCTTCTACTGCTCCCCTCCCGCATGCGGGAGGGGTCGGGGGTGGGCGCCCGGCCATCCACAAACGGCATCGTTTACGGCGAGCGCGAGCCCACCCCTAGCCCCTCCCGCATGCGGGAGGGGGATGAATTACGCCCCAGCCTTCACCGCGAACCCCCACGCCGCATCCGCCAGCCCGTGGATCTTCGCGACCGTCTTCTCCGCCTGCGCGCTCGACGCGGTGCCGTCGATGATGCGCTTCTTGATGCCCTGGACGATGCCGGTCAGGCGGAAGAGGTTGTAGGCGAAATACCAGTTCAGATCAGGCACGCCGTCGCGACCGGTGGCGGCGCAATAGCGTTCGACGACCTGCTCGATCGTCGGAATGCCCGTCTCCGGCCCGGTCATGCCAAGCACGCCCGAGCGCCCTTCGGGTTCGGTCACCCAGCTCATCAGCAGATACGAGAAGTCCGCCAGCGGATCGCCCAGCGTCGACAATTCCCAGTCGAGCACCGCGATGACCTTCGGCTCAGATGGCGCGAAGATCATGTTGTCGATGCGGTAGTCGCCGTGGACGATCGACGTCCGCGTCTGCTCGGGGAGCGTTCTCGGCAACCATTCGATCAGGCGTTCAACCGAGTCCATGTGCTCGGTCTCGGCAGCGCGATATTGCTTGGTCCAGCGGCCGACCTGGCGCTCGAAATAATTGCCGGGCTTGCCGTAGTCGCCGAGCCCTGCCGCCGCATAATCGGTGTTGTGGAGCGCGGCGAGCGTGTCGACCATCGCTTCGTAATGCGCGGTGCGCTCGGGCGGAGTCGCGCCGGGCATGGCGCCGTCCCAGATCGTCCGGCCCTCGACCATTTCCATGACGTAGAAGGCCGAGCCGATCACGGCTCCGTCTTCGCAGAGACCGTAGGGTCGCGGGACGGGAAAGCCGGTCGGGTGGAGCCCGGCGATCACGCGGTACTCGCGATCAACGGCGTGCGCGCTCGGCAGGATCGGGCCGAACGGTTTGCGGCGCAGCACGTACGCGCGCGCCGGCGTGTCGAGGCGGTAGGTCGGGTTCGACTGCCCGCCTGCGAACTTCGCGTAGGTGAGCGGCCCGGCATAGCCCGGCACGTTGGCCGTCATCCACGCGCCGAGTGTGTCGAGGTCGAGGCGGTCCTTGTCGCCGACTTCGATCGTGCCGACCATGCTTGTCGAGGCGTCGCTCACGAGAAGGTGATCACGCTGCGGGTCGTGTCGCCGCGCCGTAGCTCGTCGAACGCGTCGTTGATCCGTTCCAGCGGCATCCGGTCGGCGATGATCGTGTCGAGATCGAGCAGCCCGCGCATGTAGAAATCGACCAGTCGTGGGATGTCGACCGGGAAGCGGTTCGAGCCCATGAAACCGCCCTGCAACCGCTTGCCCGACAGCAGATCGAGCGCGGACAGCCCAACCTTCTCGCCGAGCGGCATCATCCCGAGGATCGTCGCGGTGCCGCCGCGACGCAGCACCTTCACCGCGGTTGCGGCGGATTGCGCGCGACCAACGGCCTCGATCGCGTGATGCACGCCACCCTTGGTGATCGCGACGACCTCGTCCGCAGCGGTGTCGGACAGCGCATCGATGCTGTGGGTGGCGCCGAGCTTCTCCGCCATCGCGCGCTTCTCGGGGACAGGATCGAGCGCGATGATCTTGCCCGCGCCGGCGATCTTGGCCGCGTTGACCGCCGCGAGCCCGATGCCGCCGCAGCCGACCACGCACACCGTCTCGCCCGGCGTCACGTCGGTTGTGTTGAACACGGCACCAGCCCCGGTGGTGATCGCGCAGCCGAGTAGCGCCGCGCGGTCCATCGGCATGTCGCGGTCGATCGCGACGCACGCGTGTTCGTGGACCAGCATCATCTCGGCATAGGCGGATAAATTCAGCATCTGCGCGATCGGCCGGTCGCCGAGCATCAGGCGCGGCGCTGCCCCTTTCGGACGGCGTACGCTGGCATCGATGCAGAGCGACATCCGGCCAGTGACGCAGAACTCGCATTGGCCGCAGAATGCCGAAAGGCAGGTCACGACATGGTCACCGACCTTCACGCCGCGCACTTCATCGCCGATCGCCTCGACCACGCCGCAAGCCTCGTGCCCCGGGATCGTCGGCATCGCGTGTGGATAGGCGCCGTCGACGAAATGAAGGTCTGACCGGCACACGCCGACCGCGACCGTGCGGATCAGCACTTCGTGTGCCATCGGCTTCGAGACGGTGACGTCCTCGATGCTGAGCGGGGTGTTGGCGTCGAAAAGGACTGCGGCTTTCATAGGTGGGTCTGGCTCCGGAATTAGGTGGCGGAGGATCGATAATTCCGTTCGTCCTGAGCGTAGTCGAAGGACATTGCCCCAAGCAGGCCGGTCCTTCGACTTCGCTCAGGACGAACGGAAGGGGGGCGGTATGGGTCTAGCGGCTAACTCCGACGTCCCCGCTGGACACGCCACCCTTGCGGAAGTCGCCGTATTTCCCGAACTCGTTGCGCGCGATCGAGCGGTTGTGGACTTCGTCCGGACCATCCGCGAACCGCAGGGTGCGCATCGCCGCCCAGTCATGCGCCAACCGGAAATCGCCCGAGACACCGCCGCCGCCATGCGCCTGGATCGCGTCGTCGAGGATGCGCAACGCCATGTTAGGCGCGGCCACCTTGATCATCGAAATCTCGATCTGCGCGGACTTGTTGCCCGCATTGTCCATCATGTCCGCCGCCTTGAGGCACAGCAGGCGCGTCATCTCGATGTCGATCCGCGCAGTCGCGATCCGCTCCTCCCACACCGAGAAGTCGGCGATCCGCTTGCCGAACGCGACCCGGTCGAGCAGCCGCCGGGCCATCGCCTCGATCGCGGTCTCCGCCACGCCGATGGTACGCATGCAGTGATGAATACGACCCGGCCCGAGCCGCCCCTGCGCGATCTCGAACCCGCGCCCCTCGCCGAGCAGCACGTTCTCGACCGGCACGCGGACATTCTCCAGCACCACTTCGCCATGCCCGTGCGGTGCGTGGTCATAGCCATACACGGACAGCATCCGCTTGATCGTCACGCCGGGCGTGTCCATTGGCACGAGGATCTGGCTCTGCTGCTGGTGCCGCGATCCCTCGAAGCTCGTCTTGCCCATGACGATTGCGATCTTGCAGCGCGGATCGCCCACGCCGCTCGACCACCACTTCGTGCCGTTGATGACGTAATGATCGCCGTCGCGCACCATCGACGTCTCGATGTTGGTCGCATCCGACGACGCCACCGCAGGCTCGGTCATCAGGAACGCCGAGCGGATCTCGCCACGCATCAGCGGCCCGAGATACGCCTCCTTCTGTTCGCGCGTGCCATAGCGGTGAAACACCTCCATGTTGCCGGTATCGGGCGCCGAACAGTTGAAGCATTCGCTCGCCCACGCGACCTTGCCCATCTCCTCCGCGCATAACGCATATTCGAGATTGGTGAGCTGCGTGCCTTCGAATTCGAACGAATCGTCGACGTGCGTCTGCCCGGAATGCGGCGGCATGAAGAAATTCCAGAGACCCGCCGCCTTGGCCTTCTCCTTCATCTCCTCGATCACCGGAATCACCTTCCAGCGTTCGCCTTCATGCGCTTGCTGGTCGTAATCGGCCTGTCGTGGGCGGATGTTCTGGTCGATGAAATCCCGGACCCGATCCCGGAAATACGTCTCTCGTTCGCTGAAGCTGAAATCCATGCGGGCTCTCCATTCGTCATCGCTTTGGAGGCGGGGTAGACCATACCGCGTATTCGGTAAAGCGTGTGGAGGGCGCCGGAAAGCATGTTTTCAAGTCCGCCCCGAAAACGCCTAAAAAGCACTGTATCTTCAAATCGAAGCTGATAGGGTGTTTCGATGAAGGTTCCGGCAGAGGCCAGCGACGAGAGCGAACAGGGCACCAAGCGCTTCCGTGCGAAGCGTGACGCGATCCTCGCCGCGGCGGCAGAAGCGATCAACGAACAGAGTGCTAAGGGCATGACGTTCGCGGACGTGGCGCGGCGCGTCGGGCTCAACACGACCAGCGTTACCTATTATTTCAAGCGCAAGGAAGACCTCGCGGCAGCGGCGTTCGAGAACACGCTCGATTCACTCGTGGCGATGCTCGATGCCGCGATGGAAGAGGCGACGCCCGAGGAGCGCGTGCGGCGCTATCTCGCGCTCAACATGGCCCGTCTTGGGCGTATCCAGCGCGGCGAGGAGAAGGCGTTCGCGGTCCTTTCCGATCTTCGCGCCACCGAGGAGCCGATGCGCGGCCGGCTGATGGCCGGCTGGCGCGAGGTGTTCCGCCGCACGCGGCTGTTGTGGGGCCCGACATCGTCGCGTGCGCAGACCGATCTCAACGGCGCCCGCGCACATGTGCTGCTGGAAAACACGTTCTGGCTGCCGATCTGGCTGACCCGGTACGAGCCCGATCAGTACGGCCGCGTCGAGGAGCGCTTGATGGACGTGTTCGCGCACGGCATCGCAGGCAAGGACGCCACATGGTCGCCTACCCTGCTCGACCTCAGCCATGACGAGGCGGAGCCGGGGCGCGAAGCGTTCCTGCTCGCCGCGACGCGCCTGATCAACGAACTCGGCTATCGCGGCGCCTCGGTGCAGAAGATCGCGTCCGAGCTGAACGTGACCAAAGGCAGTTTCTACCACCATCTCGACGCGAAGGACGATCTCGTCATCGCGTGTTACCGCCGCAGCTTCGACACGATCGCCGATGCGCAGAGCCGTGGCGAGACCGAGGGCGGCAGTTACTGGCACAAGCTATCGAGCACCGTTGCGACGTTGCTCGACGTCCAGTTCGCCGAGCGTGGGCCGTTGTTGCGTACCACGGCGCTGAGCGGCCTGCCGGTCGGCGTGCGCAACGCGATGGTCGACCGCTCGAACGGGATCGCGCGGCGTTATGCGGGGATGATGATGGACGGGATCGGCGAAGGATCGATCCGCGCGGTCGATGCGCTGATCGCGGCGCAGGCGTTGATGGCGCTGCAGAATGCCGCGTTCGACATGCGCAAATGGGCGTCGACGATGCCGCGCGAGCGCGCGATCGCGATGTATGCCTCGACGCTGATGTTCGGCCTGTTCGACGACCGGATGGCGAAGCCCTGACCATTCCCCCAGACTGGCAAGCGTTCGAGGTCGTAACGGTTTGGTTACGCCGCGTTAACGGCTGAGGGTCGATCGCTGCGCCTCCAAGGAGGTTGCATGCATACGATCAGAACCGATCTCAAGACCGGCATTGTCGAAGTCGACGCGTCCGGATTCTGGACGATCGAGCATGTCGGAGCGTTCCTTCGCGATCTGGAGTGCGAGGGACGTCGGGTGCTGGCGACCGGTAAGCGCCACATGCTGCTGTGCAATTTTTCGAAGTCCGCGATCCAGCCGCAGGAGGTGATCGCGATGCTACAGCGCGTGGCGGTGTCGATGCCGCTGAAATCGCGCAAGGTGGCACTGTATACCGAAGGTAAGCTCGCGCGGTTGCAGATGAAGCGGATCGCATCGGTGCGTGACGACATGGCGGTGTTCGACGACCGGGCATCGGCGTTGGCGTGGATGCTGGCGGATGCGCCGGAAATCTCCGTGCGCATGCCTGCGGCGAGATCACGATAGCTCTATCACGTTACCGCCCTACGCTCCCCTCTCCCATTCAAGACAGGGAGAGGCGCGCAGAACCGCGACGGACGAGAATGGGAGTCACGCGCCAGCTTTGAAGCTGGCGTCCTCAGCGCGCTTCAGAAGAACCCCCGCGCGCCAATAATGGAACAGTGCCCAAGGGGTCATCAGGACGATGATCACCAATGCATACCGCAGCGAATCCTCGCCGAATGCCGGCTTCAACAGGTCGCTCAGCCAGCCGACCATCGTGGGCCCTAGACCCAGACCGACAAGGTTGATGACCAGCAACGTGATCGCCGCCCACATCGCCCGGATCTGCAACGGGGCGAGATGCTGAATGAGGGCGAAGCTCGGCCCGAGATAGGAATTGGCGAACAGCAGATAGACGAAATACCCGCCGATCGCGACGAAGGGCACGTCGATCAGGTAGAAGGCGAGCGCGAATGGCAGCGACAGCCCCTTCATCACCAACACCACCCAGCTCTGCACATGCAGCCCGTGCCGCTTGGCCATGACGTCGGCGATCTTGCCGCCCGCAAGCGCCGAGATCGCCCCGAAGAACGCACCCGGCAGTGCGATGTAGCGCGAGACGTCGAGCATCGACACGCCGAGCGAGCGCTGCATATAGCTCGGCCCCCAGCCGGTGAGCGCATAGCCGATCATCGACATCAGCGTGACGCCGACCACCAGATGGCGCGCCGGCGCGCTCGCCCACATCGACGCGAAACCTTGCGCGACGCTCGGCATCGGCGTTACGGACGTCACGCGTACCGCATCGGAAAGCCCGCGGCGGGGCTCGACCATGAACAGGCGGACGAGCACGGCAAGCGCGATCCCCGGCAGGCCGACGGTCATCATCGCGATTCGCCAGCCGTAGGAATGCGCAACGACGCCGCCGATCAGCGTACCGAACCCCGATCCAAGCACCACGCCGAGCGAATATACCGCCATCGCACTCGCGCGTTTCTCGGGCGGATACAGATCGGCGATGATCGAATGGCTCGGCGGGCTCGACCCCGCTTCGCCGATGCCGACGCCGATCCGGAACAGCATCAATTGCGTGAAGTTCTGGGCAAGTCCGCATAGCGCGGTCATCGCGCTCCAGATCGTCAGGCTCGCCGCGATGATGTTGCGCCGACTCGTTCGATCCGCCAGCCGCGCGACCGGGATGCCGAGCGTCGCATAGAATATCGCGAACACCAGTCCCGACAGCAATCCGAGCTGCGTGTCGGTCAGCACCAGGTCCGCCTTGATCCGCTCGAGCAGGATCGCCAGGATCTGGCGGTCCATATAGCTGAAGAAGTACGTGAAGGTGAGCAGCGCCAGCGTCAGGCCCCGTCGCTTCATTGCCAGCGCGTCGGCGATCTCGGGATGGGACTGATACGCTGTGGCCATCGACAATACCTCGAAATCGAAACTTGCCCTAAGCTAAGACATGAAAGGCGTACCAGACAAGCCAAAGCTGTAATCCCGGGCGAGTTGAGACGAGCCGACGCGATGGCGTTGCCGAGCGATATCGGCAAGACGAAGCGATCTTCTGCGATTTTGGATGAGGATGAAGTCTGGCGAGAAGGACGGCGGAAGATGCTTCCTTGTTCGGGTCGCTCTTCCGCCTTATCCCCTCTCCAACGTCTTGGCCGGGCTCACCTCCGCATCATCGATGGAGCGGAGCGTCCGGGCAATCTGAATACCGGGTATGCGGCCTCCTCGCATAGAAAACCGATCTTGCAAAGGATATTTTCGTACATCGACCGTCGTTCGCACGACAGTGCCTTGTGTGAGCGGTGGCCCGCCCAGCCGCGCCCCGGTTGCAGCGCACCGGCATCGCCGACGCTTCAGTCGCTGATCGTCCACCCCAGGCGCGGATCGCCGCCATGGACCGGTTGTGCGGCAGCGAGTCGCTGCGCGAAACTTCCCTCGGTGTAGACCGGCGTGACGTCGGCGCCCGTGAAGGCCGCGGCGTTTACGAAGCCGGGTGCGTTCGACCTGACGCGCACGAACGGGGCATTGCGCATGGTCGGTGCCGCAGGGGGTGGAACAAACCGCGCCATCCGTACGGTCGGGCGCACGATCGACGTTGCGGTGCCGGTGAAGGCGGTAAACTCCCTGCCCTCCTCGAAAATCGCGTGGCGACCGGTGATGAAGGCACCAGCGACGACCCCGCCGACCAGGATCGTGCCGAGCGTTTCGCCGGTACGCCCGTCCCCGGCCGCATGATAGCGACCGACGACCGGCACCGTGCGCCCGGCGACGTCGATCGACCGGAGTTCGATGTCGATCTTGCCCGACTTGCCAAACGCGCCCTTGCCGGTGCGATAGGTCACCGCTCCGGTGCCCGCCGCCCCGCGAGGAATTGCCACGACGCCGTCGACGATGACGTCGCGCGCCACGGAAACGGCAACCGGCTGCCCGACGCGCGCGCGGTCGGATCCGACCTGCTCGTCCAGCCTCAACAGCATTTCGGTATGCGCAGGGATGACGATCTGCGAAACCGGACCGTCCGACACCGCTACGATACCGGGCCGCACGTCTTCGGCGAGAGCGGCCGCCGGCAATGCACAAAGGGCCCCTATCAGTAACGCTGCTTTCATCGACACTTCCCCGACAGGTGCCATCACCCTGTCGACGAACTACGATGGCGATGACTGCAATCTCGTCAAACGAGTTGGTTAACCCCGTCCGTTCGCCTGCAAAAATCCTGAACCTACGCGTGCGCACTTGGCCGAGCGGACGCGCGGGCGTGCCATGCCCTGAGGTGCGCCGACGCGTCCGGCATCGCCACGCCGACGAACGCCGCGAAGTCGATCGTCGTGAGCAGGACGATGTCCGCGATCGTGTAACGCTCGCCATCAAGCCACTCGCGACCGTCCAGCGCATGATCGAACTCCGCCATGGCCGCGAGTACGCGTGGCCGCTGGCTTTCGCCGAAGTCGGTATATTGCGGCTTCACGATCCGCGCGGTCCAGGGGTGGGTATGTTGCCAGACCATCGACAGCGGCGTCATCAACCGCAGTTCGATCCGCCGCGTCCACATGTCGATCTCGGCGATGTTGTGCGCGCCGTGCCCGAACATCGGCGGTTCCGGGTGGAGCACTTCGAAATAGCGGCAGATCGCGACGCTCTCGGTCAGCACGCGGCCATCGTCGAACGCGAGTGCGGGCGTCTGGCCCAGCGCATTAACCGATAGAAAGGCTTCGGCCTTGTGTTCCGCCTTCGGGATCGAGACCTGCGCCATCGGCACGCGAATATGCTTTTCGGCGAGGAAGATGCGGACGCGGCGGGGGTTGGGCGCTGGCAACGCGCTATCGTAGAACAGCAACGGCGTCTCCTCGGCTTTGTTTTTCGAATATACCGTATGGCATTGCCGGACGCGTTCGCCTAGCGGTGCGCGGATGACGACTGCCGCAGACATGCTCGCCTCGGGCTTCGCCACCCTGCCCGATCTGATCCGCGCGCACGCGCTTGAACGGGGGGATCGCACCGCGGTAGCCGACGCGCAGGGCAGTATCGACTATCGGACGCTCGACGCGATGATGGACCGGGTCGCGACAGCGTTGCAACGCGACGGAGTGGCGCCGGGAACCGCGGTGGCAATCGTCGCGGCGCCGACGGCGGACTACACCGCCGCTTTCCTTGGTGCGGTACGCGCGGGGTGCGTCGCAACGCCGATCGCGCCGTCCGCTACGCCGGCGGCGATCGCGGCGATGATTGCCGATAGTGGCGCTCCGTTGGTGTTCCTCGACGGGGAGAATGCGCGGGCGCTGGCGGGACAAACGCTTTCAGCCCGCCCCATCATGTTCTCCCGCGAAGGCAGGAGCCCAGCCTGGACTCCCGCCTTCGCGGGAGAACAATCTTTTGGTTCATGGCTTGCACCCGATGGCGCCAAGCCAACCCCCATCGCAATCACCCCCGAAGACCCGTTCAACATCATCTATTCCTCCGGCACCACCGGCACGCCGAAGGGCATCGTCCAGAGCCAAGCGATGCGCTGGGCGCATATCTCGCGCAACACCGCCGCCGGGTTCGACACCGCGGTGACCATGATCGCCACCCCGCTCTACTCGAACACCACCCTTGTAAGCTTCCTGCCGACGCTCGGCTGGGGCGGGTCGGTGGTACTGATGAAGAAGTTCGAGGCGCGTGCCTATCTCGCACTCGCCGAGCGGTACCGCGCGACGCACACGATGCTGGTGCCGGTCCAGTACCAGCGGATCATGGCGTTGCCCGATTTCGGCGACTTCGACCTATCGGCGTTCCGCTTCAAGACCAGCACCAGCGCGCCCTTCTCCGCCGCGCTGAAGGCCGACGTGGTCTCGCGCTGGCCGGGCGTGCTCGTCGAATTCTATGGCATGACCGAGGGCGGCGCGAGTTGCGCACTGAACGCCACTGCCAATCCGACCAAGCTCCACACCGTCGGCCAGCCGATGCCGGGCCACGAGATCCGCCTGATCGACGACGACGGTACCGAAGTCGCGCCAGGCGATATGGGCGAAGTCGTCGGCCGCAGCCCGGCGATGATGAACGGCTATCACGGCCGATCGGAAGCAACGCGCGAGGCCGAATGGTATGACGCGGACGGCAACCGCTATATCCGCCACGGCGACGTCGGACGGTTCGACGAGGACGGTTTCCTGACGCTGATGGACCGGAAGAAGGACCTGATCATCTCGGGCGGGTTCAACATCTATCCGTCGGACCTGGAGGCGGTATTGGCGAAGCATCCGGCCGTCGCGGACTGTGCGGTGATCGGCGTGCCCTCCGAGGCGTGGGGCGAAACGCCGGTCGGCTTCTACGTCGCGCGAGACGGACGGACGGAGGACGCGCCCGCAATCCTTTCCTGGGCCAATGCGCAACTCGGCAAGACCCAGCGGCTGTCGGCACTCCACGTCGCCGACGAGCTCCCGCGCAGCGCGATCGGCAAGGTACTGAAGCGCGAACTCCGCGACCGGCTCAGCACGCCCCCGCCGTCCCAACTCACGCCGTCATCCTGACGAAAGTCAGGATCCAGAGTCACGAATGCTCCGATGCTTGACTCTGGATCCTGGGTCGAGCCCAGGATGACGGGGATGAAAGGTACGAGAACAATGACCAGTCTCAAACAGGCGATCGACGCGCTTGAGCCGACCGAAGGCGGCTGGCGTGGCACCGTGCCGGAGAGTTGGCTGCAGGGCCGCACGGCGTATGGCGGCTTCTCCGCCGCGCTCGCGCTCCATGCGGCGCAGAAGTCCGATGTCGACCTGCCCCCGCTGCGGTCCGCGCAGGTATCGTTCATCGGGCCGCTGTCGGGCGAGATCGTGATCCGCGCGAGCCGGTTGCGGCGCGGTCGCAACGCCGCGTTCGTCCAGGCGGATGTCGAGAGCGCGGCGGGGCTGGGCTTGCGCGCGACGTTCGTGTTCATGGGCGCGGTGGAGTCCCGCGTCGATCACCAGACCGGTCGCGCGCCCGACTTTCCGATGCCAGGGTCGGACACGCAGACCTTCCGCGGTAACAGCGCGGTGGTGTTCTCGCGCAATTTCGACATGCTCGACCGCCGCGACGACGGCGTCGGGCCCACCGAGTGGCTGCGCTGGGCGCGGCTGGTCGAGCGTGAAGGGCTCGATCCGATGGTCGAGCTGATCGCGCTCGCCGATTGCCTGCCGCCCGCCGCGTTGAAGCTGCTCGGCGGCCCCGCCCCGCTCAGTTCGATGACGTGGCTGCTCAACATCCTCGGGCCGCGGCCGGTGACGCGCGACGGCTGGTGGCTGCTGCGCGCGACCACCGATTACACGCGCGAGGGCAGCTCCAGCCAGCAGATGGCGATCTGGAACGCCGACGGCACGCCGATCGCCGAACAGATGCAGAGCGTCGCGATCTTCGCCTGACGCCAGCGGAGGGGGCGTGCGCGCCCGACATATCTTGCGACACATTGGCGGCAGGCCGGCAGACGCTTGCGACAACCGGGGTTTAGACCGGCGTCATTCAGTGGGAATTCGTCCCACACAGCCGGAGTCCGACATGCGCAAGACCGTCCTCACCCTGATGCTCGCCGCCAGCGCGATCACGTACGCTGCCAGCGCGCAGACCGCCCCTGCCCCCGCTACTCCCCGTCCGCCGATGCGGCAGGACGCCAACCGCGACGGCGTCACGACGCGCGCGGAGGCGATCGCGCAGGCCGACGCCCGGTTCGCGCAGATGGATACCGACCGCGACGGCCGCGTCAGCGCCGGCGAGATGCGCGCCTATCGGACCGCGATGCACGACCGGATGGTGGCGAGCGGTCGCGACGTCCCCGTGCCACCGCCCGGTGGTCGCAAGCATGACGGCATGGGCCGCCGGATGGATCCGAACCGCGACGGCACCGTGACGCGCGAGGAGTTCGAGGCGCGCGCGCTCAAGCGGTTCGACCGGATGGACGCCAATCACGACGGCACGATCGACGCGACCGAGCGCGCCAACGCCGCCGAGATGCGCCACGTCGACCGGCGCGAACGTCGTGAGGGCGTCACTCCGCCAGCACCGGTCCCTGCACCTGCTCGATAACCGGGAAAGGGGGGAGGCACCGTGTCCCGGTGCTTCCCCTGGACAGCCGCCATGCTAGACACTGCCCCGATGGGAGATATGCCGCACCTGCTGCTCGTCGACGACGAGCGCTCGATCCGCGAGCCGTTGGCCGCGTACCTCACCAAACAGGGGTTTCGCGTCACGCAGGCGGGCGATGCGGAGAGCGCGCGGACGCGGCTGACGGCGTATGCGATCGATCTCGTCATCCTCGACATCATGATGCCGGGCGAGGACGGGCTGTCGCTGTGCCGTCACATCGCCGCAACCAGCGACGTACCGGTGATCCTGCTGACCGCGCGCACCGAGGAGACCGACCGGATCATCGGGCTCGAAATGGGCGCGGACGATTATGTCGTGAAGCCGTTCTCGCCGCGCGAACTGGCGACGCGCGTGAAGGTCATCCTGCGGCGTGCGACCGCGGGCGGTGCGCGCCAGCATGCGCCCGAGGCGAACGCCTATGCCTTTGCCGGCTGGGTGCTGAAATCGGGCGAGCGCGCGCTTGTCGACCGCGAGGGCGTGTCGGTGCCGCTGTCGACCGGCGAATACAACCTCCTGCTGGCGCTCGTCACCCGGCCGCGCCAGGTGCTGACGCGCGACCAGCTGCTCGACCTGACGCAGGGGCGCGAGGCGGCCGCGTTCGATCGCGCGATCGACAACCAGGTCAGCCGGTTGCGCCGCAAGATCGAAGCCGATGCGAAATCTCCGGAGTTGATCAAGACGGTGTGGGGCGGCGGCTATACGCTTGCCGCCGAAGTAACCCGTTTGTGATGTGCCACCCGTGATCCGGCAACCATGATCCGGCCATGGCCGCGCAGCCTCGCGGGCCAGATGGCGTTGCTGATCGCGCTGGCGCTGTTCGTCGCGCAGGCGATCAACTTCGGGCTGGTTCTGCGCGATCGGATCGAATTTCGTCTCTCTCAGGCTACCCGGCCGGTCGCGACGCGGATCGCCGATGCACTCGACCGGGAGGCGCATGGCGGCCGTCCCCTCGTTGCAGACCGCGGGCGCGTCCGCCGGCTTGCCGCCGATCCGATCCCGCGGGTCGGGTATGAGGGGCATCCCGAGGTGGCCGCGGAACTCCGCCGCCAACTCGCGGATCAGGGCGTGACGGTGGGGCGGATCGACACGGCGCTCCAGCCCCCGACGCTCGGCGTCGACCAGGATCGCGACGACCGTCGCCGTGCCGGCATCCGCCGCGGCGACCGTGATGGCGCCACGTTGTTGATTGCCGTCGAAGAGCCTGGCCGCGGCTGGCTCACGATCACCGCACCCTGGCCACAACCGGGCGCGCGTTTGTTGATCGCGTTGCTCAGTCAGACCGCGATCCTTTATAGCATCGTGCTGTTGCCGGTATTGTGGATCGTTCGCCGACTCTCGCGACCGTTGCGCGATCTGCGTGTAGCGGCGGAGCGGTTCCGGCCGGGCGAACCCGGCGTGCCGATGCCTGCGGAAGGCCCCGACGACGTCGCCGCGCTGATCACTGCGTTCAACGCGCTCAGGTTGCGCGTGACGGGGATGCTCGACGAGAAGGACCGCATGCTCGGCGCGATCGGCCATGACCTGCGCACGCCTTTGGCTGCTCTGCGGGTGAGGATCGAATCGGTCGAGGACGACACCGATCGCGCCAAGATGATCGACACGGTGGCGGAGATGAACCGCACGCTCGACGACATCTTGTCGCTCGCACGGCTGGGACGGCCAAGCGAGCCCCCGACCGACGTTGATCTCGCAGCACTGGTCGATGCGGTGGTCGAGGACTTCCGCGACATTGGCAGCGACGTGAGTTTCATCGAAGCGGACCGGTTGCGGATGCGCCTGCGACCGTCGCTGATGCGCCGCGCGGTACGCAATCTGATCGAGAATGCGGTGAAATACGGCGTGTCGGCGGAGGTGCGCGTCGAGGCAGGCGCGCAGTCGGTCGCGATCGTCGTGGCGGATCAGGGACCGGGCATCCCGGAGGACCGGATGGGCGACGTGTTCGACGCCTTCACGCGGCTGGAGAGTTCGCGCAACCGCGAGACGGGGGGGATCGGCCTGGGGCTGGCCCTGGCACGCGCGATCGTGCGCGAGGCCGGCGGCGAGATTCGCCTGGTCAACCGGGTGGGCGGCGGTCTCGACGCGATCATCGAACTCCCGCGCTAGCCCCTTCTGCTCCCTCTCCCCTTCGGGGAGAGGGAGCCAAGTATCAGTCCTCGAGGATCTGGCTATGCGTCCGCGTGTCCTTCATGCGGAGGTACACGATCAGCGACACGCCGATCATCGCCGTCACATACCAGTAGAAGCCGCGCTCCATGCCTTCGTTCTTGAGCCACAGCGCGACATATTCCGCGGTGCCGCCGAACATCGTGTTCGCCAGCGCATACGGCAACGCCACGCCCAGCGCGCGGACGTGTGCGGGGAACAGCTCCGCCTTCACCACCGCGTTGATCGCGGTGTAGCCGGTGACGATGAACAGCGAGGCCACGACCAGGCCGAACGCCAGATACGGATCGGTCGCCGTCTCCAATACGGTGAAGATCGGCACCGTGAACAGCACGCCGGCGATGCCGAACCCGACCATCAGCGGCTTGCGCCCGATGCGGTCCGACAGTGCGCCCGCCGCCGGCTGGAACGCCGCATACAGGGCAAGCGCTGCAGTCATGATCAGCGTTGCGGACTCGCGACTGAACCCGCTCGTGTTGACCAGGAACTTCTGCATGTACGTGGTGTACGCGTAGAAGGCGAGCGTACCGCCGGCGGTGAGCAGGAGCACGGTAAACGCCTCGCGCGGATATTTGCTGAACAGCAGCCAGCCGCTCGATTTCGGCGCGCCGTCCGACTTGGCGTTCTGATAGCTCTCGGTCTCGAGCAGCCCGCGACGGATGCGGAACACGACCAGCGCGAGCACGCCGCCGATCGCGAACGGGATGCGCCAGCCCCACGCATCGAGCTGTGCCGTGTCCAGCGTCGACTGGAGCAGCAACAGCACGCCGAGCGCGAGCAGCTGCCCGGCGATCAGCGTCACGTACTGGAAGCTAGAGAAGAAGGCGCGCCGTGACTTGCCCGCCATTTCCGACAGATACACGGCACTCGCGCCATATTCGCCACCCACGCTGAGCCCCTGCATCAGGCGTGCGAGGATCAGCAACGCGGGTGCGAGCCAGCCGATCGTCGCGAACCCCGGCGTGATCGCGATCAGGAACGAGCCCGCGCACATCAGCGTCACCGACAGCGTCAGCCCCGATTTACGCCCATGGCGATCGGCATAGATGCCCATCACCCACGCACCGATCGGGCGCATCAGGAAACCGACCGCGAATACCGCGGCGACGCTCATCAACTGTGCGGTCGAATTGCCCTTGGGGAAGAACACCGGCGCGAAATACAGGCCGAACGCCGAATAGACGTACCAGTCGAACCACTCGACGAGGTTGCCCGCCGATCCGCCAAGGATCGATTTCAGCCGGTGGTTCTTTTCGGGTGGAATTGTGCTGCTCGCCATCACTTAGCTCCCTGTACCGCTTGTGTTGGTGCAAAACCGCGCTTCTTGAGCAGCGCGTTCACATCGGGATCGCGACCCCGGAACGCGCGATAGGCCTCGGCACGATCGGTTTCGTTACCCGTCGACAGTAGGACCTTGGCGAACTTGTCCGCGGTCGGTTTGTCCCATGGGCTGCCCGCCTCCTCGAACGCAGCGAACGTGTCCGCGTCCATCGTCTCGGACCACAGATAGCTGTAATAGCCGGCGGAATAGCTGTCCGACGAGAACAGATGCTGGAATTGCGGCACGCGGTGACGCATCACAAGCTGCTTCGGCATGCCGATCTCGGCGAGCGTCGCGGCTTCGAACTTGTCGGGGTCGATCACGCCGTCGGGCACGGTATGGATCTTCATGTCGACGATCGCAGACGACAGATATTCGGTGGTCGCGAAGCCCTGGTTGAAGGTGCGCGACTTCTCGATCTTGTCGAGCAACGCCTGCGGCATCGCCGCCTTGGTCTGGTAATGCCGCGCATATTTGTCGAGCACGTCGCGGGTCAGCAGCCAATGCTCGTTCACCTGGCTCGGATATTCCACGAAGTCGCGCGGCGTGCCGGCAAGCCCCGGATAATAGACGGTCTGGAGCATCGCGTGGATCGCGTGGCCGAACTCGTGGAACAGCGTCTGCGCATCGTCGAGGCTGATCAGGATCGGCTCGCCGGGCGCCCCCTTCGCGAAATTGTTGTTGTTCGACGACAGCACGAGCTGCGCCGGTGCAAGACCCCGCTGGCCGCGATACGTGTTCGCCCACGCGCCCGATCGCTTGCCCGTCCGCGCGAAATCGTCGCGGTAGAACAGCCCGACATCCTTGCCGGTCTTGTCGGTCACGCTCCACACCCGCATGTTCGGCTCGAACACCGGCACCGTCCCGGTGATCTCCTTGAAGTTCAGCCCGTACAGCCGGTTGGCGGCATAGAGCGAACCCTGGATGATGTTGCCGAGCTCGAAATACGGCTTCAGCTGCGCCTGATCCAGGTCGTACCGCGCCTTGCGTACCTTCTCCTGGTAAAAGCGATAATCCCACGGCTCGATCGTCAGCGAGGTGCCGGCGACCTTCTGCATGTCCGCGACTTCCTCGGCGACGCGCCCCTTCGCGGCGGGCCAGACGCGCATCATCAGGTCCATCGCCGCGGCGGGCGTCTTGGCCATCGTGTCCTGCATCCGCCAGTCGGCATGCGTCTTGAACCCGAGCAGATGCGCGCGGTCGGCGCGGAGCTTCACGATCTGCGCGATCGTCGCGTTCGTGTCGTTCGCGTCGCCGTTATCGCCCCGATTGACGAACGCGCGCCAGACCTTCTCGCGCAGCGCACGATCGGTGGCATAGGTCAGTACAGGATCGACCGCCGAGCGCGTGTTGACGATCGCAAAGCCCGGCAGTTTCCGCTCGGCCGCAGCGGCCTTGGCCACCGCCTTCACGCTGTCCGGCAGCCCCGCGAGTTGCGCCTCGTCGGTGACCGAGATCGCCTTGCTCTCATCCGCGAGCAGCTTCTCGCCAAACGTCGAGAACGCGGTCGCGAGCTGCTGGTTATACTGCGACAGCTGCGTCTTCTGCGCGTCGGTGAGCTTGGCGCCCTGGCGGACATAGCTGTCGTAGATCCGCGTCACGAGCCGGATCTGCTGCGCATTCAACCCGCTCGAATTGCGCGCCGCGTAGATCGCCTCGATGCGTGCGAACAGCCGCTTATCGAACGTGATCGCATCGGACGCGGCCGAGAATTTCGGCGACCATTCGCGGTCGAGCTTCTGATACGCTGGCGTGTTCATGTTGCCGGTCATTACGCCGAACAGCGTCATCACCTGCCCGTAGCGCTTGCCGGCAAGCTGCATCGGCTCAATTGTGTTAGCGAAGGTCGGCTTGGCGGGATTGTCCGCGATCTTGCGGTATTCCGCGGCGCGTTCGGCAAGCGTTATCTCGAACGCCTGCGGGAACAGCTCGGGGCGAACCTTGTCCCAGGGCGGCACGCCGCCCAACGGACCGGTCCAGTCGGCGAGCAACGGGTTCTCCGCTGGCGTCGTGGTGGTTGCGCCGGTCTGCGCGACGACGGACGTAGACGCCATCAGCGCAACGGCGCTGGCGGCGAGGTATAGAAACTGCACATGGATCTCCCGGTCGATGTACCGGGTAGCATAGAGATAAAGTCACGATGCGGAAGGCGTAGCCGCCGGTCCGTCCGCCGAGCGGTCCTTCGGCAGGCCTCTTTCAGTCGCTCGATCCGTCTTCGCGGGACTGGGTCGCGGCGCGCTCGGCGGCTGCAATAAGCCGTCGCCCCGTCTCTGCCGCCGCCTCGACCGTGAACGTGATCGCCAAACCATCGGGACCGTCCAGCGTCACCAGCCCGTGCTCGGCGTCGGCGATACCAGGGGTGGATTCCGGCTTCATCATGACTTCGCCCTCCCGACCGTCGGTCCCATCGGGAGTCATGCGGCCGGTATCCGTCAATCGCCCCTGGAACCGTACAGATATTGTGGTTCGAACTCGGCAACGGCCGCCAGCGCTTTCCGATCCAGGATCGTCACCTCATTTGCCTTGAACGTCAGCAAATTCTTTTCGCGCAGCGCGCGGAGTACGCGATTGACGTGCACACCCGTCAGACCCGTAGCTTCCGCCAGATCGGGTTGCGTCATCGGCAGCGTGAAGCGCCCGTCGGCGGCCATCCCGACCATCTCCAGCTTCACGTTCAGTTCGCAGAACAGGTGCGCGATGCGCCCTTCCGCACCTAGCCGCCCGAGACGGAAAATCCACTCGCGGTGCATCGCGGCATCGAGCAGCGTGCTGAACCACAGCTTCTTCGTCAGATGCGGATAGCGCTCGGTGATCGTCTGGAGCGTGCGATGTTCGAAGCACGCGATCTTCACCGGTCCGAGCGTCGCGATGTCATGGTCGAGCCGTTTCATCGGAAAGGCATGAAGATCGACGAAATCGCCCGGCACGTGCACGGCAACCAGCTGGCGATGGCCCTCGCGGTCGTCCATGTAGCGGCATACGAACCCTTCGATCAGGAGGGTGCTCGTGTCGATCAGGTCGCCCGCCCGCACGATCTGCTTGCGCGCCGCCACCTGCCGCACCGAACCGATGCTGTCCTCCAGCACCTGCTTTTCTTCGTCGCTCAACTCATGGCGACCACGTCCCATGAGAAACTTTTCCGAGATCATCCAAGCCCCTTTTCCGGCGCCTCCCGTACCGCCCTGCGCGGTAAAAGAACAGATCGGGATTCATACTGATACATATCAAAGCTCGTGCCGGGGGCGAAACATTGCTTCCGTTCGTGTGTTCCACACCGACCATGTATCAGCCAATCTTCCAAAACGACCATCCGCTCGCGCTTAGCTTCATCGAAACGGTGAAGGCACCGCAGTTTCCGTGCGTCGGGGCGAAGTCCGCGCTCGCCAAGGGACAGATGGATATTCTTGTCGCCCGCGACGTGCGATCTGCTTGGGATGACATGAGAATTTCCCCGGCATTGGGCGAGACGGTGCGAAAGTATCGCGAAGACCGCGCGATATTTCGGACGCTGATCATCCTGTTCGAGGCGCCTGCCTTATTGTCCGAGGAGGAATTCGAAGCGCATCTGTGGGCGCGCGCGCAGTCGCTGAGCGACAAGGACTCATGGCTTGGATACCAGCCCGATCCCTCGGTCAGCAGCGATCCGGACGACCCGCATTTCTCGCTGAGCTTTGCTGGCGAAGCGTTCTTCGTCGTCGGCCTTCACCCAAATGCAAGCCGCCCGGCGCGCAAATTCGAATCGCCGGCGATGGTTTTCAACCTGCACGACCAGTTCGAGGTGCTGCGCGACCAGCAGCGCTATGACAAGTTGCGCTCGTCGATCCTGGCGCGCGATCTGGAATATGCCGGTTCGATGAATCCGATGCTGGCGCGTCACGGCGAAAGCAGCGAGGCGCGGCAATATAGCGGGCGCGTCGTCGACGAATCCTGGAAATGTCCTTTCAAGCGAGGCGAAGCCCGTGGGTGATATCAAGACGATCCCACCGCGTTCGGGTGCGGGGTTCACGCTCGACAAAGGCCAGACCCTGACCGTGATCGATCCCGAGGGTCGCCAGGTGTCAGATTTGCTAGCCTACAATCGTTCGGATGTGCGGGAGGCGATCTCGTCGGGGCGGACGCTCGATTATGTGAGCCGATTATACCTGACGACCGGCGACCTGCTGTATTCGAACCGTAGCAACGTGATGCTGGAAATCGTCGCGGATGACGTCGGCCGGCACGACTTTCTCCTGACGCCGTGTTCGAAGGAGACGTTCGCGATTATCTATGGGGATACCGATCCGCACCGCGGTTGTTTCGGCAACCTCGCCGAAGCGCTCGCGCCTTGGGATATCGAGCCGGATCAGATCCCGGTCGCCTTCAACTGCTTCATGAACGTGCCGATCAACGGCGAGACCGGCACCTTCACCGTCGAGCCGCCGCTGAGCAAGGCTGGCGACACGATCGTGTTCCGAGCAGTGATGGACCTGGTGATCGGCATGACTGCATGCTCGGCGCTGCAGTCGAACGGCGGCAGCTTCAAGCCGATCCAGTACCGGATCGACTGAGCGTCTCAGCGCGGCTGGCGGATAGCCCCAGCCGCGCGAACTGCGGCAACACTCGGATAGCCGTTGACCGCCATCAGCAGGTCCGCTTCTGCCAGCAGGCATTTGAGGACGTGTGCCGCCCCCGCCGCGCCATCGAGCGCAAGCCCATAGGTGTAGGGTCGGCCGACGCCTACCGCGGTCGCACCCAGCGCAAGCGCCTTTATGACATCGGTGCCCGACCGGATGCCTGAATCGAACAGCACCGGTGTCGATCCCGATGCGGCGACGACGCCTGGCAGCATGTCAATCGTGGCGATCCCGCCGTTTGCCTGCCGCCCGCCATGGTTCGAGCAATAGATGCCGGCCGCGCCCTCATCGATCCCGCGCCGCGCATCGTCGGGGTGGCAGATGCCTTTCAGCACGATCGGCAACTTCGTGAGCGAGCGCAGCCACGGCATGTCCGCCCAGGTCAGGACGCGTCCGAACGTGGCGGCCCAAGCGCCGATCGCCGCCGCCGGATCGTCCTCGGGCGGCTTGGCGAGCAGCTTTCGGAACGCCGGATCGGAGAAATAATTCATCAGCACGTGGCCGCGAAGCTGCGGGAAGTTCGCCGCGTTCAGGTCGCGTGGCCGCCAGCCGGTCACCCAGGTGTCGAGCGTCACGACGATCGCCTTGTATCCCGCCGCCTCCGCGCGGTGAACGAGGCTTTCCGCGACCCCGACGTCCTTGGGCGTGTAGAGCTGGAAGAAGCCGGGGGTATCGCCGAGCTCGCCCGCAACCGCTTCGAGCGGGTCGTTGGACAGCGTCGACGCCATCAACGGTACGCCGGTCATGGCCGACGCCCGCGCGGCGGCGAGATCGCCGTGCTGATCCTGCGTACAGATGCCGTTGATCCCGACCGGGGCCATGAACAGCGGCGTCGGCAGGGTCATGCCGAACAGCTCGACCGACAGATCGCGCTTCCGGCAATCCACCATCATCCGCGGCACCAGCCCCCAATGGCGGAAGGCGCGCGCATTCTCGTCCTGCGTGAACTCGTCCCCGCACCCGCCCTGGAGATACGACAGCACCGCAGGCGGCAATGCTGCGCTCGCGCGCTGTTCGAGCGTCGCGAAATCGACCGGCAGCTTCGGCACGATGCCGCTCAACCCGGCGCCGTAGATCGCGTTCTGAAAATCGCCGTAGTGCGCCATCGGACCCTCTCCGCTTTCTTATTTGCGACGATGGTGCCGGAGTAGAGCGGCGCGGGCAAGCGGCAGGAAAACCGTATGAAAGACCGCGACGGTAACATCGGTGAACACTATCCTGTGACATCCGTGGAATCGGACTTGCCCGACCCGCCCTCCTCCTGCACGACTTTGGTCATGAGCGAACCCGCGTCTCTGCTTTCGGTCCAGGCGCTCGGCAAATCGGTGCCGGGGCCGCGGCGCCTGTTCCAGCATCTCGACCTTGAGGTCGCAGCCGGCGAACTGGTCGCGATCATCGGCGAATCCGGCGTCGGCAAATCGACCTTGCTCAATATCCTGGCCGGTCTCGACGACGCCGATGAAGGCAGCGTGGCGATCGACGGCGTGATACTCGGCCCGCTCGACGAGACGGCGCGGACGCGGTTGCGGCGCGAACGCATCGGCTTCGTGTTCCAGGCCTTCCACATCCTGCCCTATCTGACCTTGCAGCAGAACGTCGCGCTGCCGCTCGCACTGATATCGCCGGATGCGGCAGCCGCGAAGGCGCGCGCCGAGGCGATGCTGGACGCGGTCGGTCTGGACGGCCGCGGCGACGGCTATGCGCGCGATCTGTCGGGTGGCGAATTGCAGCGCGTCGCGATCGCGCGTGCACTGGTCCATCGCCCCGCACTGATCCTCGCCGACGAGCCGACCGGCAATCTCGACCCCGAGACGGCGGCGCGCGTGCTGGCGCTGTTCGCCGACGCGGTGCGCGGCAACGGCGCGGCGGGGATCATGGTGACGCATTCGGAGGCGACCGCGGCGATCGCCGACCGCGTACTGACGCTCGGACGCGACGGGCTGGTGGAGCATCGTGGCGTTTAGAGTGGGTGAAAGGGGTAGACCGGGTGAACCGGGCCTGCGCTCGAGCCGCCTGGCGCTCGGCTGGCTGATCGGCGGCGAGTGGCGGTTCCACCCCGCCCGCTTCCTGTTGACCGCGGTGGCGATCCTGGTCGGCGTCGCGCTCGGCTTTGCGGTTCATCTCGTCAACGGGTCCGCGCTGGCGGCGTTCGACGGCGCGATGCGCGGCGTCAACGGCGCCGCCGAACTGTCGGTCCGCGCGACCACGCCGCTGGGCGTCGACGAACGCCTGTATCCCCGGGTGGCACGCGCCGACGGCGTCGCCGATGCCAGCCCGGTCGTGAAGCTCGATGCGCGGATCGGCACCACCCGGCTGACGCTGCTTGGGGTCGACGCGATCCGCGCGGCCATGGTGACGCCGTCGCTGATCGGTGTGCGTCCGCCCGGTTTGGGACAGGACACCGGGTCGCCGTTCGACGAAGACGCGGTTTTTCTGTCCCGCGCCGCGCTGACGCAGGCACGGACCGCAGTGGGCCGGCGCATCGTCGTGACCGCCAACGGCCGATCGGTGCCACTGCGCATCGCTGGCACGTTGCCGGCGTCCGACGCCGCAACCGCGGTCGCGGTGATCGACATCGCCGCCGCGCAGTGGCGGTTCGGGCGGCTGGGCCGGATCGACCGGATCGACCTGGCGCTTTCGGATCGTGACACAGCCGATACCGCATTGCGGGCGATGCTGCCCGCCGATGCGATCCTCTCCACAGCACAGACGCAGAACGCGCAGGGTGACGCGTTGTCGCGGGCATACCGCGTCAACCTCGACATGCTGGCGCTGGTGGCGCTGCTGACCGGCGGCTTCCTCGTCTATTCGGCGCAGTCGCTGTCGGTGGTCCGTCGCCAGCGCGCGTTTGCGTTGCTGCGGACGCTGGGCATGCCACGCGGCGGGATCGTTGCGGCGGTGGTCGTCGAGGGGTTGGTGATCGGCCTGGTCGGCGCCTCGGCAGGGCTCGTCGCGGGGTACGGCCTCGCCTGGGCAGCGCTCCACTGGTTCGGCGGCGACCTCGGTGCTGGCTATTTCGGCGGTGGCGCCGCGCACGTCGTCTTCCAACCGGGCGCGGCGCTCGGCTTCTTCGCGCTCGGACTGCTCGCGGCATTCCTTGGTAGCGCGCTTCCCGCACGGGCCGCCGCCCGCGCCGCGCCCGCCGCAGCCTTGAAGAACTCAGGCGACGTGCTCGACCCGCGACAATCCGTGCCGTGGTGGCCCGCCGCCGCGCTGTTGGTGATCGGCGGCGGCGTGTCGATGCTGCCGTCGATCGGCGGTTTGCCGCTGTTCGGCTTTGCGGGGATGGCCGCGATGCTCGCGGGCGGCGTTACCGGCGTGCCCTGGTTCGCCCGGACGTTGCTCGCGCCATTGGCGAAGCGGACGCACGGCAGCGTGCCGGGGCTGCTGGCGGTGCGCCATCTTCACGGCGCCCCCGGCGAGGCCGCGACCGCCTTGTGCGGGATCGTCGCGTCGACGGCGCTGATGATCGCGATGGCGACGATGGTGACGAGCTTTCGCGGCGCGGTCGACGAATGGCTCGGGCAGGTGCTCGGTGCCGATCTCTATCTGCGCACGACCGCGGGGGCGAGCTTCGATCCCGCGACCCGGACGCGTCTTGCCGGCACGCCGGGCGTCGCGCGGCTTGCCTTCAGCCGCCAGATCCCGCTGACCATCACGCCCGATCGTCCGCCGGTCAGCCTGATCGCCCGGCCGGAACGCGACGGTCGCGATCCGCTGCTGGTCCTGATCGCGAAGGGATCGGCGTTGCCCGCCAACGCGCTGCCGGTCTGGGTCTCCGAACCCGCGCAACGGCTGTACGGCTGGGATCCGGACGAGACCATCACGCTGCCGATCGCGGGACGGACGCGGTTCGTGGTGGCAGGGGTCTGGCGGGATTATGGACGGCAGGCGGGCGCGGTCCTGATCGACGAAGGCGATTACCAGCGGCTCACCGGCGACGAGGGCCGCGACGAGATCTCGGTGATGGTCGCCCCCGGCCAGGACATTGCGAAAGTGTCCGACGCGCTGACCGCGCGATTGCCGGCGAACCTGCGCGATCAAGTCGAGGTCGGTCGCCCGGCAACTCTGCGACAACTCGCGCTAACGCTGTTCGATCGCAGTTTCGCGGTGACGTACCTGCTCGAGGCGGTCGCGATCCTGGTCGGGCTCGCCGGCGTCGCGGCCACCATGTCGGCGCAGACCATCGCGCGCGAACGCGAATTCGGCATGCTGCGGCATCTCGGGCTGACGCGGGGCCAATTGACGGCCATGCTGGGAATCGAAGGCGCGATCGTCGGGCTGACCGGCGCACTGGCGGGTATCGGACTGGGGCTGGTCCTGTCGCAGGTGCTGATCCACGTCATCAATCCCCAGTCGTTCAACTGGACGATGACGACGCGGATTCCCTACGCGACGTTGCTCGGGGTCGCCGCTGCGCTGACCGGTGCGGCCGCGGTTACCGCCGTGCTGGCGGGGCGGCGTGCGACCGCGAACAGCGCGGTGCAATCGGTACGGGAGGATTGGTGATGCGCCGCACAGGCCTGATGCTCGGCTTGGTCGCGACGGTCGGCATCGCAGCGCCGCCGGCAACGCCCTACCCCGTCGTCCGACCCGGTATCGTCCTGCGCTTCCCCGTCGATCACGGCGCGCATCCGCGGTTCCGTACAGAATGGTGGTACGTCACCGGGTGGTTGCGGACCGACGCGGGCGAGGATCTCGGTTTTCAGGTCACCTTCTTCCGCACGCGGCCGCCGGGCGACGCGCGCAACCCGAGCCGGTTCGCGCCGCACCAGGTGGTGTTCGCCCACGCCGCGCTGTCCGATCCCAAGACCGGCCGACTGCTGCACGGCGAGCGCGCCGCGCGGGCCGGCTTCGGCCTGGCGCAGGCCCGCACCGGGGATGCCGACGTGGCGATCCGCGACTGGCGGATGGTGCGCGCTAAGGACGGACACTGGGCGACGCGGGTGACCGCCGACGGCTTCGGACTGGCGCTCGATCTGCAGCCCACGCAGCCGCCGCTGCCGCAAGGTCTCGGCGGCTATAGTCGCAAGGGGCCGCGGCCCGAGGAAGCGAGCTATTATTACTCGATCCCGCACCTGCGCGTGACCGGGCGGGTGACACGAGGCGGGCGCGCCGTGGCGGTGCGCGGCGAGGCATGGCTGGATCGCGAATGGTCGTCGAACTACCTCGCGCCGACCGCGCAAGGGTGGGACTGGACCGGGCTCAACTTCGACGACGGCTCGGCGCTGATGGCGTTCCGCATTCGCCGCAAGGGAGGCGGAGTCCTTTGGTCGGGTGGATCGCTCCGCCGCGCTGACGGTACGACGTCGGTGTTCGGGCCGAACGACGTCGGTTTCCGCTCGATTGCAACTTGGCGAAGCAAGGCGACCGGCGCGACCTACCCCGTGGCGCAGGAACTCAGCGTGCGGATCGCCGGCCGGATTCAGCGCTGGCGTCTGACGCCGATGTTCGCCGCGCAGGAACTCGACGCGCGGCGCAGCGGTCTTCCGGTCTATTGGGAGGGTGCGGTGCGTACGCGCGGCGGCAGGGGCTATCTGGAACTCACCGGATACGATCGCGCGCTTGAAATGTAGGCTTCAGAAGCCGGCCGCCGATAGCTGCGACCGGAAGCTCAGCCGGTCATGCTCCGAGATCGGCGGCAACGACCGCGCGGGCTTTCCCTTACGTAACCGGGCGCGATCCTCGGCGGAGGGTTCAACGCGGCGCACCCGTACCGCCGCCAGGCCGCCGGCGCGCACGCCGAGCAGTTCGGCCGCACCGCGCGACAGATCGAGGATCCGCGCATGCCCGGCAAACGGGCCGCGATCGTTGATCCGGACGATGATCCGCCGTCCGGTGTCGAGCGCGGTGACCTCGACATAGGTCGGCAACGGCAGAGTGGTGTGCGCCGCCGTCGGCCATTCGGCACGGAAGCGCTCGCCATTGGCGGTCCGGTTGCCTGATTCGCTGCCGTACCAACTGGCATAGCCCAGCACGTCGTAGGCGGGGTCCGCCGCCGGGACATAGGTCGTGCCGCGTACCCGGTACGGTCCGCCGAGCTTGACCTGCGCGTCGCTGACCGGGCGGTACGATCCGCCGGCACACCCCGCCACGGCGAACACGGCGAGGCATGCGATCCGGGCCAGCGCTGTCGAAAGTCTCTGCATGGACGTCATCGCCGTTGATAGAAGATATGGGACTCGACGGTCGCCACCTTGACGAGCGAGCTCCGCCAATAGGGCACCATCCAGTCGGTATGATAGTGCGTCGCGCGGCCGACCGGCGCGTAGACATAGCCACCCATCGCACGCCGGGCGGCGCGGCGCGCCTGCTCCCAGCCGTCATGTTCGGGCCTGCGCGTACGCGACCCGTCGCATGTGAACGAGAACTGGCAGCCGGTCGTCCGGTTCGCGCCCTGATAGACGACGCCGCACACCGTCTTGGGAAAGCCCGCCGCGCCGACCCGGTTGAGCACGACCTGGATGACCGCCCGCTGCCCGTCGCGGTCGTTCCCCGCCTCGTACAGCGCGACGGTCGCGAGGCATTCGGTCGCCTGCAGCCGCGCGGCCCGACCACCGCGAAAACGGAACGGCGGCGCTGCACGGCGCTTGGCAGTTGCGATCGGCACCAGCGCATTCGACGCACGCGCCTGCGCCATGGTCAGCCGCGGCTTGCGATGACGCGTGGTGGTTTCGGTCGGCCAGGGCACATCGGTCACCCAGCCGACGATCACCGCGAACGCGACCACCGCCCCGAGCAGGAGAAGCCAATGCTCGGACGACGGCCTCAGCCCCGACCGATTGCGCCGCCGCGATGAGACATATCGAGCCGGACGCTTCGCCATCCCACGCTCTTACCGACGAAATTTTCGCAAGGAAACGATCCGCGTCTTCGCGCCCTCGCCAAGAGGTCGAAGCCTGATCGTATGGAAGGAAGATGGTGCCCCTGGCCTCTGCCGGTTTTCGCCGATCATGATATTGTTTTTCCTGCGTTTTCATAGTTGGTTGATTTGCTAAGTGCCCCCTTAAGTGCCCCCATCCTTAGGGGCGTAGGGGGCACGCTGCTAGCCGTTCGCGCATCCAATCATCGATGTCGGCCTGCCACCAGCCGCTGGCTTGCACGGTCAGCTTCACTTGCTGAGGGAACGTACCGGCCGCGACCATGCGGTAGATCGTCGATCGACCAAGGCCTGTGGTCTTCATCACGTCAGGTACGCGCAGGAAGCGACCGCCGGAGCTGGCCGCGCCGCGTTGTCTGGCGGTAGCGAGGGTCATAGCGGTCATGCGGCTTCCTTGAGGCAATCGTGTTCAAATAGGCGGGCGAGTACGGCGCGAAGCCTGCGTGCATGGGCGAGGAGCCGTTCGCCCCTTCCCTCGCGGGCGGCCGCTGCGGACCTGATGTCGGCATCGGACGCGCCACGCTCGCCGCTCATTTTGTAATTGAGTGCGCGAACGGTGATGCAGAGTTCGTCTGCACGGCGGCCCTTGCCCATCAACCCAACTGCGGTATCCAGGCCCATCATCCGCACGACCTCGATAGGGAATGCTACCTGTTCCCGCTTAAAGGCACACCCAGCTGGAGTGCGGCCCTGTTCCCGAATTGGGGAACAGGCGGCTAGCTGCTTCGATGGTTCATTCACGTGGGTCTCAACGGTCGCTGCAATGCTCATCATGAATTTCCCACTGGTGGAGATTCGGCTGCCATTGCGGAGCGATCGTCGCGGCGATCACGCCGATCGACACGCCGCCCCCCCCTCATGAACAGAGCGATCCCGACGTCGTGAGGGATTGGCTGCGCAATCATGCGCGGCGGTCCGATACGCGGAGCCTGCCGGCTGTCATTGGCTGCAATGGAAGCCGCTGCGGGAGCGGCTACAGGCTTGGCGTTTATCATCAGATGCGTTCCGGCAAGGCGGTGGCGTTCTCGGAAGCGCGTTCCGAGCGATGGCGTAGGGCGGACGTGTCGAAATTAGCGGGAGCGCTTGGCCTTGGGCGGTCGCAGGCGCGGCTTACTGGTCACGCGGTACGCGTCGACCAGTGGCGACAGCCACCAGCGGACCAATAAGACCTGGAAAACCTCGCCGATCGGACGGGGCCTCGGCACCGTCTCCAACGGAGCGTAGAGGTCGGCCGGTTCGCGAGCCTCCACGATCATGCGGAAGCTCCGCCTTCTGGTGTGTGCCAGACCGATCGCAGGACCGCGGAGACGTCGATCGCGATCATGGACTTTGCGCCATCCGCGCGCGCCAGTTTGCCTGCGTCGGGACCCCATCTGAAGCGGTAGTCGTCAGTCTCTCCAACCCGCCAGAAAAAGGTCAATTCCTCCGGGGATGCAACGCCGTCGGGCGCATAGCTCACCTCGGCCTGCTCGGTGATGTTCACATAGGGATCGAGGTGGCGGCGAAATTCCTCGCGCGGCATCCCTTCCCACAACTCCATGACGCGCACCGTTACCTTCTGCGCGCCGTGAATTTCAGCGGTCCACGGCACGATCTCGGCCCAAAGCTCGTCTTCCATCGAGATATTATCGGCCGCTTCTGCGGCAATCCGTGGGTTCGTCTCTGGGTCGAAGCCGGGGGCTTCAACTATGTCGCGATACCCCCAGCGCTTCACCCTGCGGGCGATCACGTTGCGCTCGATCATGTCGAGCGTCCACATGGCGTGAACTTCATCGCGAGTCGCGCCGCGACCATCGAAGAACGCAATAGCGTCGCGATAGACCTTGCAGACTGACAGCATCCCTTTGATGCTGACGCCAAGGATGCGGAGCTGGTTCATGATCGCGGCGATGTTCGCCTCGTACCATTCGAACCGCAACTTGAAGCCGGTGCCCGTTTTCGGAGCCTCGATCGGGCGCAGCACGCCGCCCCTAACCCAGAACGTCATGACGTCCCGAGGGATTTCAGCCTTGGCCATGATATCGCCGCGTAGAATCGGCTCTTTGGTTGGCATCGGCCATCCTTGTTTTCGACTGGCTCTCATTCCTAAGTGACTAAAGATCACTCCGCAAGCGACGATTTGGAAAGCCGGTGCCTGTCACGCTGCGTTCTGCCAAGGGGATCGAGCCGCGCTTCTGCTATTGGGCCGTCTTCGCCCGCCGTGCCGCGGTCTAGGTCCCCGTCTTCCAAGTCCGGATCGCCTGCGGCTTGGTTCAGCAATCCAAACAACGCCTCGATCAGATTGCCAATCCGGATGCCGTCGACGCGATCGAGCGCAGCCGGCGCAACCGACTTAGCGAGGGCGAACACTTCGCCCTCCCTCACCAAGCTATCTGCGGCCTTCCGTTGCGACGCGGCCCTCACGCTGCCGTGACCTTTGGCAAGCGCTGGCCGGCCTTCTCCATTGCCCCGCCGACGTCGACGATCTCGGTTGCCTTGGTCCGGACCATCGTAAGCAACGACGCAATCGCACCCCAAAGCTCGTTATCGATCAGGAAGGCGTCGGCGTGCTGATGACGCATCATTCCACGCTGCCGCTCGATCAAAACCTCGACGCCAAGTATCAGCGCGTCGATCGAGTCGCCGCCCTCTTGGACATCGCTGGAACCGCTCATGACTATGTCGCGGTCGGCCATGTCGATCAAAGGGACGTCCGCAGCATCAATTTCGGGTGCACGAATCCGCACACCCCTATAAGGGGCTTCAACAGCCATATTCGATCTCCACTCGATCGGTTGTGGTCAGAGCTGGCGCGAGGGTCCTAAGCCTTGCGTCAGCTCGTCATATCTGGCACCAACTATTAACCATGTCAATTGTTGGTGCCAACAAAAGAGGTCGCGGAAGGCCGCCAGTGGGTTCGACACCCATCAACTTGCGCTTGGCTCCTGATCAACTCGCCGCGCTGGATGCATGGATCGACCGCCAGACGCGCCCACTGTCTCGTCCCGAGGCAGTGCGCCAACTCATGATGGCACAACTCGCCACAGCCGACTGATCCAGTTTTGAATTTTGAATGATCCGCGCCGACTGGGCCGCCTTCCTGGCTGTTGTTCCTGCACGGGGTCGTCCAAATCGGCTATGCCGATCCGCCCAGAACATCGCTGGTCCCACCCGATTGGTGTGAATTGTCGGCTGCTATACGGTTCCGGCGCGGGAAAAGCCGGTGCGAACGCTGCGTTCGGCTGCACGGCTGCAAGGTTAAGGTTCGGCGCAGGCAACTGCGCCAACGGAGTTGGAAAGGGCGAACAGACGCTAATGCAACAAGCCGGTTGAACCGCCGAATCGCGAAACCCAAAACGCCCGAGCGTCCGGACTCGGGCGTTTTCTGTAGCTCCTTAGCTTGCCCGACAGGATGGACCAGGCCTCGACAGCCGGCTTAGGTTTCGTCGGAACCCGCTCGAGCCTATAGTCGCCGCATGACAAAATCACCTCCCGAAGCCAGCACCTCAAAAAAGCCACCTCTCAATGGTTGGCTCGGGATAGGCATCGTGCTTGTCACTATGACTATCTCCTTCTTCGTGGCTTACGCCTGCCTGCTACCGTAAATTCCTCTAGATCAGCCAGCCGCGAACGTCGGCAATTGGTCCTTGATGGCCCGGCCGATTGGGGCCGGCGAGACCTAGAAGCGGTCGTTTGAAGTGATGTAAGTGTCTCCTGAAACCGGTCATCCGTTCATCCGGCAAATACAGGCGCCCAAGCACGCGGCATCGCGGGGACGACCGCGCTTCCGCTACTCGGTTTCCGTCAGTCGAGCTCCAAACCCGGCCGATCGAAATGGTCTCTGATTACGTCATTCATAGCATCTAAGGCTAAGTCCTGGTTCGCGATCAGGTGAAAGGCACGCTTCGCCGCGTCGAGTTGGCCGACGCCGGCGAGCAGGGCGGCCGACCGCGCCAGGATCTTTGCCTCCTCTAAGGTCGCGATCGGACCTTTGCATTGGCTGAACCGAAGGCTGAACCAGAGATCTGAATAGCCTGAGTTGAGGCCGCCGATAGGCTTGTCGCCGGACACCAGCGCGTGGTCGGCGCCGTGGAGCCCCGCCCCGATGATGTATCCCAAGGTCTGAGACTTCGCTCGTGAAGTGGCGCCGGCTTCGGCGCAGTTGCTCAACCCGAGGCTGCAATACCTCGGATGATGGTTCACGAAGCCGAGCTCCAGACATTGGGCCAGAGAAATATCGCCGTCGATCATCACCTCAACGACGATGTCGTGACGCTTATACCAGCTTCCGGCAAGCAACTGGATCGGGCCGTCGTCAGTGGTCGGGTCATAGGCAAGCACGCCGAACGGCAGCCAGTGAGCTGGCCTGTCAGTTAGGAGCAGCCGGACGGTCTGCAAGCCATACTTGATCGGTTCGACCCACATCAATCGCCGCGCACCCAAGAGCGGCAGCCATTCGAACGCGAACTCGACACTGCCGTAGCGAGGCCCCGGATCCCAAGTGTTCGGCGACACCCAGGTCACGCGCTCTCGCGTCGCGGCGAGTATGCCCTCGCCAACGAGTCCCGGAGAGATCCTGCCTTCCTCAACAATCCTGCGCGCCAGCGCCACATGAGTGACGTGCTGGACGCGGGCGAGCTGCGACCATCGCGGATCAAACGGTGCGGGTGCGACGGAGAGTTTACCGCCGAAAGGTGACCAAGTAGGCATTGGGCCGTTAGGCCCGCACCTCGCCGCTCGTCAATCAAGCCGCGGCAAGCGGCGCACAACGCCGATCCTTGAACTAGGTCGTCTAGATCGAGCCAGTAGCTCCAGCCAACGACGACCCAGTTATGGACGCCCTTTCTGCGCTTCCCAACTCGGGCCACTCATTCATCGGTTCGCGATTACCTGCAGCACCGCCGGAATGACGAAACTTGGGATTTTGCAGCCGTTCCACCGTGATGAGTTGAAAGGCCGCTCGTGTCAGGATCTGCATCCAGAGGTTGCCCTTGCGCGACTACCAATGGCAAGCCCGCGAAACAGGAGGGTGTTCGGCACATGATCTTTCGGACCGATAACGCGGGAGCGACGCGCTTGCAGTCCGCGCAGAACACTGCCAGGGCCGCAGGCAAATGATCCGGATCGACCGGCGTCGCGTCCCATCGCCCCTCAACCCCGGGCTGGTCGAGCGAGCAAAGGTACGGCTGCGCGAATTCTACTCCCAGCCCGAAGGTGTCCGGCAGAAGCAGAAGCTCCACGCTGGCGAGCGTATAAGTATCAGCCGCGAGGCGCGGGACAGCCTGCTCGAATTGTTTTACAACAAGTGCGCCTACTGCGAGAGCGAACTCGGTGGGGTGGCCTCGGGCGAGGTGGACCGGTTCAGACCGTTCACGGACGCCTCCGACCTATCCGGCAAGGGGAGCCCCGACCATTATGGCTGGCTCTCTGCCGACTGGGAAAACCTCTACATCGCCTGCCCTGCGTGCGCGCGGGCGAAGCGCAGCCTGTTCCCAGTGGAGGGTGGCCGCGCCGAGGTACTGTCGACACTTGAGGTGGTGAGGCAGACCGAGACGCCGCTGCTGCTCGATCCATGCTTCGATGATGCGGAACTGCACCTGAAGTTCGAGGAGACCGGGACCGTAGAGGCCCTTTCGCCCGCGGGCGAGACGACGATCAAGGTGCTCAACCTCAACCGCGTCGGGCTAGTCAAGGCTCGGGAGTCGGTGTGGCGCCTGACTACGATGTCGCTCGAGGCTGGGCTCAGCCGCGTCGAAGCCGAGGCAACGTTCAGGGACCAGCGCCCTCACGCGGCGGTCGTGAGAGCGGCCGCCGCAGCAACGAGGCGCAGGGCGCGCGCAGATGAGCCACATCCCCTTCGAGAAGCGGTAGCGCGCGTCGTGCCGAGGGAGACCCGCAGCGCGGACCGGATCCTAGCCGACGACGCAGAGGCCTTCCGGCTCACGGCGCGGCCGCTGAAGCGCGTCGTCGTCAGAAACTTCCGGGCCCTCCGCAACGTCAGCCTCGACTTCGGCGAACCGGGATCGGAGCGGGCGCCGTGGCTGATGCTGCTCGGTGAGAACGCCACCGGCAAGAGCACGGTCCTGCAGGCGATCGCGCTGGCGCTCGCCGGGACGGAGGAGGCCAGCCGACACGCCCGGCCGGCCGGCATGCTGTCGGTCGGGACGTTCGAGGGTTGCGTGATGGTCTGGTTCTGGGACCAGGAAGCGCCGGTCGAGCTACACTTCCGACGGGGCGAACAGGGCTTGCGCGGAACGCCTGGCGCCTCTGCGATCGTCCTCGCCTACGGGGCGCTTCGATATGCGGAACGGCGGACCCGAGCCTTTGACCCGGGTCCGCGCTTCTCGAGGATTGCACCGATCATGGAGCCGATCGCGCGCGTCCCCTATCCTGGGCGGTGGCTTCTCGGGCTGGACCCGACCCGATTTGACACCGCCGCTCGCGCGATGCGCTCGATCCTGCCGGTCGGACCGGACTCAGTGATGCTTCGGTCCGGCAACTCCGTCTTCTTCGACGTCGGTGGCCATCGCGCCACGCTGGCTCAGCTCTCGGCCGGCTACCAGACGATCGTGGGGATGTGCGCCGACATCATGCGGCAACTGTTCGAGCGCTGGGATACGCTCGCCAGCGCGCAGGGCATCGTGCTGATCGACGAAATTGACGCGCACCTCCACCCGCGATGGACGATGCGAATCGTCGGGGCGCTGCGCGAGGCGTTCCCGCAGGTCCAGTTCGTCGCCAGCACGCACGACCCGCTAGCGCTGCGCGGACTGCGCAACGGCGAGGTGGCGCTGCTGCGCAGGGACGCGGATGGCGCAGTCGTCGCCGACCAGGACCTCCCGCCGCTCGAGGGGATGCCGGTCGAGCAGTTGCTCACGTCGCGGGTCTTCGGCCTAGCGAGCACGATCGACCCCATGACAGAATCGTTGTTGGACGAATATTACCACCTGCGTTCACTGCCGCCCGACCCGACCAGAGACGACCGCATGGAGCGGATCCGTGGCCGGGTCGCCGACCTCGAGGCCCTGGGCCGTAGCGAGAGCGAGCAGTTGATGCTGCAGGCGACGACCGAGTTCGTGCAGGCGGCTACCGCCGAAGCGGCGGCAGCGCCCCCGCTCCGCGAAGAGACGCTGAAGGCGCTTCGCGAGATCGCCGATCGCGGCGCCACCAGGCGGCGGCGTTCGTGAGGGGGCTGACTCGCGGAGCGACGCCCGCCTCGCTCACGACTGCCGGTGTGGCAGAGTTCGATGCTGCGCGCCTCCACTTCGAAGGGACCGGCCGGACTACTGGCTTCTCCTACAAGGCCTATTCCGCGAAGGATGTGAAAACAACGCTGACCGCGATGACGGGCGGAAAGTGCGCGTATTGCGAGGCTGACTACGATGCGACACAGCCGAGCGACGTCGAGCACTACAGGCCGAAGGGCGCCGTAGACACGGACGCGGGGCGTCTCAAGCCGGGTTACTGGTGGCTCGCGGCGAGCTGGGACAACCTTCTGCCTTCCTGCATTCGATGCAATCGGGCGGAGGGGCAGCTGCTATACGACGGCACTGAGCTGAAGTCGGGCAAAGCGAACCTATTTCCCCTGCTGGACGACGCGCATCGCGCCTCGGGCATCGGCCAGGAGGCGCACGAGGTGCCGTTGCTGATCGATCCTTGCCGTGTCCTGCCTCGGGCGCACATTCGGTTCGTTGACGACGGCGGACGATCAATCGCTGAGGAGGTCGATCAGGACTCGGCCTCCTTGAGCGCCCGCATGGCCCGGGCGTCCATCGACGTATACGGCCTGAATCGATCGGGCCTCGTAAAAGACCGCTCTCGCTACCTCGCTTGGGCAAAGCTCTCACTAGCGCGGCTGGTCAAGCTCGCGGGACGCCTCAACGCAATGCCTGGGCCGACGGCGGCAGACCGCGCCGAGATCGGGGAGGACATCGAGAAGGAGCTGGAATTCCTCGACGGTCTGACCTGCGGCGAGGATCGCTACACAGGGATGCTCCGCGGTCTCATTGACCCGAAGCTGGCGGAACTCGGTCTATCATTCTGAATAGAGAATCACTGCGCACCGGGCGTGGTCGCGGTCGCTAATTGGACAAATCGAAACACCGATGATGGACGGCTTTACTGACGGCGATATCCAGAAAGTCATTGGCCTCAAATTGATCAGCCGTTTGGGCAAGCCGGACGAGATTTCGGAAGCCGTAGCATGGATGTGTTTCGATCTTGGCGGTGTCGTCACCGGTACCGCGACCATTATGGCAGATGGCTGCTCTCACCGGCTTATCAATCAAGGAATGACCGGTTGCATCGTAAGCTGCAATTCCGGCGACTGCATCGGGACGGCTTGAGTTGGTAGAGAGCTGCCCCCGCCCATTCGCGTGCTCCCAGACCCAAAAACGGTCATTCGCGCAGCAATATTCGCACCCCGATATCCGCCATTCGTTCATGAGCAAATATCGTGGCCGCAGCCCCATCTCCGCTGGCCGGAGGTGAGCGAGACATTCGAACGTAGCTAGGCAGCGTGGTCAAATTTGAGTGAGTATCTGGCGGTGGCGAGATGGACCATGCCGAGGAAGCTGTTGGCCAGTTGGTCGTAGCGGGTGGCGATGGCACGGTTAATCTTTAGGTGGGCGGCACGTCGCGCCACGGGGCACCACATCGCAGCCGCCAGAGTATGCCGTTGATGATCGAACGGTTCTGCTCGGGGGGCCTGCCGAGACCCCGGTTCTTGCGTTCGATCGGCAGCAGATCCTTCAGGATGCGCCATTCCGCCTCGGTTAGATCGCCCCGGCCCACGCCTGCCTCCAAAAGACAGCTTTGAATTAGCCAGTCGGCACGACGTCAATGATCTTCGAGACGGCTGATTGTGGTGTGCCTGGCGCGATTTCGCAGTAGGCTATGCTGTATGAGGAAGCTGAACCGACGAGATTGGCTCGCGCTATCTGTCCCGCAGGGGCGAGCATCCTCGTGCCATATATTCGCGGTAAATATGCGGATTGGCTCAACGGCCTGATTGCTGGCGGGCTGATGCTCGCCTTCTCCGTGTGGATATGACGGCGACAGATCATCGAGCATCCGAATAACACATGGAAAGCGCGGCTCTGGTCGCCAATTTGTCGACGCTGCCGAAATTTTGCGAAATATCGCTTTTGTTGGTCTAGAGCGAACAAATAGGACGATCCGCAAACTAATACGTCCTATGAATCAAAAGCAGCGGCCTCCGTGGCCTGATAAGACATCTTATGTTGAATCGTTAGTTAGAGCCACTGATGGTCACTGTGCACCAAATCTTACGATCCTTTACGCCTGTGTTAAGACACAGCAGCTGAACCACGGGCGAGCGATAACGAGATTTCGGCACCGTCGAACTCTACATAATCGCACGTCTCGAGTGCGATGTGGCCATCGCGAAATATCGGCCACAAGGTCCAATCGTGCTCGTCGAGGACATCAACATAAAGGATATCGTAGGGCCGGTCGGGGCCAACATCGAGCAATTGATCGAGGCTTTGCGCTACCAGGATATGGTTCGACAGCGCGACGTCACGGTTCTCTAACAGCAGGATGGTCTGATCACCGTTGGCTTTACGCTCGGCCAGCTTCTCCAATTTTTTCTCAAGGGTGATCGACAGGCGGGACGCCCGCAGATCCTCGACGTCTGGTCCTGCATCGCGCTGGACGAAGAAGCGGCCAACATGCCGCGCGCTGTCGGAGAACCAAGCTCTCCGCGACATGGTCAACGGTATCCCGGCGATTATCGTTGAGCGTACACCTTCATGGTACGGCACGCCGCGACGCTCGACCGCCTCCGGGCCTTCCGCGTGAATTTCCTCGGCAGCCGCAAGGCACCAAGCCGCTATGTCTGCCTGGACGGCCGCGTGTCGGCGACGGTGCAGTCCGACACACGGTTCGATCGGGAACGTCAGATAATAGATGCCCAGATGCGGAAGCCGGCCTTCGACTGCCTCCACGATCGGAGCCGCAAAATCGGAAAAGTCCTTCCCGCTGTTGATCTGCCGCTCGAACGCTTCGACGATGGTGTGCTCGATCGCAAAATGCCGCTCGCCGATTGAAAACAGGCAGTCCACCTGGCGGTCGACGCCATCCTCTTCGGGGAACCGAACGTTCTCGCGCAGAGCACCGCATTCCGCTTCGTAGAAGCGGATGGTGGCCTCGCAGAGCTGCCGCTCATATTTGATTAGAGGCGGCATATCAGTGGAAGCCGAGCTTGGATCGGAAAGCATGGACCGCAGCGATATTCGCCTCGATGGTCTCGCCGTTCTGGGTCAGCACCGGGCACGCGGCCGCGAACGCCTTGCCAGCGAAGCGCACCTCGCTGCCCTTTAACCCGGCGATGATTGTCGAGAGATTGTCATGCCGGTAAGCGGCCCAAGCACCGACGGGCACCCAACCGCTGTTGCTGACGCCGGCAGCAAGATATGCCAACGCGAAATAATACTCGAACGTGTCAAAGAGGAGCGAATAGTCCTCGTCATCGGCAACGAGCGGGTGGAACGTCGACCGCAACGTGTCGTGCAACCAATCGCTCATCGGCACGTGCCGCGGCTGACCGTTGAAGAGGCCGAAGAGCATCGCGCGATCAATGAGATGTGGCGGCGCGAGATGTCCGACTGCCAGCGCTTTCTTGTTGTTGATGGTCGGCGTTCGCGCGGTAAGTAGTCGTGAAAGCAATGGTGGGCGATCTGCCAGCAAACTTGCCATGCCAGCGGCGTAAAGCATGAGCGTCGCCGGGTAACCGCGAAGGCTTGCCCAGGCGGTATATTGCGACCCGTCGTGGATATTTTCTTTGCCTACTTCCCCGATCGCAGAGACGAGCAGATCATCCTGCTCGCCGCGCGACCAGCGAGCGATCGTGGCATTCAGGCCGATGATCGTCGTGGCGGCAGCGTCATACGCCTTCACGCGCTCAGCTGTCGTGTCGACACTCGGCACGACAGCGCCGTGCGCGGGAAATTTCGGTCCCCGCCAAGCTGCGACCGCATCCTTCAGCACGTCCCGATAGAGGTCGTGCAGGCGGATACGCTGGCTGTCGTCGGCAAGATACCGCTTGGCCGCACCGATCGCCGCCTGGACGCTCAACGGATGCGGCCGATCAAACTCTTCGAGGCCGTGAACACGAGCGAGAAGGCCTGCGAAGAAGCCGTCGGCAGATGTAATCGCGACGGTCTCCGCCCGTCGACTTGAGATGACGGCTTTCGCTTCCTGAGACGGCTCGCCAACAGAGGTCCAGAAGCAGGCATAGCGCCGGTTGGTCGCCCGCTCGATGACCGCTCGCATTGCGGTATCCCAGGTTGCCGACCAGCCGCAAACGATCAGACCGAACTCGTCGACTACGCGTTCGACGAGCGATTCCATGGCGGGATCGTACGCGGAAAGTTCCTGGTCAGTGTTGAGGATCCGCGTGTCGAGATAGTCGCCGTGGATCTTGATGATGCAGTGCTTCTGATGTGTGAGCGGGATCATCCCGGCCGCCTGGTCTGCGCTCCCGATGACGACCGGCACGATCCCCCGCTGCTCAAGCGCCTGCTCGAGCAACCGGTCGAAGTTTGTCGTCACGACGACCCGCACCAAACCGGCTGCCATTAATTCCGCGATCGCGTGATGCGCATCCGTGGGGAGTTTGAGACCCTGCTCGCGCTCCTCCTCAGTCGGTTCGAAATAGCCTTTGAGAAGCTGCTGGCGGTCGGTTTGGCTGCGACACAGGGAGTCCAGGAGTTCGGAATAGTTGGCCTCCTTCCCAAAAGTCTCTGCGTACCAGCGATCGGGCGCGTCGCTTGGCGAAACATCCTGGGCAGCGGCGAGGCGCCGAATTAAATCGAGGACAACTTCCCAGCCGGTTGGAATTCCTGCCGCTCGAGAGATGCCGGAACCCAGCATGAGGCCGTACACGCCCGGACTGGCGCGTAGGGAGAAAGCCAGAGAGACCAAAGGATCGAGAGTTTGAACCACGCTGCTTGAATCCCGTTTTGTTCTGATTGACCGTAGCTTTCTCGGCTATGATAGGTTTGTCGCGTTTGGGGACAAGCAGTCTTGCGTGCTTTCGGAAGGCAAGGGTATCCGGTCCGAAAAACCCGGTTCGATGAGATTTCTCATGTTCAGACGGGTAATTCTCGGACATGGCTCCGCCACGGGGCGTGAGTGGCCTTAAGAATATCAGTAAGGTAAAGTCGCTTGTCGCGATTTTTCGCGGACTCTTTTGCCGTCCGCTCCAATTCGTGGCGAGCAGCGTGCCAGATCGCCTTCTCTTCGCTCGGTAATCCGTCGCGCCCTCGAGCTTCAACCGCACGCTCCAGCAATTCAACAGCGCGATCGTCCGCACATGCCACAAATAGGACCAGCGCGGAGAAAGCTAAATCAGGGTCATTCCCAGACAGGAACTTCGTCCGCCAGTGTTCGGCCGAACGACTACGCTGATAAGCCTCTGACGAGATCCTGCGAACGTCGGCCAGCCAACCCTCAAGCGGAAGTTCGTTGGCTGCCGCCCAAAATTCGTCGCCCGCTGGGTTGGGATCGAGAAACCGGCCGAGAGTAAGAGATCGACCGACCTCGCCAGCCGTCTTCGCGAAAAGTCCGCTATGCATGTGCCCTAAGAGCCAATCGGTCCGCCCGCCGTCAGCTGCCCAGCCCGCCATCGACGCCAGCGCCGCGTCTGTCACCGCATCGGCGAGAATACGGTCACAGTGGGGCGTCATCTCCGCGGCGGCGCTGTAGAAAGGAAGGCGCTCGAACTTCTCGAGACTACTCCAATTGCTGTCACGGTAGGCGGGATAAAGCACGTTCCAGATTCGCACGCCGTCTGCCGGACGAGTCTCCATCACCGCGCGAAGCGCACTCAACACCGGAAAGCTACCAAAACCGAACGCATGCTCGGGACCTCTCGCCAACAGAGCATCGAGCGCCGCGACGAGATTATCCCCCCGTTGTTCGGCTAGCACGCGCATCGCCACCTTGGAGTCGAACCACGACGGGACGGCGGCTACCGTCTCGGGGAAGCTTTGGGTCGCTATGCCTTCCAGAACGACCGCCTCGAAATGGTCCAAGGCGTCGCCGTCGTCCGGTGCGTCCTGCACGCGGGCGCCCCACGCCAGCGGATCGATCCGCTGCTCGAGATCTTGAACCGCGAAGTGCCTGGCCGCGACAATCATCGCCAGTGAGCCATTAGCCCCTTCGCTACGCTCCATGTCGGGAGACCATGACCAACCGCTGTCGACGATAGCTCGAAGCATCACGGGATTTTGATCGTATCGTGCGAGCGCCAGAAGCCGCAGCCGCGTCGTCGGCGTGTCGGTGGTGATCGCTGCCATGAGCGCCTCAGTGAATGCAGGCGGCATGGCGCTACGGTTAACCGACAGCACATAACCGACCCAATGCTCGCGATGGTCCCCCGTGATTTCGCTTACGAGATCGCCGAAGTCGGTCGCTGTCGGAACTGCAAAGACGGCAACCTCGTCGGTGTAGAAATTCGGGCCATGGGGATCGCTCTTAAAGATCGCGATCTGCTCGGCAGCGGTCTTGCCCGCCAATCGCGAGATCTGCGCATGCAACCACCCGTCGCTTTTTCCGGCGCCGAGCTCGCGGCGAATGAATGGCGTCGCGACGCTGGCGAAAATCGCGTGAGTCTCGGGGTCAAGCAGCGGCCAGAATCGCTCAACTTCGCGCGCCAGACGAAGCAACTTCCCTTCGTCCACGTTTCCGTTTTCATCCAGCCGCTGCGGCGCTGTCTCGAAGATGCGTCGGATCAACCGCGTCAAAGCGTCGGGCGCCCAACGGGCTAGCGCAGGCATGCTCTGTTCAAGGGCGAAGTCGCCAGATCCTTGGGACAATCCGGCCGAAAATACGTCGAGCGCGTCGGTGGAATCGGCAGCTTCGGCGAGCTGATCCTGCTCGTCGGGACCCAACATCACATCTGGACGATAGGCCAGATCCTTCAGAGCCGAATAGCGATAGAGCGGCTCATCGTCGGTTCGAGCGGCGCCATCTTCCGGCAGTTGCACCAGCCCATCCTCGCCGACAGTGGCAACGCGGCCAAAGATGCGCCGCCGTGGCGTGGCGTCTAGGCCCGCGACGAGAGCAGCCGCCGTGGGTGTCGCGAGCGCCTCCAAGAGCAGACGCGCGGCCTCGACAGCGACCTCGGCGCCCGTGCTTAAAAGCGTATCAGCTACCTGCAATATTTCTGATGCAGTTGCTTCTCCGTCGATCGGATTGATCCGCAGAACCCAACCCATCCCGTCATGCGGTCCGAAAGATTGGCTGATCGCTCGGGACACCGCCCAGCTCACGATGGCATTCAGAAATGGAAGTCGCGGAAGCATCGAGAGGATGCCCATCGCGCGGCCAGCCAGAAATCCATATTCGCGTTCGATCCCCTCGAGCATCTCTACCCGCGCAAGCGTGGCCGTAAGCGCGCCAGCGAGCCCGGGCTCGACCTGCTCCCAGCCTCTTCGCCGGCCCTCGATCGCCGCGTCGACGCTCTCGCGCGCTGCTTCCGGTGAAGCCTTGCGCTCCGCCATCATGACGCGCTGGTGATCGGGCCAGTAATAGCCAAGCCAGCGGCAGAGCCGTGCCTCTAACGCTCGCCGAAAAGGAACAAATCGTGCGGCATCGGCGAATGCCGTGATGAACAGGTTCTCGTCCCGCGCCGAGCGATTATGAACCAGCCAGATCCGCTCCGCCAGGTCGAGGAACAAGTCGGGCTTCGCCGGGATCAGCCGCTCCAAGGCCTCATAGTCCGGTCGCCCAAAATTCTGCTGGAAGAACCAGTCCTGTGCGAGCACCGCGAAGGTCTCGGAAGGGCCATGGTCGCGCAACATCGCCGCTGTGACCGCCCAACGTAGGATCGCGACACCGCGATCGGTCCCGCGCAATGGCTCCATGAATTCGGCAAGCCGCTCGGCACGCCCGGCACCTGCGGCGTCAAGTTGGCTGTTGAGTGCCAGCGCCAGCGCAAAGGGCATTCGATCTTTCTTGAGTCGGAACCTCGAAGTTGAACCTTCGACATCGTCGACCCAATGCCCGGAGATGATCTCGTCCAGTGCCGTTCTAAGTTCCGCTCCTTGTGCCCCACTCTCACGTCCAAGCGCCTCGACGATTTGAGCCTTCGTCACAAACGCGGTGGCATCGCTATCATCGTCGATCGCTGCGCGAAGGCGCTCACCCTCGCCGATCAGAAACTGCTGGAAATCGGCCTCTGTCGGGCTGAGGCTCGATCCGTGCAACCTCAGCCGGTGGCGCCAGTCCTCGTAGATGAGGCGCTCTATGGTGATGTCGCCGCTTTCCTCCAGCTCGCGCCTACGCTGGATCGCCAGCTGACAATAACGGGGCACGCGCATCAACTCGATGAGTGCGGTCGATAGTTGAGCCCGAGGCACGTGATGACGCGCGAGCATCTCGTCGAGCTCGGCATCGCTGAAGTCGGGGACCAGGATCTCCGAGGCCTGCGGACTTAGGTTTGCTAACCCCTTAAGATCGACGTTCCAGTAATGGGTTCGACAAGTGACCACCACCGCAACGTGCCCGTTCATCTCGGTGAATAGGGGCTGCAGCAGGCGATGCCATTCGAGAAAGTTCACGTTCTGGTTGAGTCCGTCGATCACCAGCAGGATCGATGGCTTTGCCGCTTTATGACTTGTCCAAAGGCCGACACGGCGCGTCCAGAAATCGACGTCCCGAAGGCCGATCCGGTCAGCGAGCAAGCGCCCAAGGAGCCGGGCGGGCGGCTCGGAGGGCGAGGGCGCCAAGTCTCGAGCCGGCACGACGATCGTTAGCGGCAACGCATCTGGCTGATCGAAGATTTCCTGCCACCACGCGAGCAGGCCCCAAGTCTTGCCCACACCTTCTTCACCCAAGAGAGCCAGCGGCGAAATGGAACCAGCTGTCCACCATGCCGACACCGCGTCGAAGACCGCCTGCCGGCGCACCCGCACATTTCCCGGCGCATCGAGGCCGCTATAACAGTGCAGACGTGAAACGGCCGTCTGATCGTCTTGGAAGGAGCGCAAGAGCCAGCCAGCGGCCTGTTCCTTCGCCGCGAAATATCCGACATCCGGTCGGCGGAAGGGCTCCAGCACCATCCCGCAACGGTCCTCAAAGTCGGCTTCGGCCGCGAGCGCAGTCAAATAATCCACGACCGGTGCTACACTGCCCAAGTGCTTTGCAACTGCTGCCGGCGCGGCAGCTGCGAGAAGCGCGAGCGAACTCGGTCTATCCTCTCCCTCAATGGCATCGAGGAGGCCAATCGCGATCCCGAGTTCCTGACCGGTCTTCTGCAGTTCGGCGAGGTTGGTTTTGCTGAACTTGCCCGTGGTGGCGAGCACCCATAGATCGAGCGTAGGGTAATGCTGGACCGCATCGTAGATCTTACGACGAAGCTCGGCCAGCGACACCGTGGTCGAGCCGTATTTCTTTCCTTCGAAGCCGATCGACAACCGGTTTCCCGCAGGGTCGTTCATCCCATCAGAGCCGCCTTGATGCCCGGATTTCTGCAGCAGGAATCGCTGTTTGAGAACCTCCTGGAGGCAATCTGACACAAAGCCCTCGAATCCATTTTCACCGGTATTTGGCAACGCTTTCATTGCGGCGACGAAGGGTTCGGCCGCAGGCCGCGCGGGATTGGAATGCGTAGCCATCGGATTCCTAGTTTCGGTTCAGACCCATCTCGCGGCTCTGGAGCTTCCGCTTCCAAAGCTGCTCGATGGCGATGATGTCGTCGGAAGCCGCTGCACTTCCGCTAACCTCGAGTATGCTCACTCGATAATCAGTGGGCTCGCTGCTTTTCAGTCCGAGATTTCCGCCATGGCCGTCCTGCGCATAATTCAGCCAGCGCCCCAAGAAGCCAGCCTCGCCCGTTGCCGAGCCAACATATTGCTCCTTGGTTCGGGCGGACGTCAGCAGATAGACACCTCTCGCCGCCCGAAGAGCTGATCGCCAACCAGCCGGCAGGACAGGGACTTCCGACACGTTCGCCACAAATTGCGTGAAGCCGGGGAACTCCTCCTCTTGGAAAGCGCGCGTCAGTTGGACGATCTGCTTATTCTGGCGATCGGCCCTCTGGACCCAACTGCGCGCGCCCGGCCCCCAGTCGATCCACAGCCGACCGCTATAGTCATTCAGGTAACTCGTGAGCTCGGTCTGGTACTGATCCAGCTGAGACGTGGTGAGAACGATGCCGGGGACGCCGTGAAGTGGATCGATCCAGGCATCGTCGGCAGCACCGACAATCTGGGTCGAATAGATACCGGCAAACAATGTCCCGCCGGTCGGCGGCGCGACGAAGCTCGCCCACAACGGCGATGCGAGTACCGCGCGGTTACCGACGGTCTGGACACTCTGATAATCCTCGAAGCAGGACCGTTGATCGCGCCACAGAACGTAGGGTGTCCTGCCGTTTAGCGCTTTCGTCTGGTGTCGCAGAAGGCGGACGCTAGTTGGGTCCAGCCCGGCTTTGACGACGAGATCGGTGAACAGAAGCATCAGCTCTCCTCGCCAACCGGATTGTTTAGCCTGCGCAGAAAGGTTCGGGCCGTCACCAGCACGATGTGCAGGCGGAACGTCGAGTGATCCTCGTCCGACAGCCCGGGATGCGAACCATCCGTGTGGAGCATTTTGAAGAGGCCGTTGATGTACCCCTTAGCATCGGGCGTCCATTCGTTGCGATCGACCGCGAGAAACTCGGTCTTAGCAAGGAGTTGGCGGCGATTTTCCGACGTCGCAAGTTGAGATGCCCGGCCTGGCTCTCGCTGCCGCGCGATCGCGTCGAACAAGCTTTCGAGAAACGTGCGCAGCTGTGCGTTGCAGGCCGCCCAGTCTCCACGCGTGTGGGCCTCGATCGCCTGGTCGAGGTGTCCGGCCGGCAAATGGAATTGAAACGCGCGTAGCAGCTCGTGTACCTCACTATCGGTCCTAGGCAGGTCGACCTCTTCCGGCAATGCTGCACGAAGGCGGGGGTGCTGGCCGCGCTCATCCTGTTCGATCACGAAGCCGTCACGCGCGAGTCCGCGTAGCAATGCCGTTTGCGCGGGTGTCTTGAGACGCGGGTTGATGTGGTGCAGCGCTTCGCGGACGACAGCTTCTCCCAAAGTCACGCGGCCATCGACGGTGTCCACCACATCCGAGGCATGCTGAATGACGATCCGCCCGAGCATGCCCACCTTCTTAGGCACGCTGAGTTCCGTTCCTTCCGGGATCGCGTCTTCGAGCCCCAGGCGAAAAGTCATCAGATCGAAGCTCGCTTGGGTGTGACGCTCCTGCATCTCGGTGGCCGCGATAAGCGTGGGACGGGTAAAGGGGGTCAGGCGCATCGGACGTCTTTCAGGGGAGAGTGGCAGCAAGATTCTCGAAGGTCATGAAGCGGACGCCGTAGCTATTCGAGAGCCAAGCGCGATTGGCGGGATCGAGCACCGAGTTGGTGACATTGCTCTTGCCCACGTCGGCCGAACAGAAAACGTCGATTCCATAAGCGATATGCGCAGCGAGGCTGTCGCCGTCCGCCCATTCGGCGAAGGCTCGCTCGACCTGCCGCCGCTGATGCACGTCCGCCGCCTTGTCCAAAGCCGCAAACCACGTCGCATCGGGTCCCGAGGCAAGGCTCACGCCCAGCGTGCTCAGCTGGCTGAACCCGAGCCCCCGCGCCTCGATCTCGCGCGAAACGGCAAAGGCCTTGTCAATCCAGGCCGACAACGCCGCCCTTTCGCCCCGATCGAGATAATACTCCCCCGTTGGATCGGTCAGCGCAAACGCGCCGATACGCGGAACGTCATGCAGGACTCTCACGCCGAGCGCCTTGGCCGCCTGGATCCGGGCGACCACCTCAGGGTGCAAGGGCGGACGCTGCGGCTGGCTGGCCTTCAACGTGACCCCCGTCGCGATCACATCGCAGTCGCCGTCACCCAACATTCCCGCGAGCTCCTTGGGAAGGTCGGACCGTTTCATCATCTCCGTCGAATGGGCGGTGCTCGTCACCGTCGTTCCCGCAAACACGGCCGCGCGGTCCTTCTTCATGATCCCTTCGACCGTCAGCATCGTGACCGAGTAAAAACCCTCGATCACCCCGCTCCTGAGAGCCGAATGAACCTTGGCCAATTCCGCTTGCCGCGGGTCCTTCGGGAACCTCTCCGGGCGGCACGCCAGATCAAGGACATTGGTATCGAATGTGACGCGCAAGCCGCTTTCGTCCTTCTGTTAGAGTCGTTGCTACAAGAACTGTGCGCCCGCATGATCCTCGAACAATTCGGCGTTTCGCACATATTCGGAGAGAACCTGAACCGACGTAAGTCTGCTGACATCCTGCATCTTGAAGATGCTTGCGCGATTGGCGGAAGCCTCGGTCAAAACCCGGCCCGCAGCGAGTGGGAAGCATAATGCGCTGGATCATAACAAAACAAAAGGGCGTCGTTACCATTGCCGTCTCGCCAGACCGGGATCGGGAAACGGCCAGCGGCCGGGGTCGGGAGCGTAGAATGAAAACCTCCGCAGTCGGGATCATCTACTTGCAGGGACAAAGGCGGAGTTATGTGAACGATTTCTATGAGTTGCTTAGCGTCGCCTTTTGCACCGCCGGCACGACCCCGCAGAGGTGGGCTAGATCGCACCGCCAGGCTGACGAATGATCAACACTACGGCACGATTGAACCGTCAGTCACGCCAGACCACGCCCTGCTCACCGATCTGGCCGATGCTCCACTGGCGCGCGCGCATCAGGCCAAGCTCCTCTTCGGTGAAGGCATCGCTACGGACGGCGAGGCACAGTAGGTGTGAAGGTCGCGTCACGGCAACATAATGCTGCTTGAGGCTTCGTCGCAGCTCTGCCTTCTTGACGTTGGTCGCGACACCGGCCTGGGCACCTATCAGCCATTGCTTAATCCGGGCCAGATGCGACCCTTTGTACCAGGTGTCCAATACGAGGGTTGCAAGATGCGTTTCGCCCTTGACCGAATGAATCGACCCGACCTTGATCCGCACGGTGGGCGCGGCGATCGGGTGGGCGAAGACATTGCCGAGCGGTGCTGCCACGCCGTCCAATTGCCGCTCATCCTCCCAATCGAGAAACGCGCCAGCCTCACCCGCATCGGCACCACCGAGCATGGCCGTCGCAATGTCGAGCACCGGCCGCTTCCAGGCCTGCCAAGCCGCTGCGCTGGCTGCCAAGTCTCCGGTCGCAAGCTTCCAGCACAGGGCTTCATAGCGTTTCGCGGTCGCCGGATCATGGTCGAGCAGGCGAAGGCACTGCCGATGGCGATTGGCGAAGCTCGGGTGCCGAACGGCAGGGTTGAGCAGGCTCGACAATCGCAGCAGCCCGTCGGCCACCTTCTCGATGATCGGGCGCAGGTCGCCGGTCGCACCCGCCTCGGCGATGCCGCGCCGTAGATAGCCTATCAGCGTCGCCGGCCGCCCTTCAACGCGCGCGAGTTGATGATCGTAGCCTGACCAGTAATGCGCAACGCAATTGGGGACATTCTCGCGACCAGTGTCGCGGTGAATCGCGCCTACCGCGGCAAAGGCCCCATGGGTGCGCTCAGCCGGGCTGAAGCGCGCGATGAGCATGTCTGCAAAGGCCGGTAGCACCGAATGTGGCCGATCTGCGTCGAACAATAGGATGGCCGCCCGCCTGCCATGTTCCTCGGGGGGATGTTCGCGCAGGCCGATCAGGCCCGGCGGCTCCAACGCGAGTGGATCGGCGAGAGTGGCAATCTGAGCCCCAAAGCGGTGGCTGTTAGCGACCGGGATGGCGACCACTGCATCCGGGAACGGATCGCTGCGCGCGTCTTTGGTCTCACTGGCGCGCCCGTAAATTGCTTGGTTCATATCTCCGAAGCGCTGGCGGATCACCGGCCTTTCGCCGTCAATAAAGAGACGGCGCAGAATCAATGCCTGCTCCTCGCTATTGTCTTGAACCTCGTCGAGGAACAGCATCGGGAACCGACTGCGCACCGCGTCCCTGAGCGCAGGATGCTGATCGAGCGCTTGCCCCGCCCAGATCATCATGTCCTCGTGGCAGAAATAGCCTTCCCGGGTCGTCGCGCTGCAGGCCGCGATGAAAGCACGATACAATGGCGTCTGCCGGTCGAGCATACCTTTTGCCCAGCGAATGGCCCCCAGATCATGATCGGCATCAATGATCCGCAGCAACTCCTCATCCCGATTGCTTTGCTCGACAGCGGTGCGCTGGGCACGGCTGAGCTTGTGCCACCTTCTCCGCAGGCAGATCTCATTATCGATGGCGACGGCCTCGATCCCCTGCGACCGCAACCAAGGTAATGCGACGAACTGGTTCACGAAGCCGTGGATCGTCCCCACGAAATGCGGATACGACAGGACTGCCCGGCCGGCGGAATCAGCGCCGAGGCGTTTCTCGATCTCAAGCCGCGCGACATTGGTATGAGACAGGACGCAGACGCCGGCACCCGGAGCGCTCCAACGTTTGGAGAGGATAGCGAGTTTGGCTACCAGCAAAGTCGTCTTGCCGCTACCCGGGCAGGCGGCGACATCGATCGTCGTATTGGAGCGAAGGACATCGAGGCGCGGGTCGTTACCGGCGCGTCCGTGAAACGCCCGCGCGGACAGGCCGAGACTCGTTGCGGCCGCTTCGATCTCCGCATCGGTGACCGGCAACGCAAGCAGCGGCGCGATGGCCGTCACGGGGCAGCGTCCCTTCCCTGGCCCGTGACATAGTCGATTGCCGCTACGACATAGGCTGGCATTGCGGCGCGTAGCGTCTCACTTGTGAAGCGGCGCCTAGCGACCGATCTTTCCAGCAGCGCCGCCAGATATTGAGCCGCGATCGCCTTGGACGCGCCGCTGCGGAACTTCGCATAGACCGAGGTGCTGCGCGCCTCCGGATCAAGAGCGGCAATGGCGGTGTAAGATCGCATCGCCTGACAACAGATTTTCACGACGCTGGTGGTTCCGGCATGAATACGGTCGTCGGCCGCCGCCAAGCTTGCCGCAATCCAGACTTCCCGCCCCAAGCCGAAATAGGCGAGGTCATATTCCAGCGTCCATGCGTCGGCGATGAAGGTCCTGACCGACTGGCCGGTCGCGCGGGCATCGATTCTGGCCCGCAAGTCGGCAAGCCCGGCCACGTCGAAATCGCCCGCATAGCGCCATTTCCGGTCCTTCATCGCCGGCACCGTGCCATCGGGCTTGAGCAATTTCAGGATCGCCGGCGCGCAATCCGGCATGACGTCCATATCGGTAATACAAGCGACGGGCACATCAAGCGCGCCCTGCTCCTCAGCAGCACGACGCTGGAAGATGCGGCCATAGCGCCCCAGCCCGATTCCCCCGACATTAACGACCGATACGCCGTGCCGTGCCAGATCTCGGCCGATTAGGCGCGCGAGTGTCGGCAGCAGGATGTTTTCAGCGTCGCCCTCTACAATGATCACACCGCGCGCGAAGAACAGGTTGGCTTTAGTGGCGTCGAGAAAACGCTCGAGAAAAGCATAATCCGCCGGCTGCAACAGCGTGTGCTCGGGTCCCATCGGGAATGCCCGGCCACCGTGCACTAATACGAGATTTTCCAGCTTGAGCGAAGAGGCGAGTGACGGGCTGTGGGTCGTCATGAGGACCTGAAGCCCATGTTCGGCGCTCTGATCGACGACCGCCTTCTGCTTGAGGAAATCTATGAGCAGATGCTGGCGCTGCGGATGGAGGTGCGCCTCCGGTTCCTCGATCAGCAATGCCGGAAACCCGTCGCTTTCTTGACTGAGCAAAAGTAGTTCGGCTGCCATGAACAGCAAGTTGTTCGACCCGAGCCCACGCCCTGGCGCCGGATCGACGACGCCGTCGTCGCGCAGGTCGAGCTCAAGTTTTTCTAGCAGCTGGCGCAACCGGGCTGCCTTGTCGCCGCGCGCGCCGCTGACCGAGATCGCACCCTTGAGCGCGTCGCCCTCGAACGAAAGTTTGGCGAGATAGTCGTCATTTAGCCTGATCCGCGCGCCACCGATACCGGGTTGGCGTTCGAGCAATTCGTTGGCGAAGTCTCCGATGCCGAGCACGCTGAGTGTCGTGGGATCGTCCGGAAAGGCGGCCGGGACGAAATCGTCGCCCGCTGTCGCCACCTCCTCGGTCTGCTGCAAGATCTGGGCGAGGCGCGAGCCCCGCCCGGCGGACAGTGCCTGATCGGCATCGCGCAACGGCCGGAGATAGGTCGCGCATAATAGCGCACGGGCTGCGGCCTCGAGCGCGGGACCGTTGCCTGTGGCACCTGACCGGTATTCGACATTGGTGAAACGGCGCGATGGCCCGCGCGACGCTGAAGTCGCCTGCCAGTGCAGGAACAGGCAGGCCTTGCCGTCGAGATAGGTCAAATATTCGAGAAACGCGCCGCGGTCGGCCGCGCTGAGTGCATCGAACCGCAACACGATCCGGATTTCAGTTCTGGTCGGGCTGCCATCGGCGGGCTGATGGAAATCGGCTTCACCGACCCGGAAATAGTCCTGTCCCCGCGTTCCGAGTACAAGCCGGACCGCGTCGATGATCGCCGTCTTCCCGGAGTCATTTTCGCCCACTAACGCTGTGATACCGGCTGGGAAACCCAGGTGAAACCCGGATGCGCCCTCGCCGAAGATGCGAAAATTCTCGATGCTGATTCTGGCCAGTCGCACGCATCGCCCCCCAAGGCACTTCACAGGTAAAATCGCCTTGCCCTGCCCTAGCGCGAATGCGCTCCCGGCGCACCGCCGACTTCGCCCGCGACATTGGAGAGGTCGAGGTGCTGCCGCCTACATCCGAGCAGAGGCTCGAGCTCAGTCCGGTCCCGGGAGCCACACCCGATGCGCTTCGCGCAGTTCGGTCTCGATCCGCACGAGTTCGTCACCATAGAGGCGGACCCCCGTCGGCTGCTGGGCTACCTCCTGGGCGAGCACCACGAACTGCCAAGCTCCATAGTCGTGGAAGGGATTGAGGCCGATGACATTGCCGAGCAACGGGTCCGTCGGTTCTGGAGCCGCCAGGATCCGCGCGAACTTGTCGATCGCGGCGTTGAGCTCCCAGTCCGACACCGACAAGAGGAGAGCGCACAGCGCGAGTAGCGCCGGGGGAGCACCCTTCCAACGATACTCATCCGGCTTCAACCGGCCGAACTCGAGTCCAGAATTCCGCGCAACGAATGCGGCGAGCTGCAACGTCAATTCATAGCTCGCCTTGAGTGCGACAGGGTCGAAAACCTCCTGTCCAGCGAAGCGCTCGACCAAATCCTTGGCGCGCGCCTTCGCCCCGGGGACATATCGGAACCTCAGTCGCTCGAAGAGGCCCCAGAATTGCTCAGTGAACTCGTGTTGCACTGCCTGTTTCCAGTCAAAGCTTGGAAGCTGCGCCTGCACGGGGTGGAATACCCAGCGCTGATATGAGGGATGGCGATGGAGTTTATCCAACCAATCGATCGCTGCAGGTCCGATCGAAACGACCAAGCGGTGATCGGCCTTCAGATCGAAGAAATGTTGGCGCATCGCGCGGATCGCCGGCTGGTCGAACATGCCTTGCTCGATGCCTTTGCACACGAGATCCCGGATAAGGCGGGTCTCGTGCGTTTTGGCGTTGCCGAAATTGACAAGATTCTCTGACTGGCGATGCTCATCGTCAATGCCATAAAACTCGCAGAAACGATGATGGGCATCCATCGCGTCGTCACCGACGAACCGGAAATGCGCCTGTCGAAGCATGCCACGCGCACCGGCGGGCCGCGACGCCCGCACTATCTGCGCACCGCCGACACCGCAGGACGAGCAACGTACGTCGGCGCGGACCCAAGCGCGCTGCGCGTCCGACAATTGCTCTTCGGTGGCGCCCGGAGCGTCCGCCAACATCAGGCGGGCGAGCTGGCCGACATCGAGTTCGCGTTTGAAGTAAGTTGAGAAGGCTGTCGTTGGCATTGCGCGAGAGGTATCGACTTTCGAACGCTTTTCAAACGCGAGACGAGCCGCTGCGCCATTTTCTCACGGAAACCGAAGTAATCCGGAATATGCGTCGATCGCGCGGCCGCCGATAAGGCGGAAGCGCCGAACCTCCTCAGCCGTTGCTGTGTCGGGAGAGCGCCCGAGGAACGTCGCGAACCGCCCGACGTCGCGAATGTAGTTCCGATGCGTCTCAGGACCGAAGCGGCGTATGTCCATCTCGTTGATGAGACGCTGGCGTAACGGGATGACGGCAACAACGGGTATGAGAATAGTCATGGCAGGGTTCCTTTCGTGGAACCCCGATGCTCTGCCTGCTTCCCGTCGCGCTCAACCGATGCGCTACACCCGCGATGTCAATTCAGCCGCGCCCCGCGCGACCCTCCCGCGCAGCGGGTTCGTGCTTCCACCAATTTCGTCGGTTCCAAGTTGCAAACCCTAACACGGCGCAAGAACCCCCGCCTCGCCCGTTAGCTTCCCATGTGCCTTTTGATGCAGTCGGGGAATCTGATGCGCCGCGGCATAAACACTTGGCCCTCACGCCGCCATGATTCATCCTGCGGTGATGCGAACCGATGCACCCGCAACCCCATTTAACACGCTTATCCCCCCGCCTCGCCCGCGCACTTTCTACGTTGCAAAAGGTGCAATCCCAGACCGGTCGGAAGCCGGCCCAGGTCCTAGGCCGCGCAGCGTTTAGAACCGGCGCGGCGTGGGTGCAGTTTGGTGCACTTCCGGCGGTGCCGGGTTCAGCCTGTGGCGAGTGGCAGGCTAGGGGCGTTTGGGCAAGGCCCCGGCACCCCAGCCGCACTGGCACCCCGGCCCCGCGTGTCGGATCGATCCCGTCACCCCGGCCGACCCGTCGTAGCCCGCCTCGTGGCTCCTTCGTCTCGCTACCCCAAATACCGCGCAAGAACCCCCGCCTCGCCCGCGAGCTTTTTAGCTGGCTTTGGATGCAGAGGGCTGAATTGATGCAGACCTGCGGAAAACATAGCATTCAGGGGCGGTTTTGATCACGCCGGACAGATGCAGATTGCTGCACCCGGATGCAGATGTTTCGTGCGGCGCGTGCGTGCCGCCGCTCAAGACCGTTATATTCTAGGCTGTGAAAGTCATCGATAATCCCTGCATGAGGTTAGCACAGTGGGTGGGTGTCCCGGCGAGCCCAGAAGCGCCGCGAGATTTCATCCAACGGCACGACATTCATGCCAGCAATATCGAGATTGGCTTCGATAAAGGCGCGTCCCGCCGCGGCGTCGGCCCCCCAAATCCGGCCACGCGACGCGGCGAGCGAGGCTCGGTTAATGCGACGGATCAGTTCGGCGGCCGGCAGCGAATCGAGAAAGTTCTCTGTCGCTTCGCTGGCCGCCCCCAAGAAAAGGCGGTCAGGCGCCAGCGGTAGTGCAATGAAGAAGTCTTCGGTCATTAGATCGCCCTCCCAATGGAGTGGCATATCGCTGAGAAGCAGCTTCGGCGCTTCGGTTTTATATTCGATCGCCCACCAACGGAGGTCCGAGAAGCGCCGGGTCATCTCATTATGGAGCACTATCTGGGGAACCCAGGAGGTAAGCGCGCGAGCCTCCATCATCCCGGGATAGTTCACTTCAAGCCATTCCTCGCTCGACGGCCAGCCTTCAGGGAGTGCGGCATCGCCTTCCGCCAAGAACCGCTTGAGCATCGCCATACCCTCTTTACGCATATGGTCGAGAACGTCAGGCTGACGCAGCCGCAACGAGTTGAGGAAGAACGCCCAGGCTATCTTGCTGTCCTGGTCGAGCGGTTCACGTCGCTCGATTTTTGCGAGCGCGTCGGCCGCCTTGCTGTCGATCGGGCTGAAGAACCTGCGCTCAATATGATCCCTACCAATGCCGAGCGTATTGGCCGCGACGGCATAGAGGGCATTCTCATAGCCCGTATATTCCGGCGCTTGCGAGGTGCAGAGTACGCGTCCGGCTCGGATCTTAAAGCTCTGCAGCTTGCCGCGGTCGTTGCACCAGCGGCGGAGCAGGAACTGGGGGACATAATGATGTTTCAAAAGCCCGAGAACGCCATCGCGCGTGCCCTCTGCAAGCGAAAGGCCCTTCGATGCGTGACGCTCGGTGCGGAATTGATCAGGCCGGTCATTTCGCCGTTGCTGCAGCCTTTGTCTTCCACCTTGCTTCCCATTTTTCGTGCATTTCGGTGTGGTAGGATTTCAGGCCCAGATGAATGGACTGGGTGGCCTCGGCAAAAGCTCTGAGGCTTTCGCGATGCTGATGGCCCTCGAACTTTGCGTGCTCTCCGCCCAGTTCCTTCCACGTCATCCCGATATCGAACTGGCAAAAGGCTTCGTGACCGGTGAGCAGGATGACAGGGTTACGCATCTCGCCGTTCCGGTCGGGCTGCCGGCACCATCTCACAAAAGGTTCCAGTGCCTTCTGCTCTTCCTTAATAAAGTGATTGCGAAGCACCGAAATCACGATGACTGCGCCCTCTATCTTCCTCGCGATCGCGCGCAGCTTCGACAGGTCCTTCGCGGTGATGAGCGGACCCGTGCCAAAGGATTTTGCCTCACAGATGATGAGTTCCGGATCGCTCTGCGATCCGATACGATCGGGCGATCTCAATGCCACGAAGTCCGCCTCGGCCTCGATTCCGTCGAAGCTCAGCGAGAGAGCAGTCGCATAGGACATGGGATCGTGCCCCATATTCATATTGCCGACCGCCTTGAGCGCGAGGAGCGCGCCGTAGGAGCCGCGGGCGTAGTCCGGCACCGCGAAGGGGCCGATCACACGGAATGAGAAGTTCCGGTTGTTCTTCTGGAGTCCGGCTTGTGGAAACGGATACGAGCGTTGGCAGCGCTCGCAGGTGACGTCGTAGTCCACGGCGCTGAGCGAATGCCAGTTCAGGTACGCACAGTTAGGACATTTTGACTGGAGGCCTAGACGGATGACGCCGGCCGTCGTGAAGTTATCAAGGCCGGATACGCCATAGCCCCGCTTCTTTCGGCGTTCGACCAGCGCATGCCAATCCGCGACTGATTTCGAACGCCTGTCGAACAGCTCCTCGGTTTCGGCAAGGCCAGTGCCTTTGCGTCGGATGCCGCCCGCCATCGTGTTGAGCATGTCGAGCGTTTGGGGATCGGCCAGCAGGCGAACACCGAGCAGACCATCGAGATGGCCGAGTATCTGCTTCGCGATATGACCTGGCTCGGACAGGCGTGCATCGATCCCGTAGCGCTTAAGCGCTGAAATGACTGCCCCCTCAGGGGTCGGAATTTTAAGGTGGGCGGGCACGTCCTTATATCGATGCCCTACAGACCAGCCTTCCCGACCGATCAACACTGGTTCTCCGTAACCCTGGATCATCGTGAAATAGGGGTCGAACGTATTGAATGGTAGGGTCGTGCCAACATGGTCGGTGTAAAGTTGAGAAGGTTGGAGGGTATTTACCCAACGGATATTGTTCGCCCCATATTGCTGTGCGAACTCGGGCGACAACGTGTCGAAGGACGCGGCGAGGGTTGATTTATCGAGCGACAGGGTAATGCGCTTTTCTGCCGACTTAATGACTAGCGGGCCGTGACCGCGGAACGTATGGCCATGCTTGGGCTCTCGCCAGATCGGGGCCGGCCAGTCACTTATATTGACTGATCGCTGAGGGAGATCGCTCGCGATCTCCTTCGCCATCTCGGTTGCGCGCTCCGGGCTGATTGACCGCGCGAACTCTATCGTGCCTCGGTGCATTGATCCAAAAGGATTGCTCTCGATAGGACGGTGCTCGAGCCGGAGGATTTCGCGTAGTTCAGGCAGAAGCTGCGACCACCATTCAATCGGGACCGGCAGCGCGGAACGTGGCTGCGAGCGCATGTTCCAAAGATCGATAGCATCAAGGGGACTGGTCGGGTCGAAGACGAACACCGTAAGGTCGTCTCGCGATCCTGGCTCAGCTTCGAGCTTGTATCGGGTGAACCGGAGAGGCGTTAGATCGCCGTTTCTGAAAGCTTTTATCCAGGCTTCGGGCGTAGGTTCTAGCTCAGCGGGCGAAAAAACCGTGCGGTAGTTCGTACGGAAATAGTCGACTAGCTTACCACCGGGATAACAACCGAAAACGGTTTCGGTCAGCAGCGACCGGCTTTGCGGCTTAATGAGTAGCGCGGTGCGCGACTGCTTCATCTCGAAGCGGAGCTCCCGCTCGTAGATGTCGCGCATGGCATCGAGAATACTGAGACCAAACGAAGGTTCGGACCAATCTCGGTTGTCCCGCTTGGCCATGAGGCTGCTCAAGGGAAGAACGCGAGTTCCTATCACGTGCTTCCGGCGGAATGCGCACAACCCAGCGGCTTCCAGTAGCCCCGATTCTGCTTCGATATAGGCGTCTGGCTCAAAATAGCGGACGTAACCGCGGGTAACCTCGCGAGCGATCGCTTTCAGACCATTTCGGTTCTGCCACGCGGCGGGCAGGCTGGTCATGACCGGGATAATTGGATTGTAGGCCCCGCCCCAAAGACAGGCGGAGGCCTGCATAAACTTGCGGATGGAGCGGGTATCGTTGGGCCTTGTAAGAAGCGCGATGCGCGCGGGGCGTAGCTTCAAAGTCGCTGGTAGCTCGTACATCAACGATGAGTGCCGCCAAAGGCGGTTATTCTCGAGTCGCACGGCATGATGGTGGGATTATTGGTGATCATTTGGCCATAGTCTTGCTCGAAGAAAAGTAGCTTCACGCCTATTCTCACCCAAAACCACCTGCCTACAACCGGCCGCGCGCCGGCCTAAAACTCAAACTGGACGAGCGGCAGGTTTCGGGACGTGAGCACGGGGCGCCGAATGACAGCTTCTCTACGAGGGCGGACGTTTAACCTTGACCGCCAGGGCCTGTCGCATCGCTCGCAGCCAAGGTTGCGCCCCCAATTCACAAGCTTTGCGCCTCGCCTCGCCCGCGCGCTTTCCGTGGCGCAAAAGGTGCAATTACGGAACCGCCGGAACACGGCCCAGGTCCTAGGCCGAATTCCGGATTGACGCGGCTTTGCCTGGGTGCGGTTCGGTGCACTTAAAGCCTTCAATTTAGGTGGCGGTGTTGAAGCATGCCGATGCCCAAGCTACGTCTTGTCGAACGCTTCCTGGGGATCAACGACCTCGCCTATTAAAACGTACCTATACACTTCACGAAGTGCGCGATGAAGCGCGTAAAAGTCGCTGTGCATAATCGGAGCGAAGGCAAACGTACCGAAACGGTTCTCAGGATGCATCGTCATTATGCGATCCTCGTAGAACTCTTCGAAGTACTTTAACCCGCTATCTTCTTCGCCAAAGGCTTCGTGGACGAACCTCTGGCAATCTGCCGCCGATGGGTTTGCGATACCTGTAGCGCGAATAATTCCCTGAACAATAGCAAACGAGGCGTCAAGCGAGATCCAGAGCGGGTAATGGGCCTCTTCACCAAAGGTCCTGTGCATGTTAATCATCGACCCCTTCATCCAAGTAGAGAGTCCTCTAGTCATCAGATGATCGGTACTGTCGATATTACGGAGTATATCTTCGTGCATCGAGACTGGAAGGGGCCAGTGAAAATGGCGGTACTCGGCTGGCGGCATGGGGATGGGCGCTTCACCTGTTGCCCGTTCTACGTCCAATGCGATTGCACAGCGCAGTAATTTCTCAACTTGTGCGATGACCTCCGGATCGTCCAGCCGTCGACGTTCGTCGAGGCGTATCCGAGTAGCGGACGGGTATAGAACCAGCGATCCGCGACCTATTCCTATCGGAAGCGCGAGAGAAGCGAGTAGACGAATTTCTTCAGGCGTCGGCTCATCATATTCCGAATAGTAATCGCCCTCGTGTGAATCTTGGTCAAAGTGGCAAGCAATAAATATGAGGTCATTGCGGACCACATAGGAGGCGTCTTCGTGAAGTGCCGATTGTGACCAGTAAACTCCCACGGGAGACATCGCGCGGACGATCGTACCGCGACGAACTTGAGCGTTAATCCGAGGTAAGACCTCAGCCATGGGCGAAAAATCGGACCGTTGCTCCGGCGTTCTCACAGATCACTTGCAGGCCCGCGCAATGATTTCCCCCTTAATAGTCCATGTTGACGTGGAGCTCCCAGCTGTTGGACCACGCGTCTACGAACGCTTCAACATGATCAGTATCTCCTGCGATCGCGTCGGCATAGCCCTCGAGGCTACTTGCATCGAATGCGGGGTCGACTCCCCCCTGAAGAATCTGATTGGGGGCGCTTAGCTCGCCAGTCGACAACAGCTGATCGACCGCATCGAACAGCTCGCAGATCTCGTCATGGTCTCGCGGACCAACCGGCAATATTGAGAAGCGTGCGCTCTTTCCGTGGCCGCTAAAATTAGCAGGTACCGACCCGATATTTGGCAAATAGAAGAATAGCGATCCGAGGTCATTCTCGACGCCACCATGTGCGAGCGGGTTGCGGATCCGTTCCTTGACGACACGTAGCCGCCCAAGCAGGAGTCCAGCCTCTCGCGGCAAGGGCTTCGAAAGTACGGCCTTCAACTTTTCGTCCCATTTGGCGGTGAGAAAGGCCAGTAGCTCCCCCTCGGCAATAGGCCGCCCGGTGAAGGCGCGGAGCAAAGCCAGGCGATGTTCGAGGCAGCTGAACCAAGCGTCAATCATAGCGCTCGATAGGAAGAACCCGTGCCGCCGCGAGGTAGTGCGGGAGTTCCAGCCCGAGGTTATCCGGTTAAGCTGGTCTTGGACGGGCTCGTTCGAAGTCTCATCAACCGACGTCTGTGGTGGGTCAGAGCCGGCAAGGTAGGCGCGATCTGCGAGATCACGTAGAAAACGGTAGCGTTCGTCGAACTCATAGAAGCGGTTGATGACGAGGACCTCCCCGTTGGCCACTTGCGCTCGCGCGACCGGCGCAAGATGGCGTTCAACACGCTTGAGAGCATCTATCAGTTGGCCCTCGATCCGCTGATCGAGATCTGGACGGTCAGGCGGACGCGAGATAGTGAAACCGAACTTCCGCAGCTCGAACGCAATCGGCTGCCCATCGACTGCGCCGATCACAGTCCACCGCACCTTTTCCCACGGACCGAAATAGGTCCAGCCCATGATGTCGCGGAACAGGTAAAGGACAAGCTCCGGTACCGGGAAGCGCGCCGTCTCGGGTCGATACGAGAAGGTCAAAGCACCCGGAAGGCTTGGCGGTCGTTCGGCGGTGAAGCCCTTCAACGAAGCTGAAACCTGCGCGCGAAGGCCGGCAAGAAGATCTGTGTCACCCTCCGGCATCTTATCGCCCATCATCGTCCCCTCGTACTGGTCCGGACCTGAGGACGGCCTTGATCCGATGCCGCGCAGCCATCTGAGGCGGTTTGCGCGCGTGCCAATTAGTGCGCTTCGGCGGGAATGTTAAGCAACGCTCGCCTCAGCACCGATGTGGCGTTTGGGTCGGTGATTTGGGTGCGGTGACAACGCCTTCTTTCGGTGCGCGTCTCGAGCTGCGCGGAGATCAAGCCGATCAAGTAGCTGGTCGACAGCAGCCACTGCGATATCAGTCAGGCCCTCGAATGCTTCAGACGAGTAAGCATTCACCGTCGTGAAAAATCTGTTTTCCTCGTGGCCGGTCGTTTGTTGCATCTCAAAGGCTATCGAGCCGTCGTCGGTTTTGCCGAGTAGATTTCCGTGGGCAACCGTATTTCGAATTTTAATAATGTTTTCGTATTCGTCATTCGCGAAGCATTCCTTATGAAGCTTCAGTGCCGATTCGCCTTTTAACTTTGCAAAGCGTTCGGCAATTTGCAATCTAGTCGACGTAGCCATTCTTCCATAAATTAAGAGAGACTGAAATTCTTCCACACCCGTCAATTGGGTAACATAGAGATTTGCAATCTCGTCGATCTCTGCACAGGCACGAATTAGTCGACCTATTAATAGCAGTTCGCCGTCAGTTAAATTATGAGGATGGAGCGCGCTCGAGCGGTCGCTTAGCGTATTTAACATACTATCTGAACCGATCGCTTTTGCTAGGCCGTAGGAAACGTGACCATGATTAAGTCATATAATCTATGACCATGATCGCTTGAGAAGTTATCCTTAAAGATCTCGTATCCCCGTCCGTCGTTTCCGACGAGTTCATCAGCTATTCTTTGAAAGGCGTCTAACTCAGCCGGTGAACTGCCGGAGGGCCGAAAGCTTGCGCCTCCACCGGAACGCGAAACCTCATACCCTTCACCGCCGGCAAGCAGCGTCTCGAGTTGTGTCGTCATTGCGTCCATCCTCGTGGTCAAGATGCGTCATCATGCGTCCGCCTTCCCGATCAGGCTACCCCCACCCCCTGGGAAAACTATAATATTGCTAATCTCTTCCAGTTCGGCGGGCTAACCGTCTGATAATCCACGTCTAAATTATTAGGGCGGAACCCTAATCTCACCATAACCTCTACCGCTCAAAACCCTAATGTCTTTGATATTCCACGGTTTTTTATGTGTCTTTGGTTACATAGAAAAACTATAATCTGGTTATAACGATATTAGGTCTGAGATTACCCTGAAACCCGCAGAAAACTGCGGATGTTATGGATATTATGTTTCTCCCGCGTGCTATTTTATATTCTGCGAGCCGCTTCCCGTTTTACCGTCTCAGGTTCTGAATGCCGCTCGATCGCCGCGAAAGAATGCTCGTTAAGCTCGCTGTCGACGTCGTTCGTTAAGCTATGTAAGCGTCCAGCGCCGTGCGAGGGGATACCTCGGCCGTCCGGTTCGCCCTGCGGATCCTGCTGCCGCACTGGCTCGAGTGTTGGCCTCTAACAATGTTCTGGGGGTCGGCGGGGCAGGATCATGTCATCGGCCGGGAGCAGGGCATGAGCGCCGCGTACACCGGCATCCTCGTACAGCTCGGTCAACCTGGGGCGCTGCCAGGAGTGACATCAAATTAAGTTCAGACGTGTGTCGCGCATTGTGCCACTTTTTGTGCCCCCGGCTGTGCCCCAAGGCGATGGCTGTCGGCATCGTGCCTAACTGTACAAATCTAGCTGGGGCAGGGACCTGTCGCCTTAAAAGCGGATCGTAGCGGGAACAGACTGTGCCCCCTATTGTGCCCACGCGAACCGTAGCTATCCGCGCGTTTCGCGTGTTTGAATGAGGTCGAAAACCTCAGGAAATGGCGGAAAAACTGGTGCCCCCGGCGAGATTTGAACACGCGGCCTACGGTTTAGGAAACCGTCAGTTGCTTGCGTTCCGACATTCCGCACACGTCCAGACGAGCATCGGTTGCGCAACGGAATTCACTCATCCTCCCCAGGATGCACGGGACGGCGCAAGCCGGCACGCTCACCCGCGGTCGCTGGATGTTGAACCCGTTGGGTTCTAGGCCTCGGGGGCTTGGTGGAGCTTCAAACTGCGCACGCCAAAGGCGTTCCTCCTATAATTAGATCTTACAGGGCCTCTGTGTGACCGCTCGGCGGATTTGCACTATCAACAAAAGCGCGCACACGGGCGAGGATGGCGCGCAGCTCGGGGCTCTGGACCTCGGCGATCACGTCGTCGACCGGCGCGGTGTCCAACTTCTTCTGCCGTGCCAGCTTCTCGGCAACAGCGCGGACGAACTCGCTCGGCTTACGGAGCATCCGGCGGACGCACTCGCGCACCGTTGGCGGCTGCAGCAGGATGAAGGCGTTCGAGATCTGCTCGCTCTGCTGCTCGTCAGGTTCGGCGTTTTCAATCGGTACGCAACGCCGAATCCAATCGAGGAAGCCGCACGCCTTCAGGCGATCGAGCGCCTCGCCTACGGCGCTGCGCGACCGATGTATCTTGTCAGCTATCCACTGGTAGGTCGGATCGAGCCGGCCGTCCGTACGGCCGCGCAGGCGCAACAGGCAGCGCAGCACTTCGAGCCCGATCGCGCCAAGCGCGCCGTTGCGCTTCCCCGGTAGCTTCGTCTCGTGATCGAACGCCTCCGCCGCGCGCATCCGCGCGTTGTGCTCGGTCTTCGGGAACATGTTGTGTGTCCGCCACAGGGACACTTCCGAGCCACCGGCATTATGACTGTTGCGCCGAACGTGCGAGTTCGACCGTGCGCGGTCGCGGACGCCGGTAGTGACCTCGTTGAAAGAGCGCGCGGTCATGCCGCAGCTCCCACGCGCGTCAGGCGTGTTGCCGCAGCCCCGTCAGCAACGATTCCAGCGGCGCGAGATCCTGGACCAGCATATCCGCCCATTCCTGCGCCAGCTCGCGCCTGCGCGGCATATAGGCGGCGCGGTTGTACGCGGCCTCGACGCTGTTGCTCGGCACGTGCGCCAGCATCAGGTCGATGATCGCGCGATCCCCTACCCTGCTCTCCACGCCCGCCAGCTCGTTCATGACGGTCGAGAACGTCGATCGCCAACCGTGCGGGACGTGAAGCCCCGTGAACCCGGCTTCCCGATAGGCCTTGCTCAGCGTGCTGTCGCTCAGAGGCCGGCGCGGATGGCGCACGCTGCGGAAGATCAGCGGCCCCTTCCCGACGAATTCCATCGCGACGGTGATCGTCTCGACCGCCTGCCTGGATAACGGCACGATGAATTCGAAGGCCGCATCCTCTTTCTGGTCGACGACTAGTTTCATCTTTGCGGCCGGGATACGCCAGATCGGCTCCGGTCCTCCCAGCCCCTCGAATTCCTTCGGCTCGGCCATGCGCAGCACGCCCGAGCGCACCGCCGTCAGCGACAGGAAGCGCGACGCCAGCTTCGTCAGCGGATGCGCCGGCTGTTCCTCGACCTTGCGCAAAACGATTCGCGCGGCTTCCACTGTCCGCACCGCGGGTTGCTTGCCGCGCTTGATCGGTGACAGCGCACGCTGCGCGACCGCTGCTGGATCCGTCGCCACGATGCCGCTGCCGATCGCGCGCGCGAAGACCTCCGAGATTCGTTGCCGGATACGATGCGCCGTTTCGATCGCGCCGCGTTCCTCGACCGGTCGCAACACCTTCAGCACCAGCGGTGTCGTGATCGCATCGATCGGCAGGTGACCGAGCTTCGGATAGACATCCTGCACGAAGCTGTTCCTCACGTTCTGCGCATACCGCTTCGACCAGGTTGCATCCTGGCTGACCAGCCAATCCTCCGCGATCGTCTTGAAAGTCGCCCCCACGCGAGCGACCTGCGCCGCTGCCTGCTGAACCTTGTGCACCGATGGATCGACGCCGTCCCGCAACAGCTTGGCCGCGTTTTCCCGCATCGCGCGCGCCTGGAGCAGCGTCGTGTCGGGATACGATCCGAACACCAGACGCTTCTCCTTGCCCGCAAATCGAAACTTCATGCGCCAGCTGCGGTAGCCGCTCGGCATGACAAATAAATATAGCCCGCCGGAGTCGCCGAGCTTGTAAGCCTTTTCCTTCGGCTTCGCCTTTTTGATGGCCGTATCGGTCAGCATTCGGTGCCCCCACCCACTGAACTCGGTGCCCCCGAAGTGCCCCCAAATGATCGTCGCTGCATGGGGTAACAATGGGATGCGGTGGGACGCCACACAACCCTGTAACAACACCAAAAACCGCCCCTTGCGGGACGGTTTGGGATGCGTTGGAATTCGTGGTTGGTGCCCCTGGCCGGAATCGAACCAGCATGCCTTGCGGCAACCGATTTTGAGTCGGTCGCGTCTACCAATTTCGCCACAGGGGCAGCGGCGGGTTGGCTAGACGATGCTTTCGTCCGCCGCAAGCCACTTGGTGACGCAAACCGCGCGCGTTCAGTTTCTTGGCGGTTGACGGCGGTAGCTGAGTGCTTCGGCGATGTGGATGCGGCCGACGGTTTCGCTGCCGGCCAGATCGGCGATGGTGCGGGCGACGCGGAGGATGCGGGTATAGCCCCGGGCGGTCAGGCGCATCGCTTCGGCGGCCTGGGCGAGCAGCTTGCGCCCGGCCTCGTCGGGGGTGGCGACGGTATCGAGCAATGCACCATCCGCCTCCGCGTTCGTGCGAACCGGGTGATCGCGGTAGCGGTCGGACTGGATCGCCCGGGCGGCGGCTACGCGTGCGGACACCTCGGCCGAGCCTTCGGTTGGTGGCGGCAGGATGAGGTCGGCGGCGCTGACCGCCTGGACGTCGATGTGCAGATCGATCCGGTCGAGCAAAGGGCCCGACACCTTGGCCTGATAGTCCGCCGCGCACTTCGGCGCGCGCGCGCAGGCCAGGCTCGCATCGCCCAGATGCCCGCAGCGACACGGGTTCATCGCCGCGATCAGCTGGACGCGCGCGGGGAAGGTGACGTGGGCATTGGCGCGGGCGACGCTGACCGTTCCCGTCTCCAGCGGCTGGCGGAGCGAATCGAGCACGGCGCGCTGGAACTCGGGAAGCTCGTCGAGGAACAACACGCCGAGATGGGCGAGGCTGACTTCGCCCGGCTTCACCTTGAGGCCGCCCCCGGTGAGCGCCGCCATCGATGCGGAGTGATGGGGGGCGCGAAACGGCCGCGTGCGGGTCAGTCGGCCGCCGGACAGCGTGCCGGCCACCGACTGGACCATCGATACTTCGAGCGCCTCGGCAGGATCCAGCGGTGGCAGGATGCCGGGCAGGCAGGACGCCATCAGCGATTTGCCCGATCCGGGCGGACCGACCATCAGCAGGTTGTGCGACCCGGCGGCGGCGATCTCGAGCGCGCGCTTGGCGGTTTCCTGGCCCTTTACCTGGCGCAGGTCGGGGCCGTGATCGGCCTGTTCGGCGATACCCGGCTTGGGCGGGCTGAGTAGGCCATGGCCCTTGAAGTGGTTGAGCAGCGACAGGAGGTCCGGTGCGGCGATGACCTCGATCTCCCCGGCCCAGGCAGCCTCCGAACCTTGCGCTGCAGGACATACGAGCCCTTTCCCCACCTCCGAGGCATGCAACGCTGCCAGCAGCACACCCGGCGACGCCGTGATTCGCGCGTCGAGCCCGAGTTCGCCCACGATCACGTAATCCGCCAGCGCCTCGGCATCGACGACCCCCATCGCGGCGAGCAACGCCAGCGCGATAGGTAGATCGAAATGCGATCCTTCTTTCGGCAGATCGGCCGGCGACAGGTTCACCGCGATCCGTTTCGGAGGCAGCGACAGGCCCATCCCGGCGATGGCGCCGCGCACGCGTTCGCGGCTTTCGCCGACTGCCTTGTCGGCCAGTCCGACCACGTTGAACGCGGGAAGTCCTGGAATCAGTTGGACTTGCACCTCGACCGCGCGTGCCTCGAGTCCTAGATACGCCACCGTCGCTACGATCGCCGCCATGCCCGCTCCCCTGCGACTATGACGTCACGCTGTATTCATACCGGATCCGGTATATCCGCAAGCCTGTGTGGTACGCGAATGCCGAGCCGCACCGTCTTGCGAACCTAATACACCGGACCCACATGCCTTCCGTGAAAGCAGTCCGCTCGCCCCTCCTCCGCATCAGCCAACTGATTCTCGGCGGGTTGCTGATCGTGAGCGCACCGATCCTCGCGCCCTTGCCGGGACCTGCCGGGATCTTCGTGTTCGCGGGCGGGATGGTTCTGGTCCTGCGCAATTCGCCGCGGGCCCGGCTGCGATGGGCGCGGCTGAAGCGACGGTGGCCGAAGGCGGGGCACTTCGTCGATCGGATGATGCGGCGGCAGAGCGCGATGCGACGGCACGAGCGGGCGAAGGCATCGAAAAGCGCCTCGGTCGCCACGGGTGCGAATTGACTTACGCCGCCCGTTTCCGTAAGCGCCCAGCCATCAAGGCCGTCCCCGTGGCGGCCGTTTTCTATTTGATGACCTAGGGAATGACCAATGAAGCGGACCTTTCAGCCGAGCAACCTGGTACGCGCACGCCGTCACGGCTTCCGCGCACGGATGGCGACGGTCGGCGGCCGGGCAGTGATCCACGCACGCCGCGCCCGCGGTCGCAAGAAGCTGTCGGCCTAACCATTCTAGACAAGCGCCGCGATTTTCTCGCGGCGAATGCGGGGAAGCGCGCACCGATGCCGGGATTCGTCCTGCTCATGCGCCCCCGCGATGACGGTGACGCGACGATGCGAATCGGATTCACCGTTACCAAAAAGATCGGCAACGCTGTCGTCCGGAACCGCATGAAACGGCGGTTGCGGGCGTTGGCGCGTGAGGTGTTGCCGGAGCGTGGCGTTGCGGGGGCCGATCACGTGTTGATCGGGCGTAATGGCGGGATCGAGCGGGATTACGCGCTGTTGCGGACCGAGCTTGGCAAGGCGTTCCGCAAGGTCACGCCGCAAGCTGCTGCTAACACCTCAGCGCATACCACCACCCCGGCGGAGGCCGGGGACCAGGTGGGAAAGCAGCCATGATACAGCACCGCCAATCGTTAGTTATGTCCCCCAACTGGACCCCGGCCTTCGCCGGGGTGGTACTTAGGTTTGGGTGGCGCGGTGCAGAATCCGCGCCTGACCGCCGCTCCTTGTTCTCCCGCGAAGGCGGGAGCCCAGTCTGGGTCCCCGCTTTCACGGGGATACAATCTGAGGTCGGGCGAACGGCAGCCACACCATGCTAGCCCGCCTCCTCATCCTCATCGCGCGGGGCTGGCAACTGGGCCCCTCACTCGTCCTGCCGTCGAGCTGCCGCTACGATCCTTCGTGTTCCGCCTATGCAATAGAGGCCGTTGGGCGCTATGGCGCGCTCAAGGGAGGCTGGTTGGCGGCGAAGCGTATCGCACGTTGCCATCCGTGGGGCGGGTACGGACCCGACCCGGTTCCTGGGCCAGTCCCTGACATCGACAAGAAACTGAAAGACGCCGCCCTGTGAAAGACGACAAGCAGAATTTCGTGCTGTTCGCGGTGATCGCGGCGCTGATCCTGTTCGGATGGCCGCTGATCCAGGGCAAGTTCTTCCCGACCGCGAATCCGCCGGTCACCAGGATCGAGAGCGGCAAGACCAAGGCCGTCGCCAACCCCGCCGCCGATCCGGCCGCGGACGGCGCCGCCGCGATCGGCGATCGCAACGCGGTCATCGCCAGCACCCCGCGCATCCGCATCGAGACGCCCCGTGTGTCCGGTTCGATCAACCTGAAGGGCGCGCGGATCGATGATCTCGTGCTCAAGGGCTATGACGAGACCGTCGCGAAGAACTCGCCGCCGATCCGCCTGTTGTCGCCCGCCGGCGCGCCCGATGCCTATTTCGCGAGCTTCGGCTGGCGTGCACAGGGCCTAGCCCCGCCAGCGGCCGACGCCGTCTGGACGCCCTCGGGCGCGACCACGCTGACGCCGACCACGCCGGTCACACTCGACGCGACCAACGCCACCGGCCAGCGCTTCCGCATCCAGATCGCGGTCGACCAGGATTACATGTTCACGGTCCGCCAGACCGTCCTCAACGCCGGCACCGCGCCCGTCCCCGTCGCCACCTACGGCCTCGTCAACCGCGTCGGCGTCTCGAAGGATCCGTCGTCGATGACGATCCATGTCGGCCCGATGTCGGTCGACAATAGCGGCGCGCATTACCGTCCGAACTACAAGGACATCGACGAGGCCGCACAGAAGTTTACGACCACCGGCGGCTGGCTCGGCTTCACCGACAAATACTGGCTGACAGCACTCGTCCCCGACCAGGGCCAGGCATTCGACGGCCAGTTCCGCGCCGGCGCCAACAAGGCGTACCAGGCAGACTACGCGCTCCAGCCCAAGCAGGTCGCACCCGGCCAGTCGATCACGCAGGTCTCGCGCTTCTTCGCAGGCGCCAAGGAAGTCCGCCTGCTCGATCGCTACACCGATCAGGCCGGCGGCGTCGCCAAGCTCGATTACGCGATCGACTGGGGCTGGTTCCGCATCGTCGAAAAGCCGATCTTCTACTATCTCGACTGGTTGTTCCGCATGGTCGGCAACTTCGGCGTCGCGATCATCCTGCTGACCGTGACGATCCGCGGCCTGCTGTTCCCGATCGCGCAGCGCCAGTTCAAGTCGATGGCCGCGATGCGCGCCGTCCAGCCGAAGATGAAGCTGCTGCAAGAGAAGTATAAGGACGACAAGGTCCGCATGCAGCAGGAAGTGATGGCGCTGTACAAGGCGGAGAAGGTCAATCCGCTCGCGGGTTGCGCGCCGACGCTGCTACAGATCCCGATCATGTACGCGCTGTACAAGGTGCTGATGCTGACGATCGAAATGCGTCACCAGCCGTTCGTCGCGTGGATCAAGGATCTGTCCGCGCCGGATCCGCTGACGCCGCTCAACCTGTTCGGCCTGCTCGCCTTCACGCCGCCGCACATGATCGCGATCGGCGTCGTGCCGATCATCCTCGGCATCAGCATGTACTTCCAGTTCAAGCTGAACCCGACGCCGATGGACGATACGCAGAAGCAGGTCTTTGCGCTGTTGCCATGGGTTCTGATGTTCGTGATGGCGCCGTTCGCGGTCGGTCTCCAGGTGTACTGGATCACGTCGAACTGCCTGACCATCCTGCAGCAGAAGCTGTTGTACGCCCGCCATCCGGGCCTGAAAGTGCCGGTGACCAAGTGAACGACGTTCCTACCCCCGGCTCGGATCTAGGCCCCGACCTGGAGCAGACGGATGCGCCGTTCACGCCCGAGATGCTGGAGCATGCGCGCAAGCTGTTCGCAGGCCATGTCGGCTTCCTGAAGTCGGCGCCGACGCTCGAATTCCTGCCCGACGCATCGGTGCCGGAGGTGGCGTTCGCCGGTCGCTCGAACGTCGGCAAGTCGTCGCTGTTGAACGCGCTCACCGGGCGCAATTCGATGGCGCGTACGTCGAACACGCCGGGTCGCACGCAGGAACTGAACTTCTTCGACGTCGGCGCACCGCTCGCGTTCCGCCTCGTCGACATGCCCGGTTACGGCTTTGCCAAGGCGCCCAAGGACGTCGTCAAGAAGTGGCGCTTCCTCATCAACGACTTCCTGCGCGGACGTGACGTGCTCAAGCGCGCGCTCGTGCTGATCGACTCGCGCCACGGCATCAAGGACGTCGATCGCGAGATTCTCGAGATGCTCGACAAGGCCGCGGTCAGTTACCGCATGGTCCTGACCAAGGCGGACAAGATCAAGGCGTCGGAACTGATCGAAGTGACCGAGCGCACGGCTGCCGAGGCCCGCAAGCGTCCGGCCGCGCATCCCGACATTCTCGTCACGTCGAGCGAATACGGCATGGGCATACCCGAGCTGCGCGCCGCCGTGGTGGAGGCGGTCAGCTAAGGCGACGCGAGCGTACCATGCCATGACCTTCGTCAGGATGACGGAGTTATGCACAAACGTACCGGCATCGGATCATTCTGCCGTTTCCGCCTGACACGGTACGTCAAACTTCGTACGCCCCGTCCAAGGGGAGAATGTAACATGCGTGTGCGTGCAGGGGCGATGCTGGCGATGGCTGCAATGCTGTCGGGTTGCGGCGGTAGTGACGACAATAATATATCGACGGGCGGCAGTACGCCCTCACCGACGCCGACGGCATCGGCCGGATGTTCGTTGCGCGAGCGCCAGGACTGGGCCGCCGCGCAGCTTCGCGAATGGTATCTGTTTCCCGATACGCTACCAGCGAGCCTCAGCCCCACCGCCTACACGACGGTCGACGGGTACATCGATGCGCTGACCGCGACGGCGCGGGGGCAACGCAAGGATCGGTATTTCACCTATCTGACGTCGATCAAGGAAGAGACCGCCTATTATACATCGGGATCGAGTGCCGGCTTCGGCATCCGGTTCGCGCTCGACCAGAGCGGCCAGCGGCTGTTCGCGACGGAATCGTTTGAAGGCGCACCCGCGCTGGCCGCGGGTATCGATCGCGGCACGGAGATCCTGGCGATCGGCACCACGTCGAGCAACCTTCGCACCGTCAGTGCGATCGTTAGCGCCGAGGGAACCGCCGGGCTGACGACGGCGCTCGGCCCCGACACCACCGGCACGGCGCGGGTCTTCCGCGTCTCGGACGCAGCCGGTACGCGCACGGTGACCATCGCCAAGGCCGACTTCAACCTCCTGCCGGTATCGACCCGGTACGGTGCGAAAATCATCGACGATAGCGGTCAGCGCGTCGGCTACATCAACCTGCGTACGTTCATCTTTACGGCCGAGCCCGCGCTCAAGACAGCATTTGCCGATTTCCGCGCCAAGGGCGTGACAAAGGTCATCATCGACGTCCGCTACAATGGCGGCGGGCTGGTCGGGACCGCCGAATATCTCGGCGACCTGCTCGGCGGAGGGCGGTCGACGTCGGAAGTGTTCGACTACACGACGTTCCGCACGGAGAAGGCGTCGAACAACACGACGCGCTTCTTCGCACCACAGCCCGAATCGATCGCGCCGACACGGATCGCGTTCATCGGCAGCGGCGGCACGGCGTCGGCAAGCGAACTCGTGATCAACGCCTTTACGCCCTACCTCCACAGCAATTCCGCACTGATCGGGACGAACACGTACGGCAAGCCCGTCGGCCAGATCGCACTCGACAAGGCCGCCTGCGACGATCGCCTCCGCGTGGTGGCGTTCGCGACGCAGAACGCGGCGCGCAACGGCAATTACTTCGACGGATTGGCGTCGACCGTGGAAGCGACTTGCCGGGCGGACGACGATATCAGCTATCCGATGGGCGATTCGCGTGAAGCGTCTACGCGTCGTGCGCTAGATTTCCTCGCGGGTCGCAGTTGCTCGGCGATCACGGGCGATGTCGGCGCGCAATCGGCTCGGACCGCCGCCAGCCAGCGTCAGGACCTGCTGATTCCCGCAGCACCCACCACCGCGCAACGGATGGTCCCAGGCTCGTTCTAGAACGGTCCGGCGGAATGGTGCCGTCGCTTGCTTCGGAGCAGGCGATGGCACCATCTTCATGACGTCGTCGCTTCGGCGTAGTTCGATCCTGTTCAGCCAAGCGAAAGCTCGCGTAGCCGAACGTTGTCGTTTTCCCCGACTGTGATCCGCGTTCGCGACCATGAATGACGTTTCGATTCCACGCACCCGGCCGCGTTCCGACGTTCGTCGCGCGATGTCGCAGGCAAACGCCAGCGTGCCCGATTACGGTTGGTGGATCGGCGGCGGGATGATCCTCAGTATCGCGCTGTTGACGGCGATGATGCATCTCGCCGGCCTCTCTATCGATCCGTACGACGCGGACAACGTGCCGTTCTACGTCAGTGCCGTCGTGCTGCTTGCGTTACGCTTCGGTGTTCGCGATCGGCCCTGGCGTTACGCACGCACGATCGCCGACTGCGCCGAATATTTCGGCGTATTTACCCTGTTGGCGCTGATGGGCGCGGTCGCGAGCTATCCGGTCGCGACTATGACGCACGGGTTCCACGATGCCGCGCTTCAACGGATCGATACGTTACTGCGATTCGACTGGCTTGCGTGGTACGAGTTCGTTGCGGCGAGGCCTATCCTTCAAACGCTCGGCCTTGCGGCGTATCGCAGCATCTATCTGACGCCCGCGATCGTGTTCGCGGCCTTTGCCATAGCTGGCGACCGGATCGCCGCGCATCGCTTTCTCGCAACATTCTGGCTGACCGCGATCGGCACGCTGATCCTCTACACGTTCATGCCGGCGATCGGGCCGTTCTCGTATCTGTGGCACGGCCCGATCGCGTACATGCCCGAGAGCGAGCAGTGGCAGCAGGGGCTGATCCCGGCGCTGCGCGATCACAGTGTGCGGATCGTCGACCTGGGCCACCTGCGCGGCATCGTCTCGGCGCCGAGCTTCCATGCCGCCGCGGCGACGCTTTACATCAACGCCGCGTGGCGGTTGCCGCGGCTGCGCTGGCCGGTCGTCGCGATCAATACCGCGATGCTGCTGTCGACGCCGGTCGAGGGCACGCATTACCTGGCGGACATCCTGCTCGGCGCTATCGTCGCACTGGCGGCGATCGTCGTGCTTGATCGGATCATGCCGCGCAAGTTTGCCCTACGCGCCTCCACACCGAACGTTGCTCCCGTTCCTCGACGCGGCTAGCACCCTGAGCATGAAACTGATCATCGGCAACAAGGCCTATTCCTCCTGGTCGCTTCGCGGCTGGCTCGCGTGCAAGCATTCCGGCCTGCCCTTCGAGGAGGTCGTCGTACCGATGTACGACGCCGACTGGGAAAAGCGCCGGTCGGGTGACGAGTTCGCACCATCGTCGGGCAAGGTCCCGATTCTGTGGGACGGCGAGGCGGTGGTGTGGGACAGCCTGGCGATCGTCGATTACCTTGCCGACAAGGTCGGTCGAGAGCGCTTCTGGCCGGAGGACAACGCCGCGCGCGCGATGGCACGATCGATGGCCGCCGAGATGCATTCGAGCTTCCAGGCATTACGCCGCAAGCACAGCATGAACGTCCGCCAGGTGTTCCCGGCCCGCACGCCCGACGACGACGTGCTCGTGGAATTGCAGCGGATCATGGAGATCTGGGCCCAGGCGCGCGCGCGTTTCGGCGGCGGTGGCGATTTCCTGTTCGGCCAATTCGGTGCGGCGGATATCATGTTCGCGCCGGTCGTCACCCGCATCGTCACGTACCAGCTGCCGATCGCGCGCTTCGCGGGCGGCTATATGCAGGCGATGTTCGAACATCCCTTCATGCAGGACTGGATCGCCGCTGCGCAGGAGGAGGAATGGGTCCTCGAACAGTTCGAGCAACCGGTGCCGACGCCTGCATGACCGCGCCGATCGACCCGGTCGCGCTGGCGCAGGCGCTGATCGCCGCGGACAGCGTCACGCCCGCGCGGGGCACAGTTTTCGACGTGCTGGAAGCCGCACTCGTCCCCATCGGTTTCGCGGTCGACCGGTTCATCGTCGGCGAAGCGCCCGACGGCCCCGTCGAGAACCTGCTCGCCACGCGCGGCGACGGCCCCCGCCACCTCGCCTTTGCCGGGCATGTCGATGTCGTGCCGCCGGGCGAAGGCTGGACGGGCTCGCCCTGGTCCGCCGACATCCGTGGCGGACTGCTATACGGCCGTGGCGCCGTCGATATGAAAGGCGCTGTCGCCGCCTTCGTCGCAGCCGCAAGCCGGAGCGATGCCGGCACGCTGTCGCTGATCATCACCGGCGACGAGGAGGGCCCGGCGACCTACGGCACCGTCGCGCTGATGGAGCGGATGGCCGCGCGCGGAATCGTACCCGACCTTTGCCTGGTCGGCGAACCTACCTCGACCGCCCGCTTGGGCGACATGGTCAAGATCGGCCGGCGCGGCTCGGTCAATATCTGGATCGACGTGCCGGGACGACAAGGCCATGTCGCCTACCCGCATCTCGCCGACAATCCGATCCCGCGCCTGATCGCGATCCTGGCTGAGATCGAAGGCGTCGTGCTCGACGAAGGCACCGACTGGTTCCAGCCATCGAATATCGAGATCACCGACATCGCCGTCGGCAATCCTGCACACAACGTGATTCCCGCCAAGGCGGCGGCACGGCTCAGCATCCGCTTCAACGATCGGCATCGGGGGAGCGACCTGATCGAACGGATCCGCACGATCGCCGGACGGCATGATGCCGGGGCGATCGTCACGGGCAAGATTTCGGGCGAGGCGTTCCTGACCAAGCCCGGCGCCTTCTCGTCGCTGCTATCGGACGCGATCCATACCGCGACCGGAATCGTCCCCGAACTGTCGACCACCGGTGGTACATCGGACGCGCGCTTCCTGTCGAAGCTATGCCCGGTGGTCGAGTTCGGTCTGATCAACGCCACAATGCACCAGGTCGACGAGGCGGTCGCGGTTGAAGATCTGCTGACGCTCACGGATATCTACGCAGACGTGATCGGACGTGCGCTTAGCTAATGCTCCTGTGATAGACCGGCGTCCGCGCTTGTGGTTCGAGAGGCGTGCGTCGCGATCGGTTCACACTCCACCCAGTGTGCCGTAAGCGGCACGAACGGTCAGAGGGACCAGGCGTCACGCCCACGGCGCAGGACGATATACAGGGCGCCCTGCCCGCCATGCCTCGGATGAGCCCCGCGAACGGCCGCAATCGAATCCGCGTGCCGTGATCCTGCCAGCCAGTCCGTCACAGCCGATCGGATCGCACCGCGCGCATGTGGACGCTCGCTCTCGGGTCGTGGCGGCTTGCCCGTTACCAGCAACAGCACGCGGTCACCGCGGGCGATCGCGCGCCCGAGCCCGACATCGAGCAGCGCATGCGCGGATGCCAATGTATGCCCGTGCAGGTCGATCGAACTGTCGGGGATGACCACGCCGCGCACCAGTTTCTTGTCCCAGCCGCCGTCGAGCGTGTTCGCGGTGATCGGCTTGGCGACCGGCCGCGGTGCCGCCACCGGCTTTGCCCCCGGTCGGCTCGCGAACGGCGTGACGACGGTGCGAACGAGAGGCTTGACCCGGCCCATCGGCGCGGGCGGTGCCGGCACGATCCTGCCGTTGGGACCGATCATCGGCTGGGCTGGCGGGAGCGGCACCGGCGCACGCTCCGGGATTCGGACGGCAACCGCACGCATCGGCCGCACCGTCTCCATCACCCTCGCCCAGAGCTGGGCCTCGTCAGGGTTGAGCGGTCGGCCCGCCATATCGCGCCCCATTGCCTTGAGCGTTCAGCCGCGCAACGGTGCCGATCGGCAGCAACAGGTACGCGGTGCCGCGCCCTGCCATGCCGCCAGCGGTCGCTTCCGCGGCCGCGCCCGCGCCCCAGAAGGTATCGAACCGATTGCTGCCCTTGATCGCGCCGCCGGTATCCTGCGCGACCCACAGCCCGCTCGCATCCTGACGGTCCAGCGACAGGAAAACCGGCGCGCCGAGCGGCACGAATTTCACGTCCGCCGCCGCGCTCACCTGTCCAGTGACCGGCAGGCCGAGTGCGCCCAAGGGGGCCCCTTCCAATTCGCGGAAGAACACGAAGCTCCTGTTCTCGCGCATGATCGCCTGCCCCTCGGTCGGATGCGCGTGCAGCCAGGCGACGATGCCCTGCATCGAGGTCTGGCCGGGTTGCAACAGCCCACGCGACTTCATCAATGCACCGATGCCGGTATAATCGCGGCCGTTCTGCGTGGCATAGCCGATCCGCAGAATCTCCCCGTCGGGCAACCGCAACCGCCCGGACCCCTGGATCTGGAGAAAGAACAGTTCGACCGGGTCCCGCGCCCAGGCGAGGATCGGCGCCCTGCCCGCCAAGGCGCCCTGCTCGATCGCAGTACGGTCGTAATAGGGCACGAGTTTGCTGCCATCGACGCGACCGCGAACCTTCTTGCCCTTCAGCGACGTCGAGAACGCGCCGAGATCGACGTCGATCAGATCGGTTGGCCGGCCATAGATCGGCGCATAGCCATCGCGCCGCTCCAGCGACCCTGCGATCTCCGGCTCGTAATAGCCGGTGGCGAACGCCTTGCCGTCGCCGATCTGCGCCGTCTCGAACCATTGCGCAAAGAACGTACGGGCACTGCGTCGATCGGTGGACGCCGCCGCCGTGCAGGCCGGTTGCCAGTCCGCGCCCCGCGTCAGGCCGGACGCGTCGTTCCGGCGCATCAGCGACGGGCAACTCGTCACGAACGCCGCCAATGCAGCCTGGGCCTGGGCATCATCGATAGGCAAGCTCGCGACCAGTGGTCCCGGCACGACGCCTGCCGCAGCGGCGTTCGATGGTTCGATAGCAGGTGCGACAGGGGCTGCCAGCAGTGGCACGGAACCGACGATCCGGGCGGGCATCTGAATCCCGCGGATGTTGGGCGATGCGCCGGTATCGCGCGAGGGATGAACACGCACCGGTTCGGCGGGTCGGGTCGTCGGGCGCTCGACCGGCATCTGACCAGGTGTCGGTGGCTCTACACCCCCGACACATGCGCTAAGCAACAGTGCGAGCCCTATGCCGGCAAGTCCGCCCCCCCCCATATCGCGCATCAGACTTCGTCGGTATCGGCAAGCTTCCAGTTCGGATCGCTGCTTTTCAGCGTCCGGGCGAACGTCCATACGTCATGCGTCTCGACCGCATCGGTCAGCGACCCTGCAAGGACGGTACCGTCCGCATCCCGAGTAACTGCTGCGATGTCCGCATCGAACCGAACGGTGATCTGCGCATCTCGGCCCGAGACGCTCGCATCCGCGATCACCGCGCGTTCGATGGAGACCAGACGGTTGTCGAGCACTTCGCCCGCCTCACGACGTGCGACAATGGCTTCGATGAACGCCGCGCGGACATCGTCGACGGCGAGATCGGCCAACGCATCCTCGTCGCCCTTCCAGAACGCCTCGAGGATCATGCGATATGCAGCCTGCGAACCTTCGAGAAAGCGGCCGACGTCGAAACCCGGTTCGCCGGCGATGATGGCGCGGAGACCTGCTTCGGCCTGCGGTTCGATATTCCGGTTGGCGACTTCGCGCGGCTCGGCGACGGCATCGATCGTCCGCGGCACCGAAACCGGGACGGACCGTTCCTCGGCCGCGCGCGGCAAGGGCTGTTCATGACCGGTTCGCTTACCGAGCACGCTGTATAGACGCATGGCGAGAAACCCGGCCACCATCGCGAGAAGAACTACGTAAAACAACCGTGCCTCCGATCTTCGAACCAACATAGGCGAAAGCTGCGGTTATTCAAACCCGCGCCCGTTGAAACACCCCCCCGGCACTGCTAATCGCACCGGCTCGACCGAAGGAAACGCGCCAGCGTTCCGGTTCGGTCCCATCTTTACGGCTTAGCCCATAGCTTCAAGGACATGACGAATGGATGACCAGGATAATGGCGTGACCACGCCCGACCAGACTCTGGTGAACGGCGAAGACAGCGTGCCGGCGGCCGGTCTGATCTCGCAATACGTCAAGGACCTGTCGTTCGAGAACCCGAACGCGCCTGCGGTCTACCAGAACCAGACCCCGCCGGCGATCGACGTGCAGTTCAACATCGGCGCGGCGCAGGTCGGCGACGAGGTTCACGAGGTCGTGCTGAAGATCGACGTCCGCGCGGAAACCGACGGGCAGGTCGCATTCATCGTCGACCTTTCCTATGCCGGCCTGTTCGGGTTGCGCAACATTCCGGCCGAGCATGTCCAGCCGTTCCTGCTGGGCGAGGCGCCTCGCCTGCTGTTCCCCTTCGCACGCCGCGTGCTGTCGGATGCGGTGCGTGACGGCGGCTTCCCGCCGCTGCTGCTCGAGCCGATCGACTTCGGCCAGCTGTACCTGACCCAGTCGGAGCAGGCCGGCATCCAGCCGAACGTCGGCGATTTCGGCCAGGCCTGATCGCCGGACCGGAGCGCGGTTCGATGAACCTCACCAAGGCACTGGGATCGGTTGGCGGGCTCACGCTCGTCAGCCGCATCCTCGGACTGGTCCGCGACGCGCTGTTCGCGCGGTTCGTCGGCGCGGGTTTCGCATCGGATGCGTTTCTGATCGCGTTCCGCCTGCCCAACATGTTCCGCGCGCTGTTTGCGGAAGGCGCGTTCAGCGCCGCCTTCATCCCGATGTTCAATCGCAAGGTCGGCGACAAGACGGGCCGCGGCCTGCCTGACGGCATCGCCTTTGCCGAAGACGCGCTGTCGGTGCTGCTGCCGACGTTGCTGATCATGACCGTCCTGCTCGAAGCGCTTGCCTGGCCGCTGACATGGCTGCTGACCTTCGGGTTCAACGGCGTCAGCGCCGACAAGTTCGACTATGTCGTGCATCTGTCGCGGATCACCCTGCCCTACCTGCCGTTGATCAGCTTGGTGTCGCTGCTCGGTGGCATCCTGAATTCGCTGCACAAGTTCTGGATCAACGCCGCCGCACCGATCCTGCTGAACGCGACCCTGATTGCGGCGCTCCTGCTGTTCCACGCCCACGAACCGCTGCTGACGTCGCGCAACCAGGCGATCGCGGTCACCGTCTCGGGCGCGCTTCAGTTGCTATGGTTGATCTACGCCTGCCGTTCGTCGGGCGTCCGGCTGCGTCTCAAGCGTCCGCAGATGAACCCCGACGTGAAGAAGCTCATGACGTTGATCTGGCCCGCTGCGGCGGGTGCGGGTGCGGTGCAGATCAACCTCGTCGTCTCGACCGCGCTCGCTGCAGCGCTGCTGCCTGCCGGGTCGGTTTCGTACATATATTTCGCCGACCGCCTGAACCAGTTGCCGCTCGGGCTGATCGGGATCGGGCTCGGCACCGTCCTGCTGCCGACCATCTCGCGACAGCTCGGACGCGGCGAAGAGGCCGAGGCCATGACCACGCAGAACCGCGGCATGGAGTTGGCGCTGTTTCTCACGCTGCCGGCGACGGTCGCGTTGATCGTCTGCGGCGGCCCGATCATCGCCGCGCTGTTCCAACACGGCAAGTTCACGGCCGCACAAACGCTGCCGACCGCACAGGCGCTCGCCGCCTTCTCGATTGGACTGCCGTCGTACATCCTGGTGAAGGTCCTGACGCCCGGCTATTATGCGCGATCGGATACCAAGACGCCGGTTCGCTATGCGACGATGTCGATGCTGGTGAACCTTGTCCTCAATCTCGCCTTCATCAAGCCGTTGGGCCACATGGGCCCGCCACTCGCCACCGCGATCGCGAGCACGGCGAACGTGGTCCTGCTGTACCGGACGCTCGTCGTGCGCGGACACTTTACGCCCGACGCGCGACTGATCCGGCGGACTTGGCGACTGGTGGTCGCCGCGCTGATCATGGGCGGCGTGATGTTCTTCCTGAACGACCTGTTCCAGCCGTTCGTGACCGGCACCAGCGTCCAGCGCTGGGGGGCGATGCTGGTGCTGGTGACAACCGGCGGCGTCGTCTATGCGATCGCGACATTGTTCACCGGCGCGTTCCGGCTGGGCGATATCTCCACGCTTTTGCGTCGTTCCAAATAAGGTAGTTCCTGTGCGCGTTGTCTCCGGCATCAAGCCAACCGGTAATCTCCACCTCGGCAATTACCTGGGGGCGGTGAAGCAGTGGGTGGCGCTGCAGCACGACGTCACGGCGCAGGGTGGCGAGTCGATGTTCTTCATCGCCGATCTGCACGCGCCGACCGAATGGATCGCGCCCGCCGAACTGTCGTCGCACACGATCGAGGTCGCCGCGACGATGATTGCCGCCGGCATCGATCCGGCGAAATCGATCCTGTTCAATCAGGCGCGCGTGCCGGCGCATAGCGAGATGGCGTGGCTGCTCAACACGGTCGCGCGTGTCGGTTGGCTGAACCGCATGACGCAGTTCAAGGACAAGGCGGGCAAGAACCGCGAGGGTGCCAGCGTCGGGCTGTACGACTACCCGGTGCTGATGGCCGCCGACGTGCTGCTCTACAACGCGACGCACGTGCCGGTCGGCGAGGACCAGAAGCAGCATCTCGAACTCGCGCGCGACATCGCGACCAAGTTCAACGGCGACTACGGCGTCGAGCTGTTCACGCTGCCCGCGCCGCTGATCAGCAAGGCCGCGCCGCGTATCATGAGCCTGCGCGACGCGTCGGCGAAGATGTCGAAATCGAACCCGTCGGAGCAGTCGGTGGTCAAGCTGATCGACAGCGACGATACGATCGCGGACAAGTTCCGCAAGGCGAAGACGGACCCGGACGTACTGCCCGCAACCGTCGAGGAGCTGGGCGATCGGGCCGAGGCGCGCAACCTGCTGACGATCTACGCGGCGCTGGCGGATAGCGACGTGGCGACAGTGCTCGGCGAATTCGGCGGCAAGGGCTTCGGCGCGTTCAAGCCGGCGCTGGCGGATCTGGCCGTGGCGAAGCTGGGGCCGATCCGTGACGAGATGGTGCGGTTGCTGGATGACCGCAGCGCGGTGACCGCGGTTTTGCAGGCGGGGGCGGAGAAGGCGCGTGCGCTGGCCGCTCCGGTGTTGAAGGCGACGCAGGACGCGATGGGGCTGCAGGTCTAACCCCTATTCCGTCATCCTGACGAAAGTCAGGATCCAGAGCCGGAGAACGCAGCGTCCGTAACCCTGGATCCTGACTTTCGTCAGGATGACGGGGTGAAATTTCGGATGTGTCGATAATCCGGTTACATCTCGGGATACCATCCGCCCAAGTATGTTCCTCCGCGAAGGCGGGGGGCCAGTCTGGGCGCCCGCCTTCGCGGGAGAACACGGAGGGAAGGGCTAGCCTTCCAACTCGCGCATCAAGACGCGAACCGCAGCGTCGATATCCCGATCCGAGTCGCGCAGTTCCTCGATCTTCCTAACCGCATGGATGACCGTCGAGTGATCGCGCCCGCCGAACTTGCGCCCGATCTCCGGCAGCGACCGCGTCGTCAGCCGCTTCGCCAGGTACATCGCGATCTGCCGAGGCCGCGCCACCGCGCGCGCGCGCCGCGCCGAAATCAGGTCGAGCGGCTTCAATTCGAAATGTGCCGACACGAGCTTCTGGATCTCGTCGATCGTAACCCGCTTCTGCGCACCGCGGAGAACCTCGCCCAGCGTCGCGACCGCGAAGTCGAGGTCGATCGTGTCGCCCGTCAGCTGCGCATAGGCAACAACCCGGTTGAGCGCGCCCTCGAGTTCGCGAATGTTCGCATGGATGCGGCTGGCGAGCAGATCGAGCACGTCGGTCGGCACGCGCATGTCGGGCAGGTCGACAAGTTTCCGGTCGAGGATTGTCCGGCGCAGCGTCAGGTCGGGCGCCTTGATGTCCGCAACGAGGCCGACCGACATACGGCTGACGATCCGCGCCTCGACGCCTTCCAGCGCCTGCGGGCAGCGATCGGCCGAGATTACCAGCCGCTTGCCCGCCGCCATAATCTCGTTGACCGTGTGGAAAAATTCTTCCTGCGTCGCGTCCTTGCCGGCAATGAACTGGAGATCGTCAATCAGCAGCAGGTCAGCACCGCGCAACCGCTGCTTGAAGGCGTGCGTATCGCGGGCGCGCATCGACGCGACGAAATCGTACATGAAGCGCTCGGCCGACATGCACAGCACGACTGCGTTGGGATTATGCTCGAGGAACGCATGGCCGATTGCGTGCATCAGGTGGGTCTTGCCCTGCCCCGTGCCGCTGTGGAGGAATAATGGGCTGAACCGGACGGGGCCGGGTTCGGCGAGCACCTTGGCGGCGTTGAACGCGACTTTGTTCGACGGATCGACGACGAAACGCGCAAACGTATAGCGCGGGTCGAGCGGCGGCCGCTCTGCTGGCGCGCCGATCGGAGCCGATACCGTCGGCGCCGTCGGTGCTGGCTTCAACGACGGATCGACACCGAACTTCATTGCAGTCTGCGCGGGCGCTGCCACCGGCCTGGTGTCGACGGGCAGTGCATCGGGGAGCGGCTTGGGCGCAACGGCCCCATTTACCGGCACGGCAGCAGGCTCGATCGACGGCAAGGTCGCCGGCTCGATCGACAGAACCACAGGCGCGCGAACCGCCGCCCGAGTCTCGATCTGGACGGTGCGGACGTTCGGCAGGATCTGTTTGAATTCGAGCACCAGCCGGTCCGCATAATGATTGCGGACCCAGTTGGTCATGAACGCCGATGGCAGCGCCAACCGGATCGTATCGCGATCTTCGCCGGGAATCAGTTCGATCGGCTTCAGCCACTGTTCGAACAGCCGCGCGCCCGCCGACTCGCGCAAGGATGCACGAACGCGTGCCCAGGCCTTTTCAGCCTCGCTCGCGTGCGTCATCGATCCTTGCCACTTCGTCACGCGCACACTTCTCCGAACCCGCGCGACACGCGCGCAGGTGATATCGTTCCGACAGAAAATGATCCCCGCGACGCCGTAAAACGGTCGTCCGGCACCCTTACTCTATTGCCCCGGCCCCGGTGGTCCCATCGGTGATTCACGTCCGTGATCTACCAGCGCCTGAAGGTCAGTTATGAAGCGATCGGCGAGTCTAGCAAGGCCTCGACACGTCACATTTTCGAAATAAAGCGGCTTGACTTGATCAAGCCCCGGAAATGCGTCGGAATTTTTATAAGTTGCTGTGTTAAGGCATTTTTTGTCAGTTTCGCGATTTCGGGGCTTGACCGTGCGATACTCGAATCGCGGGGAATCCTCGGGTTCCGCAACCTCGCATTCGGTTCCGCTCGCAAACGCAAAAAACCCGCCGGGAAGGTCCCGGCGGGTGATCCGCTCTGACGATGGTCAAGCCGTGGTCGGTCGCTCAGGCGAGCCCGGTCACGGCCTTGGTCAGACGCGCGAACTTGCGGCTCGCGGTGTTCTTGTGCAGCACGCCCTTGGCGACGCCACGCTGCAGCTCAGGCTGTGCCGCGGCCAGTGCGGTGGTCGCTGCGCCCTTGTCGCCCGAGGCCAGTGCAGCCTCGACCTTCTTGATAAAGGTACGGATACGGCCGACACGGTTGCCGTTCACTTCCGCGCGACGGTCGTTGCGACGGATACGCTTTTTCGCCTGCGGCGTGTTCGCCATGAAGCCCTCTGGATGTTCGAATGAATAAAAAGGGGCGCCGGATTGCTCCTACGCCCTCTCGAAGCCGGGGCCCTACTCACTTCCGGCTGGATCGTCAACCGCGTTGGCACTTCGGACACCAGAACGTCGATCGCCCGCCCTCCGTCCGCCGCTTCACGGTAGCACCACATTCGCACGGCTCACCCTCGCGCCCATAGACGCGCCATTGCTTGGAGAAATATCCGAGTTCGCCGTCTGGCCGCACGTAATCGCGCAGCGACGAACCGCCAGCCAGGATCGCCGCGGTCAGCACCGTCCGGATCGCCTCGACGAGTCGCTCGAGTCGAAACGGCGAGATCCGGCCAGCCGCACGCGAAGGTGCGATCTTCGCCATGTGCAGCGCCTCACACACATAGATATTGCCGAGCCCCGCGACGGTCCGCTGGTCGAGCAGCATCGCCTTGATCGACGCCCCCCGCCCTTCGAGCGCCTCCAGCAGATACGCGGCCGTCAGGTCCGGTCCAAGCGGCTCCGGCCCCATGCTGAGGAACGGCGGGTAATTGGCAATATCGTCGGTGGCCCACAGGTCGAGGAAGCCGAATCGCCGGGGATCGTTTAGCGCCACCACGCGGCCTGCCTCGGTCTCAATCAGCAGGTGATCGTGCACGAGCAGTTCGCTGGGGTCGACTCGCCAGCGCCCCGACATGCCAAGATGGAAGACGAGCGTATCGCCGCGATCGGTGTCGATCAGGCCATATTTCGCGCGTCGTCCGAGCGTCGTGACGGTCGCCCCGGTCATCCGCTGGCGCAGGTCGACCGGGATCGCTTTCCGCAGGTCGGCACGACGCGGCTCGACCGAGGTCAGGCGCTGGCCCTTCAACACGGGCTCCAGCCCGCGCACGGTGGTTTCGACTTCTGGTAATTCTGGCACGGTTTGCAGCTAGGTTGCGTTTGCTCGCGCCACAAGGCGCGGCTAGAGCGCAGGATATGAACGACTTGATCGCGCCCTCGGCTGCTCTCACGCCCGATACCGTCTCCTTCGGTTACGAAGATATCCCCGCGACCGAAAAGACCGCCCGTGTCGGTGGCGTCTTCTCGAACGTCGCGGGCAAATACGACCTGATGAACGATGCGATGTCGGGCGGCATGCATCGCCTGTGGAAGGACCGCTTTGTCCGTCGCGTGAAGCCGCGCGACGGCGAGCAGATCCTCGACATGGCCGGCGGCACCGGCGACATCGCCTTTCGTATGGCGCCGTCGGGCGCATCGATAACGGTCGCCGACATCAACCCGCAGATGCTCGACGTCGGCATGCAGCGCGCGCAGAAACGTGGCCTAGACGGCCTCGTCTGGACTGAAGCGAATGCCGAGACGCTCGCCTTCCCCGACAAGTTCTTCGATGCGTACACGATCGCGTTCGGCATCCGTAACGTGACCGATATTCCGAAGGCGTTGCGGGAGGCCCACCGCGTCCTGCGGCGTGGCGGACGTTTCTACTGCCTCGAATTCTCGACCACCGTGTGGCCGGGATTCGCCGAAGTGTACGACGCCTATTCGCACAAGATGGTCCCCAAGCTCGGCCAGTTGCTTGCACAGGATGCCGACAGCTACCGCTACCTGATCGAATCGATTCGCCGTTTCCCGGACATGCCAAAATTCAAAGGCATGATCGCGGACGCCGGGTTCGTGCAGACGAAGGTCGAGCCGCTACTGGGCGGTCTGGTCGCGATCCACAGCGGCTGGAAGATCTAGTGACCATGCGCAGGCGCGCCCAGTGACCGCCTCCACCACGCATGTCTGGCGTCTCTTGAAATGGGGCCGCATCCTTGCCCGCCACGGCGCCTTGCGGGGGATTGAGCGCGATCCGAACACGCCAGCCCCCGTTCGCCGCCTCGCGCGGATCGCTAGGTTCGGTGCACGCGTGCCTGCGGTGCCGCGCTATGCGGATGCGTTCCAGGCGATCGGACCGGCCGCGATCAAGCTCGGGCAGACGCTGGCCACGCGCCCTGATCTCGTCGGTGAGGATGCCGCGAACGACCTGCTGCGGCTACAGGACCAGCTGTCCCCCGTCCCCTACGAGACGATCGAAGCGGCGATGCTGGCGAGTTTCGGCAAGCCGCTGGAGACGCTGTTCTCGCGCATCGAACCGATCCCCGTCGGGGCCGCCTCGATCGCGCAGGTCCACCGCGCCGTCACCACCGACGGCCGCCAGGTCGCGGTCAAGGTCCTAAGACCGGGCGTCGAGGACGACTTCGCCCGCGCGCTCGACACGTATGGCTGGGCAGCAGCGCAACTCGAGGCGCTCAGCCCCGAGGCGATGCGTCTGCGCCCGCGCCTCACGATCGAGACGTTCAAGCGCTGGACCCTGCGCGAGTTGAACTTCCGCCGCGAAGCCGCGTCGGCCTCCGAACTCGCGGAGGGCATGACCGCCGAGCCCGATTTCGTCATCCCCGCGATCGACTGGGCGCGCTCAACCGCGAAGGTCATGACGATCGAATGGATCGACGGCATCAAGCTGTCGAACCGAACGGCGCTGGTCGAGGCCGGCTACGACCTCCCCGCACTTGCCCAGACCCTGGTCCGCGCGTTCCTGCGCCAGGCGATCGCCGACGGGTTCTTTCACGCCGACATGCATCAGGGCAACCTGTTCGCGCTGCCCGGCAACCGCATCGCCGCGATCGATTTCGGCATCATGGGCCGGATCGACCGCCGTGCGCGCGTCTGGCTGGCCGAGATTCTCTACGGCCTGATTACCGGCAATTATAAGCGCGTCTCCGAAATCCATTTCGAGGCGGGCTATGTCCCCGCGCATCACGACGTCGCCGAGTTCGCGACAGCGCTGCGTGCGGTCGGCGAGCCGATGCGCGGATTGCCGGTCAAGGACATGTCGATCGGCATGATGCTCGACAGCCTGTTCTCGATTACGCGCGATTTCGACATGGTGACGCAGCCGCATCTGCTGCTGCTCCAGAAGACGATGGTGATGGTCGAGGGTGTCGCGACCAGCCTCAATCCCGATATCAACCTGTGGGAAACGGCCGAGCCGTTCGTGCGCGACTGGATTCGCGGCGAGCTCGGGCCGGAGGCGATGCTCGCCGACCGCCTGATCACCGACTTCCAGACCCTCGCCCGCCTGCCCGAACTCGTCCGCCGGATCGAAGCGCAGTACCCGGCGCCCGCGGGTGCACCCCCGACCATTCCGCTGCGCGAGATCGAAGTGGTCCGGATCGGCGGCGGCTGGCGGTACATGGCCGTCATGCTGGCGACCGCGCTGGCCAGCGTGGGCGCGACCTGGCTCTTGCTGCGGTGATCGTCGCCTGCCGGACTTGACGATGCGCCGTCCAATAGCGCCTTTGTGGCTGACGACGCCGTCGCGGTTCACGGCGATTTCGCAGTCGGGCGCACGCGCGACGCTGGCACTGTTCGTCGCGATCATCGTGGCGACGTGGCTTGCGCTCGCCGTGCCCCCCGCCCTCCACTGGCCCGGCGCCGATCATGGAAGGGACATGGCGCTTTACGCCGGTATCGTCGATGGCGTTCGTCACGGGGGGACCTATTATGCGGTCGCAGCCGATGCGATGCGCGCGGGCGACTATCCGATGAAGCCGTTCGTCACGATGCGGCTACCGACGCTGGCGGTGACCACTGCTGCGATGCCCTCCTTCGCCGTGGTCACCATGCTGTACGCCTTGGCGATCGCGACGATGATAGCATGGTATGGCCGCTTGCAGGCTGTGTTGACACGGCCGGCGCTGGCGATTGCAATGATCCTGCTGCTCGGCGGGATGCTGGCGTTCTTCCAGTCGGGTCTGATGCTGTTTCACGAGATATGGGCCGGGCTGCTGATCGCGCTTTCGCTTGCTATGCATCGTCCCGGTCGATGGATCGAGGCGGTTGCGTTCGGCCTTGCCGCCGTGCTCATTCGCGAGACCGCCGCGCCGTATCTCGCGCTGATGGCCGCGTTTGCGTTTGTCGAGGGAAGTCGCCGGGAGGCCGCGGCCTGGATGGTCTCGCTCGTCATCATCGCGATCGTTTTGGTGCTTCACGCGCATGCCGTATCGCTCGTCGTCCGTCCTCTGGATCCCGCGTCGCAAGGCTGGGCCGGCATGCTGGGGTTCGGGTTCGTGATACGCGCGATCGTCGATGCCACCGCGCTCAGCCTGTTCCCGCTCGCGATCGCAGCCCCCCTGGTCGGCGTCGCGTTGTTCGGCTGGACGACGTGGCACGATCCGCTTGCCACGCGAATGGCGGCGCTGCTTGCGGGCTATAGCGTGATGCTCGGTCTCTTCGGTCGACTCGACACCTTCTACTGGGCTTTGCTGATCGCCCCCGTGTCGCTCGTCGGGATGGTGTTCGCGGTGGACGGGTTGCGCGATCTGGTGCGTGCCGCGCGCGACAGCCGACGCATTACCGTGACGCGGATTATCCGCTAGAGACGATCCCATGACGCGCATTCTCCTGATCGTCGGTGGCGGCATCGCCGCCTATAAAGCCGCAGAACTCATTCGCCTGCTCAAGACGAGCGGCCACGCGGTGCGGTGCGTCATGACCGAGGCCGCGCATCATTTCGTGACGCCGATGACCCTCGCGGCACTTAGCGAGGACAAGGTCTACACGACACTGTGGGACCTGAAGGACGAAGCGGAAATGGGCCATATCCAGCTCAGCCGGGAAGCTGACCTGATCGTCGTTGCGCCCGCAACCGCGGACCTGATCGCGCGTATGGCGACCGGCATGGCGAACGATCTTGCGACGACGCTGCTGCTGGCGACCGACACGCGCGTACTGGTCGCGCCGGCGATGAATGTCCGCATGTGGCAGCATGCGGCGACCGTGCGCAACGTGGCCCAGTTGCGTGCCGACGGCATCACCGTCCTTCAACCGGACGAGGGCATGATGGCCTGCGGGGAATATGGCCCCGGCCGATTGCCCGAACCGCCGGCAATCGTCGCCGCGATCACCGCGATGCTGACGCCTGTCGTGGCGCAGTCGACGACGGGGCGTCTGGCCGGTCGCCATATCCTCGTCACCGCCGGCCCCACCCATGAGCCGATCGACCCGGTTCGCTACATCGCCAACCGATCCTCCGGCAAACAGGGCTTCGCGATCGCGGCGGCGCTGGCGGACCGCGGCGCGCGCGTCACGCTGGTCGCCGGCCCGGTCATGCTCCCCACCCCCGCCGGAGTCGATCGGATCGACGTCGAGACCGCACGCGAGATGGCCAGCGCCGTCGATCGTGCGCTGCCCGTCGACGTCGCGGTGATGGTGGCAGCGGTGGCCGACTGGTACGTCGACGCCGCGGATCAGAAGATCAAGAAGAACGGCGCCTCGCCGCTGCTCTCGCTCTCGGAGAATCCGGATATCCTGGCAACGCTCGCACACGGGCCGCACCGGCCGCGCCTGGTGATCGGTTTTGCGGCGGAAACCGAGCGCGTGATCGAGCATGCGACCGCCAAGCGCGCCCGCAAGTCGGCGGACTGGATCGTTGCGAACGACGTATCGGGCGATGTGATGGGCGGTGCCGACAACAGCGTTCACCTGGTTACCGCGACCGGCGTGGAGAGTTGGGAGCAGCTGCCGAAGGATGTCGTCGCCGCCCGACTGGCGGAGCGCATCGCCGATGCGCTAGAAATGGCGTCATGATCCAGATCGAACTCAAACGCCTGCCGCACGGCGAAGGCCTGCCCCTGCCCGCCTACGTTACGGAGGGCGCCGCGGGGATGGACGTGGTCGCCGCCGAAGCCTTGACGCTCGCGCCCGGCGACCGTGCCGCGGTCGCGACCGGTTTCGCGATCGCGATCCCATCCGGGTACGAAGTCCAGGTCCGCCCGCGCTCCGGCCTCGCGCTCAAGCACGGCGTCACCTGCCTCAACACGCCCGGCACGATCGACAGCGACTATCGGGGCGAGGTTAAGGTCATTCTCGCCAATCTCGGTCGGGATCCGTTTCCCATCGCCCGTGGCGACCGCATCGCGCAGCTCGTTCCCGCGGTCGTCCTGCGCGCGACGCTGCACGAAGTCGCGACGCTGGACGAGACGGCGCGCGGCGCAGGCGGCTTCGGATCGACCGGCCAATGATCGGCGCCCTGCTCGCACTTCTCCAGGTTATTGCGCCCCCCGGCGCGGTCATATCGCCCCCGCCGGCGGCGCCGACCTCCCCAAAATCGCTATCAGGCGGGGGCAGTTCCGCTAGCGCACCGCTTGCGCCGCAGGATTGGAGTGCGCTGCCGGTTCTGCGCATCCGCCAACGCTCGACGACGCTGGCCAACACCTCCGCCTATGTGCACGGCGAAGTCGTGGCGGGGCGTTGCGCAAAGGCGATCCGGACGACGCAGGGCTGGACGCTGAGCATCGATCTTGCGGTGCTGATGACCCCCGACGGCCGCGTCCGCCGGATCACGCCGCGCGCGATAGACTGCCCCACGGTCGAGCAATATGCGGCCGGCGTCATCCTAGGCGCGCGCGATGCGATCGACGTGGTCGATGCGGACACCGACACCTGGTATCGTACCAGCCTGACATTCGCGTGGGGCGGATGATCCTCTCCGACGACGAACTCACAAGGTACGCCCGGCACATCGTTCTGAAGGAATTCGGCGGGACGGGCCAGGCGCGACTGAAAGCCGCGACCGTCGCGATCGTCGGTGCCGGCGGTATCGGCTCGCCTGCGCTGCAGTATCTCGGCGCTGCCGGGGTTGGACGCCTGATCCTGATCGACGACGACGTGGTCGAACCGTCCAATCTCCAGCGCCAGACCATTTTCACGACCGCCGATACGGGCATCGCCAAGGTGACGGCGGCGGCGGCGGCGATCGGGCGCATCAACCCCTATGTGACGGTCGATAGCCATCGCACGCGCATCGGGCCGAACAACGTGGCGGCGCTGTTGGCGGGCGCCGACCTCGTCCTCGACGGATGCGACAATTTCGCGACCCGGTTCTGCGTTGCGGACGCCGCCTATGCCCTGCGCATTCCGCTCGTGTCCGCCGCTGTCGGTCAGTTCGAAGGGCAGCTCGCCACCTATCGCGGGTGGGAAATCGACAAGCCGTGCTACCGCTGCTTCGTCGGCGAAGATCCCGAGCGCGCCGAGACAAGTTGCGCCGAGGATGGCGTGCTTGGCCCCGTCACCGGCGTGCTGGGAAGCCTTGCGGCGCTCGAAACGTTGCGGGCGATCGCACCGTTCGGCGACGATCAGGCGGGCAAGTTGTTGCTGGTCGATTTGCTGGGGCTGCGGTTCCGCACGATCCGCCTCCCCAAGGATCCCGGATGCCGCGGCTGTGGGCGAAACGCTTCGCAGCCGGGCGATTAGCCAGCTGACCGCCCCGCCCTATCCACCGAACGGGATAGGGCGGGGCGGGTGGGCATCAGCCTTGCAGCAGCCCCTTGGCGAAGTCGCGAACCGCCGGACCGATATCGGCACGCGACAGCGCGATCGCGAGATTGGCCTGGATGTACCCGGCCTTGTCGCCGCAATCATAGCGCTGGCCGTCGAACGTGAAGCCGTGGAACGGCTGGTTGCCGATCAGCTGCGCCATCGCGTCGGTCAGCTGGATTTCGCCACCGGCACCCTTTTCCTGCGTCTCCAAGATCCGCATCACGTCGGGCTGGAGGATGTAGCGGCCGGGGATCATCAGGTTCGACGGCGCAGTCCCCTGCTTGGGCTTTTCGATCAGCGCCTTCACTTCGGTCAGACGGCCATCGATCGCGCCCGGCGAGATGATGCCGTATTTGTCGGTCTCCGAATCGGCGACTTCGAGCGCACCGATGACGTTGCCGCCGACCTGGTTATAAGCTTCGACCATCTGCTTCATGAAGCCCGGCTTGCCCACCATCAGCTCGTCGGGGAGCAGGACGGCGAACGGCTCGTCGCCGACGATCTCGCGCGCGCACCACACTGCATGGCCCAGTCCCAGCGGCTCCTGCTGGCGTACATAGACCGGCGAACCCGGCTTCATCCGGATATGGCTGATCGCATCCAGCGACTTGCCACGCGCCTTCATCGTCGCTTCGAGCTCGTACGAGATATCGAAATGATCCTCGAGCGCGCCCTTGCCGCGGCCGGTCACGAAGATGATCTGCTCGATCCCCGCCTCCAGCGCTTCCTCGACAGCGTACTGGATCAGCGGCTTGTCGACCACGGTCAGCATTTCCTTGGGCATCGACTTGGTCGCCGGCAGGAAGCGCGTGCCGAGCCCGGCGACAGGGAATACGGCCTTGCGAAGCGGCTTGATCGTCATTGAAAGCTCCAATTATGTCTTCGGGTCGTCGGGTGCACCGCACCATTTACCGGTCGTTACGGACCCGCGCAATTCAGATCGCCCGAACAAAGAAACGCTGTAACCGGTTAGCGCGTCCTTAAATATCGTCAGCTAGAGAGGTTCCATGTCCAAGATCCTCGTCATTTTCGGGACCCGCCCCGAAGCGATCAAACTTTTCCCGGTCATCCGCGCTCTAGCGACAAAGCCCGGCCTGACGGTGAGAACGTGCGTGACCGCGCAGCATCGCGGCCTGCTCGATCAGGTGCTCGCGGTCGCCGGGCTTGCGCCCGACATCGATCTCGACCTGATGGAGCCGGGGCAGACGCTCGACCGCCTGACCGCGCGCCTGCTGACCGGGCTGGGTGAAGTCATGGACGCCGAACGTCCCGATCTGGTCGTCGTGCAGGGCGACACCGCTACTGCCATGACGGGCGCGCTGGCCGCCTATTACCGCAAGGTACCGGTCGCGCATGTCGAGGCCGGCCTGCGCTCGGGTGACATCTACCAACCCTGGCCGGAGGAAGTGAACCGTCGCATCGTCGCACCGATCGCTGCGCTGCACTTTGCGCCGACCGATACTGCGGCAGAGGCGCTGCGCCGCGAGACGATCGCCGCCGAGACGATCCACGTGACCGGAAACACCGTCATCGACGCCTTGCACTGGACCGCCGACCGGGTCGTCGCCGACGCGTCGCTGGCCGCCGGACTCGACGACATTGCACGGCGGTTCGCCGGCAAACGCCTGATCCTGGTGACGACGCACCGGCGCGAGAATTTCGGCGACGGCATGGCCGCCATCGCGCGCGCGATCGGCCGGATTGCGGAGCGCGAGGATGTCGCCGTCCTGTTCCCGGTCCACCCGAATCCGAACGTCGTCTCCGTCATGGACGCGATTCTCGGCGCACGGGCCAACGTCGCGCGGATCGAACCGCTCGATTATCCGCATTTCGTCCGCGCGCTCGGCATGGCCGACATCGTCCTGACCGATTCGGGCGGCGTGCAGGAGGAGGCACCCGCGCTGGGCAAACCCGTGCTGGTGATGCGCGAGACGACCGAGCGGCCTGAAGGCATAGCCGCCGGCACCGCCAAGCTGATCGGCACCGACGAACACCGGATCGTGTCTGAAATCTTCGCGCTACTCGACGATCCGACCGCCTATGCCGCGATGGCGCGCGCGCACAACCCGTTTGGCGACGGTCATGCCGCCGCGCGAATCGCCGACGTCATTGCCAGAACCCTCGCCCCAAAGGACGCCGCCGCGCATGCTCTCTGATACCGAACTCTCCGTCGTCGTCATGGGCCTCGGCTATATCGGCCTCCCGACCGCGGCGGTGATCGCCCGCACGGGCGCCCGCGTGCTCGGCGTCGACGTCACCGAATCGGTCGTCGAGACGGTGAATTCGGGTCGCGTGCACATCGAGGAGGTCGATCTCGACGGACTCGTGTCGGGCGTCGTCGCACGCGGCACCTTGCGCGCGTCGATGACGATCGAGCCCGCCGACGTGTTCGTGATCGCCGTCCCGACCCCGTTCGACGAGGATCATGCGCCCAACATCGGCTATGTGCTCGACGCTGCGAGGACAATCGCGACCGTGCTGAAACCCGGCGATACGATCATCCTCGAATCGACCTCCCCCGTGGGCACCACCGAACAGGTGCGCGACGTGCTGGCCAAGCTGCGTCCCGACATCCGCGTTCCGGGACGCGCCGGCGAACAGGCCGACATCGCGATCGCCTATTGCCCCGAACGCGTGTTGCCCGGTCGCATCCTGGTCGAGCTCATCGACAACGACCGCGTGATCGGCGGAATCACACCGCGCTGTGCGCGCAAGGCGCTGACCTTCTATCGCCGGTTCGTCCGCGGCGCCTGCGTCACCACCACCGCGCGCGCCGCGGAAATGACCAAGCTGACCGAGAATGCGTTTCGCGACGTAAATATCGCGTTCGCCAACGAACTGTCGCTGATCGCGGACACGATGGGGGTCGACGTCTGGGAGGTGATCCGCCTCGCCAACCGCCATCCCCGCGTGAACATTCTGCAGCCCGGCCCCGGTGTCGGCGGACATTGCATCGCGGTCGACCCGTGGTTTCTGGTCCACGCAGCCCCCGAGCAGACGCCGCTGATCCGGACGGCGCGCGAAGTGAACGACGGTAAGACCGACCATGTGATCGCGCAAGTCGCGGCGCTGGTCGAATCGATGCCCGACGCGGTGGTCGCCTGCCTTGGGCTGGCGTTCAAGGCGAACATCGACGACTTCCGCGAGAGTCCCGCGCTCAAGGTGGCGCAGGCCGTTGCGGACGCGTTCGGCGACCGCGTGAGGATCGTCGAGCCCTATGCGAAGGCGTTGCCGATCGCGCTGGCCGATACGGGCGCGACGCTGATCGACGTGGACAGTGCGATCGAGACCTGCGCGATCATGGTCGTGCTGGTCGACCACGACGTCTTCAAATCGATCCCGCTGGAGGAACGCGCGGACAAGACCGTGCTCGATACGCGCGGCATCTGGCCGGACCAGCCCCGCCCCCTACTTCCGACCCGCCACTGATCTGAGGACATAGAAAAAGCGCCCGACGGCAAGGCCGCGGGCGCTTTTTCTATGTGTAATGCGTGGCGACCCTTCCGGCCGCCATCGATTATGGCTGTGGCTGAACCTGGGGCTGACCCTGGGGCTGCATCTGTGCGCCGCCTGGTACGCCGCCCGGTGCGCCTCGACCCATCTGGGCCTGCGCCTGCATCTGCTGCACCACGCTCTGCGGCAGGAAGTCGAGCAGCTCGACATCGAACACCAGCGTCGAATTGGCCGGGATCGGGCCGGCGGCCTTATCGCCGTAACCGAGCGCCGGCTTCATCCAGAAGCGATACTTCGAACCCTTCGGCATCAGCTTCAGCGCCTCCGAGAAACCGGGGACGACGCCGGTCACCGGCATCGGGGTCGGCTGCTGCGACTTGTCGAAGGTCGTGCCGTTGAGCAGCTTGCCCTCGTAGTTCACGAGTGCGACGTCCGCGTCGGTAGGCTTGGCCGCACCGGGCTTGCCGGGCGCGATCACCTTGTACTGCAAGCCGGACGCGGTCACGACGACACCGCGCGCGCGGGCATTGCGCGCCAACGGATCGTCGCCCTGACGCGCCAAAGCCACCGCGCCGATCAGCGCTAGCGCGATGCCGATCCAGAGATAGACGAGATAGCTGCGCTTGGTGGGCTGCAGCGGCACTGCGGTGACGGTCGACATCGGATCAGGCCCCGGTCATCTGGTCACGCCGGAGCGCCGCGCGTGCCGTTGGAAAGCAAAACGGGGGCGCCGATCACGACACCCCCCGAAAATATCGGCCTACCCGTTCGCCGGGCTGGCCGACCAAATCTTACCGTGCGCCGTCGCGCTCAGCGCGCTTGCGGTCGAGCTTGCGCGAACGACGAATCGCCGCTGCACGCTCGCGCGCACGCTTCTCGGACGGCTTTTCGTAATGCCGGCGCAACTTCATCTCGCGATATACGCCTTCGCGCTGCAGCTTCTTCTTGAGCGCGCGAAGGGCCTGGTCGACGTTGTTGTCGCGTACGATGATCTGCATAAACCCGTTAAGCTCCGGTCGAATAGATTTTTGCCGTCGCGAATAGGTCCGCGCCGCATGAACTGGGGCCCATATCAGGGGACCGCAGGCGTTTCAAGCCAAACCGCGCGTTCGGCTGCGAGCATGCACCCGAAGTCGACGCCTTTGCGGGAGCGCCCATGCATCGCTAAGAGCAGCCGCATGACCCGCATCCCCCTGACACTGTATAACAGCCTCACGCGAGAGCTCGAGACGTTCCAGCCGATCGATCCGACCGATGTCGGGCTCTACACCTGCGGGCCGACCGTCTATAACTACCAGCACATCGGTAACATGCGCGCCTTTCTGTTCGCCGACACGCTGGGCCGCGTGCTCCGGTGGAAGGGGTGGCCGACCACGCACATCATCAACATCACCGATGTCGGGCACCTGACGTCCGATGCCGATGTCGGCGACGACAAGATGGAGAAGGCCGCAGCCGCCCAAGGCCGCTCGATATGGGAGATCGCGGCCTATTATACCGATGTCTTCAAGCGCGACGTCGCCCGCCTGAACATTGTGCCGCCGGCACGCTGGGCGGTCGCGACCGATCATATCGCCGAGATGATCGCATTCGCCGAACAGATCGCGCCCAAGCACTGCTACGTGCTCGACAACGGCCTGTACTTCGACGTGACGACGGTGCCCGACTATGGGCGCCTTGCACGGTCAGGCAATGACGACATCGAAAGCCGGATCGAGCCGGTCGCGGGCAAGCGCAACCCCCAGGACTTCGCGATCTGGCGCACGTCGACACCGGGCGAGAACCGCCAGATGGAATGGGATTCGCCCTGGGGCCGCGGTGCGCCGGGCTGGCATCTCGAATGCTCGGTGATGAGCAAGCACTATCTCGGCGCGCATTTCGATATCCATACTGGCGGGATCGATCACCGCGAGATCCACCATCCTAACGAGATCGCGCAGAATCAGGCGCACTGCGATTGCGCGGATACCGGCGCCAGCATCTGGATGCACAACAACTTCCTGGTCGAACGCGCTGGCAAGATGTCGAAGTCGACCGGTCAGTTCACGACGATGCAGACGATCGTCGACCGCGGCTTCCACCCCCTCGCCTATCGCCTGATGTGCCTTCAGGCGCATTATCGCAGCGAACTCGAATTTTCCTGGGAGAACCTCGCCGCCGCCTCGATTCGCTTGAAGCGCATGGTCCAGGCGGTCGAAACCTTGCGCGCCCGCCCACCCGGCGGGCCGTCGGGCCGTGCCGATGCCTATGGCGACCGGCTGGAAGAGGCTGTCTCGGACGATCTCGCAACACCCCGCGCGCTGCCGATCCTCGACGAACTGCTTGCCGACAAACGGGTCGCACCGGCCGACCGGATTGCCGCGCTCGACGATTTCGACGCGGTGCTGGGGCTCGATCTCGCGACGATCAGCCGGGAGGACCTGCGTATCCGCCCGGTATCGGCCACGATCGACGAAGCGACGATCGCCGCGCGCCTGTCGGATCGACGCGACGCGCGGGCAGCCAAGGACTTCGACCGCTCGGACGCGATTCGTGACGAACTCGCCGGCGCCGGTGTCGAAGTGATGGACGGCGACTCCTTAGGCTGGGACTGGAAGATCGCGGCAGTGTAAGCCCGTCCCGGGAGGCCGAAGAGTCGGGTAGCGCGATGAACAAGGCCATCATTGAGAATGGTCGTCATTCCATCGGAGGCGCGAACCCATACGGCTAGCTTCACGATCAGATCGGGAACCTCAGAGTATATGGATCCCCGCCTGCCCGGGGATGACGAAAATGGGTCGTAGCGGCCCAACCCGGCCAAACACGCGGCACGATCCCATCCGCCAATACTTCCGACGACTTGAACATGCCACGCTGCCGGGCGATGCTCTCGACATGAAAGCCGTCTTACCCGCCGCTGCCCGCCCGCTCCTGGAACCGCATCTGCCCGCGGACCTCGACGTCGCGTGGTTCGCCAAGCCTGCGGAAGCCAACGCGATGATCGCCGATGCGGACATCGCCTGGGTCGACATGCAGCCGACCGAACTGGTTGCCGACGCGATCCGCCATGCCGGGCCGAACCTGAAATGGGTCTCGACGATCTACGCCGGGCTCGACGCGTTTCCGCTCGACGTGCTTCGCGGCAACGGCGTCACGCTGACCAACGGTGCCGGGATCAACGCCGTCGCCGTCGCCGAATACGCCGTAATGGCGGTGCTGGTCGCCGCGAAGCGCTTCGACACCGTCTTACGCGCGCAAGACCGCCACGAATGGCTGAAGGACGCCCCCGGCAAAACCGAACTCGCCGGCACGAAGGCGCTCGTCATCGGCTATGGCACGATCGGTCGGATGATCGGCGACCGGCTGGCGGCGTTCGGCGTCGACGTCACCGGCGTCACCCGCACCGGCCGCGACGGCACGATCACGCCCGATGCGTGGCGCGACCGGCTCGGCGAGTTCGACTGGATCGTCCTTGCCGCCCCTTCGACCGGCGCCACGCACGCGTTGATCGGCCGCGACGAACTCTCGGCGATGAAGCCGTCCGCCTGGCTGATCAATATCGCCCGCGGCGATATGATCGACGACGACGCGCTGATCACCGCGCTAACCGACGGCGGCATAGCAGGCGCAGTGCTCGATCCGACCAACCCCGAACCCCTGCCCGCCGCGCACCCGCTCTGGTCGACGCCCAACGCGATCGTCACGATGCACCTGTCGGGCCGCAGCCAAACGACGATGTTCGCGCGCAGCGCTGCCCTGTTCCTCGAAAACCTCGCCGCGTTCCTCGCCGGCGCGCCGATGAAGAACGTTGCGGACCTCGAAGCTGGCTATTGAAACCAACTGCCAAACCCGCCCCAAAGCTTTACTTCATTGCGTGAAAAGGCATTTTCCCGCATGGCCAGCCTCACAATTCACCAATCGGACGACATGATATGGCCGCGAACTGGGCCCCCGACAGCTGGACGCGTCACGAAGCACGACAACTCCCCACCTATCCCGACGCCGCCGCGCTGACCGCCGCAACCGACCAGCTGGCGACCTTCCCACCGCTGGTCTTCGCGGGCGAAGCGCGCAACCTGACCGCGTCGCTCGCCGAAGTCGCGGCCGGCAAGGCGTTCCTGCTCCAGGGCGGCGACTGCGCCGAGAGCTTCGCCGAGCATAGCGCGAACAACATCCGCGACACGTTCCGCGTCATCCTCCAGATGGCCGTCGTGCTCACCTACGCGTCGAAGCTTCCGGTCGTGAAGCTCGGTCGCATGGCGGGCCAGTTCGCCAAGCCGCGCTCGACGGACACCGAGACGATCGGCGGCGTCGAGCTGCCGTCGTACCGCGGCGACAACGTCAACGATATCGCCTTCACCGCGGAATCGCGCGCACCTGATCCGCAGCGGATGATCCGCGCCTATTCTCAATCGGCCGCCACGCTCAATCTCCTGCGCGCGTTCGCCCAAGGCGGCTACGCGAACCTGCACCAGGTCCACCGCTGGACGCACGACTTCATGGGCCGCAGCCCCTGGTCGAAGAAATATGCCGAGACCGCGGACCGGATCGGCGAGGCACTCGAGTTCATGGCAGCATGTGGCATAGATCCCGAGACCGTGCCGCAGCTCGCGCAGACGCATTTCTACACCAGCCACGAGGCGCTTCTGCTCCAGTACGAGCAGGCGCTCACACGGCAGGATTCGCTGACCGGCGACTGGTACGACACCAGCGCGCACTTCCTGTGGATCGGTGACCGGACGCGCTTCGAGGGGTCTTCGCATGTCGAATACCTCCGCGGCATCGGCAACCCGATCGGCATCAAATGTGGACCAAGCCTAGAGCCCGACGCATTGTTGAGGATGCTAGACACGCTCAACCCCGGCCGTGTGCCCGGCCGAATGACGCTGATCACGCGCTATGGCTATGACAAGATCGAGGCGAACCTGCCCCGCCTCGTCCGCGCCGTTACGCGCGAAGGCCATCCAGTGGTGTGGAGCTGCGACCCGATGCACGGCAACGTCGTCAAGGCTGCCAACGGCTACAAGACGCGGCCCTTCGACCGCATCCTGGCCGAAGTCCGCGGCTTCTTCGCGGTCCACCGTGCGGAGGGCACACACGCTGGCGGCATCCATGCCGAGATGACCGGGCAGAACGTGACCGAATGCACCGGCGGCGCAATCGACGTGACCGAACAGTCGCTGGCGGATCGTTACCACACGCATTGCGACCCGCGGCTTAACGCCAGCCAGAGCCTCGAGCTTGCGTTCCTGCTGGCCGAGATGCTCAACGAGGAAATGGCCGAGCGCAAGAAGGTCGCCGCCTGACGAATATCGCGGGCGTCCTCAGGAATGTGCGGTAACCGTCTTGACGGCCGCCGGCCCATTCCGTAGACGCCCGCTTCTGCTAACGGCCCCTTCGTCTAGCGGTTAGGACGACGCCCTCTCACGGCGTAAGCACGAGTTCGATTCTCGTAGGGGTCACCAGCTGGTCATAGAATTTACGAACTCAAGTCATTCGTTAAGCGATTAACTTTGGCTATGGATGGGTGCGTCGATGCCATTCGCCATGCCTCTTGCAATCTTTCACGCAAAATTAACTACGCGAGGTTAGTGCCGGACTCGAGGCTTTCGCTTCCAGTGTAGAGTACCTCAGCGCCCCGCCTGCTTCAGTCACACGGACATGCGGGGCGCTTATAACCGAGGTATATGAACGTCGTAGTCGTTAAGGCCGACGCCATCGGTGCGGACCAAATCTAGCGAACGTCGAAGCCTGCCCTGCTATTCGCGCCATCGTCGGTGCGCTCTCGACCAGCCAGGACGTTCTCCAGCTCCGACAATGAATGGGGCACATCAATGTGTTGAGCCCCGATGAATAGGCGTGACCCGTCACCCTCGGGCACCGCATGGGTCAGCTTTTCGATGTCCACCAGCGCCTTGCCCGTTGGCAACATCTCGATCTGAACAAACCGCATCATCGTCTCCTGTTTTGCATACCGCGGCACCGCGGCCTGCCTTGGATAACGGATAATGGCCCCCGAAAGCTGCGCCGCGCGTTGAACAGGCGAGGAGAAGATGATGATCGATGATCCAAAAACCGACGACGTGTCCGAAGACGAAAAAGCCAAGGAAATGGAAAAGGTGCAGAAAGACGCCGCAGAAGAGCGTGAGGATGAAGGCGGTTATCAGTAGGCAGCGCTATGTGGCCACCGCCACGCGAGCGCTCGCGTGGTGTGGTCAACACCGCCGCGATCTCTGCAGTACAAGGGTGCACGGACGTGGCGAATGACCCGGCCTGGCTGAAGGCAGCAAGGAAGAAACTGGGTACCAGGGAGGCGGCGGGATTTGCGAACAGCCAGCCATTCTCGCATGGGCCAAACGGCTTGGTACGAAAGTGCTGGGTATCATCTACAATGCGGATAGCGTCCCCTGGTGCGGCGTATTCGTTGCGTACTGCCTTCAGGAAGACGACATCGAACCGGCAAGCATCGCTGTTCGCGCGACGTCATGGTCGACCTGGGGACAGGCACTGAGGCCGGAGCGTTTGGCGCCCGGCGCGGTGTTGACGTTCGAGCGACCGGGCGGGGGCCATGTCGGGTTTTATGTCGGCGAAGATGCGGAGGCGTATCACATTCTCGGCGGCAACCAGGGCAATGCGGTCACGATCGCCAGGATCGCAAAGCAACGATGCATTGCGCGGCGATGGCCAACCGGTCGCCCGGTCATTGGCAAGCCAGTGCAGTTGGGATCCAGCAAGCCGATTTCCGTCAACGAGGCGTAGCATGACTTATGCTTCTGCCCGCCAGATGGCCGTTGGTATGCCGATTATGGGTTACGCCGTTGCTAACCCTCATTCTCGGGAACCAGCGACGGTGGGTGCGGCTTTTAGGAACATCTGCAACCCTGCCTCGACTGGATTGATCATGAGCACGAACTTAGTATCCGCCGTCTTTGACAACCACGCCGATGCGGAGCGCGCCGTATCTCAGCTTCGTAGCGCGGGTGTCGCCGACAGTGCGATTTCCATCGTCGCGCAGCACGACGGCAAGAACACCACCACCGACGGCAATGGCGATACGCAGGAGTTCGTCGGCAAGGTCGCAGCGGGCGCCGGGATCGGTACCCTGCTCGGCATAGCGGCGCTGGCGATCCCAGGCGTCGGCCCACTTGTAGCCGCAGGTGCAATCGCATCGGCTGCCATTCCCGCTGCGGCCGTCACCGGCGCAGCGCTCGGCGGCGCGGTCGGAGGCCTGGAGAAGGTGATGACGGACCACGGCGTCAGCCGCGTCGATGCGAGCTACTATGAGGGCCGTATCAACGAGGGCGGCGTGTTCGTGTCGGTCGATACCAGCGCTACGAGCGTCACCGCGGACGAGGCGGCCGAATTCCTGTATCGCTCGGGCGGCCATAGCTCGACCCGCACCAAGGTTGCTCTCGCGTAATCGGGACCGTGGTTTAGCGCTCGCGACGGGGGACACGCAGTTCGTGTTCCTCGTCGTCTATCCAATCATATCCGCTGGCAAATGCGTCTGGATATGCAGTCCGCATGTCCAGCACCGTGATGCAGCCCGCGACGCGGTTCTCGCCACCGTCTGTCTTGCCAGCAATAGAGTTGGCCGCTGAACCAGCAGCGTAGTCATTGCATGACATCGCCAAGCCGTGCGAACCTGACGGAATGCCGCGCTCGTCATTCGTATTAGCCTCGCCGCTGCTTTTCGCCGCGACCCCGGCATTGGCGCAGCAACAGGATGCGCAGGCATGGGAGCAGATCAACCTCGTACTGCCTGTCGCGCCACAGTGGCGGGTGACATTGGAAGAGATTGCGCGGATCAGCGACCGACAGCGCGGACTATATACGACCGAATTTGGCGCGCTCGTCGGCTGGCAGGTGGCGAAGGGTGTCGAACTTGGTTTCGGATACCGCCACGTCGGATTTTACAACGGCAACACGGCACCGGACGAGGAACGCCTCCGCCAGCAAGTAGTGTTTACGCAAGGACGCTTCGCGGGTCGCTTGCGCCTGGACGAACGCTTCAATCCCGACGGCAGCGAGATCGGTTTCCGTGTCCGCCCGCTGCTACGCTACAATCTGCCACTCGGGCCGAAGGATGTGGCCCTGTTCGTAAGCCATGAGAGCTTCTTCTTGCCGAACAGCACAAGCTGGGGCCAGCGGGCCGGATACGAGCGCATGCGCAACATCGTCGGGTTCGCGTTTCCGCTCAGCAAGGCGGTGACGGCTGATATCGGCTATCTCAACCAATACCGCTTCGCACGAGGCGGCGCACGCGCCCAGATGGATCATGCGCTGAACGTACAAATGACCTTGAACCTTGGGACGCTCGGAGTGGCAGGTCTTCACGACTGAGCGCTCACGCTAAGCCACATCGCCCGGTTTGCGACGCCCATATCTGACGTCAAAGCAGCGCGACCCATATCCGGCCAGAGCCAGTTTTCTGACCCGCTGCCCCCAAGTAGAGCATGCTCGACGCGAGTGCTCGAACCTGCAGCCAAAAGTTTCTACATCGTCACGTCCGGGCGGCGTAAATCTAGGTGCATCGGCACATTTAAATTATCGAACGCGGCGATCCCAAACGTCGACCTGCCTGTTATGACAGTAGAAAATACGTCCAGGGTTTAGAGGGTCTATGTCTGATCGCCTTACGATAATGCTCCAGTACATGCTGCCGAAGCGGGGCCTGACTGCCTTTGCCGGCCGCATTGCCGGCGCGCGGGGCGGTTCGATGACAACCGGCCTGATCCGCTGGTTTGTCGGCAGATACGCCGTCGACATGACCGAAGCCGCAAATCCCGACATCGCTAGCTACAAGAGTTTCAACGACTTTTTCAGCCGCCCGCTCAAGCCCGGCATTCGCCCATTGGCAGCGGCAGATTTCGTCTGTCCGGTCGATGGCGCGATCAGCCAGTTCGGCGCCATCGACGACCACCACATGCTGCAGGCCAAGGGGCACAGATTTACCACCACGGAACTGGTCGGCGGAGACAGCACGTTGGCGGCACAGTTCCGCCATGGGAGCTTTGCCAATCTGTACCTCTCCCCAAAGGATTATCACCGCCTGCACATGCCCTGCGATGGCAAACTCATGCGCATGATCTACGTGCCGGGGGCGCTGTTCTCGGTAAATCCGACCACGGCGCGTGGCGTACCGAATCTGTTCGCGCGAAACGAGCGGGTTGTGTGCGTCTTTTCATCGCCGGACCACGGCCCGTTCGTGATGGTGCTCGTCGGTGCGACTATCGTCGGAAGCATGGCGACCGTGTGGCACGGCGTGGTCAATTCACGCCGCGCCAACACGGCGTCCGAATGGACCTATGGCGATCAGGACATCGTGCTGAAGAAGGGTGAGGAGATGGGCCGCTTCCTGCTCGGGTCCACGATCGTGATGCTGTTCAGACAGGGCGCCATTGCCTTTAACGAACTCTGGGCGCCAGAGCGGCCGGTGCGCCTCGGCGAGCGGATGGGCAATCGTGCCGCACGAGCCATGCCAGGTTGATGGCCTTTACCCGCGACCCTTCTGCCGACGTGTATCTAACCAGGGAACTAGTAGTGAATTTTCGGCGTCCGCTACCGGTTCGGGACGTCGCGCGTTGTCGCAAGCGATGACCGATCCAGCCCCGACGCCGTCGATTCCCGCGGCAACGCTAATCTTGCTCCGCGCTGCATCGGCTGGTCCACCCGAAATCCTGATGGTCGAACGCGCGAAGGCCATGGCGTTCGCCGGCGGTGCACTCGTGTTTCCCGGCGGGCGGGTCGATCCCGGCGATCACGCCCTGGCATCGTTGATGGGGCGCGACGACGACGATACTGCCGCACGCATCGCCGCAATCCGCGAGACGATCGAAGAGGTGGGGCTGGCGATCGGCCTGTCGCCTGCGCCATCGACCACGGTGCTTGCGACGCTGAGAACTGCTCTCCACGCCGGCATGCCGTTCGCGCAGGTGCTGGCGGACGCAAACTTGCAGATTGACGTCGATGCGCTTGCATATTTCGCACGCTGGCTGCCTGCGCATGCCGCCGCCCGGGTCTTCGACACGCGGTTCTATATGGCGCGTCTGCCTGACGACGCGCCTGCGCCACGTGTCGATGCGACGGAGAATGTCCGCCTCTTCTGGTCGACTGCAGCGGACGTTCTGGCGGACGCCGATGCGGGTAGGGTGACGATCATCTTCCCAACCCGCCGCAACCTGGAACGCCTTGCCCAGTTCGCCGATGTCGATGCCGCGTTCGCGCATGTGGATCGGTATCCGGTCCGCACGGTCACGCCGTGGATCGAAACGCGCGATGGCATCGACCACCTCTGCATTCCCGACGATCTCGGCTATCCAATAACCACGGAGCGGCTGACCGACGCCGTGCGCGGCTGATCACATGCGCGGGGTTCGCCGGGCGATCGGTTGGCTTTTCGGCGTCGCGATAGTCACTATGCTTTCCGTCATGCTGTGGGCTGGGCTGCGCGGGCGTCCGCAGGATCTGCCTTGGACGCCGCTGGACCTGGGTGAGTCACTCGGCGCGTTCACCGGGCGCAAGCTTACCGCACTTACCGGCGATTTTCCGGCCTGCCGAGCGCTCCTGGAACAAGCAGGCGTTCGCTATACGATAGCGCCGCCCCGTCGCGGCAAAGGGCAATGCGGCTATGCCGATGGCGTACGGTTAGTGAATGGCGGCGTCCGGCAGATCGTTTTCAGCCCGGCAGGACTAAGCGTCTCCTGTCCGATCGCAGCGGCGCTATCGGTGTGGGAATGGACCGTGGTGCAGCCCGCAGCCCAGCGGCATTTCGGCGCGCACGTGGTCGGCATCGATCACTTCGGCAGCTATAGCTGCCGGCCCATCGCCGGCAGCACCGCGTCTACCTTGAGTGAGCATGCCACAGCGGATGCCATCGATATCGCCGGATTTCGCCTGGACGACGACACGCGCATCACGGTCACGCGCGACTGGAAAGGCGGCTCAGCCAAAGCGGCGTTTCTGCGCGACGTTCGGGACGGCGCCTGCCAACTGTTCGCGACGACATTGTCCCCAGATTACAATGCCGCCCACGCCGACCACCTCCACCTAGATCAGGCCGAACGCGGGTCGACCGGTTGGCGTGCATGTCGCTAGCGCGCCTGCTGATCAGTTTGCGAGCGTCGTTCCCGAATCGACCTTCTCGACCCAATAGGGGAAGAACGCTGGCTGGCGGTTGGACCACCCCGACGCGGTCGCCGCGGCCTCGCTGATCGACTGCAGCAGTTTGCGGCGCAATTCCGGATGCAGATGCGGCAATGCGGCGGCCGCACAGAAAGCTGATGGCAACCAAGGCCGAACCTCCGCGCCGATCAGGCGTTCGTACAGGAAGCGCAAGGCAGAAAAGCTGGTCAACCGGCCCTGTCCCAGGTCGAACGCGACCAGCGTCATCAGTGGTGCCAAGAACGGCTCGATCGCGTCGAGACCGCTATCGTCAGGGACCGTCGCGCGCAAATCCGGCAGGTGATTGTATAGCCGGGACTGCGCCCGAATGCTCGCAGCCTCGACGACGTCGCGCGACCAGCGCTGCGTCGCGTCTTCCCGATCCAGCCCAACGTCGAGCGAGCGGCGGATGTACCGCTGCGTCGAACTCGGAAAAGCCGCGAATTCCTTCATCTCGGCCAAGGTCATCGACCCCTGTGCCGGTTTCATTCTGGAAGCCATGTCGTCACCCCGCTCTCGTCAAGGAACCGGCAGACTATGCGCCCGGATGGTTAACAACGACCCTATCACGCGTCATCTTTCCGTAACGCCAAGCGACCATGAAAGCTGTTGCGCTGCAACAACGCTGCGACGAAGCGAACCAAATCAAGCGGTTTGATGGATTTGCGAGGCGTTCAGGCAACAGAAAGGCGCCGATCGCTGCGGACCGGCGTCAATTTATTCGACAGGCGAGAGAGCTACGCCTGCTTGTCGCGCAACGCCCGCTCGGCATCTTCGTCATAACCCGACGATGTCGCCGGTTCACGATTCGACCCCGGTTGCGTAGCGGAGAGCGGGTCGCTTCCGTCCATCGACTCATCGAGGCCGTTGTCGAGACGCGCATCCGCACTGTCGGGATTCTTCTGGAGGCGCTTGGCAATGGACTTGTCCTGGCCCGCTTCCTGGCGCGGATCGCGACCCGAGCTCTTGCCCTCGGCGTCCTTGTCGTCGGGCGCAACGGAAAGGCTGTCCAGCGCGCGCTTGTCTATGTCGGTCATTGCGACGTCCCTTTTTAATCTTGGCGATGGTCAACGGTCCAGGCCGCAGACCGTTCCTGCTCAGTTCCACCAGGCGGTCGCTCCGACGCGGGCACGCGTCAATCGAGCGGAGTAACCTTGACCGTCTGCTCCCAGAGATACGCCTGGCCGAACACGGTCATGAACGCGATGTCCGTCGCATCGCGCCCGACGCAGACCCGTGCGATATCGCTGCACGTCGCCATCTTCGTCGCATCGATCAGCCGCCAGTCGCCCGCCAGCCACAGTTCCGCCACCGCGTGGAAATCGGGCGGGTCGACGCCGGGCGCATAGGCCGACACGCACCGCGCGGGGATCCCGCCCGCGCGCGCCAGCGACACCAGCAGATGCGCGTAATCGCGACACACGCCAGAGCGCGACGCGAACGTATCTAGTGCAGTCGTCTCGCCACTGCTCGATCCACATCGATAGTCGAGCGACTGGTACACCCACTCGGTCATCGCCGCCGCCAACGGACCGCCTTCCAACCCGCCGAACTCGCGCGCAACGAAGCCTTCGAAACGGTCGGAGGGACAATAGCGGCTCGGCATCAGGTACGGCGTCAGCTCGCCGTCGAGCATCCGCGGCGGCGTCGCTGGATACAGCTCGAGCTGCACCCGCTCGCGATTAACAGCGACGATGGCCTTATATTCGGCAGTGAACCGCCCATGTCCGCGCGACCAGCAACGCTGGCCGATCCCGTCCTCGCCGCGCACCGCACGGATCGGACTGTCCGACCAGAGGGTGAGCGACTCCGACACGATTCTCTGGTCGGCCATAGCCGCTGCTTCGATCTGAAGGAGCACGTCGGCGTCCCCCGTGATTCCGTAATCCAGACGCACGTCGATCGAGAGCCGCATCGCGCGTCCCATTCCTGTCTCAGAGCCATAAGAAAAAGGGCCCGGCGGTGTCCCGCCGAGCCCTGCGTTCGTCACACCCTTAGCGGGAGTTAGTTGCGGCTGCTACCGAACAGACGCAGCACGAACATGAACATGTTGATGAAGTCGAGGTACAGGCTCAGCGCCGACATGATGACGACCTTGCCAACCATGTCCGTACCGGCAACCTGCGCGTACAGGCTCTTGGTACGCTGCGTATCGTAGGCGGTAAGGCCTGCGAAAAGCAGCACGCCGACACCGCTGATGACCAGCTGCATGACGCCCGACTGCAGGAAAATGTTGATCAGGCTCGCAACCAACAGGCCAACCACGCCGATGATCAAGAACGTCCCAAAAGCCGAGAGATCACGCTTCGTGGTGTAGCCATAAAGGCTGAGACCAGCGAAACCGGCAGCAGTCGCAAAGAACGCGCCGGCGATCGACGTACCGCTATAGACCAGGAAGATGGTCGACATCGACAGGCCCATCAGCACAGCGAAGCCCCAGAAGAGCATCTGCATCGTACCGGTCGACATCTTGTTCTGGCCGTAGCTCATGCCAAACACGATCGCGAGAGGCGAGAACATGATCACGTATTTCAGCGGGCCGCCATTCATGAACACCTGCGCGGCAGGCGACTCGGCACCACCCCACGCAAACAGCATCGCGACGATGCCGGTCAGCAGGACTGCCGAGCCCATGTAGTTGTACACGGACAGCATGTACGAGCGAAGGCCAGCGTCATAGGCCTCGGTACGCTGCCCCGTGGCCGTCGTACCAAACGACGCGGCGCGGGGCCGGGGGTCAGACCAATTAGCCATGGTGAAATCAGCTCCTTTGTCCGGCATCGTGCCGGTTATCCGCAATATCGTCTTTAACATGACGCTTTTCAAGCAGAGTGGTTGCATCACACCCATAGATGACGGCTAACATCGCTTACGTCATGATCCGACTTTTCGTCGCCCTTCGCCCGCCACGCGCTCTCCGTCGCAGCTTGCTGGACATCATGGAAGGCGTACCGACAGCACGCTGGCAAGACGACGAGCAACTACATATCACGCTCCGCTTCATCGGCGCGGTCGAGCGGCCGGTCGCGGAGGACATCGCGGTCGCGCTGAGCCATGTGACTGCCCCTGTTCCAACCATAGCAATGGCAGGAGTCGGCAGGTTCGAGAAGCGTGGGCGGACCGACACCCTGTGGGTGGGCGTGGCGCCGCATGATGCGCTTGCGGCACTACACCGCAAGGTCGATCAGGCCTGCATTCGCGCCGGGCTCGAACCTGAACGCCGCGCATATCATCCCCATATCACCGTCGCGTGGCTCGCGCGGTCTTCGGGCGTCGACTTTGCGATCGAGGAATGGCTGGCGGCCCATGCCGGTCTCGACAGTGCCCCCTTCCCGCTTCACCATCTCGTCCTGTACCAAAGTCATCTCGGACGCGACGGCGCGATCTACGAACCAGTTGCGCGGTGGCCGCTGGGATAGGGGACGGAACCCGACGCGCGGCGGAGGGTTCGCAAAGAGACCAACAGGGAGAGACGACATGCGGATTGCGACACTGGCGCTACTCGGCGCGGCGACCATCGGGCTGAGCGCCTGCGACAAGAACGGGATGACTACGGGTATGCCGACAGCGGGGGGCCAGCGTGCAGTGGCGATGCTGCAGACCGCGACCGGCGTCGACGTCGGCCGCGCGACCGCAACCGAAGTAGCGGGCGGTATACGCTTTACGCTCGATGCAAAGGCGATGCCCCCCGGCACGCACGGCGCGCATGTTCATATGGTCGGCCGCTGCGACGCGCCCGACTTCACGACCGCGGGCGCCCATTGGAACCCGACCAACATGAAGCATGGCAGCATGAACGCCCAGGGTCCGCATGAGGGCGACCTGCCCAACCTGATCATCGGTACCGATGGTCGCGGGACGATCGGCGTCACGATCCCGGGTGCGACGATGGCCGGGCTGATGGACACGGACGGGTCTGCGTTCGTGGTACATGCCAACCCGGATGACTTGATGACGGATCCATCGGGCAACAGCGGGGGACGTATTGCCTGTGGTGTGTTCCAGGCAGGGTGAAACGATCGCACCTCTCTTCCGGTCGGCAGAGAGGTGCTTACCCACTCCGCGTTGCGTTCGTGCTGAGTGATCGGCAGCGACCAAGCACTAACGCTCGCGAACGGCCTCGTTAAATCTCTTCACCAGCGGCACGCGCGCGAGCCTCCCGCGTAGCCTCGGCTCGCGGCGCCAGTCGATACGCTGCGATTGCACAAGCCAACGTGATCGGCGTCACCACCAGCAGCGACAGCATGCCGATCGACAGACTGCCGGTCAGCGTCGATACCCGCCCAGCCATGTACGGCCCGAGCGCCAGCCCGATCAGCGTCGTCCCGATGAAGAACGTCGCGGTCGCGGTGCCCCGCATTCGTGGCAGCACCATGTCCTGCGTCGTCGCCGCCGCAGCACCCAGCGCGCACGATGCGGTCAATTGCGCGAGGAATATCCCCGTATAGAAGGCTGTGGGCGACGAGGCGGTAAAGGCCAGGATCAGGAACGGAACCGGCACCACGGCACCGAAGATCACGATCCACAACCGCCCGGCAGGATTGCTCCGCCGCAATCGATCCGACACCACCCCGCCGATCGTCAGCCCGAGAAATCCCGCGGTTGCCCCAAGGCTACCGATCATGAACCCCGCCGACGCCGGCGTCGCACCAAGCTCACGCAACGCATAAGGGGCCGCCCAGAAACTCGCCGCATAGCTTAGGAACGCGTTCAGCCCGTAAGCTACGACCGTACACAAAAATGCGGGCGTCCCCGCGATCAGCGCGAAGGTCGGCGGATCGCGTCGTTTCAGCGCCGACGCCCATGAGAACACCGCATACACGCCGATCCCGATGGCCACCCATTGCGGCCAAGGCTCGCCCGCCGCGACCAGACCCGACACCGCCGCGACCACGAGCGCAAGAGCGACCAGATTATACCCAAGCGCCCGTGCGCCCCCCATCGCCGCACCGATCAGCGTCAGCGGTGGGACGATGGTCACCAGTTCGGCGCCGAACGCACGAAACGGCGCGGGGTGTTTGTCGGGTTCGGGCAGGCCCTCGACCAGGCCGCGGATCGGCTCCTTGAGCGTCGCGATCCACACCGCGAGCAACAGCCCTGGCAAGCCGACCGCCATGAAAGCCGCCTGCCAGCCGACCAACCCAAGCGGCCCGCCCGCCGGATACGCCCGGTTCCAGCCCTGTACGATCAGGCCGCCGATAAACAGCGAACAGCCGCCGCCCACGTACAACCCGGCGGAATAGATCGACAAGGCCGTCGCGCGCAGCCGCTTCGGGAAATAATCAGAAATGATCGAATAGGCCGACGGACTTGCCGTGGCCTCGCCGATGCCGACCCCGATCCTCGCCGCCGCAAGATGCCCGCCAGTCTTTGAAAAACCCGACAGCGCGGTCATCACCGACCAAAGCGACAGCCCGATCGTCATCAGCCTTATGCGGTGCCAATTGTCCGCGAGCCGACCGAGCGGGATCCCGAACAGCGAGTAGAACACCCCGAACGCGGTGCCGTACAGGAACCCGAGATCCTGGTCCTTCAGGCCGAGGTCACGCTTGATGTCCTCCGCCAGGATCGAGATGATCTGCCGGTCGACGAAGTTCAGCACGTAGACGAGGAACAGGATGGACAGCACGTACCACGCATAGCGCGAGGCCATCTGTTCGGAGGGCGGGATAGCCTCGGCAGGATGCCCCGATCGGCCGGCAAGCTCGTCTACGCCTAGCTTGTCTACGGTCACGGCCATGATCCCTCCTCGATATTTTCGAAGCTTGGGTATCAGAGCCTACACAATAGAAAAAGTGGTTTCGGCGGTATCGGGTACGCCCAGTGCTTAGTGCGCGCCGATCCGTCGCCGGCGACTCGCACCCTGCTCCAACCGCCGCAACAGGGCCTCGATCGTTTGCGGTTGCGTCGGCTCCGACCGCGGTTCGGTCGATTCGATCGGCTTCGGCGCCTCGGTCTGGAAAGTCGTCTGCGTGACGACGGTCGGCTCCGCGACCGGCGATTCAGTATCCGGGTGCCCTGACTCCACCCGCGGATCCGAAGACCTGTGCAACTGCCCCGCGTCGGCGATTTCAGAGACGACCGCGACGCTTGGGGCAATGCCCTCCTTGGCGTTCAGCGCGATGTGGATCAGCGACGAGACACGTCGAGCCGGGGCCATCGGCGCAGGCAGGATCGCTGCCGGATCGAACGACGCCAGCGGCAGATCGAGATCGACCGGAATGGCACGCTCGTCACGCGCGGTGCCGACGCCGACCTCCATCATCGGCGTGCCTAGATCGGCGGCCGACATCGGTTTGCGCGGCGGCGCGTCGGGATGGGCGTCGGCGCGGCGGACTACCGGCAGATCGTCGTCGCGCCGCGCGCGTCCGACCAGCAGACCACCCGGCCCGAACAGTAGGTACAGCGACGACCAGAGCAGTGCAGCAGTCAGCGCGCTGCCCCCGAACGCGAGCAACAGACGTGCCGTCGTACCGAGCGGCGGCGCCGCCGCCGGGATCAGCGCGGCGACCCCGGTCGTCCACACTAGGCTTTCGAGCGTGGTCGTCGGTAACAGAAAGACGCCGATCATCACGATCGCCGCACCGATGCACGCACCATAGACCGGTACCGAACGGATCAGGCTTTTGCGGAAGAACGCGACCATGGAATTTCCCGTGCTGCGGCGGAAACGAGCCGCTGATATACCGGTGCATAGCGTAGAATGTTTGACGACCAGTTACGCTCCGCCTGGACGAACGCACGGCCCTGTGCACGCCGCGCGTCCCAGCCGGTGCGGTCATCGAACATAGCACCCAGCGCCGCGGCGATTGCAGGGGGATCGTCGGGCGCAAACAACGTACCGGTATCGGTCTGCGTACCATCGGCGCGGATCAGTTCGCGGTGGCCGCCGACGTCCGACGCGGCAACGAGCCGTCCTTGCGCCATCGCCTCCAGCGGCTTCAGCGGCGTTACCAGATCGGTGAGGCGCATGCGCTTGCGCGGATAGGCGAGGATGTCGACCAGCCCGTAATAGCGTTCGACCTCGTCGTGCGGGACCCGGCCGATGAAACGGATCGCGTCCGCGACCGGCGATGCCGCCGCCTGCTCACGCAACGCCGCCTCCATCGGGCCACCGCCGACCAGCAGCAGGCGCGCGTTCGGACGCCGGGCGACCAGCATCGGCATCGCTGCGATCAGGTCGTCCAGCCCCTCGTAATCATAGAAGCTACCGATGAACCCGACCACGTCCGCGCCGTCGAGCCCCAGTTCGGCGCCGAGCGCGTCGTCGCGCGGTGGCGCGGTCCCGAACAGGTCGAGGTCGACGCCATTGGGCGAGACGATGATCTTGTCCGCCGCGATCCCGCGCGCGATCAGGTCGCCGCGCAAGCCTTCGCAGATGACCGCGACCGCGTCCGCGCGGCGCACTGCCCAGGTCTCGAGCGCGCGCGTTGCCCGGTACCTGAGCGAGTTTGCGGTCCCGGTGCCGTTGCCGACTGCCGCATCCTCCCAGAATGCCCGGATCTCGTACACCAGCGGTAGCTTGCGTTTGCGCGCGACGATCAGCGCGGCGAGCGCATCGATCACCGGTGAATGCGCATGCAGGATATCTGGCTTGAACGCATCGACGGCAGCCTCGATTCGCCTGGCGAACGCGGCGATCCCCGCGAGTTCGCCGACCGGTCCGGCCGTGCGGCCTGCCGCCGTGCGGTGAAAAATCAGGCCATCGACCGACTCGACCGAGGCCGCCGCGGTGCCGTGCCGCGGACCGGTCACTGCCGCGACGGTCCACCCCAGCCCCTCCTGCGCCTTGAGGATCGCCCGCGTGCGGAACGTGTAGCCGCTTTGCAGTGGCAGGCCGTGATCGAGGATATGAAGAATGCGCATCGTGCTATCCGCTTGCCACCACATCGCTTAACGGCGCGTCAACCGACCCGCCGTAAAGCTGTTGGTCCAATATGCGTGTATCGTACCCGGAAGGAGGCCGCCCATGATCGACAATCTCGCGCTCGGCCTCAGCCACGGCCTGATGATGCTCGCCGCGTTCCTGTTGCTCAAGCGCCCCGATCTGGATCGCGAGCCGAGCCCGCACGACAAGCCTGACAAGAGGCGCGGCCCCGTTGCGTGATCTCGCGTTCATCGCGTTTCTGCTGGCGTTCTTCGGGATGGGTTTCAGGCGGCCGTTCCTGCTGGTGCTCGTCTATGTCTATATCGATATCGTGTCGCCGCAGCGGCTGACGTACCTGCTGCTCAACACCATACCGATCTCGTTGATCGCGGTCGCGCTCGCGGTCGGCGGCTGGGTCCTCGCCGACGACAAGCGCGATACGCGGGTCGGCGCGCGGTCCGTCCTGATTGTCGTGCTGATGCTCTATTGCTGGGCCACCACGCTCGGCGCCGATTTCCCGGTGGAGGCGCTGGAGAAGTGGGACTGGGTGTGGAAAGCGCTGATCTTCGCCGCCTTCCTGCCGCTGACGCTGCGGACGCGGTTGCGGATCGAGGCGCTGCTGGTGTTCATGGTCCTGTCCGCTTCGTCAATCATCATCGTAGGCGGGATCAAGACGATCGCCAGCGGCGGTGGCGGTTACGGCCAGCTGAACCTGATGGTCGACAATAATTCCGGCCTGTACGAGGGCAGCACGATCAGCACGGTCGCGATCGCGATCATCCCGGTGATCTTCTGGTTCATGAGCTACGGTACGATCTTCAAGCGCGACTGGCGGCTGAAGGCGTTCTGTCTCGCTCTCGTCTTTTCGTGCCTGCTGATCCCGGTCGGCACGTCGACCCGGACCGGGCTGTTGTGCATCGGTTTGCTGGCCGTGCTGTCGCTGCGCGCGGTCAAGCGGAAGGGCCTGTATCTGGCGGGGATCGCCACCCTCGGGCTTGCCGCCGTGCCGTTCCTGCCGTCGACCTTCACCAACCGGATGAACACCATCAAGACCTATCAGGCGGACGAGTCCGCCTCGACGCGGTTGGCCGTGTGGAAATGGACGATCGACTATGCGAAGGATCATCCGTTCGGCGGCGGGTTCAACGCCTTCCTCGGCAACCGGATTCGCTACGACCTGAAGACCGCCGAGGGTGGCGCGATCACCGGCGGGTCGAAGGTCGAGGTCGACAAGGCGCGCGCCTATCACAGCGCCTATTTCGAAATGCTCGGCGAACAGGGCTATCTGGGGCTGGCGCTCTGGCTGGCGATCAACTTGATCGGCATCGTCCGGATGGAAGTGCTGCGCCGCCGCTACCGCGATCCCGAAGACGAACTCGCCTGGGCCGGGCCGCTCGCCGCAGCGTTGCAGAGCGCGCACCTCGTCTACCTGCTCGGCGCCGCCTTCATCGCGATCGCGTTCCAGCCGTTCATCTACATGCTGATCGGTGCGCAGATCGGCCTCGACACGTATCTCGGTCGCAAGCGAAGCGAGCAGACGTTCCGGCCGATGCGCGGCACGCAGCAACAGCAGGCAACCACCGCTTGAAGGTCGCCGCGTGAGGACCGAACTTCGGGCACTGACCGGAGCCCGCGGCCTCGCCGCCTGGTTCGTCGTCCTCTATCATATCCGCTTGTCGATCGCAGGCCTGCCGCAGGCGGCGCTGGATATCCTCGCCAAGGGCTATCTCGCCGTCGATTTCTTCTTCCTGCTGTCCGGCTTCGTGATCTGGCTGACCTGGCACGAGCGACTGCGTGCGCAGGGCATTGCCGGGATCGGCCCGTTCCTGCGGAAACGGATCGCGCGGATCTGGCCGCTGCATATCGTCGTGCTGGCGGGTGCGGTGGCACTGGCGCTCGTATTCGTCGCGACCGGCCGCGCCGACCCGGTCGACTATCCGTTCGGGCAACTCCCGCTCAACATCCTGCTTGTGCAGAATTGGGGGTTCACAAACCGCCTCGCCTGGAACAATCCTAGCTGGTCGATCAGCGCGGAACTCGGTGCCTATCTGCTGTTTCCGCTGCTGATGGCCATGGTCGACTGGCGGCGGATGGCCAGTCCGGTGCTGATGGTCGTCGCCGCGGCGATTCTCGTGCTGCTCCACATGACGATGGCCGCGCCGACGCTCGGCACCGATATCCCGCGCTACGGGTTGCTGCGATGCCTGACCGAGTTCGCGACCGGCACGATCGTGAGCGCGCTCTGGCTGCGCTGGCACGCCGCGCAGCCGATGCGAGCAGCGATCGCTGCGTCGACCGCCGGCATCGCGCTCCTGGGGGCATGGGCTGCGGGCGCGCCCGAGACGCTAATGGTCCCGGCCGCCTGCGCCTGTCTGCTACTCGTATTGGCGCTCACGTCCGCCGCAAAGCGCAATCCGCTCTCGAGCCGGCCGATCCACTATCTCGGCGAGATCAGCTACGCGACGTATCTCGGCCATTTCATGCTGTGGGTCGTGTTCAAGCTGCTGTTCGTCAGCAATGCGGACGCGGTCCCGCCGACCTTGATCGCACTCTACCTCGGCCTGGTACTCATAGCATCGGTCACGCTCTACCACCTGATCGAACGCCCAGCACAACGCAAACTCAACCGGCTCCCCTCCCGCTCGCGGGAGGGGTCGGGGGAGGGCGACCGTAACATGTCGGCACCCACTCCCCTCCCCTAACCCGTCCTAAAAGCGGGAGGGAGCAAATCAGTCAACCGGCTCGTCGGCCAGTTCTTCTTCGAGCGCGTCGATGATCGCCTTGTTGAAGGCCGGGATATCGTCCGGCTTACGGCTGGTGATCAGATTACCGTCGACCACGACCTCCTCGTCCACGACGTCCGCGCCCGCATTCTCGAGATCCGTCCGGATCGAGGGGAAGCTCGTGAGACGACGCCCGTCGATCACGTCGGCCTCGGCCAGCAACCACGGCGCATGGCAGATCGCAGCGACGATCTTACCGTCCTCCATGAACTCGGTGATGATCTCGATCGCGCGCTCCTGCTGGCGCATCGTGTCGGGGTTGGCGACACCGCCCGGCAGGATCAGCGCGTCGTAATCGTCGGTATCGACCTCGTCGAGCGTCAGGTCGGGCGTCGCCGTCTCCGCCTTGTTGATGTCGCCCCTCATGCCCTGGATGGGGTCCATCTTGATCGACGCGAGGGCGACCTTGGCTCCTGCCGCTTCCAGTGCCTTGCGGGGTTCGAACAGCTCGACGGTTTCGAAACCGTCGGCGGCGAGCATCAATACGCGTGCCTGTGAAAGGTCGGCCATGTGCAATCTCCAGTGAAATCCCGTGCCCCCTCAACACCGCCCGGCGCGCGACGTTCCGGAACGATGCGCCTTGCCGAACATTTCCAAGGCTAGTTCGAGAGCACCCTCAAGGGACCACCGCATTGTCCACCAAGATCGTGTATTCCGATGACTCCAAGCCCGGCATCACCCGCAAGAAAATGCGGAACGGCTGGGGCTATTGGGATGCCAAGGGCGAGCGCATCACCGACCGCGACGAGATCGACCGGCTGAACGCGGTCGGCCTGCCCCCCGCCTACCGCGACGCGTGGTTCTGCCCCAAGCCCAACGGCCATATCCAGGCGGTCGGCTGGGACGAAAAGGGCCGCAAACAATACCGCTATCACCTCGGCTTCCGCGAAGCGCAGGAGGCCGCCAAGTACGAACGCTGCGCCGATTTCGGCCACGCCCTCCCCAAGATCCGGAAGGCGGTCGAGGCCGACCTCCGCAAACGCTCGCTGACTCGCGAACGCGCTGTCGCCGCCGTCATTCGCCTGCTCGACGGCGGCCATATCCGCATCGGCAACGAAGCCTATGCCGAGGCGAACGAGAGCTTCGGCGCCACCACGCTCCGCAAGCGTCACGGCGAAGTGAAGGGCGCGATGCTGAAGCTCCAGTACAAGGGCAAGTCGGGCAAGATGCGGACGCTCAGGATCACCGATCGGTCGCTGAGCAGCTTCGTCAAGAAATGCCAGGACCTCGACGAGCAGCATCTGTTCGCATGGCTCGACGATGCCGGCGTTGCGCATCCGGTCACCTCGACCGACGTCAACTGCTACATCCGCGAGGTCACTGGTACCGATTTCACCGCCAAGAATTTCCGCACCTGGGCCGCCAGCGTCGCCGCGTTCGAAGCACTCGCCTCCGCCGAACGCGATCTCAGCCTGAAGACGATGCTCGAACCCGTCGTCGCCCGCCTCGGCAACACCCACGCGATCGCGCGGAAGAGTTACGTTCACCCCTCGCTCATCGCGCTGGTGAAAACTGGCCAATCAACTTTCCGCAAGGCGCTCCGCCTCCCGCGCGCCAAGCGCTATCTCAGCCGCCAGGAATGTGGCCTGATCACGTTCCTCGAAGCCGGCGCCTGCCCGACGGCGGTTATCGCTAAGGCAGCCTGACGAGTATCCCCATGTCCAATTCTACTGCCGCCAAACAGCCCATCTTCGACGCGGGCAACGTCGGCGATCAAGCCCACGGCTTCGTCTCCGCCAGCGTCGCCTGGGTTCAGGCCTATTGGCTTCAGATCCTGATTGCATTCGGGATCGGTGCGGCGATCGTCGTCGTGCTTCACACCGCACGCCGGTTCGGCAGCAAGCTCTGCGAACGCCCGCGCGCGCTTAACGGCTGGGGCATCGTCGTCGGCAAGGCGATCGCACGCACCGGCAACTTCTTCATCGTCATGCTCGCCGCCAAGCTGGTCGCCGGATACTCCGCCGCCCCCGGCGAGGTCGCGACGACGATCAACTTCCTCTTCACCGTTGCCGCCGTGTTCCAGGCGGCGGTCTGGGTGCGCGAGATCATCCTCGGCGCGATCGAGCACCGCACCCAGTCCGAGCATTATTCGGGCGAAGCCCTGCTTTCGGCGATGGGCCTGATCCGCCTGCTCGTGACCTTCGTCGTCTTCGCAGTCGCGCTGGTCGTGGTGCTCGACAATCTCGGCGTCAACGTCACCGGTCTGGTTGCCGGCCTGGGCGTCGGTGGCATCGCGATCGGCCTCGCCGCGCAAGGCATCTTTGCCGACCTGTTCGCCGCGCTCGCGATCATCTTCGACCGCCCGTTCCGCCGCGGCGACTCGATCAGCTACGACACCGCCTCCGGCAGCGTCGAGGCGATCGGCCTCAAGTCTACGCGTATCCGCGGGATCGACGGCGAAGAGCGGGTCATCTCGAACAAGAATCTCCTCAACAAGGAGATCCTCAACAACACGCAGCGCAACCACCGCCGCGCGAAGTTCGTCATCGGCGTCACCTATTCGACGCCCCCCGAAGTCTGCTCGCGCATCCCCGCGATGCTGAAGGAGATCGTGGAAGCCAACGACAAGATCTTCACGCGCGCAGGCTTCACCGGCTTCGGCGCCTCAAGCCTCGACTTCGAGGTCCAGTTCGACAGCAAGGGGCCGGATTATGCCAGCTTCTACGACGGCCGCACTGCCGTCGGCATCGCCATCCTGAAGCGTTTCAACGACGAGAAGATCGAGATCGCCTTCCCCACCCAGGTCAACATGATGGCCGCACCCGATGGCTCGGTAGTGATGCCATACCCCGAGGCCAATTCGGCACCCGCGGCGAATTAGAACATCGGGTTCGTCGCTCTGCCATAGCAAACAGGAGGTTTTCCATATTTCGGTTGGTCGAGGCTTGCGGTGACGGCGTCTCCGCGGTTAGAGACGCGTCAGGGCCAAGGCGCCAATCAACAAGGGGAATCCCGTGGCGACGATCACCACCGCCGAAATGCAGGCTCGTGTCGGGACAGAGTCGGTTTCCGACTGGGTCGACGTCACGCAGGCCATGATCGACAAATTCGCCGATGCGACCGGCGATCATCAGTTCATCCACCTCGATCCGGTACGCGCGGCGCAAACGCCGTTCGGCGGCACGATCGCACACGGTTTCCTGACGCTATCGCTTATGCCGCTGCTGTCCTCGAAAGTGCCGGACGCACCGACCATCGAGGGCGCCAAGATGGGCGTCAATTACGGCGGCAACTCGGTCCGCTTTCTGACCCCCGTCCGGTCCGGCTCGAAGGTCCGAGGCCGCTTCAAGCTGCTCTCGTTCGACGAAAAGCGCCCCGGCCAGTGGCAGCAGACCAACGCCTTCTCTGTCGAGATCGAGGGCCAGGAAAAGCCCGCCCTGATTGCCGAATGGATCAGCCAGATCTTCGTTTGACGCTTCTCCCCCGCCCGCTTGCGGGAGGGGGCCGGGGGGTGGGCTGCCGCTCTCCACGACCGTTTCGCTCGCTTTGGCCGAGCGCCCACCCCCAACCCCTCCCGCATGCGGGAGGGGAGTGAAGAAGAGGAATATCCATGCGTTCAGCCGTCATCGTCTCCACCGCCCGCACCCCCATCGGCCGCGCCTATCGCGGTGGCTTCAACAACACCCCCGCCCCGACCCTCGCCTCGCATTCGATCAAGGCCGCGGTCGAGCGCGCCGGCATCGACGGGGCGGAAGTCGACGACGTCGTGTTCGGCTGCGCACTTCAACAGGGGCATCAGGCGGGCAACATCGCGCGCACATCGCTGCTTCGCGCAGGCTTGCCGACGACGGTCAGCGGCATGTCGCTCGACCGCCAGTGCGCCTCCGGCCTCATGGCAATCGCCACCGCCGCCAAGCAGATCATCACCGACAACATGGACATCACGATCGGCGGCGGCGTCGAAAGTATCAGCCTCGTTCAGACCCCGCAGATGCGCGTCGCACCCGATCCGCAGCTGATCGCGATGCACAAGGACGTCTACATGCCGATGCTGCAGACCGCCGAGGTCGTCGCGAAGCGCTACGGCATCAGCCGTGACGCGATGGACGCCTATGCGCTTCAGTCGCAGCAGCGGACTGCCGCCGCACAGGCCGCCGGGTATTTCGATGCCGAGATCGTGCCCGTCGACGCCAACATGGCGATCATCAACAAGGAGACGAAGGAAGTTACGTACAAGGACGTGACGGTCACCAAGGACGAGGGCAACCGCGCCGACACTACGCTGGAAGGTCTCCAGTCGCTAAAGCCCGTGATGGGCCCCGACTTCACGATCACCGCCGGTAACGCGTCGCAGCTGTCGGACGGCTCGTCGTCATCGGTGCTGATGGAAGAGAAGATCGCCTCGCAGCGCGGGCTCCAGCCGCTCGGGCGCTACGTCGGCATGGCAGTCGGCGGCACAGAGCCCGACGAGATGGGCATCGGCCCGGTCGTGGCGATCCCCAAGCTGCTCAAGCGCTTCGGCCTGAAGATGGACGATATCGGCCTGTGGGAGCTGAACGAGGCTTTCGCAGTGCAGGTGCTGTATTGCCGCGACAATCTCGGCATTCCCGACGAGTTGCTCAACGTCAGCGGCGGCGCGATCTCGATCGGCCACCCGTACGGCATGACCGGCGCCCGCGCGACCGGGCATGCGCTGATCGAAGGCAAGCGCCGCGGCGCCAAGTACGTCGTCGTCACGATGTGCGTTGGCGGCGGCATGGGCGCAGCCGGGTTGTTTGAAGTGCTGTGACCTTGCAAGATATGTCGAGAAGCGATATTTAGTCTCTCGGCAAAGGACATTCTTGCCTTTCTGTGCGAGCCCTGGTTGTGTCAGCAGCCGGGGCTCAACTGCGTTTGGGGCCCGAGTGTCAGCTCGAACCCCGCCCGTGTGCTTATCCTCGACGTGCCACTTCGATGATCTTCACGACCAAGGTCGCAAAGGCGAAGAGCACGCCTAGTATCAGACACAGATCGACAAGAGACATTCTCGATCCTTTCACGTGCGACAGCAGACTTGCTGCCGCCGCCACCATGACGCGTCGCATGCGCAATCACCAAGCGGCATCGCGCGCGCCGATCGGCCGCCCCCGCGCAACCAACCTCCGCCCCGCCCGTTCTCAGTGGCAATCCAAGCCAATAGGAGAATGACGATGGCCGACAAGGATACCCCGCAGGAAGTCGCAGCGAAGTTCATCGACAAGCTGAAGGCCAGTCCGTTCGTGATGATCGGCTTGCATGACGGCCAGCATTCCGAGCCCATGACTGCGCAGATCGACGACGATCAGCCAAACACGCTGTTCTTTTTCGCCGGCCGCGACAACCGCATCGCCAAGGGCGGCGCGGCGATGGCGCAGTTCGTTGGCAAGGGCCATGATTTCTTCGCCTGCATGGCAGGCGACGTCTCGACGTCGAACGACCGCACGCAGATCGACAAGCTCTGGAACAATCAGGTCGAGGCTTGGTTTCCGGGCGGCAAGGAAGACCCCAACCTCACGCTGCTGCGCTTCGACATCGACAGCGCGGAGCTTTGGGAGACCGACATCTCCATCGGCGGCCGTCTCAAGATGCTGTTCGGCGGCACGATCCGTTCGGACGAATCGAGCAGCCACGCGGTTGTGGACTCGATCGCCTGACGCGAAATGGGCAGCCTCGGGAGGGGCTGCCTATCCTCCTCACCCGTTCGCGGTGATGAACTCTTCGACCACCGGCGCGATCTTCTCCCGCCAGCGCGACCCGTTGAAAATACCGTAGTGGCCAGCACCCTCCGCCATCAGATAGCGCTTCTTTTCGTCCGGTAGCGCCGTAGCCAGAGTTAGCGCCGCTTTCGTCTGCCCCAGTCCCGAGATATCGTCGCGCTCGCCCTCGACCGCGAGCAGGCCCACATCGGTAATCACAGCCGGATCGACCGGCCGTCCTCGATGCGTCATGATCCCCCGCGGCAGCGCATGGCTCTGGAACACGACGTCGATCGTCTGTAGATAGAATTCCGCCGTCATGTCGCATACCGAGCGATATTCCTCGTAAAAATCCTGGCTCTGCGACGCGCTCTCGCCGTCACCCTGAACGAGATGCTTATACATCTCCCAATGCGAGACCATGTGGTTGCCGAGATTCATCGACATGAACCCGGCGAGTTGCAGGAACCCAGGATACACCTTCCGTCCCGCACCCGGATAATTGCCGGGCACCGTCGCGATCACGTTCTGCTCGAACCACGCATGCGGCCGCTCGGTTGCTAGCGTATTTACAGCTGTCGGCGCCTCCCGCGTATCGACGGGCCCGCCCATCATCGTCAACGTCTTCGGACGGCACGGGTTGTTGTCCGCACTCATCAGCGCAACCGCAGCATAGCACGGCACTGATGGCTGGCAGACGGCGAGCATGTGCGTGCCCCCCTGCCCTTCGTTCGCGCCGATCGTCTCCAGATATTCGATCAGATAATCAATATAGTCGTCGAGATCGAACCGTCCCGCCGACACCGGCACGCTGCGCGCATCGCGCCAGTCGGTGACGTAGACGTCCGCAAACGGCAGCATCCGCTCGACCGTCCCACGCAACAGCGTCGCATAATGGCCAGACATCGGCGCCACGATCAGCAGCTTTGGCCCGCCCTCGATACCTTCGCGTACGAACCGCTTGAGTTGACCAAAGTCCTTGCGCAGCACGATCTCCTCGCGGACCGCGACCTCGCGTCCGTCGATCGCCGTATGGTCGAGGCCAAAGGCAGGCTTTCCGCGGGTCGCATTCGCATGTGCGAACACCTCCAGCGCGGAGCCGATCACCGCGCCGCCACCCAAATAAGAGAACGGGTTTGCCGGGTTGTTGAGCATTTCGGCGCCGAAACTGGCCATCTTGCTGGCACCGGCCATCATCGAACGCTGGAATTCATAGGCATCGTAGAGCATGCGGTATCCTCTCGCCTCATCGGGCTTTCGCACGGTCGTAACGCAATTCTACCGCAGTGCAACGCGCGATCGACCGGTGACCCATCGCGCGCGACCGGATCACCGCCGTTCTCCACGCCCGGTTCCCGTTGAGCGCCACCCCCGCCACTGCTAGGCACCGTGCATGGCCAAGCCGATATCCGATGAGAAGACGTCCCGCCGGATCGGCGACCTTGCGATGGTGTGGCATCATGCCTCCCAATATCCCCGCCAGATCGTCTTCGCCGGCTTTGCGCTCATGATGACGTCGGCGGCGACGATCGGCATCCCCTATGGCTTCAAGCGCGTAATCGACCGCGGCTTCGGCCCCGGCTCGGGCGGGTCGGTCGCCAACTCGTTCCATTACCTGCTGATGATCGTTGTGGTGCTGGCGCTCGCGACCGCGGTGCGCTTCTACTACGTCTCGTGGCTGGGCGAGCGGGTTGTCGCCGACATCCGTACCACCGTCCAACGCCACCTGCTCCGCCTGACGCCGCGCTTCTTCGAGGAGAATCGCCCGTCCGAGATCGCCTCGCGCCTGACCTCGGACACCGCGCTGATCGAACAGGTCGTCGGCAGCACCGTATCGATCGCGCTGCGCAACACGTTCACCGGGATCGGCGGGCTGATCTACCTGTTCGCGATCTCCCCGAAGCTGGCCGGCATGCTGATGATCGGCATCCCACTGATCATCCTGCCGATCGCGCTGCTCGGCAAACGGGTCCGCAACTACTCGCGGACCTCGCAGGACCGCGTTGCCGATGTCGGCTCGATCGCCACCGAGACGCTGGGCGCGATGAAGGTCGTGCAGGCGTTCGGCCAGGAAGACCGCGAGGCGATCCGGTTTTCGGACGCGGTCAGCGCGACGTTCGCCGCTGCGCGCGCACGTATCATGTTGCGCGCGGTGATGACCGCGATCGTCATCGGGCTCGTGTTCGGGTCGATCACACTGGTGCTGTGGGAGGGCGCGATCGACGTGGCGGCCGGGCGGATCAGCGGTGGCGCCATCGCCGCCTTCGTGCTGACCGGTGGGATCGTCGCAGGCGCATTCGGTGCGCTGACCGAAGTCTATGGCGACCTGTTGCGCGGAGCGGGCGCGGCGGGGCGACTGTCCGAACTGCTCCGCGAAAAGCCCGAGATCGCCGCACCCGTACATCCGGTCGCCTTGCCACAGCCACCGCGCGGCGCGCTGGCGTTCGAGGGCGTGCGCTTCCACTACCCGACACGCCGCGATGTCGCCGCGCTCAACGACTTCTCGCTCGACATCAAGCCCGGCGAGACGGTCGCGGTGGTCGGCCCGTCGGGCGCCGGCAAGACGACGCTGTTCCAGCTGGTCCAGCGTTTCTACGATCCCGACGCCGGGCGCGTGACGCTCGACGGCATCGATCTGCGCGACGCCGATCCGGCCGAAGTTCGCGCGCGCATTGCGATGGTGCCGCAGGAAACGATCATCTTCGGCGCCTCGGCCCGCGACAATCTGCGCTACGGCGACTGGTCAGCGACCGACGACCAGCTGTGGGCCGCTGCCGAAGCCGCCAATGCCGCCGAGTTCCTTCGTAAGCTCCCCGAGGGACTCGACACGTTCCTGGGCGAGGGTGGCGCGCGGCTGTCGGGTGGCCAGCGCCAACGCGTGACGATCGCCCGCGCGCTGCTCCGCGACGCGCCGATCCTGCTGCTCGATGAAGCGACGAGCGCACTCGATGCGGAAAGCGAGCGGCTGGTGCAGGAAGCGCTCGAGCGGCTGATGGCCAACCGCACGACGCTGGTGATCGCCCACCGCCTGGCGACGGTGCGCGCGGCCGAACGGATCATCGTGATGAGCGACGGGCAAATCGTCGAGGAGGGTTCGCACGGGTCGCTGATGACCAACAGCGGACTTTATGCGCGATTGGCGAGCCTGCAGTTCAACGAGGCGGCTTAGACCTTCTTAAGCTTGGCCTTCTTGGGTTTCGGCAGGGGCAGTTCCGCAGTCGAGACCCGGACGAGTTCGGCCAGCCAGTCGGCATCGTCCCAACGATCGGCATCGATCAGCAGGCACGGATTCGCACCCGGATACGGCGCCGCTTCGTCGATCGCACCGGCGAATGCGCGGCCGGCCGGGGTCGGCTTCACAAAGAGGTGGTCGTCGCAGATCATCGCGACCATCTTGCCGTCGCAATAGACGCCGTATTCGCCGAACATCGGCCTGGCGGACACATCGCCAGCCGCGGCAAGCTGATCGACGATGAACGCAACGGTCTTGGGATCGGATGCCATCCGCAGGTTCTCGCAGATCGCTATAGCATTGGCGAGGCGAACCTCGCGCCGCCGTCCCACTTGCGATGCTGCGCCGGCACAGGCAAAACTGCCGCGAAACAGGAGATGGACATGCGCGACTTCGACATCGTCATCTACGGCGCGACCGGGTTCACCGGCCGCCTCGTCGCCGAGTATCTGACACAGACCTACCCTACCGGTGTCCGCTGGGCGATGGCTGGCCGTTCGCTCTCGAAGCTGCAGCAGGTCCGCGACCTGATCGGTGCGCCCGGCGATACGCCGCTGATCACCGCCGCCTCCGACGATACCACCAGCCTGCGCGCGATGGCCGGGCGCACCGCCGTCGTCATCTCGACGGTCGGGCCGTACCAGCTATACGGCTCGAACCTCGTCGCCGCCTGCGTTGCGACCGGCACTGGCTATGTCGACCTGTGCGGCGAGCCCGCCTGGATGCGCCACATGATCGACGCGCATGAAGGCGAAGCGACGCGCACCGGCGCACGGATCGTGTTCTCCTGCGGGTTCGACAGCATCCCGTTCGATCTCGGCGTACTGACGTTGCAGGACGCAGCGAGAGCGAAATACGGCGCCCCCGCGCCCCGCGTAAAAGGCCGCGTGCGGAGAATGCAGGGCACGTTTTCGGGCGGTACGGCGGCGAGCCTCAAGGCGACACTCGCCGCCGCCGCACGCGATCCCGGCATCGTCAAGCTGTTGACCAGCCCGTTCGCGCTCACGCCCGGTTTCAGCGGTCCGCACCAGCCGACCGGGCTGATCCCCGAATACGACACGACCCTCTCCGCGTGGGTCGCGCCGTTCGTGATGGCGCCGATCAATACCAAGAACGTCCACCGCACCAATTTCCTGCTAGGCACGGCGTACGGTGCCGACTTCGTCTATGACGAGATGATGGTCGCGGGGCTCGGCGATATGGGCAAAGCGGCGGCCGAAGCGATCGCCAAGTTCAATCCGTTCTCGGGCGACAAGGGCCCCAAGCCCGGCGAGGGTCCCTCGAAGGAGGAGCGCGACGCCGGGCATTACGACCTGTTGTTCGTCGGGATCATGCCCGGTGGCGAACGGATCGACACGGTCGTCACCGGCGACCGGGATCCCGGCTATGGCTCGACCAGCAAGATGATCGCCGAGGCGGCATTGTGCCTGGTGCAGGACGTCGAAGGCGACGGCGGAATCTGGACGCCGGGGGCGTTGATGGGGACGAAACTGCGCGATCGGTTGGTAGCGAAGGCGGGGCTCACCTTCACGGTCGGCTGATCAGCCGCGGAAGAACCGCGTTGCGATCCACGCGATCAGCACCGACGCGAGGATCGCGATCGGCACGATGAGGCCTCGGCGTCGCTCGGCCGCGGCATAGTGCGCGTCGAGATCGTAATAGAAGCGGCCGGGTGCGGGTCGCGGACGATGCCACGAGCGCGCAGCCGATCGAACGTGGTTTGCTCGTGCGCATGGGGCTGGAAAGCGATCGCATCGTCGGCTGCAATGCATGTCGCGCCAGGAACAGCGCAGGTACGGCCCCACGGATCCGGTGAGGCCGCAACGCCAGGGGCATACCGCCCGAACGCCGCGCTCGCGGCAACAGCTTATTCGGCAAGCGCAAATACCGTCGCGGCCGCGGCAGCGCTGGCGACCATGCCCGATATGCCGACGATCGCCGCTGCCCGGACACGGACGGCACCACGGAATGCGCCGAGCTTGCGCGCGTCGAGATGATAGCGGTCCATGCCATTATCGACGATCGCACCATAAAGGCGAAGGCGTCGGAATATCCGCACGTCCTTGGCGACATACGCGATCGCGCGGTCCGGCGACGTAGCCTGGGCCGCAACGAAATCCTGGACGATCCGCCGCCGCGATCGGCCTAGAATGAAACCCCACATGACACTGTCCCCCGCAATGATGTCGCATAGCGCGAGGGACTTGCGCAAATGCTAACGCCGCTTGCCCTGATGGCGGACGTTCGCCGGCCGCCCGCGCCGTTTGATCTCGCGCACGGGTTTACGTCCGCCGCGCATCGGCGGCGCGGCACCCTTCCCCTCGGGCATCTCGAAACGCAGCGCGCCGGACACGGGGTTCGCCTCCGCCAGCCTAAGTTCAAGCGTCTGCCCCTGCGCGAAGACGTCGCCGCTATGCTCGCCGGTCAGCGTCCGCGCGCCCTCGTCGAAGCGGAAATACTCGCCACCCAGATCGCGTACCGGCATCAGGCCGTCGCCACCGATCCCCTCGACCGTCGCGAAGAAACCGAAGTTCGTGACGCCGGTGATCCGTACGTCCATCACCTGCCCGACGCGCTCCGACAGGAACGCCGCAACGTAGCGATCGGTGGTGTCACGCTCGGCCTCCATTGCGCGACGTTCGAGCCGGCTGATGATCTCGCCGACCGACTCCATGTTGGCCGCATCGTCCGCCGGCAATCCGCCCTCGCCAAGCCCGTACGCCGACACCAGCGAGCGGTGGACGAGCAGATCGGCATAGCGTCGGATCGGCGAGGTGAAGTGCGCGTAGCTGCCAAGACTGAGGCCGAAATGCCCATGATTGCCGGGCGCGTAATAGGCCTGGGTCTGCGTGCGGAGGATCTGCTCCATCACCTGCGGGCGGAAGTCCGCATCGCCGATCCGCTCGATGATGTGGTTGAACGTTGCCGGGCGCACCACCTGCCCGAGTGCGAACGGCACGTCGAACGTTTCGAGATACTCCTTCAACGCCATCAGCTTCTCGCGGCTCGGCGGCTCGTGAATGCGGTACATCACCGGCGCCTTCTTCGCCTCCAGCGCCTTGGCGGCGGCGACGTTGGCGGCGATCATGTAGTCCTCGATCAACCGGTGCGCGTCGAGCCGTTCGCGCGGCGACACCGACATGATCCGCCCCTTTTCATCGAGGACGACGCGACGTTCAGGCAGATCGAGATCGAGCGGCGCACGCGCGTCCCGCGCCTTCGCCAGCGCGTGCCAGCAGGCCCAAAGGGGTTGCAGCACGCTGAGCATATCTCCCCTCCCCTCCACGGAACGTGTCGAGGAAGGGGCTTCCTGACCTACCGTCGGATCGAGTGAGGCACCGCCGTCCTTCGCCCCCTCCCGCAAGACGGGGGAAGAGCACGCGTCGATGATCGCCTGTGCCTCTTCATACGCAAGGTTCGCGGCGATCCGCACCACTGCACGTGTAAAGCGCCACGACTTCAGCGAACCGTCCTTGCCGATCCGCAGGTGGCACGCCAGCGCCGCCCGATCCGCGCCTTCTTTCAGCGAACACACCTCCGCCGACAGGATCTCAGCCAGCATCGGCACCACGCGGTCGGGAAAATATACCGAATTGCCACGCCGCCGGGCTTCGCGGTCGACCTCAGATTTCGGCCGCACGTAGAAGCTGACATCCGCGATCGCGACGATAGCCTTCCACCCACCGAGATTAGCAGGATCGTCGTCCGCCTCGGCCCACACGGCGTCGTCGTGGTCGCGCGCATCCTCGGGATCAATCGCGACGATCGGCAAGTTGCGCAAGTCCTCACGCCCCTCACCGAGCGGAAGCTTCGAGACCCGCTCCGCCTCGTCGAGCGCCTCCTGCGAGAATACGTCCGGAATGCCGAGCTTGTGGATCGCGATCAGCGAAAAGCTGCGCGCTGCGAACGGATCGCCGAGCTTCGACACGACGCGCGCCGCGATCTTCGGCGGCTTGCCCGCGAGTTCCGCCAGCACGAGATCACCCGGCGCGGCACCGCCCGCATCCGCCACCGCGAACTCGCGCCGCTCGCGCTTGTCCACGCCCGTCAGCCAGAGGCGCCCGGCCTCCTCGCGCAACACGCCCAACACCTGTTCGGAGGCAGGTGCGAGCACCTTCATCGGATGTGCGACCCAGCCGTTCCCCGCTTCCTCTGTCCGTGCCAGGATCCGCTCTCCGACACCGAGCGCGCCGCGCTTGCGTTCCCGCACGCGCAGTCGCGGCGGCGGGATGCCTTCGGCTTCCCAGCGTTCGGGCACCGCCCACACGTTGCCGCCGTCGTCGACATCGGCGATCCGCAACACCGTCACCTTGGGGATGCCGCCCATCTTGTGAAACGCGCGACCGGGGGCGCTGTCTATCAACCCCTCGTCGGCCATGTCCTTGAGCAACGCCTTCAGCCCGATCTTGTCCTGCGCGCTAAGCCCGAAACCCTTGGCGATCTCGCGTTTGCCCGCGGGCACGTCGGAATTGGCGATGAAGTCGAGGATTTGCTCGCGCGTCGGAAGACCGGCTTTTGGTTTGTACATGGCACAGAGATAAGCATGCCAACTCGTTCCGTCACCCCGCAACCGCTCCCCAGTACGGGTCGCTAACGCGTTCTGTGCCTTGGTCCGATTATCCGGAGACATGCGAGCATCGCCTTGTCTATGCTCAATCGGGTACGCTCATTTTCGGCGAACCTCGCCGGCAAACGGACGTGCGCGCAGTTTGTTTCGATTATTCGGTATGCTTTTGCACGTTTTCGCTTGCAACGAACGCCGATCGGCATAGTCTGAAAGACAGTGAAGGAGAGAGAGCATGGCATCGTCCCTAAAGCTCGAAGCAGATCCCGAGGACAAGAACCTCGTCATCCTGCAGAGCCTTATCTGCCTGCTGCGTGAGAAGAACGTCCTGTCGCGCGCGGATATCGAGGAGTTATGCGACAAGGTGCAGGCGCGGGTCGCCGATCACGACAGCGATCCGCTACCGTGCCAGGTGGAAGGTGCGCGCGCCGCAGCAACCGAAGTCGCTCAGATCGGCGACTATATCGGTCGCAAATACGGCGGGAAGCATCGTCGTTCGCTCTAACGTCGCCGGTTTATTACTACGATTAGCGGCGCCCGTAGTTTGGCGGGCACGTCGGCTAGTCAGAGATACGACCCGTCGAGCGCCTGTGCTCCGTCGACCGGTGCCGTGGCGACGCTCGGGCAACCGGGAAATTCAGGACACACAGCGTTCCGACACTGGAGCGCCCAAGTCCGTGGCCACCGTCAATCGTAACGCTGCCGACCTCGCAGGCGCGGCTGCTTCTCGCTGTCGCCGGAAATGCGCTGGTCGACGGTGCCGCCACCGCAGCACCACCGTAACGGGCCGGCCAGCTATATCAGTGGTGCGACTAACCCGGCCCAGGCCGGATCAGCCATAACGCTCAACTCGCGACGAAGCACGTCTCGCCCGCGACGCGCAACCGACCGCAGATATCCGCTGCCTGGTTCGCACTGCCGGCATTGACGCGCAGGCGATACAGCGTGCGACCGCCCGTCGCGACCGGCTGGACCGATTTGCCGAGCGCGCCGACATACGCGAATCGCTTCGAGAAGTTGGTCCAGGCCGCGTTGGCGACCGCTTCGCTCGGGTACGCACCCAGCTGGACCAGCGAACCGCCGGTAGCCGTCCCGGCACCGTTCGATTTCGACGGCGCGAGGGGAGCCGCAGCAACCAGCCGGCCACCGGATGCCGGCACTTGCGCGACCGCGTTGCGTCCGGCCGCATCCTCGGCCTTGGGGGCGGCGGCGCGTTTGCCGGCAACCGGTGCTTCCGGCACGCCGCGCAAGTCGATCGCGCCGTTGCCAGACTTGCCGGCACTCGTCGCAATCGCCGAGTCGCCTTCGCCGGTGACCTTCAGCCCACCAGCGTCGTCGGGCTTGACCTTGTAGTCGCCTTCCTGCGCGGCGATCAGCTGGCCGTCGCCCGTCGGGGCGCGCTGTTGCAGCGTGTAGATGCCGAAGATGATCGCTGCGAGTACCGCGAGGCCGAGCACGACGAGCGCGATGACGCGACCGATACCGACGGTTTCCTGCTCGTCCGGTTCGACGGTTTCGAGCCAGGGGAGACGGTCTTCCTCACGCAGATCCATGTTCTCGGCCATCACTTCATCTCCGAAACCGCCTCGACGCCCATGATCGCGAGGCCGTTGCGGATAATCTGCCCTATTGCGGACGCCAAGAAAAGCCGTGCCGCGGTCGCCTGCGGATCCTCGATTACGAGGAAGCGCCGGTCCGGACGGTCGTTGCCGACGTTCCACAAGGCATGGAAAGCGGCAGCCAAGTCATAGAGATAGAACGCAATTCTATGCGGTTCGCGCGCGGTCGACGCGATCTCTACGAGCCGTGGAAACTGCGCTGCGAGCTGCACGAGGGCGAGTTCGTCCGTATCAAGCCGGGACAAATCGGCCGAAATCGGCGTGATTCCAGCCTCTTGCGCGCGCCGGTGCAGCGATGCGATTCGCGCATGCGCATACTGGACGTAGAAAACCGGGTTGTCCTTCGACGCCTCGACGACCTTGGCGAAGTCGAAATCCATCTGCGCATCGGACCGCCGTGTCAGCATCGTGAAGCGCACGACGTCCTTGCCGACCTCGCGCACTACGTCGGCCAGCGTGACGAAATTGCCCGACCGCTTCGACATCTTCACGGGCTCGCCGTTGCGCAGCAGGCGGACCATCTGCACGAGCTTGACGTCGAACCGCGTCTTGCCGCCGGTCAGCGCCGCTACGCCCGCGACGATCCGCTTGACCGTGCCGCCATGATCCGCGCCCCAGATATCGATCAGCTGATCGGCATTCTGGCTCTTCTGGAAGTGATAGGCGAGATCGGCGCCGAAATACGTCCAGGACCCGTTCGACTTCTTGATCGGCCGATCCTGATCGTCGCCGAACTGCGTCGAGCGGAACAGCGGCAGTTCGACCGGCTCCCAATCGTCGGGCGTCTCGCCCTTCGGCGCCTCGAGCACGCCGTCATAGACGAGATCGCGCGACCGCAGTTCCGCCTCGGCCGCCTCGGGCTTCTTCGCGGCCTGGAGTTCGGCCTCGGACGCGAACACCTCGTGCTCGATCCCGAGCAGGGCGAGATCGGCGCGGATCATCACCATCATCGCGGCGACCGCCTGCGTACGGAAAATGACGAGCCATTCGCTCTCGTCGGCGCCGACATAGCGGTCGCCAAACTCGGTCGCGAGCGACTGGCCGACGGGGACGAGATAGTCGCCGGGATACAGGCCCTCGGGGATCTCGATCGTCTCGCCGAGCGCCTCGCGATAGCGGAGGTGGACCGAACGCGCGAGCACGTCGACCTGGCCGCCGGCATCGTTGACGTAATATTCGCGGATCACCCGGTGTCCGGCGAATTCGAGCAGGCTGGCAAGCGCATCGCCGACCACCGCGCCACGGCAATGGCCCATGTGCATCGGTCCGGTTGGGTTTGCCGAGACATATTCGATGTTGACGGTGATCCCGTCGCCCTGCTTCGAGCGGCCGTAGTCAGCCCCTGCCTCCGGGATCGCGGCCAGTTCGGCGCGCCAGGCATCATCGGTCAGCTTCATGTTGATGAAGCCGGGGCCGGCCACACTCGCCGAGGCGACGTCATCGAGCTTCGCCAGCTCGACGACCAGCGCATCGGCCAGCACGCGCGGATTGGTCTTGGCGGGCTTGGCGAGCACCATCGCCGCGTTGGTCGCGAGATCGCCGTGGCTCGTATCGCGCGGCGGCTCGACCGTCACGTTCTTGCGGTCGAGCCCCGCCGGCAGGGTCCCCGCCGCGGTCAGCGTGTCGAGCGCCGCATCGATATGCGCGGCGAAACGGGTGTAGAGCGTCATGGCAGTCCCGGTACGTCAAGGAAACGCGCGCTCTAGACCAAAGCCGGGTAACGCTCAATTTAATCCGGCGGCGTGAGTGTCCGCCCGCCAATCCTGTCGCCATCCCGGACCATCAAACCCGAACCAGGCCCTCGACCGCCGCCGTGCGCGCACTTGCCGGGAACAGCGCCGCCATCGCCCGCGCCGGCTCCACCCCGAAATGCGACGAGACCGCGCCACCGATGAACGCATCCAGCTGCATCGTCGGCTTCAGGTCGCGCGCCTCGTACAGCGCCGCAGGTGCGAGCCCCGGCCAGTCGGACACGACGCGACCACCCTTCACCCCGCCGCCGAACAGCATCGCCGCGGTCCCCGTGCCGTGATCGGTGCCGCCGGTGCCGTTGATCGCGACGGTCCGCCCGAACTCGGTCGCGACCAGCACCAGCGTGTCCGCCCATAAGGGACCCAACCCGGTCTGCAGTGACGCGACCATCGCATCGAGCCCCTTCAATTGCGCGGTCAGCCGCCCACGCTGGCCGGTATGCGTATCCCAACCGCCAGTCTCGATCATCGCGATCCGCGCGCCGCTGTCGGGCTTGAGCAACCGCGCGGCGAGCGCACCGGTGGCCGCCGCATTGCGCCCGCCATCCTGCGCGAGATCGCTCGTGAGCTGCCGCGTTGCCATCGCCTCGCTCCACAGCCCGTGCAGTTGCTTATCGCCGTCATACAGCATCGCCACGCGCTGCAGCAGGTCGTCGGACGCGTCGGGGAGGCTTGATGGCGCATAGGACGCCACCTCGCGCCGCCCCCGCAACGCCATCGGCACCGTCGCGGCCACCGCGATCGCACGCGCCTCGTCGGCAGGCAGCACTCCCAGCAACCGGTTGAGCCAGCCGTCGCGCACCTGGTACGCGCTCGCACCGCCGGTCTCGAGCACGTTCTGCCCGTCGAAATGCGACCGATCGCGGTAGGGCGAGGCGATCGCGTGCGCGAACAGCGCTTGCCCCTGTTTGTAGAGCTCCGCGCTCGCCGTCATCGCCGGGTGCAGCGCGAACATGCCGTCGAGCTTCGTACCCGTGGCGACGTCTGCCGCGAGATCCGCGCGCACGCCCGCAAACGCCGGATCGCCGATCGCCCCGATCGTGCCGAGACCATCAGCCGCCCCCCGCTGGATGATGAACACGAACCGCTTTTCGGTCGCTGCCCGCGCAAAGGCGATGCGCGGCGCGAATGCGGAGGCCAGCACGCCGAGCGTACCGGTAGACAGCAAGGAACGACGGTCGAGCATGACTATCTCCGCATCGATTCGGGCGCGACGAGCAACAGGGCGAGCGCCTGCGCCGGGCTTTCCGCATGCGACAGGCCTTGCAGGGTGGTGGCGCTGAGCGAGGCGGGAAACAGCGTCGGCGCCAAGGCTCGCGCATCGACCGGCCCCGCACGTGCGGCAAACCGTTCCGCCGCCTCGACCCTGCGCAGGATCGCATCGGGCCCGGCCCAGGCACCGGCGATATCGTCGTAGCCGACGGGTTGTCCCGGCTGCCAGACCGGCTGGCCGAGCTGGTTCATCATGCCCACCGTCACGCCGGGCTGGACCGTGATCGTGCCAAGCGCACGCTGCGTCGACAGATACCATTCCCACGGCGACTTGAACTTGACCGGCTGCGGCACCCACGCCTCGGGCGATGCCACGAGCGCGTGGTACACCGTCGGCAGGTCGCCGCCGGATTTGAGGAACGCCGCCTTCAGCCGCGCGACCATCGCCGGCGGCGGCGTATCGCCCGCGAAATGCCGCGCAAGCTTGGTCGCGATGTGAGTCGCGGTCGCCGGGTGGACCGCCAGATCGGACAGCACCGCCTGCGCCTGCGCTTCGCCCGCCGCAGGGTAGAGCTTGCCCATCACGGTGCGATCACCGGGCTGGTGCACATCGTCGAGGGACAGGAAGGCGCCTGCGCGTGAGTCGTCTTGCATGCGGGCGCCGGGACCACGACCGATGCCCGCGACCGTCCAGCCGGTCATCGCACGCGCGAACTCTGTGACGTCGGCCTGAGTGTAGCCGCTGCGGACGCCCAGCGTATGCAACTCCATGATCTCGCGCGCGAGATTCTCGTTCAGCCCGGTGCGCCGCCTGGTTTTCCGAACGGCGAACGGACTGTCCGGTCCGATCGACACCGCCTGGTCAAGATACAGCAGCATTGCCGGGTGCCGCTCGACCGCGTTCAGCATGTCGCCGAAGCTGCCCAGCACATGCGTCCGGATCGCCTCGAACTCCATCGGCCCGGCCAGCCCCATCACCTCGAACTTCTCGGTCGACACCGCGAAATGGTTTGCCCAGAAATGCACCAGACGTTCGACGAACGGCGCCTCGCCGGTCAACGCCGCCATCGTCCGCGCCGCAACCGCCGCACCGTAATCGTTGCGACTTTGCTTGCCGATGACTTGGCGCGCTTCCTGCCGCGCGGCCGTACCGGGATCGATCGCACCGGGCATGGCGGGAGGCTGCGTGGTCGCCAGGGGCGCGACGCCGGGAGACAGCGGACCGGGGCTCGTTGCGCCGGACAGCGTCGGCACAGCAACCGCGGGTCTCCCGTCCATGCCGATCGCTGCTTTCGGCACACGAGGCCCGAACTGCGCCTTGATCGCCTTTTCCTGCGCGTAATAAGCGACGAGGCCGGTCGAGATGCTAGCCGTCGAGGGTGCGCTCGCGATTACCGCCGGCCGCGGGTCGAACCGGTCGCACTGCGCCAGCACCCACTTCGCCGGGTCGCCAGCAATGGTATCACCCGGCCTGGCGCCGAGACCGAACCGATTGAGCGCGATACTGGAAGCAGACACGACACTTCTCCTTCATTGCCGGCTATGCGCGCCGAATGTCGTGGAAGTATGTCACCAGCACCGCTCGTCGCATCCTAACTGCGGCTCGTCGTTGCATGCCGCGCAAGCGTGACGGATAGGTTTGCAATTGCACCTTATGCTGCACCGCAATATTTTCCTGGTCCGAGAGTTGGGTAGAGACCTGATCCGGCTCGACGCACCGCGGGAGATACGATCATGCGCTATACCATCAAGATCATCGCAGCAGCAGCTGCCGCCCTGACATCGACGATCGGCATGGCCGCACCCGCCGAGCAACGCTTCGTCCACGAGGGCAGCACGTACGTCTACACCTCGACGCAGGACAATGGTCATCAGGTCATCGATGGCCGCCGCTATCCTTCGGGCCAGAAATTCCACCTGATCGTCCGCGGCGACCGCGTATCGGGTGTCTCGGGCGGCGTACCGGTCGCGTTCAAGACCGCAGAGGCCAATGGCGCTGCCGGCGGGATCGCTTCGGTTACGCGCTGAACTGATTGGCTTTTGGAAATTGCAGCGGCGGTCGGACCTCGGTCCGGCCGCCGTTTTTGCGTTTGGCTTCGACCTACCACAACACGCCCGTCATCCTGACGAAAGTCAGGATCCAGAGCCACCGAGGACGTCGTTCGTTACCCTGGATCCTGACTTTCGTCAGGATGACGGAGGGGAGCCGGCTACGCTTCCCTCAGAACCCTTCGGGCAAGTCGATCGGACCGACCAGTTCACGGTATCGCGACACCGCGTACCGGTCCGTCATCCCCGCAATGAAATCCGCGATATGCCGGCTTCGGTCGGGATCCGCCGCTGGCATCCGCTCACGCCACTCCTCGGGCATCGTCGCCGGATCGTCGCGGTACACAGCGAACAACCCGGATACGATACCGTGCGCCGCATCCGCCGCCGCCAACTGCCGCGGGTGATGATAGAGATTTGCGTACATGAAGCGCTTCAGGTCGCGCTCGGCCTCGCGCATCTCGGGTGAGAAACCGACCAGGCACTGGCCTGCATCGCGGACGTCGTCGACACTGCCGACACCACTCGCCGTGATCCGCGTGCGGGTTTCGGCGATCAGGTCGTTGACCATCGTCCCGATCTGCGTGCGGATGAGTTCGCCGACCAGCCGCTTCGGTGCGATGTCCGGAAACCGCCGCCGCACATCGTCCCAGCCGCGCGCGACCAGGGGTACCGCCAGCATCTGGTCGAGCGTCAGGAGCCCGGCACGCAGACCGTCGTCGATGTCGTGATTGTCGTAGGCGATGTCGTCGGCGATCGCCGCGACCTGTGCCTCCAGCGATGAAAAGCTCGTCAGCGCGAGCCCGAACTCCGCGTCTGCCGCCGCCAGCGCCCACCCCGTATGCCGCACAGGCCCGTTATGCTTGGCAAGCCCCTCAAGCGTTTCCCAAGTCAGGTTCAACCCGTTCCATAACGGATAGGGCCGCTCGATCGTGATCAGTGTGCGCAGCGTGTGACCGTTATGATCGAACCCGCCCTGCCCGGTTAGCGCCGCCTTTAGTGCATCCTCGCCGGCATGCCCGAACGGCGGATGACCGATGTCGTGTGCGAGACACAGCGCCTCGGTCAGGTCCTCGTTAAGCGCCAAGGTCCGCGCGATCGTCCGGCCGATCTGCGCGACCTCCAGGCTGTGTGTCAGGCGAACGCGAAAATGGTCGCCATCGGGTGCCATGAAGACCTGCGTCTTGTGGCGCAGTCGTCGGAAGCTGATCGAATGGATGATCCGGTCGCGGTCGCGCTGGAAGGCATCGCGGGGGCCGCGGACGGACCCGTTCTGTTCCTCGTGAAGCCGTCCTTTGCTGCGCGCCGGGTCCGATGCCCAGGGCGCGCGGTAACTCACTTCGCGGGCCGGAGTGCGAATGCGCTCATTTCGAAGGGAGCTTCGTGATGATTTCACCCGGATCGCTGGTGAAGGTGAACGTCGAGACGCCTTCCTTCGCGAGCTGATTGACGAAGGTGCGCGCCTCGGTATCGGTCTTGAACGGGCCGGCCAGCACGCGGTTCGTTGCCTTCCACGGCGCGGTCCAGCCGCCGCGACTGCCGAACACGGTCGGCGCCTTGGCCTTCGCCTTCTTCCACGCCTTGGGCAGATCGCCCTCGGAGGCGCCGGTCGAGACCTGAACCCAGATCCGCTCGGGATTGGCACGCGCGATGCGCTTTTCCTCGGCTGCGGCCTTGTCGGCGGCGAGCTTCTCCGCGGCGGCGGCCTTCTTCGCGGCGAGCGCCTTCTTGTCGGCAAGGGCCTTGCGCGCCGCGATTTTCTTGTCCGCAGCAGCCTTCCTGCTCGCGGCGATCTTATCCGCAGCGGCCGCCTTGGTCTCCGCTTCGAGCCTCGCCGCGGCGTCGCGCTCGGTCTTGGCCTTAGCCTCGGCCAGCACGCGCTCCGTATCCGCCGGAACGGGGACGGCGGCGGGCGTCACGACCGGCGCTTGACGCATCGGCGCGACGTCGAGCTCGGATGCGGGGATCGACAGGCCCGCGACGATCCGCGCCAGGATCGAATCCTCGCTCGCCGCCACCGCTTGCGTCTGCGGTATCGCAGCAACTGCGGTCGACGCTGCCGGTGTGGGCGGAGGTGAGCTGGAGAAACCGGGCGTCGGCGTAACGGCACTCGCGGTCTGGATCGGTGCCGGCTGTCGTGCGGGAGACGTTTGCACTGGAGCCTGTTGCGCCGGAGCCTGTTGCGTCGCGACTTGCTGAGTCGAAACGGACGGCAAGGCCGCCGCCGGCGCCGCCAGCGCATTCGCCGCGCGGGTCGGATCGGTCCGCGCCTGACCCGCAGGGATCGCCGCCATCTGCGTGGCAACACTTGGCGGAAGAGTACCCGCGACCGACGGCGCCACCCGCGCCACTGTGACCGGCGGTAGCGGACCAGTCGACGACGGGCGCGGTTGGATGGTGGTCGCCACCACGGAGTTCGCTTCGGCCGCCGGCGTCGTACGGGCATTCTGCACCACGCTGGGGGCGGAATAGCTCGGCCGAGGCGTCGGCTGGACGGTGCGCAGCGGCGTCTGAACCATCTGCATCGGCGCCGCCGCAAGCTGGACCGGCGCGGCGTAAGGGGTCGGGGCCGGAACGCTGGTTGTCGTACGCGCAGGCGTCGCCGATGGAGTGGCCGCCACCGTCGTCGTCGGCGCGCGCGTCGCCATCTGGACACGGTCACGCTTCGACCGTCGATCCCGCTTGTTCGTCTTGCCGGTCGTCGCCGCGACCGCTGGCGATGGCGGCGCGGCGGCCAGCATCACCGGCGCGGTCGGATCGGCGGCGAGCACGCCTAGTGGCGGCGCCATCCGTGCATCGGCGAGACGCGCGGGCGTTGCATGGACCTCGCCGAAATGCACCGCGAACGCACGGTCGCTTGCCGGCAGCGACGGCAACCGCTGGAAGAACGGCTGCAGGCCCTGCGCGGTGCCCGCAGGCATCATCGTCGTCGCGATTTTCGCGGCGCCGGCGACATCGCCGTTCATCGCCATGATGAACGCGCGCGACCGCCATGCCCCGCGATCGCTTTTGAGCAGAAGCGGGCCGAGCTGCTGCAACGCCAAATCCTGCTTGCCCGATATACCGAGCGACAGCGCATAGCGGCGGGTCGTCTCGTCGTCGGGCGCAGTGCGCAGCGCCACGCGGTAATCGCGCTGCGCCCGGTCCTGCTGGCCGATCAAATCGTAAGCCAGCCCACGATCGGCGGCGAACTTGCGCGGATCGAGCCCGAGGCTCTCCGCCTGCGCATAATAGCGCAACGCCTCGCCCGGCCGCTCCGACCGCACCAGGATCGACGCCATCCCTGCCTTGGCTCGACCGTCACGCGGGTTCACCTTCTCGGCACGCGCGAACAACGCCGCGGCACCGCTGAGATCCCCAACCCCCATCGACAGATCACCTGCGCGAATCAGCGCATCGACATCGCGGGGATTGCTCGCGAGCTTGCGCATCTCGTCGCCGAGCCGATCGGCATCGGTCGTTCCAGGAAGCGCCTGTACGACGGCTTGAGCGAACGCGGAGGACGGCGCGGCCGCAAGCACGAGCGCCAATGCGGCGGTCAGAAGATGATGGGAGGACCTGGTCATGAGGATCATCTGTCTAGACGCCAGCCCGACCGAACCGGCAATATCCGCGACGCACGGGCGCGGCGAACTGGGCTGGCGCAACGACGAGTGCAGGGATTTGTATACTCAAGCGCGGTGGGCTTGCTCGACGTACCCTCACACTTTGCGGCCTTCGGCCCTCTCCCGATGGGAGAGGGCCGGCAACCACTCGACCGAGAGGCCAATAATCAAGCAAGATATTGATACGTAATGACTGTTCCGACTTACTGGTTGTTCTGCCGATGCAGAAAGCGCGGGATGTCGAGCGGGTCCTGGGGAGCCGCTTCGCCATCTTCCTTCGCCGCGCCGCGTGCCGCATTCGACATACGCTCGAACAACGTGCCGCCAAGCTTCACGCGCGGCGCGGCCGGAACGGCTTCGGGCGCAGCCTCGGCACCCGGAGCGAGCCAGCGGCGACGTGCGCCACCTTCGTCGGCAGCCGGTGTCGGCACCGGAACCGCAGGGGCGACCGGGGCGCGAGCGGGCGGCACCGACGATGCCGAAGCCGGACGCGCGATCGGGCCGCGGCCGTAAGGCTCCTCGCCATAGGTGCGCGGCGCGGGCGCTGGCTGAGGCGCTGGAGCAACCGGCGCAGGCGCGGCCTGCGGCACGATCGTTTCTGCACCGAGCACCAGTTCGTCATCCGACTTCGACGACGCCGGCTCGACTTCCGACGACGCGTTCAGATCGAGCGGCTCTTCGTCAGCCGACGACGCAGCGGGTGCGGCCGACGAAGCTGCGGGCTCGCTCGGACGGAACGAGGTGTTCTCGTCGGTCTTGCGCGATCCGAAGCTGAACGAGCGGGTCGGCTCGGGCGCAACTTCCGGAGGACGGGCATCGGCGTCGATCCCGGTCGCGACGACCGAGACGCGGATCTTGCCTTCCAGCTCCTGGTTGAACGCCGAACCCCAGATGATGTTCGCATCCGGATCGACCAGATCGCGGATGTGATTCGCGGCTTCGTCGACTTCGAGCAGGCGCATGTCGTCGCCGCCGGTGATCGAGATGATGACCCCCTTCGCGCCGCGCATGCTGACGCCTTCGAGCAGCGGGTTCGAGATCGCCTTTTGCGCAGCCTCCAGCGCGCGGTTGTCGCCGCTCGCCTCGCCGGTGCCCATCATCGCCTTGCCCATCTCCTGCATCACCGAGCGGACGTCGGCGAAATCGAGGTTGATGAGGCCCGGCATCACCATCAGGTCGGTGATGCTGCGGACGCCCTGCTGGAGCACCTCGTCCGCCATCGTGAACGCTTCCTTGAAGGTCGTGTTCGCGTTAGCGATGAGGAACAGGTTCTGGTTCGGAATGACGATCAGCGTATCGACGTACTTCTGCAGTTCCTCGATGCCGCCCTCGGCCGACTTGGCGCGACGGTTGCCCTCGAACGCGAACGGCTTCGTCACGACGCCGACGGTCAGGATGCCCATGTCGCGCGCTGCCTTGGCGATGACCGGCGCCGCGCCCGTACCCGTACCGCCGCCCATGCCGGCGGTGATGAAGCACATGTGCGCGCCTTCGAGCATCTTGGCGAGCTGGTCGATCGTCTCTTCGGCGGCCGCACGGCCGATCTCGGGACGCGAACCGGCGCCGAGACCTTGCGTGATCTTGGTACCCAGCTGGATTCGCTGCGGTGCGGTCGACTGCTTCAACGCCTGCGCGTCAGTGTTCGCCACGAGGAAGTCGACGCCCTGGACGTCGGCCCGCATCATGTTGGCGATCGCGTTGCCGCCCGCGCCGCCGACGCCGATCACCGCGATGCGGGGGGCCAGATCGTCCACTTCGGGACTAAGGAATTCGATGCTCATCGCCGTTCTCCGCACAACCCGGTAGATACGCTACGGCCGGGCCCCTGATTAATCTGTGTGCACCAACGTCACGGCCTGTTCCAGCCGAAATAACGCCAGCGCCCTCGAAACTCTTAATAATTCGCGCGTGCCGCCTGAATCAACTTGCGCATCATGCCCATACCCTTTGGCCGATGCACCGTCGTCCGCTGCGGCGCGAGCCCGCGAAGGTCGATCGGGTTGGTCGCCGCATAGAAGGCCAACCCGGCTAGCGTCGCGAACGCCGGTCCGCCATGCGCTTCCGGCAGCGCGGTCAGACCACGCGGTCGACCGATCCGCACCGACCGCCCGAGCGCCTGTTGCGCATAATCGGCGATGCCCTTCAGCTCGGCACCACCGCCGGTCAGCACGACCTGACGCCCGACCGGCCCCTCGAACTTCAGCTTGGTGAGCGCGTTGCGCACTTCGCCCATCTGATGCTCGAGCCGCTGGCGGATCACGCCGATCAACTGCGCCTTGGTGATCTGAGCCCCCTCGCCCGCGCCGTCCTCGGCGGAGATCGGCATGACCGGGATCATGTCGTGATTGTCGCGGGGGCTCGCATTGGCCGAGCCGTGGAAGCACTTCATCCGCTCGGCATTCTGCCGCCGCGTGCCGAACGCGCTGGCGATGTCGTCGGTGATGTCCTGCGCGCCGATCGGGATCGAGGTCAGCCCGACGAGCATGCCCCCTGCGAACAGCGACACGTTGGTGATCCCCGCCCCCATCTCGACCAAGGCGACGCCAAGCTCGCGCTCCTCGTCGCTAAGGCACGCAAGGCCCGTCGCGACCGGCGAGGCGATGATCGACTTCACCTCGAGATGCGCCGACCGCACGCACAGATCGAGGTTGCGCACCGGTGAACCGTCCGCTGCGACGACGTGGATATGCACGCCGAGCCGATCCGCATGCAGACCGAGCGGCGTCTTCACGCCCGTCAGGCCGTCGAGCGTATAGAGCGCTGGCTGCGCGTGCAGCACCATGCGGCCCTGCGGATCGATCGAGTTGCGTCCGGCGGCGAGCAACGCGTCGATATCCTGCTGCTCGACGCGGTGGCCGCCAAGCTCGAACTCGACCTCGGCGACGTCGGACACGAGCCCGCCGGCCGAGAACCCGACCCAGACGTTCTCGATGTTGATCCCGGCGATCCGCTCGGCCTGCTCGACCGCCTCGCGCACCGCCGCCTCGGTCGTCGCCATGTCGGCGATATAGCCGCGCTTGACGCCGCGGCTCTCGCGCTGGCCGGTGCCGAGCACGATCAACTCGCCCCCGTCCCCCTTCTGCGCGATCATCGCCGAAACCTTCGACGATCCGATATCGAGCGCCGTGATCAGCCCTTCCGGTGCCACCTTCGCCATGTCATCCCTCCCCGCCCGTTACGTTCGCGCCCGCCGTTTGCGACGGAGTATTCGTAGTTTCGCCTGCCGCCGGCGCGCTTGCCCCTGCGCTGGCTGGTGCCGGCACGTCGACGCTGTGCGCCAGGCTCGCGCCCGGCTTGCGCGCGACCAGCTTGGTCGGATCGCGCATGTCGAACCGGATCCAGCCGCGCCCGAGCAACGGCCGCGCCCCATCCAGTTCGGCGAACTTCACCAGCGCACGCGGCGCACCGTCTTCGGGCAGCGCCAACGTCTCGCCGCTCTCGAACGTCAGGTCCCAGCGCCGATTGCCGACCCAGGTCGCCGCCTTCACGCGCGGCTTGAGCGCAGGCGCGGCGGCGAGCAGCGTCTGGTACGACGCCTCCTGCCGATCCGCACCCGGCCCGATCACCAGCGGCAAATTCGGGATCGCATCCGGCTGGACCGGCTCCAGCAGCACGCCCGAAGAATCGATCAGCGTCAGCTGCCCATTGTCCTGCCACACCGCGGCGGGGGTCCGCTCGACGATATCGACCAGCATCGTATTGGGCAGCCGCCGCGAGACATGCGCGTCCGCGATCCAGCCATAGCGCAGCAGTTTCTGCCGCACCGCCTCCAGGTCGACCGACAGCATGGACGTCTGGTTCTGCTTGTCCTCCAGCGCGACCGCGTAGACCGACATCCGGTCCATCCGCTTGAGGCCCGTGACCTCGATCTGCTCGACCTTGAAGCCGGCGCGCCCGGCGCCCTCGGCCACCGCCGCGCCGATCATCCCGGGGATGCCGACCCACGTCGCCGCCGCGATCGCCACCGCACCACCCGCGCCGAGGATCGACCAGGTCGCGATTTTCCGGAGCGTGTCCTCGCTGACCGGGAGCATCCCGACCAGCCGGTCCATCACCGACACCTTCTTGACCGCGACCTTGCGGCGCGGGGCGGGCCGCTTGGGCGGCGGACCGCGCTTGATCGTGCGGCTCATGGCGCCCCGCTTTGCGCAAGCGGATGATCCGCCAGCGCCTCGTCGACGATCGCCTGGACCAGTTCGGCATAGCTCATGCCGATATGCCGCGCCTGTTCGGGCACGAGGCTCAGCGGCGTCATCCCCGGCTGCGTGTTCACTTCGAGCAGGAACAGCCCGTCGACGCCGCGCTCGTCATCCCAGCGGAAATCCGACCGCGAAGCGCCCTTGCAGCCGAGCAACCGGTGCGCTTCGAGCGCGAGGCTCTTGCAGGCGTCGGTGATCTCGTCGGGAATCTCAGCCGGGCAGACGTGGACCGTCATGCCATCGGTGTATTTCGCGTCGTAGTCGTACCAGCCGCTCTTGGGCTTCAACTCGGTGACGCCGAGTGCCTTGCCGCCGAGCACAGCAGTCGTGAGTTCACGTCCACGGATATACGGCTCGGCGAGTAGTTCCTCGAACTCGCCCCACGGCCCGACGCTGTCCCGCGCGATCGGATTGCCGTAATTGCCGCTGTCGGTGACGATCGCCACGCCGACCGACGAGCCCTCGTTGACCGGCTTCAGCACATACGGCCGCGCCATCGGGTCGCTTTCGAACAGGTCGGCGGACTTGACGATTCGCCCACCCGGCATCGGCACGCCCGCGGGGACGAGCAGCAGTTTGGTCAGTACCTTGTCGATTGCGATCACCGACGTCGCGAGACCCGAATGCGTGTAGCGCAGACCCATCAGGTCAAGCAGCCCCTGCACAGAGCCATCTTCGCCAGGCGTCCCATGCAGCGCATTGAACACGAGATCGGGCTTCGCCTCGACGAGCTTGGCGGCAACATCCCGCCCCATATCAATCCGCGTAGCCCGGTGCCCGAGCGACTCAAGCGCATCCGCACAGCCATTACCCGACATCAGCGAAACCTCACGCTCCGCCGACCAGCCACCCATGAGCACCGCGATGTGAAGAGCCACAGTCATGCCTCCCCTCCCGCATGCGGGAGGGGACCGAGGGGTGGGCGCCCGCCATCACCGGCCGCATCGCTGGTGGAAAGCGCGGGCGCAGCACTGCTTGGCTGCCCCTCACCTCGACCCTCTCCCCGCAGGGGAGAGGGAGCAGCGATGCCAACCCGCTGGATTTCCCATTCCAACGTCACCCCCGAATGCGCCTTCACTCTGTCCCGTACCTCTTCACCCAGCGCCTCGATCTCCGCACTCGACGCGGACCCGAGGTTCAGCAGGAAATTACAATGCTTCTTACTGACCTGCGCATCGCCGCGTGTCAGCCCCCGACACCCGGCCGCGTCGATCAACGCCCACGCCTTGTGCCCCTCGGGATTCTTGAACGTCGACCCCCCGGTGCGCGAGCGGAGCGGCTGCGAAGCCTCGCGCTCGGCCGCAATCCGGTCCATCTCCGCACCGATCACTGCCGGTTGGCCGGGTGTACCGGAGAACACCGCTTCGACCACCACGGCGCCCGCCGCAAGGTCGGAATGACGATAGGTGAAACCAAGTTTTTGGGCAGGCCAGACTTCCACCGAACCGTCCCGCGTGACGACGGTAGCCTCGACCAGAATATCGCTGACATCCCGCCCATAAGCGCCCGCGTTCATCCGAACCGCACCGCCGACCGTCCCCGGGATCCCGCGAAGAAACTCAAGCCCGGCAATCCCCGCGTCCCGCGCAGCGCTGGCCACGGTAATCCCCATTGCCCCCGCGCCCGCCCTAACGCGCCCGTCCTGCACTGAAACCTTCGCCATAGCTTTCGGAAGTCGTACGACGACCCCCGGCACGCCACCATCGCGCACGATCAGGTTGGACCCGACCCCGACTGGCAGCACCGGTGTCGAAGGATCGAGGGTCTTTAGCAGGTCAGCCAAATCCTCGACATCCGCAGGTCGCACTAACACCTCCGCCGGCCCGCCGGTCCGGAACCAGATAAAGTCCGCGAGCGAACCACCGGCCTCGACGCTCCCCCTAATGTTCTCCCGCGAAGGCGGGAGCCCAGTCTGGGTCCCCGCCTTCGCGGGGAAACAAGCTGCCGCAGAACTCACGCCAGCACCTTCGCGCGCTCGGCGGCGATCGCGTCGGCCAACCCAGCCGCCCACTTCGTGATGTCGCCAGCGCCGAGACAAACGACCATATCGTCCGCCTCGATCGTCGCCGCCAACTCCACCGCGAGCGCATCCGCATCCGCGACCACACCCGCAAACCGGTGTCCGCGCCGCTTCAGCCCCTCGACCAGAGCCGCCGCATCGACCCCCTCAACAGGCACCTCGCCCGCAGCGTAGACCGGCGTCACCAGCACCCGGTCCGCGTCGTTGAACGCAGTCTGGAAATCCTCCATCAGATTGCCGAGTCGCGAATAGCGATGCGGCTGCACGACCGCGATCACGCGACCCTTCACGCCTTCGCGCGCCGCCGCCAGCACGGCGCGGATCTCGACCGGGTGATGGCCGTAATCGTCGATGATCGTGACGCTCCCACCTTCGACGGCCACTTCACCGACCTTGGTGAACCGCCGCTTCACGCCGCCGAACTTGGCGAACCCCTGCTGGATCGTTGCGTCCGCGATGCCCAGTTCCAGCGCCACGCCGATCGCCGCCAGCGCGTTCTGCACATTATGCCGCCCCGGCATCGGCATCTCGATTCCGTGAATCGTCCGCGTCGCGCCATCGCGCTCGCGCACGACGCAATCGAAGCGGTTGCCGCCCGGGATCGACGTAACCTCCACCCCGCGCACGTCCGCCTGCGCCGAGAAACCGTACGTTACTACCCGCCGATCACGCACCCGCGGCAGGATCCCCTGCACCTCCGGATGATCGAGGCACAGCAACGCCGCGCCATAAAACGGCACGTTCTCGACGAACTCAACGAACGCATCCTTTACCGCGTCGAACGAGCCGTAATGGTCGAGATGCTCGGGATCGATGTTGGTCACCACCGCGATCGTCCCATCGAGCCGCAGGAAACTGCCGTCGCTCTCGTCCGCCTCGACCACCATCCAGTCGCTCGCGCCCAGTCGCGCGTTCGAGCCGTACGAGTTGATGATCCCGCCGTTGATGACCGTCGGATCGACCCCGCCCGCATCGAGCAGCGCCGCGACCATCGACGTCGTCGTGGTCTTGCCATGCGTGCCGGCAACCGCAACCGTCGACTTCAACCGCATCAGCTCGGCTAGCATTTCCGCGCGCCGCACCACCGGCACGCGCGCGTTCAACGCCGCCTCGACCTCCGGGTTCGAGCGCACGATCGCGGTCGACACGACCACCACCGCGGCGTCGCCGATGTTCGACGCGGCGTGACCGATCGCCACAGGAATGCCCTTGTCGCGCAACCCCTGCACGACATAGCCCTCGGCCACGTCCGACCCCTGCACACGGTAGCCGAGGTTCTTCATCACCTCGGCGATGCCCGACATGCCGATCCCGCCGATGCCGACGAAGTGGATCGTGCCGATATCCGTCGCGACGCCCTTCATGCGAACTGCGCCTTGGGCTTGGAGGGCGCGCCAACGGGGATACGCGACACCGGCGCATCCAGGCTCTCGACCAGATCGGCCAGATCGCTCGCCGCATTCGGCCGCCCGCAACTGCGCGCGCGTCCCGCCGCATTCTGCAACGCCGCCGGATCGAGCCCGAGTTTCTGCATCTGCTTGGCCAGTTCCACCGCGGTAAAATCCCCTTGCGCGATCGTCCGCGCGCCGCCGGCCCGCGTCATCTCGCGCGCGTTGACGGTCTGGTGATCGTCGGTCGCACTCGGCAACGGCACCAGGATCGCGGGTCGCCCCGCCGCGGTCAGCTCCGAAATCGTCGACGCCCCGGCGCGTGCGATCACCAGATGCGCCCAGGCCAGTTGCTCGGGCATATCCGGCAGATACGTCGCAAGCTCCGCCGGGATATGATGCTCGGCGTACTTGGCGCGCACCGCATCGATATCCTCGATCCGCGCCTGATGCGTCACCTGCAACCGCCGCCGGAACGTTACCGGCAGCATCGCCAGACCATCGGGCACGACCTGAGACAGGATGCTAGCACCCTGGCTGCCACCGGTCACGAGCACACGGAAGATGCCATCTTCCTCCAGCAGCGGATAGGGCCGAGAGCGCAGCGCCAGCACCGCCTCGCGCACCGGATTGCCGACCAGATGCGTCTTGCCCAGCAGCTTCGGCGCCAACCGCTCGGTCGGCTCGGAAGACGTCGCAATCGCATCCACCCGTCCCGCGACGAACCGGTTCACCCGCCCCAGCACCGCGTTCTGCTCATGCACCGCAGTCGGGATCTTATCCGCGAACGCTGCCAGCAACGCCGGCAAAGCAGGATACCCACCAAAGCCGATCACTGCTGCCGGCTTGAACGTAGCGTACAGCTCGCGCGCCATCGCTCGCCCGCGCCACATCTCGCGCGTCGCCCTCGCCCAGCCAAGCGGTCCGCCAGTAAAGCGCCCCGCCGGCAGGACATGCGTCTGGATCTCCTCGAACAGCCCCGGAAACCGCACGCCGCGCGCGTCGCTGACCAGCGCGACGCGGTGGCCACGCTTGGTCAATTCGGCCGCGAGCGCCGCTGCCGGAACCATGTGTCCGCCCGTGCCACCGGCGGCCAGGACATAATGCTTACTCATTCACCACTCCAGCGGACGACATAGGGGCTCCGCGTGAGAAACGGATTGCGCCGGGTAAACGCCAGCAGCAACCCCATCCCGATCGACAACGCGATCATCGAAGACCCGCCATAGCTGATGAACGGCAGCGTCATACCCTTAGACGGCGCGAGGCCCGTGTTGACCGCCATGCTCACCAGCGCCTGCGCGCCGAACTGCGTCGCGAGGCCGGCGGAGGCGAGCAACTTGAATTCGTCCTGCTCGTCCAGCAGCTTGACGAACACCCGCACGACGATCGCGAGGAAGATCACCGCGATAACCGAACACGCGATCAGCCCGAACTCCTCGCCGATCACCGAGAAGATGTAATCGGTATGCGCCTCGGGAAGTCCGAACTTCGCCGCGCCCGCGCCAGGCCCGGTCCCGGTCCAGCCCCCCGCGGTCAGCGTGTTATGCGCGGCGTTCGTCTGGAAATGGTCCGATGCGCCCTCTCCTTCGACGCCCGGAAACAGGAACGCATCGATCCGCGACCGCGCCACGCCGTAGAATATATAGGCCGCGATCAGCCCCGCCGGCGCCAATGCGATCAGTCCGATCAACACCTTGGCCGGCGTCCCCGCGATCATCAGCAGCGCCATCCACACCGCGCAGAAAATTATCGTCTGGCCGAAATCGGGTTGCAGCATTAGCAACACGGCAACGCCCGCGGTCATCGCCCCGGTGATCAGCACGGTCGGCAGTTCGCCATCCTTGGCGCGCAACGACAACAACCACGCGACCGTGACGATGAAAAAGGGTTTGAGGAACTCGGACGGCTGGAACTGCGCGAACCCGACGCCGAGCCAGCGCCGCGCGCCGTTCGCCTCCACGCCGATGAACGGCGTCACCATCAGCATCAGCACGAGCACCGCGCATCCGCCGATCGCCATCCGCCGCGCCATCGACACCGGCATCATCGACACACCGAACAACACCGGCAGCGACACGCCGACCCACATCAACTGTCGCCAGAAATAGTAGAGCGGCGCGATCTTGTGATGCTCGCCCGAATAGCGGACCGCACTCGCCGGCGACGCCGCCGCCACCGCGATCAGCCCGATCGCGATCAGGAACAGCGTCAGCAACAGCAGCATCCGGTCGATATCCCAGAACCACGTGCCGAGCGGCGACTGATCGCCCCGCCCGCCGCGCCGCTTCATCTTGGCGACGATCCCGTTCTTCTGTCCGGACGCATCCATATCCATGGTCCCAACGCGCATATCGGTCATGCCAGCGACGCAACCGCAGCGCGGAACGCCGCCCCGCGCGCTTCGTAATCGCGAAACTGGTCGAAGCTAGCACAGGCTGGGGATAACAACACCGTGTCGCCGGGTTTGGCGTTGGCCGCGGCGCTACGGACGGCGGCGTCGAGCGTACCGACGTCCTCGACGGGCATGGACTCTTTCAGGATCTCGGCGAATTTCGGCCCCGCGTCGCCGATCGTGTAGGCGCGGACGACACGGCCGAAGGCGGGCTTGCACGCATCGAGGTCGTCCCCCTTCGCGCGCCCACCGACGATCCAGTGGACCCGGTCGAACGCGGCAAGCGCCGGCGCGGTACTCTCGGGATTGGTCGCCTTGCTGTCGTCGACATAGGCGACGCCGCCATACGAGGCGATCTGCTGCATCCGGTGCGGCAGGCCGGTGAAGCTGGCGAGGCCACGGTCGATATCGACCTCGCTCACACCCAGCGCTTTGGCGACAGCAATAGCGGCGAGTGCGTTCTGCGCGTTGTGCGGACCCTGGAGCGCGGGCCAATTGCCTTGAAACAGGCACACGCCCGGCGCGATTTTAGTCAGATGCTCGCCCTTCGCGGACAGTCCGCGCGCGATCAGGGCGGACGGCGCATCGCCGATGCCGATGACCGCGTCATGCTCCGTCGACTGCATTGCGAACAACCGTGCCTTGGAGGCCGCATAGCCCTCGAAACCGTCATACCGGTCAAGATGATCGGGCGTGATGTTGAGCAGCACCGCGACGTCGCAATCGAGCGTCTGCGTCAGGTCGATCTGGTAGCTCGACAGTTCGAGCACATAGACGCCACCCTCGGGCAGCGCGTGCTGCTCGAGGATCGGCAGCCCGATATTGCCGCCCATCAGCGTCGGGATGCCGGCAGTCCTAAGGATATGGTGCACGAGCGCGGTGGTGGTCGACTTGCCGTTGGTCCCGGTGATCCCGACGACCCTGTGGGGGGGCAGGTCTGCGCGGGCCTGCGCGAAGAGTTCGATGTCGCCGATGATAGCCACGCCCGCCTCGCGTGCGGCGGCGGCGAGCGGGTGCGTGTTGAGTGGCACTCCCGGCGACACGACCAAAGCGTCGAACTCCGAAAGGTCCTCCAACGGCGCGACACTCAAATCCTCCCCGGTACGGGGAGGGGAACCGCCAGCCGCAGGCTGGGGGTGGAGGGGGCCATCCGCAGGCGTAACGCCTGGAACAGCCCCCCCTCCACCAGCAGAGCTGGTCCCCCTCCCCGTACCGGGGAGGATTGCGTCACGCCGAGCCTCGTCCGAGTCCCACGCGACGACCTGCGCCCCGCCAGCCACCAGCGCCCGCACGGTCGCAGCCCCTGACCGCGCCAGCCCCAGCACCGCATAGCGTTTCCCGCGCCAAGCGTTCGCGACGATCACCGCAGCTTCAACGTCGAGAGGCCGACCAGCGCCAGCACCAGCGCGATGATCCAGAAGCGGATCACCACCGTCGGTTCGCTCCAGCCGAGCTGTTCGAAATGATGGTGGATCGGCGCCATCCGAAACACCCGCTTGCCGGTGCGCTTGTAGAAGAACACCTGGATGATCACCGACAGCGCCTCGATCACGAACAGCCCGCCGATGATTCCCAGCACGATCTCGTGATGCGCGACGACCGCGATCGTCCCGAGCGCGCCGCCGAGCGCCAAGCTCCCGGTATCGCCCATGAACACCGCCGCCGGCGGTGCATTGAACCAGAGGAACGCGAGACCCGCGCCGACGATCGCTCCACAGAATATCGCCAGCTCGCCAGCCCGCGGCACGTGAGGAATGCCGAGGTAATCCGCGAACTTCACGTTCCCGACCAGATACACGATCACCATGAACGCGACGCTGGCGATGATCACCGGCATCGTCGCCAGCCCGTCGAGCCCGTCGGTAAGATTGACCGCATTGCCGAACGACACGATCGTGAACGCCGCGAACACAGGGAAGAACCAGCCCAGATCCAGATACATGCGCGACGTGAACGGCAGATACAGATGCGGCCCGTTCTGCGACATGATGATCGTCGCGGCGACGCCGGCGATGATGAACTCGAGCAACAGCCGGGTGCGCCCGCTGATCCCCGCCGTGCTCGCCTTACGCACCTTGTCGTAGTCGTCCATGAAACCGATCGTCCCGAAGCCGAGCGTCACGAACACGCACGCCCAGACATACGGGTTGCTCAGGTCCATCCACAGGAAAATGGCCAAGCACATCGAGGTCAGGATCATCAGCCCGCCCATCGTCGGCGTGCCGCGCTTCGACAAATGCGACTGCGGGCCGTCGGCGCGGATCGGCTGGCCCTTGCCCTGCCGCACGCGCAACCAGCCGATGAACTTCGGCCCGATGATCAGGCCGATGATCAAGGCCGTCGCCACCGCGCCGCCGGTCCGCACCGTCTGGTAACGGATGAGGTTCAGCAGACCGGGAAACCCCAGATGCTCGGCGAGCCAGTACAACATTCAGTTAATCCCGCCTTTGAGGCTAGCCCGAAGACCCGAAACGACACGAGCGAGGCCCACCCCGTTCGATCCCTTGACGAGCACGACATCGCCGGGCGCCAGGATCGTCCGTAACGACGCGAGCGCGGCCGCAGCGTCGCCCACATGGACGGTTTCGACTTGTCCCTCAAGCACCTGCGCTAGCGGCGCCATCGCTTCACCGACAAGCAGGGCCATTTCGACCCGCGCGGCGAGGATAGGTTCGGCCAGCCGGGCGTGATAGTCGGCAGCCCCCTCGCCCAGTTCCCGCATCTCGCCGAGCACCGCGACATGGCGGCCGGGTTCGTGGCCGAGCACGCTGAGCGTTGCACGCATCGACGAAGGGTTGGCGTTATAGCTCTCGTCGATCACCAGCGCCTGCCCGCCGCCCACGTCCACCATCGACCGCGCACCGCGTCCCTGGAGTCCGCCAAGCTCGGCCAGCGCCAACCCGGCCAGCCCAAGATCACTCCCCGCCGCTTGCACGCACGCCAGTACGCCGAGCGCGTTTGACACCCAATGCGCACCGGGCTGCGCGATCGTGAAACTGAGCTCGTGCTCGGCCCCCTGCCCCATGCGCGCGGTGACGAACGTCCCGCCGATCGGTAGCCGCATCGCCTCGATCGCGCGGACATCGGCGCCCTTCTCGCTGCCGAACGTGACGATCTGCGCAGCGTGCGGCGCGGCATGGCCGAGCAACCGGTCGCGGTGTGGGCTGTCATAGGGCAGGATTGCGGTCCCGCCCGGCTCGAGTCCGGCAAAGATCTCGCCCTTCGCGTCCGCGATCGCGCTTTCGTCGGGGAAGAACGCGGTATGCGCCGGCGCGATTGCAGTGATCATCGCGATGTGCGGGCGTACGAGTTGGGTCAGTTCGGCGAGTTCGCCGGCGTGGTTCATCCCCATCTCGAACACGCCGAACTTCGCGTCGCGCGGCATGCGGGCGAGGCTCAGCGGTACGCCGGTGTGGTTGTTGTAGCTCTTGACGGAGCGATGCACCTCGCCCGGGACTGCGCGGTCGAGGCACGCGAACAGCGCCTCCTTCGCGCTGGTCTTGCCGACCGAGCCCGTAACGCCGATGATCCTGGCGCTGGAGCGCGCGCGGCTGGCGCGGCCGAGTGCTTGCAACGCGCCGAAGCTGTCCGCAACGAGGACGTGCGGGTGGTCGCAGGGTTCGGACACGATCGCCCCTGCCGCGCCCTGCGCAAAGGCCTGGTCGAGGTAGAGGTGGCCATCGCTGGCCTCGCCCTTCATGGCGATGAAGAGGTCGCCAGGGCCAACCTCGCGCGAGTCGAACGCCACGCCACTGACGGAGAAGTCGCCAGACGCGACGCCGCCGGTAGCGGCCGCGATCTCAGCGGAAGTCCACAAACTCACTTCCCCCCCTCCCGCAAGCGGGAGGGGGTCGGGGGGTGGGCACGCGCTATCAACGAAGCGCAGCACTCGCCGAACCTGCGAGCCCACCCCCGGCTTCTCCCGCTTGCGGGAGGGGAGAAGAAGGTCGCCCCCCTCACGCCGCGCACTCCCGGGCGACGGTCACGTCGTCGAACGGCAAGACCATGTCGCCGACGATCTGTCCTTGCTCGTGCCCCTTGCCCGCAATCAGTACGATATCCTCCGGCCCTGCCTCGCGTACCGCCGAACCGATCGCCGCCCGCCGGTCGCCGATTTCCTCGGCCCCGCGCGCGCCCTTCAGCACATCGCAGCGGATAGCCCGGGCGTCCTCGGTCCGTGGGTTGTCGTCGGTCACGATAACGCGGTCGGCGTGCTGCACGGCAACCTGCCCCATCGTCTCGCGCTTGCCGGTGTCGCGGTCGCCGCCAGCGCCGAAAACCACGACGAGTTTTCCACCTGCATGGGGTTTGAGCGCGGCGATTGCTGCTTCGAGCGCGTCGGGGGTGTGGGCGTAGTCAACATACACCGGCGCGCCGGACTTTGCGATCACAGCACGCTCCAGCCGCCCGCGAACTGGCTGCAACCTCGCGAGATTGGCGATCGTTGCCGCCACATCGCCCCCGGTCGCGATCACCAGCCCGGCCGATACCAGCGCATTCGCCGCCTGGTACGCGCCGATCAGAGGTAGCGTCACCGTGTACGTCTGGCCCTCGGCCTCGATCGTCAGTCCCTGTCCCAGCAGAGTCGGATCACGTCCCACCAGCCGCAACGTCTCGCCCTGCGTCCCGACCGTCACCAGCCGATTGCCGCGTTCGCGCGCTAGGTCGATCACCCGCGCCGACTGGGGATCGTCCGCCCAAACCACCGCCGTCCCGTCGGTCGAAAGCACTTCGGAGAAAAGGCGAATTTTGGCAGTGAAATACGCCGCCATATCGCCGTGATAGTCGAGGTGATCGCGGCTAAGGTTCGTGAACGCCGCGGCGGCCACCTTCAGTCCCTCGGTCCGGTACTGCGTCAGCCCGTGACTGGAAGCCTCGAACGCCAGATGCGTCACGCCTTCCCGCGCCAGCCCAGCCACGTTCGACAGGAACGTTACCACGTCAGGCGTCGTCAGCCCCGTCGTCACCCGCTCGTCCGCGGTCGTGACGCCCAACGTGCCGATCGAAGCCGCGTGGAACCCCGCCATCCGCCACAGCTGACGAGTCATCTCGACGCACGACGTCTTTCCGTTCGTCCCCGTGATCGCCACCGACGTCTCGGGAAAAGGCGCGAAGAACTTCGCCGCCAGTTGCGCGAACCGCTCGCGAGGATTGTCGTCGGCGATGTAGGTGACGCCCTCGACCGTCAGTCCCGGCCGCGCGACCACCGCGATCGCGCCCGAACGGATCGCGTCATCGATAAAGTCCTCGCCGTTGACGCGCGCGCCTTCGAACGCGCCGAACACGGTGCCCGGCGCGACCTTGCGGTGATCGATCGCGAACCCCGTCACCTGCGCGTCTTCCGTCCCGTCGGTCAGCGCTGCGAGTTTCATGCAATAGTCCTCATTGCCCGGTCGGCTGTGTACGCGACGGGTCCTGCCACAAAGTCGGCAGGATGTCAGACACGTCGATATCGCGGTGCGCATCGGGCACCACGCCCAGGATCGCCCCGACGCGCGAGATCGTCCGCCCGACGACCGGCGCGGTATTCCACGCCGCCGTCTTCCAGCCGAAGGTTTCCTTGGTCCCCAGCGGCGAGTCGAGCATCGCCAGCACGACGTAACGCGGCGCATCCATCGGAAACGCCGCCGCGAACGTCGCCACGTTGCGCGAATGGTCATACCCGCCCGAGACCGCCGCCTCTGCCGTGCCGGTCTTGCCGCCGACGCGGTAGCCCGGCGCATCGCCCTTGCGACCCGTGCCGCGCTGCACGATCAGCCGCAGCATCTGCCGCATCCGCGCGCTGGTCTGCTCGCTGATCACGCGACGACCGGCAACAGCATGACCCGGCGCGACCTTCAACAACGTCGCCGGCCGCCAGATCCCGCCATTGACCAAAGCCGCATAGGCGCTCGCCAGATGCAGCGGCGTGACCGCGATGCCGTGACCATAGGCGGTGGTCATCGTCGTCGTCCGCGCCCAGTATTTCGGCCACAACGGACGGCCTTTCTCGCGCAGTTCGATATCGGGCTTGGTGTCGAAGCCAAGCTTCTTGAACATCGCCTGCATCTTCGCGGGCCCGACCTCGTCGGCGACGCGCGCGGTGGCGATGTTGGACGAGTAGATCAGCGTCTCGGCCATGTTGAGCCAGCGCTTCGGATCGCCGCGCTCGTCGTGAATGGTGAAGCGTCCAACCTGGAGCGGATGAGTCGCATCGAAGCGTCGCGCGAACGACGTCACCACGCCGGTATCCATCGCGGTCGCCATCGTGATCGGCTTGAACGTCGACCCGAGCTCGAACACGCTCTGCGTCGTGATGTTACGCAGTTCCTCGCTGCCCGCCATGCCGACGCGGTTGGGATTGAACGTCGGCAACGACACCATCGCGATCACCTCGCCGGTCTTCACGTCGAGCACGATGCCCCCGGCGCCCCGTGCCGAAAACGTCGCCATAGCCCGGCCGAGTTCGCTCTCGATCGCCGCCTGGACGCGATTGTCGATCGACAGCGCGACCGGCGTGCCGTTCAGCGCCGGGTTGGTCAGCCGCTCGTCGAGCACCCGCTCCATCCCGCTCATGCCGTGGCCGGCGGTCGACAGGAAGCCCAGCGCATGCGCCGCCATGGTCGATTGCGGGTACAGTCGCTGCGTATCGCGGTCGAACACGATGGCAGGCTCGCCGATCGCGTTGACCTGCTCGACCAGCGCCGGCGACGCGCGCCGCTGGAGATAGATGAAGCTCTTCCCCGACGTCAGCAGCGCATAATAATGCGCCTGGTCGCCCGCCTCGGGCATCAGCGCGGCGAGCTTGCTGGCGATCTCGGTCGGATCGCCGATCAGTTTCTTCGGATGCACCGCGATCGTCCACGCGTCGATCGTCCGCGCGAGCGGCGCGCCGTTGCGATCGACGATGTCGCCCCGCGCCGCGATCGCTGCGGATAGCGCCCGCGGATCGGCAAGCGATGCCTGCACCGCGAGCATCCCGAGCCGCCCTATCACCACCAGCACCGCTGCGCCGAACAGGAACATCAGCATCATCAGGCGCGTGTGCGCCGTCGCCACCAGTGCATGACGCTGGTTGGCGCTACGGTGTTGCGAGACAGGCCGGGCGACCAAGGCGGTCACCGCCGCTTACGGCTCTCGGATCGGGCGCCGCTCATGATGTCACCCAGCGTCGTGTCGGACAGCAGCTTCCGGTCGAGCATCGCGACCGCCTGTGGCCGAACCTTCGATACGGCCGCGAGACGCTCGGTCTTCGCCGCACGAACCAGCGCAGCCTCGGCCGAGCGCGGCGTCGAGACGGACGCGCGGATCACGACCGGCTTGAGCGCTGTCTTCGACGCAGCCTGGATCGCGACGTTCATCGCACGGGGTGCGCTGACCTGCGCCATCTGGACGGGAGCTAGCTTTACCACGGCAGGCGCGGCGGTGACCGGGACGATCGGCATCGTCACGGCGGAGCCGGCACCCGATGGCACCAGCAACGCGGCGGTCTGGACCCCGTCCGCGCGCAGGCTGTTGACGTCCAGCGCCGCGAGCGCGGCCTCGCTCACGACGAACTGGCCTGCGGTCGGTGCCGACAGCGCCAGCGTGTCGCCGTTCCAGCGCTCGAGCTGCGCCAAATTGCCGCGCGTGTCGAACTCGGTCTCGAGCGCACGGATGTCGCGCTGCGCGACACGGATCTGACCATTGACCGCCTCCAGCTTCTTGCGCTCGGCGGCGACCTGCAGCGATACGAGGTAGAAACCGAGCACGACGGCCACGCAGCCCCCGAACCAGCCCACACCCTTCATCCGATACGCCGCCGTCATGTCGTCACCTCTTCCGTCCAGGGTAAAGCGGCTGTCCGCCGCGCCGTCCGTAATGTCGCCGAGCGCGCGCGCGGATTGCGCGCGATCTCGGCCTCGCCGGCGCGAACACCGCGGCCGACATGAGAAAAACTAGGTTCCGCAACGGCTTTCACCTGCGGAAGATGACGGGACCCTGAAGGCGAGCCACCGGACCGCGTGCGCAGGAAGCGCTTCACCATCCGGTCCTCGAGGCTGTGGAACGTCACGATCGCGAGCCGACCGCCGGGCTTCAGAACGCGTTCGGCCGCCAGCAGTCCGTCGGCGAGTTCGCCCAGTTCACGGTTCACGTGGATCCGGATCGCCTGGAAGGCGCGCGTCGCGGGGTCCTTCTTGTCGTGTGCCTTGTAGCCGAGCGCACGCCGGACGATGTGCGCCAGCTCGCCCGTCCGCGTCAGCGGGCGCGCCGCGACGATCGCGCGCGCGACACGCCGCGACTTGGGCTCGTCGCCATATTGATAGAGCACATCGGCGATCTCGTTCTCGTCCGCCTCGTTGACGAAGTCCGCCGCCGACATGCCGGCCTGCGCCATCCGCATGTCGAGCGGGCCATCCGACTGGAACGAAAAGCCGCGCTCGGCCTGGTCGAGCTGCATCGACGACACACCGATATCCAGCGTCACGCCGTCGACCGGCGCCAGGCCACGCGCTTCGAGTTCGGACGCCATCGCCGAAAAATCCGCCGAGATCAGCGTCAGTCCGTCTTCGGCCTCCTCAATCGACCGACCGGCGGCGATCGCGTCGGGATCGCGGTCGAACGCGACGATCCGCGCGCCCGACTTGAGCAACGCCAGCGTGTAGCCGCCCGCGCCGAACGTGCCGTCGACCATCGTCTCGCCGGGCTCGGGGGAAAGCGCGGCCAAGACTTCGTCAAGCAGGACGGGGATGTGTGGCGCGTCGGGGTTGCTCACAGCTGCACCCCCTTCTCGGCCATGTAGAAGCGCGCCATCTCCTTGACGACGGGGGGCATGCCGTCGGTGGCGATCAGCGTCGCCGGGTCCCAGATCTCGATATAGTCGAGCACGCCATAGAAGAATGCATGCCCCTTGATGCCCGCATAGAAGCGCGGGAACGCCGGCATGATGAAGCGCCCGGAGCCGTCGAACGGCACCGCTTCGCCCGACGCGGCGGCGCGTTTGATGTTGTAGTCGTATTCGCCATTCTCCGACGTGTTCTCGGATTCGCGGCGGTCGAGGCGTTCGGCAAGGATGTCGACGTAACCGGGATCATACGCGACCAGGCAACGATTCTTCTGATGCGCGCCGATGATGATGGTGCCGCCGTCCTTACCGTTCGCCTTGGGAGCATTTGCCGAGAGCGTGGTGCGGAGTGCCGAAGGGATGGCTACCCGGCCCTTGTCGTCGACAAGGCCGATACCGTCTCCTTGATAGCGACCACGTACCGACACGCCAAAACCCTTCGAAATGGCGCACACGCTTCACCGTTTCGAAACACGACCATCGTCGCGTCCCGACCGCGCCATCAGCAAACGGTGAACGTGCCCCTGTATTAACCTCCATCTACCATAGCGCCTCAGGGACGCAACGGGATTTTTGGGGATTGGACGGAATCCACGGTCGGTTTCGCTGATCAAATCGGGGAAAATTGGGCTCCACGACGCGGATTAACGCGCCGTTAGGGACGGTAGGCTGGGGATTTCCGGGGATCCGGCGCGGATGGCGTGCGAACGAGCAGTCTCGTCGTACCCAGGCGAAAATTCGTCATGATGCGAATCGCGTCAAGCGAACCGCCACGGTTACTGTTCAATCCGGGGAAGCAGTCGGCGTCAGCGGGTCGGGGCTTGCCCGTTACCACTCGGGGCGACACCCATTTCGGCCAGAGGCTCGCCGGAGTCGGCTGCGTCGGCGCTGTTCGTCATACCCATGTTCGCGACCACGTCGGGCTGGGCTGCCCCGGCCGCCGCCACCGGCCGCTCGCGGCTTGCCGAACCGATGATCGCGCTGGCAAGCCCGATCAACAGCACGACCGCGGCAAGCCCGATCAGGCCGACTTTAACGCGCTGCATGCGCTGATAGGGATCATTCGACGACTTCATCTTGTCCCGCCCCGATACCCGACCACCGTCCAGTTGTCGATTCTCGGGCCCGTCCGGCCTCAATCGAGCCCCTTGGATGCGCGCCATTCGGGATCGTACAACGTCGATAGGTACCGAAATCCGGTATCGCACAGGATCGTCGCGATGCGCTTACCCGGTCCCAGATGACGCGCCAGGGCGACCGCGCCCGCCACGTTGATACCGGAGGACAGGCCGAGACATAGTCCCTCGTCGTCGAGCAACCGGCGTACCCAGGCATAGCCTTCCTGATCCGAGATTCGGAACTGCGTATCGATCGGCGCGCCTTCGAGGTTGGCGGTAATCCGCCCCTGCCCGATACCCTCGGCGGCAGACGACCCTTCCGACTTCAGCTCACCGTGCGCGTAGTAATTGTAGAGCGCCGCGCCGTGCGGGTCGCTGAGCGCTATGCAGACCGCCTCGTCCTTGGCCTTCAATCCCAGCCCGACGCCGGCGATCGTGCCGCCGGTACCGGCCGCACAGGTGAAGCCGTCGACCCGGCCTTCCATCTGGTTCCAAATTTCTTCCGCGGTGCCGACGATGTGCGCGCGACGGTTGGCGATATTGTCGAACTGGTTGGCCCAGATCGCGCCCGGCGTTTCTTCGGCGATCCGGCGCGAGGTGTGGACGAAATGGCACGGCGAGGAGAATGCCGCAGCCGGCACGAGCACGAGTTCGGCACCCAACGCCCGCAGCGTATCCATCTTCTCCCGGCTTTGCGTCTCGGGCATGACGATGATCGTCTTGTAGCCCTTGGCATTGGCGACGAGCGCAAGGCCGATACCGGTGTTACCCGCAGTCCCCTCGACGATCGTGCCGCCGGGCTGGAGCAGGCCGCGCGCCTCCGCATCCTCGACGATGAACAGCGCAGCACGGTCCTTCACCGACGCGCCGGGATTCGCGAACTCGCATTTTCCGAAGATATCGCAGCCCGTTGCGTCGCTGGGCCCCTTGAGCCGAACCAGCGGGGTATTGCCGATCAGGGCAAGCGTGTCAGGTATCGTGTGCATCCCCGCTAGATGGCGGCAGCGCCAGTCGCGAGCAACCCATCGAAAGTTTGGCGCGCTAAACCCCGCCTCCGTCCTGCAACGCAGCCTCTGGTATCGGCGCACCAAGGTTGCCGAACAGGGGAGCACGAATCAGGCGTGATCGCGGCAACGCTCTGGTCGTGACGCATATTGCGACGCCGATCGATCCGGACGAATTGCGCCTTATGGACCTGCGCCGATCACAAGGTCGTGGATCGAAAAGGCACTGATCCTTCCGCCCCGCCCCTCCTGTCAGGCCATGGAGCTATCTCGATCAACTCGTCAGCAACGCTGACCTGTTCATCGTCACATATTGCGATGGTAGCGCAAACACCTTGACGCCCTATGCTGCATGCGCGAAGCGGAATCCCGCTATGAAGATCATCCCCATCACCGCCGTTGCCGCGCTGCTTGCGCTGGCCGCCTGCAACTCCAAGCCCGCCTCGCCGGAGGTGATCGACTCCAATCCCGATCCCATGGCGAACACGCTGGCGAACGCCGCTCCGGTCGAACTGCCGCCCGCGATCAAGTCGGAAAAGACGCTACGCTGCAAGGACAACAGCCTGTTGTACGTGACGTTCTTCCAGGGCGACAAGCAGGCCGTGGTTCGCACCAAGCAGAATGGTCCCGCTACCACGTTGAAGTCGGACGTCGCCGGTTCGCCGAAGACCGCGGACGGCGGCTGGTCGATGGCCGGCGACGAGGATAGCGTCACGTTGACCCGTCCAGGCAAGTCGGCGCAAATCTGCCACTCATAAGGTTTGTACGGCCAAGATCCTGGCTTGAACGGTTGAAAAAACGGCTGGCGGTTTCCCCGCCGGCCGTTTTTCTTTGTGTCATGCACCCTTGCCCGGACGCCGCCGGCCCGGCACCGTGTGCAGCATGGCAACATTAGCGATCTACAGCCTGAAGGGCGGCGTCGGCAAAACGACGCTCGCCGTAAACCTCGCATGGTGTGCTGCCGCGCTTTCGGCGCGGCGAACATTGCTCTGGGATCTCGACCCCCAGGCCGCCGCGACCTGGATACTGAATAGCGGCGCCAAGACCAGGAGCGGATCCACCGATCAGGCGCATGCGATGTTCACCAAGGACATCGGCGTTCGCGACCAGGCGCGGCCAACTGCATACCCCCATCTCGACCTTATCGGCGCCGATGCGTCGTTGCGTGGGCTGGACCAGCTCTTCTACGATCTCGACAAGAAGAAGCGGCTGGCAAAACTGGTGTCAGACCTCGCCGGTTACGACCGCGTCGTCCTGGATTGCCCACCTGGCCTGACCGAAACTGCCGATCAGGTCATGCGAGCCGCCGACCTCATCGTCGTGCCGGTCATTCCCTCGCCCTTATCGACCCGCGCCTATGACGCCGTCGTCGCCCATCTCGGTGGACGGACTCCGTTCCTGCCGGTTCATGTCATGGTCGACAAGCGTCGCGCATTGCATGCCGAAGCGCTCGCCCGGCACCCCGATTGGCCGGTGATCCCGATGGCGAGCGGGATCGAGGCGATGGCATCGAAACGCGCGCCGGTCGGCGTCTTCCAGCCGAAATCCGCTGCGGCACGGGCGTTTGCCGATTTGTGGCGACGGGTCGAACAGCGGCTTGCCCGATGAGCGACGTCCTCGACCCCAACCTCGTCCTCGGCGCCTATTCGGTAGGCGTCTTTCCGGTGGCCGACAGCCGCGATGCCGCCAGCGTCTACTGGGTCGAACCGCGCCGCCGTGCCGTATTGCCGCTCGACGCGTTTCGGGTTTCGCGATCGCTGCGCAAGACGATCGTCGCCGATCGCTTTCAGGTCACCGTCGACACGGCGTTCGAGAATGTCCTCCACCTCTGCGCCGAAAGCGTCGCCGGCCGGCCCGAGACTTGGATCAACGCCGGCATAGAACGCGTCTTCATGACCCTGCATGCGATGGGCTTCGCACATTCGGTCGAATGCTGGGACGGCGGCAAGCTGGTTGGCGGGCTCTACGGGCTCGCCCTGGGTCGGGCATTCTTCGGAGAGAGCATGGTCAGCCGCGCGACCGATGCCTCGAAGGTCGCGCTCGCGCATCTGGTCGCACGCCTGCGCGTCGGTGGCTTCACGCTGCTCGACTGCCAGTTCCAGACCTCGCACCTCGCCTCGCTCGGCGCAGTCGAGATCGAGCGCGCGGACTACGTCGCGTTGCTCGCCGCTTCGCTGGACGGGGTCGTCGGCGCGGCACCCGCATCGCTCGGTATGGCGGCAGGAGATTTCCGGGCGCTGGACCGGCTGGCCGGCGCAGTCGGAACGACCGGCGCGGTATCGGGGCCCGTCTCGGGGAACGTCATCGCGCAGCTTTTGGTCCAGACGTCGTAGACCGGATGCTGCACGGCGTTCAGGGCCGGACGCTCCTTGTAGAGCCAGCCCGAAAACGTTCGGCGCCAATGGGAGTCCACTCCGCGAACCAACACCTGAACGAACGCCCCCGTCAGTTGCTCCTGCTCCCAAGGTGCTGTCTGTTCGCAGGCGCGCAGACGTAAGACCACGTCACCCATCCGCGTCGCCTGACCCGGCTTCAGCGTGACATCCCGCGTCTCGCCGTTACGTTTGTTGAGAAGGCCGAGTACCGCCACGCGTTGCGCCATCGGCGTCCCGCCGTTCGCGATCGTCGCCGCGCGGGTATCGATCGTCTCGACTGAGGAGTTCGCCGGCTCGCCTGCCATCGGCAGGTCCTGTTGAACGACTCCGGCTGCTGTTCCGGACGTATTCAGCGCGCGATAGCCGAACCACCCGCCGACGCCCAGCACCACGACCAGCACGGCCGCGGCAAGCCAGCGCAAGTTCACCCTTCAGGCGCCCAGGCTTCGTAATCACCGGTAGCCTGCGCACGCGTGCCGCCCTTTTCGAGCGCACCCGACGGCCGATAGGCCAGTGCAGTACCGGTCATGTTGGGCACAGCCGGCTTCTGCCAGGCCCGCACCGGCGGCAGTGCGCGGTCGGGAACATCGTCGACCTGATGATGCAGCCAGCTGAACCATGCGGGCGGGACGCGGCTCGCGTCGGTCGCGCCCTGATAGATCACCCAGCGGCGGGGGTTGCCGGCAGTATCCTTGCCGCCCTCGTAATAGACGTTGCCGAGCGCGTCCTCGCCCTTCTTCGCCATGCTGCGCAAGCCGAATTTGGTGCCGAGGGTGGCGCCGTTCCACCACGTGAAAGTCGATGCAAGAAAGCCCATGCCGGTGCGCTTAACCCGAGTAGGAAGCGGCTTCAACCAAGATCGTGGCGAACCGCGTCGCCGTTCTCTTTACAGTTTGCGCTACACGAGCCGGCATGACGGCCATCACCGGGCGTTCTTGTCCCACGTCACCCGATCGCCTTCCGCAATGCCGAGTTCGGCCGACCGACCGCCCATCAATTCGAGTACCGCACCGACCGGTTCGCCGGACGGGATCGGCGCTTCGGAAAACGGCACGGTGTTCTCGGCGATCCGCGCGATCGTCCCGTCCGCGCGAATGTAGAGAATATCGAGCGGACTCGGCGTATTCTTCATCCAGAAATTGGCATCGCGAGGTGCGCCGCCGCCAACCGGATACGGCCAGAACAGCATCCCGCCATCGGGTTTCAGATCAGTCCGGTACATCAGACCGCGTTGCTGTTCGTCCGCCGTCTTCGCACTCTCGACCACGAACACATGCGCGCCATTCGTACTTTTGATCGTGAGTGGCAGCGTGACGACCGATCTGCTCTCGGTCTTGGTATTGCTCTGCATGTACGCGATCCCACCAGCGCCAACACCGATAACGAGCACCGCGGCCAACCCGGCCTTGGCAAGAGCCCTCATTCCAGATCCTCATCTACGGCGACCGCCAACGGCCCCTTCCGTCCTGCGACGACCCGCGCCCGCAGCGGCTGATCGGGTTCGACCGATTCGATTCCGGCACGACGCAGCGTTTCCATATGGACGAAGATGTCACTGCCGTCAGCGCCGCGTACCAGGAAACCATAGCCCTTGAGACGATTGAACCATTTGACGACGACCGGCTCGAACGGCCCGGCGGCATCGATCATCGCAATCGGATCGACCCGGTCGGTAAAGGACGGCACGCGGACCGTCTCCTCCACCGCGTTGGTCATGTCGATCGAGACGATCTCGCGCGCCTGAAGCCCGCGACCGCGCTGTACCGACAGCGTTTCGACCCGCGCGCCCTCGGGAAGGCTGCGGCGGCCATGCGGCTGCAGAACGGAGAAATGCACGAGGATATCGCCAATCGCGTCGTCGTCCGCGACCGCAAAGCCGAAGCCGCGCGTCACGTCGAACCACTTTATCACGCCGCCGATCGCTCGCACTTCGGAAATGGTCGAGGTCAGCCCGGACGCTACGCCGAGCACAGGCGCCGAACTGGGCTCGGCGACCGCAATCATCGTCGATACGGCATGCGCCGTCATATCCGCATCCTGCTGCGTATCGTTACGCATTGTTACACCCCTAGGCCCCTTGCTAGCACGCTTCGTCGCAGCCGCAACGAATCCGTTGCGATCAATCAGTCGAAATCAACCAATTCGGGTGTATCGGACGGCGGTGCAGCGACAATTCTGCGGGCGAGATCGAACCGATGCCCCGCGCGCATCATCGCCGCGAGCTGTTTCTCGTGCAGTTTCCGATCCCCGTCGCCATTGCCGTAAGGTCCGATTCGCTTGCGCCGCGCAAAGGCGAGAGCGGATTCGACCGCACGATCGGCGATTGCTGGCGCGACCGATTCCGCGTCGCCCTCGTCGATCCCGGCCTCACGAAACGCACCCGCAACGCGCCGTGCGCCCAGTCCGCGCCGCTGCATTGCCGCAGCACGCTGTTCGGCAAAGGCGCGATCGTCGACATAGCCTAGGTCCGCCATCCGTTGCGCCAGTTCGGCGGGCTCGGCCGACGCTTCGGTGGAACCTCCATCCCAGCCGCGTTCGCGGATCTTGCGCATCAGGTAATCGGTCAGCCGCCCGCGCGTCGTCGCGAACCGCTCGACGTAGCGAAGCGCCATGCGTTCCAGCGCCGCAGCATCCAGCGGCTTGGGCGGCGCACGTTCGGCATTACGCCCGCCGCCACGCGAGTTTCCCCGCCCGCCACCAAGCCCGCCTTTCAGCCCGGCACCGCCGTCCTTGCCGCGGCTTTTGGGGCGCCCTGTTGCGCGATCGGAGTCGTCATCGTTGGACACGCCATCATTGTGCCACACTGGCACCCGAAGTTGAACGGCTAGACTAGAAATAGGCGGGGTGCGTTCGACCGCCATGCCGGGCAAGACGCCAGAGACAGGAACTGCGATGACGACAGAGACGCTTCAGAAGGGCGGCCAGACCGCGGCGACGATCGTTGCGACGCCGACCGAAGACGCCCTGCCGCGCCGGTTCGCCGATTTCGGTACGCTGGGCGAAGCGCTCGATTACGCCGCCAGTGGTAACCGCGGGCTGAATTTTCACGACGCCCGCGGTACATTGTCGCAAGCCTATCCCTATGCCCAACTCCGCGCCGATGCGCGAGCGATGGCCGATCGTCTGATCGCCGCCGGGGTCGGACCGGCCGATCGCATCGCGCTGGTCGCAGAGACCGGACCGGAGTTCGCCGCACTGTTCTTCGGCGTCGTCTATGCCGGCGCATGGCCCGTACCGCTGCCGCTGCCGACCTCGTTCGGCGGCCGTGAATCCTACATCGAACAGCTTCGGGTCCAGCTGGCCAGCTGCGATCCGAAGATGCTGATCTTTCCACCCGAACTCGCCCAGATGGCGGGCGAAGCGGCGCGCCTGTCCGGCACCGTCGGCGTCGACTGGTCCGAGTTCGCAACGCGCGACGCTCCCGCTGCAGCCTTGCCCGAGGCGAAGCCCGACGACATCGCGTATCTGCAATATTCGAGCGGATCGACGCGCTTTCCGCACGGCGTGGTCATCACGCATGCCGCCCTGCTCAACAACCTGGCCGCGCACAGCCACGGCATGGAGGTGTGCGACACCGATCGCTGCGTCTCGTGGCTGCCCTGGTATCACGACATGGGACTGGTCGGTTGCTTCCTGTCGCCGATCGCCAATCAGGTCTCGACCGATTATTTGAAGACCGAGGATTTCGCGCGCCGTCCGCTCGCCTGGCTCGATCTCATCAGCCGCAACACGGGTACGACGCTCAGCTATTCGCCGACCTTCGGCTACGATATTTGCGCGCGTCGCATGTCGTCGCAGACCAAGGCGAGCGACCGTTTCGACCTGTCGCGCTGGCGCGTGGCGGGCAATGGCGCCGACATGATCCGCCCCGACGTGATGCAGTCGTTCGTCGACGCGTTCGCCGATGCGGGCTTCAAGGCCAGCGCATTCCTGCCGAGCTACGGCCTTGCCGAGGCGACGCTCGCGGTATCGCTGATGCCCCCTGGCGAAGGTATCCGCGTCGAACTGGTCGAGGAAACCCAGCTTTCCGGTGGCAGCCGCGGCGGTGACCGCCCCCAGCGCTACCGCGCGATCGTCAATTGCGGCAAACCCGTCCGCGACATGAGAATCGAGATCCGCGAAGAGGACGGCACGCCCCTCCCCGAGCGGGCGATCGGGAAAGTCTGGTGCAAGGGCAAGTCGGTGATGGTCGGCTATTTCCGCGACGATGCCGCGACCGAGGCGTGCATGTCCGACGGTTGGCTCGATACCGGCGACATGGGCTACATGTCCGACGGCTACATCTACATCGTCGGCCGTGCGAAGGACATGATCATCGTCAACGGCAAGAATCACTGGCCGCAGGACATCGAATGGGCGGTGGAACAGCTTCCGGGCTTCAAGGCCGGTGACATCGCCGCGTTCGCGATCACCACCCCGGGCGGTGAGGAAACCCCCGCCGTGCTGGTCCAGTGCCGCAGTTCCGACGAGGCGGAACGCCTCCGCCTGCGCGAGGAGATTCGCGAGCGCGTCCGCTCCGTGACCGGCATAAACTGCCTGATCGAACTGATTCCGCCCCGCACCCTGCCGCGCACCTCGTCGGGCAAGCTCAGCCGCGCCAAGGCACGCAATCTGTATCTCAGTGGCGATATCAAACCGTATGATATCGCAGCCTAAATAGCTCTGTCATTGAGGCCCTCCGGCGTGTCCGTATCGGCTAGGACGCGCCGGGCGGACCCAGGAGTCGGATGAACCGTGCTCCGGACGGCAAGGGGCCAATGTTCCGCTAACCAAAGTTCGGTACGGTTCGGCCCGTGAGTATCCAAACCCCTTCGCCGTTGCGCAGAGCCGCCGTCACGCTTCCCCTGTTGCTCGGCTTGCGCGACGGCTCCGATCCGTCCGAATGGAGCCGGATCCGCGCCGCCCAATTGCGCGGCGGGCGCCGGATGACGCTCGTCATGCTTGCCGCGAATTTCGTTGCCGCGACTGTCACAGCGCTGCTGGTCTATAGCACCACGCCGCGGTGGCAGATCGCCACCTGGGTCGGCGCGCTGCTGGTCGTCACGATCGGCATCGGCGTCCGCCGTCTCAGCTCCCCTCGGCTGGGTGACGGCCAAACGGCCCTGCGCGAGGTGCAGAACACCGGCTGGGAAGGACTGCTACTGGCGTTGACATGGTCGACCGTACCCGCCTTGTTCTGTCAGCATGCACCATCCGGAACGACCGCCGGTCTGGGGCTTACTCTGTGTGCGCTGATGACCGGCGCGGCATTCGCGATGGCGCCGCTGACGCTGGGAACGCTGATCTTCCTGGGCTTCCTGGGCATCGCGGTCACCATCCAGCTCGCAATCGCCGGAACGACCGCGGCAGCGGTCGGCGTGTTGGTCTTCACGCTGCTGCTGATGCTGGTGTGCGTCAGCCGTGCCCGCACGCTGATGCTGCTGCACGCTAGCGAGATGGCGCTCGACGAACGCGACGAGACGGTCAGTCTGTTGCTGCGGGAGTTCGAGGAAACCAGTGCCGACTGGCTGTGGGAAACCGATGCCGCGCGTCGCATCATTCGCGCGTCGCCGCGCTTCGCCTTCGCCCTTGGCCTCGATCCGGTCAGCATCGACGGCATGCCGCTGCTTCAGGTTCTCGCCGGCCCGACCTGGGAGACCGGTGACTTCGCCACCGGCTTACGGACGCTCGCGGAAAAGATGAAGACGCGCGAGAGCTTTCGCGATCTCCGCTTGCCCGTGCAGATCGACGGCGAAGCCCGCTGGTGGGAGATTGCGGCATCGCCGCGCTTCGACGAGCGCGGCGTGTTCAGCGGGTTTCGCGGTGTCGGCTCCGACATCACCGAACAACGCGCGTCCGTCGACAAGATCAACCGGATGGCGCGCTTCGACACACTGACCGGCCTGCCCAACCGGCTGATGGTCAACGAAACGCTCGTCCGAACGATCAACGATGCGGGCACATGGGGCGGCCGATACGCCTTCATGATGCTCGACCTCGACCGGTTCAAAGCGGTCAACGACACGCTCGGTCACCCGATCGGCGATCGCCTGCTGAGCCGCGTCTCCGAACGGCTGAGCCAGTTGATGACCGACAACGAACTCTGCGGCCGGCTGGGCGGTGACGAGTTCGCCGTCGTCGTGCGCGACGCCAGTGATCAGGCCACGCTGGGATCGCTCGCCCAGCGGATCATCGACTCGCTGTCACTCCCCTACGAGATCGACGCGCATACGCTCTACATCGGCGCCAGCATCGGTCTCGCGATCGGCCCACGCGATGGCCGCACCGCGGAAATGCTCATCCGCTCCGCAGATCTCGCGCTGTACCGCGCCAAGGATGCGGGCCGCGGTGTCTTTCGCAGCTACGAGCCCCAGCTTCACGTCCAGGCCGAAGAACGCCGCGTTCTCGAAATCGCGCTTCGTACTGCGGTCGAAAACGGCGAGATGCATCTCGTCTACCAACCCGTCGTCGACGCCGAAACCTGCAGCCTGTTGGGGTTCGAGGCACTGCTGCGCTGGGACAGCCCGGAATTCGGCACCGTGTCGCCCGACAAGTTCATTCCGCTCGCCGAGGAAACCCGGCTGATCGCGAATATCGGCGCCTGGGTGCTGCGGACGGCATGCGCAGAGGCGGCACACTGGCCGTCCGTCTTTCGGATCGCGGTCAACGTCTCCCCCGATCAATTGCAGAACCCCGGTTTCGTGACGACCGTCACCGGCGCACTCGCCAGCACCGGCCTGTCTGCCGAACGGCTCGAGCTGGAAGTGACCGAGAGCGTCTTCATGCATGAGGGATTGGGCGTCGCCAAGGTCCTGGAGCGCGTCCTCGACCTGGGCGTGCGCCTTAGCCTCGACGATTTCGGCACCGGCTATTCATCGCTCGGCTATCTCAGCCGGACGCGCTTTTCGTCGATCAAGATCGACCGCAGCTTCGTCCAGGATGCTGCCAAGGGCGTACGCGAGGCGATCGCGATCATCCGCGCCGTCGTCGCACTTGCCGAAAGCCTTGGCATGGCAACGACCGCCGAAGGCGTCGAGACCGAGGCGGAGCACCGGATGGTCCAGTCGTTCGGCTGCACCAAGGTTCAGGGCTATTATTTCGGCCGTCCGCTCCCGGTCAAGGAAGCCCGCGCGCTGGCACACCGCGGATGGAAGACATCGGCGGCCGCCTAATCGGGCAGCCGCGGCCCTGCCTGTTGATTACCGCCTGCTGGTTATCGCCGCTTGTTACCGGCGCCGTTCGCGCCCTGCAAAGCTGACGACGCTCTCGACGCCACTCGCCGACAAGGACGACACGCCGACGAAATTGTCATCGACCGGCACCTGCGTCAGAACCGCCTGCGTACCAGTCACGTCGCGGACGTCCGTCCAACCCTGCATATCGTTTCGGCGCCACCGGACGCGGTAACGCGCCGCGCCGGGCACGGCGGTCCATTTGACCGTCGTATCGCGCGACAGCGCGCCCGCGATCGAAACGTCCTCAGGCGCTGCTGGCGCGTCGGCGATCCGAGCGATCGTTGCAATGTTTATCGCGGTCACTTTGGCCAGGTACGGAAAATCCATGCCGTCGATCGTGTCGCCATAGACGACGCCATTTTCTGTACGCAGATCCTGATGCTGGCGATCCCAATTCTCGGCCGCGACCGAAAACCGTACCGCGGGATAGCCAAGCTTCAGGAAGGGTTCGTGATCGCCGCCGCGCCCAAACCGATCCGGACGCCGGTCCAGCATCACATCGAGGCCGCCGGGAAGGCCGCTGGCGATCCCGTCAATCGCCTTGGCGAGAGCGCGACTCGGGCCATCGTCCTCGCCCCCCTCGGCGCGGCGTCCCTGTTGCGCGACCATATCCTCGGACGCCCGTATGCCCTCGGAAAATACCCGCACCTTGTCGGCGACCCGCACGCCGCCCTGCCCGACCGTGTTACCGACGATATCGTTGTTGAGCATCGCCGAAACGTTCCAGCCACGCGCCTTCGCGGTGTCGGCAAGCAGCTCGGCACCCCACAGGCCCTGCTCCTCGCCCGAAAAGACCGCGTAGACGATCGTAGCATCGAACTTGTGCTGCGAGAGCAGCCGCGCCGCCTCCAGCACCAGCGCCACCCCCGATGCGTTGTCGTTGGCACCGGGCGCATCGGACGTCACGTTCATCACGTCGGTCACCCGACTGTCGATATGCGCGCCGACGATCACGACGCGATTGGGATCGCGGCCCTTCTGGATACCGAGCACATCCTCGACCACGACACCCGTCGGTGCCCGCGGCCCCGTGAACGTCCGCGCGATCCGGTCGACAACGATACACCCGCCACAGGATGCGCCGATCTGGGTAAAGCGTTGCGCCGCCCAGGTCCGCGCCGCACCGATGCCACGCCGAGGATCGGTGGTGGTGGACGCCGTATGACGCGTACCGAAATCGACCATCGTCGTGACGTCGGCCTTCAATCGCGTCGTCGACGGCGCAGGCAACCGGACGGGTGGTGAGGACGGCGAGGCGGCTGCCAGAAGCAGGGGTACGACGAGGATGGGCATCCGCGAACCGTGACGCGATCGGTCTCCCGGCTCAAGTCATAAATGCGACGTTTCCAGCGTTCGCTGATCTTCCAGTATTCCAGTACGGTCGACAGCCTTGTCGCATCCTTACAAAAGGTATTTGGCGGCAACCTAATCGAAGTATGAGATTTTTTTCATACTTCATGCTAAACATATGTTTGACTTGTAGGAGCAGTCGGTGGTTGTCGGGCATTCTATCTCGAGCGCGGACGGTGTTATTCTCGCGATCGATGAACCGGTCGCGACGATGCTGCAGCGTCATCGTGACCAACTCATCGGCATTTCATATACCTCCATCACCCACCCCGATGATCTCGCGCTCAACTTGACCAAGATCGCCGCATTGCGGCCGAACGGACAATCGACCCGTATCCGGAAGCGCTATATCGGCGGCAAGGGCGACATCATCACGATGGAAGTTCAGGTTTCGCGGCTTGCAGGAAGTGATGGCGGTCAACTCGTAGGCACATTGTCGACGGTCGACGACATGACTGGCCATGAAATGGCGCCGCATCGACTGTGGCGTCGCGCCCGGGACCTGATCGAGATCGTGCGGGCGCGCGACGAGCTTCTCGGGGCCGATCTTTTCGCCGATCATGCATGGACGATTCTGCTGCAGACCTATGTCGCCGAAGCCGAGGGACGGATCGCCTCGACGGCGATGATCTCCGACCATCTATCGCTATCGTCGGCGACGATCTCGCGCTGGTTGCGCGTACTGCAATCGAAGACCCTCCTCGAGCCGGTGCTTCCCGGCATCGATGCGCTGCAACTCACCCAGACCGGAATCGATCGGGTCGAACGCCTGCTGGACCAAAGGCTGCCGGAACCTGTCGCGTGACTACCCGCCGCCTATGCGCGGCACCAGAACAACATCCCACGCGCTCAACTCAGCCGGTCGATCGCCTCGCGCGTCAGCGATCCCGGGATGATCATGACCGGCACCGGCAAAGCCCCTGCGTCGGTGCCGGCGAAATGCGCGATGAGTTCGCCAGGGGCACCGATCGCCGCCGCGCCCAGCACCAACGCCGCAATATCCGGGTTCGCCGCGATCATCTCCCGGATGATCTTCGGGCTTTCACCTTCCCGAACGGTAATCGACGGACGCAAACCGGATTCCTCCAGCAGGGTCCCCGCCGCGCCGGCGACGAGCCCCTCGGCATGCAGCCGCGCCTCTTCCTCGATCGTCGCCTGGACGCCGCCGAACGCGATGAACTCTTGCGGCGGGATCACGGTGAGGATCTCGACGCCGCCGCCCGTCTTCACGGCGCGACGCGCGGCGAAGCGCAGGGCGATGCCCGCTTCCGGACTGTCGTCGATAACCACCAGATAAATGCGCATTGTCGCCCCCGTTATCGGACGTAGGTGGCCCGAAGCCGGACGCTGCGCAAGACCACGCACTTGTGCCGACGGGGTTGACCCGAGCGGACGAGGGCGCGAGTAGGCATGCCGTTACGTCACGCCTTGGGGAAATCCATGTCGATCGAGATCAAGATGCCTGCCCTGTCCCCGACCATGGAGGAGGGAACCCTCGCCAAATGGTTGATAAAGGAGGGCGACGTCGTGAAATCCGGCGACCTGATGGCCGAGATCGAAACCGACAAGGCGACGATGGAATTCGAAGCCGTCGACGAAGGCACGGTGGTCAAGATCCTCGTCGCCGAAGGTACCGACAACGTGAAGGTCGGCACCGTAATCGCGATTATCGCCGAAGAGGGCGAGGACGCGTCGTCCGTGTCGTCCGCTCCCACCAAGAGCGAGACTCCCGAGCCAGCCGCCAAGGAATCGGAAGCCAAGCCCGATCCCAAGGATCCGAACGCCACCGGCAGCGAGGCCAAGCCGGTCGCGCGAACCGAGGCATCGGCCGAGGATCACGGCCGTCCCGACGATGCCGGTGCGGCCAAGCCCGCCGCCAGCGGTGACCGCGTGAAGGCAAGCCCGCTCGCGCGCCGCCTCGCTGCAGACAAGGGCATCGATCTCGGCTCCGTCTCGGGTTCCGGTCCCAAGGGTCGCATCGTCAAGGCGGACGTCGACAGTGCGAAGCCGGGCGCTGCGGCTGCTGCAAAGACCGAAGCGGCCGCTCCGACCGCTTCCGCTGCTGCCCCCGCTCCCGCCGCGAAGCCCGCGATCGTGCCGGATATCCCGCACGAGGCGACGAAGCTCAGCAACGTCCGGAAGACGATCGCGCGTCGCCTGACCGAGTCGAAGCAGACCGTTCCGCACATCTACCTCACCGTGAACATCCGCCTCGACGCACTGCTCAAGCTGCGCGGCGAACTGAACAAGAGCCTCGAGGCGCGCGGCGTGAAGCTGTCGGTCAACGACCTGCTGATCAAGGCGCAGGCCGTGGCGCTCATGCAGGTCCCGACCTGCAACGTCATGTTCACGCCGGACCAGCTGATCACCTTCCAGCGCGCCGACATCTCCGTCGCGGTCAGCACGCCCTCGGGTCTGATCACGCCGATCATCGTCGGTGCCGATACCGCATCGCTGTCGTCGATCTCGATGCAGATGAAGGACCTCGCCGCACGCGCCCGCGACGGCAAGCTGAAGCCGGAAGAATATCAGGGCGGCACCGCCTCGATCAGCAACATGGGCATGTTCGGCATCACGCAGTTCGACGCGGTCATCAACCCACCGCAGGCGATGATCCTGGCGGTCGGCGCGGGCGAGAAGCGTCCGTACGTCGTCGGCGACGAACTGACCGTCGCGACCGTGATGTCGGCAACCGGCAGCTTCGATCACCGCGCGATCGACGGTGCCGACGGCGCCCAGTTCATGAAGGCGTTCAAGCACCTCGTCGAGAACCCGCTGGGAATGCTCGCCTGAGATGGGCCTGGTATCGTCGTTCAGGTCGCTTTCGGGCACCACCATCGAGATCCTGCACATCGTTGCAGGACTCGTGGCGGCGGTGGCGATGACCTGGGCGGCGGCATGGTCCTACCCGCTCGGACAGGATGTGATCTGGTCGTGCGGTGCGGCAGCGATGGTGGCGACGGTAGCGATGGGCGTTGGGCCACTGCTCCGCGCTCGCCGTCTCGATGTCCGGAACGGTAGCCAGACCCGCAGGAGTAAAGCGTGACCGAACTGCCCCCCAACAAAGCGCCGACGATCCGCGTGACGGCAATGCCCGCCGACGCCAACCCGTACGGCGACATCTTCGGTGGCTGGCTGATGGGCCAGATGGATCTTGCCGCCGGTTCGGCCGCCTCCAGGCGTAGCGGCGGCCGTGCCGTCACCATCGCGGCGGACGCGATGAAATTCCACATGCCGGTCGTCGTCGGCGACGAAGTGTCGGTCTACGCCGACCTCGTCAGCGTCGGCCGTACCTCGATGACGATCGAGGTCGAGGCCTGGCGTCGCGCGCGCCACAGCAACGACAGCTGCAAAGTGACGCAGGCGCGCTTCATCTTCGTGGCGGTCGGCGACGATCGCAAACCGCGGCCCGTGCCGCTCGAAACCAACTGATCCAAAGGATTCTACCGTGGCCGATACCTATGATCTCGTCATCCTCGGCTCGGGTCCCGGCGGTTACGTCGCCGCGATCCGCGCGTCGCAACTCGGCCTGAAGGTCGCGATCGTCGAGCGTGAGCGCTTGGGCGGCATCTGCCTCAACTGGGGCTGCATCCCGACCAAGGCGCTGCTGCGCACGTCCGAAATCTACCACTACATGCAGAACGCCGAGAGCTACGGCCTGAAGGCGGACAATGTCGGTTTCGACCTCGCCAAGGTAGTCGACCGCTCGCGCAAGGTCGCGGGCCAGTTAAACGCGGGCGTCAAGGGCCTGATGAAGAAGAACAAGGTGACCGTCGTCGAGGGCGTCGGCACTGTTACCGCAAAGGGCAAGCTCAGCGTCAAGCAGGGCGACAAGACCGTCGAACTCGAAGCCAAGAACATCATCGTCGCGACCGGCGCCCGCGCCCGTGACCTGCCGTTCGCGAAGGCCGATGGCGAACGGATCTGGACCTACCGCCACGCGATGGTCCCGACTGAGATGCCAACCAAGCTGCTCGTCATCGGTTCGGGCGCGATCGGCGTCGAGTTCGCCAGCTTCTACAACGACATGGGCGCCGACGTAACGATCGTCGAGATGCTCCCGCGCATCCTCCCCGTCGAGGACGAGGAAGTCTCCGCGTTCATGGACAAGGCGCTGTCGAAGCAGGGCATCAAGCTGCTGACCCAGACCGGTCTGGAGGGCCTCTCCCCATCGGCCAACGGCGTGACCGCCAAGATCAAGGCGAAGGACGGCAAGGTTTCCGAAGAGACCTTCAGCCACGCTATCATCGCGATCGGCATCGTCCCCAACACCGAGAATATCGGGCTGGAGGCGCTCGGCGTCGAGACCGACCGCGGGCATATCAAAACCGACGGCTATGGCCGCACCAACGTCGACGGCATCTGGGCGATCGGCGACGTCACCGGCGCGCCGTGGCTCGCGCACAAGGCCAGCCACGAGGGTATCATCGCAGTCGAGAAGATCGCCGGCGGTTCGCCGCACCAGATGGACAAGGCCAACATCCCCGGCTGCACCTATTCGCGCCCGCAGGTCGCGAGCGTCGGCATGACCGAGGCGAAGGCGAAGGAAGCCGGTTACGAGCTGAAGGTCGGCAAATTCCCCTTCATCGGCAACGGCAAGGCGATCGCGCTTGGCGAGGCGGAGGGCTTCGTGAAGACGGTGTTCGACGCGAAGACCGGCGAACTGCTCGGCGCGCACATGGTCGGAGCGGAAGTCACCGAGCTGATCCAGGGCTATGTGGTGGCACGCCAGCTCGAGACGACCGAAGCCGAACTGATGGAAACGGTGTTTGCGCACCCGACGCTCAGCGAGATGATGCATGAGAGCGTGCTCGGCGCATACGGCCGGTCGATCCACTACTGATTCTTACTCCTCTCCCGTTGTACAGACGGGAGAGGAGTAAGCCGGACGGTTGAGGTCAGGCGACGTATTCCGCCTTTTTCCTTAGCGCTGAATTTCCGCCCAATCGTGCGCCCATCTCCCCCGTCATCCTGAGCCGACCGAACGCGGCTTCAGAGCGATGCTCCTCGATATCGGGGGCGGTGGTCCGACACCGATTTGAACACGGCCGGTCGACCGTTCCGACACCCGAGCCGTCCGCTGCCTCGGGCAAAATATCCCGTTCCGGTCCTATCGGGCTTGACCCTCGCTCGCGACCCTTCAAAAGACCGAGACATCTGCGAGTCCTTTGGGGCATCGCGGCGTACAAGCCACCGGTGCGGGAACCGCGAATGTCGATCGAACCTGTCTCCCGCCTCACGCAGCGCCACGTCGCCTTTGCCGCGATAGCGCTGTGTATCGCCTCGCTCGCGATCTTCTGGCCGGGCACCGCGATGTACGACACCGTGACGCAATACCAGCAGGTCTTGTCCGGGATATATGACGACTGGCACCCACCGGCGATGGCGCGCGTCTGGGCGCTGCTCGCACCGCTCGGGCCCGGGGCGAGGCCGATGCTGATCCTGCAACTTGTCACCTATTGGTTTGGGCTCGGGCTGATCGCCGCAGCCTTGGCCCGCATCGGACGCGGTCGCAGCGCCGCGGCGATTCTTGTGATCGGCCTGCTTCCACCGTTCCTCGGCTGGCAGGGCGTCGTCCTCAAGGACGCGCAACTTACCGGCGCGTTGCTCGCCGCGGTCGGCATCATCGGCTGGTGGCGGTTTGCGCGGCGCCCATTGCCCGGCGCGATGTGGATACCCGTCACGCTGCTGATCACCTACGCTGTGCTGGTCCGCGCCAACGCCGTGTTCATCGTCGTCCCCCTGCTCGTGACCCTCGCGCCGCGCCCGACGCACCCGCTAGCGAAGCTCGTTACCGCGCTTGCCGGCGTGGCCCTCGTGCTCGGCGTCGCGCCGGTCGTGAACCACCAATTGCTCCGCGCGCAGTCCAGCGGGGTCGAGTCGACACAAGCACTCTTCGACCTCGCAGGCATAGCCGCGCGGGCACCGGACAGCGCCACCACCGGCCTTACCCACTCGGAGGCGGCCACCGTGGTCGCCCGGCGTTGCGCCAAACCATTCTTCTGGGATCCGCTCGGCGACGATGCGCATTGCGGAACGACGATGGCCCGGCTCCGCGATCTGCCTACGTCGACGCTCTACGTCACGTTGGCGTCGGCGGCGCTGCATCATCCGATCGCCTATGCGGGCCACCGCCTCGCGCACCTGAACTCGACCGACCGCTGGTCGGTCCCGTTCCATTGGCCGAGCGCAGCGCCGCCTGCCGCGTCCGAGCCGAACACGCTAGGCCTGGCCGACCCCGGTGCCTCAGCCCGCGCGTGGGAGGCACTCACCGCCGTTGCCGTCGAGACCCCGCTGGGCTGGCCGATCGCCTGGATCGTCGTGGCGATCACGGCGCTTGCCGCAAGCTTGTCGCGCCCGCGCGATCCGGTTCGCGACTTCGCCACCGCGCTGCTCGTGTCAGCGCTTGCGCTCGAAGCAAGCTTCGCGGTCCTGAGCATCGCGTCGGATCTGCGCTATCACCTGTGGCCGATGATCGCGACGGCGCTGGCGACCGTCCTGCTCGCCGATCGGCCGCCGCCGCTGAGGATATTGCTCGTCGGCGCTAGCGCGTTCGTACTGGTCGTCGGCAGCGGCGTCGTGGCTCGCGTCCTGCTCCCCCAGCCGCCACAGAGCTATGTCGGCATGCTCGGCTAAGCGGTTGGCACCTCACCGCCGCCGCCGGGCCTTCCTGCGGGGATAGGGCACGGTGTCGTAATATTCGGTCGTGGTCGTCGTGGTCGTGGTCACCGGCGCCGACTGTACCACCACGGTCGTCGAACCGTTCGAATACCCGCCATCGCTCGTCGTGACGGTCGTTGCGCCGTCCGCCGACGTCCATGTGCCACCCGGTGCAACGGTGTAGCTACGCGGTTGCCGGTATCCGTCATCATAGGGGGACGGTGGCGGGGGGTAGTCGCTGGCATAAGCCGGTGGAGCGTAATCCGATGCGTATGCGGGCGGCGGAGCGTAGCCCGCACCGTATCCCCCACCGTAACCTGTGCCCGGCGGCGGTGATGCCCGCCGGCCGCGATCCTCGGTCTTGTCGATCGCATAGCCGGCCGCTGCGCCGACACCCGCACCGATCAACGTCCCACCAAGCCGATTGCCACGACCGCCGATGACGTTGCCCGCGACACCGCCGGCCACTGCGCCGATCGCCGCACCGCCCAGACCGGTGTCACGACGCGGTGCCGGACGATCCGTGTAGGGGGGCGGGGCGTACCCGCGCTCGCTCGGACCGGAATAGACCGAATCGTTGCGGGCGTAATCGCGGGGGTTGGCCGCGATGTAGCCGCCGCCGTCGGCGCGATCCCAGTCAATGTCGCTTGCCGTATCGTAGACCGATCCGCGCGAGTCGATCAGCACCGCGTCATCGTAATAGCGCGCCCATCGATAGCCCCGGGTCGGTTGTGCGAGGCCATAGTTCGACCAGTCGCTGACGTAGAAGCGGGGCGTATTCCAATAGCTCGGCACGGCCCAACCGCGGTACGGGCGGCGATACCCGGCCCAGCCCCCCGGGGCGTTCGCACCACCCCACCAGCGACCGCCGATCTTGCTGCCCCAGCGTGATGCACGCGGCGCAGGACCTGTTCGGGTCGGAGCCTGTACGATGGCGTTTCGCGCTGCGATCGGACCGGGGCGGTTCGGGCGTGACATCGGCGCCTGCATGGCGGCGCCGGGCGCGGCATAGTTCGCGCCGGGGGTTGGCCGCTGCGCCGCTGCCGGCGCGCTTGCCAGCACGAGCCCCGCGCTCGCGATCAAAAGCCTCCGCATGTCCGTCTCCCTGGTTTGCCACCCGATCCAGCGCAAACGCCAGATATCTCGATGCGTTGCTTACCAAGTACGCGGCGGTGCCGCCAGACAACGGGCCGTCCCGAAACGGGGCGTCATAATCCGTCCTAACCGAGCCGCTGGCCGAGCAAGGCGGCCAACGCCTCGCACCCTGCCGCATCCTCCTTGTCGAACCGCGCCGGCTCCGGGCTGTCGAGGTCGAGCACCGCGATCAGCTTGCCGTCCTTGATCACCGGCACAACCAGTTCCGACCGGCTGGCCGCATCGCAGGCGATATGCCCTGGAAACGCGTGCACGTCCTCGACCAGTTGCGTCGTCAGCGTCGCCGCCGCAGCTCCACAGACCCCCTTGCCGACGGGGATACGGATGCAGGCCACCTTGCCCTGGAACGGTCCGAGCACGAGTTCGTCCCCCTGATCTTTGGGCACCAGCCGGTAGAACCCCGCCCAATTGAGATCGGGCAGATATTCCCACACCAGCGCCGCCGCGTTCGCCATGTTCGCGATCGGATCGCGCTCGTCCGCGGTCAGCGCATCGAGCGCGGCGAGCAAGTCGCGATAGAGATCGGCCTTGGTGCCGGCGGTAATATCGAACTGGTACATATGGTCTTCCTTGGTCGGCAGCGTGCGATCGAGCAACATCGAAACGCTCGCCCCACGATCAAATTCCGTCACGCCAGCGAAAGCTGGGGCCTTCATGTTGGCGCCCGTTGATCGTTCCTCAAGGATACCCCGACTATTGCTGGGGTAACGGACAAAAGCGAAGGGCGGATCCGTCGCTCAATCGTCGCGCACCTTCCCCCGGCCCGCCTTCACGCTGCTCCGCACCTTCTTCGTATCCACCCGCCGCGCCTTCGCCGACTTGGACGGCTTGGTCGGACGACGGGTTTTCGGCACGATCGTCGCGTCCTTGATCAGCGCGAAAAGCCGCTCGCGGACCTCCTGTCGATTGAGCAGCTGCGACCGCGATCCCTCGCTGCGCAGTACCAGCACGCCATTGCGGGTGAGGCGCGATCCGGCCAGTACCGCGATGCGGTTCTTCACCGCCAGCGGCAGCCCTGGCGACAGCCCTACGTCGAACCGCAGTATCACCGCGCTGTCAGTGGTATTGACGTGCTGACCACCAGGACCGCCCGATCGCGTAGTGCTCTCGATCAGTTCGCTGTCGTCGATCGAAATCGATCGGGTAATCGGGATCGCGACCATCAGCCCCTGCCCTCGGCCCGATCAGTCGTCGACGGAGTCCGGCGTAGCGCCGCTACCCGTCATGCCGTTGCCAGTCGCGCTCGACAGCTCCGGCGTGTCGGAAACCGCCGCAGCAGCCTCATCCGCGAAACCCGCCTTGGCGAACCGCTCGGGGAGCGGCGCTTCGGCGAGCACATCGGGCTTGCCCGCGCGCGGCACGATCAGGCGTTGCGCATGCAGCATCATGCCCAGCCCATCCGCCTTGCCGTAAACGCCGTCGCCAACCACCGGCGCACCGAGGCCACTGGCCGCATGCACGCGGATCTGATGCGTGCGCCCGGTCTCGGGCAGGAACTCGACCAGCGAGCGCCCATCCCTGATCTCCAGCACGCGCCATTTGGTACGCGACTTCTTGCCGTCCGGATCCTCGACTATCCGCCAGCCGGTCTCCGCCGTGCTGACCTTACCGAGCGCCATTTCGATTAGGCCCGATTCACCGTTAACCTCACCGTCGAGCAGCGCGACGTAGCGTTTCGAGACGAGGCCCTGCTCGAACGCCTGCTGCAACCGGGCATGCGCCTTGGGGTTGCGCGACAACAAGAGGCAGCCGCTCGTGTCGCGGTCGAGCCGGTGCACCGCCTTCGGCCAGCGCTGGAAGCCGAACTTCAGGCTTTCGAGATGATTTTCGAGGCTCAGCGAGCCGTCGCGGGGCGGATCGACCGGCAGCCCTGCGGGCTTGTCGATCACCAGGGCCTCGCCGTCGAGGAAGAGTACGCGTTCACCATGCATGGCGCCGCCCTTGCCATCATTAGCGCCTGCGTGCCAGAGCCAGCGTCGATGTTGCACCGCATGCTGGCCCTCGCGCTCCTCTTCGCCCCGACCGTCGCGGCGGCACAATTGTGCGATGGACAGAGCGCGGCGACCGCGCCCGACGGTCGCGCCTTCGGGCATCTGCCCTATGGCGACGCCCCCGAAACCGAGCTCGTCACGCTGCCGTCGGACTATTCGGTGGGCAATCCCTGCGTGGTTCGCGCCGACATGTTGCCCGATCTGCTGCGGCTGTTCGCGGCCGCACAAGGCGATCCTTCGGTAATGGGCCAGCTCCGCGCCCTGTCGTGCCAGCGGTCGATCGCCCGCCAGCGCAGCGTCTTTTGCCGCGGCGAGACGACCAGCGCCGCCGACCGCGCGATCTCGGTCGCACCGCCGGGGTATAGCGAACATTCGACCGGCTATGCGCTGGACTTCGCGGTGCGCCCCGCGAACGGGTGTCCGGATGCGGAAGCGTGCATGGCCGCCACCCCCGCCGCCCGCTGGCTGCGGCTGAACGCGCCCCGGTTCGGGTTCGAGCAGAGCTTTCCCGGCGGCAACAAGCAGAACGTGAAGTGGGAGCCCTGGCACTGGCGCTGGGTCGGGGCGAGCGGGAGTGCGCCTGGGGCGGCAAAGGCGCGGTTCGTGTTCGCGCGGGCCCGGCGGTTGTATCCGGCGGATCCGGCTGTGGTACCGTTGGTGATCAGGGTGACGGCTCAGCCGCCGGTTCCGGTCGTTCCGCCGGTTGCCGTGCCGACGAAGAAGAAGCGGCGCTAGCGAAACGTCGACTATCTCCCCAATCGCGACACCACCCCGGCGAAGGCCGGGGCCCAATTGGGAGACGCCAGTGATATAGGGCGGCGCTCCGTTGCTACCGCCTCACCAATTGGGCCCCGGCCTTCGCCGGGGTGGTGCTGTCTGGTCGTTCTACCTGATAGATAACGATTGGCCCCACCTGCACTCAGTGCAGCACCAGACCACCCGGACGCACCACGCCGTCGCGCAGCGCATGATCGTACAGCAACTCGGTCTCCAGTTTCACCTGCTGCGACAGCCGGTCCAGCATCGACTCCGCCTGCACACCGAACACCGCCCAGTCTTTCGGCGAGATCGTCGGCAACCAGCGGCCGATAAAGGCCTTCCAGTCCGAACGGAGAATATCGAGATCCTCCTCCATCATCGCGATCGTGTCGGCCGAGCAATGCGCCTCCATCGCCACGACGGTCCGATCGATAACCTCATCCTCGACGCCGAGATGATCGGCGACGGTCACCGCCAGCTCGATCAGTTTGCGCGACGCCATCGCGCTCTGCGCTTTCGACTGCCGCGCCAGAATGACGAGTTCGACACACTGCCCCGCGATCTTTTCGTGATCGTCGATCAGGCGCGCCCAGTTCGCACGATCCTGGTCTGATACTGTCCGCACTGCGATCTTCTCGTCCATGACGCCGCTACTCCCCTGCGAATGTCACCCGGTAGTGTCGTAAATACGCGCTACACATTGTCACGGATGCAGTTAGCGTTGCCGACCGCCTAGTAGCTATAGTATTTCGAACGGCGGGACCGTGTCGGAACGACCGTTTGCGTTGCTCCTTTGGCGTCACGACCCTTTGACATGACGACACGCCGCCCCTATATCCGCCTTTCACCACAGCATCCGGGAAATGACATGCCGTCGCGCAGCGTGTCGATCGTATTGGATACCGAGGTTCATACGCTGGAAGCCGCCGCACCTGATGCGCGCGGCCTTTTTGCGTTAACGTGCGCCCCGCCTGGGGGTTCCCAGGCACGAAATTACGACTGACCCGTCAGTTTTTATAGGGCGAAACAAAACCTATGGCTTCCAAGGCGATCAACGAGGGCGCTGCAAAGCAGCGCGGCGAAGGCGGCACGGCAAAGCGCCGCATCCGCAAGGTCTTCGGCAACATCCACGAAGTCGTGCAGATGCCGAACCTGATCGAAGTCCAGCGCGAGAGCTACGAGCAGTTCCTGCGCTCCGACAAGTCGATCGGCCACGTTTCCGGTCTCGAGAAGACGCTGCGCAGCGTGTTCCCGATCCAGGATTTCGCCGGCACCGCCTATCTCGATTTCGACGATTACGTCCTTGAGCCGCCGAAGTTCGACGTCGAGGAATGCCGCCAGCGCGGGATCACCTACGCCGCGCCGATGCGCGTCACGCTGCGTTTGACCGCATTCGAGGTCGATCCCGATACCGAGGCCAAGTCGGTCATCGATATCAAGGAGCAGGACGTGTACATGGGCGACATGCCGCTCATGACCGAGAACGGCACGTTCTTCATCAACGGCACCGAGCGCGTCATCGTCAGCCAGATGCACCGTTCGCCGGGCGTCCTGTTCGATCACGATCGCGGCAAGACCCACGCATCGGGCAAATATCTGTTTGCGGCCCGCGTGATACCGTATCGCGGTTCGTGGCTCGATTTCGAGTTCGACGCCAAGGACATCGTCAACGTCCGCATCGATCGCAAGCGCAAGCTGCCGGTCACCGCGCTGCTTTACGCGCTCGGCATGACGTCGGAAGAGATCCTCAACTATTTCTACAACCGCGTGACGTTCGTCCGCGGCCAGGGTGGCTGGATCGTTCCGTTCCAGGTCGAGAACTGGCGTGGCCAGAAGCCGATGTTCGACATCGTCGATGCGAAGACCGGCGAAGTCGTGTTTCCGAACGGCCAGAAGATCAGCCCGCGTGCTGCGAACAAGGCGTTCAAGGACGGCCTCACCGACCTGCTGATCCCGACCGAGGAAATCTTCGGCCGCTATTCGGCATACGACCTGATCGACGAGTCGACCGGCCGCATCTACATCGAAGCCGGTGACGAAGTGACCGCCGAGAACCTCGAACTGCTCGACCAGGCAGGTATCGAGCGTCTCGACCTGCTCGACATCGATCACGTCGCGACGGGTCCATGGATCCGCAACACGCTCAAGGTTGACAAGGCCGAAGAGCGCGAGCAGGCGCTGTCCGACATCTACCGCGTGATGCGTCCCGGCGAGCCGCCGACGCTCGAGACGGCGGAGTCGCTGTTCTCGGGTCTGTTCTTCGATCCCGATCGCTACGACCTGTCGGCCGTCGGCCGCGTGAAGCTCAACATGCGCCTCGACCTCGACGTCGAGGATACCGTGACGACGCTGCGTACCGAGGACATTCTCGAGGTCATCAAGACGCTCGTGAACCTGAAGGACGGCAAGGGCGAAATCGACGATATCGACAACCTCGGTAACCGTCGTGTCCGTTCGGTCGGCGAGCTGCTCGAGAACCAGTACCGCGTCGGCCTGCTCCGCATGGAGCGCGCCGTGAAGGAGCGCATGTCGTCGGTCGACGTCTCGACCGTCATGCCGAACGACCTGATCAACGCGAAGCCTGCGGTTGCCGCGGTCCGCGAATTCTTCGGCTCGTCGCAGCTGTCGCAGTTCATGGATCAGACCAACCCGCTGTCGGAAGTCACCCACAAGCGTCGCGTGTCGGCACTTGGACCAGGTGGTCTGACGCGTGAGCGCGCCGGCTTCGAAGTCCGCGACGTTCATCCGACGCATTACGGCCGCATCTGCCCGATCGAGACGCCGGAAGGCCCGAACATCGGCCTGATCAACTCGCTCGCCAGCTTCTCGCGGGTTAACAAGTACGGCTTCATCGAGACACCGTATCGCAAGGTCATCGACCACAAGGTGACCGACGACGTCGTCTACCTGTCGGCGATGGAAGAGGCCAAGCACACGATCGCGCAGGCCAACGCCGAGCTGACCGAAGACGGCCGCTTCAACGAGGAGCTGGTGTCGTCGCGTCAGGCTGGCGAATTCCTGATGGCGCTGCCCGACAACATCACGTTGATGGACGTCAGCCCCAAGCAGCTCGTCTCGGTCGCCGCATCGCTCATTCCGTTCCTGGAAAACGATGACGCCAACCGCGCGCTGATGGGCTCGAACATGCAGCGTCAGGCCGTGCCGCTCGTCCAGGCCGAGGCGCCGTTCGTCGGCACCGGCATGGAAGAGACGGTTGCGCGCGACTCTGGTGCAGCGATCTCGGCCAAGCGTGCGGGCATCGTCGACCAGGTCGACGCGGCGCGTATCGTGATCCGGGCCACCGGCGAGATCGATGCCGGCAAGTCGGGCGTCGACATCTACACGCTGATGAAGTTCCAGCGTTCGAACCAGTCGACCTGCATCAACCAGCGTCCGCTGGTGAAGGTGGGCGACGCGGTTCGTGCAGGCGACGTGCTCGCCGACGGCCCGTCGACCGAGTTCGGCGAGCTGGCGCTGGGTCGCAACAGCCTCGTCGCGTTCATGCCGTGGAACGGCTACAACTACGAGGATTCGATCCTGATCTCCGAGCGGATCGTGAAGGACGACGTGTTTACGTCGATCCATATCGACGAGTTCGAGGTGATGGCTCGCGATACGAAGCTTGGGCCTGAGGACATCACGCGCGACATCCCGAACGTCGGCGAGGAAGCGCTTCGCAACCTCGACGAAGCGGGCATCGTCTACATCGGTGCAGAGGTCGAGCCGGGCGATATTCTCGCCGGCAAGATCACGCCGAAGGGCGAATCGCCGATGACGCCGGAGGAGAAGCTTCTCCGTGCGATCTTCGGCGAGAAGGCCAGCGACGTGCGCGATACGTCGCTTCGCCTGCCGCCGGGCGTGTCGGGTACGGTCGTCGACGTTCGCGTCTTCAACCGTCACGGCATCGACAAGGACGAGCGCGCGATGGCGATCGAGCGCGAGGAGATCGAGCGCCTGAAGAAGGATTCGGACGACGAGCGTTCGATCCTGAACCGTGCGACCTGGTCGCGTCTTCGCGAGATGCTGCTCGACCAGACCGCCACCTCGGCGCCGAAGGGCGTCAAGAAGGGCGTCGTGATCGACATGGATCTGCTCGACAGCGTCGACCGCCACGAGTGGTGGAAGTTCGCGGTCGCCGACGACAAGGTCCAGAGCGATCTGGAAGCGGTCAAGATCCAGTATGACGATGCGGCCAAGCTGATCACGGACAAGTTCCACGATCGTCGCGAGAAGCTGGAGCGTGGTGACGAGCTGTCGCCGGGCGTGCTGAAGATGGTCAAGGTGTTCGTCGCGGTGAAGCGCAAGCTGCAGCCGGGCGACAAGATGGCCGGCCGTCACGGCAACAAGGGCGTCATCAGCCGCATCCTGCCGGCGGAGGACATGCCGTTCCTCGCCGACGGTACGCCGGTCGATATCGTCCTCAACCCGCTGGGCGTGCCGTCGCGCATGAACGTCGGTCAGATCTTCGAGACGCATCTGGGCTGGGCCGCACGTGGCCTGGGTCAGTCGATCACCGCGGCTCTCGAAACGTGGCGCGAAGAGAACCCGGACGCCAAGCCGGGTGCGATGCCGGAGGCGGTCCGCGATCGCCTCAAGACGGTGTACGGCGAGCAGTATCACGCCGAGATCGACGCCCGTTCGGGTGACGAGATCGTCGAGCTGGCCAAGAACCTGAAGGGTGGCGTGCCGATGGCAACGCCGGTGTTCGATGGTGCCCGCGAAGCCGACGTCTCGGCGATGCTGGCGCTGGCGGGCCTCGACACGTCTGGTCAGTCGGACCTGTTCGACGGCCGCACCGGCGATCAGTTCGATCGCAAGGTGACGGTAGGCTACATCTACATGCTGAAGCTCCACCATCTGGTCGACGACAAGATCCACGCACGGTCGATCGGGCCGTACTCGCTGGTCACGCAGCAGCCGCTGGGTGGTAAGGCGCAGTTCGGTGGGCAGCGCTTCGGCGAGATGGAGGTCTGGGCACTCCAGGCCTATGGCGCGGCGTATACCTTGCAGGAAATGCTGACGGTGAAGTCCGATGACGTGGTCGGCCGCACCAAGGTCTACGAGGCGATCGTCAAGGGCGACGACACGTTCGAGGCCGGCATCCCGGAGAGCTTCAACGTGCTCGTCAAGGAAATGCGCTCGCTCGGCCTGAATGTGGACCTGAAGCAGTCGGAGCCTGGCTTCGACAGCGACGGCATCCAGATCGCGGCGGAGTAAGCCTCAGCTAATAGCTCCCCTCCCGAGGCGGGTTCCCATCAAAGTAATACTTTGATGGGGCCCTTCCGGGAGGGGTCGGGGGTGGGCTCCCGGCCGGTGATGGAGCGCCAAGATCGAACCGGGTGCCCACCCCTTCCCAAGCGAGAGCTTGGGCCCCTTCCCCTCCCGCTTGCGGGAGGGGAGTTGGAAGGATCAATATATGAACGAGATGACCCCCTTCGCCAATCCGGTCGCCAAGACCGAGACGTTCGACCAGATCCAGATCGGCATCGCGTCCCCGGACAAGATCCGTTCGTGGTCGTTCGGCGAGATCAAGAAGCCCGAGACCATCAACTATCGCACGTTCAAGCCCGAGCGTGACGGCCTGTTCTGCGCGCGCATCTTCGGTCCGATCAAGGATTACGAGTGCCTGTGCGGCAAGTACAAGCGCATGAAGTACAAGGGCATCGTCTGCGAGAAGTGCGGCGTTGAGGTTACCGTCTCGAAGGTCCGCCGCGAGCGGATGGGCCATATCGAGCTCGCCGCCCCGGTCGCGCACATCTGGTTCCTGAAGTCGCTGCCGTCGCGCATCGGCCTGCTGCTCGACATGCAGCTGAAGCAGCTCGAGCGCGTGCTGTACTTCGAGGCGTACATCGTGATCGAGCCGGGCCTGACCCCGCTCGAGAAGTACCAGCTGATGACCGAGGACGAACTCCTCGACGCGCAGGACCAGTATGGCGAGGACGCGTTCTCGGCCGGTATCGGTGCCGAGGCGGTCCGCATCATGCTCGAATCGCTCGATCTCGTCGGTGAGCGTACCGCGCTGCTCGAAGAGCTCGCGGTCACCAAGTCCGAGCTGAAGCCCAAGAAGATCATCAAGCGCCTCAAGGTCGTCGAGAGCTTCATCGATTCGGGCAATCGGCCCGAGTGGATGATCCTCGAGGTCGTTCCGGTCATCCCGCCCGAGCTGCGCCCGCTGGTGCCGCTGGACGGTGGTCGTTTCGCGACGTCGGATCTGAACGATCTGTATCGCCGCGTGATCAACCGCAACAATCGTCTCAAGCGCCTGATGGAGCTTCGCGCGCCGGACATCATCGTCCGCAACGAGAAGCGCATGCTCCAGGAGGCGGTCGACGCCCTGTTCGACAATGGTCGCCGCGGTCGCACGATCACGGGCGCCAACAAGCGTCCGCTGAAGTCGCTGTCCGACATGCTCAAGGGCAAGCAGGGCCGCTTCCGCCAGAATCTGCTCGGCAAGCGCGTCGACTATTCGGGTCGTTCGGTCATCGTGACCGGGCCTGAGCTGAAGCTGCACCAGTGCGGCCTGCCGAAGAAGATGGCGCTCGAGCTGTTCAAGCCGTTCATCTACGCCCGTCTCGATGCGAAGGGTCTGTCGATGACCCTTAAGCAGGCGAAGAAGTGGGTCGAGAAGGAGCGCAAGGAAGTCTGGGACATCCTGGACGAGGTGATCCGCGAGCATCCGGTCATGCTGAACCGTGCGCCGACGCTTCACCGTCTCGGCATCCAGGCGTTCGAGCCTGTATTGATCGAGGGCAAGGCGATCCAGCTTCACCCGCTGGTCTGCTCTGCATTCAACGCCGATTTCGACGGCGATCAGATGGCCGTGCACGTCCCGCTGAGCCTCGAGGCCCAGCTCGAAGCACGCGTCCTGATGATGTCGACGAACAACATCCTGTCGCCGGCCAACGGCAAGCCGATCATCGTTCCGTCGCAGGACATGGTGCTGGGGCTCTATTATCTGTCGATGATGAAGGAGAACGAGCCGGGCCAGGGGATGCTGCTCGGTGACATGGCCGAAGTGCATCAGGCGCTGAACGCCCAGGCGGTCACGCTGCACACCAAGGTCATCAGCCGCGTTCCGCAGACCGACGAGAAGGGTAAGCAGTACCTCAAGCGGTATGAGACGACCCCGGGCCGCATGCTGCTCGGCGAGTGCCTGCCGCATAGCCACAAGGTGCCGTTCGATACCGTCAACCGCCTCCTCACCAAGAAGGACGTGGGCGACGTGATCGACGAGGTCTATCGTCACACCGGCCAGAAGGAGACCGTGCTGTTCGCTGACGCGATCATGTCGCTCGGCTTCCGTCACGCGTTCCGCGCCGGCATCTCGTTCGGCAAGGACGACATGATCATTCCGGACGCCAAGGTTGGTCTGGTCGACGACACCAAGGCGCTCGTGAAGGACTTCGAGCAGCAGTATCAGGACGGTCTGATCACGCAGCAGGAGAAGTACAACAAGGTGATCGACGCCTGGAGCCGTTGCGGCGACCAGGTCGCGAACGCCATGATGGACGAGATCCGTGCGGTGAAGGTCGACGAGGACACCGGCCGTGAAAAGCCGATCAACTCGATCTACATGATGGCCCATTCGGGTGCTCGTGGTTCGCAGGCGCAGATCAAGCAGCTTGCCGGTATGCGTGGCCTGATGGCCAAGCCGTCGGGCGAGATCATCGAAACGCCGATCATCTCGAACTTCAAGGAAGGCCTGACCGTCCTCGAATACTTCAACTCGACCCACGGCGCTCGCAAGGGCCTCGCGGATACGGCGTTGAAGACGGCGAACTCGGGCTATCTGACGCGTCGTCTGGTCGACGTGTCGCAGGATTGCGTCATCATCGAACCGGATTGCGGCACGACCCGCGCGCTGGAGATGAAGGCCATTCTTCAGGGTGGTTCGACCATCGCAAGCCTCGGCGAGCGTATCCTTGGTCGTACGACCGCGGAGGACATCATAGATCCGAAGACCGGCAAGGTCGTCATCCCGTCGGGCACGCTGCTCGACGAGCCGATGATCACGACGATCGAGGGCCTCGGCACGCAGTCGTGCAAGATCCGCAGCCCACTGGTCTGCGAGTCGAAGATCGGCGTCTGCGGCAAGTGCTACGGGCGCGATCTCGCCCGCGGTACGCCGGTCAACATCGGTGAAGCTGTCGGCGTCATCGCCGCGCAGTCGATCGGTGAGCCGGGCACGCAGCTGACGATGCGTACGTTCCACATCGGTGGTGCGGCGCAGCTCAACGAAACGTCGAACCTCGAGGCGCATGCCGACGGTACGGTGCAGTTCCGCGATCTGCGTATCATCGTCGACCAGCGTGGTCGTCGCGTGGTGCTCAGCCGCTCGGGTGAAATCGCAATCGTCGACATGGACGGCCGCGAGCTCTCGGTCGATCGTATCCCCTACGGTGCGTACGTGCTGTTCGACGATGGTCACATCGTGTCGCGCGGCGATCGGATGGCCGAGTGGGATCCGTTCACCATGCCGGTGATCACGGAGAACCCGGGCACGATCAAGTATGTCGACCTGATCGAGGGCAAGACGCTCACCGAGCAGACCGACGAAGCCACGGGCATCGCCCAGCGCGTCGTGATCGAATATCGTGCGGCGACCAAGTCGAAGGAGGATCTGCGTCCGCGCATGACCCTGCTCGACGAGACGTCGGGCGAGACCGGTCGTTACATGCTGGCGATTGGCGCTACGTTGTCGGTCGAGGATGGCGCACAGGTGTTCGGCGGCGACGTCGTGGCCCGTGTCAGCCGCGAGAGCGCCAAGACGCGCGACATCACCGGTGGTCTGCCGCGTGTTGCCGAGCTGTTCGAGGCGCGTATCCCCAAGGACTCGGCGATCATCGCCAAGATTTCGGGCCGCGTGGTGTTCGGCAAGGATTACAAGGCGAAGCGCAAGATCGGCATCCAGCCCGAGGATGGCGGCGACGTCGTCGAGTATCTGGTGCCGAAGTCGAAGGTCATCGACGTGCAGGAAGGCGATTACGTCAAGCGCGGCGATAACCTGATCGGCGGCTCGCCCGATCCGCACGACATCCTCGAGACGATGGGCATCGAACCCCTCGCCGAGTATCTCGTGTCGGAAATCCAGGAGGTCTATCGTCTCCAGGGTGTGAAGATCAACGACAAGCACATCGAGACGATCGTTCGTCAGATGCTGCAGAAGGTCGAGATCACCGATGGCGGCGACACCACGCTGCTGAAGGGCGAGCAGGTCGATCGCGAGGAAATGGACGCGACCAACGAGAAGCTCGAGAAGAAGCAGACCCGCGCACAGGGCAAGCCCATCCTGCTCGGCATCACCAAGGCGTCGCTGCAGACCCGCAGCTTCATCTCGGCGGCATCGTTCCAGGAAACCACCCGCGTCCTCACCGAGGCAGCAGTCCAGGGCAAGCAGGACATGCTGATGGGCCTGAAGGAGAACGTGATCGTCGGCCGGCTCATCCCGGCAGGCACCGGTGCAGGCCTCAACCGCCTGCGGGTCGTGGCCAACAGCCGCGACGCATCGATGCGCGTCGCGCAGCGCAAGATGGCGGAGGTGTCGATCGTGGCACCGATGTCGGCTGCCGACGAGCATGCTGCCGAACTCGCGCGCTCGCCGCGCGATGCAGGCGGCACGGGTGAGGATCCGCTCGCAGCGGTCGTCACCTCGGGCACCGGCACTGACGCGGATGCCGGCGAGTATCTGAACGAAGCCGAGTAATCGGTTTCGTCAGACGCTTCGGCGCTGACGTAACGAAAAACCGCCGTCCGGGAGACCGGTCGGCGGTTTTTTCATGCCTGCTCGCGATCGGCGGTGGAGATATGCAGCATCATCGCGCCACGATGCAGTCGGACTGCCCGCCACACCCGATGAACGCGCTGCACACCGATGCCGCCAGCATGGGCGACGCGTCCTCCCTGCGGACCGCCGCGACCTCGCCCAGATCCCCGGAGGTCGCACCGGCCATCGTGGCGGCGCATCGATCGGCTTCGGCAATCGACATCACAGCGTATATTCGAGGCGCGGGACCGGCCTCGTCAGTATCAGGCACGTCGCGCAGATCGGCAGGAGACAGCCATTCGAGGCGCTTCGCCGGATAGTGCTTGCCGAGTTGGACCGGATAGGGCTGTCACGAACCGTCCGCCGCCGTGCCGGACAACGTGGGCAATGCGCAGGCGGCGACCGTCATGACACCTCGCGCAGCAAGGCTGACGTGCCTGGCCCAGCGACGGGCGATCCACGCAGCACGGGGAAACGAAACCGACGACATCACCGCAGCATGGGGTCGGGCATTACAGTGCGCTGACAAGAGCATGAAGGGTCATCGCGGTTTGGTCAGCGTGTCCCGACGCCACCGTGACCATCCAGGCCGCCACATTTGCAAGGCTCGCAGCGCCGCCGGCTGGGACTGCGACAAACTTGGACGGCTAATCGCTGCCCGACTATCCCGTGGATGTACCGCCTGATAATCCAGAAACATCGCGAACACATGGCCGACCTAAGAAAGACCGATGGACTCAACATCTGTTCAAGATTCGGCCAAACCCGTGTTGCTCGTCGTCGACGACGATCACGCGATCCGGACGCTGCTCGCGCAGAGCCTGGGGATGCACGGCTATCAGGTAGAGACGGCAACGAACGCGCAGGAGATGGACGGCGTCCTGGCGCGGCGGCCCGTGTCGCTCATTCTGCTCGACGTGATGATGCCGGGCGAGGACGGGCTGTCGGTCTGTCGCCGGCTGGCACGGGTCGGTGCACCGCCGGTCGTGATGCTGAGCGCGCTCGGCGACGAACCGGATCGCATCCTGGGACTGGAAATCGGCGCCAGCCATTACCTCTCCAAACCGTGCAGCCCGCGCGAAATATTGGCGACCGTACGCGCCGCGCTCCGCGCGCGGGAAATCCAGGACGCCGGGGAAAGCCGATCGTTCGGTTTCCTCGGTTGGCGAGTCGATTTCGCCGCGCACGAACTGTTCGATCCGGACGGCACGCTGATCGACCTGACCGACGGCGAATTCGCGGTGCTGCGCGCGTTCGTCGAACGTCCCCGGCGCGTACTGGCCCGCGATGCCCTGCTCGAGGCCGCGCGTGGCCCCGACACCGACGCGTTCGATCGCGCGATCGATGTCCAGGTCAGCCGGCTGCGTCGAAAGCTTCGGTCGCGCGGCGACGAAATCATCCGGACGATCCGCAACGAGGGCTATTTCTTCGTGCCGCGCGTCGTGCGGCAGTGACGGCGGTCGGCGCCCGGCCGTCCCGGATCCGCCCCTGGAGCCTGTTCGTCCGCATTCTCGCGCTGATGCTAACGACCGTGCTGCTCGTTCAGGTGCTCAACTTCGCCATCGTTCTGCTGATGCCGCCGCCGATGCCGGTCATCTACACGACGGCGCGGGTAGCCGGCGTCGTCCGATCGGGTAGCGACCCGGCCAAGTTGCTGACCATGAAAGTCGCCGGCGGACCACCGCGACCGACCGACAATCCGCGCGACCTCCGCCTGGCGAAACTGATTGCCGTCGACCTCGCGCTGCCGGCCGAACGCGTGACCGTCGAAACCGAACCCTCGGCCATGCCGTTGATGGCAGGCGCCCTTCGGCCACCGATGCCGATGAACTTGGGTAGGTCCCATCATCGCCCGTTCGAGAATGCGCTGTTCGGACCGTTCGTGGTCTCGATCGAACGACCGGACGGTCGCTGGCTGGTGATCCGGCCGACGAACGGCACGATCGGCCCATGGCGGGCGCGCATCGTGCTGTGGTTCCTGGTGGCGATGGCGGTCGTCGCGCCGATCGCATGGGCCCTGGCCCGCCGGGTCGCCAAGCCGATCGGACGGTTCGCCGAAGCCGCCGAACGACTCGGGCGAGATCCCCGCGCCGATCCCCTGCCCGTCACCGGCCCTCCCGAAATCGCCGAGGCCGCCAGCGCCTTCAACCTGATGCAGGAGCGGCTCAACCGCTATGTGGAGGACCGTACGACCCTGATCGCGGCGGTCGCGCACGATCTTCGCACGCCGCTCATGCGGCTGTCGCTGCGGCTAGAAAAGGCGCCGGAAGACATTCGCGTCGCAAGCGAAGGCGATATCCAGGAGATGAGCCAGCGGATCGGTTCGGCGATGGCGTTCGTCCGCGACATGACCCGGCACGTCCGCCGGCAAAAGCTCGACCTTCGATCGCTGGCGGAGAGCGTGACCGACGATTTCTCTGATCGCGGCGACCGGGTCGTGCTGCATCCCGGGCCGCCCCTGATCATCGAAGGCGACACGCCGTCGCTCAAGGCTCTGCTCGCGAACCTGGTGAGCAATGCCGTCAACTACGCCGGACACGCCGACGTCCAGCTTCGCCGCACCGGCGGCGTGGCGGTGCTGGAAGTGTCGGATTCCGGTATGGGCATGGCGCCCGCCGATCTGGCACGCGCGTTCGAGCCGTTCTTTCGTGCCGAGCAGTCGCGCAACCGCGATACGGGCGGCAGCGGGCTGGGTCTGGCGAGCGTCCGGGCGGTCGCCCGCGGACATGGCGGCGAAGCGACGATCGAGAACCGGGCGGAGGGTGGCCTGCTGGTGCGCGTGACCTTGCCTGTTTGACGGGACCGATGTGCGGGCGCCGGGGTGCCGACATATCGGGGCAACGATGTGCGCGTCTGACGGTCGTCACGATCTCGAGGAGGCTTCATGCGTATAGTGTTTCTTATCGCCTTGACCGGCGCACTGGCGGGGTGCGCGTCCGACCTGCCGAGCCGTCGCGGACCTGACGGTCCTGGCAATGCCGCACTTCGCCACAGCGACGGAGGCGCTGACGCGGGTTCCGCGCATGGCCGCGGGCAGTTGTTCATCAGCCCGATGGGCGAGCCTTTCAGGGCATCGCAACATGCCGGCGCTGCCCAGGCGCTCTGGTTCGCGGGCGCCGACCGCGATGGCGACGGTCGTATCACCGAGCCGGAATTTCAGCGCGATGCGATGCGCTTCTTCGTGGCACTCGATCGCGGCAACGATGGCGAGATCGATCCCGACGACATCGCCTATTACGAAAACATTCTGGTCCCCGAAATCCGTGTTGCGTCCGGTGGCCGTGGGCCGTCCTCCGGTGCGCGCGGTCCCGGGGGGCGTGGCGGTCGCGGTTCCGGTGGTGGACGCCGGCAAGGCGGTGGTGGTGGCGGTGGGGGTGGTGAGGGCAAGGGCATGCGTAACGACGACGCCAAGACAACCGATACCGTCATACGCGAACGGCTCGGCGCGGGACGCTTCGGGTTCTTCGATCTTCCCGAACCCGTCATCGCAGCCGACCGCAACCTGAACCGCGGCGTCGACAGATCCGAATTCGCGATGGCCGCGGCAACCCGGTTCGCGGCGCTCGATCGCAATCACGACGGGGCGCTGACCCGCGGCGAACTGCCGAGGGCCGGGGCGGACACATGGCGGAACGGTTCGGATCGGCCTTCTTCCCCGCCGACTTCACCCGACCGCGAGATGCCGTGATCCAGTCCCGGATGGCGGACCACGGCGTCGGCCTGGCGTCACGGTCGCGGCGGCGGCATCTCGCCCGGCGGCGGCAGCGGCGGACCGCCGTCCCGGCCATGCATCTGTCCCAGCGGACCCGGCCGATGCCGTAACCGCATCAACGCCTCGAACGTAGGTCGCTGCGCAGGATCGAGGCTCGCGTAGAAGGTGCGTGCGGCAGTGATCCTGCGCCCGTCCTCTTCCGATCGCCGCGCCGAATCCTGCGCCATCCGGTCGAGACGACGCGTGAAGCTTTCGTCCGGCCCGGCATCGTCCCCCCTGTCCTGCCCACGATCGCCGCCACGCAGCGGCAGCGGCGGTGGCGCCATCGACTGAACGAACGCCGCCAGCGCCGGCCGCTGGTCCGGGCGCAGCGCCAGCACCAGCGCCATGTCGTCGACCTCACGCGCCTGCATCCGAGCGACATCGATGCGCGGCGGTGGTCCGTCGCGTGGACCTTGCGCCAGCGCCGCGTGCGACATGCCGAGCATCGCCGCCAGCATCGCAAGGCGGGCCGATCCGGGGCAACGGAGTCTCGTCTTCATCATAGTCCCCTCTTCCATTGTCGTGACCGGATCAGCCCAGCAAACCCGAGACGATCCAACGGCGGCTGACCGCGGATTTGACGATCGCGGCGCCGCAGCGTCGACACGCCGAGCGCTGGATCGGCCGATCGGCGAGATCGCGGTGGCGCGACCGCGGCGCGTGCAACCCGAGGGCACAGTCGCTTGCCTGCGATGATGATCCGCGCACGTCGCCTCCGCCCCAAACCGAGCGTCAGTCATGGCGCGCCATGTTTTCCCCCATGTGTCTGCGGCGTGAATGGCCCGAGAGCGAGGGCGGTTATGCGGCGTCGATCGCCGGTTGGACGAGCAGCCGCGTACCGGCGAAGTCCTCTGCCGCGACCGTGGCGATCTGCCGCTCGATACCGCGCGTCAGATCGGCGGGAACCGTCACCGCAAACCCTCGGTCGATCAAACCCGCGACCGCCCAACGCACGCAATAGTCCGCGGCGACGCCGATCACCGTGACGTCAGTGACCCCGCCGGCCAGGACCTCGTCGAAAAACGCGTCGCGCGGCATGACAGGTTGCGCACCATCGCGCGCGTTTTCGATGACGAGGCCGGGTTCGGCCCACATGTCGAAGACGCCCTTCTCGATCCGCCACGCCGGGATCGCCCGATCGACCCGCGCGACGTCGAGCATGTTGCCCCAGCCTTCAGTCCCCCGAACGCAGTGGATCGGAAACATCTGCGCCTCCGGCGACGCGGCGTAGGTTTCGCGGAAATGCGTGTCGAACGTGAACAGGACGCCGGCGATGTCGTCGCGCTTCAGCGCCGACAGCCACGCCTGCATCGGCGCGACCAGGTCCGCAGCCCCGGCGACGCTCAGTGCGCCGTCCGCCGCCATGAAATCCCACTGCGTATCCACCACGACCACGAACCGCGCCATCGCCCGTCTCCTTCGACCGCTGCTTGACACATGCGCGTCTTCTCCGACACCCGCATCGGGCAACGCAGGAGCCCCACGCGCATGGCCGTGACCGATATCGCCACCCGGACGTACAATCACAATTTCCGGCTAGATCCGATCGTGCGCAGCCTGCTCGATACCGATTTCTACAAGCTGCTAATGCTGCAGATGATCCGGCAGGTGTATCCCGACGTCAGCGCCACCTTCGCGCTCATCAACCGGACCAGGACGGTGCGGCTGGCGGAGATCGTCGACGAGGACGAACTGCGCGCGCAGCTCGACCACGCCAGGACGCTCAGGTTCGCGAAGAAGGAGCTGATCTGGCTCGCCGGCAACAGCTTCTACGGCAAGCAGAAGATGTTCGGACCCGAGTTCCTGGCCTGGCTCGCCGACTTCCAGCTGCCCGCCTACGACCTGCGCAAGGTCGACGGGCAGTACGAGCTGCATTTCGAAGGGCCATGGAGCCACACGACGATGTGGGAGATTCCCGCGCTCACGATCATCAACGAGCTGAAGTCGCGCGCCGCCCTGCGCGATCGCGGGCGGTTCGCGCTCGATATCGTCTACGCCCGCGCCAAGGCCAAGCTGTGGGAGAAGGTCGAGCGACTGCGCGAACTGCCCGACCTCGTCCTGTCGGATTTCGGCACCCGGCGGCGGCACGGTTTCCTGTGGCAGCGCTGGTGCGTCGAGGCGCTGAAGGAGGGGCTCGGCGACCGGTTCATCGGCACCTCGAACGTGCTGCTGGCGATGGACGCCGACCTGGAGGCGATCGGCACCAACGCGCACGAACTGCCGATGGTGACCGCCGCGCTGGCCGACAGCGATGCCGAACTGGCCGACGCGCCCTACCGCGTGCTCGAGCATTGGCGGCAACATTACAACGGCAACCTCCTGATCGCGCTGCCCGACGCATTCGGGACGACCGCGTTCCTGCGCAACGCGCCGCACTGGCTGTCCGAATGGACCGGCTTCCGTCCCGACAGCGCGCCGCCGATCGCAGGCGGCGAGCAGATCATCCGCTGGTGGGAGGAACAGGGCGTCGATCCGAAGACCAAGCTGCTGATCTTCTCCGACGGGATGGATATCGACACGATCGAGCAGGTGTATGGCCATTTCCACGGGCGCGTGCGGATGAGCTTCGGCTGGGGGACCAACCTGACCAACGATTTCCGCGGCTGCGATCCGGACGGCGCGACGGCGCTGGAGCCGATCTCGCTGGTCTGCAAGGTGATCGCGGCGAACGGTCGGCCAGCGGTAAAGCTGTCGGATAATCCGGCCAAGGCGACCGGCGAACCGGCAGAGATCGCGCGGTACCTCCGGGTGTTCGGCGAAGCGGATCGCGCGAGCGCGCCGGTGCTGGTGTAACCGCCTGTTAGACTCCCCTCCCTGGAAGGGAGGGGTCGGGGACGGGTCGGTTTCCGTATCGGGCTACGTGGCAACACAAGCTGGCCTACCCACCCCCAGCCCCTCCCTTCCAGGGAGGGGGGCAATGTGAGGCTTAGTTCTCGACGAGCTTCATCAAACGACGTTCCACCGGGGCGAGCACCGGGCCGAGTTCGTGCCCACGCTTCACCACGGCGCCGCCCTCGCCGATCAGCGCCCACATGCCCTGCTTGTTGCGCAACGCGGGGCGCTTCTCGATCCGGAACTCCGGGCGTTCGGCCGCACGGCGGAAGGCGGCGAACACCGCGGCGTCCTTGCCGAGATCGATCGCATAGTCGCGCCAATGACCCGCCGCGACCATCCGGCCATACAGGTCGAGGATCCGATTGAGTTCGAGACGCTCGAAGCCGATCTGGGTCGCTTTGGAGGGGGTCGGGAACGGAGTGACGATACCCATCAGGCGCGCTTCGTCATCATGCGCGGTCGCGGCGGTCCTCTAGGCGATCCGCGTCCTGGCCGTCGGCCAGCAACGCGTCGAGCCGCTTGCGCATCGTCTCGAGTTCGCAGCGCATCATTTCCATTTTCTGCGTCGCGGGATCGAACATTTCGCTGCACGGCGTGCCGTAGGGGACGAAGCGTGGCACCTCCGGCGCGTTGCCGCCTTCGATTGTGGTCGCCCGCGCGGGAATGCCGACGACGGTCGTTCCCGCCGGGACGTCACGCGTGACCACCGCATTGGCACCGACGCGCGAGCGCTTGCCGAGCATGATCGGCCCCAGCACCTGCGCGCCCGAACCGATGATCGCGCCGTCGGAGATGGTAGGATGCCGCTTGCCCTGCACGCCGTTGTCGGGGCTGGTGCCGCCCAACGTGACGCACTGGTAGATGGTCACGTCGTCACCGATGTGCGCGGTCTCGCCGATCACGACGAAACCGTGGTCGATGAAGAAATTGCGGCCGATCGTCGCACCCGGATGGATGTCGATCGCGGTCGTGAAGCGCGACCAATGATTGACGCACCGCGCAAGGAAAAACAGTTTCGCCTTATACAGCCGGTGCGCGATGCGGTGATAGCCGAGCGCCCATACGCCGGGATACAGCATGATTTCGGCGCGCGAATGCGGGGCGGGATCGCGGGCGCGGATCGAATCCAGATAGGCCAGTAATCCGCTCGACATCCGCAGTCCCCTTCGCGATTTCCGTATCTAGGGTATCGAACGACCGATTTCCAGAACCGCGCCGACACTGGTCCGTGAGTCCCGCAATCGGGGGTAAAGCCTATCTTTGTTGTGGGATAAGTCGCCGCGTTGCAGTCTGGGCCGATATTGAGGGGATGCCGATGTTCGACCTGACGACCTTGAGCTTCGAAACACTGCTGCCCTTCATACTCGTCGGGTTCGCGGCGCAGATGGTCGATGGCGCACTCGGGATGGCATTCGGCGTGATCTCGAACACGTTGCTGCTGTGGGTCGGCGTGCCGCCGGCCGCGGCGTCGGCGGGCGTACATACCGTCGAGACCTTCACCACCGCCGTGTCGGGGATCAGCCATGTGCTGCACAAGAACGTCAACTGGACGCTGTTCCTGCGGCTGATGATCCCGGGCGTGATCGGCGGCGTGCTGGGCGCGTATGTGCTGTCGAACATCGATGCGAGCACGGCGAAACCGTTCATCCTCGCGTATCTGACGTCGATCGGCGTGTATCTGCTGTACCGCGGTCTTCGCTATCCGCCGACGCAGAAGGAGCCGAAGATCGTCGAGCCGCTTGGGCTGGTCGGCGGGTTCCTCGATGCGGCGGGCGGTGGCGGCTGGGGGCCGGTAGTGACGTCGAACCTGCTGGTACAGGGCGCGACACCGCGCACCACGATCGGCACGGTCAATACCGCCGAATTTTTCCTGACCGCGACGATCTCGGCGACGTTCATCACGCAGCTCGGCTGGGCGGCGTTTACGCAGGCGACGGTAGGGTTGCTGATCGGCGGCGTGCTGGCCGCACCGTTCGGGGCGATGCTGGCGAAGCGCGTGCCGGCGAAGACGTTGATGGTGCTGGTAGGCGTGATCCTGACGATCACGAGTTTGTTCGGGCTGTACCGCGCGATCTGGCACTGATTACTTCTTGCCCCTCCCTGGAAGGGAGGGGTCGGGGGTGGGTCGGCGTCCGTATCAGGTGACGTTCGCGACATAAGCGGGCCTACCCACCCCCAGCCCCTCCCTTCCAGGGAGGGGAGCTTTCCAGCTTCAGGTCACAGCGTCGCGTGGACCGTCGCGACCGCCGCCATCACCGCGCCGATCCGCACCGACGTCTGGATCGCTTCCGCGGTAACACCCGCCTTCTTCAGGATCTGCTCGTGGCTGTCGATGCACATGCCGCAGCCGTTCATCGCCGAGACGGCAAGGCTGAACAGCTCGAAATCGACCTTGTCGATGCCGGGCTGGCCGATCACGTTCATGCGCAGCTTGGCCGGCATGTTGCGATATTCCTGGTTCCCGGCGAGATGCGTGAAGCGGTAATAGACGTTGTTCATCGCCATCACGGCAGCGGCGGCGCGTGCAGCGGTAGCGGCTTCGGGCGAGAGCTTGGGCGCGCATTCAGCCTCGGCGGCGTCAACCAAAGGCTTGTAGCCCGAGCCGTGCGCGCAGGTGAGCAACAGGCCGTATTTGCGCTGGTCGGTCAGATGCGTCTCGTTCAGCAGCGAGCCGACGTTGAGGCGGATGTCCTTGGCGTAATCGGGCAGCGTGCCCGCAAATTCCTTGAGTGACATATTTTCTATTTCTTCCTCCCCTCCCGCTGGCGGGAGGGGACCGAGGGGTGGGCCCGCGCTCACCATGAACGAATGCGTCCGGGGAGCGCGCGGGCCCACCCCCTGCCCCCTCCCGCGAGCGGGAAGGGGAAAGAAGAGTTTTACTTACGCAGCCAGCTGGAGGACGTCGTCGCCCTTGTTCCAGTTGCACGGGCACAGCTCGTCGGTCTGCAGCGCGTCGAGGACGCGGAGCGTCTCGGCGGGGTTGCGGCCGACGTTCAGGCCGTTGACCTGGACCGCCTGGATGACGTTGTCCGGATCGATGATGAACGTCGCGCGGAACGCGACATGCTCGTTCTTGTCGACGATGCCGAGCGCGTCGGCGAGCTTCGCGCCGTTATCCGCCAGCCACGGGAAGTCGGCGGCGGCAAGATCCGCGTCCGACTTGCGCCAGGCGAGATGGACGTGCGCGGTGTCGGTCGACGCGCCGATCAGGACGGCGTCGCGATCTTCGAAATCGCTGCGGATGTCGCTGTAGCCGACGATCTCGGTCGGGCAGACGAAGGTGAAATCCTTCGGCCAGTAAAACAGCACCTTCCACTTGCCGGGATACGCCGTCGTCAAATCGAGCGTCTCGCCGGCTGGCAGCGCGGCAACGCCCTGCTGGACGGGAATGGTCATCGATGGGAACTGATCGCCGATGGTCAACATGGTGGAAGCCTCCTGAAAAAATCTTCCTCCAGGCATCCTCATTCGCGACGGTTGAGCCGTTCGTTCGTTGTGCAGCGCAGTATAAAGGGGGCTGGTGTAATCGATCCAACGCTCTATTTATCAACTGATGATCGATAGAGGCGATTAATGGCTGCGACCTACCTACCCACATTGAAACAGCTGCAGTATTTGGTTGCGCTGAAGGACCACGGCCATTTCGGACGTGCCGCGGAAGCGTGTTTCGTGACCCAGTCTACCCTGTCGGCAGGCCTGCGCGAGCTCGAAACGTTGATCGGCGTGGTGCTGGTCGAGCGTACGCGGCGCGTCGTGCGGTTCACGCCGCTGGGCGATTCGATCGCCGACAAGGCCCGCCGCGTGTTGCGCGAGGCGGAGGAACTGGGCGACATGGCGCGTGCCGCCGGCCAACCGCTGTCGGGCGATATGCGGATGAGCGTCATCCCGACGATCGCGCCATTCATGCTGCCGAGGATCCTGCCACGGTTGCGCAAGGATTATCCCGACCTGAAACTCTTCCTGCGCGAGGAGCCGAGCGGGCCGGCCTGCGAGGGGTTGCACAATGGCCGGACCGACTGCGTGCTGCTGGCCCTCCCCTATGCGTGCGGAGAGGTGACGTCGGAGACGCTGTTCGAGGATCGGCTGTTCGTCGCGTATCCCTCGGGCGAGCAACCGACCGCGCTGCCCGCGATCCCCGCGTCGGCGATCGACGAAACCCGGCTGTTGCTGCTGGAAGACGGGCATTGCCTGAAGGATCATGCGCTCGGCGCATGCAACCGGCGCGAGCTGCGCGCGGAAGCGACGATGCTGGGGACGTCGCTGCATACCATCGTGCAGATGGTCGACAACGGGCTTGGCATCACCATGCTCCCTGAGATGGCGATCAAGGCGGGTATCCTCGACAACACCAATATCACGGCACGGCCGCTCGACGAGATCAATGCGGTGCGGCGGATCGCACTGGTATGGCGGCGCGCCAGCCCGCGCGAGAAGGACTTCCGACTGATGGCGAAGGCATTGGCGGACGTGCAGTAGGGCGCAAGTCGTAGCCCGCCCTTACTTCTGCCCCCGTCCCTGAAAGGAAGGGGTTGGGGGCCTGCCCCGCTATGGGCCATCGAACCGTGTCCCCACATCACCCGAGCGCGAGATTGGCACGGATGCGCAACCAACTCGGCGTTCGATCGTATGATTCTCACTTTCCGCTGGAGATAGAACGATGTCGAAGACGCTTCCGTTGCTGCTGATGACGAGTGCGCTCGCGCTGGCCGCGTGCAGTGGCAAATCGAAGGACGATGTCGCCAGTCCGTCCACCACGCCGGTCAATCCCGCGCTCTCGGTGCCCAACGGCCCCCCCGCAGTCGCCAATCCGACCGTGGGCGGCGTGCCGATGATGGCGACGCAGACGATCGTCGACAACGCCTCGGCCGCACCGAACCTGTCGACGCTGGTCGCCGCCGTGAAGGCCGCAGGGCTCGTGCCGACCTTGTCGGGGCCTGGGCCGTTCACCGTGTTCGCGCCCACCAACGATGCCTTCGGGCGGCTCGCCCCCGGCATGGTGGACACGTTGCTGAAGCCCGAAAACAAGGCTTCGCTCACCAAGGTGCTGACCTATCACGTCGTGCCGGGCGTCGTGACTGCCGACGACTTGCGGCGACGCATCGCGGCGGGTGGCGGTACGGCGACGCTGACGACGGTCGAGGGTGATCCGATCACGGCGACGCTGGTCGGCGCCGTCGTTACGCTGACCGACGTCAATGGGAACAAGAGCTATGTCGAGACCGCCGACGTGCGGCAATCGAACGGCATCGTTCATGTCGTAAACGGGGTGATCGTACCGAAATTGAGCTGACCCACGTCGGAATCTGCTCGTTTCATCGCGCCGACGGGACGACTTGTCGGCAAAATGATTGAGTCCGACGACCGTACAGCCCACGTTTTCCGTTCGAGTTTCACACACCCATCCATGACTTCGGGAGTTGCAAATGACTGTTAAGACGAACCTTATGATCGCAGCCGCATCGAGCCTGCTTCTCGCCGCCGGGGCAACCGCGCAGACGACTGCTCCGGCTGCCCCTGCTGCTCCGCAGACCACGGCGCCGACGACGGCGGCACCGACGACGGCTGCTCCAGCCTCGACCGCCGCTGCCACCACGACGATCGCCGCAGCCCTGCCGACGCTGCCGAACCGTACGACTCTCGCCAAACTGGTGACCGCTGCGAAGCTGCAGACGACGCTGGCCGGCCCTGGCCCGTACACGCTGTTCGCGCCGAGCGACGAGGCGTTCACGCGTCTGCCGGCGGGTGCCCTGGATACGCTGCTGAAGCCCGAATCGGCGCCGACGCTCGCGACGATCCTGAAATATCACGTCGTCGCCGGAGCGCTGACAGCGGATCAACTCAAGGCACAGATCACTGCAGGCGGCGGCAAGGCAACGCTGACCACGCTGGCGGGCCAGCCGCTGATCGCGTCGCTCGAAACCAACGGTAACATCGCCCTCACCGATACCGCCGGGATCAAGTCGTTCGTCGATACGGCGGACATCAAGGAGACGAACGGCATCGTTCATCTCACCAACGGCATGAGCGTTCCGAAGCTCGGGTAATGGAAATGCGGGCCGCGACCTCGCCGTGAGGTCGCGGCCCGCTTAATGTTTCCCCGCGCTGGCGGGGATCCAGACCGGCTCCGCTTTCGCCGGAGAACACGCCTCGAGTCAGCGGCTCGGCTGATCCCATTGCGCAGCCGCGGTTTGATCGTGATCGCGCGCCTCGACCCAATTAGCTTCGACCCCACGCGTTTCACGCTTCCAGAACGGCGCGTCGGTCTTAAGCCGGTCGATCAAATACGCACAGGCTTCCAATGCCGCGCCGCGATGTGCCGCAGTTGCCGCAACGAAGACGATCCGCTCCGCCGGATGCATCGGTCCGACCCTATGGACGATGATCGCGGCATGCAGCGACCAGCGGGCAATCGCGCCCTCGGCAACCTTCAGCAAAGCCGCTTCGGTAGCGCCCGGATAGTGCTCGAGTTCGAGCGTACCGACACCGTCGTCGGCTCGGACGAGGCCGGTGAAGGTGGCGACAGCGCCTGCCCCGGCTGCTTCCGCGCGCGTCATCTCAGCCGCGATATCGATCGGCGATTGCTGGACCGAGATGTGAATCATCCGCCGGTCACCGGGGGAAAGATCGCGATTTCCTGCGCGCGACCGATCGGCGTATCGAGCGGCACGAAATCCTGGTCGATCGCCGCGCGCAACCGCGACCGGTTCTCGAACGCGCCCGCATGCGCGGCACTCGTATCGGCGAGCCAGTCGACGAGATCGGCGACCGTCACCACCTCGGCCGGCGGCTCGACCGATTCCTCGCCGGTGCCGATGCGCTCGCGCACCCAGGCAAAATACACCATCCGTATCGCCATAGTCAGTCCATGTGCTTCAGGCCGACGCGCAGATAGTCCCATCCGGTCATCAGCGTCAGGACGGCGGCACCCCACAGGGCGACGATGCCGACGGTATGGACCCAGACCATGTCGGGTACCGCGCCGCCAAGGATGATGCCGCCGAGCGACACCAGCTGCAGCGTCGTCTTCCACTTGGCGAGTTGCGATACCGGTACGGACACCTGCACCTGCGCCAGGAACTCGCGCAGCCCCGACACCGCGATCTCGCGCAGCAGGATCACCAGCGCGGCGATGACGTGGATGCCCGGAATATCGCGCGTGCCGACCAGGATCAGGATCACGGCCGCAACCATGATCTTGTCCGCGATCGGATCGAGGAAAATGCCCAACCGCGACACCGCACCGCTCGACCGCGCGAGATAGCCGTCGAAATAGTCCGTGATGCCCATCAGGCAATACAGCACGAAGGCGATGCCGTAGCCCGCCTCCCAGTCGGGCCACCACAGGAACCAGACCAGCAGGGGCACCGCGACGATCCGCGACAATGTCAGGAGGTTAGGCAAGCTTAGCACCAGCCACCTCTATACCGGTCGGTCGCGAGGCGAAACCGGTTTAAGCGTTGGCGCGCGGATGACGCTGGGCTAAGGGTTTATCGTATTTTCGCAACGATCAGGGCTATTTCCCGTCATGCTCAATGCCCTTGGGTTGCTGAAGCAACGTCGCTTCCTCCCCCTGTTCACCACCCAGTTTCTCGGCGCCTTCAACGACAATCTGTTCAAGACCTCGATGGTCCTGTTCGCCACCTATGCGGTCTTCAACGATCCCAAGATGGAGGCGAACTTCAACGCGCTGGCGACGGGACTCGGCATCCTGCCGTTCTTCCTGCTGTCAGCGCTTGCCGGGCAATTGGCCGACAGCCACGACAAGGCGCGGATCATCCGGATCGTGAAAACGGTCGAGATCGGCATCATGATCCTGGGCGCGACCGGACTGATGGTCGCGCGCGCCGGACATCCGTCGCTGGGGATCGGCCTGATGCTCGGCGCGGTCCTGTGCCTCGGCGTGCATTCGACGTTCTTCGGCCCGATCAAATACGCGATTCTTCCGCAGCATCTGAAGCCCTGCGACGTGCTCGGCGGCACCGGGCTTGTCGAGGCGGGGACATATCTGGCAATCCTGCTGGGCACCGTGACGGCGGGCTGGATCCCGATCGAGGGCGCCGCCGCGAGCGTATTGATCGTCGCAGTGATCGGGTGGTTTGCCGGACGACAAGTGCCGCCCGCGCCGCGCGAAGGCCCCCCGCTGAAGCTCGACTACAATCCGTTCACCGCGTCCTGGCGATTGATCAGCGCGACACTTCACATCCCGCGTCTGTTTCTCGCGATCGTCGCGATCAGCTTTTTCTGGACGATCGGCGCGGTGCTGATCATCGTCTTTCCGCCACTCGTGAAGAACGTGCTGACCGCCGACGAACGCGTCGCGAGCTTCGTGATCGCAGTGTTTTCGGTCGGTGTCGCGATCGGTTCCGTGGTGATCAACACAATGCTGCGTGGGCGCATCTCGGCGAAGTTCTCGCCTGCGTCGGTGATCGCGATGGGCGGCTTCGTCGTGCTGTTCTCGTTCCTCGCGCGGACCTGGACGCCTGCGCCGGCCGGGCAGTTTTACGACTGGGCCGGGTTCATTCACCAGCCTGGCGCGATCCCCGTGCTGGCGACGCTGCTGGCGATCGCAATCACCGGCGGGATGTTCGTCGTGCCGCTCTACGCGTTCCTGACGACGACCGTGGAGAAGGACCAGACCGCACGCACGGTGGCGGCGAACAACGTCGTCAATTCGGGCGCGATGACGATCGGGTCCATCCTCGTCATCGGCATCACGGCGATGGGCGTGACCCCGCAGGACATGCTGTTTCTGGTCGCGGCGATGTGCCTCGTGTCGGCTTGGCTAGCGCAAAGACTGCATCGTGCCTGCGACGACGACGCGATCGGGTGTTTGCCGACGCTGAGGCAGTAAGCGCGCGCTTCATTCCGTTCGCCCGGAGCGAAGTCGAAGCGTGAGTACCGAACCCAGGTGCTTCGACTTCGCTCAGCACGAACGGAGAAATAGGCCGGACAGACTCAGAAAATGAAGCTGTAGAAACAGGTGAAGAATGCCGCGAAGCTGAGCAGGAACAGCTTCACGTCCTGATCGTCGTTCTTGGCGCTCGCGACTACCGGCGGCGGCAGCGAACGGCGTAGCGGGTGCCGGGCGGCTTCATTCGTAAGGACTAGGCGTCTGGTCATGATGGAAGCGTTAACGCGGCGTTTACCAGTTCGACCAGTGGCAAAAGTGGTTAAGCTGGCGGCGTCCGGCAATGGGACAGAAACAGGCCGTCGGTAATGGCCCTCAAAGCCTCCGCCGCACCGCTATCCTTGCGTAAATACGCAGTATAAGCTCCCGACTTTCCCCGCGATTCTGCGGGTGCGAGGACCCGGACCATCGAACAGATCGGCGCGCTTCCCTACGTGATCGACGAAGCAGGCCATGCGCGCGTGATGCTGATCACGTCGCGCGATACCGGCCGCTGGGTGATCCCCAAGGGCAATCCGATCGTCGGGCTCGCCAGCCACGAGGCGGCGGCACAGGAGGCGTATGAGGAAGCCGGCATCCGCGGCATCCCCTGCCCCTCCCCGGTTGGGCAATTCGCCTACCGCAAACGCCGCCGCACCGGGCGCTACCGCAACATGGTGGTGACCGTGTTCCCGCTCGCGTTCGTCGAGCAGGTCGAGGACTGGCCCGAACGTCACCAACGCGAAACGCGCTGGTTTACGCTTGATCGTGCGGCGGAGGCTGTCAATGAGCCCGGCCTGAAGGCGCTGATCACCGCTTTCCGTGAGCCGCCGATCCCGGCGTCGCTGGCGCAACGTATCTTACCCGTCGTGCGCACGAGCGCGAAAAGGAGAATTCCGATGCTGGGCTGGTTCCAGTCGCTGATGCCGAAGCAGGGACGGTTCTTCGAACTGTTCGACGCGCATGCCGCGACCCTAGTCGCCGGCGCCGATGCGCTCGCACGGCTGCTCCACGGCGAAGGCTCGATCGAGGGCCAGATCGCCGAGATCGTCAAGCGCGAGCACGAGGCCGACGATATCACGCGCGAGGTGTTGCAGGACGTCCGCCGCGTGTTCGTCACGCCGTTCGACCGCAGCGCGATCACCGACCTGATCGGCGTGATGGACGACGCGATCGACCAGATGAACGGCACCGCCAACGCGATCGCGCTGTACGAGGTGACCGAGTTCTCGGCCGAGATGCGCGACATGGCCGGCATCATCGTCGAGGCCGCACGGATTACCGCCGAGGCGATCCCGCTCCTCCGTTCGCTCGGCACCAACGCGGGCCGGCTGCATGACCTGACTGCCCGGCTGATCCAGATCGAGGGCCATGCCGACGACATCCACGACACCGGCCTGCGCGCGCTGTTCCAGGCGTCGAAGATCAGCGCGGACCCGATGACCTTCATCGTCAACCGTGAGATCTACAGCAGCTTGGAGAAGATCGTCGACCGCTTCGAGGACGTCGCGAACGAGATCCAGGGGCTGGTCATCGACCATGCTTGAGGTGTCGCGTAAGTCTCGATGCTCCAACAAGGCGCCACCCCGGCGAAGGCCGGGGCCCAGTTGGGGGACGGCAATGACGAAGGACCGCGCCCCGTTACTGCGACCTCTCCACTTGGACCCCGGCCTTCGCCGGGGGAGTGCCTGTGGCCGAGCAACGACGATCGGAGCAACCGCGTCCGGAGTGGCGGCATGATCCTCTCGCTCCCGCTCCTCATCGGCCTTATCGGCATCGCACTGCTGTTCGACTTCCTGAACGGGCTGCACGACGCGGCCAATTCGATCGCCACGGTCGTCTCGACACGCGTGCTGAAACCCCAATACGCCGTGCTCTGGGCGGCGTTCTTCAACTTCATCGCGTTCGCCGTCTTCGGCCTTCACGTCGCGCAGACCGTCGGCACCGGCATCGTCCAGGCGCACGTCATCGACGCGCAGGTGATCTTCGCCGCGCTGATGGGGGCGATCGCGTGGAACGTCATCACCTGGGTGCTCGGCATCCCGTCGAGCAGCAGCCACGCGCTGATCGGCGGGCTCCTGGGTGCCGGCATCGCCAAGGTCGGCTTCGGCGCGATCGTCTGGAGCGGCGTGATCAAGACCGTCGTCGCGATCTTCGCCTCGCCCGCGATCGGCCTGATGCTAGCCCTCGTGCTGGTACTGACGGTTGCCTGGACCAGCCTGAAGCTCACTCCACTCGGCGTCGACAAGCGGTTCCGGAAACTCCAGCTGATCTCGGCCGCGCTCTACTCGCTCGGCCACGGCGGCAACGACGCGCAGAAGACGATGGGGATCATCGCCGTGCTGCTCTATTCGCAAGGCCTACTCGGCGGCGAATTCCATGTGCCGCTCTGGGTCGTCCTCTCCTGCCAGGCGGCGATGGCGCTCGGCACGCTGTCGGGCGGCTGGCGGATCGTCCACACGATGGGCTCGAAGATCACGCGGCTCACACCGGCGCAAGGGTTCTGCGCGGAGACCGGCGGCGCGATCACGTTGTTCGCGGCGACCTTCTGGGGCATCCCGGTTTCGTCGACCCACACCATCACTGGCTCGATCGTCGGTGTCGGCGCAGCGCGGCGCTTGTCCGCGGTGCGCTGGAACGTCGCCAGCAATATCGTCGTGGCATGGACCCTGACACTCCCTGCTGCGGGGCTGATCGGTGCGGGCACGTACATGCTGGTTGGGCTGTTCGTCTGAAGGATATCCGGCAGACCCTATGCGCCAGTATATTGACGCAGACGTAAACCACGCCGACACTCCCAATAGAGCGAAGGACCATGAGCCTTTGCCGCGAGGGAGAGGGTATCATGAAGACGACCTATGCGACGGCGTTGCTGATCGGGACGGCACTGGCCACCGCCGGTACCGGGCAGGCGCAAACCACCGGTACGCCGACTAACGCGAGCACCGTCTCGACCAGCGAAACCTATAACCGCATGGTCGTGTTCGGCGACAGTCTCGCCGATGGTGGCTATTACCTGGCGCTCGACCCCCGGCTGCCGCGCGACGCGGGCAGTTTCACGACCAACCCGGATCCGGTCGCACCCGAAGTCCTCGCTGCGCGGCTCGGGCTCGCATTGGATCCGGTCTATGGCAAGGGCGGCACCAACTATGCGGTCGGTGGCGCGCGGGTGACCGCCGCGAATGCGCTGTCGATCCCGGTCGCGACCCAGATCAGCAATTTCCTGGCCGCCGGTGGCACCTTCGGCCCGCGCGACCTCGTCTATATCCAGGGGGGCGGAAACGACTATTTCGCGTTCCAGGCGGCCGGCAGCACGAACACCGCAATCCTGACCACCGCGGCGACCGAACTCGCCACGCAGGTCGGCCGCCTCCAGACCGCTGGCGCAACGCGGATCGTCACGCTCGCCGTCCAGACCGGCGGCGCGGCCGGGCTCCAGTTGTTCAACCGAACCTATGCCGCGGCGCTGTCGGCAGCGAACGTCAACGCGCTGTATTTCGATACCGACCGGCTGTTCGGCGAACTCGTCGCCAGCCCCGCGACCTATGGCTACACCAACATCACCGGCGTGGCGTGTACCGTGCCTTCGTCACTCGCCTGCACGCGCGAGACGCTGGTGTCGCCGAACGCCAACGAGACGTATATCCTCGCCGACAGCGTCCATCCCGCCGGCATCACCCAGCGTATTCAGGGGCAGGCGCTGGCCAGTCTTGTCCAGGCGCCCGACCAGATTGCCGGGCTCGGCTATGCGGCGCAGGCGATGTTCCGCGGACAACGCGATCTTATCGAGGCAGCGGAGCGTGGCGGCGCGCAGCGCACCGGACGGGCGCTGTCGGTATTCGGCAGCGCGGGCTATCATTATTACGCGAGCGGCACTTCCGCCCAGCGCGTGGGAATCACCGAGCGCGGGTTCGCCGGCACTGCGGGCGCAGACCTTGCCATCGGCGATGCCTCGGGGGTCGGCGTCGCGGGTGGCTATTCGGACGGCACCGGCGACTTCAAGACCGGAGTCGGCAGCTACAAGCCACGCGCCTGGTCGGTCAGCGGCTACGCGCGCGGCGAGCTCGGCCCAGTGCGGCTGCTCGCCGACGGAACCTATGGCGAGATCGATTATCGCCGCATCCGTCGCGCCGTCCAGCTCGGGCCCGCGATCCGTTCGCACGAGGGCGAAACCGACGGCAATTACGTCGCGGGGCGCGTCACCGCCGCGTTCGATCTCGTCACGTTCGGCGGGATCGCATTCGGCCCCGACCTTTCAGCGCAGTACGATCGTGTCCGCATCGCCGGCTATGCGGAGACCGGCGGACTTTCGACGGCCGCGACGTTCGGCAAACAGGAGATCAAGAGCCTCACCGGCCGGTTCGGCGCAGTGGTCCGAACGGTCCCGGGCGAGCCGGTGCGTTTCTTCGCGCGGGCCGGCTACGAACGCGAATTCGACGACGATCCCCGCACGCTGACGATGACGCCGACGGGTGCCCCGATCAGCTTCACGAGCACGGTGGAGCGCGCCGACCGCAACTACATGAGCTATGCGATGGGCGTGGACAGCAACGTTGCGGGGCAGTTGTCGCTCCGCGCCGGCGTGGCGGGCTACGCATTGCGCGACGATCGCGACAGCGTGACCGCGTTTGCGGGACTGTCCGCAGCGTTCTGATTGTGGGGACCCAGGATGTAGCGATCTGCATCCCGGACCGCGCTACCGATCGAATAAAATCATAAAGATTGGTCGGCAGCCGGCAGACCGGTCATCAACGGAAATGGTGGAGCCGAGGGGGATCGAACCCCTGACCTTTCGCATGCCATGCGAACGCTCTCCCAGCTGAGCTACGGCCCCATTCCCGTTGGGAGGCGGGTCACTAACCGGACCCGCCCGGGTTGGCAAGCGGCGTCAATGCCGCCTGCCAAATTTATTCCGATTAACGCTCGTGCTCGTCCTGCGGCGTCTCGACGCCGAGGTCGTCGTCGCCGCCGAGATCGACTTCGTCGTCGGCCGATGGCTCTTCGTCCTCGCCGGTGATCGAGGCGATGTCCTCTTCCTCGTCACCCTCGAGATCCGCGTCGGGCTTCTTGGTGTCGGGCTTGGCGACCTCGAACGGCAGCGGCTGCTTCGACTTCAGGATGGGCTCGGGCTCCCACGCATACCCGCACTCGATGCAGGTCACGGGGTCGGCTTTTTCGAGGTCGTAGAAACGCGTCGCGCATTTCGGGCACGAACGCTTCGTGCCCCATTCCGGCTTGATCATGCCGATAGAACCTTTCGGATGAATGGATTGCGGGGGGATACCCTCGCAAAGTGGGCGCGCCTTGCCATAGCGCAAGGCCACTGTCAAAAGCCCGGCCCCATGGCACACCCCCTCCCCACTTCGATGGACGTCGTCGCGCGCGGTCCTTTGACCGGTTCGATCGCGGTCCCCGGCGACAAGTCGATCAGCCACCGCGCGCTGATGTTCGCGAGCCTCGCGGTCGGCACCAGCCGGATCGAGGGTCTGCTCGAGGGCGAGGACGTGCTCGCCACCGCCGCCGCAATGCGCGCGATGGGCGCAACGATCGAGCGTCAGGACGACGGTATCTGGGTGGTGGACGGCGTCGGGGTCGGTGGATTGCTCCAGCCCGACACCGCGCTGGAGATGGGCAATTCGGGAACGTCGACGCGGCTGCTGATGGGGCTGGTGTCGAGCCACCCGATCACCTGCACCTTCACCGGCGACGCGTCGCTGTCGGGGCGACCGATGGGGCGCGTGATCGAGCCGCTGTCGCAGATGGGGGCGGACATCACGTCTTCACCGGGCGGGCGGTTGCCGTTGATGGTGCGCGGGATGTGCCCGGCGGTGCCGATCGAATATACGCTGCCGGTCGCGTCGGCGCAGGTGAAGTCGGCGATTTTGCTGGCGGGGCTCAACACGCCGGGGATCACGCGCGTGATCGAGCCGGTCGCGACGCGCGATCATAGCGAGCGGATGCTGACCGGGTTCGGCGCGAAGCTGACCGTCGAGGAGACGAACCAGGGCCGCATCATCTCCATTACCGGCGAGGCGGACCTGAGCCCCCAAGATATCGTCGTGCCGGGCGATCCGTCTTCGTCGGCGTTCTGGCTGGTCGCGGCGTCGATCGTGCCGGGGTCGGATATCGTGGTGCGCAACGTCGGGCTGAACCCGACGCGGATCGGGATCATCACGGCGTTGCGGATGATGGGCGCAAATATTACCGAGCTCGACCCGCGCACTGTCGGTGGCGAGCCGGTTGCGGACCTGCGCGTTCGCCACGCGCCGCTGACTGCGATCGAGGTGCCGGCCGATCTCTCGCCGAGCATGATCGACGAATATCCGGTGCTGTTCGTGGCAGCGGCCTTCGCGACAGGCACGACCGTAGCGCGCGGCGCACACGAGTTGCGCGTCAAGGAATCGGACCGGATCACGACGATGCGGATCGCGCTCGAAGCCTGCGGGGTGCATTGCGAAGAGTATGAGGACGGCATGGCGATCACCGGCTCTGGCGGCGCGGCGATTCGTGGCGGCGCTCGGGTGGCCTCGAAACTCGACCACCGCATCGCAATGAGCATGGTGGTGGCTGGACTTGGCGCCGTTCAGCCCATCACGATCGATGATGTATCGCCGGTGGCGACGAGCTATCCCGTGTTCTTCCGGTCGCTCGATGCGCTGACCGGACGGGGGGAATAAGAATGATCATCGCAGTCGACGGTCCGGCAGCATCGGGCAAGGGTACGATCGCGCGCGCCTTGGCCAAGCATTACACGCTTCCGTATCTCGATACCGGGCTGCTGTACCGTGCGGTCGCGTTGAGCGTGGCGCGGATGGGGCTCGATCCGGAGACGGAGGCCGACGCGGTCGCGGCGTGCGACTTCAGCGATGCGCTGTTGAGCGATCCGGCGTTGCGTGATGACGATATCGGCGCGCTGGCGTCGATTGTGTCGGCGCATCCGCTGGTGCGGGCGGCGTTGCTGCACCGGCAGAAGCGGTTTGCGGCGCAGGAGGGTGGCGCGATTTTGGACGGGCGCGACATCGGTACGGTGATCGCTCCGGATGCGGATGCGAAGCTGTTCGTGAAGGCTACGCCGAATATTCGGGCGCAGCGGCGGCATGCCGAGTTGCAGGCTCGAGGGGGGACTGCGAGCAAGGATCGGGTGCTGGCGGATATCCGCGCGCGGGATGCCCGGGATAGCGGGCGGTCGACCGCGCCGCTGGTGATGGCGGCGGATGCTGCTTTGCTGGATACTAGTTTTCTGTCGATCGAGGCTTCGGTGCAGCGGGCGGTGGCGTTGGTGGAGGCACAGCGGGTGAAGAAGGCGGCTTCGGTTTAAGCCCTCCGTCCATTCCTGTTGGCCCCACCCCGGCGAAGGCCGGGGCCCAATTGGAACGTCCGCAGTAACGAAGCGCGGCCCTCCCTCAGCAACGTCCCCCAATTGGGCCCCGGCCTCCGCCGGGGTGGTTGCTCTGTGGGAGTGAGCTACCGCACCTAAAATTGTTTCCCCGCGAAGGCGGGGACCCAGACTGGGCTCCCGCCTTCGCGGGAGAACATGGAAGCGGGGGGCGAACGCACCTTTCTTCTCGCTCCCCTCCCTGGAAGGGAGGGGTTGGGGGTGGGTCGGCCAGCTTGTGCCACCCCCGATCGTTTATGCGGAAGCCGACCCACCCCCTGCCCCTCCCTTCCAGGGAGGGGGGATCAGTGGACCTAAAGCGCAGTAACCAGCGCCACCGCCCCAAACACCACCCCCGGAAAATTCGCCACGACGATCGGCCAGTCCCGCTTGTCCTTCAGAAACCCATACCCCACCCACAGCGCGCAATTCACCATCGTCGCGAACGGCTGGACCACCGATCCCTTCTGCCCTGAAAGGTTCAGCATGATCTGGTCGATGTACGACAGGTACATCACGATCGCCGTCACGGTGGCGACCCAGCCCAGCACGAGAATGCCGCGTTCGTTCAAATCTTCGCTCCTGTGGTGAAGCGGCCCTAACGCACTCCCGGCGAACTTGCTCCGAGACCCGGTTTCGTCTATACGGAACCGTCCGGCGAGCGATGCTCGTGGAGGAAGGCGCGGAGACCCACGAGTCTCACGCGCCGTTTTCGCATTCAGCGTCTACGTCCTCCGCAAGCTTCGTGCCGTCCGGATGCTGCGCCGGCGTTCGGTCGTCGCGGCAACGAAGGCCAAGACCAGCGGACCCAACCGCTTGGCCGGAAACAGACTAGGATTACTGAATTCTATGGCAACCCAGGTAATGCCGACCCGCGACGATTTCGCGGCGATGCTGAACGAAACGCTCGGCGACGCCGACAGCTTCGAGGGCCGCGTGGTGCATGGCACCGTGACCGGCATCGAGAACGACATGGCCGTCATCGACGTCGGTCTGAAGTCGGAAGGCCGCGTGCCGCTTCGCGAATTCGCAGCGCCGGGCCAGAAGGCTGACCTCAAGGTCGGCGACGAAGTCGAAGTCTATGTCGACCGCGTCGAGAACGTCCACGGCGAAGCGATGCTCAGCCGCGATCGCGCCCGTCGCGAAGCCGCATGGGACAAGCTGGAAACCGAATTCTCCAAGACGACCCGCGTCGAAGGCGTGATCTTCGGCCGCGTGAAGGGTGGCTTCACCGTCGACCTGAACGGCGCCGTCGCGTTCCTGCCCGGTTCGCAGGTCGATATCCGCCCCGTGCGCGATGTCACCCCGCTGATGGATATCCCCCAGCCGTTCCAGATCCTGAAGATGGACCGCAAGCGCGGCAACATCGTCGTGTCGCGTCGCGCCGTTCTCGAAGAGACGCGCGCAGAGCAGCGTTCGGGCCTGATCCTCAGCCTGGCCGAGGGCCAGATCATCGACGGCGTCGTCAAGAACATCACCGATTACGGTGCGTTCGTTGATCTCGGCGGCATCGATGGCCTGCTGCACGTCACCGATCTCAGCTACAAGCGCGTCGGTCACCCGAGCGAAGTCCTGAACATCGGCGACACCGTCAAGGTGCAGATCATCCGCATCAACAAGGATACCCAGCGCATCAGCCTCGGCATGAAGCAGCTGGAGAGCGATCCCTGGGATGGCGCGATGGTCAAGTACCCGGTCGGCGCGAAGCTCACCGGCCGCGTCACGAACATCACCGAATATGGTGCGTTCGTCGAGCTGGAAGCGGGCATCGAAGGCCTCGTCCACGTGTCGGAAATGTCCTGGACCAAGAAGAACGTCCATCCGGGCAAGATCGTGTCGACCTCGCAGGAAGTCGACGTCATGGTCCTCGAAGTCGACTCCGAGAAGCGTCGCATCTCGCTCGGCCTCAAGCAGGCTCAGGCCAATCCTTGGGAGGCATTCGCTGCCGCTCATCCGATCGGTTCGACCGTCGAAGGCGAAGTCAAGAACGCGACCGAGTTCGGTCTGTTCATCGGCCTCGACAACGACGTCGACGGCATGGTCCACATGTCCGACATCGCATGGGGTGTTTCGGGCGAGGACGCGCTCAACCTGCATCGCAAGGGTGAGACCGTCGAGGCCGTCGTGCTCGACATCGACGCCGAGAAGGAGCGCATCTCGCTCGGCATGAAGCAGCTCGAGCGCGGCGGGCCTTCGGCCGGCGGCATCGCAGCAGCAGGCGACAAGCTGAACAAGAACGCGATCGTCACCGTGACCGTTCTCGAAGTCCGCGATGCGGGCCTCGAAGTGCAGCAGGGCGACGATGGCGCGACCGGCTTCATCAAGCGCACGGATCTGGGTCGCGATCGCGACGAGCAGCGTCCGGAGCGTTTCCAGGTCGGCCAGAAGTTCGACGCGATGGTCACCGGCTTCGATCGTTCGAAGAAGCCGACCTTCTCGATCAAGGCTATGCAGATCTCCGAGGAGAAGCAGGCTGTTGCGCAGTATGGTTCGTCCGACTCGGGCGCGACCCTCGGCAACATCCTGGGCGAGGCTCTCAAGGCCCGCACGGAAGCCGAGAAGAAGTAAGCTCAACGGCTTAACGAAGATTTGGCCCGGCATGTCGCGACATGCCGGGCTTTTTCTTGTCCAAGTCATTTTGGTTTTTGACTGAGCCCGGATTAGTGCTAACGCTTCGCAAGTTGATTTGTATCAACAAGCAGAACTGCCATATGAGCGGAAAATCGAAATGATCCGATCCGAACTGGTCTCGAAGATCGCCGAGGCGCATCCGGACCTACAACCGAACGAAGTCGAACTGATCGTCAGCACGTTCTTCGACGAAATCTCGAAGCGGCTCGCCAACGACGGTCGCGTCGAACTGCGCGGGTTCGGTGCATTCTCGACGCGGGCCCGCGATGCCCGTACCGGGCGCAATCCGCGCACCGGCGAAGTGGTGGCCGTCGACGCCAAACGCGTGCCGTATTTCAAGCCCGGCAAGGAAATGCGCGCCCGCCTCAACGTGTGAGGTCTTGGCGGCGGCACCGAAGCCGCATAAAGACCGGCTCGGATGCGGGCGTGGCGGAATGGTAGACGCACCGGACTTAGACATGCTTGAGTGCCCGCGGGGAAACCCACGGCGTAGAACTGCTCAAATTCGGGGAAGCCTGTGAAATGGGAATCCCGAGCCAAGCCCGAAAGCGATTTCGGGAAGGTGTAGAGACTAGACGGGCAGCACCTGTATCCCGGCCCGGCCGGGACATGGTGAAGGGATAGTCCAGACCACAAACGCCCGGTCGGGCGGCGGTGAAAACCGTAGCTGGTATGAAAATCCGTTGGGCCTTGGCCCGTGGGGGTTCGAGTCCCCCCGCCCGCACCATCCCCCATACGACCGCTGGCCATGAGCGATGGGCCCAGGAGGGATCGGCCCATGAGGCATCGGCGATGCGTCTACAGGTTGCGCCAACCTAGCGTCGGATGAACCGGTCTCGCTTCCGCCCTGCCCTCACAACCTCCAGCGAAACCGTATCTCCGCTGCCGTCGCACCTGCTACCGGAATAGACAGGCGCTCACTCCGGCGCAGACGCCCCCTTGGCGGCGTGGATCAGGTCGACAAGCTGCCGATTGATCGATGCGCCGTGAAGGTGCAGGTGCACCGCGTCGTACCCTTCGCGCCGTAGCCGCTGGCGAAGATCGTTTACCGACGCACATGCCCCGGATTTTGCCAGTTCGAATGCGCGTTCAACCGTGGTGATCTGTCCCGTCATAGGTCCGGCGTAGGCGCTAAGCTTGCGGCTCGCGAGAGGTTTCTCGTAGCCGGGACAGTCGCATCGATATTGGATCCATATCGCCGACGTTAACCGAACGACTAACGATTGCACGCCATAGCCGATGTCGATGGTCCGCCAGAGGGGACGGATCGATTGGGGTCGATATGATGCGCAAGTTTTTCCTGCTTACCGTGGTGGCACTGTTGCCTGCGACGCCGGCATTGGCACAATCCGCGTACGAGGGTGGCGATACCTATGACACGACCGAAACGGTCAGCGGTTTTCGGATCGAACCACGGATTGGCTATGACCGCGTCATCACCGAACTGAACGTCGAGACGGCCACGGACTCGGCCAGCGTGCGCGCGGGCAAGAGCGGTGTCACCTATGGCGGTGAAGTCGGCTACGATATGGTCGTCAACGGCGGCACCGTGCTCGGCGTGTATGGCGGCATCGACGGATCGAGCGCCGAGCAATGCTTCGCCGACGGCGAAGGCGGCGATACCTGCCTGAAGCCCGGCCGCAACCTGACCGCGGGCGTACGCGGCGGGTTCCTGATCAATCCGACGACATTGCTGTATATAAAGGGCGGCTATTCGAACGGCCAGATCCGTTTGGGCTATTCCGACCCGAGCTTCCCCCAGGACGATTTTCGTGTCTCGGACAACCTTGGCGGCTTCCATGCCGGTGCAGGCGTACAGGCGGGGTTTGGCCGGAATTTCTACGGCAAGCTGGAATATGTCTACACGGACTATAACGGCTATGAGGTCGTCGACGGCAGCGACAAGGCCAGCCTCGATTTCAGCCGTCACCAGGTCGTCGCCGGGATCGGTGTCCGCTTCTAAGATCGTTCTTGCTATGTTCCGTGGCGGTGCCTAGTTTCAGCCAATGAAACAGGCCCGTCCGGTTCGCGGTGCAACGCGCAACGACGAAAGTCGAAGGTTCAACCTGCCACAGACCGAGGCGGACGGCGATTGGCTCGACATGCGCGAGGGTATCGACGGGATCGCGCCGAAGCTTCGCACGACGGTGACCGTCGAGACACCGCGGACCATCATCAGCCGCAACGCGTCGCCCGACGTGCCGTTCGATCGCTCGATCAATCCCTATCGAGGCTGCGAGCATGGCTGCATCTATTGCTTCGCGCGGCCGAGCCACGCGTTTCACGACCTGTCGCCGGGGCTTGATTTCGAGAGCAAGTTGTTTGCCAAGCCGTCCGCCGCGGCGCTGTTGCGGGTCGAGCTTGGCAAGCCAGGCTATGCGGTGGCGCCGATGGCGCTGGGGACGAACACCGATCCGTACCAGCCGATCGAAAGCGACTGGCGGATCACGCGCGGCATCATCGAAGTGCTTAGCGAGACCGATCACCCGCTGACGATCACGACCAAGTCCGACCGGGTGGTACGCGATATCGACCTGCTGGCGCCGATGGCGGCGAAGGGTCTGGCGGCGGTGGCGATGTCGATCACCTCGCTCGATCCCAAGGTGGCGTCGACCGTCGAGCCGCGGGCGCCGCATCCGGAGCGGCGACTGGCGGCGGTACGCAAGCTCGCGGACGCAGGCGTGCCGGTCTACGTATCGATCGCACCGGTCATTCCGGCGATAACGGATCACGAGATCGAGCATCTGATCGCGCGCGCGGCCGAGGCCGGGGCGACCCGCGCGTTCTTCATCCCGGTACGGTTGCCGCACGAGGTGGCACCGCTGTTTCGCGCGTGGCTGGACGAGCATTTTCCCGATCGCGCGGGCAAAGTCATGGCAACGATCGCATCGCTGCGTGGCGGCAAGGATAACGACGCGAATTTCTTCACGCGAATGCAGGGACAAGGCCCTTGGGCGGAGTTGCTCAGGACTCGGTTTCGTATCGCGTGCGCGAAACACGGGCTAAACCAGCAGCGGGTTGCCCTGCGGAGCGACCTGTTCCGCGCGCCGCGGGGGCCTCAGGGGGAGTTGTTCTGAGGCAGTAGGCACTGGCCGCCTACGCGTCGTCAGGTCCAAGCGGCGCCCCAACTCGCCGTCCGTCATCCTGACGAAAGTCAGGATCCAGAGCCACGAACGATACGACCGTAGCTCTGGGTCCTGGGTCAAGTCCGGGATCACGAAGGGACGTCAGTAAGCCCGCCCGATCAGAACCCGCTCCACCGCCGGTTCCCCGGTGAATACGCAGGGACCATCGTCACACCCGGTCTGCCCCATCGGCGCGTTGCGGATGGTGAGCTTCAACGCCTTCAACCGCTCCACCACCTTATCGAGTGCGGGCCCGGTCGGCTTCGACCAGCGGACGTCTACCCAGCCGGGGTTCTTCACCCCGTCCGCGAAGTGCGCCTCGACTGCGGCGAAGTCGTTGGCGGGGACGATATTGCCCTTCACGCGGTTCATCGATTCGACGTGGAGCGTCGCCTGCACGTCATGCAGCATGCCCGAGACCTCGCCGACGAACGCGTCGCGCGGCGTGGCGACGCTGTCGAGCTTGCCGTCCTCGCGGTAGAGGCGGTCGCGACGGATCACCGTGACGTTGCCGCCGGCCATGTCGCGCCCGCCGACCTCGATCACGATCGGCGCGCCCTTCTTGACCCAGCCCCAGCGCTTGGTCGCGGCCTTGGCGGGTTTCAGGTCGAGCAGCGCACGCACCGGTTCGCCGAGCGCGGACTGCTTCGCCAATTCCGCCTGGAGCGACTTGCAATAGTCGACGATCGCCGCGTCCTCGGGCACATCGCGCAGCATCGGCACGATCACCACCTGCCACGGCGCGATCATCGGCGGCACGCGCAGCCCGTCGTCGTCGCCGTGGACCATGATGACCGCGCCGATCATCCGCGTAGACACGCCCCAGCTTGTCGTGTTGCACAGCTCGAACTCGCCGCCGGCATTCTGGAAGCGGATGTTCTGCGCCGACGCGAAATTGGTGCCGAGGAAGTGCGAGGTGCCCGCCTGGAGCGCCTTGCCGTCCTGCATCATCGCCTCGATCGAATAGGTCGCGACGGCGCCGGGGAAGCGCTCGTTCTCGGGCTTCTCGCCGGCGATGACGTGGACGCCAAGGCATTCCTCCGCGAAATCGCGATAGACTTCGAGCATCTTGAGCGTCTCGTCGCGCGCCTCTTGCGCGGTGGCGTGCGCGGTGTGGCCTTCCTGCCAGAGGAACTCGCTCGTGCGCAGGAACATGCGGGTGCGCATTTCCCAGCGGACGACGTTGGCCCATTGATTGATGAGCACGGGCAGATCGCGCCACGACTGGACCCAGCGCGCGAACGCCGCACCGATGACCATCTCGGACGTGGGGCGCACGACCAAAGGTTCCTCCAGCTTCGCGTCGGGATCGGGCACGAGCCGGCCATAGCCGTCGGCCTTCAGCCGGTGGTGCGTGACGACCGCCATTTCCTTGGCGAACCCGTCGACGTGCTCGGCCTCTTTCTCAAAGTACGAGAGCGGGATGAAGAGCGGGAAATAGCAATTCTCGTGCCCAGTCGCCTTGATCCGGTCGTCGAGCAAGCGCTGGATCCGCTCCCAGATGCCATAGCCCCAAGGCCGAATGACCATGCAGCCGCGGACGCCGGATTCCTCGGCGAGGTCCGCCTCGGAGATGACGGCCTGGTACCAGGCGGAGAAATCCGCCTCGCGGGTGACGGGGAGTGCGCGCTTTATCATGCGGTGCGGATAGCGGGTGTGGGTGGGTTCGTCACGTCTGAGTTGCGGCGCACATCCCACCGCCACGCGTCATCCTGACGAAAGTTAGGACCCAAAGCCAAAAGCGGTGTGGGCGGTATCCCGGGTCCTGACTTTCGTCAGGATGACGGAGGTTCAGTGGAGGTTTGGGGTGGGATGCGCGCCCTGCTGCCAGTAGGAGCCACGCATGCCCACCGACCGCATCCTCCCCGCCATCGGCATGCGGTTGCTGTCGGTCGTGATCTTCGCGCTGATGAACAGCGCGATCAAGCTTGCCGAGCGACACGGCGCGAGCGTGTCGGAGATCCTGTTCTTTCGACAGTTCGGCGCGTGCCTGCTGGTGTCGGCCGTGATCGCCGCAGGCCCCGGACTGCCGTCGATCGCCACCAAACGACTGCCCGCACATATCATCCGCGCGATCGTCGGGCTGTCGGCGATGGCGTTCACGTTCAACGGGATCGTCGCACTCCCGCTGGCAGAGGCGACGACGATCGGGTTCACCGTGCCGATCTTCGCGACCATCCTCGGAGCGCTGGTCCTGCGCGAGCCGACCGGGTGGCACCGCTGGGGCGCCGTCGCGGCGGGATTCGCGGGCGTGCTGATCGTGGCGCAGCCGGGCAGCAGCGATCATTTCCCCTTATGGGGCGCCGGCTGTGCGCTGGCAGGTGCGTTCGGAACCGCAAGCGTGTCGATTTTGCTGCGGCAGATCGGCAAGACCGAAAGCGCTTTGACGACGGTCTTCTGGTTCTCCGCGCTGTCCATGATCCCGTTGTCGGTGGTCTACGCGCGGGCGGTACAACCGCATGATGCTGTAACCTGGGCTTGCCTCGCCAGCGTCGGGATCTTCGGTGGCCTTGCACAGATCGCGATGACGACATCGTTACGCCTCGGCCCGGTGTCGGTCGTGGTGCCGATGGATTATTCGAGCCTGTTATGGGCGACGTTGCTCGGCTGGCTGGTGTTCGACACGCTGCCGGCGGAGGCGACGTGGTTCGGCGCACCGGTCATCGTCGCCAGCGGGCTGTATATCGTCTGGCGCGAACATGTTCGGCGGCAGGACGAAACCGACCGGGCGATCGCCTGACGGTCTTGCGCGAAGTGCCCCTTCCCCGTCATCCTGACGAAAGTCAGGATCCAGAGTAATCGGGCGTTGTGGTTCTTGGCTCCGGGTCCTGACGTTCGTCAGGATGACGGAGCGCGTGGGACGCGCTCCGTATCCGATCTATTCCGTTCGGACCGACCCTCCTTGGACGGGACCGTTACTCCGCAGCCTGTGCGAGCGGCGCGGGATCCTTCCACACCAGCACGGGCTTGCGTGCCGCAAGCGTCTCGTCGAGGCGCGCACGGGGTGCGAAATGCGGGGCGGTCTTGAGGCTGGGGTCGCCGGCTTTCGCGCGTTCGGCGACTGAGCGGAGCGCGGCGATGAACTGGTCTAGCGCCGCCTTCGATTCGGTCTCGGTCGGTTCGACCAGCATCGCGCCGTGGACGACGAGCGGGAAATACATCGTCATCGGGTGGAAGCCTTCGTCGATCAGGCCCTTTGCGATGTCGATCGTCGAGAAGCCGGCGGCGAGGCCGGAATCCGAGAACAGCGCCTCGTGCATGCAAGGACCCGACGGGCCGAACGGTGCGTCGAGCGTGTCGTCGAGGCTGCGCAGGATGTAGTTCGCGTTGAGTACCGCGTCCTCGGAGACCTGGCGCAGGCCGTCCGCGCCGTGGCTGAGGATGTAGGTCAGTGCGCGCGTGAACATGCCCATCTGGCCGTGGAACGCGACCATGCGGCCGAAGCTGCCGGCATGATGCTCGTCGGCATTCTCTTCCTCGATCAGGACGAACGTGTCGCCCTGCTTCTCGACGAACGGGAGTGGTGCGTAGGGAGTCAAAGCCTCCGAGAACACCACCGGGCCCGAGCCCGGACCACCGCCGCCGTGCGGGGTCGAGAAGGTCTTGTGCAGGTTGATGTGCATCGCGTCGATGCCGAGATCGCCCGGCCGCACGCGACCGACGATCGCGTTGAAGTTCGCGCCGTCGCAATAGACGAAGCCGCCCGCCGCATGCACCGCGTCGGAGATCTCGCGCATGTCGCGCTCGAACAAGCCGCAGGTGTTGGGGTTGGTGATCATCACGCCGGCGACGTCGGGACCGAGCCGGGCCTTCAGCGCGGCGGTGTCGACGCGGCCTTCGGCGGTGGCGGGGATATCCTCGACGCTATAGCCCGCGAAGGCGGCGGTGGCGGGGTTGGTGCCGTGTGCGCTTTCCGGAACGAGAATGATCTTCCGCGCGCCTTCGCCCTTGGCTTCGAGGGCGGCGCGGATCGCGAGGATGCCGCAGAGCTCGCCGTGCGCGCCCGCCTTGGGGCTCATCGCGACCGAGGTCATGCCGGTGAGCGTGACGAGCCAGTGCGCGAGCTGGTGGATGACTTCCAATGCACCCTGGACCGTGTCGACGGGCTGGAGCGGGTGGACGTCGGAGAAGCCGGGGAGCCGCGCCATCTTCTCGTTGAGGCGCGGGTTGTGCTTCATCGTGCAACTGCCGAGCGGGAAGAAGCCGAGGTCGATGCCGTAGTTCTGGCGTGACAGTCGGGTGTAGTGGCGGACGGTTTCTGGTTCGGAGAGACCTGGGAGGCCGATGGGTGCGGTTCGGAGCAACCCGCCCAGCTTGTTTTCCTGCGCACGCAGGAATCCAGGGTTACGAGCGGCGTCCTTGGAACCCTGGGCTCCTGCGTTCGCAGGAGAACCGAAGGTGTCGAAATCGACGCCTGTCGTCTCGCCGTCGCCGATCTCGAAGATCAGCGCTTCTTCGAGCATCAGGGCTTTGTTGCCGGTTACCGATGCTGGAACGTTACCCGTGTTCGCCTCGGGCGAGGTCGGACGCCAGCCGCTCTGGTTGATGCTCATGCCAGTATCTCCTGGAGTGCGGTGGCAAGCGTTTCGACGTCCTCCGCGGTGGTCGTTTCCGTCACCGCGACGACGAGGCCGTTCGCAAGGGCGTCCTGCCCGGGGTACAGACGCCCGAGCGACACGCCCGCGAGGATGCCGCGATCGGCGAGCGTGCGGACGACGGGGCGGGCTTCGACGGGCAACTTCAGCGTGAACTCGTTGAAGAAGCTCTCGTTGACGAGTTCCACGCCGGGGATCTGCGAGAGGCGCTCGGCGGCGGACACCGCGCCTGCGTGGTTCACCTCGGCCAACTGGCGCAGGCCGGCTTCACCGAGCAGTGTCATGTGGATCGAGAAGGCCAGCGCGCAGAGGCCCGAGTTGGTGCAGATGTTCGACGTCGCCTTCTCGCGGCGGATGTGCTGCTCGCGGGTCGACAGCGTGAGGACGAAACCGCGGCGGCCGTCGGCGTCGACGGTCTCGCCGCAGAGCCGGCCGGGCATCTGGCGGACATATTTGTCCTTGCAGCCGAACAGGCCGACGTAAGGCCCGCCGAACTGGAGGCCGACGCCGAGCGACTGGCCTTCGCCGACGACGATGTCCGCGTCCATCTCGCCGGGCGAGGTGATCGCGCCGAGCGCGACAGGCTCGGTCACGACGGCGATCAGCAGCGCCTTCTTCGCATGGCATGCATCCGCGAGCGGGCGCAGGTCGGCGATGCGGCCGAGGATGTCGGGGTACTGGACGACGACGCACGACGTATCGTCGTCGATCTTCGCGATCAGCTGGTCGAGGTCCATGTCGGCGACCAGTTCGGGCGCGGTCGTGTCGAGCACGTCGCCGGTGAACTTGGCCATCGTGTTCGCGACCGAGACGTAATGCGGATGGAGGCCCGACGAGAGGATCGCCCTGCCCCGCTTGGTGATGCGACGCGCCATCACGATCGCTTCCCAGCACGCGGTCGAGCCGTCGTACATCGAGGCGTTGGCGACGTCGGTGCCGAGCAGCCGCGCGACCTGTGTCTGGAACTCGAACAGCATCTGCAGCGTGCCCTGCGCGATTTCGGGCTGGTACGGCGTGTAGGCGGTGAGGAACTCGCCGCGCTGGATCAGGTGATCGACCGAGGCGGGAACGTGATGCTTGTACGCGCCGCAGCCGAGGAAGAACGGCGCTTCGCCGGCGGTGAGGTTCTTCTTGGCGAGCGCCGACATGTGGCGTTCAACCGCCATTTCGGAGGCGTGCATCGGCAGGTCGCGGACCGGGCCGTCGAGGCGCGCGGCTTCGGGCACGTCGACGAACAGGTCGTCGATGGTCGAGGCGCCGATGACGGCGAGCATTTCCGCACGGTCGGGCTGGGTCAGGGGAAGGTAGCGCATTTTCGGCACTCCCCCCTCCCTGGAAGGGAGGGGTTGGGGGTGGGTAGGCTGCTTGGGATCCGTGCCGTCAGCCAATCGGCCGACCCACCCCCGGCCCCTCCCTTCCAGGGAGGGGTGCAGTGAAGTTACAGCCCTTCGACGAAGGCGGCGTAGGCGGCTTCGTCCATCAGGCTGTCGAGTTCGCTCGGGTCGCTGAGGGTCAGCTTGAAGAACCAGCCCGCCGCTTCGGCATCTGAGTTCACCAGGCTGGAATCGTCGGTGAGCGCTGCGTTGCCCTCGGTGACGGTGCCCGAGACCGGCGAATACACGTCGGACGCGGCCTTGACCGACTCGACGACCGCGGCTTCGTCGCCCTTCGACAAGGTCTTGCCCGCTTCGGGGACGTCGACGAACACGACGTCGCCGAGCTGGCTCTGCGCGTATTCGGAAATACCGACGGTGCCGACCCAATTGCCAGCGGGGCCATCGACATCGACCCATTCGTGATCCTGCGTGAAGTAACGGCTCATATCACTTGGCTCCTGCGCGGACGTAGCGGTGGGGAATGAAGGGCATCGCGGTGACGGTGGCGGTGTGGACCTTGCCGCGTTGCGCGATTTCGATGCGGGTGCCGGGGGCGGCGAGCGCGAGCGGCACATAGGCCATCGCGATCGGCTTCCCGAGCGTGGGTGCGAAACCACCGCTGGTAAGACGGCCGATCGTGGCGCCGGTGTCGTCGATCACCTCGGCGCCTTCGCGGGCGGGCTGGCGGCCCTCGACGATCAGGCCGACGCGCTTGGTGGCGGGGCCGTGCTCGCGCTCGGTGAGGATACGCTCGGCACCGGGAAAATCGGCGGCTTCGCGGCGACGCTTCGACAGCGCGAAACCGAGGTCGGCCATGACCGGCGTGATCTCCGGATCGAGGTCGTGACCGTAGAGCGGCAGGCCGGCTTCCAGACGCAGCGAGTCGCGCGCGCCGAGGCCGATCGGCTTGATCTCGGTGAGCGCGAGCAGCGCGTCGGCGAACGCGACGGCGTGCTCGGCGGGAAGCGAAATCTCGACGCCGTCCTCGCCGGTGTAACCCGAGCGGCTGATCCACAACGGCACGTCGTTCCAGTGGAACGCGCCGGCGGTCATGAACACGAGACCGTCGACACCGGGGACGATCCGCGCGACCGCCTCGACAGCCTTGGGACCCTGCACCGCGAGCAACGCCTGGTCTTCGAGGATGTTGATCGTGACGTCGTCGGGCAGATGCTCGATCAGATAGCTGATGTCGTCATACTTGGTCGCGCCGTTGACGACGACGTAGAAACTACCGCTCGCGGTCGGCGAAGGGTGGAGCGGGTCATACGCCTCGGGCTCGACATCGGCCGCAGAGAAGGGCGACGGCTGGTCGTCGGGGAGACGCGTGGCCATCAGGTCGTCGAGGATGCCGCCGTCCTGCGCGAGCAGCAGCGAGTAGCGCATCTTGCCTTCGCCGAGCCCGGCGATGTCGCCCGGCAGGACGGTTTCGAGCGCGTGCGCGACGCCTTCGCCGGAGAAGACGAGCTGGCCCATGTGGCTGACGTCGAACAGCCCCGCCGAGTCGCGCGTCCAGGCGTGTTCGGCCATGATGCCTTCATACTGGATCGGCATTTCGTAGCCGGCGAACGCGACCATCCGCGCGCCGTGCGCCCGGTGCCATGCGTCGAGCGGCAACGGCAGGATCTCTGGCTCAACGTAATCGTCGGCCTGGTCGATGATGCTGGCAAAATCGCGCTGTTCTGGGTCGCTCATGTATGGTCTCCGTCGAAGGGGCGCGCGGCACCAGACGGTGCAGCGATCCAAACCCCCTCTGTCACGGGACCTGAGAGCTTTCGCGCCGGACTTGTCCAGCGCTTACCCCTTCGGTGGCCCTCGGCGCGAACGCCAGGACGCTTTCCAGAGTGTCGATCAGCCTCGCGCGGTCTCTGGTGCCTGAGAGATTCCGGGGTGGTTGCTCCTTCGGCGGTTCCATCAGCCCTGAAAGGACCGGAAACGCTCTCCCGCGCGGTGCCATGCCGGTTGCCCGACATCGACGCGCCAAGTTGTGGCGCGGCGCACAATCTTAGTCAATCGAGGGTTTGAGGGCGCGGGAAGAAATCCGTGGATACCCCGCCCTTAGCACCACCCCGGCGAAGGCCGGGGCCCAATTGGAAAGGTCGCTGTAACGTAGGAGCGCGCCTCAGTTACCTCCGTCCCCCAATTGGGCCCCGGCCTTCGCCGGGGTGGTATATCGGTGTTGGGTTTGCTCTTCGAATGCGAAGCCGATTACTCGACCGTCACCGACTTCGCGAGATTCCGCGGCTGGTCGACGTCCGTGCCCTTCAGCACCGCGACATGATACGCGAGCAACTGCACCGGTACCGCATAGACCAAAGGCGCGATCAGTGGGTGGACCTTGGGCATGGTGATCGTCGCCATGCAGCCTTCGCCGGCCGCCTGAATGCCGTCGTAATCCGAGATCAGCACGACCTTGCCGCCGCGCGCCATGACTTCCTGCATGTTGCTGACGGTCTTGTCGAACAGCGGGCCCGACGGCGCGATGACGATGACGGGCACATGCTCGTCGATCAGCGCGATCGGGCCGTGCTTCATCTCGCCGGCGGCATAGCCCTCGGCGTGGATGTAGCTGATTTCCTTCAACTTCAGTGCACCCTCGAGCGCCAGCGGGTAATCCGTCCCGCGGCCTAAATAGAGCACGTCGCGCGCGCCCGCGATGTTGTGCGCCATCGCCTCGATCGCCTCGTCATAGGCGAGCGCGCCGTTCAGCGCGGCAGGTGCCTCCGACAGATGCCGGACGATCTCGCGCTCCTGATCCCGCGTCAGCAAGCCCTTCGCGCGCGCCAGATTGGCGGCAAGTGCGGCCAGCACCGCGAGCTGACACGTGAACGCCTTGGTCGAGGCCACGCCGATCTCCGGCCCGGCATGCGTAGGCAGCAACAAATCCGCCTCACGCGCCATCGAGCTGGTCGGCACGTTGACGACGACCGCGATCTTCTGCCCCTCGGCCTTCGCATGGCGCAATGCTGCCAGCGTGTCCGCGGTCTCGCCCGACTGCGAGATGAAGAGGGCGAGGCCGCCGTCTTCCATCACCGGCGCGCGGTAACGGAACTCGGAGGCGACATCGAGGTCGACGGGCACGCGCGCGAATTGCTCAAACCAGTATTTGGCGACCATCCCGGCGTAGAAGCTCGTCCCGCACGCGACGATCGTCACGCGCTTGATCGTGGACAAATCGAACTCGGGGATCGGCAGCGAAACCTCCCCCTCCATCCGCTTCAGGTACGAGCGGAGCGTCTGCGCGACGACGATCGGCTGCTCGTAGATCTCCTTCAGCATGTAATGCTTGTGGTTGCCCTTCGAGATCAGGTCGCCGGTCACGCCCGAGATCGTGATCGCACGCTCGACCGGCGCGTTGTCGCGGTCGTAGACCTGTGCGCCGTCGCGGGTCAGCACGACCCAGTCGCCCTCGTCGAGATAGGCGATCCGCTGCGTCAACGGCGCAAGCGCGAGCGCGTCGGAGCCGAGATACATCTCGCCCTCCCCGTGCCCGACGACCAAAGGCGAGCCCAGCCGCGCGCCGATCAGCAAATCGGGATGCTGGCGGAACAGGATCGCCAGCGCGAACGCGCCGTGCAGGCGCGGCAGCACGTCGCGGACGGCCGAGACCGGGTCCATACCCGCCTCGACCTTCTCGCTGATCAGGTGCGCGACGACCTCGGTGTCGGTCTCGCTGGTGAACACCCGGCCGCGGGCGATCAGTTCCTCGCGCAGCGGCTTGAAGTTCTCGATGATCCCGTTGTGGACCACCGCGACTTCGCCGGTGGCGTGCGGATGCGCGTTGTTGGTGGTCGGCCCGCCATGCGTCGCCCAGCGCGTATGCGCGATCCCGGTCTTGCCGGGCAGCGGATGCGCGGCGAGTTCGTTGGCAAGGTTGACGAGCTTGCCCGACGCCCGACGCCGCTCGATCGCGCCATCGTGATCGGTGGCGATGCCGGCCGAATCATAGCCGCGATATTCGAGCCGCTTCAGCCCATCGAGCAACCGGCCCGCCACGTCTTCGCCGCTCAGAATTCCAACAATGCCACACATTAGCTGCTGTCCGTTCGTTCAGTCGACCGAGAGGAGCTGTTCGCCCCGCTCGATGACGACATGGGTCTGGTAGTAATATTTGCCGGTCGGACGGCCGTCGGTCGTGAAGTCGATCCGCACCCGACGCGCCTCGCCATCGACGCGGATCGTCCGCCCCTGCAACGCCGTCTCGGCCGGCGCGCCGAGCCGACTTTCGAGTTCAGCCTGCGCAACCGGCCAAACTTCGACCGAAAGATTGCGCGGGTCTCGGTAGTCGGTTTCCGAGTTGAGATAGAGGCGCGCCCCCTGCCGGCCCGACGCGCGCACGGTCATCGCGAAAATGCCGGGATAGGCGCCGGGGGCGAGACCGGCGGCACGCTCGATCGCGACCATCGGCGCTACCGCATCGCGCGACACCTGCGACGTGGCGCATCCCGCAAGTGCCACGGCTCCGAGCACGATCAGCGATTTCATGACCGTTTCCTCGCCAGCATCCGTTCGCGGAAGCGCTTGGCCCAACCGGGCTTGGCGATCTGTGCCGGGCGGACCAGCGCAAGCGCATCGGCCTCGACGTCCTGCGTCACGACCGATCCTGCCGCGACGATCGCGCCGGCGCCGATGGTGACGGGCGCGACCAGCGCCGAGTTCGAACCGATGAACGCCCCCTCGCCTACGACCGTGCGATATTTGAGATAGCCGTCGTAATTGCAGGTGATCGTGCCGGCGCCGATGTTCGCGCCGGCGCCGATGTCTGCATCGCCGATATAGCTGAGATGGCTGACCTTCGCGCCCTCGCCGATGATCGCTTTCTTGATCTCGACGAAATTGCCGACCTTGGCGTCCGCCTGCAGCTCGGCGCCGGGGCGAAGGCGGGCGAACGGCCCAACGTTCGCGCCCTTGCCGACCGACGCGCCCTCGATATGGCTGAATGCGTGGATCGTCGCGCCGTCTTCGATGCGCGCGCCGGGGCCGAACACGACGTTCGGCTCGATAACGACGTCGCGGCCGAGTTGCGTATCGTGCGCGAACCAGACCGTGTCGGGCGCGATCAGCGTAACCCCGCCCGCCATCGCCTGGGCGCGGCGGCTGGCCTGCCAAGACGCCTCGACGCTCGCGAGTTCGCCACGGCTGTTGACGCCGGCCACCTCGTCGGCACCGGTCTCGATCACCGCCGACGCGCGGCCTGCCGCGCCCGCGAGCCCGACGATATCGGTGAGGTAATATTCGCCCGCCGCATTGTCGTTGCCGAGCCGGTCGAGCAGAGCGAACAGGTCGATCGCGCGCACCGCCATCAGCCCGGAATTGCACAGCGTTACCGCCCGTTCCGCGTCCGACGCGTCCTTAAACTCGACGATCCGGTCCATCCGACCCGCCGCGTCGGCGATGACGCGTCCATAGGCGCCCGGATCGGCAGGCCGAAAGCCGAGCACGACGACGGCAGGCGTATCGTCGCCGTGCAGCCGGTCGATCATCCGCTGCATCGTCGCGGCGGTGACCAGCGGCACGTCGCCGTAGAGGATCAGCACGTCGCCCTCGAACCCCGCCAGCGCCGCCCGCGCCTGCGAGACCGCATGGCCGGTGCCGAGTTGCTCGGCCTGAAGCGCAGTCGCGATCCCCATCGGCGCGACCGCCGCCTCGACCTGCTCGCGCCCTGCCCCCGTGACGACGACCGTCCTTGCCGGATGCAACGCGGCCGCACTCGCGATCAGGTGCAGCAGCATCGGCCGCCCGGCGATCGGGTGAAGCACCTTGTGCAGGTCCGATTTCATGCGCGTGCCCTTGCCCGCGGCAAGGATCACGACCGCGATCGGGCGTGCGATCGGGTGTGTGGGGGAAGGCGCCGGAAACGGTTGGTCGTTGGAATGCGTCGTCATGCAAGGATCGCTGCCACGAAAGCCTTGCCAATTCCATAGCGCCACTGGCAGGCGTACCCCACAATGACGCATTTTTATTTCGACATCGTCGGGTTCGACCTCGACGGAACGCTTCTCGATACCAGCGGCGATCTCGCCGCCGCGGTCAACCATGCGCTGGCTTCGGTCGGTCGCTCTCACCTGAGCGTCGCGGAGGTCAAGCCGATGATCGGCGGCGGCGCGCGGCATATGCTGAAGCAGGGTTTGACTGCGACCGGCGGTTATGACGAGGCGATGCTCGACACGCTGCACGCCACGCTGCTCGCCTATTACGAGGCGAACATCTGCGTGCTGACCGCGCCGTACCCCGGCGTCATCGACGCGCTCGACGCACTGGCGGCGCGCGGCGTGACGCTCGGCATCGTCACCAACAAGATCGAGCGGTTCGCACGGACGGTGCTCGACCGGCTCGACCTGACCGACCGGTTCGCCTGCATCCTCGGCGGCGATACGGTGGCGGAGGCCAAGCCGTCGCCGATGCCGATCCACGAGATGGTCAGGCTTTGTCAAGAAAGCGGGGGCGGTGGAGGACGCGCCGCGTTCGTCGGCGACTCGATCTTCGATATCCAGGCGGCGCAAGCGGCAGGACTGCCGACGATCGCGTGCAGCTTCGGCTTCCTGATGCAGCCGGTCGAGGAACTCGGCGCCGACGCGGTGATCGACGGCTATGGCGAACTGCTGCCGACGCTCGAAAGGCTCGGCGCATGAACCGCACGGGCTTTCTCCGCCTCACGCTCGTCGTCGCGGTGGTGTTCGCGGTGACGATGGCGCTGCTGCCAAAGCCACCGCACATGCCGATCGACCAGTTCGGCGACAAGTTCGAGCATATGCTGGCGTTCGCGACCATGGCGTTGCTGGCGGCACTGGCCTATCCGACCGCGCGGCTGTCCCGGATCGCCGAGCGTTTCTCGTTTCTCGGCGCGCTGATCGAGGTGTTGCAGTCGATCCCGTCGCTGCACCGCGATTGCGACATCCGCGACTGGATCGCCGACACGCTGGCGATCACGGTCGTGCTGCTGATCGTCTGGTCGGTGCGGCGCGGACGCGGTGCGCGACTGCCCTGAGTTTCCTAACCGTTGCGGAACTTGGTCCAGAGGTGACGCGCGAGCATCGCCGGGGGCATGCGGAGCCAGTGCGAACGGATGTAGAAGGCCAGGCGGGTGACCGGTCGGGTCGGCCTGCCCCAGCCTTCTCGGGCGGTCATCCGGCGAACGTAGAGGCGATCGACGCCGCGCGCCGGACTTTCACCAAACACCGTTAAGACAAGCCGCAGCGATCGCGCGACTTCGCGCTGCAACCCGTGCCGCTCAGCCTCCGCGTCCAGCCCATCGGTCCCGAACTCGTCGACGAGACAGCGGATATCCCACAGGTTGCGCAGGCCGCCGGCCAGATCGCCGTCCGCGAACAGATGCGCCGCGGCATGGACGATCATGCCGTTCGCCGACAGCGTGCGCAGTCCGTTTCCAAGCGCGACGCTTCCCTCGATCAGCGCCGCCGCATCGGGCGTGATCCGCGCCGTGAGCGGCAGGATCGTGTGGTGCACATCGATCATCCGGTCGCGGTCGCGGTGGATCAACGGCGGCAGTTCATGCATCCAGCGCCGGTAATAGACGTTGTCATACGGATCGGGCTTTACCCACTCCCAGCCGGCCGCAAGCAGTGCCGCCTCGACCGCATCGAGCGACGCACGCGGCACCAGAATGTCGAGATCGCCGATCGATCGCCCCTGCCCTGCCGACAACCCCGCCGCGACGAACGCGGTGCCCTTCAACAGCACGATCGGACAGTCGATCCTGGCGAGCGCCCGTCGCGCCATCTCCGCCTCCCACAACGCCGCGCGGCGACCATGCGCAGCGCCGGCGCGGGCATCGGCGAGGATTGCCTTGACCGCGTCCGGCATGGGCAACCCGTCGACACGGCTCGCCAGCGTCCCGATCAACTGCTCTGCGCGTGCGATCGCCAGCACCGCGGTCCACGCATCGGCATCGAACCCGACGACGGTGGCCGGATCGGCGAGTGCACGCGCAAGGACGCGGGCATCGGTCACAGATCGGCCCATAGCGCGTCGACTTGGGCGATCGCGCTTTCCCCATCCGGATAGTCGACCGCCACCGACGGTACGTCCGCGATCAGCCCGGCAAGCGCACGAAACCCGGCTTCACCGAGCGCCACGTAATTAGTCGAGGCCTGCGTCATCCGGACGAACGCCTCGCCGGGCTGGACGATGCGGACCTCGGGCGCAAAGCCATAACGCGGGAACAGCAGCAACGCCGGTCGCGCGGGGACGTCCATCGCCCCAATCGCGCGCGCATCGGGTACCATGTGCCGAATGTCGCCCTTAGGTGTCGCCGGCATCAACGGCCCCATACGGGCATTGGGCCATGCCGCCTCGGCCGCGGCGATGGCTTCGTTCTTCAGGCTGATCAGCCGCGGAAACGCATGAACCATGCCCGTCGCGGGATCGAGCAGCGCGAACTCGTCGCCCATGAACCGCCAGCCCCTCGCAGCCAGCAGCGTCGCCAGCGTCGACTTTCCCGCCCCCGAGATGCCCGTCATCAACAGCGCGCGACCGTCGCGTTCGACGGCGGACGCGTGGAGCAACAGGTACCGCCGCGCGCCGAGCGCCATCTGCAGGTTCATCGCCATCTCCGCCGCGAGCAGCCCCTGCCGCAACGGCAACGGCGCCGCCTCGGGCAGCATGTAATCGCCACCGATCTCGACCGAGGGGCGAATGAGCCGGCGCCAGGGTCGGCGCGCGAAAAGGCGTACGGTGAAGTCCGGGACGCCGTCGTTCGGCTTGGGATAATCGCGGTACAGGCTCTCCAACTGCGCGATCGGCGACCGCCAGTCGGAGCCGATGCGAAAGCCGATCGGGCCGATGCGCACCGCAAACGCATGCCTCATGTCGTTTCGATCAGTCCGGCCTCGACCAGTTCGTCGAGCCGGGCCGCCAACGCGTCGTGGCTGCCGTCGGTGAGATCGTAATCCTGCCCCAGCCGGTCGAGCAACGCTTGCAGCGTCGATCCAGCCTCGCCCAATACCGCGAGGATCTGGGGAGCGGGTTCGGTCAGCAGGTGCGTGATGCCCGACGCACGATGATAGACCGCGGTGAATTCGTCGAGCGGCGCGATCAGCAGGCCGTCCGCCGACGGCGCTCGATAGATCGCGTCGTCGACGGCGTCAGGGTGCACGGCGTCAGGCGCGCGGCATCTGCAACGATGCGAAGCAGGTGAAGCCGCCCTGGCCGCGCTGCAACCGGCGGATATAGTTCACATAGGCGCGACTGCGCTCGGAATCGGTACCGGGCAGGCTGCTGCCGGTCGCCATCGATCGCTTGACCGCTTCGCCCTTGAACGGCCGCGACGCCGGCGGAAAGGCACCCCTGGTGCGTGCCGGAACGACCCGGCCATTGGCATCGATATAGCTGCCCGCGCGACCCGGATCGGGCACCGGAATCTCGCAATTGAGCACCGAACCCGCCGTCTGAGCAAGCGCCGGCCGGATCGAAACCACCGCTGTCGCCGCCACCGCACCCAACGCCAGCACACGCCGACGCGTCGGCACGCCGTCCTCGCGGTCTTCCGGGATCATGGCTGAATCCTGCTCTGGTCGCGTATCGTCGCTCATGATGCCCCTGTTATACGCCAAGCCCTTTCACAATCCTGAAGCGCTGACAATATAGCCGCACCGATCGTACCGAACTAGGACGGAGGCGCGCCATGTCCACGCGCCTTGGAGATCACCATGCTTTCCGGATTTGGCCTGCGTACCTTCTGGGCGATCGTCGTCGTCGTCATGGCCTCGGTCGCGGTGTTTGTGATCACCCGCGATATCCAGGGCGCGATCGTCGCCGTGGTCGGCGGCGTCGCCGCGGCGCTGGTTGCCGCCGGAACCGGCGACGAGGCGCTTGCCCCGGACGATACGATGTCCGCCCCGCCGTCGGTTCTGGACGAAGTGCTCGATGCGATCGTCGCGCCGGTGATGCTGGTGGAGGACGGACGTGTCACCCTGGCCAATCAGGCGGCGCGGACGTTGCTCGGCGCGCATATCCTCGGCGAGGACGCGCGCGTCGCGATCCGCCATCCCGCCGCCGCCGAACGCCTGGGTACGCCGGGACCGATCGACGGGGAGCGGCCGATCGAACTGGTCGGGCTAGGCACCCGCGACCAGCGCTGGGAAATGCTGCTGAGCGAGACGTCGGAGGGGCAGCGCATCGTCCACCTCGTCGATCAGACCGGCAACTACGCCGCCGAGCGGATGCGGATCGATTTCGTCGCCAATGCGAGCCACGAACTGCGCACGCCGCTCGCCTCGATCCTCGGATTCATCGAGACGCTGCGCGAAGAGGCGGGCGAGGATGCCGAGGTGCGCGCGCGCTTTCTCAAGGTCATGGACGACGAGGCGCGGCGGATGCAGCGGCTGGTCGAGGATCTGATCTCGTTGTCGCGCATCGAGGCGGAGAAATTCCGCCTGCCCGATCAGGCGGTCGACTTCGCGCGGCTCGTCGACGATGTGCGCGCGGAACTTGCCGATGCCGCGGGCGATCGCGGCCGCGATCTGGTCGCGACGATCGCGCGGGACATCGCAGCGGTATCGGGCGACCGCGTCCAGCTGTCGCAGATGCTCCACAACCTCATCGGCAACGCGATGAAATACGGGCGGGCCGGTACGCCGGTCACGATCGATCTGCGACGCGACGACGCGGGCATGATCCGGCTGTCGATCCGCGACGAGGGCGACGGGATCGCAGCCGTCCATATCCCCCGACTGACCGAGCGCTTCTATCGCGCCGATGCGGGGCGCAGCCGATCGCTCGGCGGCACCGGCCTGGGGCTCGCTATCGTCAAGCACATCGTCGAGCGGCACCGCGGGCGACTCGATATCGCTAGTCAGGTCGGCGTCGGCACCACCGTTTCGGTCATCCTGCCCCCGAGCGGCGTGACAACCAAAGGCGCTGTCATAAAAGGGTAACTCAACTGTCACACAGGATCGTCTTAAGTACCGCTAAGGCCGGTGCATGACGGGAATTCTGGTGCAGCGGTTTGTTCTTCTAGGCGTGTTGGGCGCGCTCGCCGCGTGCGTCGATCAGGCGAACGGCGGCGGCGCTGGGTCGCGCGATCAGATCACCGCGGTCGGATCGTCGACGGTCTACCCGTTCACGACGATGATCGCCGAGCAGCTCGTCGCGAACGATCCCGATGCTAAGGCGCCGGTGATCGAATCGACCGGCACGGGTGCCGGCATGAAGCTGTTCTGCGCAGGCGTCGGTGCCGCGCATCCCGATATCGAGGATGCGTCGCGGCGGATGAAGGCGAGCGAATACGCGGCGTGCGCCAAGAACGGCGTGCGCGACGTGATGGAAATCCAGGTCGGCATCGACGGCATCGCCTTTGCCGAGGCGAAGAACGGCCCGAAGATGCAACTGACGCCGAGCGACCTCTACAAGGCACTCGCCGCCAATCCCGGCGGCAAGCCGAACACGGCACGGGTGTGGCGCGACGTGAACCCGGCGCTGCCTGGGGTGCCGATCCAGGTGTACGGCCCGCCCGCGACCAGCGGCACGCGCGATGCGCTGGCCGAGCTGATCCTGACCAAGGGTTGCGAGACGAGCGATCCAACCGCCAAGGCGCTCGCGAAGTCGGATCCCGAGGCGCACACGGCGCTCTGCACGCGAGTCCGGGAGGACGGCGTGTATGTCGATGCGGGCGAGAACGACAATCTGATCGTTCAGAAACTTCAGTCCAATCCCAATGCGATCGGCGTGTTCGGCTACAGCTATCTCGAAGAGAACAAGGACGACGTGAACGGCGTTTCGATCTCGGGCGTGGCGCCCACCTATGCGACGATCGCGGACAACCGCTATCCCGGATCCCGACCGCTCTATATCTATGTGAAGAAGGCGCATCTGACCGCGATCCCGGGGCTGCGGAACCTGTTGAAGCTGTACGCAGCGAACTGGGGTGTCGATGGCCCGCTGGTGAAGCGCGGCCTGATCGCGGCACCGGCGGAAGTCCAGGCGCGGTCGGCGGCGATCATCGCGAACGAGACGGTTCTCGAGCCGGCGAGTTTGTCGTGATGCGGTTTTCGTCCACTATGCCTGCCTTCTTCACGGTTCCATCGCGAAAGCGGGGATCCAGGAGCCAAGCTCGATATCGGAACTTAGCTGGGCCCCCGCCTCCGCGGGGGAACGGGCGCTTGGCGGCGACCACACTACACAACAGGGTCACCACCCCGGCGGAGGCCGGGGCCCAACTGGGCAACGTTCCGTTGGCTGATGCTGCGCGCGGTTACTTCAACCTTTCCAATTGGGCCCCGGCCTTCGCCGGGGTGGGGTATGCTTTAGGGATGCCGAGCGCGCATCGTCGAGCGGTATCAATGGTAGGGCACGCCTGATGTCCCCCATCGCGCTCCTCTTCCTCGTCCTGGGCCTCGGCCTCATCGGCTGGCTCACCGCGCGCGTCCGCGCCACGCGGTTCCGCGCGGGCAGCACGGTGCGGTTCAGTTCGCTCCCCTCGCACCACGGCTGGTTCGTCGCGCTGTGGACGGCCATTCCCCCGCTCGTTTTCCTCGTCGTCTGGTCGATGACCGCGCCGGCGCTCGTCACCGACGCCGTGCTCGCAACGCCGGCAGCGATCCAGCTTCCCCCGCCCGGCTTCGATCGCGCATCGATCCTGTCCGAAGCGCGCAGCCTTGCCGAAGGGCGCAGCTTCGGCGCGTTCCACGGGCTCGCGCGAACATTGGCGCCGTCCTACGCCGCCGCGCAATCCCGCTACGACTGGATCGCCACGGCGCTCGCACTGCTGCTCGCCTTCGCAGGCGGCGCGTTCGCCTTCACGCGCGTGAAGCCCGGGTTCGGCGCACGGACTCAGGTCGAGCGGGTCGTGATGCTGATGCTGCTCGGCGCGTCGCTGATCGCGATCCTGACCACGGTCGGCATCGTCGCCTCGCTGCTGTACGAATCCGCGCGGTTCTTCTCCGTCGTGCCGATCACCGACTTCCTGTTCGGCACGCACTGGAGCCCGCAAGTCATCGACGCACGCGATCCTGGCGCGTCGCTGGGCGCGGTGCCGCTGTTCTGGGGGACGTTCTTCATCGGCGCGGTGATCGCGATGATCGTCGCCATTCCGTTTGGTTTGATGAGCGCGATCTACCTCACGCAATATGCCGCGCCCAACACGCGCAAGTGGATGAAGCCGATCCTCGAGGTGCTCGCGGGCGTACCGACCGTCGTCTACGGCTATTTTGCCGCGCTGACCGTCGCGCCTGCGGTGCGTGACCTCGCGGTATCGGTCGGGATCAGCTGGGCGTCGTCGGAAAGCGCGCTCGCCGCCGGCCTCGTGATGGGCATCATGATCATCCCGTTCGTCTCGTCGATGGCGGATGACTCGATCGCCGCTGTTCCCTCGTCGATGCGCGACGGCAGCCTTGCAATGGGTGCGACCTCGTCCGAGACGATCCGCCGCGTGCTGCTGCCGGCCGCGCTGCCCGGCGTCGTCGGCGGTGTGCTGCTGGCTGTCAGCCGCGCGATCGGCGAGACGATGATCGTCGTGATGGCCGCCTCCGGTGTCGCCACGCTGACGCTCAACCCGTTCGCCAGCACGACGACCGTCACCAAGCAGATCGTCGACCTGCTGACAGGTGAGGCCGAGTTCGACAGCCCCAAGACGCTCGCCGCGTTCGCGCTCGGGCTGACGCTATTCGTGGTTACGCTCCTTCTCAACATCGTCGCGCTGCGCGTCGTCAAACGGTACCGCGAAGCCTATGAGTGACACGCTCGTGCCCCAACTGCCCGTGAGTGCTGCGGAACCGGTGCGCCGCGTGCCGACCGACTGGACGACGCAGGCCATGCAGTCGCGCATCCGCCGCCGCTATGCATCCGAGCGCCGCTTCCGCTTCGCCGGGCTCGCTGCGGTGTGGCTATCCGCCGCGTTCCTCGCCTATCTGCTGATCACGATGGTGGTGCAGGGTGCCAGCGGGTTCGTCGAAACGCGCGTATCCCTGCCGGTCGATCTCGCCGCCGCCAAGCTGCCGATCGAACCGGCCCGCCTGGTTGGACGCGGTGCCGATCTCGCGCTGGCGGGCGCCGGTCTCGAAGGCGCTGTCGATCTCGCTGCGACCAAGGCGTTCGGCAAGGATGGCACCGACCTGCTCTCCGACGGTGCCTGGGCGGTAGTCCGCGATGCGATCAAGGCCGACCCGTCGCTGCTCCAGCGTAAGTCGGTGTTCGAAGTCCCCGTCTCCAGCCCGATCGATGTCGCCGCCAAGGGCAACGGTACCATCGCCGCAGAAGCGATCGTCGCGCGGCTGAAGGCGAACGGCGCGCTCTCCCGCGGGTTCAACACCGGTTTCCTGACCTCCGCGGACTCGACCGATGCGACGGGGGTCGGCATCTGGGGTGCGTTCAAGGGATCGCTGCTGACGATGATCGTCACGCTGTTGCTGGCGTTCCCGATCGGCGTGCTGTCGGCGCTGTACCTTGAAGAATATGCGCCGAAGAACCGCTGGACCGACCTGATCGAGGTGTCGATCAACAACCTCGCGGCGGTCCCCTCGATCATTTTCGGTCTGCTCGGGCTCGCGGTATTCCTCGGCACGTTCGGGATGCCACGCTCGGCACCGATCGTCGGCGGCCTCACGCTCGCGCTGATGACGATGCCCGTCATCGTCATCGCCGGGCGCAACGCGATCAAGGCCGTGCCCCCCTCCATCCGCGACGCGGCACTGGGTATCGGCGCGTCGCCGGTGCAGGTCGTGTTCCACCACGTCCTGCCGCTCGCGCTGCCCGGCATCCTGACCGGCACGATCATCGGCATGGCGCGCGCGCTGGGCGAGACGGCGCCGCTGCTGATGATCGGCATGCGTGCGTTCATCGCCGCGCCGCCCTCCGGCCTCGCCGATCCCGCGACCGTGCTGCCCGTCCAGATCTTCCTCTGGTCCGATCAGGTCAGCCGCGGCTTCGTCGAGAAGACCTCCGCCGCGATCATCGTCCTGCTCGTGTTCCTGCTCGCGATGAACGGCGTCGCGATCTACCTCCGCAACCGATTCGAGACCCGCTGGTGATGCCAAACAAACTGAAGATCCCGTCGATCAAGATGTCGGCGCGCAACGTCTCCGTCTCGTACGGCAGCAAGCTGGCGATCGACAACGTCTCGATCGACGTCGACCAGGACGAGGTGGTCGCGTTCATCGGTCCGTCGGGCTGTGGCAAGTCGACCTTCCTGCGGACCTTGAACCGCATGAACGACACCGTCGCCAGCGCGCGCGTCACCGGCGAGATCAAGCTCGACGGCCAGGATATCTATTCGCCCGACATGGACGTGGTGCAGCTGCGCGCGCGCGTCGGCATGGTGTTCCAGAAGCCCAACCCGTTCCCGAAATCGATTTACGAGAACGTCGCCTACGGCCCGCGGATCCACGGGCTTGCCGGCGCGAAGGCGGACCTCGACCGGATCGTCGAGAAGTCGCTGCGCCGTGCTGGCCTGTGGGACGAGGTCAAGGATCGCCTTTCGGACAGCGGCACGGCGTTATCGGGCGGCCAGCAGCAGCGGCTCTGCATCGCCCGCGCGATCGCGGTCGATCCCGAGGTCATCCTGATGGACGAGCCGTGTTCGGCACTCGACCCGATCGCGACCGCGAAGATCGAGGAGCTGATCCACGAACTGCGCGGCCGCTATGCGATGGTGATCGTCACGCACAACATGCAGCAGGCCGCGCGCGTCAGCCAGAAGACGGCGTTCTTCCACCTCGGCACGCTGGTCGAATACGGCAATACCTCGGACATCTTCACCAATCCCCGCGAAGAGCGGACCAAGGATTACATCACCGGCCGTTACGGCTGAGTCGGGAAACGACCATGAACACGCATACGGTCAAGGCCTTCGACAACGACATCGGCGAGCTCCGCGGGTTGATCTCGCAGATGGGCGGGCTCGCCGAGGACGCGATCGACAAGGCGATGCAGGCGCTGCAACGCAACGACCTCGCGCTCGCGGAGCAGGTCCGCGTCGCCGACAAGCAGATCGACATGATCGAGGCGGAAGTCGAGCGGCTTGCCGTGCGGATCATCGCGCTGCGTGCGCCAATGGCGGTCGACCTGCGCGAGGTCGTCGCCGCGTTGAAGATCGCCGGTGTCGTCGAGCGGATCGGCGATTACGCCAAGAACATCGCCAAGCGCGTGCCGATGATCGAGAGCGAGCACCGGATCGAGCCGATCTCGATCCTGCCGGCGATGGGCCGGATGGCGAGCGAGATGGTCCACGACGTGCTCGACGCGTTCGCCGCGCGCGACCCCGAGGAAGCCGTCCGCGTGGTCGAATGCGACAACGCGCTCGACGATTTCTACGACAGCATCTTCCGTACGCTCGTCACCTACATGGTCGAGAACCCCAGGACGATCGGCCAGGTCGCGCATCTGCTGTTCGTCGCCAAGAACCTCGAGCGGATCGGCGATCACGCGACCAACGTCGCCGAGATGGTCTATTTCGCCGCTACCGGCACGCAGATGGTCGATCGCGAACGCGGTATAAAGAAGGAGCAGGCATAATGGCACGCGCGAAGATGCTGTTGGTCGAGGACGATGCCGCCCTCGCCGAATTGCTGGTCTGGCATTTCAAGCGCGAGGATTTCGAGATCGCGCACACCCCCGATGGCGAGGAAGCGCTGCTGCTCGCCAAGGAAAAGGTGCCCGACATCGTCCTGCTCGACTGGATGGTCGAGGGGCTTTCGGGGATTGAGGTGTGCCGTCGACTGCGTCGTGCGCCCGAGACTCAGAACGTGCCGATCATCATGCTCACCGCGCGTGGTGAGGAAGAGGATCGCGTGCGGGGGCTGGAGACCGGTGCCGACGATTATGTGACCAAGCCGTTCTCGCCGCGCGAACTGGTCGCCCGCGTCGGTGCGGTGTTGCGCCGGGTCCGCCCTGCCCTTGCCGGTGAAGCGCTCAGCTATGCCGACATCGAGATGGACACGGTCGGCCACAAGGTTCGCCGCTCAGGCGAGGTCGTGTCGCTCGGACCGACCGAGTTCCGCCTGTTGAAGCATTTCCTCGAACATCCGGGCTGGGTGTTCTCGCGCGAGCGGCTGCTCGATGCGGTGTGGGGCCATGACAGCGATATTGAGAGCCGTACGGTCGACGTGCACATCCGGCGGCTGCGCAAGGCGATCAACGTCGGCGAGCGTCCGGACATCATCCGCACCGTCCGTTCGGCGGGCTATTCGCTCGATACGGGCGGATGACGACTCCGTCCCAAGGTGGGGCGAATGGAATCGGTTGCGAAACGAAGGACCCAAGCAGGACTTAGTGCGTTCAGATGTCGCGCTACCAAAATGGTGCACCCATTTAGGAGATTCGTATGAAGTCCATTCTTCTCGCCGCCGCCGCTCTTCTCGCGACGCCAGTGATCGCTCAGACGACGCCGCCGGCAGATCCCGCAATGCAGACGGCACCGGCCGATCAGGCTGCGCCCGCCGATCCAGCAGCACCTGCTGCGCCGGCAGCACCTGCTGCACCAGCGGATCCAGCGGCAGCACCCGCTGCACCGATGGCCGGCGCGCCTATGGCAGCACCGGGCGCAGCCCGCGTGACGTTCGGCCAGCCGACCGTGACCCCGCCGACCCCGGCACCCGCCGAGTATCCGGTGTGCTCGAAGACGGTCAAGGACGGCTGCCGCAACCGCGGCGGCAAGTAAGCTGATATCTGACTGATACCGTGCAAGCGGCGGAGCGATCCGCCGCTTGCACGGCCAGCTTTACGTTCTAGGAAAGGCGCTCCAACTATAAGAGAGGGGCGCCTTTTCCATGTCTATCACCTTTGAGGGCCGGGTCGCGATCGTGACCGGCGCCGGCGGCGGCCTCGGTCGCGAATACGCGCTCGAACTGGCGCGCCGTGGCGCCAAAGTGGTCGTCAACGATCTCGGTGCCTCGCGCGACGGCACCGGCCATTCCGATGCCGCGCTGAAGGTCGTCGAAGAAATCGAGGCAGCCGGCGGCGAAGCGATATCGAACGGCGGCAGCGTGACCGATTACGACCAGATGGTCGAGATGGTCGCCAGGGCTTCCGAAAAATGGGGCGGCGTCCATGTCCTGATCAACAATGCTGGCGTGCTGCGCGACAAGAGCTTCGCCAAGATGGAGCCGGCCGACTTCAAGTTCGTCGTCGACGTCCATCTGAACGGCTCGGCCAACGCCACCAAGGCGGTCTGGGACCTGATGCGCAGCCAGAATTACGGACGCATCCTGATGACCGCGTCGTCGACCGGCCTTTACGGCAATTTCGGCCAGGCGAATTACGGTGCGGCAAAGCTGGGCCTCGCGGGCCTCACCAAGACGCTCGCGATCGAAGGCGCCAAGAACAACATCAAGGTCAACACGATCGCCCCCACCGCGGGCACACGGATGACACAGGACATCTTCCCCGAGGAAGCGTTCAAGGCCTTCTCTCCGGACAAAGTCGCTCCCGCCGCGGTGTTCCTGGTGTCCGAAGACGCGCCGACCAACATGATCGTCGGCGCCGGCGCGGGCGTATTCCAGGCAGCGTATGTCACGCTGACCCAGGGCAAGCTGCTGACCGGCGACGATCTGTCGGTCGAGGGCGTGGCGGCGAACTGGGAGGCAATCATCGACCGCGCCGGCGAGATCGTGCCGCAGTCGGGCTCCGAACAGTCGATGAGCATCCTGGCCAAACTACAGGGTCGCTGAGAACCGCTTTGTTCCCGGCACGTCGATGACCGCAATTGTTGCGGCTCGGCGTGCGTGGAGTTCGGCACTCCCGCGTCGCTCCGGATTAGCTTGCGTAGGGATCATTCAGGGCCGCCAGCCAGCCCGCCGACGGCGGGGCGATCACGTGGCCCGCCAGTCGCCGTGTTTTTGCCAGAGCGAGGTCCACGGGCTCGTGAAACCGCAAACCCGCCAAACCTGCCCGCACCCACACCACGTCGGCAATGACGTGCTCGATTCTGCCGACCGCGAGGACCACGACGCTACCCGGTGTAAGACCCGACGGCTGGACGATGCACATCCCCGTCTCCGATATGTTGGTCACGCGGTGGGCGGTGCTGCCCGAACGGCCGGCCTGGAAAACATCCGCGCTCAGCATCACGCTGGTTCGTGTCGCACGTCCAAGAATTGTCGAAGGTGGCATCGATCAGCTCTGCAAAACCCATGTAAGTTTGGTTTGAGGCCTTCCTACCGAATCTGAAGGCGGACGGATATGCCCTGCCGCGAATGCGTCCACGGCAGGGTTGTTGCGATCAGCTTTTGTCCGTGGTCCGCAACGGGGCAACAGCATCCTTGCCGAAACGCATGATCATTTCGCCGATTTCACGCGCCTGGGTCAGGCTGCGCTGGCTCTGCTCGCGAAGGTAATCGCCCTGGATCTTCATAACCTGCGCGATATCCTTTGCACTCGCCGCCTCGCGCATCGCGGTGAAGGCTTCGCGCGCGTTCTGCTCGGCCTGGTCGATCATCGTCTTGCCGATCGTCGCACCGCCTTCGGCGATCTTCTCGCCTGATTGCTTCATCGCTTCGCCGGCGCGCTTGGCAGGTTCGACGATTTTCTCGGAAAATCCGGCCCGTGCCGTGTCCGCACCGTCACGCATCCGGTCCGCCGTCGCTTTTGCATAATCAGCACCTTGATCGATCGCGCGCTTCACCTCGTCGGCCATGATCTCGTCCTTTCGTTTGCATCATCCTTCTCTCGTTCAACCTGCACATCCGGCAATGGTTGCACAACCGAAACACCGGTCGAGTATGACATTGCGGTTACTGGACCTTTTCACATCCCGAGCCTATATACCGACCGGTATGATAAACATGTGCACGCTCACCGCCCCCAAGGGCCGCCCCCGCGAGTTCGATCTCGACGTGGCGCTGGCGGGTGCGTTGCGCGTGTTCTGGCGCAACGGTTACGAAGGCGCGTCGATGGCCGAACTCACCGCGGAGATGGGGATAACCAAGCCCAGCCTGTATGCGGCGTTCGGCAACAAGGAGGCGCTGTTCCACAAGGCGCTCGACCTCTACGAGCGCGAGAAGCTGGCCTATATGACCTCCGCGCTCGATGCGCCGACCGCGCGCGCCGTAGCGGAAAACCTGCTCCGGGGTGCGCTCCAGATGCAGACTAGCACCTGCGATCCCAAGGGTTGCCTGAGCGTCATCAGCAGCGTCGCGTGTAGCGCCGAAGCCGAACCGATCAAGGCCGAGGTCGCCAAGCGCCGAGCCTCATCCGAAGCCGCGTTGATGAAACGGTTCGACGAAGCCAAGGCAGCGGGTGAGTTTCCCGACGGCCTCGAGTCGCATGCCTTGATGCGCTACCTCTTCGCGATCATGCAGGGGCTGTCTATCCAGGGCGGGTCCGGCGCGACCTGCACCGAACTGAAGCAGCTGGTCGAAACCAGCATGCTGATGTGGCCGACCAAGTAAGAGCGTCGTCCTTGCCGTGCGATGCGGGCAAGAAAGTCACAGATCGTTACGCAGTCGATAAAAAATACCGGCCGGTACAAAAGTCTGTTGACTAGATGAACGCCAGGTTTATATACCGACTGGTATCGAAGCTTCCTCCTACTTCGGATGGGGCAACCGGGGACACCAACCCATGACCACGGTTCAAACCTAACACCGGGGGGCTTCGGCCAACCGGACTTTCGAAAATTCAAGCGGGCAAGCGCGGCACGGGACTGTGCCGGCAACGACCGCGCACGCCCTGCGACCAGCTGACGTCGGTGGACCGTCCACCGACGAAGGCCAGCGCTTGCCCAAGATCAAAAGGGGGACAATCCCATGGCTTATCTCGACCTCGACAACATGTTCGCCTCGCCCGTCACCAGCCGCGCCCAGACGGTGGCCGCCCCCGCCCCGACCGGCTTTTCCGCGCTGGAATGGAGCGTCATCGCCCTTGCCAAGCGCGACACGTTGCGCAGCCTGTCCGGCCCGAGCCGCATGTCGCGCGCAATGGGCAGCCTGTTCGGCCTGAGCACCGCGTCGCGGCTCGCCGATCCCCGGCTGGAAGCACTGCGGCGGATGGCCGTTTACGCCTGGCGTCGCGGCTTCGCGCTGCCGATGGCCGAAATCCAGAACTTCCTCGCCGCCGGCTTTGCCGAGGCCCAGATCGAGACGCTCGTCGAGAGCGTCACTGGCATGCGCGTCGGCGCACAGCAGAAGCGGAGCATCGCAGCGTGAACCAAATGACCACGATCACGGCCGCGAACGACGCCAACATCGCCGCGTCGCCGCCCTCGGATCGTCATCGACGGCCGGCATGGCAGCGCGGCGCGATGGTGCTCGTGCCGATCGCGCTGCTCGGTGCGGTCGGCGTTAAGATGTTCGATCATCCCGACGCGGCGATGGCGGCGCCCCCGCCTGCGTCCGTCACGGTCGCGTCGCCGCTGGTGCGGCAGGTCAGCGAATGGGACGATTATGTCGGCCGTTTCGCACCGAGCCGGACGGTCGAAATCCGTCCACGCGTCGCCGGCGAAGTCACCGGCATCCATTTCCGCGACGGCGAGATCGTCAGCAAGGGCCAGTTGCTCTTCACGATCGATTCCCGCCCGTTCGCCGCAGCCTTGGCCGAGGCGCATGCCAATGTTGCCAGCGCCAAGAGTGCGCTGTCGCTGGCGCGTACGGACCTCGGTCGTGCTCAACGACTAGTTGCAGACGAGGCGGTCTCGGCTGGCGAAGTCGACGCCCTTCGCGGCAAGCTCGAAGCGGCACAGGCGTCACTCGCCGCAGCACAGGCACGCGAACGCGCCCGCGCTTTGGACGTCGGCTTCACCCAGGTTCGCGCCCCGATCGGCGGTCGGATTTCCGATCGCCGTGTCGATGCCGGCAACCAGGTCGCGGGCGGCGAAGGTACCGGCGGCACGGTGCTGACGACGATCAACGCGCTCGATCCGATCTACTTCACGTTCGACGGGTCCGAGGCGCTGTACCTCAAGACGCAGCGCGCGCGTCATCCCGGCGCGGCGCCGGCGGCGGTCGAGATTCAGTTACAGGACGAGACCGAGCACCGCTGGAAGGGGAAGCTCGACTTCACCGACAACGGGCTCGACCAGCGGTCGGGCACGATCCGCGGTCGTGCCGTCCTTGCCAACCCTGGGTATTTCCTGACGCCGGGGATGTTCGGCAACATGCGCCTCGCGAGTGCGGGGACGCGGCAGGCTCTGCTGGTGCCCGACGATGCGGTGCAGACCGATCAGGCGCGCAAGGTTTTGCTGACGATCGATGCGAAGAACGTCGTGAGCCAGAAGCCGGTCGAGCTTGGGCCGGTGGTCGATGGCCTGCGGATCGTGCGCTCGGGGATCGGGCCTAACGACCGGGTGATCATCCAGGGGACGCAGATGGCGATGCCGGGCGCCACGGTTGCGCCGAAGGTCGGGCGGATCGTGGTGGCGTCGGGTACGACGGCGCCGGCTTCGGTCCAGCCCATCTCGGGTGAGGCCACACTCGCGAAGTAAGCGCCCACCCCGGCGAAGGCCGGGGCCCAATTGGGATAGCATTTCGACTTAATCACTGCGGTTCGCCCAATTGGGCCCCGGCCTCCGCCGGGGTGGTGTTGGTGTGTGCCCGCGCCCCTCTACCGAGGAAATTCCCATGCGCTTCTCGCGCTTCTTCATCACCCGGCCGATCTTCGCGGGCGTGATCGCGGTGATCATCACGATCGTCGGTGCGATCGCCTACATGACGTTGCCGGTGTCGCAATATCCCGACATCGTCCCCCCCACCGTCACCGTCAGCGCGACCTATCCCGGCGCCTCCGCCGAGACGGTCGCCGAAACCGTCGCCGCGCCGATCGAGCAGGAGATCAACGGCGTCGACAACATGCTGTACCAGTCGTCGCAATCGACCGGCGACGGCAAGGTCACGATCACCGTTACCTTCAAGATCGGCACCAACCTCGACGCGGCGCAGGTGCTCGTCCAGAACCGCGTCGCCGTCGCCGTCCCGCGCCTGCCCGAGGACGTCCAGCGTCTCGGCGTGGTTACGCGGAAAACGTCGCCGGACTTTCTGATGGTGGTGAACCTCGTCTCGCCCGACAACTCGCTCGATCGCGGCTACATCTCCAACTACGCGCTGACGCAGGTCCGCGATCGCCTGAGCCGCATCGACGGCGTCGGCGACGTGCAACTGTTCGGTGCGCGCGATTATTCGATGCGTGTCTGGATCGATCCCGGCCGCGCCGCCGCGCTAGACCTCACCGCCGGCGAGATCGTCGCCGCGTTGCGCGCGCAGAACGTCCAGGTCGCTGCCGGCACGCTCGGCCAGCCGCCCTACGACAAGGGCAACAGCGCGTTCCAGCTCAACGTCGAGACGCAGGGCCGCCTGACCGATCCCAAGCAGTTCGCCGACGTCGTCATCCGCACCGACGCACAAGGCCGCCAGGTCCGCGTCTCGGACGTCGCGCGCGTCGAACTCGGCGCGCAGGATTACGGCGCTAATACGTATCTGAGTGGCAAGCCGACGGTTATTGCGGCGGTCTTCCAGCGCCCCGGCTCCAACGCACTCGGCGCGGCACAGGCCGTCACCGCCGAGATGGAAAGCATGTCGAAGCGCTTCCCCAAGGGCCTCGAATACAAGGTCATCTACAACCCGACCGAGTTCATCGCGCAGTCGATCGACGCGGTGAAGCACACGCTCTTCGAGGCGATGGTCCTCGTCGTGCTCGTCATCCTCGTCTTCCTGCAGAAGTGGCGCGCGGCGATCATCCCGATCGTAGCGATCCCGGTCTCGCTGATCGGTACCTTCGCAGTGCTCGCCGCCGCCGGGTACAGCCTCAACAACCTGTCGCTGTTCGGCCTCGTCCTTGCGATCGGCATCGTCGTCGATGATGCGATCGTCGTGGTCGAGAATGTCGAGCGCAACCTCGAACACGGACTCTCCCCGCTCGAGGCGGCGCGCACGTCGATGGACGAAGTCTCGGGTGCGCTCGTCGCGATCGTGCTCGTGCTGTGCGCTGTGTTCATCCCGACCGTGTTCCTCACAGGGCTGTCGGGCGCGTTCTACCGCCAGTTCGCGGTGACGATCTCGACCGCGACGATCATCTCGCTGCTGATCTCGCTGACGCTGTCGCCGGCACTCGCCGCGATGCTGCTCAAGCCCACCGCACCTGCGGACTCCGGCAACCGCGTGACACGCACGCTGCGCCGTGGCGGCGACGCCTTCAACCGCGGGTTCGAGCGGATGGGCAATGCGTATGCCCGCCTGACGCAACGCCTCGTCACCGCACCGAAGCGGATGATGATCGCCTATGCCGCACTGATCGCGGTCACGGTCGGCGTGTTCACGATTACCCCGTCCGGCTTCGTCCCCGCGCAGGATCAGGGCTACTTCCTGACCGTCATCCAGCTTCCGCCCGGCTCCTCGGTCGAGCGCACCGATGCCGTCATGCAGAAGGTCGCCAAGCGCATCCTGCCGCTCGCGGGCGTCAAGGGCGCGGTCATGCTGGCGGGCTTCGACGGCCCGTCGCAGACGCTCGCCCCGAACTCGGCCGCCGCCTACATTCCGCTGAAGAGCTTCGAGGAGCGCAAGAAACTCGGCGTCACGCTCGCGAGCATCATGGCGGAATCGCAGAAGGTCACCGGCGACATCACCGAAGCGCGCCTGCTGATCGTCCCGCCACCGCTCATTCAGGGCATCGGCTCAGCCGGCGGCTATCGCCTGATGGTGCAGGACCAGGGCGGCCACGGCTATGCCGACCTCGGCAAAACGTCCTACGCACTGATCGGCCAAGCGAACCAGACCAAGGGTCTCGCCCAGGTCTACACCTTCTTCGACACCGCCACGCCGCGCATCTTCGCCGACGTCGACCGCGCCAAGGCCAACCTTCTCGGCGTCCCCGCCGAGCGCGTGTTCGAGGCGTTGCAGGTCTATCTCGGCTCTGCCTTCGTCAACGACTTCAACCTGCTCGGGCGCACCTTCCGCGTCACCGCACAGGCCGATGCACCGTTCCGCAACACCACCGCGGACATCGCCAACCTGAAGACGCGCTCCAATTCGGGCCAGATGGTCCCGGTCGGTTCGGTCTCGACGTTCAGGGACAAGACCGGCCCGTACCGCGTGGTCCGCTACAACCTGTTCCCCGCGGTCGAGGTCGATGGCGACACTGCCAAGGGCTATTCGTCGGGCCAGTCGCTGGTCGCGATGGAGAAGCTCGCCGATGCGTCGCTGCCCGCTGGCTACGCGCATGAATGGACCGGCATCGCCTACCAGCAGAAAGCCGCCGGCAGCACCGCCGCGCTCGTCTTCGGCATGGCGGTGGTGTTCGTCTTCCTCGTGCTCGCCGCGCAATATGAGAGCCTGACGTTGCCGCTCGCGATCATCCTGATCGTGCCGATGTGCCTACTCGCGGCGATGACCGGCGTGAACCTGCGAGGCATGGACAACAACGTCCTCACGCAGATCGGCCTGGTCGTGCTGATTGCCTTGGCCGCGAAGAACGCGATCCTCGTGGTCGAGTTCGCCAAGCAGGCCGAGGAACAGGACGGCCTCACTCCGGTCGAGGCCGCGGTGCGCGCGGCAAAGGACCGGTTGCGGCCGATCCTGATGACGAGCTTCGCGTTCATTCTCGGCGCAGTGCCGCTGGTGATCGCCGAGGGCGCGGGTGCGGAACTCCGCCAGGCGCTCGGCACCGCGGTGTTCTTCGGGATGATCGGGGTGACCGGGTTCGGGCTGCTGTTCACGCCCACCTTCTATGTCGTCGCACGGGCGCTGGCGCTGCGGTTCGAACGCCGCCGTCCAGCTGCACCCGCCACGACCCTTCAGCCAGCCGAATAGGACCAGCATCATGAAGTCCGCCCTCCTCGCGAGCCTCTCGGCACTGACGCTCGCCGCCTGCGCCGCCGGCCCCGACTATGTCGCACCGATCACCCCAACCAAGGCAGCGGCGTCGTTCGTCACCGCGAATGCTGCGACCGTTACGACGGCGCCGGACAACGACTGGTGGCGGATGTACCGCGACCCGGTCCTCGACGGCCTCGTCGCGGATGCATTGGCAGCGAACACCGACCTCCGCGTTGCCGTCGCCCGGCTCGACAGCGCCCGCGCATCGTTACGCGGCGCAAAGACCGATCGCGAACCGCAGGTGAACGCCGGCGCGAGCGGCAACTACGCACGCACCTCGCAACTCCAGAACCTGCCCGGCCTCGACCGCGAGCGCGCAACCTATGACGTCGGCTTAGACGTCAGCTACGAGGTCGATCTCGCCGGCAGAGTCCGCCGCAACGTCGAGGCCGCACGCGGCGACGTCGGCGCAGCACAGGCCGATGCGGACGCCGTCCGGGTCTCGATCGTCGCGGCAACAACCCGCGCGTATGTCGACGCAGCGTCGTCCGCCGAACGCCTCGCGGTGGCCCGGCGGATCGTCGACCTGCTCGACAAGTCGAACACGCTGACCGGCAAGCGCGTCGACGCCGGTCGCGCCGCCCGCCTTGACCAGGTCCGTATCGCAGCCTTGCGCGACCAGCGCGCAGCCAACATCCCGCAGATCGAAGCCGAACGTCAGGCGGCATTGTTCCGCCTCGCCACGCTTACCGGTCGCACGCCGCAGGACCTGCCAGCCACCGCCGGCGCGCGCACCACCACGCCGCGCCTCGACCAGCCGATCCCGATCGGCGACGGCGCCACTCTGCTCGCGCGCCGTCCGGACGTCCACGCCGCCGAACGCCGGCTTGCGGCGGCGACCGCACGGATCGGAGTGCAGACCTCGCAGCTCTATCCGCAGATCTCGCTCGGCGGATCGATCGGCTCGACCGCGCTCAGCGTCGGCGACATCTTCACCGGCGGTCCGATCCGCTGGCTGCTCGGCCCGCTGCTGAACTGGTCGCTCAACCAGTCCGCCGCCCGCGCGCGCATCGCCGGTGCCGAGGCGGACTCGCGCGGTGCACTCGCCAATTTCGACGGCAGCGTCCTCACCGCACTCGAGGAAACCGAGACCGCGCTGTCGAACTACGCCCGCGAACTCGATCGCCGCACGCAGCTACAGTCCGCACACGACAACGCCGCCACCGCCGCCCGCATCACCCGCGCCCGCCAGCGCGAAGGCCAGATCGACTTCCTCGACGTCCTCGACGCCGAGCGCACGGTGGCCGACACGGATACCGACCTCGCCGCTGCGGACGCGCGGATCGCCGGCGCGCAAGTCGATCTGTTCCGGGCGTTGGGGGGCGGCTGGCAGGTCAAGGCGCCGCGGCCCGTCTGACGCGTGTTGCATCGTGCCGCATTAACCCGGCGCGTTAACACTCTATAAACCGACCGTGAGCAAGGCCGCGGTCGAAGCGGAGGAATTATGACCGACGATCATGCAGCCGATAACACGGCGGCCAGCACGCAGGCATGGCAGGCTCAGGTAGCCTATCATCGCAACCGTGCCGAGCAGGAACAGCGGCTCGCCAGTCGGTCGCGTACGGATGCCGGACGTGCAGCCCACCTGTCGCTCAGCGAGCGTCATCTGCAACTGGCGGCGTCGGCGGAACTGGTGACGGACATGCCGGACGCCGAGCTGCCACGCAGTACCTCGCTGCACGACACGGGCCGGCTTATTCGTGAGAGTTATAGCGAAGCAGGTTGAGCGTCGCGCACCGACGTGCCGGTGGCGTTCAATCTACATCGACCTTGCCGAGGTTGATGCCGTCGTACAGCGCGAGCAGCGCGGTGACTTCCTCGACTACGGTTTCCTGTTCGGCCCGCCAGCGCGCGGTCGCATCGTTCTGCGGAACGCCGTCCATCCCGTCGTGCAACGTGAACCCCTGGTCGATCAGCCAAATCGCATCGGTCGCGCGCGATCGCTGCCGTCGCAGGTGATACACCCATTGCTCGATGATCCCCGAAGGGACCAGTCTGTCCAGATCGCCCATCATTTCGCGTTAGGACAACGCTATCGCCAATACCAGACTGCCACCGCGCGGAATATCGCAGATTTACGTGCATTAACCGTCTTGGGACATTGGCCGGAAACATCGCGGGTCCAGCAGAGCGGCAATGGATCTGCTCCCGCATCCCTTGATCATCGAACGCCGCATGGACGACCAATCGGTCCTCGCCCGCCGTGCACCGAACGGCCTGATCGCGCAGATGCACGACGAGCTTGCCAGTCTCTACCGCGAGCAGCTGATCGCGCTGCTCAAGGTCTGAATTTCGGTTAGCTACGATGCGGTGCGACCGCACGCCAAAATGGCGATAGACGCCGGTACATGACCTCAGCCGAAACCCGTCTCGATCCCTCGACCACCGCTGACTTACGGTCGGGGCAGTTGTGGATCGGAACCTATGCGGGCGGCGGCGGCGCGGGCCTCTATCCTCTTGCGATCGAGGCCAATCGCCTCGCTATCGGACCCGCCAGTGCCAAGGCGCGCAACGCGTCGTTCGGCGCGTACTCGTCGCGGTTCGATACCCATTATCTCGTCGACGAGAAGGATGACGGCGCGCTCGGCGTCTATCGCTGCGCCACCGACGAATGGACCATGCTGGCCTCGCACGGCAGCGGCGGCGCAGCACCGTGCCATGTCGCGCTCGACCGGACGCAATCCTGTATCGCCATCGCCAATTACGTCAGCGGCAGCACCGCGTTGTACCGCCTGGATTCAGCAGGGCTCCCAATCGTCCCGCCGGATGTCTACACGCACCGCGGACACGGCCCCGATCCCGAACGCCAGACATTGCCGCACGCACATTGGGTCGGCTTCGGCCTCGACAATCGGCTTTTGTACGTGACGGACCTGGGCGCGGATGTCGTGCTAGCGTTCGCCGTCGACATGGAGGCGCGAAAGCTGGGCACACCGCACATCGCCTTCGTCGCCCCTCCCGGATCGGGACCGCGGCACATGCTGTTCGGCGCCGCACATCCTCGATCGGCCTATCTCGCCTGCGAATTGTCGAGCACGCTGATAATACTCGATGTTGACGGTGACAAATTGCGCACCCGGACCGCGCTGTCGACGCTGCCCGCTGACTGGCAGGGGGCGAACATCCTCGCCCATGTCGTTGCCAACGCCGCGGGCGACCGGCTCTACGTATCCAATCGCGGCCATGATAGCATCGCCGTCTTCGCGCTCGATCCGAACGGCGACGCGACGCTTGTCCAGCATGTCGCGACCGGCGGCGCCTCGCCGCGGTTCTTCACGATGATCGAGGGCGGCCGACGGATGGTCGTCGCGCACGAACGCGATCACCGCGTCACGATCCTCGACGTGCGGCCGGACGGGACCCTCGCCCCGACCGACCTCGCCGTCACCGTTCCCGGCGCAGCGTTCGCGTTCGTCAGCTGACGCTGGCGATCAGCATCGTCAGTTCGTTGCGCACCGGATCGATCCCGACCGGCGGCACGGGCTTCGCGATCCGACGCTTGCTGGGATAGGATGCGCGCACCACGTCGCACAGGTCGCGGACCGAGACGCGGACACAGGCGCCCTCGTCACAGACCAGCCTCGGCTTGCTCGCGGTCGTCAGGCACGACACGCGCTCGCCAGCCCAGGCCGGCGCTGCACTGAACAGCAGGCACGCGACTGCGAGCCGCGAAGCGGATAATTTCATGGTCATTTGGTCTGGCCCCCCACAGGCGTTTCAGAAGTCGTGACTGACTTATAGAATACACTCGTTTCGATTGTGTTTCGATCATGCTTAATATTACCGGTCAGTCGGCCGCGATCGGTCCCTCCTGCGGAGTTGGACGGCGCGTGAACCAGACGATCGCGACCAGCGCCAGGCACAGCCATGCCGAGACGCGGAAGATGTCGGTCGACGCCAGCAGATACGCCTGCCCGACCATCTGCCGCGTGATCGCACCCGCTGCCTGGACGTCGTTCAGCCCCATGCGCGTCAACGCTCCCTTAGCCATCTGGTACGGGGATCCCGAACCGACCGCTTCGGACAGGCGCGTCTGGTGCAGCGTCTCGCGGCGATCCCACGCCGTCGTGATCAGCGAAGCCGCGAAGCTGCCCGCCGTGATCCGCGCAAAATTCGAGATGCCGGTCGCCGACGGCAGTCGCTCGGCCGGGATCCGGTCGAACGAGATCGTCAGCATCGCCAGGAAGAACGTGCTCATCGCGATCCCCTGCACCAGCATCGGCCACATCAGATCGTAGAAGCTCGCATAGGTCGTGTAGCCCGAGCGCAGATAATAGGAATAGCCGAACGCCGCGAACGCGACCGTCGCCAGGATCCGCGCATCGATCTTGCCGCTCAGCCGTGCGACGAACGGCGTCAGGATCACCGCGACCGCACCCGACGGCGCCGCGACCAGCCCCGCCCACGTCGCGGTGTAGCCCATCTGCGTCTGCAACCAGAGCGGCAGCAGCAGCGTGTTGGCGAAGAACACCGCATAGCCGAGACAGAAGGCGATGGTCCCGATCGCAAAATTGCGGCTCTTGAACAGCGTCAGGTTCACCGCCGGATTGGCGTCGGTCAGTTCCCAGATCAGCCAGAAGACGAACCCGACTGCGGCGACGACGGCCGCGATCACGATCCGGTCCGACGCGAACCAGTCGTCGTTCTTGCCGAGATCGAGCACGATCTGCAACGCGCCGACCCATATCACGAGCATGATCAGCCCGACCTGATCGATCGGCAGTTTCCGCGTCGGCGTATCGCGCTTGCCAAGCTTGTTCCAGCAAACGAACGCGCAGAACATCCCGAACGGCACGTTGATCAGGAAAATCCAGCTCCAGTGATAATTGTCCGAGATATAGCCGCCGAGGATCGGCCCCATGATCGGCGCGACCAGCGTCGTCATCGACCATATGCCCAGCGCAGTGGAGCGCTTGTGGGCGGGGAAAATCGCGATCAACAGCGCCTGGCTGCCGGGAATCATCGGCCCGGATACCGCGCCTTGCAGTACGCGAAAGCCGATCAGCGACGGCAGATCCCACGCGATTCCGCACAGGAACGACGCGATCGTGAACAGGAACACCGAAACGCAGAACGTCCGCACCACCCCGAACCGGCCCATCAGCCAGCCGGTCAGTGGAACCGCGACGCCGTTGGCGACCGCGAATGCCGTGACGACCCATGTCGAATTGTCGCTCGACACGCCGAGGTTCCCGGCGATCGTCGGTAGCGATACGTTGGCGATCGTCGTGTCGAGCACCTGCATGAACGTACCCAGCGCCAGCGCGAATGCGGTCAGCGCGAGCGAACCACCGACGAGCGGGGCGGGACCGGGTCCTGAGGGGGCCGCCATCAGGTGGCGCTCCGACGGGTCGAGTACCACTGACCCAGGCTACCACCCTGGCGAAGGCCGGGGCCCAGTTGGGGAACGTCGCTAATGAAAGACGGTACGCTGTTACGACCACCTCTCCAATTGGGCCCCGGCCTCCGCCGGGGTGGTGCCAGCGATAAAGGATACCATCCCCGGCTTGTTTCCCTACGAAGGCGGGGACCCAGACTGGGCTTCGGCCTTCGCGGGAGAACGACGAGGGAAGAACGCCACCCGATCATCAACGATTAGCCGCAATGATCTGGCCGATCTTAGCTTCCACCGCGGGGGCGCCTCGGCCGGTCGCCAGTCCCTTGTACGCGGCCGTCGCAGGCCGTCCGACCATCGTCCCGGACGTGTCCGCGGTGTCGACCGTCGCATTCACCGACAGCCCAACGCGCAAAGGATTACGTCGCAGTTCGCCCTTGTCGAGCGCGATGCGCACCGGCACCCGCTGGGTGATCTTGATCCAGTTGCCGCTGGCATTCTGCGGCGGCAACAGCGCGAACGCGTTGCCGCTGCCCGCGCCCAGACCGACGACATGCCCGTGATAGACGAGATCGTCGCCGTACATGTCCGCCGTGACGATCGCCGTCTGCCCGATCCGCAGATCACGCAGCTGCGTCTCACGGAAGTTCGCGTCCACCCAGACCCGGTCGAGCGGCACGACCGCCATTAACGGCATGCCCGCAGACACCTGCTGCCCGAGCTGGACGGTGCGCTGCGCGACGACGCCGTCGATCGGCGCGACCACATGCATATGGCTGCGGATGATCGCCGCACGCCGATACGCTGCGATCGCCGCCATCACCGCCGGGCTAGTCGAAACCGTCGTTCCCGCGACGCCGGTGCGCGATTGTACCTGCTGGCTGCGCGCGAGTTGCAAGGTGGCCTCGGCCACCTTCACCTGATCGACGGCGTGGCTCAGTTCCTCGCCCGAAATCGCACCCTCTGCGGCGGCACCGCGACGGCGCCGCAGGTCGTTGCGCGCGCGTGCCAGCTCGGCCTGCGCCTGCACCACCGCCGCGCCGGTCTCGTTCACCTTCGAGAAGTCCGACCGTGTCGATCGCACCGCGCGCGCGAGTTCCGCCTCGGCCGTGGCCAAGCCGACATCCGCGGTCGCGGCATCCAGATCGATCAGCGGCTGCCCCGCCTTCACCACCTGCGTGTTGTCGGCATGGATTGCGGTCACCTGCCCCGGATCGCGCGCGGTGATCGAGACGACGTCGCCTGCGACATACGCATCGTCGGTTTCCTGCTCGGGCGCGGCGAGCAGGAAGTGGAAAACGGCCCACACGATCGCGCCGATCACGACGATCACGCCAAGGATCGTCAGACCCCGCTTGCGCGCCTTCGGGTTGCCGGCGGGAGCCGCAGGCGCGGCTTGCGTTTCGGTATCGCTCATCGTGTCACATCCTGAAAATCGAACCCGCCGCCCAGCGCCAGCACCAGCTGCACGCGCTGTTGGGCAGCATCCGCGGCAAGGTTGGCATCGGCCTGTTCGGCGGCGAGCAACCGCACATCGTTGTCGACCAGATCGAGCCGGTTATCGAGGCCGCTGGAAACCCGAATGGCGTTCAGCCGTCCGGTTTCGGCGTAACCGCGCACCACATCGCGCTGTCGCGCCCGATCGGCATCGAGCGCACCGATCCGCGCCACGGCGTCGGCCGCTTCGCGCACCGCCGCGACCACGCGGTCGTTATAGTCCGCGGTCGCCAGATCGAGCGCCGCGGTGGCACCCGCCAACCCAGCCTTCAGCCGGCCATTGTCGAAGATCGGCAGATGGATCGCCGGGCCGACGCCCGCCGTCCCGGCGTCGAACGATACAAGATTGCCGAGCCCGACCGCCTGGAACCCCGCCATCGCGGCCAGGTTCACATTGGGATAGAAGGCGCGCCGTGCGACCTGACGCCCTGCGGCTGCCGCTTCGATCCGCGCCTGTGCCGCGGCGATGTCCGCGCGGCGTGCAAGCAGGTCCGCCGGCACTGACGTCGGTAACGGCAACACCGCATCGAGGTTCAACGCCGTCGCACCGATCGTCGAGGGATAATCGACGCCGCGCCCCGCGAGCGCCGCCAGCGCATTCCTGGCGAGCACCTGACTTGCCTGCGCCCGCAACAGCGCCTGCTGCGCCTGTGCCAGCAACGTCGTCGCCGCCTGCGCATCGAGCTTGCTGCCGAGCTGGTTGCGGATCCGCACGTTGACCAGCCGCAGCGTATTCTGCCGCGTGGCGATCGTCCGCCGGGCGATGGCCGTCTGTGCCTCGGCGCGTTCGAGGTCGATATAGGTCTGCACGACCGCACCCGACAGCGTTAGCCGTGCCGCCGCCACGTCGAGTGCCGCGGCGCGTACCGATGCGCGTGCGCCCGCGATCGCCGCCTTCTGACGACCGAACAGATCGAGGTTCCAGCTGAGGTTCGCCGCTGCCGTCCCGACGAACTGCGCCGTTCCGGCATAGGGCGGCGGTATGGTGTACCGTCCGCTCAGCCGTGCATATTGCTCCTGCGCGTCGAGCGTCACCTCGGGACCATTGTCCGCGCGGTTCGTCGCCAGCACCGCCTGGGCCCGCGTAACCCTCGCCAGCGCGGCGTCGAGCGTCGGATTGCCCGCCACCGCATCGCCGACCAGCCGATCGAGCTGCGGATCGCCGAACCCGCGCCACCAGTCCGCCGCGACGACCTGTCCGACGCCTGCCGTAGAGCCGGAGGAAAGCCCCAGCGCCGAGGGTGCCATCGGCGTCACGCTGGTCTGCGACGCCGGGATCGCACAGCCTGCAAGCGATCCCGCCAGCAATGCCGCCAGCAATGGCGTCGGGGAAACCGTGTAGCGCACAGTCATGGTTGACGGCCTTCCGTGAGAGCATCGTCCAACGTCGTGCGAAGCTTCTGCATGAGCCCTATCAATGTCTCGACCTCGTCTGCTGCCCAGCCATCGGAAAGGAGAGCGTTCCAATAGGCGACGATCCTGTCGCGACACCGGATCGCAACCGCCTCGCCTTCCGGCGACAGCTCCAGATTGAGCACGCGCCGATCGTCGCTCGCCCGCGATCGCGTAACCCATCCGCGCTGTTCCATCGTATCGACGAGCCGCGTGCTGGCGCCCTTGTCGTAGGACAGGTCGCGGGCAAGATCCGCGCACGTCGACGACCGTCCGGCGAGAAGCGACATGAGCGCGGACCATTGCGTCGACGAGACGCCCTCGTCGATGAAGATTGGTTCGATCAGGCTTTGCCCGATCTGGTGGACGCGCCGCGCCAGATAGCCGAGCGAACACTCAGGCCCGAACTCGGCAGGGGTGAAATACATCATATGGTTGCCTTGGCAACCATTGCCCAGGCAGTCAATTACGAAATGCGCTTGCCTGGGTCGCGCTGTCGTCGATAGGCGTAATCACCCCTCGAGCGTTGCGATCCGCTCCTCCGCACAGAGCAGGCAATCGTCCAACTTGGCCCCCAGCATGAACTCATGCTCCGCATCGGCGATATCGCGCGACTCGTTCAACAGGCGACAGATAACCGCCAAACGCTCGATGATGTGATCTGGGCTTTTCATCGGACTTCCCCAATTCGCTTCTCGATGTCCACGATACCGAACGGCACCCGGGACGCCTGACAATCGACCTGCCCCCGCGCAAGGTTTGCGCGTCCGTCGCCGTGCTAAGCAACGATATCGAACATAGTCGATCACGAGTATAGGACGCGAATGCAACACATACGCTCGCCGCGCCAGTTGTGGTTTATACTATGGTATCGGTCTCAAGAGGCAAGCGGGATTATCCACGATTCTTGACCGAGTTGAATCATCGCATCGAAGGGCATTTGATTACCGGCCAACCTTAACTGATCTTGTTTGGCTTTACAGCAACTAACAAATGTCAGGTTATCGGCATTGCGAGGTGCAAGCCAAGCGCGATGCCAATCATGACGCGCGCCGCCCATGATGCTCGACGTCGGGAGCGAGACGCCGATCGAGGCGGACAGGAAAAAGGCTACCCGTAACGATGGGTAGCCTTTTCTGCTGTGCCGCTGGGCACGGCCGGCGAAGTAACGTCAGAAGCGGATGCTGATCGACCCCTTGTAGGTCTGGTTCGACACGTCCTTGCGCTCGACATTGGTGTCGGCGCCGATCGAGACGTCGACGCGGTCGCCGACCAGCGTCAGTCCGGCGCTCACTTCGCCCCAGTTCTTGTCCTGGCCGGCGAGCGCGAACAGCGCGTTCGGGCCGATCCCGCCGACGAAGTTCGCGCCGAACACGCCCGGTGTCGAGTTGAAGTCGTGAACGTAATTGGCCGCGACATACGGCTTGAGCGAGGCGCCGCCACTGAGGAACAGCCCGGCACGCCCCTGAACGCTGTCGAAGCTGTCGCGGTCGACGTACAGTGCCGGACCGCTGCCGTCCTGGCCACCCGTCTCGATCGACTTGCCGAAGCCGATATGGCTGGCGCGGATCGACACGCGCGGACCGACCTTCAGCATCGACAGGTCGAACGCCTTGCCGAGACCGACCTCGCCGACCAGCGTCAGCGCGTTGTCGGTGCTGCGCAGGCGATAGCTGGTGCCGACGAAACCGACCGTCCGATCGGTCTTGGCGACGAACGCGCCCGCGCTGAACTGCGTGTCCAGGATGATGCCCGACGCACTCTCCAGCTTGCCGTACACCGTCCCCTGGTACAGCGCGCCCTTGGCTCGCTGCGGGATCCCGCCGGTGGTGCCGTCGGTGTCGGTGTACGAGACCGACAGGCCGATCACCGTGCCCTCGCCGGCCTGCTTCTCCAGACCGCCGGCGATGAAATAGCCGTCGAAATCGTCACGACCGCCGAACGGGATCGCGGTCGGCATCGAACGGCTGCGGCCGTCGATATAGCCGCCGGCAATGAAGCCGCTCATGTCGTCGGGGAGCTTACCCGACTGCATGACCGGACCGCCGGTATCGCTCATCATGTCCTGACCGCCCGGCAGGTCGCTCGCCATCAGCGACGCCACCTGGAACGGCTTGCCGATCAGCGCGAGCGTGCCACCCATCCCGTTACGCGTATCGATCTGCGCGATGCGATCACGGTAGAACCGCGACATCGTGTCGAGCGATGCCACGCCCAGGCTCGACTTCAGGGTTTCCGCGCGGGGGGCCAGCCCTTCGAGCGTCGAACGGATCGTCGCCGCGTTCTGCAGGTCGAGCGTACCATACACCCTGCTAAGCGCCGCGTAGTTCGACCGGTTCTGGTCGAGCAGGCCCGCATAGGCGGTCTGGATCGGCGTCGCGGCGACGACGTTGCTGTATTGCCCGGCGGCAATCCGCACCTGCACCGCATTGGCGCTGTAGACGTAGGTCGGCGTCAGGATCGCGCTGAGCGGAGTCGCCGCATTGAACGCGCCTGTTACCCCGCCCTGCCCGGTCACGATCGTATAGACATCGTTCGAACGGATCGTCTGTCCTGCGACGGGCGCGAAACCGACGCTGCCGCCGAGATTGACGATACCGTTGGTTGCCGCACCGCTCGCATTGAACGTCGTCGCTGCGAACGCGAGCCTGTCCGACGTGCCGTTGGCGCCGAGATCGACGAGCAGGTTGGTGCCCGACGCGAGAATGCCGTTACCGGCGATCGTCAGCGTTCCGATCGTCCCCATCGTGCCGGGCGCGATCATGCCCGAGACGCTGGTGAAGAACGGCGTATTGATCCGCCCCGATCCGGTCAGCAGGCCGGCGAGCATGAAATAATCGCCCGGCGTCGAGATCACGCCGTCGTTCTGCACGCTGCCGGTAACCTGGTTGATCGTCATCAGGCTGGTGAGCGACCCCGCCGACGTCACCGCCAGCTTGGCGGCACTGGCGGCGACGGTGAACTTGTCGACCGTCACCGTCGAGGCGAGCGTCGTAGTGCCGGCGGCCGCCAGCGTGACGTCGTAATAGCGTGCGCTACGCTGGATGCGGCGATCGGGATCGATGTTGTTCGGCACGAAGTCGGTCGCGCCGGGCAGTCCGTTGGCGAGCGTCGGCGACAGCACGGCGAGTGCCACCGCGTCCTTGCCCGCCTGCGCGATGTCGTCCACCCCCGCCAGCAACGACGCATCGGCCTTGCCACCCTGCGCCACGCTTTCGAGCATCATGCCTTCCGCGGCGACACCGCCCGTCGCGACCTTGGTCACGACCGCTGGCGCTGCTACCGTCGCCGTGACCGGGACGCCGTTGACCGTCTCGACGCCCGTCTTCACGTCGACGCAATTCGTCTGGAAACACACCTGCCCGAACTTGTTGCCGTCTCCCGCGATGCCGGCACCCGTGGTGGTCGGCACGCCGTTCACCAGCTTGCCGTCGACGATGATCTGATAGTTCGGATCGAGCGCGGTCACCCAGTGCGACGCGTCGGTCCACTGACCGTCGCCGGCCTTGGTCTGCGCATAGCGATACGGGTTGTTCGCCGTGATATAGTCAGAGAACAGGTAAAGCGGCTGGTAAAAGCTCGCCGTGCCGTAGGCGCCAAACGGCGTCGCGCCATAGAAGCGGTTGCCGCCCGACAATACGCCGATCACCACCTGCTTGGCGAAGGTGCGGTCGAGGATCAGCGGACCACCCGAATCGCCGCCCGCCGTGGTACCCTCGTTGGGCAGCGCGTCGTCCTTGAACAGGTTGAAGTCGTACGGGCTTGCCGCGGCGGTGCCACGGCGGGGATCGTCGAAGTCGAGCTGGTACAGGTTCTGCGGCCGGTCGCTCCCCGCTCCGAACAGGAATGCGTCGCGATCGTCGAACGACCCGAGGATACCGATCGTGTTCTCGGCGATCCGACGGCGGTAATCGATACCGTCGGTATCGCCGACCAGCGTCCCGCCCTGCCCGCTGCGGCCATAGCCGGTGATCGTCACGTGATAGCCCGTGCCGGTCGTGGGGTTGATCGCGGCGGGTGCCGGCAATGCCGACAGCAGCAGCGCCCAGGTCGGCACGTTGGCGGCCGGCGTATCGAGCGTCGCGATCGCCACGTCGCCTTGGATGAAGTTCTGCGCGAGGCCGAGCTTCAGCGAGTCGGCGTTATAGACGACCTGGTTGACGTTATAGAGGAAGTTGGCGGTGTTGGTCTTGTATTGCTGAGCGTTGACTGTCCCGGTCGCGGTCGTCGGCAGGAACCACTCGCGCACCGCCGGCAGGTTGTTCTGCGCAAAACCGAACGCGATCGGGATGCCGCCGTCCTTGGAACCATACTCCCAGGGGTTTTGCGCGCCGGTGCCGGCGGCATTCGTGTTCACGCAGTGCGCAGCGAAGATCACCGTGCGCGGATTGATCAACGAACCGGTACAGACTGAAAGGCCACCGCCGCCCGACGCAACGGTCATCTGGCCTACACCGTTGACGCTGCCGGCGGTGTCCTGCGCGGTGGTCGGCGTACCGGGCGCCGAGATGACGATGCTCGGCGCGTCGTCCAGTTCCGCCGGGTTCAGCGAGCTGCCATATCGGAAGGATTCCGCGTATGTCGGACGATCCTGTGCCAATGCCATGCCCGGAACCATGACGGATGCCATCAGCGCGGTGGACGCGAGCAAGTTCAGCCGCGAACGGCGCGAGGTAAGCGCCATGGCGCTCGGGCCAGCCGAAACGATCGTCATCGATATAATCCCCTGTTCGTGCCGCCCATGCCCGGAACGTGCACTATGGCGTGACGCTATTCAGACCGATTTCGGAACGCAATCGAGGATGTATCGACTTCTACGTCTTTGTAATAATTCGTAACAAACGCGTTAAATATGCCACAGCAGGGTCAAGGGTGTTGACGACTTGTCCGGGTCGATAAGGCGAGCCGCCGTCGGACGACACGCACCGCAACGCCGCGTCAAACTGATAGCGCTATCGCCGACTGCACCCCGATCGAATACCGTGCAGTGCGGCAACCCCACCCTTCCCCGATGCCCTCCCCCTTGCTAAGGCCCCATCGGTAACAGCATTTTTCGCTCGGTTCCCGACGCGCCCGCGTGGCCTATATGGCTGCTTTCCCCTCGGCGCCCGGCGGCCCGACGCCTACGGGAAGGACCCCTATGACTGCCATTGGCCAGGATACTCTCAAGACCCGCACCAGCCTGTCGACCGGCGGCAAGTCGTACGACTATTACAGCCTCGCCAAGGCGTCCGAACAGCTCGGCGACATCAGCCGGCTCCCGTTCTCGATGAAGGTCCTTCTCGAGAATTTGCTGCGCTTCGAGGACGGCGTGACCGTCACGCGCGACGACATCCAGGCGATCGTCGACTGGCAGAAGGAGCGTCGCAGCGACCGCGAGATCCAGTATCGCCCCGCGCGGGTGCTGATGCAGGATTTCACCGGCGTGCCTTGCGTGGTCGATCTCGCCGCGATGCGCGATGCGATGACCAAGCTCGGCGGCAACCCCGAGAAGATCAACCCGCAGGTCCCCGTCCACCTCGTCATCGATCACTCGGTGATGGTCGACGAGTTCGGCACCCCCCAGGCGTTCCACGACAATGTCGACCTCGAATATGAGCGCAACATCGAGCGCTACGAGTTTCTCAAATGGGGCAGCAAGGCGCTCGACAATTTCCAGGTCGTCCCCCCCGGCACCGGTATCTGCCACCAGGTGAACCTCGAATATATCGGTCAGGCTGTCTGGTCGTCGGCATCGTCGGGTGACCACGGCGACGGCACGATGATCGCATATCCGGACACGCTGGTCGGCACCGACAGCCACACGACGATGATCAACGGTCTCGGCGTGCTCGGCTGGGGCGTCGGCGGGATCGAGGCCGAGGCCGCGATGCTCGGCCAGCCGGTCTCGATGCTGATCCCCGAAGTCGTCGGCTTCAAGCTGACCGGCGCGCTGAACGAGGGCATCACCGCCACCGATCTCGTGCTGACCGTCACGCAGATGCTGCGCGCCAAGGGCGTGGTCGGCCGCTTCGTCGAGTTCTTCGGTCCAGGCCTGTCGTCGATGACGCTCGCCGACCGCGCGACGATCGCCAACATGGCGCCCGAATACGGCGCGACCTGCGGCTTCTTCCCGATCGACGACAAGACGCTCGATTACATGCGCCTCACCGCGCGTTCGGACGAGAACGTCGAGCTGGTCGAGGCCTATGCCAAAGCCAACGGCTTCTGGCGCGACGAGAACGCCGCAGACCCGATCTTCACCGACACGCTCGAACTGGACATGGGCACCGTCGTCGCATCGCTTGCAGGTCCGAAGCGCCCGCAGGACCGCGTCAGCCTCAACAAGGTCGACGAGGTGTTCAACAGCGACCTCCACAAGCTGTACCACAAGGAGCAGCCCGCGCGCGTCGCAGTCGAAGGTCGCGAGCATGACATCGGCGACGGCGACGTCGTGATCGCCGCGATCACCAGCTGCACCAACACGTCGAACCCCTCGGTGCTGGTCGCCGCAGGGCTCGTGGCCCGCAAGGCCAACGCGCTCGGCCTCAAGTCGAAGCCGTGGGTGAAGACCTCGCTCGCCCCCGGTTCGCAGGTTGTCACCGACTATCTGGACAAGGCTGGCCTCACCGCGGACCTGAACGCGCTCGGCTTCAACCTCGTCGGTTACGGCTGCACCACCTGCATCGGCAACTCGGGTCCGCTGGCTCCTGCGATTTCGGCTGCGATCAACGAGAACGACCTCGTCGCCGCGTCGGTGCTCTCAGGCAACCGCAACTTCGAAGGCCGCGTGTCGCCCGACGTGCGCGCCAACTTCCTCGCCTCGCCGCCGCTCGTGGTCGCCTATGCGATCAAGGGCACCGTCACGACCGACATGATCGAGACGCCGCTGGGCCAGGGTTCAGATGGCCAGGACGTGTATTTGCGCGACATCTGGCCAACCAACGAGGAAGTCCGCACGACGATGGACGCCAACATCGACGCCGGCATGTTCGGTGCGCGCTACGGCGACGTCTATGCGGGCGACGCCAAGTGGCGCGAGATCGACGTCACGGGTTCGGACACCTACGCATGGCGCGCAGGGTCGACCTATGTCGCCAACCCGCCGTACTTCGAGGGCCTCAGCATGACGCCGTCGCCGGTGCAGGACATCATCGACGCCAAGCCACTCGCGATCCTCGGCGATTCGATCACCACCGATCACATCTCGCCGGCAGGTTCGATCAAGGCCGACAGCCCCGCCGGCCGCTTCCTGCAGGAGCATCAGGTCAGCAAGGCGGACTTCAACAGCTATGGCGCGCGTCGCGGCAACCATGACGTGATGATGCGCGGCACCTTCGCCAACATCCGCATCAAGAACGAGATGGTCCCCGGCGTCGAGGGCGGCATGTCGAAATACGACGGCGAAGTCATGGCGATCTACGACGCCGCGATGCGCTTCAAGCAGGACGGCACCCCGCTGGTGATCGTCGCCGGCAAGGAATACGGCACCGGTTCGTCGCGCGACTGGGCGGCGAAGGGCACCAACCTGCTCGGCGTCCGCGCCGTGATCACCGAGAGCTTCGAGCGTATCCACCGCTCGAACCTGGTCGGCATGGGTGTGCTGCCGTTGCAGTTCGCCGAAGGCACCGATCGCAAGACGCTCGGCCTCGACGGTTCGGAGACGTTCACGATCCTCGACGTCGCGAGCATCCGCCCGCGTCAGGACGTTACCGTGAAGATGACCCGCGCCGACGGCACCAGCGAGACGTTCCAGACCAAGTGCCGGATCGATACCGTCAACGAGCTGGAATATTTCCTCAACGGCGGCATCCTCCACTACGTGCTGCGCAAGCTGGCCGCGTAAGACCTATCCCGTCATCCCGGAGCGATCCGGGATGCTGGATATCCAACTACCGTCATCCCAGCGAACGCCGGGATATCCCCGTGAGGCTCCCGTGGCCCACCACGAGGGATATCGCGCGTTCGCTGGGATGACGTGTATTGGCGGACGATGGAAAGGGGACATTTTCGCCCAGTGTCAGACGCCGCTCAGCGGTCAGCAGCGGGCACGCGCGTCGGCAAGGCGTTCTTGACCACGCTACGTCCCAAACACAAAAAGGCGGGGCGACCATGAAGGTCGCCCCGTAGTTCAGGGAGAGGACCGGGACAGGGGGGACCCGGTCGAAGTCGCCGTCCACAGGGGGAGAGGGAGCGGCGACGCCCTCCCTTTCGTCCCGATATGTTGCAGGAATATGTCGGCAACGTGCGCGAGTGAGATTTTTACAATTAAAGTGCGCTTAGGCATCATTATGGTACCGCCGCGTCGGTCTATGCGCGTTATCCGATCATCATCAGGCTGGCATTGCCTCCCGCTGCGGTCGTGTTGATCGAGGTCGACACTTCCTCCAGCAACCAGTCCGGCGTGTAGGCACATGGCCCCTCGCGCCTGGCCGCGTGGACGAGGACGATCGGCCCCGGCATCGCCGCAACCCGTTCGACCATCTCCGCCACCGCCGACGCGTCACCCTCGATCAGCACCGCGCCGAACACGGCATCGTCGTCTTCGAATACCGAGGCGACCGCCGCAGGAAGCCCAACAGGCAGCGTCATGCCTTCGATCTGCGCGCTGTTGCCCGTCGCGAGCACGACCGCCATCTGCTCCAGCAAGCCGTCCGACGTGGCAGGCTTCAACAGCACCCGGCCACGCGGATGCAGGGCATAGACATTACGCTCGCCGACCGGACCCGGCAGCAGCGTTTCGACCCCGAGCCGCGACTCGTCGCGGTAGCGACGCGCCGCAGTGGCGGTTGCCCGATGGCCACGCTGCCCTAGCCAAGCGATGAACGAGTCGAGCAGCGGCACCGCGCTACCGGACCCCGGTCGCGCATTCGCGGCCTCGGTCACGAGCCGCCCGAGATACAGTGGGCCGCCCGCCTTAGGACCGGTCCCGGACAGGCCGCGCCCGCCAAACGGCTGAACGCCCACGATCGCGCCGATGACGTTGCGATTGACGTAGATGTTACCCGCCTTCACCCGCGCCGTGATCTGCGCGACGGTCGCGTCGAGACGGGTGTGCAACCCGAAGGTCAGGCCGTACCCGGTCGCATTGATCGCATCGATCAGCGCATCGAGCTTATCCCGCCGAAACCGGAGGACGTGCAGCACGGGCCCGAACACCTCGCGTTCGACGTCGCCGATCTGATCGATCTCGATGATCGTCGGCGCGACGAACGTGCCGTGCGCGCACTCGGGCGGCAGGTCCTGCTGGTCGATACGATGCCCCGCCGCACGCATCCGGGCGATGTGCGCGTCGATGCCGGTCTTCGCCTCGGCGGTGATGACCGGACCGATATCGACCGCGAGCCGGTCGGTGCGGCCGATCCGCAATTCCTTCAGCGCGCCCTTCAACATCGCCAGCGTGCGATCCGCGACCTCGTCCTGAAGGCACAGGATGCGCAGCGCAGAGCACCGCTGTCCCGCACTATCGAACGCCGACGCGATCACGTCCGCCACGACCTGTTCCGCCAGCGCCGACGAATCGACGATCATCGCGTTCTGGCCACCGGTTTCGGCGATCAGCGGGATAGGCGCGCCGGTCGCGGACAGACGCGTCGCCAATTGTCGCTGGATCAGGCGCGCGACGTCGGTCGAACCCGTGAACATCACCGCCGCGGTCTGCTGCGCGCCGACCAGCGCCGCACCGATCGCGCCGTCACCCGTCACCAGCTGCAAGGCATCCGTCGGAATGCCGGCGTCGTGCAACAGTCGCACCGCTTCGGCTGCGATCAGCGGTGTTTCCTCGGCAGGCTTGGCGAGCACCGGATTGCCCGCGACCAGCGCCGCGGCCACCTGCCCCGCAAAGATCGCCAGCGGGAAGTTCCAGGGACTGATGCAGACGACCGGCCCCAGCGCGGTCTGGGCCGGGCCCATCGTCGTGCGTGCCTGCTGCGCGTAATAGCGCAGGAAATCGATCGCCTCACGGACCTCGCCGATCGCGTTCGCCGCCGACTTGCCCGCCTCGCGGATCACAAGACCGATCAGGATCGGCATCCGCACCTGCATCGCGTCGGCCGCACGGTCGAGCGCCGCGGCACGATCGGCCACCGGCGTTGCGGACCAATTGCTCGCGGCTGCCAGCGCCACGGCAGCACGCGCGTCCTCGACGGAGACTTCGGCTACGTTGCCGACGACATCGCAGTGGTCAGCCGGGTTGAGCACCGGACGCGTTTCGCCGGCCGCCTCGGAGCCGGCATGCCAAGCGATTGCCGCGCTTTCCCGCAAAGCGTCGCCCAACGCCGCCAACGCCGTCTCGTCGCTGAGATCGATGCCGTCCGAGTTGCGGCGGTCCGGGAACAGCCCGCCCGGCAGCGCGATCTCGTCGTGGCGCGCTCCCGGATTCGACATCGCCGACACGATATCGACGGGATCGGCAATCATGGCGTCGATCGAGATCGCTGGATCGGCGATCCGGTTGACGAACGACGAGTTCGCCCCGTTTTCGAGCAGCCGGCGGACGAGATACGCCAGCAACGTCTCATGCGTGCCGACCGGCGCGTAAATCCGGCACGGACGGTCAAGCTTATCGGCCTCCACCACCTGCTGATACAGCGGCTCGCCCATTCCGTGCAGGCACTGGAACTCGTATTTGCCGATCGCGAAATCGGGTCCGGCAAGCTGATAGATCGTCGCCAGCGTCTGCGCGTTGTGAGTTGCGAACTGCGGGAAGACGGCATCCGGCGCGGCGAGCAGTTTGCGCGCGCACGCGATGTACGCGATGTCGGTATGCAGCTTGCGCGTGTAGACCGGGAAGTCGGCGAGCCCGTCGACCTGCGCACGCTTGATCTCGGCATCCCAATAGGCGCCCTTGACCAGCCGGACCATGATCCGCCGCTCCGATCGCCGCGCGAGATCGACGATCCAGTCGATCACGAACGGGCACCGCTTGCCATAGCCCTGGACGACGAAGCCGAGCCCGTTCCAACCGGCCAGATCGGGATCGAGCGCCAGGCTTTCGAGCAAGTCGAGCGACAGTTCGAGACGGTCGGCCTCTTCCGCATCGATGTTGAAGCCGATGTCGTAGCGCTTCGACAGTGCGGCAAGACGCGCCACCATCGGCAGCAATTCGTCCATCACCCGCGCCGCCTGCCCGCGGGCATAGCGCGGGTGCAGCGCGGACAATTTGATCGAGATGCCCGGCCCCGCGTAGACACCGCGCCCTGCCGACGCCTTGCCGATCGCATGAATCGCGGCTTCGTAGTCTGCATAATAGCGCGCCGCATCGGCGGCCGTCGTCGCAGCCTCGCCGAGCATGTCGTAGCTGTAGCCGAAGCCCTTGGCCTCCAGGTCGCGCGCGCGCTTGAGCGCCTGCTTGATCGTCTCGCCGGTGACGAACTGCTCGCCCATCATTCGCATCGCCAGATCGACGCCGCGGCGGATGACCGGTTCGCCGACCCGCGCGACCAGCCGCGACAACGCTGCGCCGAGCCCGCGATCGTCGACGCTGCCGACCAGCTTGCCGGTCACCACCAGCCCCCAGGTCGCGGCATTGACGAACAGCGACTTGCCGCCGCCGAGATGCGCGTTCCAGTCGCCGCCGGCGATCTTGTCGCGGATCAGCGCGTCGCGCGTCGCGTCGTCGGGAATGCGGAGCAATGCCTCGGCGAGGCACATCAGCGCGACGCCCTCCTGGCTTGAGAGCGAATACTCCTGAACCAGCCCCTCGACGCCGGTTCCGCGGTGTTCGGCGCGCATCCGCGTCACCAGATCCCGCGCCGTTTCGCGCACTGCGGCATGCGTTTCCGGGTCCAGCGTCGCGGATGCGATCAGCGGGGCGAGCGCCTCAGCCTCGTCCAGCCGGTAGGCGGCGGTGATCGCCGCGCGCAGCGAAGACGGCTCCCGGATAGCGGGGGCGAAAACGGCGAAGGGCTGGCTGGTCATGCAACCGCCATAGATGCGTTGCGAAAGTCGATCCGACTTATGTATCAGCCCGCGGCGGGCTATATCGCTTTTATACAGGCCATCTTTGGCTCGATTGGAGAACTCTCGTGCCAACAACAGTCGAAATGGATGGCTTCGACCACAAGATCGTCGCTGCGTTGCTGGAGGACGGTCGGATGTCGGTCACAGACCTGGCGCAGGTCGTCGGGCTGTCGAAGACACCCTGTCAGGTTCGCCTGCGCAAGCTGATCACAAACGGCGTGATCCGCGGATTTTGCGCCATCGTCGATGCCGAGAAAATGGGGCTGGATCACGTCGCCTTCGCCGAGGTGAAGCTCGACGACACACGCGAACAGGCCTTGAAGGCGTTCAACGCCGCGGTCCGTCGCATCCCCGAAGTCGAGGAATGCCACATGATCGCGAGCAGCTTCGACTATCTGCTGAAGGTCCGCACCGCCGATATCCGCCGCTACCGCGCGGTGCTCGGCGAGAAGATCTCCAGCCTGCCGCATGTCGCGAGCACGTCGACCTTCGTGGCGATGGAAACCGTCAAGGACCGGACCCGCTGAGCGACGGGCCCGGGTCGTCCGCAGCTATTGCTTGATCGGCGCGAACGAGAACAGTCCGCTGCGATAGTTCATGACGACGTGCGTGGTCGTGATGCCGTCATGGACGGCAACGCTGGCCTGGTCAGCACGCGGCTTTGAGTGACCGAGTTTGGGGTTGCTCGCAAAGCCGATCCCGTCGTGAAGCAGGCTGAAACCATGTCCCCCGTCGCGCGCATGGACGACGCTGAGCGCATAGGTGCCCGGCGCGGGAACGCGGAGGCAGAGGGATACCGCACCCGTGGCAGGCACAGTGATCACCGCGCGCCGGAACGTCTTGCCCGCGCCGATCAGGACATTGTCGTCGGCCAGGAAGTCGCCGTCGCGCGCCGGGTACAGCTCGGCACGGAGCACGCCGACCCGGTCCTTCAGTCCGTCGACGTCCACGACCAGGGCGGGGCCGGTTTCATGCGGCCGACAGCGCGCCTCGACTGTCCCCAGCCTGGGCGTTGAGGGGATAGGAGTCGCGGCGAGGGCCAATACCGAAAATAGTATCACTTCGTGCGCTCCATGGTGGCGAGTTCGACCGCGGTCAGCGCCGCGCCGAGCAGCAGATGCGTGACCAGCCACAGGCCGGCGATCATCGTCAGCACCGCGGTCACTTCGGACGTCCGCCCGACCGTGAAGGCGACCAGCCCAGCGAACACGATGTCCTTGTTCGGCAGCAACGGCAGGCGCGACACGAGCATCCGCAACGTCGCCAGCGCAAGCCACCAGGCGAGCGGCGCGGCAGGCATGACCGCCGCCCACAGCAACGCGGCGAACAGCGTCGTCGCCACGATCCGCAGGAAATGGATTATTGCGATCCGGGTCAGTTCGGGGCGCGGCAGCGTCAGCAGCCGCTTGCGCAACACCAGCGTGACGAGCGACGGGATCGCCATGCTCGCGGCCGACACGATCATGACCTTCGCGCTGGTGCCGAGATGCAGGCCCTCCAGCGCGTGCCAGCTCGCAGCGGCCAGGGCGAGCGTGCAGATGTTTGCGACGACCGCGGACAGGATCGCGACGTCCTTGATCGCACCGAACGGCGTGCCGACCATCGTCGCGTGTTTCCGCGCCCAGCCGTAGAAATACAGTTCGCCGGAATAGCCGAGAATGATCTCGTTGCTGATCCGCTTGCGCAGCAACGCGAGGATGCCACCCGCGGGCAATTGCCACAGCCGCCGATAGATGACCCATTCGCTGAACGGCGTGACCAGATAGCCAAGCGCGAAGATCGCCCAGAACAGCGGCGACATCGGCACCATGCGCAGGATGCCCGGTACGTCCAGGCTGCGAAGCTGCCACAAGGCGGCGATCAGGATGGCGGCGGACAGCAAGGGTGCGAGCCATCGCCCGACGAACCCCTTGCGGACGACGGTTGGGGTCAAATCGGGAAAGACCTGCGCGCGTGTCAGCGTCAACGGCATCTCGGTCATGAGACAATGCTCCGGTAAGAACAGGATTCGGGCAGCGGCGAGCGTCGCAGGCCGGCGCGTGCCGTGCCGAGCGGCGCCGAGGCGAATGATCCGGATCGGGTCATGTCCACAGGACGCCGCGGGGCACGCCCAGCCGCAGCCACACCCGACCCGATGCTGAAATATTTTACCGCTACGCGTTGGTATGGACTGCGGAAGCGTGCACGCGGTGCCGTCCCGTCATCAGTGTGGGACGTATGAAGGCAGGACGATGGTGACATCCGAACATAGCGGGAGGCAGCACCCCCAAGCGCCCGACGTGAAGCGGCCGGTGGCGCGGGCGTCCTCGACACAACGACGCCTGATCGTATCGATCCATGACGTATCGCCCGCATTCGCCGCGCCGATCGACCTGCTTGCCGACCGGATCGAGACGATCCTCGGCGGCCCGAAGTTCGCGATGCTGGTCGTCCCCGATCATTGGGGCGCCGCACGGCTCGACCGGGCCCCGGCATTCGAGCGACGGCTGCGGCAATGGTCCGATGCCGGCGTCGAGATGTTCCTGCACGGCTGGTTCCACCGCGACGCCAGCGATCATCGCAGTGCGGCGACCGCGCTGAAGGCGCGCTACATGACGGCCGGCGAAGGCGAGTTTCTCGGGCTCGACGCGGTTGAAGCCGAATACCGGATGCGCGCCGGTCGCGACATGGTCGAGCAGGCGATCGGCCGACCGGTCGCGGGCTTCATCGCGCCCGCCTGGCTCTACGGTCCCGGCGCGCATGCCGCGTTGAAGGCCTGCGACTTCGCACTGGCCGAGGATCATTTCCGCGTCTGGCAGCCCGCCACCGGCGCGATCGTCGCGCGCGGCCCGGTCGTGACCTGGGCCAGCCGGACGCGCGCGCGCACCGCCAGTTCGCTCGCGGTCGCCGCCGCGGCGCGGGTCATGCCCGACTGGATGCCGACGATGCGCGTTGCGGTCCACCCCGGCGACGTGACCAAGGAATCGTTGCTGACCAGCATCGATCGCACGCTGCGCACGCTCGCGGCGCGACGCACGGTCTCGCGCTACGCCGATCTGGTCGCCGACCAGTCGTGCGCCATGCCGGTCCGGGAGATCGCGGCATGAAGATCGTCGATGTCTGCGCGTTCTACACGCCGACCGGTGGCGGCGTGCGGACCTATATCGATCGCAAGCTCGTCGCGCTCGCAGCACGCGGCCATGAGGTCGTGGTCATCGCCCCCGGCGAGGAGAATCGCGAAGAACAGCGCGGTCCGAACGCCCGTGTCCGCTGGCTAAAATCGCCGCGGTTCCCGCTCGACCGCTCCTATCGCTACTTCGCCGATCGCGGCGCGCTGCATGCGATGCTGGACGAGGAGGACGCCGACGTCGTCGAAGTCTCCTCTCCCTGGCGCAGCGCGTCGATGGTGGCGGACTGGCGGACGCAGTCGGGATCGCGCGCGCGGCTGTCGCTGATTGCGCATGCCGATCCGCTGTCCGCCTACGCCTATCGCTGGTTCGGCAACGTCGCCTCGACGCAGGCGATCGACCGCGCGTTCGAATGGTATTGGCGGCATCTGCGCCGGCTCGACGCGCGGTTCGACCATATCGTCAGCGCCAGCGACAGCCTGACGCAGAGACTGCGCGAAGGCGGCCTGAGCAAAGTCACGACTGACCCGATGGGCGTCGAACCGGGACAGTTTTCGCCCCGGCTGCGCGACGCCGACCTGCGGCGCGAGATGCTGGCGCTGTGCGGGTTGGGCGAGGACGCGCTGTTGCTGATCGGGGTCGGTCGCCATGCTCCCGAGAAGCGCTGGGACATGGTCGCGCAGGCCGCGACGGTCGCCGGGACGCATACGCCGGTCGGCATGTTGATCATCGGCGGCGGGTCGCGCCAGCGCCGCGTGATCGACGCGATCGGCGAGAACCCGCATGTCCGCCTGCTCGAACCGATCCGCGACCGGACCGCGCTCGCGCGGCTGATGGCGAGCGCCGATGCGCTGATCCACGGGTGCGAAGCGGAGACCTTCTGCTTCGTCGCGGCCGAGGCGATCGCTTCCGGGCTCACGCTCATCGCGCCCGACCGCGGCGGCGCGGCCGATCTCGCGCGGACCGGCGACGGCCTGCTCTACCGGTCCGGTGACACGCAAGCCGCCGCCGACGCGATTCTGGCCTTTGCGGAAACGCGACTGGCATCGGTGGCGAACCGCCGCGACCGCCCGGTGCGGACGATGGATGATCATTTCGACGCACTTCTTGCGCTGTACGGGGGCGATACGATGGCGAACGGCACACGCCGGCGGGGAGTTGCATGATGACCGCCGTCGCTCAAACCCTGATGCCGGAGCGCGCCGGGGACGCGCCGTCGACCGCGACGCTCACGCCGCGATCGTCGATTTGCGACGACGCGCCCGCCCCGTCACACTTCGCGCCGCCCGTCACGTCGCCCGTCCCAGAAACACCGTGGCGCGCGCCGATGTTCTATCTTGCCGCGATCGCCGGGGTCGTCCTGCTGATCGCAGTCGGCATCGTGCTGCTATGGCGTGTCGTCACCCGGTCCAGAAGCGTGTGACGGACGCGCCCGACCTTCGGTAGCGACATCTGACCTTCGGTAGCGACAGGCGCCGCCTTACGCGGTATCTGCGTCGGTTCCTGAAGTTCGGAGGATATCGTAGCCGACGCGGACAGCTTTCAGCCTGCCGGGCTATCGGCAGTGCTTGCGGCGCATCGCCAGCAGCTCGTTCGGTTCTTCACCGGGCGGACCGGGAGTGCTGCGGAAGCCGAAGACGTGGTGCAGGAGATCTGGTTGCGCACCGCGGAGGCGACGACGGGCCCCATCGCCAATCCGCTGGCCTATCTCCACCGCATCGGCATGAACATCGTGCTCGACCGGGTTCGCGCCAACGGCCGGCGGTCGCGCCGCGATACCGGCTATGCGGACAGCATGACGACGATCGTCGGTGACGAGGCCGTCGACGAAACGCCCTCCGCATTCGACGCGGTTTCCGGGCGTCAGCGGATCGCGCAGCTGGCTACCGCGCTCGCTGGCCCGCCCGAGGGGGCGATGCGGGTATTTCGCCGCCACAAGATCGATGGCCTCTCGCATGCCGAGGTCGCCGCCGAATTCGGCATCACGCGCAGCGCCGTCGAAAAGCATATCGCCGTTGCCCTCAAACACCTCAGAAAGGCGCTCGATGATCGAAACGACGATTGATCGTCACGCCCGACTGCGGTGCGCGATGCGCAGTGGCGTCTATGTCACGAGCGGGGGGCATCCGCTTGGAACGAGGGCGCCGTGATGGATGGGACGACGCAGGACCCGATCGACGCAGCGGCGGCCTGGCACGCACGGATCGATGCGCCCGACATGGATTGGGAGGGTTTCGGCGACTGGCTGGCGCACGATCCCCGGCACCGCGCCGCGTACGACTCGATCGCGCTGCTCGATGCCGAGATCGCCGAGGCCGCGCCTGCGATCGCCGCGCTGTCACCCGCAAACGACGACGCCGCGATCGACGGTGAACCGCTAGCCCTACCCCCTCGTGCCTCACGCTGGCGTTGGGCCGCGACCGGCACCGGCGGCGCGTTGGCGGCTGGACTGGCGCTGCTGTTCGTCGCCCCGCAGATCGGCGGCGACGACGCCAAAGTCTATGTGACCGATGCGGGCGATACGCGGGCTCTGACGCTGGCGGACGGTAGTGCGATGCGGATCGATCGCGGGTCCCGGCTGTCGGTCGCCGGCGGCACGACACCGCGGATCACGCTTGCCAGCGGCGCGGCGAGCTTCACCGTTCGTCACGACCCGGCGCGAACCCTCATCGTCCGCGCTGGCGATTACGACATCCGCGACGTCGGCACCCGCTTCTCGGTCGTCAACGCCGGTGGTCGGATTTCGGTCGCCGTAGCGCAGGGCGAAGTCAGCGTCGCGCCGCGCACCGCCGATGGATCGACGCCCGCCACGGTGACCGCGGGACAGCGGCTCGACATCGATACCGCGACCGGGGTGGCTGAGCGGCGCTCCGTCGCGCCCGGTTCGGTCGCCGACTGGACCGACGGCCGGTTGAACTATGACGGTGCGCCGTTACCGCTGGTTGTCGCCGACATATCGCGGTATGCGACCGCCCCGGTGGTGGTCGATCCGTCCGCCGCGGGGCTGCGTTTCTCCGGGGTTTTGACGATTGGCGATGGCTCGCGGCTCCTCGATCAGCTTCGCGCGGTTTTGCCGGTCCGGTTGCGTCGCGCTGGCGGCGTCGTTCATATCGAGCGTACCGGCGCACGCTGATCAGGCGCCCCCCCGCGGGATCAGTATCGCCCAGGGCTCGCTGCGAACGGCGCTCGACTCGCTCGCCCGACAGACTGGCATTTCCATCGGCATGGCCGGAACGCTGCCCGACGTGCAGGTCAAGCGCATCGGCCGCGTTTCGAGCATTGGCGAGGCATTGCGCAAGCTGCTCGATGGAACGCACCTGCGCGCCGTTCGCGTCGATGCGACCACTTGGCGGATCGAACCCGTGCCGCACCGTAACGCCGCCCGGAAAAGCCGAAGGATCGCGCCGCCGACCGACACCGGGGCCGACATCATCGTCACTGCCAGCAAGCGCGACGAACGCCTCTCCGACCTTCCCGCCTCGATCGGCATCCTGGCGGCGTCCGCGCTCGATCGTCTGGCCGGCCGACGCGGCCTGGTCGACCTCCTGGCGACCACGGATGGCGCGTTCTCGACCAATCTGGGACCGGGCCGCGACCGGGTGTTCCTTCGCGGCGTCGCCGACAGTGCGTTCAACGGCACCAGCCAGTCGCTCGTCAGCCTGTATCTCGACGATGCCCGGATCGGCTATTCCTCGCCCGATCCCGATCTCCGCATGGTCGATATCGACCGCGTCGAGATCCTGCGCGGTCCGCAAGGGACGTTGTACGGGACCGGCGCACTGGGCGGCGTCGTGCGGATCGTCACGACCCCGCCCGATCTCGACAGCGCGTCGGAAACGCTGTCGACCGAGGTCACCGGCATCAAGGACGGCGCGCTGGGCGGCGCACTCGATGCGACCGTCAACCTGCCGATCGTGACGGGCAGCGTCGCATTGCGGGCTTCGGCGTGGGCGGAAACGATGCCCGGCTGGATCGACGACAGCGAACGCCGCAAGCGCAACGTCAATCGCACCGTACGAACGGGCGGCCGTGCGGCGGTCCGGTGGGCGATCGGCGATGGCTGGACCGCGACCGCCAGCGGGGTCGGCCAGTGGATCGGGACCCGCGACAGCCAATATGCCACCCGCGGCCTGACGCGGGCGACCTCGATCGCGGAGCCGCAGGACAATGATTTCGTGTCGGGATCGCTCGACATACGGGGATCGATCGGGCGGCTGGGCGTGCAGTCGACCACTTCGGTCGTATCGCACGACTTCGCCAGCACCTACGACGCCAGCACGCGGGCAAGCGCACTCGGCACCGGTACGCCGCTGGCCTATGACGAGGATCGCGAGATCCGGCTGCTCACGCAGGAACTGCGGTTGAGCGACCCGTCCGCGCGCCATCCCTGGATCGTCGGCGTGTCGCTGCTGAAAGGAACCACCCGGCTGAAGGGGAGCTTCGTCGCGACCGGCGACACCATCGCGGTTCGCGACGACAAGGAGGCGGTCTTCGAAGGCGCGATATTCGCCGAGGGAACCCAGCGGCTTTCCCCCACGCTCGACTTCAAGCTTGGCCTGCGCGGGTTCATTACGACCAACGATATCGAACAGCAGGGCCCGCAGGAACAGAGCGCCACCAAACTCGGCGTGACTCCCAGCGCGACGCTCAGCTGGCACCGCGACGAGACCGGCCTGGTCTGGCTTCGCTATGCCAGCGCGATCCGGCCCGCCGCGGTGTCGCGCGATCTGCCCGGCACCGACCAACGGATTCCGGGCGACGAATTGCAAAGCCTGGAATTCGGCTGGCGCGTCCGCGCGCTCGACGATCGGCTCAGCCTGACCGGTGCGATCTTCGGTTCGGTCTGGGAGCATCTGCGCAGCGACGTGGTCGGTTCGGACGGACTGTTCGGCACGATCGATGTCGGCGACGCCACCAATTACGGCATCGAATTCGGGGTGCGCATGGACGCACGACCGCTGACGATCGATGCCGGGACCACCGTGCAGCGCGCGCGACTGACCTCGCCCACCGCCAGCCAGCGCGGCGACAACGACCGTCGCCTGCCGGTCGTCCCCGACTTTTCAACGCGTGCGGGCGTGACCCGAAAATTTTCGGTGATCGCCCGGCCCGCCAGCGCCTATCTGACCGCGCGGTACATCGGCCAGACGCGGCTGAGTTTCGATCCGGCACTGGATCGCCGGGCGGGGGATTACGCGACGCTCGGCGCCGGTGCTACGCTCGATGACGGTCCACGGCATTGGTCGGTTGCCGTCGACAATCTCCTGAACGGACGCGGCAACAGTTTCGGCTTCGGCAATCCGTTCACGCTGGCGACGACCCGGCAGACGGTGCCGATCCGACCGCGATCGATTACCCTGCGACTGTCCATCGGACTCTGATCGAAACCGCTTGGCAACGTTCACGCGATATGGTCCGCCGAAAGACCAAATTGTTTGCGTAATCTGTCACGGAACCGGTATCACGCCGGCATAAGGTACCGATACCAAATCGCGTGCCGTCTGGGGGGATTATGATGCCGGCAGGGTTTTCCACGTTCACGATCGCGCTTCTGCTGCAATCGGCGGCGACCGTCACAGTCCCCCCTGCGCAAACTGCCGTAGCCAAACCGCAAGCGCCGCTCTCCGCCTTCGCGCATCCCGATATCTGGCCGACCGCGAACGCACGGCCTTTGCGCGATCCAAAGGTCGAGGCGCGGATCGATGCGATCATGAAACGCATGTCGGTCGCCGACAAGATCGGCCAGTTGATCCAGGTCGACATCGCCAGCATCGATCCGGCGGACCTGCGCACCTACAAGCTCGGCTCGATCCTCAACGGCGGCAATGCTGGCCCCGGCGGCAACGACCTCGCGCCGCCGGTCGAATGGCTGAAGCTTGCCGACGCCTTCTACGACGCGTCGATGGCGCGCACCGATGGCCGGCCTGCGATCCCGGTGATCTGGGGCACCGACGCGGTGCACGGCAACAACAACATTCCCGGCGCGACGCTCTTCCCGCATAACATCGGCCTTGGCGCGGCGCGCGACCGCAACCTGATGCGTGAGATCGGCCACGTCACCGCGATCGAGACCGCGGCCGCCGGTATCGACTGGACCTTCGCCCCCACTCTCGCTGTCGTCCGCGACGATCGCTGGGGCCGCACCTACGAAAGCTATTCCGAAGAACCGCAGGTCCAGGCGGACTATGCCGGCGCGGTCATCGAAGGCGTTCAGGGCAAGGTCGGCACCAAGGAGTTCCTCGCCCCCGACCACGTCATCGCGACGACCAAGCATTTCCTCGGCGACGGCGGCACTGGCGGGCGTGACCAGGGCGATGCGCTGATCCCCGAAACCGTGCTGCGCGACGTGCATCTCGGCGGCTATCCGGCAGCTATCGAAGCCGGCACGCAGTCCGTGATGGCCAGCTTCTCGAGTTGGAACGGCGCCAAGATGCACGGCAACAAGAGCCTGCTGACCGGCGTGCTCAAGGATCGGCTCCACTTCGACGGCTTCGTGGTCGGCGACTGGAACGGCCACGGCCAGGTCGAAGGCTGCTCGAACGAGAGTTGCGCGGCAGCGATCAACGCCGGGCTCGACATGTTCATGTATTCGGGCAGCGGCTGGAAGACGCTCTATGACAATACGCTGAAACAGGCGCAGTCGGGCGAAATCCCGGCCGCGCGCCTCGACGACGCGGTCCGCCGCATCCTGCGCGTAAAGATTCGCGCCGGCACGTTCGACCGCGGCCGCCCGTCGTCGCGCGCGCTCGCCGGCAAGATGACCCTCATCGGTGCCGCCGACCACCGCGCCATCGCGCGTCAGGCCGTGCGTGAATCGCTGGTGCTGCTCAAGAACGACGGCGGTCTGCTGCCGCTCAAGCCATCCGCCAACATCCTCGTCGCAGGCGGCGGGGCGGACAACATTCCGCAACAGGCCGGCGGATGGTCGCTGACATGGCAGGGCGGCGGCACCACCAATGCGAACTTCCCGAACGCCGAGACGATCTGGTCAGGCATCGACGCCGCGGTCAAGGGCGCAGGCGGCACCGCGACGTTGTCGGCGGACGGCAGCTTTGCCAAGAAGCCCGACGCGGCGATCGTCGTATTCGGCGAACAGCCCTATGCCGAGTTCAAGGGCGACCGCCCGAACCTCGAATACAGCCCCGAGGACAAATCCGACCTCGAACTGCTGCGCAAGCTGAAGACGGCAGGCGTGCCGGTCATCGCGGTGTTCCTGTCGGGCCGCCCGCTCTGGGTGAATGCCGAACTCAACGCGTCGGATGCTTTCGTCGCGGCGTTCCTGCCGGGCAGCGAAGGCGGGGGTGTCGCCGACGTGCTGTTCCGCAAGAAGGACGGCAGCGTCGCCAACGACTTCCGCGGCAAGCTTAGTTTCTCCTGGCCCAAGCGTCCCGACCAGTATGTCCTCAACCGCTCCGACCCCGGCTACGATCCGTTGTTCGCGTTCGGCTACGGGCTTAGCTATGCCAAGCCGGGCAGCGTACCGAAGCTCGACGAGACCCGCCCCGCCGGCATGGCCGCATCGTCGAACGGCACGATCTTCGGCAAGGGCCGCGTACCCGAAGGATGGTCGCTGACCCTGGTCGAGCAGGACCAGTCCAAGGTCCGCCTGCTCGGCGTTAACGCGACGACCGCGACCAAGCGTCTTACCGCATCGGCGGTCGACCGCCGCCGTCAGGAGGACGCACGCGCATTCGTATGGACGGGTGGCCCCGCCGACGCTCGCGTCGAGGCGTCCGGCCCGCTCGACCTGACTCGCGAGAGCAATGGCGAGTTGAGCTTGGTCGTCGACGTCCGCGTCGATCGCGCTGGCAGCGCACCCGTGAACCTCGGCATGGTCAGCAACGACGGCAAGGCCGTGACGGTGCCGATCACCAGGACACTCGCGGCCGGCAAGCCTGGCGACTGGCAGCAGGTGATCGTCCCGCTGCAATGCTTTGCCAAGCGCGGCATCGACATGGCGCATGTCACCGCACCGTTCGTGATCGCCACCGACGGCAAGCTCGGCCTCTCGATCTCCGACGTGAAGATCGACTCCGCGCCCGTCCCGATGACGAAGTGCGGCGACTAAGCCGCCGGCGCGGGCACGCTCGGGCCAGCGTGCGTGGCAGTATCAGTTCTACTATAGCGGGGCGGCGTCTGGGGGCCTGCGCGCCGCGCCCTGACGATGTCGTACGTCAGACGGGCCAGAGCCGGGCTGCCCCACGCACGCCGCTGCTGTCGCCCCATACCGCCTGGACGATCTTGGCGTCCCAGCCATCAGAGAACGTATGGCTGCGCACCACGGCGGGAAGGCGATCGTAGATTTCCGTGACGTTCGACATGCCGCCACCCATCACGAAGCAATCCGGGTCGACCAGGTTCGCGATCAAGGCAAGCGCCCGGCCCAATCGGTCGACATAGCGGTCGAGGGTCGCGCTCGCGTCCTCGTCGCCGGCTCGGGCCGCTGCGATGATCGCCGCGCCGTCGAGCGTCTGACCGGTGACGCTTTGATGGTCGCGGCGGAAGCCCGTGCCCGACACCCAGCTTTCCAGGCACCCGTGCTGGCCGCACCAGCATGCCGGGCCGGGCACCTCGACACCCGTCGGCCACGGCAACGGGACATGACCCCATTCGCCGGCAATCCCGTTCGCGCCATCGACGATCCGACCGTCGATCACGAGCCCGCCGCCGCATCCGGTCCCGACGATGATCGCAAACGCCGACCGGGCGCCGGCCGCGGCGCCGTCGACCGCTTCGGACAGCGCGAGGCAGTTGGCGTCGTTCGCCATCCGCACGGGCCGCCCCATCGCGGTTTCCAGATCCTCGCGAAACGTACGGCCGTTGAGGTAAAGCGAATTGGCGTTACGCATCAGACCGGTACGCGGAGAAATCGATCCCGGCGTGCCGATCCCGACGGTTCCCTGCCCGCCGGCTTCCGCCTCGACCGCCAGGACCAGATCGCGGACGTCCCGTATTGCGCGATCGTAGTCGCCCGGGTTCGGAACACGCAGACGGCTGAGGAACTGACCGCGATCGTCGAGCGCTGCGGCCTCGATCTTCGTGCCGCCGAAATCGATACCAATCTGAACCATGAACCGCGTCTCCCTTCGCATGCCGTCCGCGACGGGAGACCGGGGGAATCGCGCTACGTCTCCTTTCCGAGACATGCGGTTTGCATCGATACGATCAAACCCGCCGACGCCGATCGCTCCCACCGTCGCCCGGCTGCCGCGGAATGTGTGCGACCAATCTAGCCACGCGTCCAAGAATAACAAAGGTAAATTGCTTTAATCCTGTCGGCCCGAGCGTCCGACCTGCATCAAAATCGCGTCGGACGGCAGGATATGGTGGAGGAACGGCAGGATCGCGGCGCCGATCGCGGGTGCATCGTCGGACATGGCCGCGCGCATGACCCGCGCCGCCGACGGTAGGGCGCAGTCCGCCAACATCGCATCGAGCCGATCGACGAGTGCGTCGACCAGCGATCCAGGCAGCCGTCCGCCGATCAGAACCGCACCGGGATCGACCAGACAGCTAACCGCGATCAGCGGCGCGATCAGCGATTGTGCGGCATCCTCGACCCATTGGTCGACGATCTTCAGGACCGCCGGATCGTCGCCGGTCAGCGCGCCGACCCCGGAGACGTCGCAGCCGCTCGCGTCGAGCCTGTCGTAGAGTGCGGAGAGCGACACGGTTTCCTGCACCGTCCGGCCCTGAGCACGCTTGGTCATGTCGGGCATGAAACCGATCTCGCCACTGCGCGCGCCGGCACCTCGGAAATAGTTTCCATCGATCACCAGTCCCCCGCCCAGGCCTGCGCTGACCAGGACGTAGAAGAAGCTCGGCAGGACCATCCCCGATCCGAACTGCGCCTCGCCGATCGCCGCCGCTGCGGCATCGTTGTCGACATAGACGGGCCACGGAACGATCGCCCCGACGAGCGCCGCCACGTCGACGTCGTTCCAGCTCTCGTACGACGCGGGGCGATGCGGAAACGTGACCCGGCCGAGGTCGTCGGGCATCGCCACACCGACGCCCAGCAGACGCCGCTCGTCGATCAGTTCGGACGATCGGATGGCGGCGATTTCCGTGCGCAACCATGCGGAAACCTCGTCCGGCATCGCGAACGCAACTTCGCGCGTCGCGCGGGTCAGCACGGTGCCGGCCAAGTCGAGCGACACGATCGTGATATGGTCGCGATCGATATTGATCCCGACCGAAAAGCCACCTGAGGGATTGATCACCAGTTGCGCGGCCGGCTGACCGCGCGCACCCTGCCGACGCCCCGCTTCGCTGATCAGCCCCGCGTCGAGCAGGCGCCGCGTGATGTTGGCGATCGTCGGTGCGGTGAGTCCGGTAATCGCGGCGAGATCGGTACGGCTCGCCTCGCCACTGACGCGGATCGCCTGCAGCACGGTCCGCTGATTGTAATCGCCGGCGCGTTCCAGATTGGTCCCGGACAAGCTGATGCCGAGCCGCGCGCCGCGATCGATCGCCGCTGACTTTCCTGGTGCAATCGATCCCGCTTCACTGTTCTTCGTCACATGCTTCGCCCGTTCCCGCCGGTTCGGCGAACACCGCTCCCCGGAGTGTACCGATCGCAGACCGTTACTGACGCCCAAATGCTACCGGGTCAAAGCGGTACTCTGATCCATTATGCCGTCTATCGGGGCTGACGATTGCCCCGATCGTTTCAATCGGCTGATGCCCCACAGTTTTATCGCGCTGCTGATGCTATGCGCTGTCCTGTACCCGGTGTTTTGTGCCACATCGGCCAGATGCCCGATCGTCCCTCCGCGCCGTGCCGCTTCGTACGCCTGATTCACGCAGCATTATCCGAGGCTCCCTCCGTATGAATAGCGACGTCCTGATCGTCGGCTCGGGTGCTGCCGGGCTTACCGCAGCACTCAACCTGGCGCAGCGCTTCACCGTAACGGTTCTGGCCAAAGGCGCGTTGAACGAGGGGTCGACCGCCTGGGCGCAGGGTGGGATCGCCGCCGTTCTCGAGCCCGGCGACACGTTCGAGAATCATGTCGAGGACACCATGGTTGCTGGCGCCGGGCTCAACGACCGCGCGATCGTCGAGATGGTGGTCGAGGGCGCCCCCGCCGCGATCGAACGGCTCACGCGGCTCGGTGTGCCGTTCGAGACCGAGGGCAATGCGCTGCATCTGACGCGCGAAGGCGGCCACAGCCATCGCCGCATCGTCCATGTCGCCGACGCGACCGGTTGGGCGGTGCAGGTGGCATTGCAGACCGCCGCCGAGGCGCACCCGAACATCACGCTCGTCCCCGACCAGATCGCCATCGACCTCGCCACATCGCGGCATGAAGAACGCTACTCCGGCGCCGGCAACGTCTGGGGCGTCTATGCCGTCGACCGCAAGACCGAACGTGTCGCGCTCTACACGGCGCGTGCGACGATCCTCGCGACCGGCGGCGCGGGGCGCACCTATCTGTTCTCGACGGCACCACGCGGCGCGACCGGCGACGGCATCGCGATGGCGTGGCGGGCAGGCGCGCGGGTCTCCAATATGGAGATGATGCAGTTCCACCCGACCTGCCTCTACAATCTCGAGGTCAAGAACTTCCTGATCACCGAGGCCGTGCGCGGCGAAGGCGGGCGGCTGATCAACCCGTCGACCGGCAAGCGCTTCATGACCTATTACGACCCGGCCCGGATGGAGCTTGCCCCGCGCGATATCGTCGCGCGCGCGATCGATGCCGAGATCAAGCGGTACGGCCTCGACTACGTCCATCTCGACATCAGCCACATGCCGGCCGAGTTCATCCGGCATCACTTCCCGAACATCCACGAGAAGCTGCTGACGGTCGGCATCGACATGACGACGCAGCCGATCCCGGTCGTGCCAGCGCAACACTATACCTGCGGCGGTATCGTCGTCGACGAACACGGCAAGACGGATCTCCCCGGCCTGTATGCAGCAGGCGAATGCACCGAATCGGGCCTCCACGGCGCCAACCGGCTCGCGTCCAATTCGCTGCTCGAATGCTTCGTGTTCGGCGAGGCGGCGGCGGACACCATCGCCGCGAACTGGGACACGCTCCCCCCGCCTCCACCGATCCGCCCCTGGGACGAAAGCCGCGTCACGGATTCCGACGAAGAGGTCGTGATCAAGCAGACCTGGACCGAAATCCGGCGGTTCATGTGGAATTACGTCGGCATCGTCCGCACCACCAAACGGCTTGAGCGCGCGCAGCACCGGATCGAACTGCTGAACGACGAGGTCGCCGAATACTACCAGCATTTCCGGGTCACGCCCGACCTGATCGAACTGCGCAACCTGCTCCAGACCGCCGATCTGATCGTCCGGTCGGCATTGCACCGCCATGAAAGCCGCGGCCTGCATTTCACGCTCGATTATCCGGAAACGTCGCCGGACGCGGTCGATACGGTTCTCGTTCCCTGACCACAACGCGGCTCGGCGTGGCGCCGGTGCGCTTCGTCGCAGCCGTGCGATACCGTGGTTTCGTGGCGCAAATCTGCGGATAAGGATCGGTGCTTCAGTGCAGGGCGTTCAAAGCATCATGACATCGGCGAGTGCGTTCAATCGTCTTGTGGCAACCGCGCTGTTCGGGGTCGCGTTGGCGGGGTGCGGTTCGGCATCGCGCCCCGGCGCCAGTGCGATCGCCGCGACGCATCCGGCGCAGGATATCGTCTCCGTTCCGGTCCCGCCGCCGCTGCCCCGCGCGCTTCGCCCCGCACCGGCCAGCCTCGTCAACGCGATCTCGGAATTGCACAGCGGTTTCCAGGGCAGAGCCGGCATCGCGGTGCGCGCGGTCGACGACGGCTGGACGGTCGAGGCCGGTGGACGCCAGTTGCTGCCGCAGCAGTCCGTCAGCAAGTTGTGGGTCGCGATGACCGTGATGGACCTGCGCGATCGGGGCCGCATCCGCCTCGACGAGCCGATCGTCGTCCGGCCGCAGGACCTGACGCTGTTCCATCAACCGATCGCGATGCTGGTCAAGGGCGATGGCTATCGCACCACTGTCGGCGAGTTGCTGACCCGCGCGCTGACCCATAGCGACAATACGGCGAACGACCGGCTGCTCACCCGGGTCGGCGGCCCGTCCGCGGTGCGATCGATGATCGAGCGCAAGCAGTTGGGCGCGATCCGGTTCGGGCCGGGCGAGCGGCTGTTGCAGAGCGGTACGGCGGGGCTGGTCTGGCAGCCCGCCTATGCCGTCAACGGCGGTTTCATGACGGCGCGCAATCGACTGTCGCCGGCTGTGCGCGAGGCGGCCCTCAACGCCTATGTCCGCAATCCACCCGACGGCGCAGCGCCGATCGCGATCGCCGACGCCATCGCGCGGCTCGCAAAGGGCGATCTCCTGTCGGAAACGTCGACGAAAATCCTGCTCGACACGATGGGGCGCTCGGTGACGGGCCGCGCCCGGCTTCGCGCCGCGCTGCCCGGTGGTTGGGAGATCGCGCACAAGACCGGCACGGGGCAGGATTTTGGCCGGCGGAATGCCGGGTTCAACGACGTCGGCCTGCTGACCGCACCGGATGGCCGTCGCTATGCGATCGCCGTGATGATCGGGGATACCGTTCGGCCGATGCCCGAACGCCAGCGACTGATCCAGGCGGCAGCCGCGGCAGTGGCGAATTACGCGGAGACTACGCGGCGGTTGAATTGAACTTGGCCCGGCCTCTCTCTGCTCCCCTCCCTGAAAGGGAGGGGTTGGGGGTGGGTCGGCTAGTTTGATCCATTAAAAGTCTAAAATCCGCGGAAACCGAGCCAACTCCTGCCCCTACCTTCCAGGGAGGGGTAAGAAGACCGCCCTCAGTCGAACCCGTTCGCCAGGAACCGCTCGGCCACGGCGCAGTGCATCGCGATACCGTGCGCCATAACGCGTTCGTCGATCGTCATCTTGGTGTTGTGGAGCGGCGGGTTCGTGCGGGGATCGCTGCCTTCGGGCGCCGCGCCGATGAAGGCCATCGCGCCCGGCAGCTTCTGGAGGACGTACGAAAAGTCCTCAGCGCCCATCATCGGCGGCATAACCTGATACGCGCCTTCGCCACCGATCGCGGTCGCGCACGCCTTCATCAGGGCGGTGGCGCGCTCGTCGTTGACGGTAACCGGATAGCCTTCCTCGATCGTCGGCGTGGCGACTGCACCGTGTGCGACAGCGATGCCCTCGACCATGCGGATGAACGCTGCGCGGACCTGTTCGCGGGTGCGCTCGGAGAGAGTGCGCATCGTGCCGAGCATCTCGACGGTCGACGGGATGACGTTATGCGCGGAGCCCGCGTTCAGCTTGGTGATCGACAGCACCGCGGGGTCGGTGACCGCGACTTGGCGCGCGACATAGGTCTGCAGCGCCGTAACGATCTCGCAGGCGATCGGGAGCGGATCGAGGCAGTCGTGTGGCATCGCGGCATGGCCGCCGCGACCGGTGATCGTTGCGCGCAGCGTATCGGTCGAGGCCATCAGCGTTCCCGCGCGGCTGACGACATGGCCCATCGGCATGTTGGGCGAGATGTGCAGCGCGAAGCCAGCCTCTGGCAGCGGCGAGTCAAGCAGGCCATCGGCGATCATGTGGCGGGCGCCGTGATGCCCCTCCTCGCCGGGCTGGAACATGAAGACCACCGTGCCGGGGAGTTCGTCACGCCGCGCGCATAGCGCCTTGGCCGCCCCGACCAGCATCGCGGTATGCGAATCGTGGCCACAGGCGTGCATCGCACCGTCGATCTTGGAAGCGAACGACAGGCCGGTTTCCTCCTGCATCGGCAGCGCGTCCATGTCGCCGCGAAGGAGAACGGTGCGGCCGTTGCCGCCGGCATTGCCTGCGCGGCCGCCGCGCAGGATGGCGACGAAGCCGGTGGTGGAGGTGCCTTCGCGGATTTCGAGCGGGAGGCCGGCGAGTGCTGCCTTCACCTTGTCCGAGGTGCGGGGGCAGTGGAGGCCGACTTCGGGATCGGCGTGAATCGCACGACGGAGTGTGATCGCGTCGTCGAGGCTGTCCTGACCGACGGCGGTCCAGTCGGTCGGGGATTCGAAATCGAGGGACATTGTCTAGCTCCTTGAATGGCTTGACCACCACCCCGGCGAGGGCTGGGGCCCAATTGGAAAGGTCAATGTAACGAAGCGCCGTCCGACGTTACCTCCGTTCCCCAATTGGGCCCCGGCCTCCGCCGGGGTGGTGTTTGGTTGGGGGCGGTCGGACCCCGATCATGCCAGCAGTCTACCCCCGGAACAGGCCGCCTAAAACCCCGCGCAGGACTGTGCCGACGAGGCCGCCGCTCGACGAGGATCGGCGCGACTTTGTGCCGAACACCTGCTTGCCGATTTCGTTGGCGACCTGGCGGCCGATCGACGAGCTCGCGGCACGGGTCGCGGACGAGGCCATCTTGGTCCAGGGCGAGTTTGCTGCCTCGCGGTCGGCTTCACGTTGCTGGCGATCTGCCTCGCGCTGGTCAGCAATGCGCGCGCGCTCGGCCTCTTTCGCCGCCTTGGCATCGACCTTCGCCTGCGCCGCCGCAGCCTTCTCCGCCTCGGTCGTCGCCTTGGCCTCGGCCGCCGCAGCGCTCGCTTCCTGGGTCTTCGCCGCGAGCAGCTCCTCCGCCGATTCGCGATCGACCAGCGTGTCGTATTTTTCGCCGACCGCGTCGGTCTCGATCATGACCATGCGCTCAGCCGGGGTGATCGGGCCGACACGCGAGGCAGGCGGCTTGATCAGCGTACGCTCGACCGGGGTCGGCGCGCCGTCGGGCTGGAGCAGCGACACCAGCGCTTCGCCGACTTTCAGCTCGGTGATGATCGTCGCGACATCGACGCCGGGGTTTGCCCGGAACGTCTCCGCCGCCGCGCGCACCGCCGCCTGGTCGCGCGGCGTGAAGGCGCGCAGGGCGTGCTGCACGCGATTGCCGAGTTGCCCTGCCACGGTGTCAGGAATGTTGATCGGGTTCTGCGTGATGAAATAGACGCCGACGCCCTTTGACCGGATCAGCCGGACGACCTGTTCGATCTTCTCCAGCAGCGCCTTCGGGGCCTCGTCGAACAGCAGATGCGCCTCGTCGAAGAAGAAGCACAGCACCGGTTTGTCGGCGTCGCCGATCTCGGGAAGATGCTCGAACAGTTCGCTCATCAGCCACAGCAGGAAGGTCGAATAGAGCTTGGGCGAGGCCATCAGCTTGTCGGCCGTGAGGATGTTGACGATGCCCCGGCCCCGGTCATCGACGCCGATAAAGTCGTTCATCTCGAGCGCGGGCTCGCCGAAGAAATTCTTCGCACCTTGGGTGCGCAACTGAAGCAACGACCGCTGGATCGCGCCGATCGATTGCCTCGAGACGTTGCCGTACGTCACCGTCAGTTCGTCCGCGCGGCCGGCGCAGTCGGTCAGCATCGCCTGGAGATCGTCGAGGTCGATCAGCAGCAACTCCTCCTTGTCGGCGACGTGGAAGGCAATCGTGAGAACCCCCTCCTGCACCTCGTTCAGGTCCATCAGCCGCGACAGCAGCAGCGGGCCCATCTCGCTGATCGTGGTACGGATCGGATGGCCCTGTTCGCCGAACAGGTCCCAGAACTGTACGGGATTGTCCGCATAGGCCCAGCCGTCGTCGCCGATCGCCTTGGCGCGCTCGGCGAAGCTCGCGTGCGTTTTCGCGGTCGGCGATCCGGCCATGGCGAGGCCGGACAGGTCGCCCTTCACGTCGGCGACGAAGCACGGCACGCCGTTCGCGGAGAAGCCCTCGATGATGCCCTGCAACGTGACCGTCTTGCCGGTGCCGGTCGCGCCCGCGATCAGACCGTGGCGGTTGGCGCGCTTCAATTCCAGCGTCTGCGGCTTGCCGTCCACGCTGGCGCCGATGAAGATGCCGTCGCTCATGGTTATCGTCCTCTTTGTCTCGCGCAGACCCTAACCCCGCGCGTCGCAAAGAAAAAGGACCGCCACTCGGGTGAGTGACGGTCCTTCGATCGATCGTGTCGGTCGTGGATTACTTGATCTTGACCGGCAGGAACTGCGCCGGCGCGCGTCCACGCTTGACCTGCAACAGGACCTGCGGGCGCCCCGCCGCCTTGGCGACATTGACGGCGTTCTGGACGTCGGCCGCGGCGCGCACAGGCGTGCCGTTGACCGAAATGACGACGTCGCCCCGCTTGAGTTTGCCGTACGCATCACTTGTCGGCGCGACCACGGCGATGACCACGCCCTGCGTGTTCGCCTCGACGCCGACGGCCTGTGCGATCGCCGGGGTCAGCGGCTGCACACCGATACCGAGCGCCGCACCTGCCACCGGTGCCGCGGGAGTAGCGGAATCGTCGCCGTCATCACCGTCGTCGCCACCAAAGCCTTGCGCGTCGCCGCCAATGGTTGCCGCCAGCTTGTCCGCGCTCGGGCGCGGCACGACGACCACGTTTGCGGTAGTCGGCTTGCCGTTGCGCAGGATGTCGAGGCGCGCGGTCTGGCCGGGCTTCACGTTCGAGACGAGATAGGACAGCGACTGGTCGACCGTCACCGGCTGGCCGTTCACCTTGGTGACGACATCGCCCGCACGCACGCCAGCCTTTGCCGCCGGGCCACCAGCAGTCACGTCGTTGATCAGCTCGCCCTGGTTCTTGGGAATGCCGAGTGCTGCGGCGGTATCTTCGTTGATCGTGCCGCCGGGCTGCAGCTGCACGCCGATATAGCCGCGCTCGATCGTGCCGCCCTTCATGAAGGTAGCGATGATCGGCTTGGCGACGGCCGCGGGGATCGCGAAGCCGATGCCGATATTGCCGCCCGACTGGCTGAAGATCTGCGAGTTCACGCCGATCACGTTGCCGTTCAGATCGAACATCGGGCCACCGGAGTTGCCCTGGTTGATCGACGCGTCGGTCTGGATGAAGCGATCATATGCGCCACCCTGACCAGTGACGCGGTTGATCGCCGAGACGATGCCCGCGGTCACGGTGCCGCCCAGACCGAACGGCTCGCCGATCGCGACCACCCAGTCGCCGACGCGCGCGCCGTTCGAATCGCCGAACTTCACGAACGGCAGGCTCTTCGCGTCGATCTTGAGCAGGGCGAGGTCGGATTCCTGATCCTTGCCGATGACCCTGGCGACGTATTCCTTCTTATCGCTCAGCGTCACGGTGATCGAGTCCACCGTCGCCCCCTGAGCGCCCGGCGAGATCACGTGGTTGTTCGTGACGACATAGCCGTCGGGAGAGATGAGGAAGCCCGAACCGAGCGAGGCGCCTTCGCGCTTCACTGGGGGAGCGCCCGGAGCGCCGCCGCCGCCCATGCCGCCGAACAGGTCGCCGAACGGCGTGCCTGCGAACGGATTGGCCTGCTGCTTCTGGACGATCGTTTGCTTGGTCGAGATGTTGACGACCGCAGGCTGGAGCCGCGCGACCATATCGGCGAAGCTCATCGGTGCGCCGGGCTTCGGCGAAACCGCCTGGATCGCACCGGGTTCGTTCTGCGCGACCTGCGCGCCGCTTGGCTGGAGCGCGAGCGTTGCGGTCGCGCCGCCGAGGAGAAGAGCACTGGTAATGGCGTAGGCGTAACGCACTAGATGTTGTCCTCTCGTTTCATCAATCGAAACAGGTATCCCATAGGAATGCCGTTCTGAACGATGCTTGAATATGAACGGATGCCGAAAGGTTCCATGGGCTTAACGCCCGCGACCCTCGAACTCCCGCAGATAACTGTTGTTCGGCGACAGGATGATCGAGGTCGATCCTTCCGGTGCCGCCCCACCGTCGGCGCCAAACGTGTGGCGATACGACTGCATCGCGCGGTAGAAGTCGTAAAAATCGGCGTCCTTGCCGAAGCTCTCGGCATAGATCTTCGCCGAATCCGCATCGGCCTGTGCGCGGACGATCTGCGCCTGCTTCTGACCTTCGGCGCGGATCGTGATCGCCTCCTGCTGGCGCGCGCTCGACATGCGCTTCAACGCGCTTTCGAGCGGCAGGCCGACGGGCAGGTTCGCCTGTTTGATACGGACGTCGACGATCTCGACGCCGTACTGGCTGGCGACCCGCTGAAGCCCCTTCTGGATGTTGTCCATCAGTTCGGAGCGCTCGGGGCTTAGCAGTTCGACGAACCGTCGCTTGCCGAGTTCGTTGCGCAATGCCGAACCAAGGATCGGGCGGAGCTGATCGGGGATCCGGTCCTCACTGCCAACCGCGTTACGCATCTTCCGCGGATCGACGATCCGGTAGCGCGCATACGCGTCGACCTCCAGCCGCAGCTGATCGGTCGACAGCACCAGCGTGTTGTCGAGTTCGAGATCCTGCACGCGCTTGTCGATCCAGACGATCCGGTCGATGAACGGCACGCGTGCAATAAGCCCCGCGCCTGTCTGGCCGAACAAGGTATTGGGCTGCCACGCGTTGACCGTGCGGATCGGCTGGCCGAAGCGCAGGATCACCGCCTGCTTGGTCTCGGGAACGATCGCAAAGGTCGATGCGGCGAGGATCACCAGCAGCAGGGCAATGATCCCGGCGACGATCGGGTTGCGGATGCTCACGGCGTTCACTGGGCAGCTCCAGGCTGAGCTTGGGGTGCCGCGGCGGCAGCGGCGGGTGCTGGCGTGACGGCCTCGGGGTTCGGCAGGCGCTTGGCGTTCGACAGCGGCAGGTACGGCACTACTCCGCCCGGCGTCTCGACGATCGTCTTGTCGCTCTTGGCGAGCACCGCCTCCATCGTCTCGTAATACATACGACGGCGCGTCACTTCGGGCGCGAGCTTGTACTGCTCGTAGACCTTGTCGAACGACGCGGCCTCGCCCTGCGCGCGCGCCACGACCTGCTGCGCATAGGAGCGCGACTGGTTGAGGTTGGCGATCGCCTCCTGCTGCGCAGCGGTGACGGCGTTGAAGTCCTCGACGATCCGTGCGGGCGCAGCGGCCTGCTTGATCGCGACGCCCTGGATGCGAACACCCGATTTATAGTCGTTGAGGATCTGCTGAGTCAGGTCAGCGACGCGCTGCTCGATCACGGTACGGCCGGTGCCGATCGCCTGATCGAGTGTAGTAGTCGCCACGACCGCGCGCATTGCGCTCTCGGCGGCGGCGCGGACGGTCTCGTTCGGCTCGGCGAGCTGGAAAACATAGTCGCGCGGATCGGCGATATCCCAGCGTACCGAATAGGCCAGGTCGATGATGTTCTGATCGCCTGTCAGCGTTAGATTCTCGCCATCGCCGACGGGAAAATTGTCGGTGCGGATCTTCTGAACGTCGACCACCATTACGTCGGCGATCGGAGCAGGCATCGTCAGGCGAAGGCCCGGATCGAGCGTACCGGCGTATTTGCCGAAATAGGTGACCACGCCGCGCTGCTGCGGCCCGATCTGATGGATCGAGGTGAACAGGATCCAGACTAATGCGATGACGGCGACACCGATGGCCCAGAGCGCACGGGCGTTGGCCCCCGACGGCAGACCGCCGAAGCCGCCATTGCCGCCACCGCCGCCGCCCGACCCGCGGGCCTTGCGCAGGAATTCGTCGAGCGCGGTCGGCTTCGCCGCAGGCTTGCGACCGCCGGGCGGCAAGGCCCAGGGATTGCGCGGGCCAGGATTACCATCGTCGCCCGAACCGCCCCAAGGGCCTTTCGGTGTTTCGGTGGCGAGGATATCGGGGCGCCGGAACCAGCGCGAGAAGATCGTCATACCAACCTTTATAGGTGTGCGGCGGCGGAAAAACAGTGCCAAGCGGCCTTCGCGGCCCTATCTGGCGCGGATGATCGACATCGAAGCGGTAAAGGCGGCGGTTGCTGCAGTAGCGGGCAAGCGGGCAACCGTCCGGCTCGAGGGCACGCGCGCAGGCATCATCATCGATGCGACCGGGCTCGACCCGCAGGCGCGCGATGCGTTGGAGGCGACCGTACGGATGGCGGCGACGCAGCCCGGCGTCTCTGAAGTACGGATCGCGGTGACGGCTGAACGCTCGACCCGCCGGCTGATCGCGGTCGCCAGCGGCAAGGGCGGCGTCGGCAAATCGACGCTCGCCGCCAACCTCGCCATTGCGATGTCGCGTGCCGGTCGCCGCGTCGGGCTGGTCGATGCCGATATCTATGGCCCGTCGCAGCCGCGCCTGATGAACGTCGAGGGCACACGCCCGACAGCCAAGGACAAGGTGCTCGATCCGGTCCCTACCCCGTACGGCGTACCATTGCTGTCGATGGGGCAGCTCGTCGAACCGGGCAAAGCGATCGCGTGGCGCGGGCCGATGGCGGCGGGTGCGCTCGGCCAGCTGGTCGAGGCGGACTGGGGCGTCACCGATACGCTCGTTCTCGACCTGCCGCCCGGGACCGGCGACGTGCAGCTGACGATGGTCCAGAAATACCGGCCGGCGGGCGCGGTGATCGTCTCCACGCCGCAGGATCTGGCGCTGATCGACGCCCGCCGGGCGATCGACCTGTTCGAAAAGGCCGGCATCCCGATCATCGGCCTGGTCGAGAACATGGCCGGGTATATCTGTCCGCATTGCGGCGAGGCATCGGACCCGTTCGGCAATGGCGGCGCGGAAGCGGCGGCACGCGAACTCGGCATCCCGTTCCTCGGTCGCGTACCGCTGACGATCTCGATCCGCACGGCCTCGGATGCGGGCACGCCGCCCGCGGCCGACCCCGGCGATACGGTGTTCATGCCGATTGCAACTCAGGTCGTCGCATGGCTGGGAACGCTGTGAAACTCGCGCGTGGGGTCGGCGTTGTCTGATTACCGGTCGTACCCGACGCGTAGAGTTGCGGTACGAGCGGCCCAGGTTTCCCCCGACTGTTCCGTTTTTTGCCGCGTTCTTGGAGAGCATCGATGCCGTTGACCGCCGATGCCGATATCAAGACCCTGCTCGAAAATGCCCGTACCATCGCGATGATCGGCGCCTCCGACCGGCCCGACCGCCCCTCTTACGGCGTGATGGCCAAGCTCCAGGCGCACGGTTACCGCGTAATTCCGGTCAACCCGCAGATTACCGGAGAGCATATCCACGGCGAGTTCGTCTTTCGCGACTTGTCGCAGCTCGGCGACCCGATCGACATCGTCGACATCTTCCGCAATTCGGCAGCCGCCGGCGAGGCGGTCGATCAGGCGATCGCGGTGGGTGCGAAGGCGGTGTGGATGCAACTCGGCGTGGTCAACCAGGAGGCCGCGGCACGTGCCGAGGCCGCCGGGCTGCAAGTCGTGATGGACCGCTGTCCGGCGATCGACATCCCGCGGCTCGGCGTTGCCGCGATTCAGCAATGACGCTTGCTCTTACCGGCGATCGCGGCCAGTCTGCGGTCTTGTCCGGGAGACTCCCATGCTCTCGATGCTGCTGTCGACCCTGATCGAAGACCCGTTGATGGCGACCGCAAAGGCGCGGATGGCCGCCGAGCAGCCCTGTATCCAGAGCGCCGACGAAACCGATATCACGGTGTGCGGCATGCGGACCGCGGACCGGTATCGGGTACCGTTCGTCACGCACGATGCCGGCGATCCCAAGCATGAGTCCGTCCACAACGAACGCACGCGCCTGCTCCACCGGACCTCGCCGCTCGCCGATCTCGGCCCGTTCCAGGTCGGTGGCGGCATGGCAGGCGTCAGCATGACGGTCGGCGGCGAAGGCGGCACGTCGTTCCGCAAGCCCGCTCCGTAAGGCGGGGGATCGTGATCGCGACAGTCCTGTCCGTACTGCTTCAGGTGGCCGCCGCTGCCCCGGTTGCTCCGCCGGTGCCGGAGCGCTTCTCGATCCTCGTCGATCCGTGTGCCACGCAGACGCAGGACGGCAACGAGATCGTCGTCTGCGGCAAGCCCGCGACGACCAATCCGCGGCTGCCGATGCGCGACGATCGCGGCCCACCCGATCACGCGGTCGCCTCGAACCCCGAACTCAGCGCCGCCCGTGCGCTCCAACTTGAGGGGACGCCGTGCGCCGCAAGCCAGTGGGGCTGCCAAGTCGGCTTCGGCCCGCCGATCGCCCCGATCGCCAAGGCCGCGGTCGGGCTGATTAAAAGCGCGCTTGCGAAAAAGCCGGACAAGCGAGGCCGTGTCCCGATCGACCTCGACGGGCCGACCGGCACCGTCGAATAGGGGGCGAAAGTAGCGGTAATGAGCGCAACGTCATTCCAGTTAGCCGGTCATCCTGACGAGAGTCGGCCCCAGGGCTACGCATGCCGCCCCGCCTGGCTCTGGATCCTGACTTTCGTCAGGATGACGGGCTTGTTCGGTTTCGTCCGGGATGGCGGGCCTAGCAGCATCGACTGTCGCCGGTAGACCGCATCGTCGCCAGGCATTCCAGAAGGAACCGGTACGCCATGATCCTGATCCTGCCGCTCCTCCTGCAAGTCGCGATCCCCGCCGCCACGCCGGTCGTTGCGCCGCCGCCGCCGCGCTGGTCGATCCTGAACCCGCCGGCCTGTCCCGGCTCAAGCGCGACCGAGATTATCGTCTGTGGTGGCAAGGGCACCGCCGAGCAGCGCCTGCCGCTGCCCGGCGAACGCCTGCCGCAGGATCGCCCGCGCCAACCGACCGGCGATCCGCGGGCTGCGCTCGACAATGCCGGTCGGTACTGCCCGCCGGGTGGATGTACCGGGGTGGACCTGCTGACGGTCCCGGTCGTGCTGATCCGCGGCGTCGGCGCGCTGATCGATCCGCACAGCTGTTGCGAGAATGGCGAGGGGAAGGATCCGATGGCGCTGATGCGCGACATAGCGCGGAAGTTTCGCAAGAAGCCGGATACGTCGAACCGCGTGCCTATCGTGCTGGACGAGCCGGTTAGGTAAAACTGACGACGCCTGCAATCGACCGACGCAGTGTGTTTCCCCGCGAAGGCGGGGACCCAGTCTGGGATCCCGCCTTCGCGGGAGAACAAGGGGGAGTGGCCGAGAGGCGAGCGTGCTAGTGCCGTTAGCTTCCAAACAATCCACCACCCCGGCGAAGGCCGGGGCCCAATTGGAGCGGACGCAGTAACTAAGGGTCGTCCGTCGTCATCGGCGTCCCCCAATTGGGCCCCGGCCTTCGCCGGGGTGGTTTCCCTTTTCGAAACGCGACCGCGCCCGCCTCAATCCAGGATGTGCATCCACATGGGTTGCCCCACGAGGCTCTGCGACCCACGCAATTTCTCCAGCGCCTGCGCGATCGAGCGCTCCGGGCTTTCGTGCGTGACGATCGCCACCAGCACGCTCCCGTCCGCGATCGCGCCGCGCTGGATCAGGCTTTCGATCGAGACGCCTGCGTCGCGCATTGCCGCTGCGATCTCGGCCAGCACGCCGACCCTGTCCGCCACGGTGAACCGCAGATACGCACGCCCACGCCGCTCGCCGCTGTCCGCCCTCGGCGCCGCGGTGAGCGACGTGACCGGCATTGCGAAGGGGGGCCCGAATTCGCCACGCGCGATGTCGATCAGGTCGGCCACCACCGCACTCGCCGTCGGACCGTCGCCTGCGCCGGCGCCCTGGAACAGCAACCGCCCGACGAAATTCCCCTCCGCGACGACGGCATTGAGGGAGCCCGTGACGTGCGCCAGCGGATGATCGATCGGCACGAGGTGCGGATGCACGCGCTGGAACAGGCCATCCGCGCCCGCTTCGGCCAGGCCGAGCAGTCGGACGCGATAGCCGAGCGCGGCCGCCTCGGCGATGTCCGCGCCCAGCAGATGCCGGATGCCGTCGATCGCGACGTCGTCGAATGCCGGCTGCGTCCCGAACGCCACCGCCGCCAGGATCGACAGCTTGTGTGCGGCGTCCACGCCGTCGATGTCGAAGCTCGGATCGGATTCGGCAAATCCCAGCGCCTGCGCTTCGGCCAGCACTTCGGCAAAGTCGCGGCCTTCCGATTCCATCTTCGACAGGATGAAATTGCAGGTGCCATTGAGGATCCCGTAAACGCGGGCGATCTCGTTCGCCGCGGCGCCCTCTCGCAACCCCTTGATGACCGGGATGCCGCCCGCGACCGCCGCCTCGAACTTGAGCGCAACGCCGGCTGTCTCCGCCGCCTGCGCCAGTTCGAGCCCGTGATGCGCGATCATCGCCTTGTTCGCGGTGACGAAGTTGCGCCCCGCCGCCAGCGTACTGCGGGCGAGCGTCAGCGCCGGGCCATCGGAACCACCGATCAGTTCGACGACGACGTCCGCCCCCGGCTGCTTCGCCAAGGCGGTCGTATCGTCGACCCACGCAAACCGCGACAGATCGACGCCGCGATCCTTAGCGCGGTCGCGCGCGGACACCGCGACGATCTCGATCTCACGCCCGGCACGCCGCGCGATCAACTCGCGATTGGCATCCAGCAGCCGGATCACGCCGCCGCCGACGGTTCCAAGACCTGCAAGGGCAACACGTAACGGGTCAGCGCGCAATGGTTCGCTCATTTTCGTCCTCCACTCGGGCGTCCGGTTACGTTTCGGCGGGCATTTGCGCAATCCTGATGACGCATCCGGCTTGCGCCCCTATCTGAGGGGCATGTCCGGCCGCTTCGATACCCTCCCCAACCGTCGCACGATCATCGATCGCCGCGCGGTCGCCGAAACCATCGCTGCGCTGGAAGGCGTCGACCCGACCGCACTGCGGCGCGACGCGACCGTGCTGCTAAAGGCCGCGCTGGAGAAAGGGCGGATCGAGGTCGAACGCCGCCTCGTCGAACATCCGTCACGCGGGCTGGAGGCATCCGGTGCGCAAGCCTATCTGATCGACGCGCTGCTCCGGATCCTGTTCGATTTCACGACGCAGCGGCTGTACCCGTTGCCCAACCCGACGATCGGCGAACGCCTGACGCTGATCGCGGTCGGCGGCTATGGCCGCGCGGAAATGGCGCCGCATTCGGACGTCGACATCGGCTTCCTCACCCCCGGCAAGCAGACCCCCTGGGCCGAGCGCGTGATCGAATCGATGCTGTACGCCTTGTGGGATCTGGGGCTGAAGCTCGGCCAGTCCAGCCGCTCGCTCGACGAGATGGTTCGCCAAGCCAAGGCGGACGTCACGGTCCGCACTGCACTGCTCGAGGCGCGCTATGTCTGCGGCGACACCGAGCTGTACGAACAGGCGTCGCACCGTTTCAAGACCGAGGTTCAGGCCGACACCGCGCGCACCTTCATCGCCGACAAGCTCGCCGAACGCGACGCACGCCACCGCAAGATGGGTGACACCCGCTACGTCGTCGAGCCCAATGTGAAGGAGGGCAAGGGCGGACTGCGCGATCTCCACGCGTTGTTCTGGATCGGCAAATACATCTACGACGTGCAGCGCGCCGCCGAACTGGTCGAGGTCGGGCTGTTCACCAAGGCCGAATACCGCCTGTTCCACCGCGCCGACAATTTCTTCCAGGCGGTGCGTTGCCACCTGCACAGCGTCACCGGCCGCGCCGAGGATCGCCTGACGTTCGACCTGCAACGCGAGATCGCCGATCGGATGCGATTCTCAGATCGGCCGGGAAAGTCGAAGGTCGAACGGTTCATGCAGTTCTACTTCCTGCAGGCGAAGACGGTCGGCACGCTCAGCGGCGTGTTCCTGGCGCATCTCGATGAAAAATTCGCGGCGCGGGGGCGGCGTTTCGGGTTGCCGACGATCCGCCGCTCGCCGCGCAAGCTCAACGGCTTCGTGCTCGATCGCGGTCGTCTGGCGCTGCCGAGCGACGATTTCTTCCAGGCCGATCCCGGCCGCCTGATCGAGATCTTCCAGCTTGCCGACAAGCACGGCGTCGAAATCCATCCGCTGGCGATGCGTGCCGCCGCGCGCGATGCCAAACTGGTCGACGATGTCCGCACCAGCCCGTCGGCCAACGCGTTGTTCCTCGATGTGCTGACCTCCCCGCGCGATCCGGAGCTGGTGTTGCGCTGGATGAACGAGGCCGGCGTGTTCGGCCGGTTCGTGCCCGACTTCGCGCGCGTCGTCGCGCAGATGCAGTTCGACATGTACCATCACTATACGGTCGACGAGCACACCATCCGCGCGATCGGCCTGCTCGCGCGGATCGAGAGTGGCGCGTTGAAGGAGGATCATCCGCTCGCCAGCGCGATCTTCGAGCAGATCGTGTCGCGCCGCGCGCTGTACGTCGCGGTGCTCCTCCACGATATCGCGAAGGGGCGCGGCGGCGACCATTCGATACTCGGCGCGGAGGTGGCACGGCGGCTCTGCCCGCGTTTCGGACTGACCCCTGCCGAGACCGAAACCGTCGCGTGGCTGGTCCGCTGGCATCTGCTGATGTCGGCGACCGCGTTCAAGCGCGATCTGAGCGACTTCAAGACGATCCTCGATTTCTGCGACGTGGTGCAGAGCCCGGAGCGCCTCCGCCTGCTGCTGACCCTGACGATCGTCGACATTCGCGCGGTCGGCCCTGGCGTGTGGAACGGCTGGAAACGCCAGTTGCTCGGCGACCTGTACGAAGCGGCCGAGGAGGTCCTGCGGCTTGGTCACAAGCAGAAGGGCCGTGCCGAGCGGATCGCCGCCAAGCAGGAGCATCTGCGCGACGCGCTCGGTTGGGACGAGGAGACGTTTGCGACGCTCGTCCACCGGCTACCCGAGGCCTATTGGATCGCCGAGCCCGAGGACGTGCTGGCCCACAATGCGCGCTTCCTCGCGAACACCGGCGATGCGCGGCTCGCGATCGATGCGCACGTCTATCCGGGGCGCGGGGCGACGCTGGTGACGATCTACGCCGCCGATCATCCCGGGCTGTTCTACCGCATCGCCGGTGCGATCCACGTCGCCGGCGGCAACATCATCGACGCGCGCATCCACACCACGCGCGACGGGATGGCGATCGACAATTTCCTCGTCCAGGATCCGTTCGGCCGGCCGTTCGACGAGACCGGCCAACTCTCCCGCCTCAAGACCGCGATCGAGGACGCGCTGGCCAACCGTGGCAAGCTCGCCGACCGACTGGTGGCGAAGCCCCTGCCCCGGACGCGGGCGGAAGCGTTCGACATCGTGCCGAACGCGCTGGTCGACAACAAGGCGTCGAACCGCTTCACGGTGGTCGAGGTCAACGCGCGCGATCGCCCGGCACTGCTGAACCAGCTCGCCAACGCGCTGTTCCAGTCGAAGGTAACGATCCACTCCGCACATGTCGCGACATACGGCGAGCGCGCGGTGGATACGTTCTACATCACCGACCTGACGGGCGACCGGATCACCGCGCCGGCGCGATTGCGGACGCTGGAGCGCAGGTTGCTCGCGGCGGCAGCGGGCGAAGAGATCGACCTGGCGGCTTAGGCCTCAGGCCTTCGGTTCTTCCCTGCGAGAAGAGCATAGACGGGGGACACGAAAAAGCCGGCCCGCAGCGAACTGCAGGCCGGCTTTTACCGACTCATCCGATCAAAAGCGCGAGCGGAGCGTCAGGCCGTAGGTGCGTGGCTCGGCGAGGAATGCCGAGTAGAGCGCGTTGCCGGTGCCACCGTAAGCTGCGACGTTTGCCGAAGATCCCGCACCCTGGAACGGCGTGTTGAACGCCACCTGGATGTAGTTCTTGTTGAACACGTTCTGCGCCCAGAACTCGAGCGCCCAAGCCTGGTCCTTGCCGCGCAGACCGACACGCGCGTTGACCACCGCAAAGCCGTCCTGCTTCTTCTCGGGCGCCAGGTCGGAGCCGGTGTTGTAGTCGGACGACAGGCGGCTATCGACATAGATCAGACCCGACATGCCGTTCGCGCCGATATCCGGCGTCCACGCGAACGACGTAGTCACGACGTTCTTGGGGGCGTTCGACAGCTGCTTGCCCGGCAGGAGGAAGAGCGCGCGGTCGAGCGCCTCGCCCGTCGTCGAGCTGCCGATCAGGTTCTTGCGGAAGAACGTGTCGGCATAGGTGTAGCCGGCAGTGAACGTGACCTGCTTGATCGGCGACATCGTCGCCTCCAGCTCGACGCCCTGCGAGATCACGCCCGGCTTGTCCGAGCGGTTCGTCGGGCACGTCCCGGTCTGTGCGCCGGTGACCGGATTGAAGCCGTTGTCGCTGTCGAGGCCGTTCAGACTATCCTTACAGGCTTCGACGTTCTGGACGACGAAGATGGAGCCGTTGAAGGTGTTGAGCTGGAAGTCGCTGAACTCCTGGCGGAACGCGGCAACGTTGAGCGTGAAGCCGCGCGTGTTGAATTTCGCACCAAGCTCGTAATTGTTCACCTTCTCGGCGTTGAAGCGCAATCCTGCTGCATCGGCGTTGCTGCGCGGCGACAGCACCCCGTTTACGCCGCCGAGATCCGATCGATCGAGATTGTAGCCGCCCGCCTTGTAGCCCTTCGCGAAGGACGCGTAGGTCAGCAACTTGGTGAACGGCTTCCACGACAGGACTGCCGTGCCGGTGAATTCGCCGTCGCCGAAGCTGTCGTTGAGGTCGAGCGCATTCAGCGCGGTGCTGGAGTTACCCGTGCAGGTCAACGTGACGATGCCCTGCGCAAACGACGTGGCGGCGCTCTGCGTCAGCGTCAGCGGCGCAAGTGCCGCCTGCTGGATCGGGCAGACCGTGTTGTTGTTGTTGAACTTGGCGTTGAACGTCTTTTTCTCGTGCGTGTAGCGAAGACCACCGGTCAGCGACAACGTATCGGTCAGATGCAGGATGTTGTGCGTGAAGAACGCGTAATTCTCGCTCTTCTGGCGGTAGATGGAGCCGGAGTCGCCGACGTTGTTCACGCCGCCGCCAAGGCCGGGACCGCCGGTCAGACGATCGAGTGCGGACGTGATCAGGCCACCTGCGGGACCAAAGGCGCCGCCGATAGTTGCGCGTCCAGCGGCGCTCATGCAGCCCGGATTGTTCTGGTTCTGGAGCGCGGCAACCGGACTGACCGTCGCGACGAGGCGGCAGGCCGCGAATTGGCCGTATTGCGCGCCGAAGACGACGTTATCGACGAGCTTCAGCTTCTCGTTCGAATAGAAGCCGCCGATCAGCCAGTCGAGCTTGTCGTTGAACAGCGAACCCTGAAGGCGGGCTTCCTGCGTGAAGGTCTTGAACTGGCGGTAGGCGTTGCCGTCCGCCGAGCGGCGCGTAAGATCGATGTTGGTATAATCGACGTCGCCCGCATTGCCGGACTTATACTGACGATACGAGGTGATCGACGTCAACGTGGCACCACCGAGATCCCAGTCGGCTTGCAGCGAGCCACCGTAATCCTTGGTCGTGTTCCGGAAGGTCTGACCCGGCGTGATCGCGACTTCGCGGCTGAACGGGTTGGGCGTGTTTCCAGCCTGCGGGAACACGGCGCCCTGACGGCGCAAAATGTCGACGATGCGGTTGGTCGGGTTGTTTACGACCGCGCCATCGGCGTTGACCGTCCCGAAGAACGGCGCAACGCCGGCCGCGTTCGGCGTCGGGTCGGTGGTCTCGACTTGGTTGTAATAGACCGCGCCGCAGCAGCTTTCCTTGCGGTGCGAATAGTCGCCGATCAGGCGAAAGCTCAGGCTTTCCGTAGGGTTGAACAGCAACTGGCCACGGACGAAATAGCGATCGCGGTCGTTGACGCGGCTTTCGCTGCCGTTGGCCGCGGTGACGTTCTTGTAGAAACCGTCGCGCTTCACGAAGACGCCATCGACGCGGAAGGCTAGCTTGTCGGCGATCAGCGGTCCGGTGATGCCGGCTGCGACCCGCTTCTGGTCGTAATTGCCGTAGGTCGCCTCGGCGTTGCCGTGCCAGTCGAACTCGGGCGAGCGCGTGATGATGTTGATGAGACCTGCCGACGCATTACGCCCGAACAGGGTACCCTGCGGCCCGCGCAGCACTTCGACGCGGTCGATTTCACCCAACTCGTTGAGGCCGACTCCGGTGCGGCTGCGATACACGCCGTCGATGAAGACCGCGACCGAGCTTTCGAGACCCGGATTGTCGCCGACCGTACCGATGCCGCGAATACGCGCCGAAGCGTTCGATTCGTTGCCCGTCGACGAGATCAGCAGCGACGGGGCAAGCTGGTTGAGCGAGCGGATGTCGCTGCCGCCGGAGTTCTGCAGCGCTTCCTGACCGACCGCCGAGACCGCGATCGGTACGTTCGACAGACGCTCGGAACGGCGGGTTGCGGTGATGACGATGTCGCTGGCGTTGCCGCCGGTGTCGGCTGCTGCGCTGGCGGCGCGCGTCGTATCGGCATCGGTCGCGGCGCTGGTCTGTCCGTCGACCGATGCGTTCGCCGTACCCTGCGACGGCGTCGCCTGCGCCTCGACGGTGGAGGTCGCCTGCTGCGCGAGTGCCGGTGTTACAATGGCCGCGGTGGCGGCTGCGGACAACAGATATGCGATCATACGCATCGGCACTCTCTCCTGATGTGTTCGAATATTTTCGAACTTATGGTTTGGAGCATTGGTAGAGATATTCCGCCCTGCACGTCTAGTAATTTCCGCATACGGAAACAGATTTTTGAAGATCGTGTCTCCAAACCGCCACAGAGCGGCAGCGGCCAAACCCTAGTTTCAAATTGCAACTATTCGTCAGGCTTCGTCATGTGCCGTGACCAAGATAGAGTCGCGAATGCCGCTCGCGCTCTTCGGACGAGACTTACCGCATACAACGCGGTCGGAGTGTCACGGGAGAACAAGCGCATGCGCGCCTTGTCGATGCTTTGGAATCGGTGGATCGCGGCGAGCCCAGACGCCCTGTGCCGACCCGCCGATGCGCAGCCCGCAGCGATCGCAGACAAGAAAAAGGCCGGCCGGCCCCAAGGGACCGACCAGCCTCAAACGTCATGTCATCACGGCAAAGCCGCTGGACGGATTACTTGGGCGCGAGCACCATCAGCATCTGGCGACCTTCCATGCGCGGATACGCCTCAATCTTGGCGATCTCCGCGACGTCGTCCTGGACGCGCTTCAACAGGTTCATGCCGAGCTGGCCGTGGCTAAGCTCACGACCGCGGAAACGCAGCGTGATCTTGACCTTGTCGCCCTCGCCGATGAAGTCGTTCACCTTCTTCATCTTAGTGTCGTAGTCATGGTCGTCGATGTTCGGACGCATCTTGATCTCCTTGATCTCCTGCGTCTTCTGGGACTTGCGTGCGAGGTTCGCCTTCTTCTGCGCCTCGTACTTGAACTTGCCGACATCGAGGAACTTGGCGACGGGCGGATCGGCGTTAGGCGACACTTCGACCAGGTCGAGGCCATGCTCGGCTGCCTGCTCGATCGCTTCGCGTGTGTACATCACGCCCAGATTCTCGCCCTCGTGATCAATCACGCGGACCTTCTGGCTCTGGATGAATTCGTTGAATCGCGGGCCGTTCATTGCGGGCGTCTGCATCGGCCGGCGGATCGTGGGAGGACGTATGGGGGTTGCTCCTGAAGTTTCTGACAGAGTATTTGGGCCGGCGTATAGCGCAGAAACGTCTGCGCGAAAAGCCGGCCCCGTTGGATCACATATCGGGTGCGCGTGCTTCAATCGCAACCCGTGCGGTCGCATCGGCGAGCGCCATCATCTCCTGGCCCTGGCTGCCGAGACGCCGGATCGCGACGGTGCCTTCGTCCGCCTCGCGCTTGCCGACCACGAACAGCAGCGGCACCTTGGCCAGCGAATGCTCGCGCACCTTGTAATTGATCTTCTCGTTGCGAAGGTCGGTCTCGACGCGAAGGCCCGCCTTGCGCAAGGTCGCGGCAACCTCATGCGCATAGTCGTCGGCGTCCGACACGATCGTCGCGACCACCACCTGCACCGGTGCCAGCCACAGCGGGAAGCGGCCGGCGTGATGCTCGATCAGGATGCCGATGAACCGCTCGAACGTGCCGAGGATCGCGCGGTGGAGCATGACCGGGCGATGCCGCTCACCGTCCGCACCGACATAGGACGCGTCGAGTCGGTCGGGTAGCACGCGGTCAGACTGGATCGTGCCGACCTGCCACGTCCGGCCGATCGCGTCGGTCAGGTGGAATTCGAGCTTGGGCGCGTAGAACGCCCCCTCGCCCGGCAATTCCTCGAAATTCGCCTTGATCGTGTCGCTCAGCGTCGATTGCATCACGGCTTCGCGCAGCTCCGCTTCGGCCTTGTCCCACATCGCGTCTTCGCCAAACCGCTTCTCGGGGCGCAGCGCGAGCTTCACCGCGTAATCCTCGAAGCCGAGGTCCTTGTAGACGCTGTCGAGCAGCTCACAGAACTTGCGCACTTCCTCGACCAGCTGGTCCTCGCGGACGAAGATATGCGCGTCATCCTGCGTGAACTGGCGAACGCGCATGATGCCGTGCAGCGCGCCGTGCGGCTCGTTGCGGTGGCAGCAGCCGAACTCGGCCATCCGGATCGGCAGGTCGCGGTACGACTTGATCCCCTGCTTGAAGATCAGGACGTGCGCCGGGCAGTTCATCGGCTTGAGCGCCATCAGGTCGCCTTCGCCCGACAGCACAGCGCCCCCATTCTCGTCATCGTCCTCGACGTTCGGGATCTCGTCCGGCACGACGAACATGTTCTCGCGGTACTTGCCCCAGTGGCCCGACTGCTCCCACTGCTTGGCGTCCATCAGCTGCGGGGTCTTGACCTCGGCATAGTCGGCCGCGTCGAGACGGCGGCGCATATACGCCTCCATCTGGCGCCAGAGCACGAAGCCCTTGGGATGCCAGAACACCGACCCTTGCGCCTCGGACTGGAGGTGGAACAGGTCCATCTCTGCGCCGATCTTGCGGTGATCGCGCTTGGCGGCTTCCTCAAGGCGGAAGAGATGCTGGTCGAGCTGCTTCTTGTTGAGCCAGCCGGTGCCGTAGATGCGTGACAGCATCGCGTTCTTCTGGTCGCCGCGCCAATAGGCACCGCTCACGCGCGTCAGCTTGAAGGCGGCGGGATCGAGCTTGCCGGTCGAGGCCATGTGCGGGCCGCGGCACATGTCGAGCCACTCGCCCTGGCGGTAGATCGTCAGCTCCTCGCCGTCAGGCAGTTCGGCGGCCCATTCGGCCTTGAAGGTCTCGCCCTGCTGCGTCCAGCGGTCGATCAGCTGCTGGCGCGACCAGACCTCGCGCAGGAACGGCTCGTTGCGGGCGATGATCGCGCGCATCTCGGCTTCGATCACCGGCAGGTCCTCGTCGGTGAAGGGGCGGTCCTTCGGCGCGAAGTCGTAGTAGAAGCCGTCGTCGGTCGCGGGACCGAAGGTGATCTGCGTGCCGGGGAACAAATGCTGCACCGCCTCCGCCATGACGTGCGCGAGATCGTGGCGGACGAGTTCGAGTGCATCCGCCTCGTCGCGCGCGGTGACCAGCGCGAGCGCGGTATCGCCCTCGAACGGCCGGTTGAGATCACGCACCTGCCCGTCGATGCGCGCGGCGAGCGCGGCCTTGGCGAGGCCCGGCCCGATCGCGGCGGCGACATCCGCGGGGGTAGTCCCGGGCGCAACCTCGCGGACGGAACCGTCGGGCAGCGTGATTCGGAACATTGCGGACATGGGAGACTTTCTCTCGGGGTGACGCGCGCGGGTCGATCCGCGCACGGCGTGTATATAAGGTGATACGCGCACAGGGCTACTCCAGACGGACATGCGCCGAATCGGAGAGTGCCTGGGTGGTTTGGGAGAAGGTCATGCTGGGTCTGGTGCTGATGCTGTCCACCGCCACGGGTCCTGCTGCGGGCTGCACGCCCGCGAGGTTGTCGGCGTGCCGTGATACGAACCAGTTGGTCCAGGCGCCCGCGTTCAAGGCCGCAGTCCGGCGGTTCATCGGCAAGCGCAAAGCGGCGTATCTCTACAAGGACGGCGACGTCGCCGATCAGCAGATCGAGGTGCTGCACGGTCCGCCGGATGCGCCGACGCGGATCGGCGCGCTGTACCGCTTCACCGCGTGTCGCGCGCATAGCTGCCCGGAAAAGGGCGCAGCGGTACTCGATCCTGCGGGCAAGATCGTAGCGCTGGCGATCCTGTATTCGCCGTGCGCGACGGCAGATACGCGCGACTGCAACCGGCGTGACGATCTGGTCGTGTTCATGCGCGAGCGCGATCGGCTGCAACGCGTAGAGGTCGTGGCGAACTTGCGCGCATGGGCGGTGGAGCAGGTGGCGGGGAGCTACACCGTGCCGGGGCAGCCGAAGCTGCGCTTTGGTGGCATGCAGGTGATCGATCCGGCTGCTCGGTAGTAGATCGCGATTGCACCAAGATACCACCCCGGCGGAGGCCGGGGTCCAATTGGGGAACGTCGCTAACGGAGGATTGCACTCCGTTACTTCCGCCTTTCCAATTGGGCCCCGGCCTTCGCCGGGGTGGATTTGGCATTAGATACTACCTGACATCTCCTCGCTCAAACCACGCCGAACGGCACCACCCGGTTCGCCTGCGTGTGCCCGATCTCCGCCCGACCCAGATACGGCACCCCCATGTCGCGCGACCAGCGGATCATCATGTAGTCGAGAGTCTCGCCCCAGGGCGGATCGTTCTCGTGCACCGCGGTCACCGCGCCCAGCCTTAGCCCTGCAATGCCCTTCAACTGCGTGGCATTGGCGACCTTGAACAGCATCCGATCGATCGCGTACATCGGCTCCGACACCTCCTCGACGATCAGCACATGGTCGGTAAGGTCGGGTAGCCACGGCGTGCCGATCAGCGAGGTCAGGATGCTGAGGTTGAACGCCGCCGACGGACGCCCGTCGAGCCCCGGCTCCAGCCCCGCGCGATCGCCGCGCACCATCCAGCCGAGCGAGCGCGCCACCGTCGCTTCGCCGTCATGACGGTTGACGTCGCTGACCATCGGCCCGTGCACCGGCCGGCCGATCCGTCGCGCATACAGCGCACCGAGCAGGAAGCCGACGTCGGAATAGCCGAGATACGTCTTGTGCCGCGCTGCCCGACCGAGCTCGGGCATGACCATCGCGAGAATCCGGTTCGAACCATAGCCACCGCGCAGGAACCAGATCGCATCGAACGCCGGATCGTTGGCATATTCGAGAAACGCCGCCGCCCGTCGGAAATCGGAGCCGGCGAAATGACCGTCGGTTTCCAGGCATTGCGGATGGAAGACCAGTTCGACCTCGGGGAACGCGGTGGCCGCATAGGCCGTGATCCTGGGAATGGCCGCGGCGTTGGCCCGGCTCGATGCGGCTAGGACACCGATGCGCATTGTTCGTCTCACCTTGCCCCGTTACCAAACCGCCCATATCGCGGCGCCATGGATATCGCCAAACCCTCTTTCGACCGCCCCTGTTTCTTCGTCGGCATCGGCGGCAGCGGTATGATGCCGCTCGCGATGATCCTCGCGGGGCGCGGCGCGACCGTCGCCGGCTCGGACCGTAATCTCGACCAGGGCCGCGTCCCCGCCAAGTTCGACGACCTCGCCGCCAAGGGCGTCGCGCTGTTCCCGCAGGATGGCAGCGGCATCGTCTCGGCCGATCAGCTCGTCATCGCCTCCGCCGCGATCGAGGCGACCGTGCCCGACATGGTCGCGGCCGAGGCGCTAGGCTGCGCGCGCGCGACGCGGGCGGAAGTGCTGGCGTCGCTGTTCAACGACAGCCGGTTGCCGATCGGGATCGCCGGCACCAGCGGCAAGTCGACCGTGACCGGCATGATCGGCTGGATTCTCCACGCGGTCGGGCGTGATCCGACGGTGATGAACGGCGCGGTGATGAAGAACTTCGCCACGCCGGACGCGCCGTTCGCGAGCGCGCTGGTCGGCGCGAACGATCGCGAGGGGGACGAGGCGTTCGTCAGCGAAGTAGACGAGAGCGACGGATCGATCGCACACTACGCGCCGAAGATCGCGGTGCTCAACAATGTCAGCCTCGATCACAAGTCGCTCGACGAACTGCGCGTGCTGTTCGGCGGCTTCATCGCGAAGGTCGAAACCGCCGTGATCAACGCCAACGATCCCGATGCGGCGGCGCTCGCCGCGCGCCTGCCGCGCGGTCGAGTAACGACGTTTGCGATCGATGCGTCGGCCGACCTGCGCGCCGAGAACCTGGAGCCCGCGCCGTTCGCTATCCGCTTCGACATCGTCTCGCGCGGGGTGCGGACGCCGGTGAAACTCGCCGTGCCTGGTCGGCACAACGTGTCGAACGCGCTGGCGGCGATCGGTGCGGCGATGGCGGCGGACGTGTCGCTCGCCGATGCGGTGAAGGCGATCGCGGGGTTCACCGGCCTGCGGCGACGTTTCGACCTGGTCGGAGAAGGTGGCGGCGTCGCGGTGATCGACGATTTCGGCCACAACCCTGACAAGATCGCCGCCACGCTCGATACGCTCCACGCCTTCCCCGGGCGCCTGCTGCTGCTGTTCCAACCGCACGGATACGGCCCATTGAAGGTGATGGGCCGCGAACTCGTCGCGACCTTCGTCGAGCGGATGGCCGAGGACGACGTGCTGATCCTCCCCGACCCGGCCTATTATGGCGGCACGGTCACGCGGGAGGTCACCAGCGCGGACATCGTCGCGCAGATCGTCGAAGGCGGTCGCGATGCGCGGCATATCGCCGACCGCTCAGAGGCCGCCGCCGTACTGGTCGCGCAGGCACGCCCCGGCGACCGGATCGTCGTGATGGGCGCGCGAGACGACACGCTGAGCGTGCTGGCGGCAGGAATGGTCGACGCGCTCGCCGCGCGCTGATACGAAGGGATCCAAGGAGACCCCCCATGTTCCGCCGCCTTTTCCTCGACCATCCCGAAACCGTCGGCGAGAGCTATGCCGAGCATTTCGGGGTCGCCGGGCGCTTCGGCATGACGATGATCAAGGGCGGCCTCGGCGCGCTGGTCCACGCCTTCGTCCCCGCGCTGTGCAAGACGCGGGGGAGCGAGACGGTCGCCGAACTGCACCGGCAGATGGTCGAGAAGCGCGGCGCGGTCGCGGCTGATCAGGCGCAGATGAAGACGGTCGAATTCATCATCTGACTAGTCCTGGCGAGCCCGCTGGCTTTCCAAAGGTTACGATAAGGTCACACCTGGAACGTGTTCGCAGCGGCGGCTGGTCTGCGTCCTCCCTCTCCGTCACCTTCGGTGCCACCTCCCTCTGGCGGGGGGAGGAAAGCAGCGTCGTGTAAAGCGTCATTGACTCGTTATCAGGTGAATGACAAGCTTCCTTTACTGATTCGAAAGGACGCTTGCCATGCTCATGAACCCTGCCATTCGACGGTATTATTACCGCGTCGTGCCGCTGACACTCATCTACGTGGTTCTGCTGGTGGCGGTGATTGCGCTGTTCATGCGCGGGACGCTGCACGGACCGATCGCGTATGGTGCGGCATTACTGCCCGCCATACCGTTGATCGGGACCTTCTTCGCCCTGGGCCGCTACATCGTCGAGGAAACCGACGAGTATCTGCGCATGCTGATGATCCGGCAGTCGCTGATCGCGACCGGCTTCATGCTGAGCGTGATGACCGCATGGGGGTTCGTCGAGGGCTTTGGACTCGTACCGCACATTGCCGCCTATTATGCAGCGGTACTCTGGTTTGCTGGGCTGTGGATCGGGTGGGCGTATAACATCTTCACGATGCGGCGCCCGGCGTGAAGAACCGCTTGAAGGTACTGCGCGCCGAGCGGGACTGGAGCCAAGGCGACTTGGCCGAACGGCTCGAAGTGTCGCGGCAGAGCGTCAATGCGATCGAGACGGGGCGCTACGATCCGTCGTTGCCGCTAGCGTTCAAGATCGCCGAGCTGTTCGAGCTGGCGATCGAAGACATCTTCACCAGCCCCTCTAAGACGGTCTAAAGCTGGCGGCATGACCGAGATTTCCCCACCGCCAGCGCCAACGCCTCCCCCAAAGGAGCGCCCTCGCCTCGCCTATCATCATAGCCCCGCGGCTCAGGGCGTTACTGGCCCCACGATCGTGTTCCTGTCGGGCTATGCGTCCGACATGACGGGCACCAAGGCCGTGACGCTGGAAGCCTGGGCGAAGTCCGAGGGGCGTGCCTTTCTGCGGTTCGACTATGGTGGGTGCGGGCAGAGCGAAGGCGCGTTCGAGGACCAGACCTTGGTCGACTGGCGCGACGACGCGCTGGCGATGATCGATGCGCTGGTCGGGGATGGGGTCGAGGACTCCGCGATCCTCGTCGGATCGTCGCTGGGCGGCTGGCTGATGCTGCTGGTGGCGAAGATGCGGCCCGATCTGGTCAAGGGGCTGGTCGGGATCGCGCCGGCGCCCGACTTCACCGACTGGGGCTTCACCACCGACGAGAAGATGGCGCTGCTGAGCAACGGGCGGATCGAGCGCCAGAACCCCTATGGCCCCGAGCCGACCGTCTACACCCGCGCGTTCTGGTCGTCGGGCGAGGCGAACCGGCTGATGTTCGGCGAGATCGCGTTCGACGGCCCGGTGCGCCTCGTCCAGGGTCAGCGCGATCCGGACGTGCCGTGGCACCGGACCGCACGGCTGGGCGAGCTGTTGCGTTCAGCCGATGTGCAGACATGGCTGGTCAAGGACGGCGACCACCGCCTGTCGCGCGATAGCGACATCGCACTCATCATCCGGGCGGTCGAGGATGTGATCGCCGCCTTATGATCCTTACGCTGCTTCTCGCCGCCGCCCCGATCCAGACCGCGCCCGTCAAGGCACCGCCTGCAACAACGAGCCGCGGCAAAGCGGGGCCGTCCGAGGCCGGTCCGGCGGACGTTCAGGAAGGTCGCTTCCGCCGTTGCGTTGCGCTCGCCGCGACCGAGCCGGCCGCGGCGCGCGCGGACGCCGGGCGCTGGCGGATCGCCGGCGGGCGCTATTTCGCGCGCCAGTGCGCCGGCATCGCGTTTGCCGCGGAGAAGAACTGGCCGTCGGCCGCGGGCGAGTTCGAGGCGGCGGCGCGCGAGGCGCAGACTGCCAAGGACGCGCGATCGGCCAATTACTGGGCGCAGGCGGGGAATGCCTGGCTTGCCGCCGCGCAGCCGGCCAAGGCGCGCACGGCGCTCGATTCGGCGCTGACGGCGGGGACGCTGACGGGGCTAGAACTGGGCGAGGCGCAACTCGACCATGCACGCGCGCTGGTGGCGACGGGCGACCTGGAGTCCGCGCGGACCGATATCGATCTGGCGTTGACCAATGCGGCGGACGATCCGCTCGCCTGGCTGTTGTCGGCGACGCTGGCGCGGCGCGAGGGGAACCCCGCGCGCGCGAAGAAGGATATCGGCGAGGCGTTGCGGCGCTCGGCGGACGATGCTTCGGTGCAGCTGGAGGCGGGGAATATCGCGGCCTTGGCGGGCGACGAGGATGGCGCGCGGGCGGCGTGGGGTCAGGCGGCGCGGTTGGCGCCTGATACGCCGGTGGGGCGGAGTGCGGTGACGGCGTTACGGCAGTTCGACGCGGCAGGCGATGCGCCTCGTGCGAGCGCTCCGCGTGCTGGTGCTCCGGTAGGACGCTAGCGCCGTCCTGCTCCCCTCCCTTCCAGGGAGGGGGTAAGAACTGAGGGGACGCCCTTTCGCGTCGCTGCCCCCGTCCCTATCTGCGGCTTCGAACAACGCTCGGAGCAAGCATGAAATATCTCCACACCATGATCCGCGTGACCGACCCGGCGAAGACTATCGCGTTCTTCGAAATGCTGGGCCTGAAGGAGGTCCGGCGGATGGAGAACGAGAAGGGTCGCTTCACGCTGATCTTCCTCTCGGTCCCCGGCGACGAGGGTGCCGAGGTCGAGCTGACGCACAATTGGGATCCGGAAGAATATGGCGAAGGCCGCAACTTCGGCCACCTCGCCTACCGCGTCGACAATATCTACGACACGTGCCAGCGGCTCCACGATGCCGGCGTGACGATCAACCGGCCGCCGCGTGACGGGCACATGGCGTTCGTGCGGACCCCCGACAACATCTCGATCGAACTGTTGCAGGCGGACGGTGCGCTCGCTCCTGCCGAGCCGTGGGCGTCGATGCCGAACACCGGCAAGTGGTAAGGCACCGCTGATGCTCGACATCGTCCGCGTTCCGGTGCTTTCCGACAATTACGCCTGGTTGATCCACGACACCGTCTCGGGCGAGACGGTGGTGGTCGATCCGGGCGAGGCGGGGCCGGTGATCGCCGCTGCCAAGATGCGCGACTGGCGGATCGACCGGGTGTGGACGACGCACTGGCATCCCGATCATACCGGCGGGAATGCCGAGATGAAGGCGTATGGCGCGACCGTCGTCGGCCCGGCGGCGGAGGCGGACAAGATCCCGACGCTCGACGAGCAGGTCGCCGAAGGTGATGTCGTGCGTCTCGGCGCACATGAGGCGACGGTGATGACGGTGCCGGGGCATACGCAGGGGCATATCGCGTTCCACTTCGCCGACGATGCGGCGATCTTCACCGGGGACACGCTGTTCGCGATGGGATGTGGGCGGCTGTTCGAGGGCACGCCGGCGGACATGTTCGCGAACATGCAGCGCTATGCGGTGTTGCCGGACGAGACCGAGGTGTTCTGCGGGCATGAATATACGCAGAGCAACGGGCGCTATGCGCTGGTCGCCGAGCCGGACAATGCGGCGATCGTCGCGCGGATGGTCGAGGTCGATGCGGCGCGTGCGAAGGGTGAGCCTACCGTGCCGACGACGATCGGCCGGGAGCGGGCGACCAATCCGTTCCTGCGGGCGACTTCGGTCGAGCAGTTGGCGGGCTATCGTGCGGCGAAGGATGCGTTTCGCGGATAATAGGCGCATGAGGGTGGCGGGAATTTGAGGAGCGTTGCGATGCGGATGCAGACCCTGCCACTCTTGATGCTGCCGGCCCTATTGCTGGGCGCGTGTACGCAGACCCAGGCGGAGGTCGAGCGGGCGCAGGTGCGCGAGGCGGGTGTGCAGGAGAAGCTGGCGAAGGAACTCGCCGGGCTCTTGCCGGGCAAGCCCGAGACCTGCATCAGCCAGTTCCCGCAGAAGCAGAGCTCGGGCTACGGCGCGACGATCCTGTACCGGGTGAATAACGGGCTGGTGTATCGGAGCGATACGGCCGGCGGATGCGAGGGGATCGCGCGCGGCGACATCCTCGTGACGCGGACGCCGAGCGGGCAGTTGTGCCGCGGCGATATCGCGCAGACGTTCGACCAGGCGTCGCGCTTTCCGACCGGGAGTTGCAGCTTCGGCGACTTCGTCCCGTATCGCAAGCCGTGATGCGTGTTCCGGTGATCGCAGCGGCGGCGCTTATGCTGGTGGCGGGGAAGTCGGACCCGTTGGCGGGGCGGATCGCGGGGGCGCCGGTGCGGTGCATCGATCTGCAGCAGCTTAACGGGCCGGAGATCGTCGATTCGCAGACGATCCTGTACCGGCAGTCGGGCAAGCGGGTCTGGAAGACCGGGCCGGTCGGAAAATGTCCCTCGCTGCGGCCGCTCGATACGTTGATCGTCGATGTTTATGGCGGACAATTGTGTCGGAACGATCGGTTCCGGACGGTGTCGGCAGGGATGTCGATACCGTCGGGGTATTGCCGGTTTCGGGATTTCACGCCGTATGACCGGGTGAAGTAGGGGACTTCACTCCCACCACGCCCTTGCCTCGCGTCGCTCCGTCATCCGTATCCCACCACCCCGGCGAAGGCCGGGGCCCAATTGAGGGACGGTGCTGACTGAAGACGGTGCTCCGTTACATCGACCTTGCCAATTGGGCTCCGGCCTTCGCCGGGGTGGTGGCGAGTGGGGTAGCGCCTTTGAATCATCCCCCTTCCCCGTCATCCTGACTTTCGTCAGGATGACGCGCGGGGAGGCTCAATCCTCGAACACCGCGGCCCGCTTTTCCATGTTGGCCCGCACCTGTTCGACCTGGTTCGGCGTGCGGATGACCTTTAACTGCTCTTCGGTTTCCGCGTGCAGCACCGCCACCGCGTCCTCATCCGCCGCGAGGTTGTAGAGGCGCTTCGAGCCCTGGATCGCGTGGGGGTTCCTCGCGGCGATCTCGCGGGCCAGCATCATCGCCTCGCCGAGCGGGTCTTCGGACAGCCGCGTGACGAAACCGTGGCGCAGCGCCTCGGTGCCGTCGAATTCGCGGGCGGTGTAGGTAAGTTCGCGGAGCACGTCGTCGCGGGCCAGCGTTCGCCACAGCGCGATGCCGGCCATGTCGGGGACCAGGCCCCAATAGCTTTCGCGGATCGCGAACCTTGCTTGCGGGTGCGCGATGCGGATGTCGGCGCCGGACATGATCTGGAAGCCGCCGCCGAACGCGACGCCGTGGACTGCTGCGATCACCGGCATCGGGAGCGTGCGCCAGCCCCACGCGACCTGCTGGACGAGGTTGGCGCCTTCCTCGGTCCGGTCGCCTAGCGCCAGCCCCGAGCCGCCGCTGGCCATCGAGGCCATGTCGAGCCCAGCGCAGAACGCCTTGCCCTCGCCCGACAAGACGACGCAGCGGACTTCGGTCATCCCCTTGAGCTGGTCGATCGCGGCGGTGATGCCGTCGAACATCGCCGGGTCGATCGCGTTCATTTTCTCCGCCCGCGCGAGGCGGACGTCGGCGATGCCCTCGGCGACGGTAATGGTAACCCGATCGTTCATTCTCGCGATCCTCTCGATCTTTGCGAGAACGCTAACCGGCCCCGCTCCCACCTGCAACGGCGCCCGCAATGTTGCGCGCGCTCACACGGCGTGTAGAGGCTCGCGCATGGCTGGTTTTGATCCACAATGGTTTGCGACGCGCGGGTTCGGCGGGCACGGCGCCGCGCTGGGGATGCGCTATCACGCGCATGGCGACGACTGGGCGGAGCTTGCGCTGCCCTATGACGAGCGGCTGATCGGCGATCCGACGAGCGGCGTGATCGCGTCGGGGCCGATCATCACGATGATGGACATGGCGACGAGTCTGGCGATCTGGATCAAGCGCAATGCGTTCGTGCCGCATGCGACGCTTGACCTGCGGATCGATTATCTGCGGCCGGCGACGCCGGGGAAGACGGTGATCGGGCGCGGCGAGTGCTACCGCATCACGCGCTCGATCGCGTTCGTGCGCGGGCAGGCGCATGACGGCGACCCGGCCGATCCGCTGGCGCATGTCGCGGGGACGTTCATGGTGGTGGGCGACGTGGCAGGCATGGGTCTCAATAGAAGGACCGAGGCATGACGATCGGGCTGCCGCCCTATGCGGAGATTCTTCGCGTGTCGGTCGAAGCCGAGGATGGCGCGCCGCCGGTGCTGCTGATGCCGTTTGCGGACGACGTCCTCGGGCGGCCGGGGTTCCTGCATGGCGGTGCGATCTCCGGGTTGCTGGAGATGGCGGCAATTGCGGCTTTGCAGCATGCGCTGGAGGCTGAGGGCGGCGGGCGGATCAAGCCGGTGAACGTCACGGTCGATTTCATGCGTGGTGGTCGGGACAAGCCGACGCGGGCGGCGGGCGTCGTGACTCGGTTGGGGACGCGGGTGGCCAATGTCGAGGCGACCGCGTGGCAGGATGAACGGGAGAAGCCGATTGCGACTGCGCGGATGAATTATCTGATTGTGCGGGACTGATCTTCCTCCCCTCCCGCAAGCGGGAGGGGACCGAGGGGTGGGCGCCCGGCTTCAGCATTTGCTGGCGGTGCGATAGTGGCGCGACATACTGCGACGTCAGCAATCGAGGACAACGCGTGCCCACCCCTAGCCCCTCCCGCTTGCGGGAGGGGGATGGCGTCGTGGCTTACTTCGCGGTCAGTTTAATCAGGCGGCCTTGGGACTCGCCGCCGTCTTCGAGGACCCAGATCGCGCCGTCGGGACCTTGTTCGACTTCGCGGATGCGGGCGCCCATGTCCCATTGGTCACCCTTCGCGGCGTTGGTGCCGTTCAGGTCTACGCGGACGAGGGACTTGGAGGACAGGCCGCCGATGAACGCGTCGCCGTTCCACTGCGGGAACATCGCGCCGGAATAGATCATCAGGCCGCCGGGGGAGATGACCGGGTTCCACGATACCTTGGGCGGCTCGTAGCCGTCGCCGGGCTTGTGATCGGGTATGTCGGTGCCGTCATAATTGCTGCCGTTCGAGGCGTTGGGCCAGCCATAGTTGAGGCCGGGCTTGATGAGGTTAACCTCGTCGCCGCCCTTCGGTCCCATCTCCTGCTCCCAGAGATTGCCCTGTGCATCGAACGCGATGCCGAGCAGGTTGCGGTGGCCGTAGCTCCAGATCTCGGGCGCGAAACCCTTGGCCACAAGCGGGTTGCCGGGGGCGGGCTTGCCGTCGAGCGTAAGGCGCAGCACCTTGCCCAGCGTCATCTTGGGGTCCTGCGCAGGGGTGAACTTCTGGCGCTCGCCGTTGGTGAAGAACAGATATTTGTCGTCAGGCGAGAAGGCGATGCGGCCGGAGTAGTGGCCGTTGCCCTCGACGAACGGGCGGGCGCTGAAGATCACCTCGATCTCACCGAGACGCTCGCCGCCGCCACCGTTCGCGCGCAGGCGACCGCGCGCGAGGACGACACCCTTGCCGCCCGCACCCGCAGTCGAATAGCTGAAATATACGCGCTGGCTGGTCGCGAAGTCTGGGGCGAGAACGACGTCCATCAGCCCGCCCTGCCCTGCCGAATCGACCGTAATCGTCGCGACGGTCTGGCGCTGCTTGCCGTCGGCGGAGACGAGCAACATCTGTCCCTTCTTCTCGGTCACCAGCATGCGCTTGTCGGGCAGGAACGTCATCGCCCAAGGCGAATCGAAGTCGGCGACCACCGTCTCCTTGAACGGCTTGCCCGCCGGTGCCGGTTGCGCGGAACAGGCGGTCGAGGCGAGCAGCGTGGCGGACAGCAGGCTGGTGGCGAACAGCGTCTTACAGATCATGATTCTCTCCCGGAAATCCCTGTGCCAACGCGGCGTCATCGACGAAGGTTGCTCCTTCGGTACGGGCGTCTTGCGGACCAGCGCCACCCCGCGTATAGAGGCACCACTTCTCTACATCGCCAGGTGAAGAGGCTGCGGGGTTTGCTCCGCGGCGGCAACCACCTGTGCCTTGGCTTGTGTTCTGGAATTCCGATGGCGAACATCGCCCTGTTGACCGACCTGATCGAACCCGAGGCCGCCGCGCTCGGCCTCAGCCTCGTGCGCGTGCGCATGCAGGGCGGCAAGTCCGATCCGACGTTGCAGGTGATGGCCGAGCGGCCCGACACCCGCCAGTTGCTGATCGACGATTGCGCCGAGCTGTCGCGCCGCATCTCGGACAAGTTCGATGCGCTCGAAGCCGAGGGCAAGGACCCGGTCGGCGAGGACGCGTACCGTCTCGAAGTGTCGAGCCCCGGTATCGATCGTCCGCTGACCCGGATCCAGGACTTCGCAGACTGGGAAGGCCAGGAGGCGCGTATCCGCCTCGTCGAGCCGTTCGAGGATCGTAAGCAGATCTCGGGCAACCTGATGGGCGTCGAGGGGACGAAGATCACCGTCGACGTCAACAAGCACAAGCTCATGACGATCGACTTCTCGCAGGTCGCCGACGCCAAGCTCGTCATGACCGACCGTCTCATCGCCGCGACCGCGCCGCTTTCGATCGAAGGCGCGGACGAGGTTTTCTATCAAGATACGCCCACCGATGAGCCCGATGCTCACGAGGCCGACACCGAAGAAGGACAGCATTGATGGCCACGGCAGTCACCGCAAACCGCGCGGAACTGATCGCGATCGCGAATTCGGTCGCGTCGGAGAAGATGATCGACAAGGCGATCGTGATCGAGGCGATGGAGGACGCGATCCAGCGCGCCGCCCGCTCGCGCTACGGCGCCGAGAACGATATCCGCGCGAAGCTCGATCCGAACACCGGCGATCTGCGCTTGTGGCGCGTCGTCGAAGTGGTCGAGGCGGTCGACGATTATTTCAAGCAGGTCGACGTCAAGGGCGCGCAGAAGCTCCAGAAGGACGCAGCGCTGGGCGACTTCATCGTCGATCCTTTGCCCCCGATCGAGTTCGGCCGTATCGCCGCACAGGCTGCCAAGCAGGTCATCTTCCAGAAGGTCCGCGACGCCGAGCGCGAGCGCCAGTTCGAAGAGTATAAGGACCGCGCGGGCGAGATCATCACCGGCGTCGTCAAGCGCGTCGAGTTCGGCCATGTCGTCGTCGACCTGGGCCGCGCCGAGGGCGTCATCCGTCGCGACGCGCAGATCCCGCGCGAAGTGGTGCGCGTCAACGACCGCATCCGCTCGCTGATCCTCAACGTCCGCCGCGAGAACCGTGGGCCGCAGATCTTCTTGTCCCGCGCGCATCCCGACTTCATGAAGAAGCTGTTCGCGCAGGAAGTGCCCGAGATCTACGACGGCATCATCGAGATCAAGGCCGCAGCCCGCGATCCGGGTTCGCGCGCGAAGATCGGCGTCATCTCGCATGATTCGAGCATCGATCCGGTCGGCGCGTGCGTCGGCATGAAGGGCTCACGAGTCCAGGCTGTCGTGCAGGAAATGCAGGGCGAGAAGATCGACATCATCCCCTGGTCGCCCGACATCGCGACCTTCGTCGTCAACGCGTTGCAGCCGGCGTCGGTCAGCCGCGTCGTGATCGACGAAGAGGAAGAGCGCATCGAGGTGGTCGTTCCCGACGATCAGCTGTCGCTGGCGATCGGCCGTCGTGGCCAGAACGTGCGGCTTGCATCGCAGCTGACCGGCAAGGCGATCGACATCCTCACCGAGGCGGATGCGTCGGAGAAGCGCCAGAAGGACTTCGTCGAGCGCTCGGCGATGTTCGAGAAGGAGCTCGACGTGGACGAGACGCTCGCGCAGCTGCTGGTTGCCGAAGGGTTCACGAACCTCGAAGAGGTCGCCTATGTCGAGGTCGAGGAGATCGCCGGCATCGAGGGCTTCGACGAGGACCTGGCGGGCGAGTTGCAGAACCGCGCGACCGAGGCGCTTGAGCGTCGCGACGCCGCCAGCCGCGAAGAGCGTACCGCGCTTGGCGTCGAGGATGCACTGGCCGGCATGCCGTATCTTAACGAGGCGATGCTGGTCACGCTCGGCAAGGCGGGCATCAAGACGCTCGACGACCTTGCCGATCTGGCGACCGACGAGTTGGTCGAGAAGAAGCGCGTCGAGCCACGTCGTCGCAACGAAGACGCGCCGAAGCGGCCCGAGCCCAAGGGCGGGATTCTCGCGGAATATGGCCTGAGCGACGAACAGGGCAACGAGATCATCATGGCCGCCCGCGCGCACTGGTTCGAGGACGAGGCTCCTGAGGCCGAGGCTGACGAAGTCGAGGCGGACGAGACTCCGGTGGAAGAGGCTTTGGCTGACGACGCTGTGGTCGAGGACGCTGCGGGTGAAGACACGACGGCCGACGAAGCCGTGACTGAGGACGCTTCGGCGGACGACGCTTCGGTCGAGAACGCTTCGGTTGAAGACGCGGCGGACAAGACCGACACGAAGAGCGAGGGCGACAAGGCCTGATGCCATTCGTCAGCATCCGCATCTCGGGGTCCGCCACCAAGGATCAGAAGTCCGGCATCGTCGCCGACGTCACCCAGTCGCTCGTGCAGCGGCTGGGAAAGAACCCGGCTGCGGTGCAGATCGTGATCGAAGAGGTCTCGACCGAAAATTACGGCGCGGGTGGTCAGTTGTTGGTCGACCGCGACGCTCCAAAACCTCCGGCGCAGGAGGACGCACATGCGGAACCCTCCCAATGAGGCGCTAGGGCGTACCACCTCTTCACCGTCACCCCGGACTTGTTCCGTGGTCCACCGGTCGGCATTCTCTACGGCGGGTCGGTTTGCGGAGACGTGGATGCCGGAACGAGCCCGGCATGACGTGGTGCTGTTTGGCGCGCGACCAGAGCCTCGGAACGGCGATGCGTATAGAACGCCAACCCGTCCCACCCCTCTTCCGTCACCCCGGACCTGTTCCGGGGTCCACCGGTCGGCATTCTCTACGGCCGGTCGGTTCGCGGCGCCGTGGATGCCGGAACGAGTCCGGCATGACGGGGTGTTGCTTGGTGAGCGACTACGGCCTCGGAGCAGTGGTGCGTATGGAACGCCAGTCCGTCCCACCCCTCTTCAGTCACCCCGGACCTGTTCCGGGGTCCACCGGTCGGCATTCTCTACGGCCGGTCGGTTCGCGGCGACGTGGATGCCGGAACGAGTCCGGCATGACGGGGTGTTGCTTGGTGAGCGACTACGGCCTCGGAGCAGTGGTGCGTATGGAACGCCAGTCCGTCCCACCCCTCTTCAGTCACCCCGGACCTGTTCCGGGGTCCACCGGTCGGCATTCTCTACGGCCGGTCGGTTCGCGGCGACGTGGATGCCGGAACGAGTCCGGCATGACGGGGGGTTAGGTGAGAGGTTCGAGGCCCAACGCTACGGCGAGATCGTCCCAGTGCGGGTTGTCGCGCTCGATCAGGTTCATTTTCCAGTCGCGGTGCCACTTCTTAATCCGCTTTTCCGAAGCGATCGCGGCTTCCATCGTGTCGGCCATTTCGTACCAGACCAGGCGGATGATGCCGTGGCGTTTGGTGAAGCCTTCGAAGGTGCCTTCGCGGTGCTGGAGGATCCGGCCGATCAGGTTGGACGTGACGCAGACGTACAGTGTCCCGTTGTAGGCGTTGGTGAGGATGTAGACGCAGGGTTGCCTGTTCCTCATGGCTTGGAGAGTGCGGCACCGTGGACCCCGGAACAAGTCCGGGGTGACGGATACTTTGGTCAAGGGATCGCCGCATGACCGACGAACCCATTCGCAAGTGCATCCTCTCGGGCGAGCGCGACGCGCGGCCGCATCTCGTGCGACTCGCATTGTCGCCCGACGGCCACATCCTGCCCGACGTGCGCGCCAAGGCTCCCGGCCGGGGCGCTTGGATCGGGGTGACTCGGGTCGAGCTCGAAGCCGCGATCAAGAAGGGCAAGCTCAAGGGCGCTCTCTCCCGCGCGTTCAAAACGGGCGAGTTCACCATCGATCCCGAACTCCCCGCCAAGATCGAAGCCGCGCTGGAGCGTAACGCGCTCGACCGGCTTGGGCTCGAATCGCGCTCGGGCACGGTGCTGATCGGCTCCGACCGGATCGAGCAGAACGCGCGTCAGGGCAAGCTGAAGGCGCTGTATCACGCCTCCGACGCGGCCGAGGATGGCAACCGCAAGCTCGATCAGGCGTGGCGCATCGGCAACGATGTCGAGGGCTCGGGCATGCGGGGGTTGGCACTTCCGGTGTCGCGCACCATATTGGCGTTGGCACTGGGGCGGGAAAATGTGGTACACATTGGCCTGACCGACCGCGCTGCAGCAAAGCGGGTGAGCGAAGCGCTCGACCGTTGGCTGCATTTTATCGGCCCCGAACCTTCTTCCGTGTCTTGCGAAACGGCCTCGCAGGGCGCATCGGCGTCACCACAAAATGGGGCGCCACCAATACAACAGGCGTCCGGATCGACCGGAACACGCCCGGCCGTGGACATGACTGAGGAATTTGAGTGAGCGACACGGACAACGAGAAGCCGAAACTTGGCATGCGCGCACCTTTGGGTGTGAAGCGCACGGTCGAGACCGGCCAGGTGAAGCAGAGCTTCAGCCACGGTCGATCGAATACGGTGATCGTGGAAACCAAGCGTGCGCGCGTCCTGCGCCGTCCGGGCGATCCCGACGGCCCGGTCGCCGACGCGCCGGTTGCCGCGCCCGCGCCGGCTGCACCCGCAGCACCGGCACCGCAGGCGCGCGCACCGCAGCCTGCCCCCGCCCCCGTGCGTCAGCAGCAGAGCAATCTGTCGCCGCAGGAGCGTCAGGCAAAGCTGCTCCGCGAGGCTGAAGAGCAGCGCATGAACACGCTGGAAGAAGGGCGTCGTCGCCAGGAAGCGGAGCGTACCAAGGCTGCCGAAGACGAGCGCAACCGCGTCGCGGATCGTGCACGTGCCGAGGCTGAAGCCAAGGCCGCGCCTGCGCCGAAGCCGGTCGAAGCGGCGCCTGCCCCTGCGCCCGCACCGGTCGTCGAGGCGGCTCCGGTCGCGGCACCGACGCCTGCACCCGCACCGGTCGAGGCTCCCGTTGCGGCGGCCCCTGCCCCCGCGCCAGCTCCAGTCGCGGCACCGGCTCCGGCTCCGGCGCCCGCACCGGTAGCAGCGGCTCCTGCACCGGCCCCCAAGCCAGCGCCGGCTCCTGTCGCACCTCCGGCACCAGCGCCGATCGTCGAACTGACCCGCGATCCGGCGTTCCCGGCCCCGCGCCGGTTCTCGCCGGTGGCGCGTCCCGAGCGGCCTCCGCCGCCGCCAAAGCCTGTCGCAGCACCCGCTGCAGCGGTGCCGACCACGGCTGGCAATGCCGGCACGACCGCAGCGCGTCCCGGCGCGACCGGCGTCAATGCTCCGGCTGGTGGCGTCCGTCGCGACGCGGTGCCTGCCCGTCCGCAGCAGCGTGACCGCAAGGGCGACGATCGTCGCACCTCGGGCAAGCTCACCGTCAACCGCGCGCTCGGCGATGGCGATGGTGCACGCGCTCGTTCGCTCGCTGCACTGAAGCGTGCGCGCGAGAAGGAGCGTCGTGGTACCGGTGGTCCGCGCGAGGCGCAGGCCAAGCAGATCCGCGACGTCGTCGTCCCCGAGGCGATCACGGTCCAGGAACTCGCCAATCGTATGGCCGAGAAGGGTGCCGACCTCGTCAAGGCGCTGTTCAAGATGGGCATGCCCGTCACGATGACGCAGACGATCGATCAGGATACCGCCGAGTTGCTCGTCACCGAGTTCGGCCACAACCTGACGCGCGTCAGCGATGTCGACCAGGATCTGGCCAACGACACGATCGACGATGCCGAGGAGAATCTGAAGCCCCGTGCTCCGGTGGTGACGATCATGGGTCACGTCGATCACGGCAAGACGTCGCTGCTCGATGCCCTGCGCGGGACCGACGTGGTGCGCGGCGAAGCGGGTGGCATCACCCAGCATATCGGCGCGTATCAGGTCACGCTGAAGGACAAGTCGAAGATCACTTTCCTCGACACGCCGGGCCATGAGGCGTTCACGCAGATGCGTGCGCGTGGCGCGGACGTCACCGACATCGTCATCCTGGTGGTGGCGGCGGACGATGGCCTGATGCCGCAGACGGTGGAGGCGATCGCCCACACCAAGGCGGCTGGCGTGCCGATGATCGTCGCGATCAACAAGATCGACAAGGAAGGCGCCAATGCCCAGAAGGTGCGCGAGCGCCTGCTGAGCGAGGAGATCGTGGTCGAGGACATGGGCGGCGACGTCCAGGACGTCGAAGTCTCCGCGACCAAGAAGATCGGTCTCGATGCGTTGATCGAGAAGATCCAGCTCCAGGCCGAACTGCTCGAACTGCGCGCCAATCCGGATCGCGCGGCCGAGGGTACGGTGATCGAAGCCAAGCTCGACAAGGGTCGCGGCCCCGTCGCGACGATCCTCGTCAACCGCGGTACGCTGCGGGTCGGCGATATCTTCGTGGTCGGTGGCGAGAGCGGCAAGGTCCGGGCGCTGGTCGACGACAAGGGCAAGCAGATCAAGGAAGCGGGTCCGGCGATGCCGGTCGAGGTCCTCGGTCTGTCCGGTGTCCCGTCGGCGGGCGATCCGTTCCAGGTGGTCGAGAACGAGGCACGCGCCCGCGAAGTCGCGGAATATCGTCGTAGCGTGAAGACCGACAAGCGGACCGCGTCGGTTCCTGCCAGCCTCGAGAGCATGTTCTCGGCGTTGAAGGAAAAACAGGCGATCGAATATCCGCTGGTCGTGAAGGCGGATACGCAAGGCACGGTCGAGGCGATCGTCGGGGCGATCAACAAGATCTCCACCGACCTGATCAAGGCGCGCGTGCTGAGCTCGGGCGTCGGCGGCATCACCGAGTCGGACGTCACGTTGGCGGCGGCATCGGGGGCACCGATCATCGGCTTCAACGTTCGTCCGAACGCCAAGGCGCGCGAGATCGCCGAGCGCCAGAAGGTCGCGTTCAAATATTACGACGTGATCTACGACCTGATCGACGAGATCCGGGCAGGGATGGCAGGCGAGCTTGGGCCGGAAGCGTTCGAGACGGTCGTCGGTCGTGCCGATATCCGCGAGGTCTTCTCGGCGGGCAAGCACGGCAAGGCAGCAGGTCTGCTCGTCACCGAGGGCAACATCCGCAAGGCGCTCAAGGCACGCATCACGCGCAACGACGTCATCATCTACCAGGGCGAAATCGCATCGCTGCGTCGCTTCAAGGATGATGTCGCCGAGGTCCGTGCGGGGCTGGAGTGCGGCGTGACGTTCACGTCGAACTTCGTCGACATCAAGGCCGGCGACGTCCTCGAGACGTTCGAAGTCGAGATGCGCGAACGTACTTTGTAACTTACTGCTCCCCCTCCCGCTCGCGGGAGGGGGCTGGGGGGTGGGCACCCGCCATCCACGGCACGATACGCTGAGGCCGGGTGCCCACCCCCGGCCCCTCCCGCAGGCGGGAGGGGAGAATTTATGAAGACCGATACCCCAGAAGCAAAAGCCGTCCGATCCTTGCGGGTCGGCGAACAGGCGCGTCACGCGCTGTCCGACATCCTCGCGCGCGGCGACGTCCACGATCCGGTGCTCGAAAAGCACCTCGTGACGATCACCGAAGTCCGCATGTCGCCGGATCTCCGCCACGCCACCGTCTTCGTGAAGCCGTTGCTCGGCAAGGACGAGGAGAAGGTGCTGAAGGCGCTGCGGACCAACACCGCTTATCTCCAGCGCGAAGTCGCGAACCGGGTACAGATGCGGTATGCGGCGAAACTGAAGTTTCTTGCGGACGAGAGCTTCGACGAAGGTACGCATATCGAGGCCTTGCTGCGTGATCCGCATATCGCGCGGGATCTGACCGAAGATTGACTTCGATCTCGGTAAGACACATCTTACCATGATGAACGCGCAGACGAAGATGTCGGAAAAAGGCCAGGTCGTCATCCCCAAGGATGTTCGCGAGTCACTCGGTTTGAACCCGGGCCAGCAGTTCGACGTCCTACAAGCTGGTGGTGACATCGTGTTGCGACCAACGGGTAGGACGACGGGAAAAAGCGTCGCCGAGGTGATGGCCGATCTGCGTGCGCGTGTGCGGTACGAGGGCCCAGCTATCCCCGTCGCGCAATTGAGTTGGTCGCCCGATTTCGACGAGGACGGCCGTTCCGCGTGAAGGCTGTCGATACCAATATTCTCGCGCGTTTCATTCTGGCAGACGACGAGCATCAGTCGGCAATGGCGTCTGAAATACTCGGCGCACCGGTCTGGGTGGGCCTGACCGTCTGGCTCGAACTCGGGTGGGTCCTGTCGAAGCGTGCCGCGCTTGGGCGTGCGATGGTAGCCGATGCGATGGAAACACTGTTGCAGTTGGGGACCATCCACACTGCTGATCGCGATGGCCTGTCCTGGGCGGTCGCGCGCTATCGCGGAGGGGCCGATTGGGCCGACATGATTCATCTCGTTGCAGCGCGGTCGGTCGCGGACGGCTTCGTGACATTCGATCGGGGGATCGCGACCTATGCGGCGCAATCGCCCGTACCTGTCGAGACGCTAGACTGATGGCCAAGCTGTATTTCTACTATGCGTCGATGAATGCGGGGAAGTCGACGAACCTGTTGCAGGCGGACTTCAATTACCGCGAGCGGGGGATGCGGACGATGCTGTTCACGGCGGCGATCGACGATCGGTTCGCAGCGGGGACGATCACGTCGCGGATCGGGCTGGAGGCGCCGGCGATCGCGTTCGATGCGGGGACGGATATCGGGGCTTGCGTGGTTCGGCAGCACGGCGAGGATGCGATTTCTTGCGTGCTGGTGGATGAGGCGCAGTTTCTGACGTCCGCGCAAGTGGATCAACTCGCGCATATCTGCGACGTGGTTGGGATACCGGTGCTGGCCTATGGGTTGCGGACCGATTTTCAGGGGGCCCTGTTTCTTGGGTCGGCGCGGTTGCTCGCGTTGGCGGATTCGTTGGTGGAGATCAAGTCGGTGTGTGGGTGTGGCCGCAAGGCTACGATGAACCTGCGGGTCGATGCGAGCGGGCGGGCGATTGCCGAGGGGCAGCAGACCGAGATCGGCGGGAATGATCGGTATGTCGCGCTGTGTCGGCGGCATTTTTGCGAGGCTTTGGGGTAACACCCCTTCCCCATCCCCGTCATCCTGACGAAAGTCAGGATCCAGGGTACCGGACACCGTCTTTCTTGGCTCTGGGTCCTGACTTTCGTCAGGATGACGAAGTGGGTGGGGCCGCCACCTCCCACCACGTTGAATTTAGGACTTACGCGCATGCATGGCTGGATCATTCTCGACAAGCCGCTGGGGCTGGGGTCGACGCAGGGCGTTTCGGCTGTGAAGCGTGCCTTGCGCAGCGGCGGGTATGGGAAGATCAAGGTGGGGCATGGGGGGACGCTCGATCCGCTCGCGACGGGCGTGCTGCCGATCGCCGTTGGGGAGGCGACCAAACTGGCCGGGCGGATGCTCGATAGCGACAAGATCTATGATTTTACCGTGATGTTCGGGGTTCAGACGGATACGCTGGATGCCGAGGGGGTGAGCATTGCGACGTCCGATGTGCGGCCTACTCTGGCGGCGGTGGAGGCGGTGCTCGCGCGGTTCACCGGGCCGATCTCGCAGGTCCCGCCTGCCTATTCCGCGCTGAAGGTGGATGGGGAGCGGGCTTATGATCTTGCTCGGGCCGGGCATGAGGTGGTGCTCGCGAGCCGGGATGTGACGATTTATTCGCTATCCTCCCCGGTACGGGGAGGGGGACCAGCGCAGCTGGTGGAGGGGGGCTTCCGCGGGCGTTCCGCTGGTGGCGAGCCCCCCTCCACCACCGTCCAAGCGGACGGCGGTCCCCCTCCCCGTGCCGGGGAGGATTTGCAGGAGGTCACCCTACCCCACTCGCCCCTCGATGAGGTCACCCTTACCGCGCATGTGTCGAAGGGCACCTACATCCGCTCCCTTGCGCGCGACATCGCCCTAGCCCTCGGAACCGTCGGCCATGTCACCATGCTGCGGCGTACCAAGGCCGGTCCGTTCGACCTCACGTCCGCGATATCGCTGGACAAACTGGAGGAACTCTCTAAGGCCTCCGCGCTTGAAGATGTACTTCTGCCCTTGAGGGTGGCGCTGGACGACATCCCGGCTCTCTCCCTCACCCCCGACCAGGCAGGGGCGCTCCGACAGGGGCGTATCTTGGCCGGGATCGCCGCAGACGATGGCCAATACTTCGCCGAACTGGACGCTGTCCCGGTCGCGCTGGTCGAGGTCGAGGACGGAGACGTCCGGGTCGTTCGCGGTTTCAATCTGTGATGTCGAGGACATGAATTCATGACGATTACCGCTGAACGCAAGACCGAGCTCGTCAAGGAGCATTCGCGCGCCGAGGGCGATACCGGTTCGCCGGAAGTCCAGGTCTCGATCCTGACCGAGCGCATCAAGAACCTGACCGAGCATTTCAAGGCCCATAAGAAGGACAACCACTCGCGTCGTGGCCTTCTCATGATGGTCAACAAGCGCCGGACGCTGCTGGATTATCTCCGTCACAAGGACGGCCAGCGCTATCTGGATCTGATCGCGAAGCTCGGTCTTCGCAAGTAACCGAAGGGGCGGCCGAAAGGTCGCCCCTTTTAGCATCCGGCAAAAAGATTTAACCTGGCGGCGCGCGCAATAAGCAGCGTACCCCAATTGGGCCCCGGCCTTCGCCGGGGAGGACTTTAGGGAAAGGCAATTCGGCCGATCCCTTTAGGAGCGACAACTCGCTCTACACCGCCGCGGGCCGGCTAAGCCCGCACATAGGCCCCGTTCGCATCTGGCGACCGGAGTGAAGGAAAAAGAATGTTCGATACCAAGACCGTAAGCGCCCAGTGGGGCGGCAAGACGCTGACGCTCGAGACCGGCCGCGTTGCGCGCCAGGCTAACGGCGCAGTCCTCGCCACCCTCGGCGAAACCGTCGTTCTGTGCGCCGTGACGGCTGCACGGACCGTCAAGGAAGGGCAGGATTTCTTCCCGCTCACCGTCCATTACCAGGAGAAGTTCTCCGCGAGCGGCCGCATTCCCGGCGGCTTCTTCAAGCGTGAGCGCGGCGCGACCGAAAAGGAGACGCTGACCAGCCGTCTCATCGATCGCCCGATCCGTCCCCTCTTCCCCGAGGGTTTCTACAACGAGATCAACGTGATCTGCCAGGTTCTGTCGTATGACGGCGAGAACGAGCCGGACATCCTCGCGATGGTCGCGGCATCGGCAGCGCTGACGATCTCGGGCGTGCCGTTCATGGGCCCGATCGGCGCAGCACGCGTCGGCTATGTCGATGGCGCCTACATCCTCAACCCGACGCTCGACGAAGCCAAGGCGGGTGATCTCGACCTCGTCGTCGCCGCCACCGGCCAGGCCGTGATGATGGTCGAGTCGGAAGCCAAGGAGCTTTCGGAAGAGATCATGCTCGGCGCGGTGCAGTTCGCGCACAAGGCCTGCCGCGAAGCCGCCAACCTGATCATCGATCTGGCCGAGCAGGCTGCCAAGGATCCGTGGGAAATGGCCGAGCAGGCCGACCTGTCGACCGCCAAGGACAAGCTGAAGAAGCTGATCGGCAAGGACATTGCGGCTGCCTACAAGGTGACCGACAAGTCGAAGCGTTCGGACCTGCTGAACGCCGCACGCGCCAAGGGCAAGACCGCCTTTGCCGATGCGACCCCGCAGGACCAGATGGCGGCCGGCAAGCTGATGAAGAAGCTGGAGGCGGAGATCGTCCGCGGCGCCATCCTCAAGGATGGCACCCGCATCGACGGCCGCACCACCACGCAGATCCGTCCGATCGAGGCGATGGTGCATTTCCTCCCGCGCACGCACGGCTCGGCCCTGTTCACGCGCGGCGAGACGCAGTCGATCTGCACCACCACGCTCGGCACGCGCGACGCAGAGCAGATGATCGACGGCCTGAACGGGCTTTCGTACGAAAACTTCATGCTGCACTACAACTTCCCGCCCTACTCGGTCGGTGAAGTCGGTCGCTTCGGTGCGCCGGGTCGTCGCGAAGTCGGCCACGGCAAGCTCGCCTGGCGCGCGCTGCACCCGGTGCTGCCGTCGAAGGAAGAGTTCCCGTACACGATCCGCGTATTGTCGGACATCACGGAGAGCAACGGCTCGTCGTCGATGGCGACGGTCTGCGGTGGTTCGCTGTCGATGATGGATGCCGGCGTTCCGCTCAAGCGTCCGGTCTCGGGCATCGCGATGGGCCTGATCCTCGAGGGCAAGAACTTCGCGGTTCTGTCGGACATCCTGGGCGACGAGGATCACCTCGGCGACATGGACTTCAAGGTGGCCGGCACGTCCGAGGGCATCACCACGATGCAGATGGACATCAAGATCGCCGGCATCACCGAAGAGATCATGGGCAAGGCGCTGGCACAGGCCAAGGAAGGCCGCGCGCACATCCTGGGCGAAATGGCCAAGGCGCTCGACCACACCCGTGAGGAGCTGTCGGCACACGCACCGCGGATCGAGACCTTCACGATCGAGAAGTCGAAGATCCGTGAAGTCATCGGCACCGGCGGCAAGGTGATCCGCGAGATCGTCGCGCAGACCGGCGCCAAGGTCGACATCGACGACGAGGGCGTGATCAAGGTGTCGTCGTCCGACCCCGCGCAGATCGAAGCTGCGATCAAGTGGATCAAGGGCCTCGTCGAGGAAGCCGAAGTCGGCAAGGTCTATGACGGCAAGGTCGTCAACCTGGTCGATTTCGGTGCGTTCGTGAACTTCATGGGTGGCAAGGACGGTCTCGTCCACGTGTCCGAAATCAAGAACGAGCGCGTCGAGAAGGTCTCGGACGCCCTGAGCGAAGGCCAGGAAGTCAAGGTCAAGGTCCTCGAGATCGACCCGCGCGGGAAAGTTCGCCTGTCGATGCGCGTCGTCGACCAGACGACCGGCGAAGAGCTGGAGGACACGCGTCCTGCTCGTGAGCCCCGTGAGGGTGGCGATCGTGGTCCGCGCGGTCCGCGTCGTGACGGCGATGGTGGCCGTGACGCCGGCGGCAACGGCGGCGGTCGTGGTCCGCGCGGCGAAGGCGGCGCCGGTCGTGATGGGGGTGACCGCGGTTCGCGTGGTCCACGTCGTGACGGCGACGGTGGCCGTGACGCAGGCGGCAACGGCGGTGGCCGTGGCCCGCGTCGTGATGGCGGTGGCAATGGGGGCGGCAACGGCGGCGGCGAGCGTGCTGCACGCACCGACGGCGACAAGGCTCCCGAGTTCGCGCCGGCGTTCCTGACGGGCGATCGCGACTAAGCCTTTGCCACGATACGGTAATTGACAGAGGGGCTCGGGAAACCGGGCCCCTTTCTCATGCCAGGCTCGTTTTGCCCCATTATGGTCGATAATATGATTAATATCGGAACGGAGCAGCATGCCGGAAGTTCGAACCGATATGAACGCTATGTCGAAGTCCGTAATCCTCGTCGTCGATGATGATGCCCTTGTCCGGGTCCATTCCAACCTCGCGCTGGAAGACGCCGGCTACGAAGTCCTTGAAGCGAGCAATGCGGAGGATGCGCTGATCAAGCTCAAGGAGCGGCCCGATATCGCCGCCTTGTTCACCGACGTGCGCATGCCCGGAGCTCTAAACGGCATCGACCTTGCGCACGTGGTCCACGCGGAACGTCCGGACATCGCGATCCTGATCACGTCGGGCTCCGACAACGATGCGTCGTCCGCCCTCCCCGCAGCCGCGCAGTTCCTGCAAAAGCCGTATACGAAGGCGCAACTCAGCAAGATGCTCCAGCGCTGACTCACAATGCGTGCGCAGGCCTTGCAGCGACGTCGCGATTGCAGGCCTCGACAAGCACCGCCGGCCATTGCCGACTGCGACAATTGAGATCACCGTCCGTCGCGTGAGCATCGACTCGTGGGGGCGGCATGATGGCGACGGTGAAAACTTCGGCGGGCACAGCTCGAAACGTTCTCGCAAGCGAGCGCCGCTTCTTCCTTGTCATGGCGATAGTGATCGCGGCGACGGTGATACTCGGCTTCACGGTGAACGCCGCGCGGATGCACTGGACGTTCTTTGCATTGCCTGCGCAAGTTCATCTGCACGCAGCCGTTTTTCTATCATGGATCATGCTTTACGTGGTCCAGAACTGGCTGATCGTGCGCGGTTCGATTAACCGCCATCGCCAAATGGGGGTGCTCGGCGCCTGTATCGGGGTTACGATGGTCGTCCTCGGTATCGTCACCACCGTCATGGCGATCGAGCAGCACCGCGTTCCGCCGTTTTTCCCACCGGGCATTTTCCTGGTGCTAGACGTGCTGGGAGTGATCGGGTTCGGCATCCTCACTGCTTGGGCGATCATCCTGCGCAAGCAGGCGGCGTGGCATAAGCGCCTGATGCTGTGCGGGACGATCCTGGTGATGTCGCCGGCACTCGGGCGGCTCCTGCCAATGCCGCAGCTGGGCAAGTTCGCGCCGCTTGCGGTGTTTGCGTCGATGGCGGTGTTCGTCATCGCAGGGATGATCTTCGACCTGCGCCTGCGCGGGAAGATCCATCCGGCCTATTATTGGGGTGGCGGCGTGCTGGTCCTGACCAACGGCCTGGTGGGTCCGCTGGGCTTCAGCCCGCCGGTATTGCGGCTGGTCGAACGCCTCGCCGCGTGATCCTGGTCGTTTGATCGCGGCCGAGCGATAGGGCTAGTGGGGAGCTTCTGTTGCTCGGTGCCCCCCGTACCGCCGGTTTCCACTTCTGTTGCCCGGTGTGGCCCGAACCGCGCTTTCGTCCGTATAACTTAGGTCGTTAGACCGTCAGTTATGCGGCAATTGCGAGTGCTTCGTTATCGTTGGCACTTGTGTATGGGCCGTTGCGGTGGTCCCATTCCGAGCGAAACATAGCGTCGTTGAACACACGTCGATCCTAGTTCGACCCCGTCATCGTCCCCCTCTTGCGAAGAGGGCGGTGGTGGAGTCGCCGGGTACTGCCCCCGGGTCCGCTGTGTCTATGACACGCCACGGTTTATCGCCATAGCCGCCAAGAGAAGATTCCCCCGACGGCTTGTCCGATATAGGGGGGCCGCATCGATCTGAAAAGCCCGGCCAAATGAAAAGACCGGCGCGGTGGCCGGGCGCCCGGCCACATCGCGGAAAATCATCGCATACAACGTGCCAAACCGCCTTCCGCTCGCCACAAACCGCGTGCATAGCAACCTGCATTATGTTGACGCAGCGCTCCCGCTACGCGCTCCGCGCGATGATATTCCTTGGCGGCGCCCCGGTCGGCAGCCCGCCCATCCCGATGACTCGCATTGCCGCCGAGGCGAACGTGCCGCGCAAGTTCCTCGAACTGATCCTTGCCGACCTGCGTGAGTCCGGTCTGCTGATCAGCCACCGCGGCAAGATGGGCGGGTATCGCCTGTCGCGGCCCAGCCACCTGATATCGCTTGGCGAAATCATCCGCATCATCGAGGGCCCGCTGGCGCTGGTACCGTGTGTCAGCCGCACCGCGTACCGGCCGTGCCTCGACTGCAAGAGCGAAGCCGACTGCGCGATCCGCTTTGCAATGATGCGCGTGCGGGACGAGACCGCGCGAATCCTGGATGGGACCAGCTTGGCGGATGCGAACGCCGAGGAACTGGTAGCGGCGTAACTCTATCCTTCTCCCCTCGGGGAGAAGGTGGCGCGGCAGCGTCGGATGAGGGGGAGTTGGGATATAAGTCCCGAGCCTCAAACCCCTCACCCTTCCGTCGCCCAAGGCTCCTCCCTCCCTCTCCCCACAGGGGAGAGGGACAAGCATGTCACCCCCGCGCCTTCAGCTCGTCGCGGATCTCGCGGAGCAGCGCGATCTCGACCGGCTCCGGCGCAGGTGCGACGGCCACCGCTTCTTCCTCGCGCTTCAACCTTGCAGTCTCGCGCTCGATCAGCGCTGCGGTCCGGTTCACCACGCGCAGGATCATGAAGATGATCCCCGCGACGATCACGAAATTGACCAGCTGCGTCGCGAACGCGCCATAGCCGAGCAGCGGCACGCCGGCCTTCTTGAGCGCCGCGTAATCGCTGAGCGAGCCCGCGTAGTTCGCCGGCACCGGCCCCATCCGCCAGAAATAGCTCGAGAAATCGAGCCCGCCGAAGATCTTGCCGATGACCGGCATCAGCACGTCGTCGGTCAGCGACGTGACGATCTTGCCGAACGCCGCACCGATGATCACCGCGATGGCGAGATCGAGCACGTTGCCGCGCATGATGAACGCCTTGAATTCCTTGAGCATGTCGCCCCCTTTGTTGCCGGGCAAAGCTAACCATCGATTTAGGTTTCGCCAACCCTCGCGACTGTCCTATGATGGTGACACAGGTATTCAGGAGAGCCCCGATGTCACGTGCCCCAATCGCCCGCGGTACCGCCGCGATCCTCCTCGCATCGGCGCTGGCCGGATGCGGGATCAACAGCATTCCGACCGCGGAAGAGACCGCGAAGGCGCGCTGGGCCGACGTCCAGAACAATTATCAACGCCGCGCGGACCTGATCCCCAACCTCGTCGCGACCGTGAAGGCGGCGGGCGCGCAGGAGAAGGACATCCTCGTCCAGGTGACGCAGGCGCGCTCCGCCGCGAACTCGGTGCAGGTATCGGCCGCCGATCTCTCCGATCCGGCGAAGATGGAGCAGTATCAGCGCGTCCAGGGTGCCGTCGGCGTGTCGCTCCAGCGCTTGCAGGAGGCGTATCCCGAGCTGAAAAGCCAGGGCAACTACACCACGCTGATGAGCCAGCTCGAGGGCACCGAGAACCGCATCACGATCGCGCGGCGCGACTATAACGGCGCGGTACAGGCGTATAACACCAAGATCCGCACCTTCCCCGACGCGGTCGGCGCGAAGATCTTCTATGGCGCCAAGCCGATGGTGCCGTTCGCGGCGACCACGCCGGGCGCGGAGACCGCACCGACGGTGAACTTCGGCAACGCGAGCTGATCGGGGCGCTATGCTCCGCCACCTCCTGACCCTGGCGTTCGCGGTTTTGCTCGGTAGCACCGCCGCGACCGCGCAGACGCTTCCCAAGTTCACCGGCTTCGTCGTCGATGCGGCCAACGTGATCCCGCCCGAGCAGGAGGCGGCGCTGACCGGGCGGCTCGACGACCTCCAGAAGTCGACCGGCAACCAGCTGGTCGTCGCGACCGTACCCGACCTCGAAGGCTATCCGATCGAGGATTACGGCAATCGGTTGCTGCGAAGCTGGGGCGTCGGGCTGAAGGATGCGAACAACGGCGCGATCCTGCTCGTCGCGCCGAACGACCGGAAGGTGCGGATCGAGGTCGGCTACGGGCTCGAGCCGGTGCTCACCGACGCGTTCTCCAGCGTGGTGATCAACCAGCAGATACTGCCCCGCTTCAAGGCGGGCGACATTCCCGGCGGCATCGTCGCGGGGACGAACGTGGTGGCGGATCAGCTCGCGCTGCCGGACGCAGAGGCGCGGGCTAAGGTTACGGCTGCGGCGGCCGAGTACGACAAGACGCACCGCCGGGCGAATTCGGGTGGCGGCGGCGTGCCGATCGGGCTGATCTTCTTCGGGATCGTGCTGGCGGCGATCGTCATTCCGATGATCTCGCGGCGTGCCGGGGGCAAGAACTATGTCGACGGTGGAAGTCGGGGCGGCGGCAGCGGTGCGTTGCCGATCGTGTTGTGGAGCATTGCCGACGCGATGACGCGTGGCGGTGGTGGCGGTGGCGGAAGCTGGGGCGGTGGCGGCGATAGCGGCGGCGGCGGCTGGGGCGGCGGTGGGTTCGGCGGCGGCGGCGGTGGATCCGGCGGCGGCGGCGGCGCATCGGGGGGATGGTAACATGCGATTGACCGATACCGACCACGACCGCGTCACCGCGGCGGTGACCCAGGCGGAGACCGCGACGACCGGCGAGATCGTCACGATCGTCGCGCGGCAATCCGATGCCTATCACGACGTATCGCTGCACTGGGCGGTGCTGGCGATGCTGCTGACGCTGGCGCTGCTCGCGTACCATCCGGTCGCAGCGGACCACATCTATGCGCTGGTCGATCCCTGGCAGGCGGCACCGCAGGGTGCGCTGTACGTGGTGGCGCTGGTGCTGGTGACTTTGGTGTTCCTGGCCGTGCGGCTGGTGCTGGCGTGGACGCCGGCGCGGCTTGCGCTAACGCCGGGCGCGACCAAGGCGCGGCGCGTGCGGCGGCGGGCTCTGCTCCTGTTCCGTGCGGGGGCCGAGAAGCGGACCAAGGGTTCGACCGGCGTGCTGTTGTACCTGTCGCTCGCGGAGCACCGCGCGGAGATCATTGCCGACGACGCGATCCACTCGCGCGTCCCCAACGAAACCTGGGGCGCGGCGATGGCGGCGGTGCTGGCCGGTGTGCGCGACGATCGTCCCGCCGACGGGATGGCAGATGCGGTCGCGCAGATCGGCGCAGTGCTGGCCGAGCATTTCCCGCGGACCGGTGCCCCGGTGAACGAACTTCCAGACAGGCTGATCGAGTTATGAGCAAGACCGTGTGGGCCGGGAAATTCCTGACCGTGCAGACCGAAGGCACGTGGGAATTCGCCGCGCGCCAGGGCGAGATCGCCGCGGCGGTGATCGTCGCGATCGACGACGGCGACGTGATCCTGGTCGAACAGTTCCGCGTGCCGCTTGGGCGGGCGTGTCTCGAGCTGCCGGCGGGGCTGGTCGGTGACGAGACCGCGGGCGAGAGCGTCGCGGTCGCCGCCGGGCGGGAGCTCGAGGAGGAGACCGGCTACCGAGCGGATGCGATCGAGGATCTCGGGGTGTTCTATTCCTCACCGGGAATGACGTCGGAATGCTTCACGCTGGTCCGCGCGACCGGGCTGACCAAGGTCGGCGACGGCGGCGGCGACAGCGACGAGAACATCACCGTGCACCGCGTGGCGCTGGCCGACGTGCCCGCGTTCGTGGCGGAGAAGCGCGCGGCGGGGGTGGCGATCGATACCAAGATGCTGCTGATCCTGGCGGGGTCGATTCTCTAAGGTCTGGTGGCGCGCCCGCCCCCTGCCCTCACCCTTCCCATGGCGAAGTCGCCGCGCGCCCCTTCCCTTTACCCGTTGGGAGAGGGAGAGGGAGAGGCGGCAGAGGCGGGTGAAGATGTTTTTTGCTTGGGACGATCTGTCCCAATCCATTCCGTCACCCCGGACTTGTTCCGGGGTCCACGGTGCCGCGTGATCTACGGTCGGCGAGCATGCGGAACCGTGGATGCCGGAACGAGTCCGGCATGACGGGGTGGTCGGGAGGCGGTCAGCTAAAGGAAAGCGGGGTCATTCCCGCGCCCCGCCCCGCCTACTTGAAATTATCCGCGTAGCTCTGGAGCTTCAGCGTCTTCTGCGGCGCCGGGACGACCGTGTAGCCGACCCCCTCGCGCTCGCAGTGCGCGACCGCGGCTTCGGCCGTGGGGAACAGCAATCGCACCTGGTCGCGCGTGTCGCCGCTGCCGGCCCAGCCGGTCAGCGGGTCGGGCCGCTTGGGCTCCGACGGTTCGAATTCGAGCTGCCAGGCATCGGTCCGGTGCTTGCCGGACTGCATGGCGTTCTTGGGGCGCTGGAAGATACGGGCGGTTGGCATAGATGCCCCCTTATCGCGAACCGGCGGTCCTTGCATCCGCCTTTTTCGTGCGCAGCGTGGCGGACGCCGCGGCGGGATCGTCGGGCCAGGGATGCTTGGGGTAGCGTCCACGCATTTCCTTGGCGACCGCGGTCCAGCTGCCGGCCCAGAAACCGGGCAGATCGCGGGTCGTCTGAATCGGGCGGCCGGCCGGCGATGTAAGGCTCAGCACCAATGGCACGCGGGCCTCGCCGATCACCGGGTGCACGCCCAGACCGAACAGGGCTTGCACGCGGAGTTCGACGCGAGGACCGCCTTCTGCGGCGTAGTCGATCGCGTGCGTGCTGCCGGCGGGGCTGGTGAAATCAGGCGGCGCGAGGCGGTTGATCGTCTGCATCGCGTCCCAGCCGAGCAGGTTGCGGAGCGCTTCGGCTAGCGCCCCGGGGGCGATCACGTCGAGTCGGCGCTTGCCGGTCAGAAGCGGTGCGAGCCATTCTTCGGCGCGGTCCAGCAGCGTCGCTTCGTCGAGCGGCACGCCGGCATAAGCGGCACGGTCGCGCAATGCCTGCGCGCCGTCGCTCCACGGCAACAGCGCGAGGCCGTGCTCGCGGACGCCATCGATGAGCGCGGCGAGGATCGCGTCGGGGTCGGCGCCGCTGTCCGGTCCGCTCGACAGCCGAATCGCACCGAGGCGGCGTTCGCGGAGCGCCTGGGTCCCGCCGGTCGTGGCATCGAACGTCACGGTGCGGCGGGATTCGAGGCGCTCGGCGAAGAGCGTTTCGACGGTGGCCTGGTCGATCGCCACAGCCGAGAGAATGCGCGCGCCGGCCGCCGAGCCTTGCGTATCGGCGACGGCGAGCCATTCCGAGCGGGCCAGCGGCGCTGTCGGGTCGAGCTTGAACCCACGCCCGCCGACCGACGCCCAGGTCTCGCCGGACGCATCGCGGCGACGTGCGACGCGGTCGGGAAAGCCAAGTGCAACGCAGACGTCTGCTCCCCCGCCCGCTTGCGGGAGGGGGTTGGGGGGTGGGCGCCCGGCTTCGGCGTCGCGCGACGAGGATGGCGCGAGCCCACCCCCCAGCCCCCTCCCGCTTGCGGGAGGGGGGGCAAGTTTCGCCCACCTATCCGCCATCGCTCTTGCCGCCTGCGCCTTTGGGCCGCGTTCGGTTTTCCAGCGGCGGAGGCGGGTTTCCAAGTCGACATCCTGCCCGCCGATCCCGCGTTCGCCTAACAGGACCGCGATCTGCGCAGCGACCGGCGCTAACCCCCGCTCCCCTGCCCTGAGCAACATGTGCGCCAATCGTGGCGGCATCGGCAATTTTGCGATGGAGCGACCATGCAACGTCGGGCGACCGTCCTCGATCGCCTCTAAGGTCGTCAGCCGAGCCATCGCCTCGTCGATCGCGGCGGCAGGCGGCGGATCTATCCAGCGCAGGTCGCGGGGATCGCCGACGCCCCACAGCGCGCAGGCGAGGACCAGCGCCGACAAGTCCGCTTCGAGGATCTCGGGCGGATCGTAGCGTGGCAGGCCGGCGGTCGCCGCCTCTTCCCACAGGCGATACGCGACGCCAGGCCCCAGGCGTGCGGCACGCCCGGCGCGCTGCGTCACCGCCGCCTGGCTGGCGCGTTCGGTCACCAATCGCGTCATGCCGGCAGCGCGGTCGTAGCGGGGGCGCCTGGCCAGCCCCGAATCGACGACGATCCGGATGCCGTCGAGCGTCAGGCTGGTCTCGGCGATGCTGGTCGCGAGCACGACCTTGCGCCGCCCGTTGGGTTCGGGGAGGATCGCGGCACGTTGCGCGGCCGGATCAAGGCTGCCGTGGAGTTCGTGCAGGACGATGTCGTCGGGGAGGTTGGCGAGGCGGTCGGCGGTCCGTTCGATCTCCGCGACGCCGGGGAGAAAGGCGAGCACCCCCCCCTCGGCTTCGGTCAGCGCGCGACGGACGGCCGCCGCGACCGAATCCTCGATCCGCAACTCCGCCTGCCGGCCGATATGCCGCAGCGTCAGCGGATAGCTGCGGCCTTCGCTTTCGATGACGGGGGCGTCGTCCATGAGGGCTGCGAACCGTGCGCCGTCGAGCGTTGCGGACATCGCGACGATGCGGAGATCAGGGCGGAAGCCGGCTTGCACGTCGAGCGCCAGCGCAAGTCCGAAATCGCCGTCGAGGCTGCGTTCGTGGACTTCGTCGAACAGGACTGCGGAGATGCCGGCGAGTTCGGGGTCGGCCTGGATGCGGGCGACGAAGATACCTTCCGTGATGACCGTGACGCGGGTGGCGGCGGAGCGCTTGCTGTCCATCCGGGTGGCGTAGCCGAAGGTGCCGCCTACCGGTTCGGCCGCGGTCGAGGCCATGCGTTCGGCGGCGGCGCGGGCGGCCAGGCGGCGGGGGGAGAGGAGGAGGATTTCACCGGTGCACCAAGGTTCGGCGAGGAGCGCGGGGGCGACCGCGGTGGTCTTGCCGGCGCCGGGGGGGGCGACCAGGACCGCCGAAGTGCGTTCGCGCAGGGTCGCGAGGAGGTCGGGTAATACGGCTAGGATCGGGAGCGGCGGCGGGGTCATGCTGGCCTGCTGCCACAAGGATGGTTCGGGTGACAGGTTTTGTGGATACGCATGCGTGTCGTTCCGGAGTCGATGAGGACCAGAAGCGAGGGCAGGGCCTTTGCTACCCTCGCCCACCAGGGGGAGATCGTCAGGCCTAGCGGAGGTCGACAGTTTCGCTGCCATTGCCCCCCCGGCGAAGGCCGGGGTCCAATTGGAAAACGCCTCTGACGGCGGTCGCCCTCCGTTACTGCGACCTTTCCAATTGGGCCCCGGCCTTCGCCGGGGGGGGTATTTCGTTCGAACGGGGTAAGCGTCGAACAAATCCAGGATGACGCATCGCTGGCGAAGGCTTCAAGCACACCCACCCCGCCCCCAATCTACCGAAGGCTGGCAAGCGCTCGCGAACCTGCTAGACGCTCCGGCAGTAATCATGGCGTCCGATCCCTCCCCCAACCCGACGACGGCGACAGGCCGCACCTCCGACCGGCTACGCGGCGCTCTCGCGCGTGTCCGGGCGAGTCGCTGGACCAAGGCAGCGCTGGCGCTCGCGGTGGTCGGTGCCATCGCGATCTTCGCGTTCTGGTTCGCGGTCATGCGCGACCTGCCCTCGGTCGATACGCTGCGCACCTACGAGCCGCCGCTGCCGACCAACGTCCGTGGGATCGATGGCGCGCCGATCCACAGCTACGCGCGCGAACGCCGCGTCGAGCTCAGCTATGCCGAATATCCGCCGCTGCTGGTGAAGGCCTTCCTCGCTGCCGAGGACAAGTCGTTCTTCGAACATCACGGCGTCGATTTTCCCGGCCTCGCCGGCGCGGTGTTCGACTATGCGACCAAGATCGGCAGCGGCAAGCGCGCCAAGGGCGGCTCGACGATCACGCAGCAGGTCGCCAAGAACCTTTTGATCGGCAACGCCTATTCGCCGTCGCGCAAGCTGCGCGAGGCGGTGTTGGCCTACAAGATCGAGGATACGCTGACCAAGGAGCAGATTCTCGAACTGTACCTCAACCAGATCGCGCTCGGGCGTAACGCGTTCGGCGTCGAGGCGGCGAGCCACGCCTATTTCGACAAGGAGCTCGACCAGCTCGATCTCGCGCAGATGGCGTATCTCGCGATCCTGCCCAAGGGTCCGTCGAACTACGATCCGGTCCGCAACACCGAACGTGCGATGATCCGGCGCAATTACGTGCTGAACCGGATGCTCGACAACGGCTTCATCACCCGCGCGCAGCACGACCAGGCGAATGCCGAGCCACTGGGCGCAGTGATGCGCAGGACACCGAAGTTCGAAAGCGTCGGTGGCTATTTCGTCGAGGAAGTCCGGCGTCAGCTGATGGCGAAGTTCGGCGAGAACGCGAAGGATGGTCCGTACAGCGTTTATTCGGGTGGCCTTTGGGTGCGGACCTCGTTCGACAACCGGTTGCAAGACCTGGCGCAGAAGGCGTTGCGCGACGGCCTGGTCCGGTTCGATCGCGGGCGCGGCTGGAATGGGCCCATTCGCCATGTCGAGATCGAGGACGACAACTGGCTGCAGCCGCTGCTCAACAGCAATATCGCGCTCGATTACGAAAACTGGGTCGCGGCGATCGTGACGGGCAAGGACGGCAATGCCTGGAGCCTCGGCTTCCGCACCGGCAAGACCGGCACGCTGCCGCGCTATGCGGCGCAGATGCCGGTGCGCGGCAAGGGCGGCAACGCGTTCGGCGCGATCGAGGTCGGCGACATCATCGCGGTGGCGCCGGAAGGGGGCGAGTTCGCGCTAAGGGCAGTCCCCAAGGTTTCAGGCGCGTTCGTCGTCGAGGAGCCGGCATCGGGCCGCGTGCTGGCGATGCAGGGCGGCTTCGACGATCGGTTGCAGGCCTTCAATCGTGCCACTCAGGCGATGCGCCAGCCGGGCTCGACCATCAAGCCGATCGTCTATTCCGCCGCGCTCGACAACGGCATGACGCCCGCCTCGATCATCGTCGACGGCCCGTTCTGCGTCTATCAGGGCGCACGGCTGGGGCAGAAATGCTTTCGCAACTTCGGCAATTCGCGCGGCGCCGGGCCGCACACGATGCGCTGGGGCATCGAGCAGTCGCGCAACCTGATGACCGTGCGGACCGCTGCGCAAACGGGCATGCCGAAGGTCGTCGCGACCATCAAGAAGATGGGCGTCGGCGACTATTCACCGTATCTCTCGTTCGCGCTCGGGGCCGGCGAGACGACCGTCGGGCGGATGGTCAACGCGTATTCGATCCTCGCCAACAACGGCAAGGGTGGCCCGCCGTCGCTGATCGACTTCGTCCAGGACCGCCACGGCAAGGTGATCTGGCCCGAGAACTGGCGCCCCTGCGATCGCTGCAACGCGCCCGACTGGGATGGCAAGCCGATGCCCCGCCCGATCACGCGCCAGCGCCAAGTGCTGAACGCGATGACGGCGTACCAGATGGTCCATATCACCGAAGGCGTCGTCCAGCGCGGCACCGCGGTGACGCTCCGCGATCTCGACCGGCCGATGTTCGGCAAGACCGGTACCAACAACGGCCCGACCGACGTGTGGTTTATCGGGGGGACGCCGCAGTTCGTCGGTGGCCTGTATATCGGCTTCGATACGCCGCGGAATTTGGGCGGTGCCGCGCAGGGCGGCACGCTCGCCGCGCCGATCTTCAAGCAGTTTGCGGTGAAGGCGTACGAAGGCCTGCCCAAGCTGCCGTTCCGCGCGCCGGCGGGGATCCGCATGGTGCGGATCGATCGTGCGAGCGGGCGCCCGGTCTATGGCACCTGGCCGAACACCGACGATCCCAAGCCCGCGGTGATCTGGGAAGCGTTCAAGCCCGAAAGCGAACCGCGCCGTGCCGCGCGCCGCTCCGGCCCTGCCCCGGTTGCCGTTACGACCACCACCGCCGCGAAGAAGGCCGAAGCACCGCGCGACAGCGATTTCTTGCAAAGACAAGGCGGAATCTACTAGCGCAGGTATATAGAGACGTCATCCCGGCGCCCGCCGGAGACCCGACCCGTTCGATCGGGACGGCGATCCCGGCCTCCGCCGGGCTGACGGAATTTTCCCCGGCTTCCGCCGGGGCGGCGGAATTTTTGGAGAATACCCATGCGCGCCGAAGCGCAGGCTCACGTAGACACCATCAACGACGCGCTGGCACTGCTGCGCCGCTTCCTCGACTGGGACCGCGCGCTGCGTCGTCTCGACGAGCTGAACGCGCGCGTCGAGGATCAGGCGCTCTGGTCCGATCCAAAGGCCGCGCAGGAGGTGATGCGCGAGCGTCGTCGTCTCGACGAGGCGATCAGCGCGACGCGTGCGATCCAGAGCGAATTGTCGGACACCGCCGAGCTGATCGAGATGGCCGAGGCCGAGGGCGATACCGAGATGGAGGCGGACGGCGTTGCGTCGCTCGCCGAACTCGCCGCGCGCGCCGACAAGGACAAGATCAAGGCGCTGCTCGCGGGCGAAGCCGACGGCAACGACACTTATATCGAGGTCAACGCCGGCGCCGGCGGGACCGAGAGCCAGGACTGGGCAGGCATGCTCAGCCGGATGTATTCGCGCTGGGGCGAGCGCCACGGGCTGAAGGTCGAGCTGGTCGACCAGCATTCGGGCGAGCAGGCCGGGATCAAGTCCGCGACGCTGCTGCTGAAGGGCGAGAATGCCTATGGCTATGCCAAGACCGAGAGCGGTGTTCACCGGCTCGTCCGCATCAGCCCCTACGACTCGGCGGCGCGGCGCCACACGTCGTTCGCGAGCGTCTGGGTCTATCCGGTCGTCGACGACAATATCGAGGTCGAATATAACGAGAGCGACCTGCGCATCGACACCTACCGCGCGTCAGGCGCCGGCGGTCAGCACATCAACACGACCGATTCGGCAGTGCGCATCACGCACATCCCGACCGGTATCGTCGTGCAGTGCCAGAACCAGCGCTCGCAGCACAAGAACAAGGCCGAGGCGTACAACCAGCTTCGCGCGCGCCTGTACGAGCGCGAACTGGCGATCCGCGAGACTGCGGCGAACGCGGAGAATGCCGGCAAGACCGACATCGGCTGGGGTCACCAGATCCGCAGCTACGTGCTCCAGCCGTACCAGATGGTGAAGGACCTCCGCACCGGTGTGGTGTCGACCAGCCCGTCCGACGTGCTCGACGGCGATCTCGAGATGTTCATGGCGGCGGCGCTGTCGCAGCGCGTGACCGGCGAGGCCGTCGAGGTGGAGGACGTCGATTGAAGCTCAAGGGTGCCTTTGCCCTGATGCTGTCGCCGGTGTTCCTGCTGGCCGCGTGCGACGGCAGCAAGCCGCTGATCAAGCGCGAGGCCAAGGAGCCGGTGTTCCCCGCCGCCGACCGTCCGGTCGCGTCGATAGTCTCGATGCGCTGGTCGAACGAAGAAGCGCGCGATCGGCTCAACGAAGCCGGCGAGGTCATGAACAAGGGCGGTATCCGCAAGGGCATGACGGTCGCGGACATCGGCGCGGGCGAAGGCTATTACACGATCCGTCTCGCGGCGCGCGTCGGCAAGGACGGACGCGTGCTCGCGGAGGACATCATCCCGGCAGTGCGCGACCAGCTCGCGGAACGTGTCGCGCGCGAGGACCTGGCGAACGTCAGCGTGAAGCTCGGCGAGGCGAACGATCCGAAGCTGCCCGAGGCGAGCTTCGACCGGGTGCTGATGGTGCACATGTATCACGAGATCGAACAGCCCTACGAGTTTCTGTGGCGGTTGCGGCCGTCGCTGAAGCCCGACGGACTGGTCGTGGTGGTCGACGCGAACCGCCCAACGCAGAACCACGGCACGCCGCCGGCATTGCTCAAGTGCGAGTTCGCGGCGGTGGGCTATACGCAGGTGGATACCGACGACATGCCCTCGGCCGGCGGCTACATCGCGACGTTCCGAGCGACTGGGCCGCGACCGGCTCCGGAGGCGATCCGCGGGTGCCGGCTGAAGTAAGGCGGTCGCCGCCCGCCTGAGCCGCCCGTTATCCCACCTCTTCCCGTCATCCTGACGAAAGTCAGGAACCAGGGCCAAAACCCGCAACGCCCGTTACTCTGGATCCTGACTTTCGTCAGGATGACGGATAACGTTTACACCACGCCCATCGCGCGCAGGCTCGTCACCTGGTCGCCCGCCACGACCAGATGGTCCAGCAGCGCCACGTCCAACGTCCGCAACCCTGCCGCAAGCGCCCGCGTGAACGCCACGTCCCGCAAACTCGGCGTCGCATCCCCGCTCGGATGGTTGTGCGCCATCACCACACCGACCGCGCCGAACGCCAGCGCATCCACCGCGACCGTGCGTATCGAGAGCACCACGTGATCCCGCCCGCCAACGACCTGCCGCATCCCGAGAAGCCTCCGATTCGGATCAAGATACGCCACCGCCACCGTCTCGAAGGCCGCCTCGCGCAAACCCGCGAACAGCGCACGCGCCGCGGTAAGGCCGGCGATACGAGGGGAAGGCACTGGCGACGGCGGCACATACCCGCCTGCCCCACAGCACCGGCGACCGCACGCGCAACTACATCCGCTTGAGCCGCCGCCCGCGCATCGCTACGCAAACCCGATGCGCCAATATCTAGACCTTATGGACCGCGTGCTCTCGACCGGCGTCGAGACGATGGACCGCACCGGCACCGGCACGCTCAGCGTGTTCGGCGCGCAGATGCGCTTCGATCTTGCGCAGGGCTTCCCCGTGCTCACCACCAAGAAGCTCCACCTCCGCTCGATCATCGTCGAGCTGTTGTGGTTCCTGCGCGGCGACACCAACGTCCGCTGGTTGCAGGAGCGCAAAGTCGCGATCTGGGACGAATGGGCGGACGAGGCGGGCGATCTCGGCCCGGTCTACGGCAAGCAATGGCGCGACTGGGTCGCCGCCGATGGCCGTCATATCGACCAGATCGTCGAGCTGATCGCACAGATCAGGACCAACCCCGCCTCGCGCCGCCAGATCGTCAGCGCGTGGAACCCGGGCGACCTGCACGCGATGGCGCTCGCCCCGTGCCACTGCCTGTTCCAGACGCACGTCGCGAACGGCAAGCTGTCGCTGCAGCTCTATCAGCGCTCCGGCGACATCTTCCTTGGCGTGCCGTTCAACATCGCCAGCTACGCGCTGCTGACGCACATCCTCGCGCAGCAATGCGGGCTGGAGGTCGGTGAGTTCATCTGGACCGGCGGCGATTGCCACCTCTATTCGAATCATCTGGAGCAGGTGCGACTGCAACTGACGCGCTCACCGGGCCCACTGCCGCGGCTCGAGATCGTACGCAAACCGGACTCGATCGACGCGTACGAATATGAGGATTTCGTCCTCCACGATTACGTCGCGCAGGCGCATATCAAGGCGCCCGTCGCGGTCTGACAGCGATCCAATCGCAATAGGAACCCGTCGAGGCGCCCGCGGTTGACCGTCCGAACATATTCGGAAGGCCATCATGGACATCACGCAGCTCATTCTCGACGAACACGCGCAGCAGCGCGCGCTGTTCGCGCAGATCGATTCGATCGACGCGGAGGACACCGAGGCGCTGTCGGCGCTGTGGACGCGCCTCAAGAACCTGCTCGACGCGCATGCCGAGGCCGAGGAGCGCTTCTTCTATCCGCGGCTGATGAAGATCGGCACTGGCGGCAACGATGCCGAATCGGCTGCCGAGGAGACCGAGGACGCGATCGAGGATCACAACGACATCCGCGATACGGGCGAAGCGGTCGACACGCACCCGGTCGGTTCGGATGCGTGGTTCGCAGCGGTCGGCGAATGCAACAAGGCGAACAGCGATCACCTCGCCGAGGAAGAACGCCAGGGCCTGACCGACTTCCGCAAGCATGCGACGCTGGAGGAGCGGCACGAACTGGGCGTACGGTTCGCGGCGTTCGAGGCGAACCACCTGAACGGGGTGAAGGTCGTTGACAAGGATCCCGAGGCGTATGTGAAGGAGCATGCGGCGGGGTGAGGCGGCGGCCTTAATTACCACCCCGGCGAAGGCCGGGGCCCAATTGGAAAGGTCGGCGTAACGGAGCGCAGCGCCCGTCAGCAACGTTTCCCAATTGGACCCCGGCCTTCGCCGGGGTGGTTCCTTCGGGAGGTAGCGTGCCCAACGTACAGCGAGGAGTAGCCCCCCGCCCCCCATTCCGGCATGACCGCCGCATGATCACCTTCTACCTCGCCCGCGCCACCAACGGCGTCATCGGCCGCGACGGCCAGCTCCCGTGGCGCATCCCCGCCGACCTCAAACGCTTCAAGGCGCTGACGATGGGCAAGCCGATGGTGATGGGCCGCAAGACCTTCGAGAGCTTCCCGAGCCCGCTGCCCGGTCGCCGTCACATCGTCCTCACCCGCGGCAACTGGACGGCGGACGGCGCGGAGGTCTCGCATTCCGTTGCGGGCGCGCTGGCGATGGCAGGCGACGACGTCGCGGTCATCGGCGGCGCGCAGATCTATGCGCAACTGCTCCCCCATGCGGATCGCATCGAACTGACCGAGGTCCATGCCGAGCCCGAAGGCGACGCGACCGTCCCCGCGTTCGACGGCTGGCAGGAGATCGCCCGCAAAGACCACCCGGCCGAAAACGGTCGCCCAGCCTATAGTTTCGTGACGCTAACCCGCCCCTGAAGACTGTTCTCCCGCGAAGGCGGGAGCCCAGACTGGACTCCCGCCTTCGCGGGAGAACAAGCTAAGGTAGAGGGCCATGAACATGGTCACGGCACGGAAGGACTATCGCCTTTTGCGGCGGCTGGTTACTGACCCGCGCATGCAACGGCTCGACGGTGGCGCTTCCATCCCTTCGTATCTGGCGAACGGGATCGTCGCGCTGGGGAATTTCGACGGATTTCACCTTGGCCACCAGGCGGTGGTCGCGCGCGCCATCGCTTGGGCGCGGGCCGAGGGCCGCCCCGCGCTGGTCGCGACGTTCGATCCGCATCCGGTGCGTCACTTCCGCCCCGACACCGCCCCCTTCCGCCTCACCACGCTTGACCAGCGGCAACAGCTGTTCAAGAACGCCGGTGCCGATGCGATGGTCGTGTTCAATTTCGACGGCGATCTCGCCGCGCTGACCGCCGAGCGCTTCATCACCGAGTGCCTGGAGCGCAACCTGCGTGTCGCGGGCGTGGTCACCGGCGAGGATTTCACCTTCGGCAAGGGCAAGGCGGGCACCGTCCGCACGCTCGCCACGCGTGGTGCGGTCCACGGTTTCCGTGCGGAGACGGTCGGCGCGATCGAGCTGGAGGGCGAGACCGTCTCGTCCACCCGCATCCGCGAAGCTCTCCGCGCCGGCGACATGGCCACCGCCACCCGCCTGCTGACGCGCCCGTTCGCGATCCAGGGCTTCGTCCAGCACGGCGACAAGGTCGGCCGCACGATCGGCTATCCGACCGCCAACGTCGACATGGGCAATTACCTGCGCCCCGCCTACGGGATCTACGCGGTGACCGGGCGGCTGGAGGACGGTCGCGTGCTCAAGGGCGCCGCGAACCTCGGCATCCGCCCGAGCTTCGATCCGCCCAAGGAACTGCTCGAGCCGCATTTCTTCGATTTCGGCGAAGACCTGTACGGCCAGCGGATCGAGGTTGCGCTGATCGAGTATCTCCGCCCCGAGGCGAAGTTCGCCAACCTCAATGCGCTGATCACCCAGATGGACGCCGACTGTCAGAGAGCGCGCGCGATCCTTGGCGCCTCCCCTCCCTGAAAGGGAGGGGGTGGGGGTGGGTCGGCCCGTTGGCTAGCGCTAGCTCCTGCCCCACGCCGACCCACCCCCGGCCCCTCCCTTCCAGGGAGGGGAGCAGGAAGGGGAAGTGTTTGTGTGTCCCCCGTCGCTCGGCTACAGCCCGGCCCACTTATGACCGATACTCCTGCGCCCGCCCGCGATTACCGCGACACCGTCTTCCTGCCGAAGACCGACTTCCCGATGAAGGCGGGCCTTGCCGCGAAGGAGCCGGCGATCTTGGAGCGCTGGGCCAAGCTCGGCATCTACGACCGGTTGCGCGAACAGCGGCTCGGGCGCGAGCGGTTCATCCTGCACGACGGCCCGCCGTATGCGAACGGCGACATCCACATGGGCCACGCGATGAACAAGGTCCTGAAGGACATCATCGTCCGCTCGCAGTCGCTGATGGGCAAGGACGCGCCGTACGTCCCCGGCTGGGACTGCCACGGCCTGCCGATCGAGTGGAAGGTCGAGGAAGCGTATCGCGCGAAGAAGCTCAACAAGGACGACGTGCCGGTCGACCAGTTCCGCGCCGAATGCCGCGCCTATGCCGAGAAATGGGTGGCCGTGCAGAAGGCCGAGTTCGAGCGGCTCGGCGTGATGGGCGACTGGGCCGATCCGTATCTGACGATGAAGTACGACGCCGAAGCCACCATCGTCGGCGAACTGCTGAAGTTCGCCGAGAGCGGCCAGCTGTACCGCGGCGCGAAGCCGGTGATGTGGTCGCCGGTCGAGAAGACCGCGCTCGCCGAGGCCGAGGTCGAGTATGAGGACATCGTCTCCACGCAGATCGACGTCGCGTTCGAGATCGACTCTGCGCCGAATGCGCCCGAACTGGTCGGCGCGCATGCGGTGATCTGGACGACGACGCCGTGGACGATCCCGGTGAACCAGGCGCTGAGCTATGGGCCTGAGATCCGATATGCCCTCTGCGAACTCTCTGATGGCACAAAAGCGGCATTGCTATCTGACGGACGACCTATGCCCGTTGTCGGACGGCCCGAACATGTCCGCGCCCGGAAGGTATTGATCGCAATATCCGAAATCGAATCCCTTCAGGGGCATTTGATCAGGAATTTTGAAGAGCGCTCTGGGCTTTCAGTGCTGTTCCACGACAAGACGCCCGTCTTCACGGGCAAGCAACTCGCCGACGCCACCGCGCGTCACCCGATGCACGCGCTCGGCGGGTTCTTCGCAAAGCCGCGCCCGTTCCTCCCCGGCGCGTTCGTCACGACCGACGCCGGCACCGGGCTCGTCCACATGGCGCCGGACCACGGCGAGGACGATTTCGAACTCTGCAAGCAATACGGCATCGACCCGGTCTTTGCGATCGACGGCGCCGGGATGTACCGTGCCGACTGGGCATGGCTCGGCGGCCAGGGCAGCGTCATCAACAAGAAGTTCGTGAGCGCCGACGGCCCGATCTGCACCGACCTGCGCGAGGCCGGCGCGTTGCTGGCCGCGAGCGACGACTTCAAGCACAGCTACCCGCATTCGTGGCGCTCGAAGGCCAAGGTGATCTTCCGCGCGACCCCGCAATGGTTCATCCCGATGGACTCTTCGTCTGCTCCCTCTCCCCTCCGGGGAGAGGGTCGGGGTGAGGGGCAGCCCAGCAATGCTGCGCCCGGAACAACCCCTCACCCCAGCCCTCTCCCCGACGGGGAGAGGGAGCCCGGCAACGGCGCCACCCTCCGCGAAATCGCGCTCGACGCGATCGCCGCCACCACCTGGATCCCCGCGCGCTCCGAAAACCGGATCACGTCGATGGTGCAGGGCCGCCCCGACTGGGTCATCTCGCGCCAGCGTGCCTGGGGCGTGCCGATCGCGCTGTTCGTCGACCGCGCCACCGGCCAGTACCTCAACGACCCCGCCGTGAACGCCCGCATCGTCGAAGCCTTCCGCGAGAACGGCGCGGACGCATGGTACGCCGACGGCCACCAGGCGCTGCTAGGCCCCGACTACGTCCTCGCCGACTATGAGGTCGTGAAGGACATCCTCGACGTCTGGTTCGATTCCGGCTGCACGCACGTCTTCACCGTCGAAGCACGCTACGGCGAAGGCAGCCGCGCAAACCTGTATCTCGAAGGTTCGGACCAGCATCGCGGCTGGTTCCAGTCGTCGCTGCTCGAAAGCTGCGGCACGCGCGGTCGCGCACCGTATGACGCGGTCCTCACGCACGGCTTCGCGCTCGACGGCCAGGGCCGGAAGATGTCGAAGTCGCTCGGCAACGTCGTCGATCCGCTCAAGATCATCGGCGAGTCCGGCGCTGACATCCTGCGCATGTGGGTCGCCTCGACCGACTATTTCGACGACGTGAAGATCGGCAAGGAAGTGCTCGCCACCGCCTCCGACGCGTATCGGAAGCTGCGCAACACGTTCCGCTACATGCTCGGCGCGCTCGAAGGCTTCGACGACTCGGAGCGCGTCGCGGTGTCCGACATGCCCGAGCTGGAACGCTACGTGCTCCACCGCCTCGGCATGATCGACACCGAACTGCGCCAAGCGGCCGAAGCCTACGAGTTCAACCGCTACACGCGCCTGCTGACCGACTTCGCGAACGAGGACCTGTCGGCGTTCTTTTTCGATATCCGCAAGGACTCGCTCTATTGCGATGCGCCGAGCGACATCAAGCGCCGGTCGTACCGTACCGTCCTCGACGTGCTGTTCCACGCGCTGGTCCGCTATGCCGCACCGGTGCTGTGCTTCACCGCAGAGGAAGTGTGGCAGTCGCGCTTCCCGAGTGCGGACAGCTCGGTGCATTACCTCGAATGGCCCTCGCTGCCTTCGCTCGACGTCAACGACGTGGTCGGCAGCAAGTGGCATGAGATCCGCCAGTTGCGCGTCGCCGTCACCGAGGCGATCGAACCGCTCCGCCGCGAGAAGACGGTGCGCTCCAGCCTCGAGGCCGAGATCACCGTCCCCGCAATGCTGCTCGATGCCGACGCGCTGGCGGAAGCGTTCATCGTCGCGAAGGTCACGTCGGGCGACGCGGTCACCGTGACCCGCACCGACTTCCACAAATGCGGCCGCTGCTGGCGTCACCTCCCCGAGGTGACGGTCGATGGCGAGCTCTGCAACCGTTGCGACGAGGTGGTGGCGCATGCGTAACCTGCCAAAAGCCGGGTTCGGCGCGGCGATCGCCCTCTTCCTCGCCGACCAGCTCAGCAAATGGGCGGTGACCAAGCCGCTCGGGATCGACTCGCTCGGCGACTCGCAGACGATCACGTCGTTCTTCGACCTGCGCTTCGTGCCGAACATCGGCATCTCGCTCGGGCTGCTCCCCGCCGATGGGCACCTGACCCGCTGGGCGCTGGTGCTGCTGACCGGCACGATCGCGATCGGCGTCGCGGTGTGGATGACGCGCGAGAAGAACCCTGCCGATCAGGTCGCGCTCGGCTTCGTGCTCGGCGGTGCGATCGGCAATATCCTCGACCGGATCCGGCTCGGCTACGTCGTCGATTTCGCCGACCTGCATATCGGCGCGTGGCGTCCGTTTTTGGTCTTCAATGTCGCCGATGCAGCGATTACTGTCGGCGTGCTCGTCCTGCTTGTTCGGGCGCTACTCGTGCGCGAGAAGCCCCCTGTGGAGAATTCCCATGCGTAAGTTTGTGCCCCTGGCTGCCGGTATGGCGAGCGTCGTCGTCCTCCTGTCCGGCTGTGCGACGAACAAGAGCCTCGATCGCGCGCGTCCCGACGAGTTCGCCGTCGCGCGCCAGGCGCCGCTGGTGATCCCGCCCGACTTCGCGCTGGTCCCGCCACAGCCGGGCGCCGCCCGCCCGCAGGATACCGCGGCCAACGCGCAGACGCTCGACGCGCTGTTCGGCGGCGCCGCGGCCCGCAGCCCTGCCGAAACCGGCGTGCTGAACGATGCCGGCGCGGACTCGGACGATCCCGGCATCCGCTCGAGCGCGGGCGATCCGGACACCACGGTCGTCGACAAGGGCTCCACGACACGCGACATCGTCGCCGCCCCCGAGGGCGACGGCCAGGACGCACGCGCCAAGGCGAACTGATCCGTCTTTGACCGAAGTACGAAAAAGGGCGGCTCCTCGCGGGGCCGCCCTTTTTCGTATTATCGGGCCTCGTCCCACCGCCCCCACCCCGTCATCCTGACGAAAGTCAGGATCCAGAGCCATTAGCGCGACGCCTGCGGCTCTGGATCCTGGGTCAAGCCCAGGATGACGGGGTGGATGTTGCGGTATCTCCTGCCTCTTGTTCTCCCGCGAAGGGTTCCCTTCGAAGTACTACTTTGAAGGGGCCCTGAAGGCGGGAGCCCAGTCTGGGTCCCCGCCTTCGCGGGGAAACAAGGCTTTGGTGTGCAAGCCGACACGTTCCACACCCCGTCCGGAACGTGTCGCTCTTAAAGTCTCAGAACGCCGCGGTCAGCGACACCAGCACCTTGCCGTTAGCGATGGAACCGGTCCCGTCCTGCCCACGGCTGAAGCTCGGCTGGAGATAGGCCGATTCGCGCTTCGAGATGTCGGTGTCGACATAGGCGACACCCAGCGTCAGCGGCGTCGTCGGGATCACGTAATCCGCGCCGAGCAGCCAGTCCCAATATTCGCCGGTCGGCGACACGCTGGTCGCGAAGGGGCCGAGGCCCTTGTTGCCGTTCGAATGGCCGACATGCGCCTTCACGGTCAGCCCGGTGTTGGGAATGCCGCTGCTCACATCGCCCCACAGGTACAGATTGTCGTCCTTGGCGTTGACGCGGTCGTACACCCCGTTCGCGGCCGACGTACCGTTGGTGTACCAGGGTCCGAGCGCCTGCTGCTTGGGCGCATAGGCGACCCCTGCCAGCAGCGCGACCGGGCCGGCCGTGCCCGACAGCTTGGCATAGGGTTCGATGAAGTCGGTGTTATCGAAGCCGCCCGGATACATGTACCACGTCGCACCGACGTCCAGCGCGCCGCCGCCGACCGGCACTTTGTAGCCTGCGACCAGGTCGAGCTCCATGTTGGCGCCGCCGAACGTGCCCCAGCCGGACAGGTTCGACGCCCAGGTGCCGATATACACGCCGCTCTTGTGCGCGACCGTGATGCCGCCCTGCACGGCGAGGTTCTCGTCCGACTGTGACACGCCGCGGAAGCGATAGTCGCTGACGAGGCCGACCGACCCCGTGACCGTAACCTCCTTGGGAGGCGCGGTATCCTGCGCGAACGCGGGCGTAGCGGCGGCCAATGCGATGCCGCCGAGAAGAAGTGTGGTGAAGCGCATCGTTTCCCTTTCGATACTGGAAGTCGATGTCCGCCCTGCATCCGCCGACGCCGCATCTATCGAGGCAGGGCCTCCGAGTGCGGTCTTTCGTACGGTGAAGAATGTGTGACAGCGCATGGTGCGCCGCACAAGCGAATCTTGCGTGATCTCAGGGTTTGACACGACTCATGTTGCGCGAGGGCCACACCGAAGTCGCCTAGATGCAACGAACTTCGCTCCGTTCCCCTCGCCAGGGAAGCATGACGCCAACCGGGCTATGTCGCGATGACGATGGCAACGCCCGTAATCGACAGAACGATGCTCAGGACGACGACCCAGCGGACGTCCGGCGTGTCCTCCAACGAACTGGCCCGATGTACCGCGAAGAGCATCACCGCCGTACTCACCAGAACGATGGCGCTGCCCAACAGATCGCCCTGTGTCTCGGTCATCACTCGCCCCGTCGCTACGCCGAGGACTAGGGTAGCGGCGCGATCCTATCGTCGTGATGACGCGGCGGTGAAACCTCGGCCGCGGATCGACGGCCGCGGCAGATCTTCAGCCGCGCAGCGCTCGAAACGCTGCCAACCCCGCCTCCAAGTCCGCGATCAGGTCCGCGGGGTCTTCGAGACCGATCTGGAGGCGGACCATCGGCCCCGCCGCCTCACGCTTCGTCACGGTGCGGTGGCGCTGCGGGTCGGCGGGGATGGCGAGGCTTTCGAAACCACCCCAGCTATAGCCGATGCCGAACAGCTGGAGGGTGTCGATCAGCGCCGCGCGGGAGGCTTCGTCTCCCCCGTTGAGAACGAACGAGAACAAGCCGCTGGAGCCCTTGAAGTCGCGGACGAACAGGTCGTGGCCGGGGCAGTCGGGGAGTGCGGGGTGGAGGACCTGTGCGACCTCGGGGCGGCCATTGAGCCACTTGGCGATCGTCAGCGCGCTCGACTGGTGTTGCGCCAGCCTAACAGCCATCGTGCGCAGGCCGCGGCTGCCGAGCCAGCAATCGTCGGGGCTGGCGACTTGGCCGAGCTGGAAACTCGTCTCGCGCAGTTTCTTGAAGTGGCCGGGGGCTGCGGTGACCGAGCCGAGCATGACGTCCGAATGGCCGACGACGTACTTGGTGCCGGCGAGGATCGTCAGGTCCACGCCGCGCTCGATCGCGGGGAAGAACAGCGGGGTGGCCCAGGTGTTGTCGAGCAATGTCGTCACGCCACGCGCCTTGGCGGCGGCGACGATCGCGGGGACGTCCTGCACCTCGAAGCTCAGCGAACCGGGGCTTTCCATGAAGATCGCCCGCGTGTTCTCGCCGATCAGGTCGGCGATGCCGGCGCCGACCATAGGGTCGTAGTAGCGCGTGGTGATGCCGAACCGCTTGAGCAGCCCGCCGGCCATGCCCCGCGTCGGATCATAGGCGCTATCGACCAGCAGCAGTTCGTCGCCCGGAGACAGTACCGACAGCAGCGCCGCAGCGATAGCCGCGACGCCGGAGCAATAGAGGAACGTGCCCTCCGCGCCGGGCTCGAGCGAGGTCAGAGCATCGGCGAGGCTCCACTGCGTCGGCGTACCCTTGCGGCCGTAGAACAGCCGGTGATGCGTATCGCGGGTCGCGCTCTCGCGGAGATGACCGACCGAATCGTAGAGGATAGTCGAGGCGCGCCAGACCGGCGGGCTGACGATCCCTTGAGTCCACTCCGGGCGACGACCGGCGAGGACGACTTTGGTCGCATCGCCGACGGGCTTGTCGATATTGCTCATGCCGTTCCCGTCGCCTTTGGTGTCTCGGGATCGCCGCCCCATTCGGACCAGCTGCCGTCGTACAGCGCCGCGTCGTTACCGAGCAGATGGGCGCCGAATGCGAGCACCGAGGCAGTGATGCCCGAGCCGCAGGTCATCACAATCGGCTTCGACAGGTCGACGCCAGCCTTGTCGAACTCGGCTTTCAGAGCGTCACCGGTCTTCCACGTACCGTCCGCGTTGAACACAGCGCCCTGCGGCAGGTTCTTCGAGCCCGGAATATGCCCCGGCGCGGTGCCCGGCCGCGGGTCTTCCTCCGCGCCGGTGAAGCGCGTCGCGGACCGCGCGTCGAGCACCTGCTCCGCGCCGCTTGCGACGTTCGCCTTCATCCGGTCGAGATCGCGCACGCCCTTAAGGTCCGCCCAGGTCGTGAAGTGCCGATGCCGCGGCGTCTCTTTCCCCGTCGCGATCTCACGCCCCTCGGCCTGCCACTTGGCAAACCCGCCATCGAGGATCGCCACGTTGTGCGCGCCGAACAGCCGCAGCATCCACCACGCGCGCGCCGCCGTGTGCCAGGGCGAACTGTCGTACAGAACGATGCGGATGCCATCGCCCAGGCCCAGCGTCTGCATCCGGCTCGCGAACTTCTCCGCCGAGGGCAGCGTGTTGGGCAGGTCGCTGTCGGTATCGCGCAGTTCGGCAAGGTTCATGAACACCGCACCGGGAATGTGCGCCGCCTCATACTCCGCCGCCGCATCGCGCCCCTCGGCGTAGGTCGCGTCGACGATCCGAAGATCACTCGCGCCCAGTTCGTTCGCCAGCCATTCGGTGCTTACCAACGCGTCCATATGCGGCTCCTTCTGCTCGATCGGTCAGTAGCCAGCGGGGCCGCTCGCGTCGAGGGAGGCGAGGAACCCGGCCGCCTGCGCACGCGTCGCCTCGCGGTCCGCGTCGGACTGTTTCGCCCAGTTGCGATACGGCATCGCCAGCCGGTTGTTGCGCCCCAGCTTGTCCTCGTGCCGCGCGAGGAAATCCCAGTACAGCGCGTTGAACGGGCACGCATCCGGCCCGATCCGCTGCTTCACGTTATAGCGGCAGTGTCCGCAATAATCGGACATCCGGTCGATATACGCCCCCGACGAGATATAGGGTTTCGACCCGAGCAGCCCGCCATCCCCGAACTGGCTCATCCCCAGCGTATTGGGCAACTCGACCCATTCATAAGCGTCGACATAGACCTCCAGATACCAGAGGTGCACCTTGGCCGGGTCCGCGCCGATCAGCAGCGCGAAATTGCCCGTCACCATCAGCCGCTGGATGTGATGCGCGTGTGCGGTCTCCAGCGTCTGGCCGATCGCCTGCGCCAAGCAGTGCATGTCGGTCTCGCCGGTCCAGTACCAGCCGGGCAGCTCGCGGTGATGGTCGAGGAAGTTGCGCTCGACGTAATCCGGTCCCTCGCGCCAGTAGATCCCGCGCATATATTCGCGCCAGCCGATGATCTGGCGGATATAGCCCTCGACCGCGTTGAGCGGCGCACGACCGGCGCGATATTCCGCCTCCGCGCGACGGCAAAGATCGAGCGGATCGAGCAGCCCCGAATTGATGTAGGGCGACAGGATCGAGTGCCACAGATGCCGCTCGCCGGTGAGCATCGCGTCCTCGTAATCGCCGAACTGCGGGAGCGCGTGGCGGAAGAAATTCGCCGCCTGCCGCTCCGCATCCTTCGCGGTCACAGCATAGTCGAACCCATCCAGGCTCCCCGGATGATCCGCGAACCGCTCGGCCACCAGCGCCAGCACGTCCTGCGTGATCGCATCCGGCGCGAACACCAGCGGCCGCGGCATCAGCAGGTCGTTCTTGGCGGGCTTGCGGTTCTCCTTGTCGAAGTTCCAGCGGTCGCCCTCGGGCTTGCCGGCGGTCATCAACAGCCCGGTCCGGGTCCGCATCTGCCGATAGAACCACTCCATCGTCAGCGTTTTCCGCTCCGCCGCCCAGGTCTCGAAATCGGCATGGCTGGCTAGGAAGCGATCGTCGCTGCGGATCTCGACGGGGATGCCGAACAGCGTCTCCCAGCTTTCAAGCATCGCCATCACGCGCCACTCGCCGCCCTCCGTGACGACGATCCGTTCGGGATCATGCCGCTCGACCCCGCGCGCGATCTCACCGGTGAAGCTGCCCGCATTGTCGGGGTCGTCGAGCCTTGTGTATTCGACCGTCCACCCGGCCTCGCGCAGTGCCTCGACGTGATGCCGCATCGCCGACAGGATATAGGCGATCTTGCGCTTGTGGTGTCGGACATAGGTCGTCTCCTCGGCGACCTCCATCATCAGCACGATCGTGGTCGCGGGATCGCAATCCCGCAACGAAGCGAGGCCGATCGTGAGCTGGTCGCCGAGGATCGGTACGAGTCTCGTCTTCGTCATATCAGCGCCCACTCCGTCACCCCGGACCCGTTCCGGGGTCCACCGTTCCGCGCGCTCGCCGCCCGTGGAGTCCGCCGACGGGTGGATGCCGGAACGAGGCTCTCCTGAGCGCAGCCGAAGGGCCCGGCATGACAGAGGAAAACTTCACCCACTTTGCGGCATTCGAATCGCATCCTACATGGCGGCACATGACCGCTCCCCAGAACCCATTGCATCTCGGCCAGAACAGCGCCCTCCCCGCCTCTCCAGAAGAGGCCGTGCTCGATTATGTTCCGAACCCGCGGCCCGGTCGGACGTATCTCGTACGGTTCGCGGCGCCCGAGTTCACGTCGCTGTGCCCGGTCACCGGCCAGCCCGACTTCGCGCACCTCGTCATCGACTATGTCCCGGGCGACACGATCGTCGAATCCAAGTCGCTCAAACTGTTCCTGAGCAGCTTTCGCAACCATGCCGGGTTCCACGAGGATTGCACCGTCGGCATCGGCGAGCGCCTGTTCGACGAGATGGAGCCGGTGTGGCTGCGGATCGGCGGATACTGGTATCCGCGCGGCGGCATCCCGATCGACGTGTTCTGGCAATCGAGTGCACCGCCGCAGGACCTGTGGCTGCCCGATCAGGGGATCGCGCCCTATCGCGGTCGCGGCTGAGGGACGCAAAACATCGGTTTGATTTAGATTGCTATTATTCCCGTGCTGCACTGCAGTATGCCATGAAACTTTATGCTACCTGAACCGTTTAAATTGCTGCGCGACCCGGCTCTGCCTGAGGCTCGCGCTCAAACAAGGGATTGGGTATGGTGAAACCGGCGGACGGTGGGAATATCGCGCGACTGGCGCTGATCGGTAATTTCCTGCCGAGGCAGTGCGGCATCGCCACCTTCACGACCGACGTTTTCACGGCCATGCGCGCACGCTTCCCCGAGATCGCCGTCGACGTCTATGCGATGGACGATCATCCCGGCAAATACGACTATCCGACCGAAGTGACGGGTACGATCCCCGAGCCCGATCTTTCGGCGTATATCGAAACCGCCCGCGCGATCGAGAGCAGCGGCGCGCAGGCCATCTGGCTCCAGCACGAATACGGCATCTTCGGCGGCCCCGCCGGCGAGCACATCCTTGCGCTGCTCGATCGCACCACGCTGCCGGTCATCGTCACGCTCCACACGATCCTCGAGAAGCCCAATGCCGACGAGCGTCGCGTGCTAGAAGGGTTGTTGCGTCGCGCCGCCCGGGTAATCGTGATGGCCGAACGTGGCCGCGACATCCTGCAGCGCGTCTATGGCGCCAACGCCCGCCAGATCGTCATGATCCCGCACGGCGTGCCCGATCGCGATCTGCTCGATCCCGCCACGCTGAAGGACAAGTTCGGCTGGGAAGGCCGCAAGGTCATGCTGACGTTCGGCCTGCTCGCCCCCAACAAGGGGATCGAGACGGTCATCAACGCGCTCCCCACGGTCATCGCGAAACATCCCGACCTGCTGTACGTCGTGCTCGGTGCCTCGCACCCGAACCTCGTCGCCTATGAAGGCGAGAAATACCGCGACAAGCTGAAGGCCCTGGCGGTCGAGAACGGCGTCGCGGACAACGTCTCGTTCGTTGATGCGTTTCTCGAACATGGCGAACTGCTCGACTATCTTCAGGCAGCCGACGTGTATGTCACGCCCTACACCAATCCTGCGCAGATCACGTCGGGCACGCTCAGCTACGCGATCGGCGTCGGCAAGCCCGTCATCTCGACGCCCTATGTGCACGCGACCGAGATTCTTGCGGACGGCCACGGCGTGCTCGTGCCGTTCGGCGACGTCGACGCCTTCGCACGCGAGATCGACGCGCTGATGTCGAACGACCGCGATCGCAACCGTCTTGCCGAACGCGCCTATGCGCGCGGCCGCACGATGATCTGGCCGAAGCTGGCCGAGGCGATGATGACGGAGATCCGTGCGATCGTGGCGGCGCGCCCTTTTCGCCTGTTGAAAGTGCCGGCGCCCCTGAAACAGCTGAAGCCTGATTTCGCGGCGGTCGAGCGCATGAGCGATTCGACCGGGATGCTCCAGCATTCGATCTATTCGGTTCCCGATCGTCGTCACGGCTACTGCATCGATGACAATTGTCGTGCGCTGATGCTGATGAGCGCGATCCCCGACATCGACGAGGTTCAGCGCGACAAGTGGATGACGATCTATGCGTCGTTCGTGCAGTACGCGTGGAACCCGGACACGCGTCGTTTCCGCAACTTCATGAACTATGATCGCACGTGGTGCGAGGATGCGGGGTCGGAGGATTCGAACGGCCGCACGCTCTGGTCGCTCGGCGTCACCGCGCGCGATGCGCAGGCGGCGAAGCATCGCGACTGGGCGACCGCCATGTTCGATTCCACTGCGTCGATGGCGCTGGAACTTGGCTCGTTGCGCGCGCAGGCCTTCGCGATGCTCGGTGCGGCGGCGATGCTGGAGGCCAAGCCCGGCCATCAGCTGTCGCTCTCGATCCTCGAAGCCTTCCCGAAGGTCCATCTCGACCTGCTCGCCAAGGCACGTCGTCCGGAATGGCAGTGGTTCGAGATCGTTCTCGCCTACGACAATACGCGCCTCCCGCAGGCGCTGATCCGCGCTGGCCAGGCGCTCGGGCGTCAGGATCTGATCGACTGCGGCCTCGCCACGCTCGACTGGATCGTCGCCAAGCAGACGTCGCCGGAGGGTCGTTTCCGCGCAGTGGGTTCGGAGAGCTTCAACCGGCCCTATGCCGAGCCGTTGCAGTTCGACCAGCAACCGCTGGAGGCGCAGGCGACCGTCGACGCGTGCGCCGCGGCGTATGACGCGACCGGAGACGTGCGCTGGCGTGACGAGGCGTTGCGCGCATACGGCTGGTTCCTCGGCGTCAACGACCTCGACCTGCCGCTGGCCAGCGTCGCTGACGGCGGCTGCTACGATGGTTTGATGCCTAACGGGCTCAACCGAAACCAGGGCGCCGAGTCGATTTTGGCGCTCCAACTCGCAAGTTGTGCCATTTCAGGGGTATCAAAGGCAGCGCAAAGCGTGGCAGGAGCCACCCGCGTCGTCGCCTAGCCTGACCGGAGCAGGTCTCGCTAAGGGCGGCGCGCTGAGTGGAACGACGCGGGGCACTGCTACGATGGATCTGTTCAACCACCAGCTGCGGCTGCACGCGGACCCTTCGCGTGTCGTCGTGCGACCGTTCCATATCGCCTGGGGCGGTCATGGCGGCGCACCGAGCCGCACCGAGCGGCTCGTCGGCGAAGTGCTGGAAATGTCGCCCGCACAGGCGCGTGCGCAGCTCGAGGTCGTGCTGAAGGATTTCGAAGCACGCCACTGGCAGACGCGGCGCGTGTTCATGACGCGCTACGACCAGATCGAGGATATGCTCGGGCTGAACGGCGCGGAGATCGGCGACGAGAAGCGCCAGCTGATCGGCGCGTATTTCTGCCACGAATACAGCTATGCCGCGGCCGCGCTGATGAACCCGAGCGCGGTGCCGCATTTCGACCAGTCGGGCATGCCGCCTGGGTCGATGCGGATCCTGATGAGCTTGCGCGCGGTCGGCGAAGGTCACATCTCGTCGGTCGCGTTTCGCGAGGGCATCATCACCTGCGAAAACCAGATGAAGCTCGCGCCCGAGCCCCCGTTTGCGACCGCGACCGACGCGGTCGGCAGCGGCGAGGACGAGATGCCGATCGGCCCCGTCACCGTATATCGCCACCGCGACAGCACGCTGAGCGGCACGGTTATCTTCCCGATCACGCAGGCGCAGTCGAAGGGGCTCGAGGATCTGCGCATCGTCCGGTTCCAGCACGAGGACGGCGACTATGAGTGGATCGGCACCTACACCGCGTATAACGGCTCGGTGATCCAGTCCGAGCTGATGCGCACCCGCGATTTCCGCGCGTTCGACCTCGTGCCGATGACTGGCCCCGCCGCGCGCAACAAGGGCATGGCGTTGTTCCCGCGCAAGGTGAACGGCCAGTACATGATGATCGGCCGGCAGGACGGCGAGAACCTGTTCCTGCTCAAGTCCGACACGCTGACCGACTGGGACGACGGCGAAAAGATCCTGACGCCGGAATATCCGTGGGAGCTGGTCCAGATCGGCAATTGCGGCCCGCCGATCGAGCTCGACGAGGGCTGGCTGCTGCTGACGCACGGCGTCGGTGCGATGCGCAAATATTCGATCGGCGCGGTGCTGCTCGACAAGGACGATCCGTCGAAGGTCATCGGCCGGACGAAGCAGCCGATCCTGGCGGCGAAGGATCAGGACCGCGAGGGCTATGTGCCCAACGTCGTCTATAGCTGCGGGGCGCTGAAGCATGGCGATACGATCTTCATGCCGTACGGGATCGCGGACAGTTCGGTCGGGTTCGCATTCGTGCCGATCAAGGACATGCTTGCCGCGATGAAGTGAAGGGGGGATAGGCGCACCCCGACCTAGTAGACAACCACCCCGGCGAAGGCCGTGGCCCAATCGGGGAACGCTGCTAACAACGGGCAGCGTTCCGTTATTCCCACCTTTCCAATTGGGCCCCGGCCTCCGCCGGGGTGGTGGAATGGGCGAAGGTCCCAACCCAATCTCGTTCTCCCGAAGGCGGGAGCCCAGTCTGGATCCCCGCCTTCGCGGGGCGACAAACATCCTTCTCCGTCACCCCGGGCTTGTTCCGGGGTCCACCCGTCCCGGTACTCGATAGCTTGAGAGAATGCGGCACGGTGGATGCCGGAACAAGTCCGGCATGACGATTGCAATTACTGGGAAGCCGACATCGTCCGCCGGTACATCACCCACGTCAGCACCGCAAACAGCAGCGTCCCGCCAACCAGCGCAAAACTCGCGAACCCATCGCCGACCAGCGCCAGCGGCGTCTCCTTGTTGGTCAAATACACGATCCCCGCAAACCCAACGCCCCAAAGCGACTCCCCGACGATCATCCCGGTTGCGGTCAGCACACCCATCCGCTTGGCCAGTTCAGGATCGCGAGCCCGGTCCGCCCAACGATCATACGCAAACCCCACGACCGCCCCGATCGTCACCGGCAACGTCACCGACATCGGCAGATACACACCAAGCCCGACGCCCAGTGGCGGCAACCGCAGCTTCCCCGCCTTGCCGAGCAGCTCGTCGACCGCGATCACAACCACGCCGGTCAGCGCGCCATAGCCAATCATCGCCCAGTTGAGATTGCCCCCGAGAACGCCCTTCGCCAGTGCCGAGATCAACGCCGCCTGGGGCGCCGCCAGCGCGTTCGGCCCTGCCCCCGGCGCACCGGCAAACCCAAGCGTACTCCCTAGCAAGTTCAACACCGGCGGCACCACGATCGACCCGAACACCACGCCGATCAGCAACGCGACCTGCTGTTTCCACGGCGTCGCACCGACCAGCTGCCCGGTCTTCAGATCCTGCAGATTGTCGTTCGAGATCGTCGCGATCCCGAACACGATGCCCGTCACGATCAGCCCGTAGGCGACCAAGGCCTGCGTCGTCCCCGGCTCGACCGCCCGGCCGAACCACGACACCAGCAGGATCGATGCTGCCAGGATGGCGAGGATGCCGATCCCCGACACCGGCGAGTTCGACGCGCCGATCAGCCCGGCCATGTACCCGCACACCGCTGCGATCACGAGGCCGATGACCAGGATGAACACCAGGCTGCCCGCGATCAGCCCGATCGCCGACGCCTCCAGCGGCCCGCCCTGCAAGACGGTCCAGAGCAGGATGCCGATCGGCACCAGCATCGCCAGCGAGGCGATGCCGACGATCCCGATCGGAATGTCGCGCTCCTCCAGCGCCAGCACTTCGCCGCCGCGCTTGGCCGCCGATGCCGCCAGCGCCGAACGCACACCGCCAACGACGGGACCGGCGATCTTAAGCAACGTCCAGATCGCCGCCACCCCGATCACGCCCGCGCCGAAAAACCGAACGTCCGAGCGGAATACCGTTGTAGCGATGACCTCAGCGGTCCCGGTGACGCTCCCGCCAGAGGTGAGAATCGGCAGCAGGATCCACCAGCCGATCACCACGCCCGCAAACATCGCCATGCCGACCGAGATGCCGACCAGATGCCCCGCGCCGAGCAACGCGAACGACAGCCCGCCCGAGATCCCGGTCGCGCCCGCACCGACGCGAAACCACGTCGCAGCCTCGGCAGCGACCAGCTTGGTCTGCGTCAGGATCGCGAACCCGGCCGAGACGACCGCGTTGGCGACGATGATGCCGAGCCCGCGCGCGCTCTCCTCACCGCCTTCGCGACTCCCCGCGCCGACCTTCAGCACCTCCGCGGCCGCGCGGCCTTCCGGATACGGCAGCACGGTGTCGACGACGAGCGCACGGCGCAGCGGTACCGAGAACAGCACGCCGAGCACGCCGCCGAACATCGTGATCGCTGCGGTGGTGAAGAACGGAAAGCCCTGCCACCAGCCGATCATCACGAGGCCCGGCAACACGAAGATGATCGCCGCCAGCGTCCCCGCGGCGGACGCGATCGTCTGGACGATGTTGTTCTCGAGGATCGTCGAATCCTTGAACAGCCGCAGCACCGCCATCGAGATCACCGCGGCCGGGATCGAGGTCGCGAACGTCAGCCCGATCTTGAGCCCGAGATAGACGTTCGCCGCGGTGAACAGCAGCGTGATGATCCCGCCGAGCACGATCCCGCGGAACGTCAGTTCTCGCATGCTGGTTTCGGGGCCGGTGTCGGATACGCCCCGCGTCGTGTCGGCCATCTGGTGTGTCCTGAAAATTCAGGCTTCCGAATGCCGGGTAAGCTCTTGGAGCGCAACTACCGCCCCCCTCCGTCATACCGGGCTTGTTCCGGCATCCACCGTGCCGCATGATCGAGAGACGCGAGTTTGCGGAACCGTGGACCCCGGAACAGGTCCGGGGTGACGGAGGGCTGAGGAAGCGCATAGTGCACCAGAAGCATGTTGTTCCCGCGAAGGGCAGGTTGCTCTCTCCTGAACTCTACCGCGTCGCCATCCGCCGCGCGAAATGCACCTCGACCGCCCGCGTCACGCTCTCCGCGATCCGGTGCCGCCCCTCGCTGCTATCCAAAAACGCCGCGTCCTGCGGGTTCGAGATATACCCCGTCTCGAACAGGATCGACGGCATGTCCGGCGCCTTCAAGACCATCAGCGACGCCATCCGGTGGAAGTTCGCCTTGAGCGGCATCAACGGCCGCGCCTCGCGCCCGAGCAACCGCGCGAACGTCGCCGACGAATTCATCGTCTCGCGCTGCGTCAGGTCGATCAGGATCGACGACACGTCCGCGGGCGCCTCGCCGAGATTCACGCCCGAGATCACGTCTGCCTTGTTCTCGCGCGCGGCCAGCCGCGCAGCCTCCTTGTCGGACGCCACCTCGGACAGCGTGTAGGCGGTCGCCCCGGTCGCATCCTCCGACCCCGTGCTGTCGCAGTGGATCGAGATGAACAGGTCGCCCTTCAACCGCCGCGCCACGCCGTACCGCTCGCGCAGGACGAGATAGCGGTCGTCCTCGCGGGTCAGCGCCACGCGCACCCGGCCGGAGGCGAGCAACTCGTCGCGGATCGCCTTTGCCACCTTCAGCGTCACGTCCTTCTCGCGCAGCCCGTTTGGCCCGATCGCGCCCGGATCGACGCCGCCATGCCCCGCATCGATCACCACCAGCGGCCGCGTGTCGTCGCCCTGCACGCGCGGCAGCCGCATCCCCCGGGCCTTGGGCGGCACCGCGACCGACACCTTGTATTTGGGCCGCGAGGCCGCGCCGAAATTGAACGGAAAGAAGTTGAGCGGCCCGGCGATCCCGGCCTGCGCGAACTGGTCGTCGTCGACCTTGCGCAGCGCCAGCGTCAACTCGCGCCCGTCGGGGTCGAACCCGCCGTCGGTGACGATCGCCGGCTCGGCCAGGTCGAACACGATCCGCATCCCCGACCGGCCGCTGCGCATCTGCGCGACGCCGGTAACCAGCCCGCGCCCGGCGACCTCCCGCCCCGGAGTAGCACCCGACACGTCGACCGCGATCTGATGCTGTCCGGTCAGGATCCGGCTGGCCGCGTTCCCGACCGCCTCGTCAAAGCGGATGACGATCCGCCCGTCCCTGACCGCGACGCTCTGCACGGTCGCCGCCCAGGCGGGGACGCTCGACAGCCAGCCGGCCATGAGGGCGAGTATGGTGAACACCCCGCGCCCTTGCCGTGCGGACCTGCCGCCGGTCCAGAGAAAACCCATGCTACACCCCATTTGATCGATACATCCGATCACTGTGAGCGAGCGATACGACTGCGCATCACAAGACGCGGTTGCGCAGTGCGGTTAATTCGCCGTTTGCCACGTATGGGCCGGCAAGGCTCTGCCGCTCCGGCAAGTCTGCGCCTTCCCGCCCCGATTTCGCGCCGAAATGCGCTGGAAAGCGGCCGATGTCGGCCTAGTTGCGAGATCGGGTATGCAGTGCTAGTCCTGTCGTACAGCCGTGTGTCGCCTAGTTTTATACCAGCGACGCGCCGGTCTCGACGCCCGCCTGCGGATCCTCGCCGGCGCGGCAATTCAGGTTGACGCTCGAATGACGCATTCCCCCCGCCCCGCTCTCCGACCGGCCTTCGCCGACGGGATCGCGGTCGTGCGGGCGCCGCAGGGAGAGTTCCCGCGGCATGCGCGCCGAGCAGAGGCAGTTTCGCATACCTTCCGCGAGTCAGGACGTCCGTGTCCGACCGCCCCACCATCTTGCGCGCGACGGCTGCCGACAGGCCCGGCGCGCGCGCGGAGAATCTATAATGACAACGCGCATGCTGATCGACGCACGCCACCGGGAAGAAACCCGGATCGCAGTCGTCAAGGGTAACCGGATCGAGGAATTCGATTTCGAGAGTGCCGAACGCAAGCAGCTCAAGGGCAATATCTACCTCGCCAAGGTCACGCGGGTCGAGCCGTCGCTCCAGGCGGCGTTTATCGATTACGGCGGCAATCGCCACGGCTTCCTCGCGTTCAGCGAGATCCACCCCGATTACTACCAGATTCCCAAGGAAGATCGCGACGCGCTACTTCGCGAAGAAGCCGAGCACGCCGCCGAGGAAGCCGCGCTGCGTGCCGACTACGACTCGGACGACGAAGAGGGTGACGACGAGGACGACATCGAGCGCTTCGAGGACGATGGCGGGGTAGATCCCGACGTCGCCGACGAGCTTGAAGGCGGCCCAGACTCGGGTGAGGCCCCGCGACGGAAACGCAAGTCGAACGGCGACGATGCAGCCGTGGAAGACCTGCGCGAGCGTCGCATGAACCTACGCCGCCGCTACAAGATCCAGGACGTGATCCATCGCCGCCAGGTGCTGCTCGTCCAGGTCGTCAAGGAGGAGCGCGGCAACAAGGGCGCCGCGCTGACCACATACCTGTCGCTCGCCGGCCGCTACTGCGTGCTGATGCCGAACACGAGCCACGGCGGCGGCATTTCGCGCAAGATCAGCAACGCGGGCGATCGCAAGCGTCTCAAGACGATCATGGCCGACATGCAGTTGCCGCCATCGATGGGCTGCATCGTCCGCACCGCGGGCCTCCAGCGCTCGAAGGTCGAGATCAAGCGCGACTTCGATTACCTCGCACGTCTCTGGGACGGCATCCGCGAGGCCACGCTGAATGCGTCGGCCCCCGCGCTAGTCTACGGCGACAGCGACCTGATCAAGCGGGCGATCCGCGACATCTACAACAAGGAAATCGAAGAGGTCATCGTCGAGGGCGAGGACGGCTATCGCCAGGCGCGCGAGTTCATGCGCCTGCTGATGCCGACGCACGCCCGTCGCATCAAGCATTACGCCGATCCGGTTCCCCTGTTCCAGCGCGCCGGCGTCGAGGATCAGCTTGCCGCGATGTACCACCCCGTCGTCCAGCTGAAGTCGGGTGGCTACCTCGTCATCAACCCGACCGAGGCGCTCGTCTCGATCGACATCAACTCGGGTCGTTCGACGCGCGAGCATTCGATCGAGCAGACCGCGACCGCGACAAACCTCGAGGCCGCCCAGGAAATCGGCCGCCAGCTCCGCCTGCGCGACATGGCCGGGCTCGTCGTCATCGACTTCATCGACATGGATAACAATTCCAACGTCCGTAAGGTCGAAAAGGCGATGAAGGAGGCGCTCAAGAACGATCGCGCGCGCATCCAGATCGGCCGCATCTCGTCGTTCGGCCTCATGGAAATGAGCCGCCAGCGTCTGCGCACCGGCGTGCTCGAAGCGTCCACGCGCCCCTGCCCGCATTGCGAAGGCACCGGCCTGGTCCGTACCGCGTCCTCGTCGGGCATCTCAGCGCTTCGCCTTATCGAGGACGAGGCCGCCCGCGGTCGCGGGTCGCTGCTCACCCTGCGCGCCAGCCAGGAAGCCGCGGTCTACATCCTTAACCGCAAGCGCGCCGACATCTCGGAGATCGAGGATCGCTACGGCGTGATCGTCGAGATCATCCCCGGCCAGGACGAGGAAGGCGCGCACATGACGGTCGAGGCCAGTGGCCCACCGCCCGCGCACGCGCCGAAGTTCGTCCAGATTATCGAGGAAGACGAGGACGACCTCCCCGAGGAGATCGAGGACGAGATCGAGGAGGACGAGGTCGAAGAGGCCGAAGCCGAGCAGCCGCGCCGTCGTGAGGGGGGGCGTGAGCCCCGCGAGGGCAACGGCGAGCAGCGTGCGCCCCGCGAGGGTCGAGATGCCGATGGCGAGGGCGGCAAGAAGCGCCGTCGTCGCCGCGGCCGTCGCGGTCGCGCGCGTCCGGGTGAGGAAGGTGCCGCAGAGGGCGTCAACGAGGATGGTACTTTCGAGGACGCCGACACCAACGTCGAGGAAATCGACGAGGTCGAGGGCGACATCGTCGAAGTCGGCGGTGGCGAAGCGGTCGAGGACGGCGCTTCTGCCGATCAGGCGAACGGCGTCGAGGGCGAAGGCCGTCGTCGTCGCGGCCGTCGCGGTCGTCGTGGCGGTCGTCGCAACGAACAGGGTAATGGGCAGGGCAACGGGCAGAACGGCCAGTCGATCGCCGTCAGCAGCATCGACGATGCCCAGCTGATCGCCGAGGCACCTGAGCCCGAGCCGTATGAGCCGGTCGAGTCGACCTATGCCGAGCCGCCTTACGAGCCGGTGCAAGAGCCGGCCGTCGAGGAAGCCCCGGTCGCGGAAGCGGTCGAGAGTCCGAAGATGCGTCGTCGTCCTCGGGCGCGGGCGGCAGCCGCGGCGGCGAACATCGCCGAAGCGGTCGCTGAGGCAGCCCCGAAGGCACGCCGCAGTCGCAAGCCCCGCGCGGTCGAGGCGGAAGCCGAGACGGTCACGCCGGAGCCGGTGGTTCCCGAGCCGGTCGTTCCCGAGCCCATCGCTCCGGAACTGGTCGTTCCGGAGCCCGTCGCGGCCGAGCCGGTTGCACCGAAGGCAGGCCGTCGTCGTCGCGCCGCGGTCGCCGACGCCACGATGGACGAGGTGAGCGCAACGCCTGCCGAGACCATCGAAGCCTCGGCCCCCAAGCCGAAGCGTGCGCGTCGCAAGGCGTCGGACGCCGCGGTGGAAACGCCGGTCGTCGAGGAAGCGCCTGCCAAGGCTGCCAAGCCGCGCGGTCGTCCCCGCAAGGCCGCCATCGTCGACGCCGGCGACGTCGCCCCGAGCAGCGAGCCGCTCGCCACGCCGATCGAGACCGTCCCGCCCAAGGCTGAAGTCCAGCCACAGGACGTCGCGACGCCCCGTAGCGACGGGGACAGCAACGAGGGCACCAATGACGACCCCGACGGCGCCCCCCGCCGCGGCTGGTGGCAGCGCACCTTCGGCTAACGCCGGACGCTGAACCAGAGAACGGGCGCGACCGAAAGGCCGCGCCCGTTTTCGTTTGTGGAGGGGGCGATCGTCCGGCCGCATGGTGGCCGTGAACGTCCAACGCCCCCATGGCGACGAAAAAAGCTTGTTTCCCCGCGAAGGCGGGGACCCAGACTGGGCACCCGCCTTCGCGGGTGAACAAGACACGAGGGCGATGCGAAGTTTGGGTCCGCTAGTGAGGGGGCCCCTCCCACCACCCGACACCACCCGACACCACCCGACACCACCCCGGCGAAGGCCGGGGCCCAGTTGGAAAGGTGGCAATAACGAAGCGCCACCCCCAGTTAGCAACGCTCCTCAACTGGACCCCGGCCTCCGCCGGGGAGGTGATCGGTGCGGGCGTGACACCTAACGTGCGACGCCGCGCGTCTAGGATCGAACCAGCGCAACGCCTCCTAGAAGCCCCCTCCTAACCCCTGTCCTACACCATCAAACCCTGCTCCCCTCCCCAATGCCAACCGCACTCCCCCAACCCGCAGAAACGCTCCCAGCGTCTGCACTTTGTGAACTTCACTCCACCGCACCCCTTACCGCACGACCATTGCCCCCCCGCCCCCAATCGACGATAACCCGCAAAATGAAGCGCCTAGTAGCCGCCGCAGCCACCGCCCTCCTTCTATGGACGCAGCCTCTCCAGGCCCAGTCGATCCTCCGCGACGCCGAGACCGAAACCATGTTCGCGGAGATGGCGAACCCGCTCGTCAAGGCGGCCGGCCTGTCGACGCGCGACGTGAAGGTCGTCCTGATCAACGACGAGTCGATCAACGCGTTCGTCGCCGGCGGCCAGACCGTCTATGTCCATTCAGGACTGCTCCAGGCCGCCGACAACGCCAACGAAGTCCAGGGCGTGATCGCGCACGAGCTCGGCCACATCGCCGACGGCCATGTCGTCCTCGCCGACCGCGGCACCAAGCCGGCAATGGGCATGTACCTGCTCTCGATGGTCCTCGGCCTCGCCGCGATGGCGGCCGGCAGCGGAGAGGCAGGCGCCGGTATCATGGCGGCGGGCCAACAGGCTGCGATGGGCAGCTACCTGTCGTTCAGCCGCGTCCAGGAATCGACCGCGGACGCGACCGGCGCGAAATTCCTCCGCGAGGCCAACATCACGGGCCGCGGCATGCTCAGCTTCTTCAAGAAATTGCAGCAGCAGGAGTATCGCTTCGGCACCGCCAACATCGATCCGTTCATGCAGTCGCATCCCCTTTCGGGCGAACGCGTCGCAACGCTCACCGCCGACCTGCAAGCCTCCCCCGCCTGGGCCAACAAGCCCGACGCGGCCCTCGAAGAACGCTTCCGCCGCGTGAAAGCCAAGCTCGCCGGCTACGTCATGCCCGCCGACCAGACGCTCCAAGCCTACCCGCCCAGCAACCAGTCGATCTACGCGCACTACGCCCGCGCCTACGCGTATCACAAAGCCGGCTACCCCGACAAAGCCGATGCCGAGGCCAACGCGCTGGTGAAGGCCGAGCCCACCGACCCGTATTTCCTCGAAATCAAGGGGCAGATCCTGCTCGAGGCCGGCAAGCCGACCGAATCGCTGGTCCCCTTGCGCGAAGCCACGGAGGGTTCGCGCAACAACCCGCTGATCGCCACCACCTTTGGCCACGCGCTGATCGCGACCGAGAACAAAGCGAACTACCCCGAGGCCACTAGGGTCCTGCGCACCGCGGTCGGCCGCGACGACCAGAACCCGTTCGCCTGGATGCAACTCGGCACGGTCTACGAGCTGACCGGCGACACCGCGCGCGCGGCGCTCGCCACCGCCGAGCGTGCCAGCATGGGCGGCGACATGCGGACCGCGTCGGCGAGCGCGCAATATGCGCTGGCGAACATCCCCGCGAACACGACCGACTGGATCCGCGCACAGGATATCGCGATGGCCGCGCAGAACGAGATGGACGACAATCCCAAGCAGTATAAGCGCCGCAAATGAGCAAATTCACATTCCCGGCCATCGCAGCCGCGAGCGCCGTCATCGGAGGCCTTGCGGTCTGGGGCTATGACCGCCACGGCGGCGGCGTCGAGCGCGCGCAGGTCGAAGCGATCGTCCACGACTATGTCCTGGCGCACCCCGAGATCCTCCCCGAAGCGATGGACAAGCTGCGCGACCGCGAGTCCGGCAAGACCGTCACCGCCAACCGCGACGCGATTGTCACGCCGTTCGGCAGCGCGTGGGCCGGCAACCCCAAGGGCGACGTCACGCTGGTCGAGTATTTCGACTATAATTGCGGATACTGTCGCGCGAGCCTGCCGATGATCGCCAAGCTCATCGCCGCCGACCCGCAGGTCCGCGTGGTCTTCCGCGAACTCCCGATCCTCAGCGCAGAAAGCCGCATCGCTGCGCGCGCCAGCCTGGCCGCCGCACAACAGGGCAAGTTCGCTACCTTCCACGACGCGCTCTACGCCGCCGGCCCGGTCAGCGACGCCTCGATCGCCGCGGCAGCGAGCAAGGCGGGCGTCGACACGACACAGGCGAGCTTCACCAAGACCGCCGACGCGGAAATCGCCAAGAACATGGAAACCGCTGCCAAGCTCGGCATGACCGGCACCCCGAGCTGGGTGGTTGGCGACCGAGTGTTGTCGGGCGCGCTCCCGCTGGAGGACCTCCAAAAGGCGGTAGCCGCAGCTCGCGTAAGCTAACCCCACCCACTCCGTCACCCCGGACTGGTTCCGGGGTCCACCGTTCCGCAAACTCTCAGGCAGCTGATACGCGGAAGGGTGGATGCCGGAACAAGCCCGGCATGACGGGGTGGCTGACGGGAATGGGATGGCCGCCCCTATCATTCTCACCCCCCACACCCCATCTGACACCCACGAAAAAGGGGTGCCTATGACCGAACCGATCCTGTCCGTCGCGGGCGTCACCAAGACCTACAAGAGCGGCACCACTGCCCTCCACCCGGTCGACCTCGACATCCAAAAAGGCGAGATCTTCGCCCTCCTCGGCCCCAACGGCGCCGGCAAGACGACCCTCATCAGCATCATCTGCGGCATCGTCACGCCGTCGGCCGGCACCATCAAGGTCGCGGGCTACGACGCGATCCGCGACTATAAGCAGGCGCGCAGCCGCATCGGCCTGGTCCCGCAGGAACTCAACGTCGACATGTTCGAGACGGTGCTCGCCACCGTCACCTTCAGCCGCCGCCTGTTCGGCCGGTCAGGGCATAGCGACTATATCGAACAGGTGCTCCGCGACCTCTCGCTCTGGGACAAGCGCGACGCGAAGATCCGCGAACTGTCGGGCGGCATGAAACGCCGCGTGCTGATCGCAAAGGCGCTCGCGCACGAACCCGAAATCCTGTTCCTCGACGAACCCACCGCCGGCGTCGATGTCGCCCTGCGTCGTGACATGTGGAAGCTGGTCCACCGCCTGCGCGAAGGCGGCACGACGATCATCCTGACGACGCACTATATTGAGGAGGCCGAGGAAATGGCCGACCGCGTCGGCGTGATCGACAAGGGCAAGCTGCTGCTCGTCGACGACAAGGCGTCGCTGATGAAGAAGCTCGGCAAGCGCGAACTCGACATCGCGCTGCAGGATTCGATGACGACGATCCCGCCGGAACTGGCGGAGTGGGACCTGTCGTTGGAGGACGACGGCAAGCGCCTGCGCTACGTGTTCGACGCGCAGGCCGACCACACCGGTATCCCGTCGTTGCTGCGCAAACTCAGCGAACTCAGCATCGGCTTCAAGGACCTCGAAACCAGCAAGTCGAGTCTCGAAGACATCTTCGTCGATCTCGTCGGAGACCGCGCATGAACGCCCCCTTCCTCAACTGGCATGGCATCTGGGCGATCTATCGCTTCGAAATGGCGCGGGGGCTTCGCACGCTGTGGCAGAGCCTCGTCACCCCCGTGCTCACGACATCGCTGTATTTCATCGTCTTCGGCGGTGCGATCGGCAGCCGGATGCAAACCGTCGGCGGCGTCGATTACGGTAGCTTCATCGTTCCCGGGCTGATCATGCTGTCGTTGCTGACGCAGAGCATCGCGAACGCGTCGATCGGCATTTACTTCCCCAAATTCACCGGCACGATCTACGAACTGCTCTCCGCGCCCGTCTCGGCGATGGAGATGGTGATCGGCTATGTCGGCGCGGCGACCACCAAGTCGGTGATCATCGGCCTGATCATTCTGGCGACCGCGGCGTTCTTCGTACCGCTAAGGATCGAGCATCCGCTCGCAATGATCGCCTTCCTGATCCTGACCGCGGTGGCGTTCAGCCTGTTCGGGTTTATCATCGGCGTGTGGGCCAACGGCTTCGAGCAGCTGAACTTCGTGCCCGCGCTGCTGATCACGCCGCTGACCTTCCTCGGCGGCGCCTTCTACTCGATCGACATGTTGCCGCAGCCGTGGCGCACGGTCAGCCTGTTCAACCCGGTCGTGTATCTGGTGAGCGGTTTCCGCTGGAGCTTCTTCGGGCAAGGCGACGTCGCGGTGGGCGTCAGCCTCGCGGTGACGGCGGGCTTCCTGGCGGCGTGCCTGATCGCGATCGCCTGGATCTTCAAGACCGGCTGGCGGATGAAGAACTGACGCTGCGGAAGTCTTTGTGAAGCGTTGAGCGGTGGTACGAAGATCGTAACCCGCCACGTCCTTGTTCTCCCGCGAAGGCGGGAGCCCAGTCTGGATCCCCGCCTTCGCGGGGAAACATGGTGTTTGGTTCACCACCCTAGCCCAGCACTCCACCCCGGCGAAGGCCGGGGCCCAATTGGAACGTCCGCAGTAAAGATTCGCATCGCTTCTTTAGCGACGTTCCCCAATTGGACCCCGGCCTTCGCCGGGGCGGTACTGTTGGTTCAATCGGTGCGATGTTCGCCCTTGACCCAGCGGACTGTGCCCGACGAGGCGCGCATCACGACGCTCTCCGTGGTCATCTTGCCCTTCTTCCGCTTCACGCCGGCCAGCAGCGAGCCATCGGTAACCCCGGTCGCGGCGAAGATGCAGTCGCCCTTGGCCATCTCGGACAGGTCGTACTGCTTGTCGAGGTCGGTGATCCCCCACTTTGCCGCACGGCCGCGCTCGTCGTCGTTGCGGAACAGCAGGCGGCCCTTGAACTGGCCACCGACGCAGCGCAGCGCCGCGCATGCCAGCACGCCTTCGGGAGCACCGCCCGAACCCATATACACGTCGACCGTGGTCTCGGGATCCGACGTCGCGATCACGCCCGCGACGTCGCCGTCACCTATCAGCATGATGCCGCAGCCGACCTGACGCAGTTCGGCGATCATCGCCTCGTGACGCGGCCGGTCGAGCACGCACACGATCAGATCGCGCGCCGGCACGCCCTTTGCGGCCGCAACCGCCATGATGTTCTGGGTCGGAGTCTTGTCGAGGTCGATGATACCCTCGGGATAGCCCGGCCCGACCGCGATCTTGTCCATGTAGACGTCGGGTGCGTTGAGCAGCCCGCCCTCTTCGGCGATCGCCAGCACGGCGAGGCTGTTCGGCCCCGCGGTCGCGCAGATCGTCGTGCCTTCCAGCGGATCGAGCGCGATGTCGATCTTCGGGCCCGTGCCGATCGCGGAACCGACCTTCTCGCCGATGAACAGCATCGGCGCCTCGTCGCGCTCGCCCTCGCCGATCACGACGGTGCCGTCCATGTACAGCGAATTGAGCGCCTCGCGCATCGCCTCGACGGCGGCGGCATCGGCGGCCTTTTCGTCGCCACGACCGACGAGCGTGGAGGCGGCGATCGCAGCGGCCTCGGTCACGCGGACCATTTCAAGGACGAGGACGCGGTCGAGTACCTGGCTGGCGGCAGCGGTCAAAATAGTTCTCCTCGGAATGTTTAACACCGGATAGGCAGCGCCCGCCGCGTTGTCGAGACGACACCGGGGTCGTCGGGACGAGACGTGGGCATCGAGCCGTCAGTCCCGCAACAGGTCGTTGATGCTGGTCTTGGAGCGCGTCTGTGCGTCGACGCGCTTGACGATCACGGCGCAATACAGCGCCGGGTTGCCGTCTCCGCCGCCGATCGAACCCGGCACGACCACGGCATAGGGTGGCACTTCGCCCTTGAACACTTCGCCGGTCGCGCGGTCGATGATCTTGGTCGATGCGCCCAGATACACGCCCATCGACAGCACCGCGCCCTCGCCGACGCGGACGCCCTCGGCCACTTCGGCACGCGCGCCGATGAACGCGCCGTCGCCGATGATGACCGGGTCCGCCTGCAACGGCTCGAGTACGCCGCCGATGCCGGCACCGCCCGACAGATGGACGTTCTTGCCGATCTGCGCGCACGACCCGACCGTCGCCCAGGCGTCGACCATCGTGCCCTCGCCGACATGGGCGCCGATGTTGACGAAGCTCGGCATCAGGATCGCACCCTTGGCGATGAAGCTCCCGCGCCGCGCGACCGCACCGGGCACGACGCGGATACCCGCCGCGCGGAACTCGGGCTCGCCCCAGCCGGCGAACTTCGACGGCACCTTGTCGAACGCCGGGGCGCCGGCCGAACCGCCATCGATCACGACATTGTCGTTGAGCCGAAACGACAGCAGCACGGCCTTTTTGAGCCACTGGTTGACCTGCCAGCCGCCATCCACGGGCTCAGCGACACGCGCGGTGCCGGCGTCCAGCATCGCCAGCGCGCTGTCGACCGCGTCGCGTACCTCGCCCTTCGTGTCAAAACCCAGGTTCGCGCGGTCGTCCCAGGCGGCGTCGATGATGGTCTGCAAGGTCATGATGTCTCCAGGATGGTTTCGAGCCACGGCGCAAGCACGGGCACGGTAAAATCGATGTGATCGCGCGCAACATCCGGCGACTGCTCGGAGCCGTTGTCGATCCAGACCGTGGTCATCCCGATCGCCTTGGCGGGCGTCAGGTTGCGCGCCATGTCGTCGGCGAACAGCGATTCCGTCGGGTCTATGTCGAACGCCGCGCAGAACCCGGCATAGGCGGACGCATGCGGCTTCGGCATCAGGTTCATCGCGTGGATATCGTGGATCGCCTCGAAGCTTTCGCTCAGGCCCAGCCGGTCGAGGATGCGCGTCGCGTAAGGTGTATCGCCGTTGGTGAAGACGAGCTTGCGCCCGGGCAGCTTGGCGATCGCCGCGACCAGCGGCGCGTCATGCTCGATCACGTCCATCTCGATATCGTGGACGTGCGCCAGGAACGCATGCGGATCGACATGATGCTCGGTCATCAGCCCTGACAGCGTCGTGCCGTGGTTGTGGAAATACCCCTTCTGCACGCGCCGCGCCTCGTCATGCTCGAGCCCGAGCAGATCCTGGATGAACCCGGTCATCCGCGCGTCGACCTGCGCGAACAGGTCAGCGCTCGCCGGGTACAGCGTATTGTCGAGATCGAAGATCCAGTTGCGGACATGGTCGAGGCGGGCAAGCATGGCGCGAACCTCTAGGCACCCCGACCCGAGCGGGCAAGCCGGCTCCGGCTGCACCACCGTCGAACGTCCGGTCGTTTACCGTCGCGTAACGCTTTGTATTTTATTACGTTATCAGGGCAACAGGGGTGGGATTCATGCGACGCTTAGAGTCTGGTCTGTTGCAGTCGGCGACATTTGGTACCGCGTTCCTGCTCGCGGCATGCGGCGGGGGCGGCACTGGCGGCATCGGCACCACGCCGGCTCCACCCTCGGCCCCGACTCCCACGCCGACGCCAACACCCGCGCCGACCCCAACCCCCACTCCGACACCGACGCCGGCCCCTACGCCTGCGCCAACCCCCACGCCGTCCGGCAACGACACCACAGAGTACCGCGCGACCGTCGGCGCCGTCTCGATGAACGCGCTCGCCGCGTATAATGTCGGCGCGACCGGCAGGGGCATCGGCGTCGGCGTGATCGACAGCGGCATAGACCTGCAAAGCCAGGAGTTCGGCACCCGCATCTCGTCCGGATCGCAGGATGTCGCGGGCAACGCCTCGGTCGACGACGAAAGCGGCCACGGCACGGCCGTCGCGTTCGCGCTCGCCGGCAGGCGGAACGGTGCCGGATCGCAGGGCGTGGCGTTCGACGCGACGTTGATCGTTTTGCGCGCCGACCGTCCCGGCACCTGCGCGACCGAAAGCAAGGACGATGACGAATCGGGCTGCAAATTCCCGACCGACGCGATCACCCGCGGGCTCGACGCGGCCCGCACCGCAGGCGCCAAGGTCGTCAACATCTCGCTCGGCGGATCGGAGATGCCGCAAAGCCTGAAGGACGCGGTCGGCCGCGCCACGGCCGCCGGCCTCGTCGTCGTGATCGCGGCCGGCAATGACGGCTCGATCAACCCCGACCCCTTCACCAACGTCGCGGGCGAAGCGCAAGGCCGCAATCAGGTCATCATCGCCGGCTCCGTCGGGGCCAGCGACGGGATCTCGACGTTCAGCGACCGCGCCGGCACCGGGGCAGCTCATTTCCTCACCGCAGTCGGCGAAAGCGTCCGCGCACCCGACGCGACCGACACAGCCTATCTCTGGTCCGGCACCTCGTTCGCCGCACCGCAGATCTCCGGGGCGGTCGCGTTGCTCGCTCAGGCCTTCCCCAACCTCACCGGTGCGCAGATCGTCGACATCCTGTTCAGGAGCGCCCGCGATGCCGGCGCGCCGGGCGTGGACTCGGTTTACGGCAATGGCGTGCTCGACCTCACGCGCGCCTTCCAGCCACTCGGCGCGACCACGGTGGCGGGCTCGAAGGCCATCGTCTCGATCAGCGGCAACGCGACGCTGTCCGCCCCGATGGGCGATGCCGCCCAAGGCGAACTCGGCGCGGTGATTCTCGACGGCTATAGCCGCGCCTTCGCGATCGACCTCGCCAAGACGATCGCCCGCCGCAGCCCGGACCGCTCGCTCGGTGGCGCGCTGCAGTCGCGGTTCCGCACCGTAGCACTGGCCCAGGGCGGCATGACCGTATCGATGACGCTCGCGCCGCGCGCCAACGGCGACGTCGCGCTCGACCGCACGTCGCTGTCGAGCGCCGATGCGGCCAGCGCGCGCGCGATCGCCGGGATGGTGACGCAGAAGCTCGGCAGCACGCTGTCGTTCGGGTTCGGCTTCGCGCAAGGCTCGGGCGCGCTGAGCGCCCAGCTTTCCGGCCAGTCCGAACCCGCCTTCCTGATCGCCAACACCGGCGGCCTGGGCTTCGACAGCACCACGCGTGCGTCCAGCGCGATGCGGCAGAGTGTCGGCGGGTTCGGCTTCACCGCCGGAATCGAGAATGGCGACGTCCTGACGCAGCGTGACGGCGACCTCCGCCTGCGCGACCGCTGGCAACGCTCGGGCTACAACCGCGCCTCGCTGACCGTCGACCGCCGCTTCGGTGCGCTATCGGCGATGGTTGCCGCCACCCGCATGGACGAGCGCGACACCGTCCTCGGCGCGCGCTTCGACGCCGCGCTCGGCGCGACGCGGGCAGCGACATGGTTCGTCGACGCAAAGGCGCGCTTCGATGCCGGCGCCGGCTGGAGCATCGGCGGGTCGATGCGCCAGGGCTGGACCCGCGCCGCCGTCCGCGGCAGTCTCAGCGGCGACGGTCTCGTCCGCACCAACGCCTTTGCGGCGGACGTCGGCAAGGACGGCGTATTCGGCCACGACACGATCGGCCTGCGCATCGCGCAGCCCTTGCGCGTGGCCCGCGGCGGTATCGATCTCGGCCTCCCTACCTATTTCGATTACGCCAGCAACACGGTGACCGACTGGACCACGCAACGCCTCAACCTCGCGCCGCAGGGCCGCGAACTCGACGTGGAACTCCGCTACGGCCTCCCCGCGTTCGGCGGCGGCCTCGACACCAACCTGTTCTGGCGCCGCGACCCCGGCAATTTCGCCGCCCTGCCCAACTATTACGGCATGGCGATGCGCTACAGCCTGGGCTTCTGACGCCCACGTCCCCCAATCCGTCATCCTGACGAAAGTCAGGATGACGGACGTGACAGACGGGCGGCACTGGATAAGCTACCGCTCGGTACCTATCTCTGACGCATGACACGTTATTCCCTGCTCGATCTGGTCCCCGTCATCGAAGGCGGCACCGTCTCCCAATCGCTCGCCAACGCGGCCGATCTCGCGCGCCATGCCGAGAGCGTCGGGTTCCAGCGCTACTGGGTCGCCGAACATCACGGCATGACCGGCATCGCCTCGGCCGCCACCGCGGTCGTCATCGCGCACGTTGCGGCTGCGACGTCCACCATCCGAGTCGGCTCGGGTGGCATCATGCTCCCCAACCACGCGCCGCTGACGATCGCCGAGCAGTTCGGCACGCTCGACGCGCTGTTCCCCGGCCGCATCGACCTGGGTCTCGGCCGCGCGCCCGGCTCCGACCAGCGCGTCGCCCGCGCGATGCGCCGCACGCTGGAGACGGACGCCAACGCCTTCCCGCAGGACGTGATGGAGCTGCAGAGCTATTTCGCCAACGACGGCCAGACCGGCATCGTCGCGACGCCCGGTGCCGGCGCGGACGTCGACATGTGGATCCTCGGCTCCAGCACGTTCGGCGCGCAACTCGCCGCCGCGCTCGGCCTGCCCTACGCCTTCGCCTCGCATTTCGCACCCGATGCGCTCGACGCGGCACTTGCGATCTACCGTCGCGATTTCCGCCCGTCGGCGCGCCTCGCCAAGCCGCATGCTATGGCTGGTTTCAACGTATTCGCCGCCGAGACCGATGCCGAAGCCGAGCTGCTGGCCAGCTCGCAGCAACAGTCGTTCGTGGCGCTGCGCACCGGCAACCCCGGCCGAATGAAGCCGCCCCTCGCCGGCTACCGCGAATCGCTCGGCGCGCAGGGCAACCAGATCCTCGACCACGTGCTGCAATGCTCCGCGGTCGGCAGCCCGGCCAAGGTCGCGCGCGGGATCGCCGCGTTCGTCGAACGGACCGGCGTCGACGAAGTGATGGTGACGAGCGCGATCTACGATCACGACGCGCGCAAGCGGAGCCTGTCGATCACCGCCGACGTCATGCAGGAACTAAAGATCGCCGCGTAAGGCGCCTTCTTCCCCCCTCCCTGAAAGGGAGGGGACGGGGGTGGGTCGGCTTCCGCATATCCAGGCGGTTGCGGCTAAAACCGACCTACCCACCCCCAACCCCTCCCTTCCAGGGAGGGGAGTGTGCGTTATTCTCTGGGCGCCCTATTCCCCCGCCCATTCCTTCAACAAAGTATACGCAATCGCATAGGGCGGCGGCGGCAGGAACGGGCCCTCCTCCCCGCGCAGCACCGCGCGTACCATCTCGCGCGGCACCCACATCGCATCCTCAAGCTCGTTCACGTCGAGCGTGATCGCGTCGTCCTCCGCCTCCGCCACGCACGCGACCATCAGCGAAGACGGAAACGGCCAAGGCTGGCTAGCGATATAGCGCACCTTGCCGACGCGAACCCCCGACTCCTCGACGATCTCGCGCGCCACCGCTTCCTCGATCGACTCTGCTGGCTCCACGAAACCGGCCAGCGCGGAATACCGCCCCGCCGGCCACCCCTTGCCACGCCCCAGCAGCGCACGGCCGTCATGCTCGGCGATCATGATCACCACCGGGTCGACCCGCGGGAAATGCTCGGCCCCGCAGTTGGGACACTTCCGCGCCCAGCCAGCCCGAAAAACCTCGGTCGGCGACCCACACTTCGCGCAGAAGCCATGCCGTACATGCCAGTCGATGACGCTCCGTGCGCCAGCATAGGTGGCCGCCTCACCGGGCGCGAGCGCGGCCAGTACCGCCATCAGCGCAGGCGATCGCATCGCCGGCGCAGTATCGACCCGCATCCCGGCCAGCAGCGCCGCGAAATGCGGCCGCCCGCTCTCGTCGAGCCCGAGCAGGATCGGTGCGGCGTCCTCTGGCATGTCCACCATCGACGTCCAGGCGAGGTGCCCGTCGTCGGTCACCCCCGGCAACAACCCGTCGAGGACCAGCAACCGCGCCCGCCAATCACGCTGCGCCGCCGCCAGCCCCTCCGCATCGTGCCGCAACGCATCGGACCGGTCGAGCGTCCCGCCCGTAAAGCCAGGCGCCTCCATCCCGCTCATCGACGCATCCTCGCCGCATCCTGCATCAGCGCGGCAACCACCTGCTCACGCAGCGGGATCCGGTCCGCCGGAAAGTAATTGACCATCACGTTGCCGCGCGAATGCTTCAGCGGATCGACCCAGGCGATCGTCCCCGCCGCGCCGCCCCAGGCATAGGTACCCTTGCCCGGCCCGTTCGGCGTCGTCGACAAAACCACCGAACCGCCTGCGCCAAAGCCCATGTTGTTGCCCTTGGTACCCCCGGTACCGCCGCCGACCCCGCCGAACACGACGCCCGCCGGCAACAGGTTCGACGTCGCCAGCGCGATCGTCTCGGGTTTCATTACCCGCACGCCGTCGAGCGTGCCGCCGTCCTGGATCATGTGCAGGAACCGATCGTAATCGCGGGCCGACATCACTAGCCCCGCGCCGCCATACGGGAAGCTCGGTTTCTGTGCGAATACCGAGTTCGTCGCCGGATCGAGCGGCGTCCGCGTGTCGCCGACGAACGCGTAGTTGGTCGCGAGCCGCCCGACCTCGCCCTGCGGCACCTCCCAGAAGCTCGACCGCATCTTCAGCGGATCGAACAGCCGCGTCTGCACGAACCGTTCGAAGCTCATGCCGCTCGCCACCTCGATCACGCGGCCCATCACGTCGAGCCCGATCGAATAGCTCCACTTCGTGCCCGGATCGGCGATCAGCGGCAGCGTCGCGACGCGGTTGGCGAACTCCTCGAGGGACTTCGGCCGAACGGGCCGCATCTTCTCTTCCATCGCCGCGCTGACCGACAGCGGCAGGATCCCGAGCCGCTCATATTCCTTCAGCAGCGGCCCCTTCGTGACGATCGTGTAGCCGAGCCCCGCGGTATGCGTCAGCAGGTTGCGGATCGTGATTGGCCGGGTCGCCGGCCGCGTGGCGAGCGACGTGTCGGGGCTGGTCGCCACCTTCATGTCCTTGAAGGCCGGGATATATTTGCTGACCGGATCGTCGAGGTTCAGCTTGCCGTCCTCGATCAGCATCATCGCCGACATGCCGGTGATCGGCTTCGTCATGGAATACACGCGCCAGAGCGAATCAGGGCCGGCTACGGGTGCGTTCGGCTCGTCGCTGATCTTGCCCGCCGAGGGGAACAGGGTCGGACCGTCGCCGACGCCGAACGCACCGACGATCCCCGGCATCTTGTCCTGCGCGACGTAATTGTCGAACAGCGCGGTGGTCGCAGGCAGCAGCGCCTTGACCGGGATAGTCATACGCGGCGTCGGTCGAGCCTGTGGCGAAGGCTGCGGCCGAGGCTGAGCCTGCTGGGCATAGGCCGTAGCAGCGGCCAGCGCGGCAAGACCGCCCGTCGAAATCCAGTGCACCAGTTTCATGCAGATCTCCGTATGGATCAGTTCCGTATGGCCCAGTTCCGAATGGTTTTACCGGCCTTGGCGAAAACGGTCGGCAGCCCGGCGGTATCCAGGTCGTCGATCGGCCACCATTCGCTTGCCGTTGGAACGCGCGGTTGATGCGCCTCGACCGTCGCCACCGCAAGCGTCAGTTGCAGATCGAAATGCGTGAATCCGTGCGCGACGGTCTCGTCCAGCATCCGCCAATCCGCCTGCGCCGGCGCGTCCTCGAAACCGGGGGCAGCCTCGCCCCAAGACCCGGTCGGGAACGCCCGCATCCCGCCCAGCAAACCGGTGTCCGGCCGCCGCACCAGCAACACCTGCCCATCGCGTTCTAGCCAGAAGATCGTCCCGTACCGCTGAGGCTTCGCCGCCTTCTTCGCCTTCACCGGCAACCGCGCGGGCGCGCCCTGCTTGAAGCCTTCGCAAAACTCACGGATCGGACACAGCAAACACTTCGGCGCACGCGTCGTGCATATCCCCGAGCCAAGATCCATCATCGCCTGCGCGAAATCGCCAGCGCGCGCGTCCGGCGTGATCGAATCTGCAGCGACCCGAATCGCAGGCCGGGCAGCCGGCAAAGGCGTCTCGATCGCGAACACCCGCGCAACCACCCGCTCGACGTTCGCATCAACCACCACCGTGCGCTCCCCGAACGCGATCGCCGCCACCGCCGCTGCGGTATAAGCGCCCAGCCCCGGCAGTGCGCGCAACTCGGCCTCGGTCCGCGGAAACACGCCGCCATGCTCGGCCACCACGGCCTTCGCCGCCTTCACCAGATTGCGCGCCCGCGCATAATATCCCAGCCCCGCCCACGCGGCCATCACATCGGCATCGTCCGCCGCCGCCAGACTCGCGAAATCCGGCCACCGCGCCGTCCACGCCAGGAACCGCGGCGTCACCGCGGCCACCGTCGTCTGCTGCAACATCACCTCGGACAGCCACACCCGGTACGGATCGACCGCCTCGCCCGGCTTCGCCCGCCACGGCAGGTCACGGCGATGCGCGTCATACCATCCGAGCAGGGCCGCAGAGACCGAAGAGCGCTTGGCGTTCACGCGTCGCCTATGGCATGGGTTACGCGATGAGCAAGCCGCCGAGTTCCCTGCCGAAACCGCCCGCGACACCCAAGGCGACGAAGCGCGTGAAAGGCAGGACCGATCCCGACGCCCCGCGTGAGAACCGCTCGCGCGCGGTGTCCGAACTGTTGCCCGCGATCGGCGGCGCGGCGTTCCGTCGATTCGGCTTCGTCCAGTCGTCGATCGTCAGCCGCTGGCCCGAGATCGTCGGTGCGAAACTGGCCGGCGCCAGCATCCCCGAATCGATCCGCTTCCCGGTCGGCAAGAAGCAGGACGGCGTCCTCACGCTCACCGTCCGCGGCGCCCACGCGCCGATGATGCAGCATATCGCGCCCGAGATCATCGAGCGCGTGAACCGCTTCTTCGGCTATGCAGCCATCGTGAAGGTCGCGATCCGCCAAGGCGAGGTCGCCGCCCCCGTGCCGCGCAAGGCGCCCCCGTCATTGCGCCCAGTCCCCGTTGATCTCGGTGCCAGCCTAAAGGGCATCGCCGATCCGGAACTGCGCGCCGTCCTCGAATCCCTCGCCGCCGGCGTCGCCTCGACGCACGGCCTTCCCAGGATCACCTGATGCGCGTCCTCCTTGCCGTTTTCGCCCTCTTCCTGCTGACCGGCGCCGCACCCAAGCGCGACTGGTCGCAGACCGCGCGCATCCTCCCCTCGGGCGCCTACCTGATCGGCAACCCCGCCGCCCGCGTGAAGCTGGTCGAGTATGCCAGCTACACCTGCTCGCACTGTGCCGATTTCTCGGTGAAGTCCGAACCCGTGCTGAAGCGGCAGATGATCGCATCGGGCTCGACCAGCCTCGAGTTCCGCCACTTCATCCGCGACCGCCTCGATCTCTCGGCCGCGATCCTCGCGCGCTGTGCCGGCCCAAAAGGTTTTTCCGCCACCTCGTCGGCGATCTTCGCCGCACAGCCGCAATGGCTGGAGCGTGGGATCGAGTACCAACAGGGCAACGCCGCCCGGCTCGCCATGTACCCGACCGCCGCGCAGGTCCGTGCGAACGCAGACGGCTCCGGCCTGACCGCGCTGGCCAAGGCGCGCGGGGTATCGGACGCGGCGATCAATGCCTGCTTCGCCAACCAGCCCGAGATCGACCGCATCGTCAAACTGACCGCCGACGCGCCCAAGGAAATCGATTCGACGCCGACCTTCTACTTGAACGGCAAGATCGTGCCCCACGCTGGCTGGGAACAGCTCGAACCCGCGCTCCGCAAGGCCGGCGCTCGCTAATCTACGTGATCCACTGGAGTAACAGCATGAAGTTCCTGACCACGCTCGCCGTCCTGCCGCTCGCGCTCGCCGCCTGCTCGAAGAACGATTCGACCGGCAACGTCGACGCGCCTGCCGCCGCCCCGGTAGCCGCCGCCGCAGCCCCCGCCGGCCAGAACTGGACCGAGACGGTCGTGAAGACTCCCGAGGGCTATCTGATGGGCAACCCGAACGCGCCGATCAAGCTCGTCGAATACGGCGCGCGCTCATGCCCGACCTGCGGCGCGTTCGCCCGCGAGGCGTACAAGCCGCTGACCGAAAAGTACGTCGCGACCGGGAAAGTGAGCTTCGAATTCCGCGACTTCCTCGTCCACGGCGCGCCCGACGTCGCGCTGACGTTGCTCGGCCAGTGCGGCGGCGTCGCGCCGTTCTTCCCGATCCTCGAGCAGATGTACGGCAACCAGGTCGCGTTCCTCGACAAGCTTCAGGCGATGACGCCCGCGCAGCAGCAGGCACTCGCCAACCAGCCGCCGACGGTCGTCGCGACCAAGCTCGCCGAACAGATGGGCGCGATCGATTTCGTCAAGCAGCGCGGTATCCCCGAAGCCAAGGCGCGCGCGTGCCTTGCGGATCAGAAGCAGCTCGAAGTGATGGCCAAGCCGACCGAGAACGCGATGCAGGCCGGGACGGTTACAGGCACGCCGACGTTCCTGATCAACGACAAGAAGCTCGATCAGGTCGTGACCTGGGACCAGATGGAAAAGGCGCTGAAGGCGGCGGGGGCGTAAGCTAACCGCTCCACAAGTAACTACCACCCCGGCGAAGGCCGGGGCCCAATTGGGGGACGTTGCTAACAGAGATCAGCGCTTCGTTACTGCGACCTCTCCAATTGGGCCCCGGCCTTCGCCGGGGTGGAGGCAAGGGCGGTAAGCGTGCCCAGGGGCCGCCCGCCCCCTTGTTCTCCCGCGAAGGCGGGAGCCCAGTCTAGGTCCCGCCTTCGCAGGGACACAAGCTTTACGGTTCGGCATAAAATCACAACCGTCGGGGGGCGCAAGAATGCAGATCAAGCGCCTCCGCATCACTGGCTTCAAGAGCTTCGTCGACCCCGCCGATCTCCGCATCGACCCCGGCCTCACCGGCGTCGTCGGCCCGAACGGCTGCGGCAAGTCCAACCTCCTCGAAGCGCTTCGCTGGACGATGGGCGAGGCCAGCGCGAAATCGCTGCGTGGCGCCGGCATGGAAGACGTCATCTTCGCCGGCACCGCCACCCGCCCGCCGCGCGACTTCGCCGAAGTCTCGATCCTCGCGGAAATAGCCGGCGACGAACGCGAGATCGTCCGCCGGATCGAACGCGGCGCCGGCTCCGCCTACCGGATCGACGGCCGCGACGTCCGCGCTAAGGACGTCGGCCTCCTCTTCGCCGACGCCGCGACCGGCGCGCACTCCCCCGCGCTCGTCAGCCAGGGCAAGATCGGCGCGGTCATCGCCGCCAAACCCGCCGACCGCCGCGCGATGCTCGAGGAAGCCGCCGGGATCGCCGGTCTCCACGTCCGGCGGAAAGACGCCGAGGGGAAACTCCGCGCCACCGAAGCCAATCTCGCCAAGCTCGACGAGATCATCTCCGACCAGGACGCGCGCGCCGCCACGCTGAAACGCCAGGCCCGCGCCGCCGAACGCTACCGCCTCATCTCCGCGCAGATCCGCGTCGCCGAAGCGCGCACGCTCTTCGCCCGCTGGCGCGAAGCCGCCACCGCAACCGATGCCGCCAAAGCCGAAGCCACCGCCGCCGAAACCCGCGTCCGCGCGACCACCGAAGCCGAACGCGGAGCCGCCGCAAACCAGCACCGGGCAGTCGAAGCCGTCTCGACCGCACGCGCCGCAGCTCTCGCCGCCCGCGACCACGTCGGCGACCTCGCCCACCGCCTTGCCGCGCTGAAAAGCGAGAAAACCAGCGTCGAGCGCAGGATCGCCGACCTCACCGACGCCCGCGCCCGGATCGCCGACGACCGCGCGCGCGAAGGATCGCTCGCCAGCGACGCCGCCGCCGCGCTCGCCCGCCTCGCCGACGAAGCGAAGACGCTCGACACCGCGATCGCCGACGCCACCGCCGCGATCCCCGACCTCGACGCAGCACTCGCCGACACCGAACGCAAAGCCCGAGACGCCGAAGTCTCCCTCGCCCAGGCGCTCGCCACGCAAGCCCGCGACGCCGCCGAAGTCCGCGTCGCCAGCGCAGCCCTCGCTGCCGCCCGCACCCGCGCCGATCGCGCCGATCGCGACGCCACGCAGATCGCCGCCGCCCTCCGCGCCCTCGGCGACCCCGCCCCGCTAACCGCAGAGCGCGAGACCGCCGCCGAAGCCCGACGCGACGCGACCGCCGCCGCAGAGTCCGCTCGCCAGGCCATCACTCAAGCAGACACCGACGAAGCCACCGCGACCAGCGCGCGAGACGCCGCCGAAACCACCCGTGCCAGCGCCCGCGCAGACCTCGCCGCGATCGACAGCGAAGTAACGGCGCTCACCAAGGCAACACAGCGCAGCGGCCGCGACCAATTGCTCGACCATGTCGCAGCCAGCACCGGCTACGAACGCGCACTCGCCGCAGCACTCGGCGACGATCTCGACACCAACCGAGACGCATGGGCAGGCGCCGAACCCCAAGACGAAGACCCCGCCCCGCCCGCCGACGCCGAACCGCTGGCAAAGCATGTCGACGCGCCCCCCGCCCTCGCCCGCCGGCTCGCGCAGGTCTTCGTCGTCGGCACCGATGGCCAGCAACACCTCGCCGTCGGCCAGCGCATCGTCACCCGAGATGGCCGACTCCGCCGCTGGGACGGCTTCACCGCAACCGGCACCGGCGCGGCCGCCGCCGAACGCCTCGTCCGCCGCAACCGCCTCGCCGCGCTCCAGGCCGCACGCCCCGCCGCAGCCGCCGCGCTGGACGAGGCCGAACAAACCCGCGCCGCGATCGACGCGCGGATCGCCGAGGCCCGGCACCAGTCGCAAACCGCCCGCGCCGCCCTGCAACGCGCCGAAACCGCCGCGCGCGACGCCACCCGCCAGGAAGACCGCGCCGCCGCCGCTCTCGAACGCCTCGCCACTCAGCGCACCGATCTCGACGTCCGCGCGCACCGGATCGCCCACGATGTCGCCGACGCGCACGCCGACCGCACCCGCGCCGAAGCCGCGATGGCCGCCGTCCCCGACGGCACCGCCAACGCGCGCCAGGTCGCCGCGCTCCAATACGACGCCGAACGCAGCCGCGCCGCCGTTGCGCAGGCTCGCGCCGATCGCACCACGCTCGACCGCGGCATCGCCACCCACCGCGAACGCCTAGCCGCAGCGCACGCCGACACCCGAAGCTGGCGCGCCCGCGCCGGCGAAGCCGCCAAGCGCATCGCCGCCATGGACGCCCGCGAGACGACCCTCGGCGTCGATCTCGCCGCCATCGCCGATCGCCCCGCCGCGCTCGACGCAGAAATCGCTGCGCTGGACGCCGAACACGACGAAGCCCGCACCGCAGCCGACGCGCTCATCGCAGCAGAACGCGCTGCGGAAGCCGCTGCCCGCACCGCCGACGACGCCCACCGCGCCGCCACCGAAGCGCTCGCCGTCGCCCGCGAAGCCCGCGCCGGCGCGATCGCCCGCGTCGAAAGCCACGAAGCGCGTCGCCTCGATCTCGGCCGCCTCTCAGGCGAACGCTTCCAATGCCCCGCCCCCGTCCTGCCCGAACGCCTCGGCTTCGCGGTCGCCGACGTCCGCGCGCCAGCCGAGGAATCCGCCACCCACGACCGCCTCACCACCGACCGCGAACGCATCGGCCCGGTCAACCTCGTCGCCGAAACCGAACTCGCCGCACTCGAAGACGCCGCGTGCGGCAACGCAGTCGAACGCGACGAACTCGGCCAGGCGGTGAATCGCCTCCGCGGCTCGATCGGCACGCTCAACCGCGAAGGCCGCCAACGCCTGCTCGCCGCATTCGAGGCGGTGAACGGTCACTTCCAACGCCTCTTCACCACCCTCTTCGACGGCGGCGCTGCGCATCTCGAACTAGTGGACTCCGACGATCCGCTCGAAGCCGGACTCGAGATCATGGCGCAACCACCCGGCAAACGCCTCCAGTCGCTCACATTATTATCGGGCGGCGAACAGGCCCTGACCGCCGTCGCGCTGATCTTCGGCCTATTCCTCACCAATCCCGCGCCGATCTGCGTCCTCGACGAGGTCGACGCGCCGCTCGACGACGCCAATATCGAGCGCTTCTGCGACCTGCTCGACCGCATGTCGCGCGACACCGACACCCGCTACCTCGTCGTCACGCACAACGCCGTCACCATGAGCCGCATGCACCGCCTGTTCGGGGTAACGATGATCGAACGCGGCGTCAGCCGCCTGGTCTCCGTCGACCTGCAAGCCGCGACGGGCCTCATTGCCGTCGAATAGCGGGAGACAATTCGCGTTGACGACGTTGTCCCAGCATGTTCTTCGATGAATCCAGCATCTGGCCGCGCAAGGAGGATCTTCCGCCGCGCAAGCCCGTGTTTCAGCACGAAAAGGCCCTGAGCCGGATTATCTTCGTCTATCTCTTCCTGCTTCTTCTCCTGCCCGTCAGCCTCGGCGGCATGGTCGACCTCATCCGCTACGTTTTCGACTGAACGATCGCTGTCCTACGCGACGCGATCCTGACAGGGTTTCTACCCTTCACCCGTGGAAAATCGATGCGCGGGACTAGGCCGCCGAGCCGCTTCCAGCGTCTGCACTTTGTGAACTTCACTTTTCCGCCAAGCCCAACAACCCAGCATCTTCAGCCACCTACGTTCAAGTTGATCCTCATCACTCGACACCTCCTCCCCTGGAACGTAAGACGAACGAATGGCTCAACTCGACACCCGTGAAAAGCTCGAGATTCTCGCCGATGCGGCCAAGTACGATGCGTCCTGCGCCTCGTCGGGCACGACCAAGCGCAATTCGAAGGACGGCAAGGGGCTTGGCTCGACCGAAGGCATGGGGATCTGCCACGCCTACGCGCCCGACGGCCGCTGCATCTCGCTGCTGAAGATCCTACTCACCAACAGTTGCATCTTCGACTGCCATTACTGCATCAACCGCAAAAGCTCGAACGTCCGTCGCGCGCGGTTTACGGCGAAGGAAGTCGTCGACCTCACCATCGCCTTCTACAAACGCAATTATATCGAGGGCCTATTCCTCTCGTCCGGCATCATCGCCTCGTCGAACTACACGATGGAACAGATGGTCGAGGTCGCGCGGTCATTGCGCGAGGATCATCATTTCCGGGGATATATCCACCTCAAGACGATCCCCGATGCCGATCCGGAGCTAGTCCATCAGGCCGGGCTCTATGCTGACCGCGTGTCGATCAACGTCGAACTGCCCACCGCGAACGGCCTGAAGCGACTCGCTCCTGAAAAGGACGGCGTTCGGATCGAAACGGCGATGGCGGAGGTGAAGGCCTCGATCATCGATGGCAGGGATGCCAAGGCCAAGTACAAGTCCGCGCCCAAATTCGCGCCTGCGGGACAGTCGACGCAGATGATCGTCGGCGCGGATGCGGCGACCGACGGCGACATCGTACGCAAGGCGTCGACCTTGTACGACCGGTTCGGGTTGCGGCGCGTATATTATTCGGCGTTTAGCCCGATCCCGGATGCCAGCGCGGTGCTGCCGCTCCAACGCCCGCCGTTGATGCGCGAGCATAGGCTGTACCAGTCGGACTGGCTGATGCGGTTCTACGAATTCCAGCCGCACGAGGTGGTGGCCGCCGCCGACGATGCGACGGGCATGCTGCCACTCGATATCGATCCGAAGCTTGCTTGGGCCCTGAAGTTTCGCGGGTCGTTTCCGGTAGACGTCAACCGCGCGCCGCGCGAAATGCTGTTGCGGGTACCCGGGCTCGGCGTAAAAGCGGTCAACGGTATCCTCACCAGCCGACGTTGGCGTCGTTTGCATCTGGCCGACATCGCCCGGCTGACCGTATCGGTCGCTAAGCTCCGCCCTTTCATCATCGCCGAGGACTGGCGCCCGGTCGTGCTGGCGGACAAAGCCGAACTCCGGCCCATCGTGGCGCCGAAACCCAAACAAATGGAAATGTTCGCGTGACGCCAACGCATTCCTCCCCGGCACGGGGAGGGGGACCGCGACGCGTAGCGGCGGGGTGGAGGGGGCTCACCACCACCGATACGCTTGTGGAAGCCCCCCTCCACCAGCTTCGCTGGTCCCCCTCCCCGTGCCGGGGAGGATTATGCGCGTCGTAACCCTAACCGAACCCGACGATTTCGACGGCTGGCGTGATGCCGCCCGCGGTTTGATCGGCGAAGACGTCCCGCCCGACGACGTGGTGTGGCAAGTCGGCGACGAACCCGTCGACCTATTCGCGACCGTCGCCGATCCCGCGCCAGCCCCTGCCCCCGGTGCGTTCTCCGTTCCCCGCGCGTTCCTCGACCTGGCCCGAAGCGCCATCCTTGGCAGCGACCCCGAACGGTTCGCCCTGCTCTACACGCTGCTTTTCCGCCTCTGCCGCGAACAAAAACTGATCGAGGACCGCGCCGACCCGCTCGTCCGCCGGCTCGATAGGATCGCTAAGGACGTCCGCCGCGACATCCACAAGATGCGCGCGTTCCTCCGCTTCCGCGAGGTCGAGGAAGACGGCGGCACGCGCTTCGTCGCGTGGTTCGAGCCCGACCACCACATCGTCCGCGCCAACGCAGCCTTCTTCGTCAACCGCTTCGCCAGCATGCGCTGGTCGATCCTGACGCCCGAAGTCTCGATCCACTGGGACGGCAAGGCGCTCAGCGAAGGCCCCGGCGCGAGCAAGGCCGACGCCCCCGACGGCGACCCGACCGAGGAAGTCTGGAAGACCTATTACGCGAGCATCTTCAACCCGGCGCGCGTCAAGATCGGCGCGATGCTGAAGGAGATGCCAAAGAAATACTGGAAGAACATGCCCGAAACCGCGCTGGTGCCGGGCCTGCTGGCGGCGGCGCAGGCAAGGGAGAGCGGCATGATCCAGAAGGCACGCGACACGATCGGCGGCAACAGCTTGATCGCGTGGGAGGCCCTGCGCGACGAAGCCGCTGGCTGCACGCGCTGTCCGCTTTACAAGCCGGCGACGCAGACCGTGTTCGGCGAAGGGCCGGTCGATGCGCCGCTCATGTTCGTCGGCGAGCAACCGGGCGACCAGGAGGATATCGCCGGACGGCCGTTCGTCGGCCCCGCAGGCCAGATGTTCGACAAGGCGATGGCGGAGGCAGGCGTCGACCGGTCGCGGGCCTATGTCACCAACGCGGTAAAGCACTTCAAGTTCGAACAGCGCGGTAAGCGACGCATCCACGCGAAGCCCGGCGCGGGCGAAATCGACGCGTGTCGCTGGTGGATCGAGCAGGAACAGATGCTGATTAAGCCGAAGGTGACGGTGGCGCTGGGGGCCACCGCAGCACGGTCATTGTTCGGCAAGGTCATGACGATTGGTCGCGAGCGCGGGCGGGCGTTACAATTGCCTGATGGCGGGGAGGCCTGGATCACGGTACATCCGAGCTATCTGCTGCGGTTGCCCGATCCAGCGCAGGCGGCGGAAGAATATGCGCGGTTCGTCGAGGATCTGCGAGTGGTAGGCGGCCGGATTGCTTGATCACCGAAGGACCAAACTGCACGCTCCTTCTTCTGTGATCCTGACGAAAGTCAGAATCCAGAGCCACACTTCGCAACGCCCGTCACCCTGATCCTGACTTTCATCAGGATGACGAGCTCCTCCTTCGCGTCGCCTTCTCGCCCCGATTACATGCTGTTCGGTTCAGGCCCTAGCCGCCCAGCCGCATCGTCCAGCGCTTCGATCGCAGCCACGTCCTTGTCGTCCAGCGTCAAATCAAGCGCCGCGAAATTGTCCGCGAGATGCGCAGCGTCCGACGCTTTCGGGATCACGGAAAAGCCGTTCGCCAGATGCCACGCCAGGATCACCTGCGCCGCACTCCGCCCATGCTTGTCCGCGATCCGAACGATCACCTCGTCCTGCAGCAAAGTCTTACCCTGCCCCAGCGGACTCCAGCTCTGCGTCACGATGCCGTGCGCCTCGTGATACGTCCGCTGCTCGCGCTGCTGAAAGTTCGGGTGCAGCTCGATCTGGTTGACCGCCGGCATCACGCCCGTCGCGGCGACGATCGCATCGATATGCTCGGGCAAGAAGTTCGAGACGCCAATCGACTTGGCCTTCCCAGCGTCACGCAGGGCGATCATCACCTTCCACGCGTCGACGAACTTGTCCTCGCTCGGCACCGGCCAGTGCATCAAGTAGAGATCGACCGAGTCGACGCCCAACATGGCAAGGCTTTCATCCATCGCTGCTTCGGCATCGCCCTGCCGGTCGTTCCACAGCTTGGTCGTCAGGAACGCGTCCGACCCCTTATAGCCGTCGCCGACACCGCGTTCGTTTTCGTAAATCGCCGCGGTATCGACCAGTCGAAAGCCGATATCGAGGCCTGAGCGGACGATCGCTGCAGCCTGGCTGTCGGGGATCTGCCACGTGCCCATGCCGAGCTGGGGCATGGTGCGGCCGTCGTTGAGAGTGATATCTGTCATGCCGCACCAGCGAACAACTCCCGCGCCGGTTCCGATACGCCAGTTCCGAATTAGGGCTTCCCTTCGGCGCCCGGTTCGCGCAATCGACCGACCCATGTTCGAAAAGATTCTGGCCGTGCTGGCCACCTTCACGATCGGCGTCATCTCGTCCGGTGGCTATGTCGGCATTGCCCTGCTCATGGCGATCGAAAGCGCGTGCATCCCGCTGCCGTCCGAAATCATCATGCCGTTCGCCGGCTATCTCGTCTCGACGGGGCGGTTCGACCTGTACCTTGCCGCCACCGCAGGCGCGATCGGGTGCAACCTCGGCTCGATCGTCGCATACGAGATCGGCAAGCGCGGCGGGCGCCCCATGGCCGAACGCTGGGGCCGCTACTTGCTGATCGGCCCCGGTGAGCTCGACGCGGCCGACCGGTTCTTTGCCCGCTGGGGCTCGATGGCGGTCCTCATCGGACGCCTGCTCCCCGTCATCCGCTCGTTCATAGCCTTCCCCGCCGGCGTTGCGCGGATGAAGCTGGTGCCGTTCCACCTCTACACGTTCATCGGATCGTGGCCGTGGTGCTTCGGGCTTGCCTGGGTCGGCATGAAGCTCGGCGACAAGTGGGACAGCGATCCGCGCGTCAAGGCCGCGTTCCACAGCGCCGACCTCCTGATCGGCGTCGTCCTGATCGCACTCGTCGGCTTCTACATCTGGCACCGGGTCCGCGGGCTTAAGCGTCACCCGTAACCGGAGCGCTTGGCCTTCAAACCTAAAGCTTTAGACCGGGCATTCCCCAGCAAGTACTCGAACCGGCGATTCGACCGATTACGGAAGAACCGGGACTTCCGCTGCTCGTGTCTTGTTCTCCAGCCGGGATTCGCGAACGCGCTGGCCAAAGCAACCGGTTGCACCGCCGGCGCCCACCGCGGAGCAGCTGCCGATCGTATTGACGCCCGACCCCGCGTCCATCGTCCCCTGAGCCTTCGTCGCCCAGCTGGCATTTTCCGGTGTGACGACGAACTCACGGAGTTCCTTGGGAACGCGATATTGTTCCTGTGCGCTGCGGCGAACGCAGACGACAATCTCTTCGCCATTCTGGTTGGTCGGGCAGCGTTCGTTGCCGAACAGCGTCAAGACACCGTTGACGGGCGCACTGCGCGACACCTCACCAGGAACCGAGATCGTCTTGGGCTTGCCCGTAGCACCGGGCAAAGCGGGCGCGAGCGTCGGGGCCTTGGCGGGCAACTGCGCCAGCGTCGGCGGCGCGCGCCGTGCGGGCTGAGCCGTTTGCGCCGCCGCGGGTCCCGCGACGAGCAACGCCGCCGTCAAAAGCATTTTCATACGCATCACTCCCACAATCCGTATTCTCATTATATCGGCCGTATCTCAGATCCGCTTGGCGGTAGAGATTGCAACCTTGCAGCCCAGACGGATCAGGGCGCTCAACACTGGATAACCCGGTGTTTCCTCGGCTCCTGCGGCGATCGCCGTATTCTTGTGCTCGAGCTCCTCCGCCTGGAAATCGAGTATGGCCGCCGATAGCTCGGGATCGCTGGCGCCAAGCTGAACGAGCTGTTCCTCATAATGCTTGTCGATCTCTGTCTCGACCGCCGCCGTACACGCCATCGCCGCGCGAGGACTGATCGCCGCGGTCACCGCGCCGAGTGCGAAGCCGGCGACCTTCCAGATCGGCTGCAGCACCGTAGGCCGCACGCGACGCTCGACAATCATCCGGTCGAAGAACGCGCGATGGCGCTCCTCCTGCTGTGCCATGTGATGGATCGAGCGCGACGCGGGATGGCGGTCGCCGAGTACGGCAAGCTGCCCCGCATAGATGCGGATCGCGCCGTATTCACCCGCCTGGTCGACCCGGATCATCGAGTCCGTCGCGCGCTTGGCATCCCCTGGCTTCCAGCCGCTCATCTCGTCTTCCTCATGAGAGAGAATATGGTGATCGCACCGGCCAGGGAAAAGATGGCGTTGAAGCCGGCGAGCGAAATGCCAAGCAGTTTCCACTGTGGCGAATCGCAGCGCACCATCGGCGCGTTCATGATCGCGGCGAGGCGTTCGGCGGCGGTGGTGCCAGCCATCGAGACGGTCGTCGTGCAGGCGGTGAAACCGTTCCACCAATGATATTCGACGCCGGCATGCGCGACTCCGATCAAGCCGCTGAGCCCGATCAACAGCCCTGCGATAATGACGAGCGAGGCGCGCAACGAACGTCCGGGTACGAAGAACGCCGCTCCGGCGATCAGCACCGCCGAATAATGCGGCCAGCGCTGCCAATGGCACATCTCACACGGATACAATCCGCCGAGGTACTGCGAGCCGAGCGCGCCGAGCAGCAGAAATGCCGGCAGCAGAAGCGCAATGGCGCGCGCGATCTCTTCGTTCTTGGTCATGCCAAGGCCGCGACGCACGCTCACTTGGTGGCTGCCTTAATTGCGTCGGCATCAGGCTTGATCGGTCGCGGCTTGGTCGCGGCGGCAACCTGGGTCGGGCCGCCGAGCCGCGCGACGGTCTTCAACGCGTAATAGAGCTGGAAGTCGTCGATACCCTGCTTCTTCAGCTGGTCGGGCGTCTGCGAAAAGCGCGGGTCGGTCTTGGTATCCTCCTCCAGCACCGCATTGTCGGCCTTCACCTCGTTGATCAGGTGCTTGCGCAGGTCCGCCTCGCGGAACACCGGGCGCGACTTGTAGTCGGGATCGGTGAGCTGCGGCACCTTGATATCGGGCTCGATCCCGCCCTCTTGTACCGAGCGGCCGGACGGCGTGAAGTAACGCGCGGTGGTCAGGCGGAGCGCGGTCTCGGGACCGAGCTGCAACACCGTCTGGACCGAGCCCTTGCCGAAGCTGCGCTCGCCCATGATCAGCGCGCGGTGATGATCCTGTAGCGCGCCCGCGACGATCTCGGACGCGGACGCGGTGCCGGGATCGGTGAGCACGACGACGGGCAGGCCGTGCGCGTCGTCGCCGGGCTTCGCGTAATAGCGCTCGATATCGGTCTTCTCGCGGCCGCGCTGCGAGACGATCTCGCCGTGGTCGAGGAACGTGTCGCTGACCTCGATCGCCTGGGTCAGGAGGCCGCCACCATTCTCACGAAGGTCGACGACATAGCCGAGCGGACGATGACCGAGCGACTTGTCGATTGCCATGATCGCCGCGCGGGTATCGGCGCCGGTGTTTTCGCTGAAGGTATTGATGTTGATATAGCCGACGTCGCCGCGGACTTCCCATTTTACCGGCTTCTGGACGATGATCTCGCGCATCATCGTCACGTCGAGCGGCTTGTCGCGGCCCGGGCGGACCAGGCCGAGCGTGATCTTGCTGCCCGGCTTGCCGCGCATCTTGCCGACAGCCTCGTCGAGCGAATCGCCGTAGATCAGCTTGCCGTCGATATGCGTGATGTAGTCGCCGGATTTCACGCCCGCGCGCGCTGCGGGAGAATCCTCCTGCGGGGAGACGACCTTGATCGCCCCGTCCTCCATCTGCACGGTAAGCCCGAGGCCGCCATAATTGCCCTCGGTCATGATCCGCAGATTCTCGTAGTCGAGCGCGTCGACATACGAACTGTGTGGATCGAGGCTGGCCAGCATACCCTGGATCGCGCCCTTGATCAGCGTCTTGTCATCGACCTTGTCGACATACTCCGCCTTCACGCGGTTGAACACCTCGAGAAACTGATCGAACTCGCGGTACGTATCGGTGTCGACCGCCGCCATCGCCGAGGTGGCAAGCGGGACCAGCGTCAGCGCGCCGACGATGGCGGTGGCAGTGAGGATCGGGGTACGCAGTATAGGACGAGGCATCGATGGTCCTGCAACCTGAGAAATGACGGTATCTTAGGGTCGTAAACGGTAAATCGTAACCACCCACCGTAGCGACAACGCGCGCGCGGAGCAAAGCCCGGTCAGGTTGAACCGCGTCTCACTAGCCGATCGCTGCGACGCCATCAACGAGACCCTATCAACGCGGCGGCATCGACCGGACGGCCATGGCGTCGGAGCTCGACGGTGATGCGCGGGTCTTCGACAGGGGCGATACCAACCGGTGCGCCCATCGCGATGCGGTCGCCGGATTTGACGGATGTCGCGGCGAGACCTGTGACAAGACTAGTCCAGCCATCGGCGTGGTCGATGATGACGATCATGCCATAGTCGCGGAAACGACGCGCGTAGCGGACCGTTCCGGCTGCGGGTGCGACGACGCGCGCACGGAGCGCGGTGGCGAAGGTGAGGCCCCGCGATCGGACGCCGGACTCGGAGACTTCGTCGAAGCCGGTGACGAGCCTGCCCGCTACGGGTGCGCGGTACACGCCACGCGGTGGTGCCAGGGGCGTTGTGCCGGGCGCGATTGGGCGCGGGGGGGGGCCGGGAAGCGCAATCAGACTGCCTGCGGTCGCCTTGGCATCTGTCGTCGCCGCCATGCCATCGACGAGATCGCGCGCGCGCTCGCCCAAAGCCAAGGCGCGATCGGACTCGCTCAGCGAACCACGACCGAGTGCCTGGCTGCGTTGGCGATGACGCGCTTCGAGGTTGGCCAGCGCGATGCGCTCGTTCTCAAGTCGCGCACGGCCGTCCGCCAACGCCTTGGCGGCGAGCGTGGCGCTGGCTTGCAGGCGATGCGTCTCGGCAAGTTCTATGCGTACCGCCTCTGTGCGCCGGCGGACGACGGGAAGCGCGCTGCCGAGGACTGCCCGGACGTGAACGAGGTCATCGACCGATCCGGGTTGTGCGACCGCAGCGATCGTCGGCCGGCGGGCGAGCGATTCGAGTGCGGCGAGCAGTCGAGCGACCGGGGCCTGCGCGCGTCCGAGCCGGGCGCGCTGATCGCGCAGCAGGCGTTGGACAAGTGTCACACGCGCGCTTGCCGTCGCGAGGTTCGCCTCCGCCGCGGTGACACGCGCGGCGAGCGCCTGTTCTTCACGACGCGCCTTGTCGGCAGCGTTGCGTTCCCAGGCGGCGGCGGCGGCGAGCCTCGCCGATCGTCGCGCGGCGATCGCCGCATCGCGCTTCGCGGCGATCAGACGCTGCTGCTCGTCCGCCACTTCGATCGTGTCGTTGGTCTGCGCAGTAACGCCGCCCGCCACGGCAAGCAGCGCCGCGACGGCCAAGCCCCTCCCCATCCTCATGTATCACCCTTCGCGGTGATAGGGGTGGTTGGCAAGGATGCTGGTCGCGCGGAACAGTTGTTCTGCCAGCATCGCGCGCGCCAGCAGATGCGGCCACGTCGCGCGGCCGAACGAGAACAGCAGGTCGGCCTCGTCACGCGCCGCGTCGTCGAAGCCATCCGCGGCGCCGATCATGAACCGCGCCTCGCGCACGCCATCTTCGCGCCACCGTTCGAGCCTGTGCGCGAATTGCGTCGAGGATAGAGTCTCGCCCTTCTCGTCGAGCAGGATGCGCTTGGTCTGCTCACCGACCAGCGGGGTCTTGCCGCCGGTGTCGGGGAGCTCGCTGACCTTGGTCGGCCAGACGATCCGCTTCAGATAGCGGTCGACCAGGTCGGCCTCGGGCGAGCGCCCGATCCGACCGCGGGCGACGATGTGGAGCAGCATCGCCGCCTCGAAGTGGGTTTAGTCTTCGTCGGTATAGGTCGGCACGGGTGGCGGCGTCGGTGCGTCGCCGAACGCCCACATCCGCTCCAGATTGTAGAAGCTGCGGACTTCGGGGCGGAAGAGGTGGACGATGACGTCGGTCGCATCGATCAGCACCCAGTCGGCGGTCGGCAGGCCTTCGATCTTCACCGGGCGCTTGAACTCGGCCTTGATTCGCTCGGCCAGCTTCTGCGCCATCGAGGCGACCTGGCGGGTCGAACGACCGCTGGCGATCACCATATAGTCGGCGATGCTGGTCTTGCCCGCAAGCGGGATCGAGATGGTCTCGACCGCCTGGTCGTCGTCGAGCGACGCGAGGATCAGGCGATGCAGCGCCTCAACCTCTTCGGGGTCGGTCGCGCGAGGGGCAGTAGGGGAAGTGGCCAAGTCAGCTCCTGAGTAAAACTACCGGGCCAGCAACGTGCTGGAACCAGTCGGGATTTTTGGCACGCAGGCCGGTTGCGGAGGTCGGGTCGGGTCGGAAGCGCAACAGCACGAGGGCCGGCAATCTCCAAGTCGTCCAGCTCTTCGCATGGTCTGTGCGCCGTTGGAAGCGCCGCAGCCAACCCATCGCGGGGGCCGCGAGGGCGCGCCCGTCATATCCCGGACGCGCGATTACCGCAATCGGAACCTCGCGGGCGATCTGCCGCCAGTTTTTCCAGCGATGGAAGTCGGCGAGATTGTCCGCGCCCATCAACCAGATGAACCGGATTTTCGGATAGCGACGCTTGAGTTTGCGGATTGTGTCGAGCGTATAGCGGGTGTGCAATCGCGTCTCGAGATCGGTTGCGCGGATCGGCGCGCGGCGGGCCATGTTTCGCGCGGAGGCGAACCTGGCGGAGAGAGGTGCCATGTCGGCGGCGGCATCCTTAAGTGGATTTCCTGGGGACACCAGCCACCACGCCTCATCGAGTGCCAACGAGTCGATCGCCGCAAGTGTGATCGCACGGTGCCCGCGGTGCGCCGGATTGAACGACCCGCCGAGAATGCCTACCCGGCTCACCGAGTTCGATCCGCGCAACCGACACTGCCGAAGCGGGACGCAATATGCCCCGCGTTACGCACTGCGTGACGTTGCAGGCACTACCCTCGCCAGCACCTCGTTAGGGCGGACACGACTATGGGAAAGACCGAGGGAACACGACACCTGTCGACGTTATGACCGGATACTCCGGTTATCAACACGACAACGCTGGCGACCGTTCACCGACAGGGAAAACGTTTGGCTAGGACACGCGCGTAGCCGTCCTTGAGCGGACGCTTCTGATCGGCGGCGGGAAGTTGCGACAGGCCGTCCAGCATGTCCATGATGCCAACCGTTTCACCCTCGGGCACGCAGGCGATCGGCGGTTTGCCCGCTGCGGCGCGCGCGGCGCGTTCCGCCTTCAACTGCGTGGTGGCGCTCTTGGCCTCCGCCTTCAATACGGGCAGATCGGGCGACATCAGCGCCATGGGACCCTGATCTCGCAATGCATTGGCGCGTGCGAGAAAGGTCTGGACGGTCATCGCGGCATTCGCAGGTACCGAAGCGCCAATGATCGTCGCGGCTACGACCAAAGATACAGAGAATGATTTCGGCAGATACGACATGGGCAGCCTTTCCGGGAAAAGACTGCCCTAGACATCAATGGCTTACGTCAAGATGAACCGTTTAAGCCCCGAGTGGCGAGGGCGTACCGAAAGGACCGTTCGGACGGCGCGTCTTCGGGATCGACGTTCCTGCACGTGGGACATTCGACGCCTTCGCCCCTGGCTCGGGACGATCGAGATCCTCACCTGCTATCAGCTGCTTGATCTCATCACCGGTCAGCGTCTCGAACTCGAGCAGCGCACCAGCCACGGTGTGGAGCTGATCGACGTGATCGCTCAGCACCTGCTTGGCACGGTCGAGACCACCCTCGACGATACGCTTGATCTCGTCGTCGATCAGTTGCGCGGTCTGATTAGACATGCGCGACGGTCGACTGGATGAGTAACCGAGGAACGACTCGCCCTCGGGTTCGCCATATTCGAGCGGGCCGACCTTGTCCGACATGCCCCAGCGCGTGACCATGTCGCGCGCCAGACCCGTGGCGTATTGAATATCCCCCGACGCACCCGACGAGACCTTGTCGTAGCCGAAGATGACTTCCTCGGCGACACGTCCACCCATCGACACCGCGAGGTTCGCGTACATCTTGTCGCGGTGATAGCTGTACGAATCGCGCTCGGGCAGACGCATGACCATGCCCAGCGCACGACCGCGCGGTATGATCGTCGCCTTGTGGATCGGATCCGACGCAGCCTCGTGCATCGCGACGACGGCATGGCCGGCCTCGTGATACGCGGTCATCCGCTTCTCGTCGTCGGTCATGACCATGCTACGACGCTCCGCGCCCATCATGACCTTGTCCTTGGCCTCCTCGAACTCGGCCATCGCCACCAGACGCTTGCCCTTGCGCGCCGCGTGCAGTGCCGCCTCGTTGACGAGGTTGGCGAGATCGGCACCCGAGAACCCGGGCGTACCGCGCGCAATGACGCGGGCGTCGACGTCGGGCGCAAGCGGCACTTTCTTCATGTGGACTTCGAGGATCTTTATGCGACCCTCGATATCCGGACGCGGTACCGTGACCTGGCGATCAAAGCGGCCCGGACGCAGCAGCGCAGGATCAAGCACGTCGGGACGGTTGGTCGCAGCGATGATGATGATGCCTTCGTTCGCCTCGAAGCCGTCCATCTCGACCAGCAGCTGGTTCAGCGTCTGCTCGCGCTCGTCATTACCGTTGCCAAGGCCAGCACCGCGATGACGACCGACCGCATCGATCTCGTCTATGAACACGATGCACGGCGCAGACTTCTTTGCCTGCTCGAACATGTCGCGGACACGACTAGCGCCGACGCCGACGAACATCTCGACGAAATCGGAGCCCGAGATGGTGAAGAACGGTACGCCGGCCTCACCCGCGATCGCGCGCGCGAGCAGAGTCTTGCCGGTACCGGGCGAACCAACGAGCAACGCGCCCTTCGGGATCTTGCCGCCGAGACGCGCGAACTTGGTCGGGTCCTTCAGGAACTCGACGATCTCCTCAAGCTCTTCACGCGCTTCATCGATGCCGGCGACGTCCTGGAAGGTGACCTTGCCCTCCTTCTGCGTCAGCATCTTCGCCCGCGACTTACCGAAGCCCATCGCGCCGGAACCCGAGTTCTTCTGCATCTGCTTGAGCACGAAGAACGCAATGCCAAGGAACAGCAGGAACGGCAGCGACTGATACAGCAGCAGTGCCAGCATCGAAGGGCCCTCTTCGGGCTTCGCGCTGATAGACACGCCCTTTTCGCGCAGTTTAGGCACGAGCGTGGAATCGGGGATCGGATAGGATTTGAACTTCTCACCCGACGACAACGTCCCGGAGATCATGTCACGCGAGATGTTGACGTCCTTGACCGTTCCCTCGTCGATCTTGTCGAGGAACGCCGAATACGCGATCGTGTTACCACCCGACGCGGCCGTACGGCCGTCGAACATGGTCACGAACAGCGCCAGCGCGAGAAGGATGCCGACCCAGATCAGCAGGCTCTTCATCCAAGGATTGCCGCCGCCGTTTTCAGGGCCGCCGGGGCCCTGTGGCTTCGGACCGCGGTTCTCGTTGTCGTTCATGGGTACCGGATACCTTTCATCGCACAAGATAAGCGCGCGCAGGTTAATGGCAATGGAACAACGCGTCAGTTGCGTTGATCAGTGTGAACGGACGGGCGCGTTACGCGGGCCCTATGCGGCGACCCGACGCGGCGGAGCCTCGCGGAAACGCCAGACGTCGCCGCGGACGCTGGCGATAATGCCGGCCTGGGTAGTGCGCTTGCCGGTCATCAGCGAGTCGAGCAGGCTTTCGATGTTGGCAGCGTCGGTCCATTCGGGCGCCACAATGCTGGCCTCGCTACGGACCGTGCCGATCGCGCGGCGGGCAAGACGGCGAAGGATCTCGCGAGGCAGGTTGTCGACCGCGATCTTCACCTCGCCACCGCCGACCTTGGCACGTTCGGTCCAGATCCAGTCGACCATGGCACGCACGTCGGTATCGGTTTCCGCCAGTGCAGCCGCCGCGCGGGCAAGATTGGGCGTGCCCAGCCATTCGTTTTCGCCGAGCAACCGGCGAAAACGCGTACGGTCGTAGCGGTCGTCATGGTTCGAGGAGTCGTCGAAGAACGGCACTTCGGCACGGCGGACGATCGCGCGAAGTTCGGCGCGGCGCCAATCGAGCAATGGGCGAACGACGATGACACCGTTGACTTCGGTACGCGCGCGAACGCCGGCGAGGCCGGCCAGACCGGAGCCGCGCGCGGCGCGCATGAGGAAGGTCTCGGCCTGATCATCGGCGTGATGGCCGGTGACCAGCCCCCCTGCCCCGATATCGCGCGCATGATCGGTGAGCAGCCCGTACCGCGCGATCCGTGCCTGCGCCTGGATACTGGCGCCAGCGATCGGTTCGCTCGGGACCAGCGTAGCGTGAGAGATGCCAAGGGTTGCGCAGTGCGAACCGACCATCGCGGATTCCTCGACCGCCTCGGGGCGAAGTCGGTGGTCGATGCTGGCGACCGTGAAGCCGGGGGGAAGTGCCTCGTGCGCGAGCGCAAGCATCGCCATGCTGTCGGGGCCGCCAGAGACGGCGAACACCGGATTTTCAATGTCGCTGGCGAGCCGCGCGAAGTCGGCAGCAAAGCGGCGCCCTTCTTCGGTCACGCGAGGTAAGCCTTATGGGAAACGTCTTCCGCCCCCTGAAACGGAAGAACATCGACGTGCTCGGTCGGCATCGAGGCGTTCGCGCTTACTTGCACTTCGCCGCTGAACGCCCGGCGGCAACCTGCCCCTTCATCGCCGTCGCCATCTTCGCGCCGTACACGTCGTTCAGCTCGTCATATACCTTGCAGGCATCGGCAGGCTTGTTGAGCTTGGTCAGCGCCTGGCCAAGATACAACAGGCTGTCGGGCGCGCGCTCGCCATCGGGCATCTTCTTGTAATTGTCGTAGAACGCCATCGACGCGAGGCTCGGCTTGCCCTCGTCGAGATACGCCCGACCTAGCAGATTCTGCGCGTAGCTCGCACGCTTGCTCTTTGGGTAGTCCGCAACGACCTTCTTCAGCTGCGCCTCGGCCTGCGGATACTGCTTGGCCGCCCACAACCGATAGCCATACATATATTCGTCCTCCGCCGGGTCGCCGGTCGATGGCTTCTCGACGGACACCTTCGCTGGTGTCGCCGCGCCGGGCTTGGTGGCCGCCTCGGGCTGCGTGGTCGGACGCGAAGGCCCGCCCGGCTGCTCGTCGGACTCCACCGGGCCTCCCGTCGCGATCGGCGCGGGGCCGGTTTCGAGGGTCTTGATCCGCGCGTCGTTCGAACGGCGATAATTGTCGAACGCATCCTGCAACTGGCGCGTGCGGTTCTGGTTCTGCTCGATCTGCTCGGTGAGCGAGGTCATCTGCTGCTCCAGCGACGTCACGCGCTGGTTCACGTCGGCGAGTGCGCTAGTCGCGGGGGAACCCGGCCCCGGTCCCTGTTCGCCCTGCGACGCACGGACCTCGGGCTGCAACATCTGGCCGGCACCGCCGGGGAACACCTTGCGCTGCACCGCGCGCATCTCGCTTTCGAGCTTGCCGACACGGCCTTCGACGTTTTGCGCCTGCACAGGAGCGGCCGCAACGACCGCCAAGGCACTGACGCCGATCAGAATGGATTTACGCATTGGGTTCACCCCCCGGTGAAGTGGTTAATCGGGCAGGTATACCTGTATCATCGATCCTGTCGCCAGCCTTAAGGCCTTTGAACCCCGGCCTGCGGATTGGCGGCGGCGCCCGGGTTGGCGCCTTGCGCCTCGGTCGAGGGACGACCTGCCGCCCGCGCCGCGATCGCCGCGGCACCGATATGGACGTCCTTGACCGCGCGCTCGCCAGTACCCAGCGGCGGCACAGCGGCGCCATTCAGCGTCACCGCGAGCTTGTCGGCACGCCCGATGTTGATCATCGGATCCTTCGCGTCGCGCGGCACGTCGAACTTCTCGCCCGGCTTCATCGTCCCGAGATAGAGGGTCTTGTTGTCGGCATCGTAGACCCGCATCCATACGTCGTCCGATGCGGTCAACGTCACCTGGCCATTGGCCGGTGTCGGCGCCGCCGGCACGGACTGCGCGGTCTTGACGGCCGGAACAACCGGCGCTTGCACGACGGGCGCATCCGTCGCCGCCGTCCGCGACCCACGGAACATGTCGGTGCCGTACCAGAGGCCAACGAGCACCAAAACCGCAATCGCGATCCCCAGCGCGACGATAACGATACCGCGCGACGGGACGCGCGACGGATCGGTCATCTCATAGGGCGCGTATTCGGGGGTCCGGCGTCCGAGTTTCGCGACGTCCTCGCGCACCTTCTGCGCGATCGGCACCTCCTCGACGCCGACCGCCCGCGCATAAGCCCGGGCGAAACCGACCGCGTAAGTCGATGACGGCAATACACTATAATCCGAACCCTCGATCGCTTCCAGATGGCGGAGCGGCACGCGGGTCCGCGCCGCGATATCGGCAACGCTCAAACCCTGCGCCTCGCGCGCGGTACGAAGAATGTCGCCAGCACGCTCGGTCGGAGCGGGCACAGCGTTCTGGCCGGTTTCGACCTCGTCCATTCTTATCTCCGAAGCCGGGCTCTCGAAGCGTCGCCCGCTATGGTTTCCGTTTCTACGACGGTCCGGGTCCTGTCAACGCGCAGCCGTCAGGCAAACGTGGATCAAGCTAGTTCGACGCCGTTTTCCACCGCCCAAGCGGTCAACGCGGCGCGCATGTCGCGCGGCGGGTTTGCGAGCAGCCTTGTCATGACCGGCGCCAGCGCCGACCGATCGAGCGAACGGGTCATCGCCTTGATCGGACCGACTGCGGCGGGCGTGATCGACAGCCGCTCGATCCCCAGACCGATCAGCGCCATCGCCTCCAGCGGCAGCCCGCCCATCTCGCCGCAGACCGCCAGATCGACGCCTGCCGCACGGACCGGCGCGACCAACCGGGCGATAAAGCGCAGGATCGATGGGCTGAGCCAGTCGTAACGCTCGGCGAGTTTGGGATTGGCGCGATCCGCCGCGAACAGGAACTGCGTCAGATCGTTGGTACCGATCGACAGGAAATCGATGTTTGGCAGAAGGACGTCGAGCATTTCGGCGAGCGCGGGCACCTCAAGCATCGCGCCGTAGCGGATCGCGAGCGGCAGTTTGCGGCCCCTGCCCTCAAGCCAATGACGCTGCGCCTCGAACAGTGCGCGCGCTTCGTCGAACTCCCACGGCTCGCTGACCATCGGGAACATCACGTTGAGCGTGCGCCCCGCGGCGGCCTCAAGCAGCGCCCGTGCCTGCACCTTCATCAACCCGTCGCGTTCGAGACCGAGGCGCAAAGCACGCCAGCCCATCGCCGGGTTCTCTTCGTCCGCATCTTCCTTGTTCAGATACGGAAGCGCCTTGTCGCCGCCGATATCGACGGTGCGGAAGATTACCGGTCGATCGCCGGCCGCTTCGAGCACTTCGCGGTAGAGCCGCTGCTGGCGCTCGCGCTGCGGCAGCGTGGCAGACACCAGGAACTGAAATTCGGTGCGAAACAGGCCGATCCCGTCGGCGCCGGTAATGTCGAGCGCTGCCACGTCGTCGCGCAGGCCCGCATTGACCATCAACGTCAGGCGGTGCCCGTCCTTCGTCACCGGCGGCACGTCACGCAACGCCGCAAACGCCGCCTTGCGCTTCTGCCGCATCGCCAGTCGCGTCTCGAACGCCTCCTCCATCACGGCGGACGGCCGCGCGAAGACGTTGCTCTCGGCGCTGTCAAGCAACAGCATGTCGCCTTCCGCTACCAGCCGGCGGATGTCGCGGACACGACCGAGCACCGGCACGCCCATCGCCCGCGCGACGATCGTGACGTGCGCGGTCAGCGACCCTTCCTCGAGGATCACCCCTTTCAGCCGGCGCTTGTCGTATTCGAGCAGTTCGGCAGGGCCAAGGTTGCGTGCGATCAGAATCGTGTCCTGGCGCAGGCCGAGTTGCGCGGCGGTGCCCATCTGACCCGAGACGATACGGAGGAGCCGGTTCGACAGGTCCTCGAGATCGTGCATCCTGTCGGCGAGCAACGGATCGTCGATCTGCCGCATCCGTTGGCGCGTGCGCTGCTGAACACGCTCGATCGCCGCCTCGGCGGTCAGGCCGGAGTCGATCGCTTCATTGATGCGCCGCGCCCAGCCCTCGTCATAGGCGAACATCTTGTAGGTCTGGAGCACTTCGACATGCTCGCCGCCGATGCCGAATTCGGCTTCGCGAGTCATCCGGTCGATGCCTTCGCGCATCTTGTCGAACGCCGCGTAGACACGGTGCCGCTCGGCGTCGGTGTCCTCGGCGACGGTATGCTCTATTGTGATGCGCGGCTGGTGATAGACGGCGAACCCGGCGCCCATGCCGTCGACCAGCTTCTGGCCCGGTATCCGCATCGCCGCGGTCGACTGCGGCCGATCCGCGCCGCCGCCGGTGGTATCGATCAGCCCGGCATTGGCGATCAGCTCGGACAGCACCATCGCGACCGTCTGCAGCGCCTCGATCTCGACGTCGGCATATTTGCGACGGTCGGTATGCTGGACGGCCAGCACCCCCACCGATCGCTCTCGGCGAATGATCGGCACGCCGGCGAAACTGTGGAAACGGTCCTCGCCGGTCTCGGGTTTGTACGCGAAATCGGGATGGCTGGCGGCCTCGTCGAGGTTGAGCACCTCGACGTCTTCGGCGATCGTCCCGACCAGACCTTCGCCCATCGCCAATTTGGTGACGTGGACGGCGGCCTGGTCGAGGCCACGCGTCGCGAACAGTTCGAGGACGCCCTCGCGCAGCAGGTAGATCGAGCAGACCTCGCTGTCGATCGCGGTGGCGATGATGCCGACGACCGCATTGAGCTTGGTTTGCGCGGTCGTACGGGCTGCCATCACGTCGTGAAGGCTGGTGAGAATTTCACGGGCGGAGGCGGCGGCCGAAAGGGGCATATATGCTGGCTAACAGATCGCTCGCCTGGGTGCCACGCAACAAAAACAGTGTCTCGGCCAAGTTCGATCGATCTGTGGGTGTGGTTTCTTACAATGGAAGGTCGGGAGAGCAGAACGAACCGATATCGTGAACCGCACCTTCCCGACGTAAGCCGGGGAGGTGGACTAGGGAGTATCCGATCACGGGCCCTTGACGCGCTACGCGTCGAACAGGCTGTCCTGGCTGCCCGCGGGCGGGTTGAGGCCGAGATGTTTCCAGCCTCCCGCATTCAGGCATCGTCCCCGCGCAGTTCGCGCGACGAGGCCCAACTGGATCAGATATGGCTCGATCACTTCCTCGATCGTATCGCGTGGCTCGCTCAGGCCCGCTGCCAGGGTTTCGACGCCGACTGGACCGCCGCGATAGATATCGGCAATCATCATCAGATACCGTCGGTCCATCGCATCGAGCCCGAGCGAATCGACTTCCAACCGAGTCAGTGCAGCATCCGCTGCCTTGGCATCCACCGTCAGCGCCCCGGCGACGTTGGCGAAATCACGCACGCGACGCAGCAGGCGACCGGCAATCCGCGGCGTGCCCCGCGCACGCCGGGCGATCTCGACCGCGCCGTCGGCCGCGATCCCCAGATCGAGCAGCCCGGCCGCGCGCGTGACGACCCGCGTCAGTTCGTCGACCGAATAGAATTGCAGCCGCACGGGAATCCCAAACCGATCGCGCAGCGGCGTCGTCAACAGTCCCTGCCGCGTGGTTGCGCCGATCAGCGTGAACCGCGGCAGATCGATTCGGACCGACCGCGCCGACGGACCCTCGCCGATCATCAGGTCGAGCGCACGGTCCTCCATCGCGGGATACAGGACTTCCTCGACCGCGGGTTGCAACCGGTGGATTTCGTCGATGAACAGCACGTCGCCGTCTTCGAGATTGGTCAGCAATGCGGCGAGATCGCCCGACTTCGCGATCACCGGCCCCGACGTGGCGCGGAACCCGACCCCCATCTCACGCGCGACGATCTGCGCGAGCGTCGTCTTGCCAAGCCCCGGCGGCCCGAAGAACAACACGTGATCGAGCGCGTCGCCCCGCGACTTCGCCGCCTGGATGAATACGCGCAAATTCTCGCGCGCGGCCTTCTGCCCGACGAAATCGTCCAGGCTCTTAGGGCGCAGTGCGGCGTCGACGTCTTCAGGACGCTTGGCGGCGTTCAGGATGCGGTCGTCGGTCAACGCGTCAGTCCCTCACATCGCATCGCGCCGCCCAATGGTGCGCCCCAATCTAGACCGATGTCGATGATAGTATGATCCCAGTATAAGCGGATAATGTCGATAAAGGCTCGATAACCGAACCGACTGTGATGTGACGCGCTACGGTCACCCTGCCGCCTCATTGAGCCCGTCGCGGCCAGGTGTAGCTGTCGAAAATGCCGGCCATCGTGCCCCTGCTGCGCGGATCGTCGATGGGTATGCCCGGTCGACCGCGCCGCGACGGTACGAACGACAGTGACCTGGATGGCACATTCCTTGTCGACGATCCGGCCCTACCGCGACGCCTTGCGCAGCGCCAGTCGAACCAGCGCGTCCAGTGTAGCGTCCGCCCCCAGTTCTTCTTCCGCAGCGGCGACGGCGCTGGCGGCTTCGGCGGGGCGGAAACCCAGGTTGAGCAGCGCAGATACCGCATCCGCGCCCGCGCCGACCACCGGCACCGCCGTGGTGCCGCCCGGTCCGAGCACGATGCCGCCGGTCTTGTCCTTCAATTCCATGACGATGCGCTGCGCGAGTTTGGGCCCGACGCCGTTCGCGCGCGCGACCATCGCCTTGTCGCCGCTGGCGATCGCCCGCGACAGATCATTGGGTTCCAGCGCCGACAGGATCGCTAGCGCGACGCGTGCGCCGACGCCCTGCACCCCCGTCAGCAGCCGGAACCAGTCGCGTTCGGAGCCGCTCGAAAACCCAACGAGGCGGATCGAATCCTCCGACACCAACATCTCGGTAAATACGGTCGCCGCCTCGCCGATCGGGCCCAGCGTCGACAGCGTCCGCGCCGAAGCGCCGACCAGATAGCCGACACCGCCGACATCGATCACCGCATGATCGATACCGGTAGAGTCCAGACGTCCTTTGAGATGCGCGATCATGGTCGATGGCGGTAGAACAAAGCGGCGGGCGCGTCATCCTGGCAAAACGGGCCCGGCAAAATGGGCCCGGCAGAACGGACGCGTCGCGACCGGCTCCGATCTGCTTATCCTGGCAGTTGGCTTGGCAGGGCGCCGCCCGCCTGCGGGCGCGATGCCCCGGACGGCGCGGGTTTCTGGACACCGTGAAGCGCCTGGGTGGGCGCGCCGATGACGGCGGCGCGGGCGCGCAAACTCGCCTTCAGGAACACCGTGTCCGACGCCACGAACCGGCGCGGCGTCGTGCCGAGAAAAGTGCCCGCGTCGCGCAAAAAGTGCGAGGCATCGAAATAGCTGCTGTCGATCTTCGAATAATCGTTCAACCCCGCGTCGGTGATCAGGCGGATGAACGACCGCAAGAACCGCGCCCTGCGCAACAACAGCTTTGGCGGCATGCCGAAATAGCGGGTCGCCATGCGCCTGAGCTCGTGGGTCGGAATATCGAGCCGGTCGGCGACATCCTTCATCTCGATCACGCCGTCGGTCACGGTCAGCGCACCGAACGCGCGGATCAGGTCTTCGCGCGGGTGGGGCCGGCGGAACAGCGACGGAAGGATGGAGTCGAGCAGAGGCTTGATCTTCGCGTCGTCGTCCAACAGGTCCAGACCCTCGGTAAGTCGGGTCGATATGGCGGGTCCGGCGACGCCAGCGAGCGGCACGACGCGGTTGTGGAAGTCGCCCGCCGAGCGCGCGGTCATGCGCGCCCATCCAAGCGCGCTCAGCCCGATGCCGACGGCGATGCCGCCATGCGTTTCGGTGCGGAACGCGCGACTGGTCGGACCGTACAAGCTGGCCCGGTCTAGCGGCCCGAACCGGTGGTTACCGATCGATACGTCGAGCGGCCCGGCATCGACGAGCACGGATATCATCGCCGGCGCGGGAAGATACCAGTTGAGCATCGGAGCAGGGTCGGCGCTGGTATAGATCGCATAGCCGGTCACGAAGTCGGACAAGCTCGGATCGGGGAGGTCGTAGCGCATCCGCATGCCCGGCGGCATTGCGAAGGCCTGAATAGGCACGGCCGGGCAATTGGTGCCCCCGCGCACGTGATCTACGAGCATCATACCCCCCGGTCGACGTAACAAGGCTTCACTAAGGCGCCGCGTGACACAGCAATCCACGTGCTGCGACCGAAACCATCACACCCCCTAGCGCATCGTTGCACGCCAGTGCGAGCTTTATTCAAGTTAAGTCGTGCACGGAACGATCGCGGCGAACGATCCCAAGCGCGCAGTACAGCGACACCGCGGTAGATTCGGCCATCGTGGACGAGGCTATCAGCGGAGTCACTACGCCATGCGGACCCGTTCAAGCACCGATGCCGCTCCGGCGTGACAGCGCGGCCGCGCTCGCGACGTGATGCGCATGAGTTATCGCCACCGCAAGCGCGTCGGCAGCGTCGGGGCCGGCAAGTTTCGCGCCGGGCAGCAGCACCGCCATCATCGCCTGGATCTGCTTCTTGTCCGCGCCACCGGTGCCGACGACGCCTTTCTTGACGGTCGATGGATGGTATTCGCCGATATGCAACCCCGCCCCCGCCGCCGCGAGCAGGATGACGCCGCGCGCCTGCCCGAGCTTGAGCGTCGATTGCGCGTTGGAGTTGCCGAGCACCTCCTCGACCGCCGCGCCGTCGGGGCGTTCGGTGCGGATAACGTCGATCAGCGCGTTATACAGCGCAGTGAGACGGCGGGGGAGCGCCATCGACGGATCGGTCTTGATCTGGCCGTTGGCGATATGGCTCAAGCGGTTGCCATCCGCACGGATGACGCCCCAGCCTGTGGTGCCGAGGCCCGGGTCTAGTCCCAGGATGATCACGAGAATGAAGAAGATTGGTTCGCGCGGAGGCACGGAGGCGCGGAGGGGGTGCGCTTTCGGGAATCGTCTCGCGTCAGCGGGACTTTCACACCGCTAGGCTGACCTCCCGATATGAGGCCGCGGGCGCGGAGGACGTAGCCACGAGGCACAACTCTCCGCGTCTCCGCGTCTCCGCGTGAACTAACCTTCTTCATCTCAGCCGAGCGACTCCATGATCTCGTCGGAGATTTCGTAATTGCCCCACACCGTCTGCACGTCGTCATCCTCGTCGAGCGCATCGATCAGCTTGAACAGCGTCGCCGCATCGTCCGCCTCGACCGCGACCATCACCTGCGGACGCCAAGCGAGCTTTGCACCTTCGGCCTCGCCGAGTTTTGCCTCAAGCGCCTTGGCCACCTCGTGCAGGTCGCCCTGCGCGGTCCAGACCTCATGGCCGTCCTCGCTCGACGTGACGTCCTCGGCGCCAGCCTCGAGCGCCGCTTCGAACACCGTGTCGGCATCGCCCGCACTCGCCGGATACGAGATCAGTCCGACCCGGTCGAACGCGTGGCTGACAGAACCGCCCGCACCGAGGTTGCCGCCGTTCTTGCCGACCGCGACGCGCACGTTGGTCGCGGTGCGGTTGCGGTTGTCGGTCAGCGCCTCGATGATCAGCGAGACGCCGCCGGGGCCGAAGCCCTCGTAGCGGATTTCCTCGTAATTCTCGGCATCGCCGCGGCTCGCCTTGTCGATCGAGCGCTGGATGTTCTCCTTGGGCAGCGACGCCGCCTTGGCCGCGTTCACCGCCGCGCGCAGGCGCGGGTTCATGTCGACGTCGGGCAGGCCCATCTTGGCCGCGACCGTAATCTCCCGGCTGAGCTTGCTGAACGCCGACGAGCGCTTCTTGTCCTGCGCGCCCTTGCGGTACATGATATTCTTGTATTTGGAATGGCCTGCCATCTGTGCCTCTAATAGCCTGATGCGGTGGCTTTAGGACGATGGGGGCGTTTTCGCCAGAGCGTCGATCTTCTGTTCGATCGCGTCGAGCCGGGCAAGCACCAGGTGATCGATCTTGTGATGGACGCGCAGGATGTCGAGTTCGGCGCGCAGGTTGGTCTCGTAGTCGAGGCTGGCGGCAAGGCGATCCTTCGCCGATTGCCGGTTCTGGCTCATCATGATCACCGGCGCCTGGATCGCGGCCACGGTCGACAGCAGCAGGTTGAGGAAGATGTAGGGATACGGATCGAACGCACGTCCGAAATGCGCCAGGATATCCGAATTCAACAGCATCCAGCCGATCAGCACCGCGGTGAACGCGATGATGAACCCCCATGACCCACCGATCGCCGCCACCCGGTCCGACAGCCGCTCGCCGAAGGTCGCCCGCTCGTCCGACACGTCGGCCGCATCGCGGCTGACGGTGGTCCCCGCCTCGATCCCCGCAAGGACGCGGCGCTCCTCGTCGTCGAGCTCGCCCGGCGCCTTGCCGAGAAGCCGTTGCGAGAGATCGTCGAGCGGGGAATTTGTGGCCATGTCAGGAGGCCTAGCCGGGATTACGGATTATTCCAGCAGCATCCGTCATCCTGGGCTCGACCCAGGATCCAGAGCCAAGAACGGCATCCTCAATAACCCTAATTCCTGGGTCGAGCCCAGGATGACGGAAGGGGGTGTTGCGACCGAACCCGCAAAGACTCCTTGCCCCCATGCGCCCGCACCTGCCAAACGCGCGGCATGACGGTTAGCGTGAATATGGGCACCGACGGCAATGGTACTGCCGTCGGCGTCGACCTGGAGGAACTACTCGCCACCCGCCTGTTGGTGCAGGGCAATTCGGGATCGGGAAAATCGCATCTGCTGCGCCGCCTGCTGGAGCGATCGGCGGGCCATGTCCAGCAGATCGTGATCGATCCGGAGGGCGATTTCGTGACGCTCGCCGGGCCGCATGGCCACGTCGTGATCGAAGCGGGAGACTATAGCGAACGCGAGATCGCGCGGATCGCCACGCGGCTGCGCGAACACCGCACGTCGGCGGTACTGAGCTTGGAAGGGCTGGAGGTCGAAGGCCAGATGCGCTGTGCCGCGTCCTTCCTGTCCGCCCTGTTCGATGCACCGCGCGAGCATTGGTATCCGGTGCTGGTTGTGGTCGACGAAGCGCAGATGTTCGCGCCCGTCACCGGCGGCGAAGTATCGGAAGAAGTACGCCGAGCCTCGCTCGCCGCGATGACCAACCTGATGTGCCGCGGCCGTAAGCGCGGCCTGGCCGGCGTGATCGCGACGCAGCGTCTGGCGAAGCTGGCGAAGAACGTCGCGGCGGAGGCGTCGAACTTCCTGATGGGCCGCACCTTCCTCGACATCGACATGGCGCGCGCGGCCGATCTGCTCGGCATGGAGCGACGCCAGGCCGAAGCAATTCGCGATCTGCAGCGCGGCACGTTCATGGCCCTTGGGCCGGCGGTGTCGCGCCGACCGATCACAGTGAAGATCGGCGATGTCGAAACATCTGCGCGCAGCGGCAGCCCGAAGCTCACCCCCCTTCCCAGCGCCGCGCCGATGGATCTGCAGGACCTGTTGTCCGAACCGGTGGTCGACGCGCCCGAACTCGGCCTGATGTTCAATTCGCGCCCACGCCGCGTGCCGGCGGAGGAACTGCTCGACGGCATCGCCCGCCCGCCAGAGCCGCGCACCGCCGCGCCGCCACCGCCTGAAAAGACCGACGACGAGGTCGAGGCGGTCTATGCCGACGTCTTCCGCGCGATCGTCGAAGATCCCGAATCGACGTTGCGCCCGCCCTCAGTGCTGTTCCAGGATTTTCAGGTGCGCTGCCGGATGGGTGGTCTCGCCAAACCGCCGCTCGATTTGCCCGGTTTCGTGCGACGCCTCAGTTGCGCCCGTGCCGGCATCTTCGACATGACGGACGAGGCATGGACCGCCGCGCTCGACGTTGCCAGCGGCCTGCCCGACGACATGTTGGGTGCGTTCCTGCTGGTCGCCCGCGCTGCCCGCGAAGGCGAACCCTGCCCGTCTGACGCGCGAATCGCCGCCACGTACGGCACGAGTTCGCTCGGCCGTGTGAAACGCCTGATCGGCTATATCGAGAGCCGCGAACTGATCGTGTGCCGTACCGATCTCGCCGGCAAACGATCGATCACGATCCCCGGCCTCGGATGGACAACGTTGCCAGCCGAAGCAGCCTAGCGGATCGGCGTGAACTGCGCCGATACGAAGCGCCAGTCCCTGCCGATCCGCCGCGCAACGAACCCGGCACGCAACGCCCGCGACTGTACCTGCCCGTCCTTGCCGGGCACCGCATAGGCGATCCGCATCGTCACCACGCCTAGCGCCCCCGCCGGTCTTGCGATGGTCTCGGTGATCGTCATCGGCGGCGCAGGCATCTTCTTGTCGGGCGCGTAAAACCCAATCACGCGCTCACGGGAATCGACTTCACCGACCGGCGATACTTCCTGATATTCAGGGGCCATCATCGCGATCATCGCCGCCTGATCGAACTGGTTGCGGACCTGAACGAACGCCTCCGCACGCCGACCGAGTTTCTGCGCGTCGGTCTCGACCGACTGCGCGGCGGCGGACGCACTGATGACCAGTGCCGCAGCCCCAACAAATACCCGCACGCCCGTCTCCCCGATGTGATGCTTTATAACAGCAATACACCTGCTTCCTGTCGGCATCAATCGGCGCAGCCGTTGCCTAAGATCAGAACGCGAAAGCGATCGCGAGGCCCGCGACCAGGCCGACCTGAACCATCGCAATAAGCTGGAGCCGTCCGACGAACGGCTGCTTGCGGGTCTTGTGGCGAAAGCGGTTGCGCGCCCAGAACGCGCCGGGGCTACCGCCGATCGCCGCATACCATAGCAGGCGGGACTCCGGGATACGCCACGCCCCGGTCGACGATCGCCGCTTGTCGGTCGCGAACGCGGCAACGGTAATCAGGTTGATGATCATAAACAGGGCAAGCGCCACGACGATCGGGAGAAGCATTCTCTACCGGTACGTCGAGAAGATTAACGCGGCGCCTCTGCCCGCCGCCCGGTGAACCGAGCGAGAGGCACCGCGAGGGATCAAACGATCCTCAGATCATCCCCAGCGCCTGGAGATATACTTCGAGGATCGCCTCCTCCTCCTGATACTCTTCCTTCTTCTTCTTGCGAATCGACAGGATCTTGCGGATCGCCTTGGGGTCGTATCCACGCCCCTTGGCCTCGGCCATCACGTCCTTGATGTCGTCCGAAATACCCTTTTTCTCTTCTTCGAGACGCTCGGCGCGCTCGATCAGCAGGCGCAGTTCGTCCGCTGCGACCGCGCCGCCGCCCATGCCGTGTTGCCGTTCGTCAGACATCGAAAATTCCCCACTCGCCGACGCTCGGCGCCGGCCCAAAGCCAATCTAGATACCCCGCGCCGATGATCGCCGTCAGATGACCCCTTGAATCAGAGGGGGTGAATCAGGCCGCTGCGGGTGCGGGGCCGCGTCTAGGCGTTTACCGTGTTCCGCTCAAGCGACCCCGCAGCGGATCGTCGCGAATCAGACGCCGCCGTTCCGAGACCCCATATTCTCAGGCCACCGCGCGCTCAAATCGCCGCGTTCTTAGCGACGCTCGCCTTCATCCGTTCGAGCTGCTCGGGCGTAGCGTCGCCCTGATGGTGCGCCTTCCATTCGAAATACGGCATCCCGTACACCGTCTCGCGCGCGGCATCCTTGCTCATGCCGCCTGCGTCCTCGACCCAGTCGGACAGGCAGTTGCGACAAAAACCGGCGAGCCCCATCAGGTCGACGTTCTGCGCATCTTCGCGGTGACGGAGATGGCGGATCAGTCGGCGAAAGGCCTGCGCCGCTACGGCATCGTCGAGCGTATCGAGCGCATCGGTTTCGGGATTCATTACTATGCTCCGTGGTTGATCCCTTGCAGATAGGGTTTAAGGCCCGTCGCGGCAAAGACCTCACCCGGGAAACGCCCTAGGAAACGCACGCATGACCATGGCCATCGCACCCCGTTTACGCAAAGTCCGCATCCTCGCGACGCTTGGCCCTGCAAGCAGCACGCCCGAAATGATTGCGACGCTGTTCCGCACCGGTGCGGACGCGTTCCGCATCAACATGAGCCACGGCGACCAGCAGTCGAAGATCGCCGTGATCCACGCGATTCGCGCGCTCGAAAAGGAATTCGGTCGTCCGTCGACCATCCTCGCCGATCTTCAGGGTCCGAAACTACGCGTCGGCAAGTTCGAGGGCGGGCGCACCGTGCTGACGACCGGTTCGACTTTCGTGCTCGATCGCGACACGACGCCGGGCGACGCGACCCGCGTCGAACTGCCGCATGACGAGATCTTCGTCGGCATAGAGCTGGGCGCGCGCCTGCTGCTCGACGATGGCAAGCTTGTGCTGCGGGTCGTGTCGCATAGGCCGCGCGAGATCACGACCCGGGTCGAGGTCGGCGGCGCACTGTCGAACAACAAGGGGCTGAACGTTCCCGACGTCGTACTGCCGATGGCGGCGCTGACCGACAAGGATCGCAGCGACCTGGATTTCGCGGTCGATCAGGGTGTCGACTGGATCGCGTTGTCGTTCGTCCAGCGCCCCGAGGATCTGTGGGAAGCGCGCAAGCTCATCGGTGGCAAGGCGGCGTTGCTGGCCAAGATCGAAAAGCCGGCGGCGATCGAGCGGCTTGAGGAGATCGTGGAGGCCTGTGACGGTGTGATGGTCGCGCGCGGCGATCTCGGCGTCGAACTGCCGCCGCAGCAGGTGCCGCCGCTGCAGAAGCGCATCGTCGAGGTTTCGCGCCGGATGGGTCGCCCGGTGGTGGTCGCGACGCAGATGCTCGAATCGATGATCACATCGCCCTCGCCGACCCGCGCCGAAGTGTCCGACGTCGCGACCGCGGTGTATGACGGGGCGGACGCGATCATGCTGTCGGCGGAAAGCGCGGCGGGCGCATGGCCGGTCGAATCGGTCGCGATGATGGACGCCATCGGCGTGTCGGTAGAGGCCGATCCCGAGCATGGCGACCGCATGCACTTCACCGTGATGAAGCCAGATCCGACGACCGCGGATGCGTTGGCCGAGGCCGCGAAGAACATCGCCACGACCGTGTCGGCGGTGGCGATCATCTGCTTCACGACCTCGGGCTCGACCGCACGACGGATCGCGCGCGAGCGGCCTTCGGTACCACTGCTGGTATTGACGCCGAGCCAGGAGACGGCGCGGCGTCTCGGTCTGCTGTGGGGAACGCATGCGGTGCATACGCGCGACGTCGAGTCGTTCGAGGACATGGTGGCGAAGTCGAAGCGGATGGCGTTGCGGCATGGCATCGCCAAGGCTGGCGATCGGGTGATCGTGCTGGCCGGCGTGCCGTTCCGGACGCCTGGGTCGACGAACGTGCTGCATGTCGTTCGAATCGTCGGGGACGAGCTCAAGGGGCATCATTCGCAGGTTTGAGCAAGCGGGCGCGCTTCAGGGAGGGATCTGCGCCGGTCGCATACCTAATCTAGGCTAGCGCTCCGCACCCGAATACGCGATGTCGCCCGATAGGACCGCACGGGAGGGCGCACACATGACGTTACGCGAAAAGATCGGTTGGGGCGCACTGGCTCTACTCGGAGCCTGCGCGCTGGCGGTCGTTGCCTTCGAGCGCGGTGAGCATGTCAACGCGCTCTGGATCGTCACTGCGGCCGTCTCGGTCCAGCTGATCGCGTACCGCTTCTACGCACGATATATCGCGCGGCACGTCATGCAGCTCGACCCGTCGCGGCAAACCCCGGCGCTCCGTCGCGCCGACGGCCTCGATTACGTTGCGACCGACCGCAACGTCCTGTTTGGCCACCATTTCGCCGCCATCGCTGGTGCCGGCCCACTCGTCGGTCCCGTGCTCGCCGCGCAGATGGGCTATCTCCCCGGCACGCTCTGGATTCTCGCTGGCGTGGTGCTGGCGGGTGCGGTGCAGGATTTCATGATCCTGTTCATCTCGATGCGGCGCGACGGGCGGTCGCTAGGTGAGCTGATCCGCATGGAGATGGGCGCGATCCCCGGCGTGATCGCGCTGATCGGCGCGTTCGCGATCATGGTCATCATCCTCGCCGTTCTCGCGCTGATCGTGGTGCGCGCGCTCGCGGGGAGCCCGTGGGGGTTGTTCACCGTCGCCGCGACGATCCCGCTCGCCTTCCTGATGGGCATCTACACGCGCTGGATCCGCCCCGGAAAGGTCGGCGAAGTCTCCGTTCTCGGCGTCATCGGGTTGCTGGCGGCGATCGTCTATGGCGGCACCGTCGCCGCCTCGCCGACGCTCGCGCCGCTTTTCACGCTGACCCCGGTGCAGCTCTGCGTGCTGATGGTCGGCTATGGCGCGGTCGCCTCGGTGCTGCCGGTATGGCTGCTACTGGCGCCCCGCGATTACCTCTCGACCTTCCTCAAGATCGGCGCGATCGTCGCACTGGCGATCGGCATCGCCGTCGTCGCCCCACCGCTGCGGATGCCAGCCCTAACCCCCTTCATCGACGGAACCGGCCCGGTCTGGTCGGGTGGGCTCTTCCCGTTCCTGTTCATCACGATCGCCTGCGGCGCGGTGTCGGGCTTCCACGCGCTGATCGCCAGCGGCACCACGCCGAAACTGATCGCCAGCGAAGGCGACGCGCAATTCATCGGCTACGGCGCGATGCTGATGGAGAGCTTCGTCGCGATCATGGCGTTGGTCGGTGCGTCGATCCTGGATCCCGGCGTCTATTTCGCGATGAACAGCCCGGCGGCCGTGGTCGGCACCGACTTCGCTTCCGCGGCGACCGCTGTCACCGCGATGGGCTTCCCGATCACGCCGGAGCTGCTCGCGCAGACCGCGAAGGACGTTGGGGAGGCCACGATCGTCAGCCGCACGGGCGGCGCGCCGACGCTGGCGGTGGCGATGGCGGAGATCTTCAGCAACCTGATCGGCGGACAGGCGATGAAGGCGTTCTGGTATCATTTCGCGATTTTGTTCGAAGCGCTGTTCATTCTCACCGCGGTCGATGCGGGGACGCGTGCCGGGCGGTTCATGTTGCAGGATTTGATCGGGCTCGCGGTGCCGTCGTTCCGCAATGCGTCGGCGATCGTGCCAGGACTGATCGCGACCGCGCTGTGCGTGACCGCCTGGGGCTTCTTCCTGTATCAAGGCGTGACCGATCCGCTTGGCGGAGTGAACACGCTGTGGCCGCTGTTCGGTATCTCGAACCAGATGCTGGCGGCGGTCGCGCTGGTGCTGGCGACGGTCGTGCTGTTCCGGATGAAACGCCATCGCTATGCATGGGTGACGATCCTGCCCGCCGCGTGGCTGTGCCTGTGCACGATCACCGCCGGGCTGATGAAGCTGTTCGCGAGCGATCCGAAGGTCGGCTTCCTCGCGCATGCGTCGAAGTTTGCAGAGGCAGCGGCGCGCGGTGAACTGCTCGCGCCCGCCAAGACGATGGCGGAGATGCAGCGGATCGTGCTCAACGACTGGATCGATGCCGGGCTGTGCGCGCTATTCCTTGCTGTGGTGCTGTCGATCGTGTTCTTCGGCATCCGCACCTGCCTCGCGGCGCTCAAGATCGATCGGCCGACGGTGACCGAAGTCCCACCGCAACTGGTGGCCGCAGAATGATCCGCGCGCTGTATGCGAAGGCGCGCGAGACGGCGCTGCTGATGGTCGGCGTGCCGTCCTACGCCGCCTACTGCCAGCACATGGCCGAGCGGCATCCAGACCATGCGCCGATGGACGAACGTACATTCTTCCGCGATCGTCAGGAGGCGCGGTACGGCAGCAAGGGCGGGGGACGCTGTTGTTGACCGATGCCGTTTCCACCGTCGCGCAATTGCGGAGCGCGACGGCGAGCGACCACGACGCAGTCGATGCCGGGTTCGGGCGCTACGACCTTGCCGATGCGGACGATTACCGCGCGTTCCTGATCGCGCACGCCAAGGCTCTGCCCGCTGTTGAGGCGTGGCTGGACGCTATCCCCGGCCTTGCTACGGTCCGGTCGCGCGGCGCGGCGCTTGCCGCCGATCTCGCCACTTTGGGCGAAGAAATGCCCGTGCCAATGACCTTCGCGCTGGCGCCTAGCGCGGCGGCAGGCTGGGGCGCGATGTACGTGGTCGAGGGGTCGCGGCTTGGCGGCATCATGCTGTCGCGATCGGTGCCGGAGGGCATGCCTGCGGCCTATCTCGGCGCAAAGCATCTTTCGGGCGAATGGCGCGCGTTGCTGGCGGCGATCGACGAACAGCCTGCCGACGAAGCCTGGGTCGCGGATGCAGTCGCCGGCGCGAAGGCTGCGTTCGCGCTGTATCGGCAAGCGCCGGGGGCCTGATCCGGCCCCCGACGCTTAGCGCAGGAGCTTCGGCGCTTCCCTGCGGATCATGTCCTGAATCTTGCTCGCGAACAGCCCGAGGATGCCGGGGAGGTCGACGACCGCATGGACGTTGGTCTCGAACACCGTGACAGCGCTGGCGATCGTCTGCCCCATCGCCTGGATGGTGAAGTGCAGCGTGTCGCCGTCCCAGCGGTGATCGGTCACCGAGCCGCCGGGGATGCTGGCGCTGATCTTGTCGATCCCGCCGTCGAGCCGCGCGCGGACCGCCGCCTTGCCGAGCTTATGGGGAACGTCGACGGTAATGGGGTTGGCCATGTGCGATCCTTGAATTGAGTATTGGCCTTACGTGGCGAAAATCATGTCGTCGTTGGCGAACGCCTTGAACTCGAGTGCGTTGCCACTGGGATCTAGAAAGAACATCGTCGCCTGCTCGCCGGGCTCGCCCTTGAAGCGGATGTACGGCGCGATGCCGAATGTTACGCCCGCCGCGGTGACGCGTTCGGATAGCGAGATCCAGTCGTCCATCGTCAGGACGACGCCGAAATGCGGGACTGGGACGGCGTGACCGTCGACCGCATTCTCGACCGCGACGGGCTTGGCCGAGGGGTCGAGGTGCGCGACGATCTGATGCCCGAACAGGTCGAAATCGATCCAATCGTCGCTGGAGCGGCCTTCGCGACAACCGAGCGTGGCGCCGTAGAAGGCGCGTGCTGCGGTAAGGTCGTGGACCGGGAAGGCGAGGTGGAAGGGGCGCAAGGTCATGGGGGCGAAGATAGGTTGGGCGATCCGGTTCGTCACCCTTCAGTTTTTTGGACGCTTTCCCTTTGATGTGTGGAATCGGTACGTGGGACAGCCCTTCCTTGTTCTCCCGCGAAGGCGGGAGCCAAGTCTGGGTCCCCGCCTTCGCGAGAGAACAGGGTTTGGTGCGGGTGCCCTTCCCCGCAACCCACTCCACCCCGGCGAAGGCCGGGGCCCAATTGGCGGACGTTGCCAACGACGAGTAGTGCTTGGTTACCGCTGCCTTGCCAATTGGGCCCCGGCCTTCGCCGGGGTGGTGCAAGATGGGATGCAACGGCCCCAAGCAAGGCTAAGATATTGCCCGCCCCCCTTCGTCACGCCATAGCGCGACCGTGACCCGCTTCCCTGCCCTTGCCTGCCTCATCCTTGGTGCGCTTGCCGCGACCGGGTTTGCCCCGCTCGATCTCTGGCCGCTGACGCTGATCGCGTTCGCGCTGTGGATGAAGATCGTCCACGACGCGCCGACGCTGCGCGCGGCGCTCTGGCGCGGGTGGGTGTTCGGGGTCGGGCATTTCACCGTGAACAACAACTGGTTCCAGCACGCGTTCGATTTCCAAGACGTGATGCCGCCGGTGCTCGGCTATTTCGCGGCGGTTGGCCTCGCACTGTATCTCGCCGTCTTCCCGATGCTGGCTGGCGCGCTGGCTTGGCGGATTGCCAGGCGGCCGGGCGCTCCCGATGCTACGTTCGTACTGGTCTTCGCTGCCGCCTGGATCGCGACCGAGTGGCTGCGCGCGACGCTGTTCACCGGTTACGCCTGGGACCCGCTGAGCGTCGTCTGGCTCCCCGCGATCGGTGTCGCGCGGCTGTCCGCGTGGATCGGTACCTATGCTTTGTCGGGCGTCACGATAGTGGCCGCCGGCGCGTTGCTGATGCTCGCAGTACGGCGCTTGATCCTGCCGTTGGTCGCCATCCCTGCCCTCGGCCTTGCCGCACTGTCCGCACTCTGGACCAACGCGCCGCCCCCTGCCCCCGGCACGCCTTTAGTCCGCGTGGTCCAGCCCGACATCGGCCAGGAGGACCGTAGCGAAACCGACGGCGAACGTGTTCTCGCTGCTCTAGAAAAGCTGTCCGGAGAAGGCGGTCCCACCCCGCGCCTCGTCGTCTGGCCCGAGGGCGTCGTCCGCGACTATGTCGAGGACGGCTATCCGTTCTACGCCTATGGCTGGTCGAGCCCGCTCTACCTCCGCCGCCGCATGGCGCGGTTGCTCGGCCGCGACGACATCCTGCTGATCGGCGGCACCGCGTTACAGTTCGACGGCCAGGACCGTATCTCGGGCGCGGCGAATTCGGTGTTCGCGCTCGATGCGCAGGCACGGCTGCGGGGCCGGTACGACAAGGCGCACCTCGTTCCCTATGGCGAATATCTGCCGATGCCGTGGCTGCTGAAGCCGCTGGGCCTCGCGCGGCTCGTGCCGGGCGATATCGACTTCACCTCGGGCAAGGGCCCTGCGAACCTGACGCTGCCCGGCTTCGGCTCGATCGGCATGCAGATCTGCTATGAGATCATCTTCTCGGGCGAGGTCGTTGATCGGGCGCATCGGCCGCGTATCCTGTTCAATCCCTCCAACGACGCGTGGTTCGGCAAATGGGGGCCGCCGCAGCATCTCGCGCAAGCCCGGATGCGGGCGATCGAGGAAGGCCTCCCGATCCTCCGCGCCACGCCGACCGGTATCTCCGCGATCATCGCCGCGGATGGGCGCCTCGTCGCGACCGTGCCGCACGAGACCGCCGGTGCGATCGAGCAGCCGATGCCCTCCGCTTTGCCCCCGACCCTATTCTCGCGCATGGGCAATGCGATGGCGGCGATCGTTGCGGCGCTCATGCTCGTTACCGCGGTTGCCCTGCGTCGTCGCCAACGCTAGAAGGACATATAAAGCTTTCCTTATATGCCGCTCCCCGGACTTTCCTGGGCGAGCCTTTGCGAAGAGGTTTCATGCGCAAGTCCTTTCTCTTCACCTCCGAATCGGTCTCCGAAGGCCATCCCGACAAGGTCGCCGACCAGATCAGCGACACGATCGTCGACCTGTTCCTCGCCAAGGACCCGCAGGCGCGCATCGCCTGCGAGACGCTGACGACCACGCAGCTCGTCGTCCTCGCCGGTGAAATCCGCGGCAAGGGCATTTACGAGAACGACCAGTGGGCCGACGGCGTGCTGGAAGAGATCGAGGCCGCGGTGCGCAACACCGTCAAGGAAATCGGTTACGCGCAGACCGGCTTCCACTGGGAGACGTTCCGTTTCGAGAACAATCTCCACGGCCAGTCCGCGCACATCGCGATGGGCGTCGACGAGAGCGGCAACAAGGACGAGGGCGCCGGCGACCAGGGGATCATGTTCGGCTATGCGACCGACGAGACCCCCGGCCTGATGCCTGCGACGCTGTATTACAGCCACAAGATTCTCGCCAAGATGGCTGAAGACCGCCATTCGGGCGCCGCGCCGTTCCTCGAGCCCGACGCCAAGAGCCAGGTCACGCTGTCGTACGAGAACGAAGTGCCGGTCGGCGCGACCGCATTGGTGGTCTCGACCCAGCACGCACCGGGCTATTGCGAAAAGGGCGACAACGCCGATCCCGCCAAGTACGCCGTGCTGCGCGACTATGTCATGGGCGTGTTCCAGGACGTGCTGCCCGACGGCTTCATCACCGACGAGACCGCGATCTACATCAACCCGACCGGCCAGTTCGAGATCGGTGGCCCCGATGGCGACGCCGGCGTGACCGGGCGCAAGATCATCGTCGACACGTACGGCGGCGCGGCCCCGCATGGCGGCGGTGCGTTCTCGGGCAAGGATCCGACGAAGGTCGATCGTTCGGCGGCCTATGTCGCGCGGTATCTGGCGAAGAACGTGGTTGCCGCGGGTCTTGCGCGTCGCTGCACGATCCAGCTGAGCTACGCGATCGGCATCGCCGAGCCGCTGTCGGTGTATGTCGACACGCATGGCACCGGCACCGTTGACGAAGCCAAGCTCGAGGCGGTCCTGCCGAAGCTCGTTCGTCTGACGCCGAAGGGTATCCGCGAGCACCTCAAGCTGAACGCTCCGATTTACAAGAAGACGGCGGCGTACGGTCACTTCGGTCGCGAGCCCGAGGGTGATACCTTCACCTGGGAAAAGACCGATCTGGTCGACGCACTGAAGGCGGCCGTCGCCTGATAGCGGGGCTTTAGACGCTCACAAAAAAGCCTCCCGCGGACAGGTCTGCGGGAGGCTTTTTCTATTGTTAGCAACCACTTTGCCTGAGCCAGGCTAGTCCCTCTCCCCGCTGGGGAGAGGGAGGGAGGAGCCGCTTGGCGACGGAAGGGTGAGGGGCTTTGGGGAGACGTGCCGAGCCTCACTCCCCCTCACCCTCCCCTTAGGGAGAGGGGCTACGCAGAGCGAGACGCACAGGTCCCGCTAACCCATCCTTCGTTACGCCGCTTCGAAAAGCTCGGCAGCTAGTCGGGACGAAAGGGATGATCAGGGCGAGCGGGAACAGGCACGCGCTCGGCCGCCTGGGCATGGCGCTGCTCGGTCAGTATCTGCCACGCCGTCAGGAACAGCGCCGCGACCAACGGACCGACGACGATACCGCTGAGCCCGACGATCTCGATCCCGCCCAGCGTCGTCACCAGCACGATGTAATCCGGAATCCCGGTATCGCGCCCGACCAGGATCGGCCGCAGGATGTTGTCGGCCAGGCCGATCACCACCACGCCCGAGACGATCACGACCACACCCTGCCATATCGCGCCCGTCGCCAGCAGATAAACCGCGACCGGGACCCAGACGAGCGCGGGGCCCAATGCGGGCAGTAGCGACGTCAGCGCCATCAACAGACCCCACAGCAACGCCGCCGGCACGCCGACGATCCAGAACGTCACCGCGCCGAGCGCACCTTGGACGAGCCCGACGATCACCGATCCCTTGATCGTCGCGCGCACCACCGCGACGAACTTGTCGACCAGTTTCACCGCCACCGAATGCTCGAACGGCAGCGCGCGGCGGATTGCCGGGCCGACCTTGTCGCCGTCGCGCAGCAGGAAGAACGTCACGTACAATCCGATCCCGAACGACAGCACGAACGCCGCCGTGTTGCGACCGATCGACAGCGCTTGGCCGGCGATCGACCGGACGCTGTTGCCGAGAAGGCTCGATACTCGCGACTGCGCCTGCTCGAAGCTGTTCAGTCCGGCCTTGTCGAGCATGCCCTGGAAGCGGTTCGGCAACGCGTCGTGCATCTGCTGAAAATACGCACCGAAGTTGATCTGGCCGCTTTGCAGCTTGGCGTAGACCGACGCGGACTGGTCGATCATGAGGCTGCCGATGAACAGCGTCGGCACGATGACGGCAACAAAGATGATCAGCAACGTCAACGCAGCGGCTAGATTGCGCCGCTCCGGCCAACGCTTGAGCAACAGTTGAAACAGCGACTGGAACAGGATCGCCGCCAACGCGCTCCACAGCAGGGCCGCCGCGAACGCCGACACCACGACGCACAGCGCGATCGTGATCGCGATGAGGAAGGTGATGAAGCCTCCCGTTTCCAGTCGACGCCTGTCGATCATTGTCGTGTCCCCTGTCGTCGTCTCGACCGAATCGTAACCCGGTCCGTTTCAAAACGTCAAAACCGCCCCCCGGTGCGTACCGGAAGGCGGCCAGGACGCCGGCGCTGATGCGCGCCTAAAAGATCAGCGGAGCTTTTCGCTGCCGTTGACCAGTGCATCCTTCTGCGCCTGCGGCATCGCCTGTGCGTTCACGTCGGCATCGTCGATGGCGTCCGACTGGTGCTCCGCGTTGTCGCGGACCGCTTCGGCCTGATCTTCAAGATTGTCGGCAGTTGCTTCCAGCGCGTCGGCGCGGTTGTCAGCGGACTTCTCGACTTGGCTGCCGAGCTTGTCGTCGCCCTTGCCGCCGCAGGCTGCGAGCGAGACGGCCATGGCGGCGAGCGTGACGGCGATGGAAAGCTTCTTCATGAGGATAGTCCGTTCTTGTTACGATGCGGGCGAAACCGTCACGCCGCCGTAACGGTTCCGCTATCCCCTTGCGTATCCTCACAAATATGTAATTTCGCCCTGACCTGTGTTCATGAGGCCACACACCACCCGATGGGTCGGTCTACGCTTTGACGTGCTCAATCAGTAAGGGCGCTCTTGCCGCCACCGCCGTTTCGACAACCGGTGCGACCCGGTCGAACACGGCGCTGACGAGGGCCTCGGAGATCCAGCCGACCGCGGCACCGACGACGAGATCGGATAGATAATGCTTGCCGTTGACGGGTTGAGCCACGGCGACCACTCCTGAGATCAGCGCGGCCGGGCCGCCGGCACCTTCGATGTCGCGCGCGGCGGCACGCGCCACTGCGACCGCGCCGGCGGTGTGACCGGACGGGAACGACGTCTGATCGTGATCGTCGCTGTCGCCCCGCTCGAAGCGCGGCTTGCCGTCTTCGATGGCCTTTTCGGGACGCGTGCGGTCGACGGACGCCTTGATCGCCGACTTGACGAAGGTCGCTGCCGCATGCGCCGCCAACATCCGCACCCCGCCGCGGATCACGTCCGGCCGGCGCGCGATCAGGCCAATGACGACCGTGCCGATCGAAGTCGCGACGAGCTGCGGCTGATCGCCGATCTCAGCGAGGAACCCGGTTGCCTTAGCCAGCGGTTCGTCGCGGTGCTCGGCCGCCTTGTACGTCGCCGCGCGGTCCGCCTTTGCGACCGCGTTCACGGCTTTGTCGGTCTTGCCCATCAGTTCTCGCCCTGTCCGTCCATTTCGCCGCGTACCTGTGCATGCGCCAGCAAGGCGAACAACCCTGCGCCGCCCAACAGGTTGCCAAGCACAGCCGGCAGTATCAGTTCGATAAGCGCTTGCCAGACGCTCGCATGGCCGGAGAACAGCAGGAGGAACGCCTCCACCGAGCCGACGATCGAATGACTGAACCCGCCGATCGCGACGACATAGGTGATCGAGACGATCACCATGAACGCCTGTTGCCGCGCATTAGGCAGCGACCAGGCGAGGATCGCGATCATGAACCCGGCTGGGATCGCATTGACGAACGTCGCCCATGCCGAGAGTTCGATGATCCGCATCGATACGTCAATCATCGCGCCGCGCAACTCGCTGCCGCCGAGCAATCCCGCCGCAATCGCGCCGCCGGTGATTGCCGTTCCGATCAGGTTGGCGAGAAGCACCACGCCCCACAGCCTGAATGTCCGCTTCAGCGCCCAGCCGGACGGCTTGGTCACCAGCGGCAGCATCGCGCTGATAGTGCTTTCGGTGAACAGCTGCATCCGCCCCAGGATCACGACAAGGAAACCGATCGGATAGCCAAGCGACACGATGATCGTCCGCCACGGCGTGTCGGGCAGCGCCTGGTGCAGCGCACCTTCCGCGATCAGTGAACTGGCGATCGCCATGCCTGCCGCAAGCCCGGAAAAGAACAGCGACCACGCGGGCCGATCGAGTTCCTCTTCGCCTGCCTCGCGGACGGCCTTATGCAGATCCTGCGCATCGGCGGCCTTGAGTTCCTCGACGTCTTCGCCGGGCGGATTTGACGTGTTCTCGACCATGACGAGTTTGCAACGTTCCGCACGATGCTTTGCTCCGGGCCAATCGCCCGCTAGAGCGCGCGGCGATGAACGATCCTTCAGTTATCCGTCGCCTCTATGGCCGTCGCCAGGGCCACAAGCTGCGCCTTGGCCAGGCCGCGCTTGTCGAGGAGACGCTCGCCGACCTGTCCGTGCCCGAAGAAGGGCTTATCGATGCGATGACCTTGTTCGGCGAAGATCGCCCCCTGCACGTCGAGATCGGTTTCGGCGCGGGCGAGCATCTTGCCGGGCAAGCGATGATGAACCCCGACATCGGCTTCATTGGCTGCGAGCCTTTTCTCAACGGCGTCGTCGGCGCGCTCGCGCACATCCGCGACGGCGCGCTGACCAACGTGCGCCTGCATATGGGTGACGCGCTGGAGGTGATCGAGCGCCTGCCCGACGCCAGCCTGGATCGGCTCTACCTGCTGCATCCCGATCCGTGGCGCAAAGCGCGGCACGCCAAGCGCCGCATGGTCAATCACGGTCCGCTCGACACCATCGCCGCCAAGCTGAAGCCCGGCGCCGAGTTCCGCCTCGGCACCGACGACCCGACCTATTGCCGCTGGTCGATGATGATCATGAACGCGCGCCGCGATTTCGAATGGCAGGCGGAAACGCCGCACGACTTCCTGACGCGCCCCGACGACTGGCCCGAAACCCGGTACGAACGCAAAGCCCGACGGCAAGGTCACGAAGTCTGGTATTACCGTTACCTGCGGGTGTGACGCCCGCTTCGGCGCCAAAGCCAACCGAATAGCCGCCCGGCCTGCGCCGGCAAGCCCGGCCTGAGCAGGATCCAATCGCGGACCGGCGCATCGATCTGCGCGCCGATCAGCCGCTTGTAGCCGCCGTCGCCGACGCCCCAGTCGATGCGGCGCGTTCCCCGAGCGAGCGCGGCGGCGATGTTGCGCCAATAGAGCAGCTTGCCCGGTGACTGCTTGGCAAAGCGTGGATCATAACTGTTGGCGATGGCGTACAGCAGGTCGCCTGTGTCGACATCGAATGAAAAGGCGGCGGGCTTGCCGTCGACGCTGAGCAGCGCGGCGCGGAACATGTCGGCCAGAACCGGGTCGGCGACGGCGGCCTGCCAAAAGGCGCGGTGACCATCGCGGGTGAACTTCATGCCCGTGCGATCGGTCGCGTGCGCGATCCAGCTCGTCTCCTCGATGGTGCCGAGCGTGTCGAACGCCGCGGGCCAATCGCCGCCGGACAGAAAACGCCATTCGGGTACACCATGCTCGGCAAGATGCTTTTCATGGAAACGGTTTTTGCGCAGCGTCGAATTGCGCGGCCAAGGCTGGCCGTCGACGACGGGATGGAGGTCGATCGCCCAGCTATCGCCGATCGGCCGATCGATCGCGGTCCAGCCGTTGGCGCGGGCGGCTGCGATCAGTGGGGCGACGGCAGGGTCGGTGTCGTAGACTGGGCCGATGCGCAGGCCGTTCAAATGCCCCGCCAGCGTCGACAAGGCGGTTTTCAGTACGATCTCGCTGCCTTCCAGCGCCAGGCCGAAGCTGCGAAATGGCCAATAGCATCCGGGGATTGCAGCCAGCCGCAGCATGGCGGGGCCGCGATGTATGAACGGCAGCGTCAGGACCGGCGCGTCATCCTGTTCGACGACCAGCGTGCGCGCCCGTCCTCCATACGCTGCGAGGGCCGCCGCGTACCAGCCGAAGCGGAGGAAGCGGTGGCTCTGCGCGCCGCGCTCAGCGACGATGTCGATCGCGGCGGCAAGCCCCTCGACAACGTCGCCGCGGACGATGGGAGGCAGCCGGACGAAGTCGGCCAGGAGCATCGGCTTGGACATTGCCAGCCAGATACCGCGCGAAAGGTTACGATTGCATCCTCTTTTGCAATCGCCCCCTTTTGCAACCGGGCATTCCCCACCATGGTGTCGCCATGCCGACGATCCCCGCCATTTCGACCATCGCCCAGACGATCCAGCTCTCGCTGGCCCCGGTATTCATGCTTGCAGGCATCGGCCAGCTGCTGAACGTGCTGGCGGGACGCCTTTCGCGGGTCATCGACCGGGCGCGCAAGCTGGAGCAGCTGCACCCCAATTTCTCGGCTGTCGAACGGACCCGCTACGGCTGGGAGTTGCGTTTGCTCGATCGGCGGATGACGATCATCAACGCCGCCTTGTTCCTCGCGGTGTCGAGCGCGATCATGACCTGCGTCCTGATCGCGTTGCTGTTCATCGCCGAGCTCGCCAAGCTTCATTTCGGCACGGCGGTAGCCTTGTGCTTCATCCTCGCGATGATCCTGCTGATCGCGGCGCTGGTTTCGTTCATTTTCGAGGTCAGGATGTCGTTGAGAGCCTTCCGGATCCGGCCTGAATTGCTGAAGGACCTGTTGTGATCGAGAAACGCCTGCTGCAAGCGGTGATCGCGGTCGCGTGCCTGTTGCCGCTGATCGTTGGCGGCCAGGGCGTGCTGCACGGGCCGGCACCGTTCGGGCATCTGGCCGAGGTGCCGCGCGATCTGGACAGCCATTTCCGGTACATCTCGGGGATTTTCTTCGCGACCGGGTCGGGGTTTTTAAGCTGCATCCCGGATATCGAGCGCAAGGGGCCGCGGTTTCGGCTGCTTGGCGGGTTGATCTTCGTTGGAGGCGTATCGCGCGGAATTTCATTAATGGCCGTCGGCGTGCCGTCGCAGGGGCATGTGCTGGGGTTGGTGATGGAGACGGTGGTCGTGCCGTTGCTGATGCTGTGGCAGTGGAATTTCGCGAAGCGGACTGCCAGTTCGCCGTCATCCTGACGAAAGTCAGGATCCAGGGTCACGCAGTGCGGACCTCCTGGCTCTGGATCCTGACTTTCGTCAGGATGACGGGCCGTGTGCGGCATTGGGGTTTGGCGGCTAGTAGACCAGCCGGGTCATACTAGCGAGCAGCCTCCATCCCCGCCCCGACGTCGGCGGTCGGAAGATACTTTGGCGCAACCCGCGCCTTCGCCCGCTGCTCGTACGCATAGCCGGCCCCCAGCACGGTCGCATCGCTGTACTTCGTCGCGATGAACGACAGCCCGACCGGCAACCCACGGACGAGGCCCATCGGCACGGTCAGGTTCGGATACCCTGCGACTGCCGGCAGTCCGCTCGAACTTGGGCCGCCATATTGATCGCCGTACACCGGTTCGCTGAGCCATGCCGGGCCGTAGGCCGGTTCGACCAGCACTGTCGCCCCCGCTGCCTTGAGCATCGCGTCGATCCCCTCCGCACCCGCCAGCCGCAGCGATTTCGCGCGCGCTGCCTTGTACGCCGGATCGTTCAACCCCTTGGTCTTCGCCGCAGCCTCGAACGTCTCCTGCGCGAAGAACGGCATTTCGGTCGCCGCGTTGGCCTTGTTGAACGCGATGACCTGATCGAGCGTCCTTGTGCGGGCCGCCGCTGGCGTGGTCGCGAGATAGGTGTCGAGATCGGCCTTCAACTCGGTCTGGAGCACCAGCAGTTCCGCTTCACCGAGCCCGTCGAGCTTGGGCTGCTTCACCTCGACCAGCACCGCGCCCGCAGCCTTCAGCACATCAAGCGAGGCCTGGTATTTCGCGGCAAGGTCCGCGGTCATCTCCGGCCGGATCACGCCGATGCGCAGGCCCGACAGCGCGCTGGTCGACAGCCCCGCCGCATAGTCGCGCTTGTAAGCCCCTGCCCCCGCGGTCGCGGCATCGGCAGGATCGGCCGCGATCATCGCCGAGAACAGCGTCGCGACATCGCGGACGCTGCGCGCCATCGGCCCCGCCGTATCCTGGCTGTGGCTGATCGGTACGACATGCGTGCGGCTGACGAGGCCCAGCGTCGGCTTCAACCCGACCAGCCCGTTGATCGACGACGGACACACCACCGAACCATCCGTCTCCGTCCCGATCGCGGCCGCCGCGAAGCTCGCCGCGATCGCCGCGCCCGAGCCGCTCGACGATCCGCACGCGGTACGGTCGAGCGCGTAGGGGTTCTTGACCAGGCCACCAACCGCGCTCCAGCCGCTCATCGACCGCGTCGAGCGGATGTTCGCCCATTCGCTGAGATTGGTCTTCCCCAGGATCACCGCCCCCGCAGCGCGGAGTTGCGCCACGACGGGTGCGTCGCGGCGGGTCATGTTATCCTTCAGCGCGAGGCTGCCGGCCGTGGTCGGCATAGCGTCGGCGGTCTCGACATTGTCCTTGATCAGCACCGGCACGCCGTGGAGCGGCCCACGGATGCGCCCGGCCTTGCGTTCGACGTCGAGAGCCTTGGCCTGCACCAGCGCTTCGGGGTTGAGCGCGATGACGGCGCGGAGAGTAGGGCCCTTGCGGTCCATCGCGGCGATCCGCGCGAGATAGGCGCGGACGAGGTCAACGCTGCTCGCTTTACCCGTGGTCATCGCCGCCTGGAGCTGGTCGATCGACTGTTCCTCGACCGCGACCGTCTTGGCGCTAGCGACGGCTGGAACAGCGGTTGCGAGCAATAGCCCGATGATAAACTTACGCATTTCGCGAATCCCCTTCGGCGCGAGGCTATCGGCGTTGCGGGCCTGCGCCAAGCGGTCTGAACGATGCTCGACACGATGCGTTACGGACCAGCAACGGATAGGGGAATGGCGTGCGTCTCGTGTTGAAGATCGTCGGGGGCGTCGTGCTGCCGGCGGTCGTGGTCGTCGCGCTGGCGGTGACGATCCTGCCGCGCTTCCTCGACCGCCTCTACTACCGCGGACCGGCGAGCGGCCATTTCGACGGCGCGCACTTCGCCAATCCCGACAACGACGCCGACACGCAGCAGATCCAGCCAGCCGGTGGTGGTCGCGCGAGCTTCTTCTGGCGCTATTTCACCGGCAGCGATGGGCGACCTGCGTGGCCGAAGTCGATCGCGGTGAACCGGATCGCGCCGCCCGCCCGCGTCGAGGGCAAACGGATGGTCGTGACCTGGGTCGGCCATGCCAGCGTGCTGATCCAGACGCAGGGTCTCAACATCCTCACCGATCCGGTCTGGGCGGAGAAGGCGGGGCCGCTGGGCACGGGCCCGCGTCGTGTCGCCGGGCCGGGGATCGCGTTCGATGCGCTGCCCAGGATCGACCTCGTGCTGGTCAGCCACAATCACTACGATCATCTCGACAAGGCGACGTTGCAGCGGCTCTGGCAGCGCGATCGGCCGCGGATCGTCACGAGTTTGGGCAATGACAGCGTGATCGGCCAGACCGGCGCGAAGGCGACCGCACTCGACTGGGGGCAGCGGGTGGCGATCAAGCCGGGCGTCGATGTCGTCGTGACGCGCAACCATCATTGGGGCAGCCGCTGGTTCACCGATCGCAATCGCGCGCTGTGGTCGAGCTTCGTCGTGACGCTGCCGGGCGGGAACGTGTTCTTTGCGGGTGATACCGGGATGGGCGACGGCCAGTGGCCGGTCGAAGCGGCGGCGCTGGGGCCGATCCGGCTGGCGCTGATCCCGATCGGTGCGTTCCGGTTCGTCGACGGGCAGATGGAGTCGGGGAGCCATATCGGGCCGGTCGATGCGGTCGAGGTCTATCGCCGACTGGGCGCGGCGCACGCGATCCCGATTCACTGGGGGACGTTCCGGCTGTCGTTCGAGGGGTATGATACGCCGCCGAAACTGCTGGCGGCGGCGATGCGGTGCACGGGGCAGACTGGGTTCGCGCCCGTGACGATCGGGCGGCCGACGGAGGTTGCGGGGTATGTAAAGCCGGTGACGGTAACGCCGATGGCTCGGGCGGCTTTGTTGCAGTGTCTCGATACGCCGACGGTGCGGGACTTGCGCTAAATTCTCCGTCACCCCGAAGCTGTTCGTCGGGTATCCCCTTCGACCGAGTAAGCCTGTTTCCCCGCAAAGGCGGGGACCCAGACTGGGCTCCCGCCTTCGCGGGAGAACAAGGAGGATCAAGGGTAACGCCGGCAACACATCCGACCACCCCGGCGAAGGCCGGGGCCCAATTGGGGAAGACTGCTGATGGTGAACAGCCCCTCGTTACTGCCACCTTTCCAATTGGGTCCCGGCCTTCGCCGGGGTGGTATCTAAGTCGGGGTAGTGCCTGTGATGATGTGATACCGCCGCAGTTGCCGGCGCGGTGATGCTCAATCGTGCCCGCACCTCACCCCATCTTGAACACGCAGAGCTTGTTGCCGTCGGGATCGCGGAAATACGCGCCGTAGAAGCCCATCTCCTCGGGTCCACGCGTGCCGGCAGCGCCTTCGTCCGCTGCACCCAGTTCGATCGCCTTGGCGTAAACCTGATCGACCTGCTCGCGCGAATCCGCCGCGAGCGCGACCATCGTACCATTGCCCGCGGTCGCGGCCGCGCCGTCATAGGGCTTGCCGATCACGAGCATCGGCTTGTCGGGGCCCGCGCCGTAGAAGGTCAACTGGCGGGCGTCGGGCATCTGCATGAGGCGCTTGCCGCCGACCGTCGCGAACAGCGCGTCGTAGAACGCCAGCGCCGAGTCGATGTCGTTGGTGCCGAGCGTCGCGTAACCGATCATGGGTCTCTCCTCTTATGAATAAGGAGCGATATCGGCGGGTTACGCGGGGGACGCAACTAGCTGTTCCCCCGCGAAGGCGGGGGTCCAGGCCCGAACCCTCCTGGCATGCGACGGTGCAGTAATCCCTGGCCCCCCGCGTTCGCGGGGGAACCCAAAGCTCAACGCCATCAGCCGACGAAGGCGCGCTCGATCACGAACGTACCCGGCTTCGAATTCGCGCCCTCCTCGAAACCATTCGCCTCGAGCATCACCGCGAACTCCTTGATCATCTCGGTCGAGCCACACAGCATCGCGCGGTCGGTTTCGGGGTTGAGCTTCTGCTCGCCACGGACCGGATGGCCGAACAGCGACGCATCCTCGATCAGCGCACCGATCCGCCGCGTGGTACGGAACGGCTCGCGCGTCACGGTCGGGATGTAGTGGAACTGCGTCTGCGCTTCGTCGGCGATCAGCGGATCCTCCGCCAGCAGCCCGACCATTTCGTCATGATAGGCAAGATCGCTCACGCGGCGCACGCTGTGCACGACGATCACCTGCTCGTACGCCGCATACACGTCAGGATCGCGCATCAGGCTGAGGAACGGCGCGAGGCCGGTACCGGTCGAGAACATGAACAGGCGCTTCCCCGGCAGCAACGCGTCGAGCACCAGCGTGCCCGTCGGCTTCTTGCCGAGATACACTTCGTCGCCCGGCTGGATCAGCTGGAGCTTCGAGGTCAGCGGGCCATCCTCGACCTTGATCGACAGGAACTCGAGCTCTTCCGAATAATGCGGGGACGCGATCGAATAGGCGCGCATGATCGGCTTGCCGCCTTCCTGCGGAAGACCGATCATCACGAACTCGCCCGAGCGGAAACGGAACGTCGAGGGCCGCTCGATCGCGAAGCTTAACAGATGTTCGTTCCAGTGACGCACCCACAGCACCTTGGCGTTGAGGAACGCGGGGGTCTCGGGGATCAGCGCGGGCGCGCGGGTTGCTTCGACGGTCGGGGCGGTCATGCGTCTATTCCTTGGCCTACGCGCGGGCGCTGGCGGATTTATGGCTTGCGAAACGGTCGCATTATGGGCGCGAGCCGGACGGGTCAACAACAGCTAAACTTGGCATCGGCCAAACAGGTCCCGCGGCCGTTGCCGACTCACGCGATGTTCCCCATATTCCCCCTCGATGGCCATTCAAATCCGCACCAGCCTCGCCGAGCCCGAAACCGGCGACACCTTCGTGCCGCACCGCCCGACCGCGCGTCCCGACAAGGTCGAGGGCGGCAAGCGGTTCAACCTTGTCAGCGAATACGAACCCGCAGGCGACCAGCCGACCGCGATCGCCGAACTCGTCTCCGCGATCGGCGACGGCGAGAAGGACCAAGTGCTGCTCGGCGTCACCGGCTCGGGCAAGACCTTCACGATGGCCAGCGTCATCAATCGCGTCCAGCGGCCCGCGCTGATCCTCGCGCCGAACAAGATCCTGGCCGCACAGCTATACGGCGAGATGAAGTCGTTCTTCCCCGACAACGCGGTCGAATATTTCGTCAGCTATTACGATTATTACCAGCCCGAGGCGTATGTCGCCCGTTCGGACACCTACATCGAGAAGGAATCGTCGACCAACGAGTCGATCGACCGGATGCGGCATTCTGCAACCCGCGCGCTGCTCGAACGCGACGACGTGATAATCGTCGCGTCGGTATCATGCCTGTACGGCATCGGCTCGGTCGAGACCTATTCGGCGATGATCTTCGACCTCAAGAAGGGCACGACGGTCGACCAGCGCGAGATCGTGCGCAAGCTCGTCGCGCTCCAGTACAAGCGCAACGACGCGGCGTTCCAGCGTGGCAATTTTCGCGTGAAGGGTGACACGCTCGAGATCTTCCCGTCGCATTACGAGGACAGCGCGTGGCGCATCTCGTTCTTCGGCGACGATATCGAGGAGATCATCGAGTTCGATCCGCTGACCGGCAAAAAGGTCGCATCGCTGAATTCGGTGCGAGTCTATGCGAACTCGCATTACGTGACGCCCGGCCCGACGCTCAAGCAGGCGGGCGAGGCGATCAAGCACGAGCTGGCCGAGCGGCTGAAGGAGCTGGTGCTGGAGGGCAAGCTGCTGGAGGCGCAGCGTCTGGAGCAGCGCACGAACTTCGACTTGGAGATGATCGCCGCGACCGGCTCCTGCGCGGGGATCGAGAATTACAGTCGCTTCCTCACCGGCCGCATGCCGGGCGAACCGCCACCCACGTTGTTCGAATATCTCCCCGACAACGCGCTGCTGTTCGTCGACGAGAGCCACGTCACGATTGGCCAGATCAACGGCATGTCGCGCGGCGATCACCGTCGCAAACTGACGCTCGCCGAATACGGCTTCCGCCTGCCGTCGGCGATCGACAACCGTCCGCTGCGCTTCAACGAATGGGACGCGATGCGCCCGCCGACGACCTATGTCTCGGCGACTCCGGGCAGCTGGGAAATGGAGCAGACCGGCGGCGTGTTCGCCGAACAGGTCATCCGCCCAACCGGGCTGATCGATCCGCCCGTCGAGATCAAGCCGGTCGAGGAACAGGTCCAGGACCTGATCGTCGAAGTCGGCAAAACGACCGCGCTCGGCTACCGCACCCTAGTCACCACCCTGACCAAAAGGATGGCCGAAGATCTGACCGAATACATGCACGAAGCGGGCATAAAAGTCCGCTACATGCACAGCGACGTCGAGACGCTGGAGCGCATCGAGCTGATCCGCGACCTGCGGCTAGGCGTCTACGACGTCCTGATCGGCATCAACCTGTTGCGCGAGGGATTGGACATCCCGGAATGCGGGCTGGTCGCGATCCTCGATGCGGACAAGGAAGGCTTCCTGCGCTCCGAGACCTCGCTGATCCAGACGATCGGTCGCGCGGCGCGCAACGTCGACGGCCGCGTGATCCTGTACGCCGACCGCGTCACCGGATCGATGGAGCGCGCGATGAACGAGACGTCGCGCCGCCGCGAGAAGCAGGTCGCGTACAACACCGAACACGGCATCACCCCGACGACGATCCGCCGCAACATCGGCGACATCATCGCGCACGTGGCGAGCCAGGATCAGGTGACGATCCCGATCGACGAGGACCGCCCGCACATGGTCGGCCACAACCTGCGCGCGTATATCGAGGACCTCGAGAAGCAGATGCGCAAGGCTGCGAGTGACCTGGAGTTCGAGACCGCCGGGCGTCTTCGCGACGAGATCCGCCAGCTGGAGAACGAGGAACTGGGCCTGCCGGTCGACCAGCAGAAGGCACCGGTCATGGGGCGGTCAAACGAGGGCAAGCCCGGCACGCGGAAAACGCGTTACGGGAAGAGCCAGAAGATGCGAATGGGAGGATCGAGGTCGCGATAACGCTTGCGTGCTTTATGCTGCCCCAGGACACTAACGGATCGCCTATGCCTATTTGATGGTGGCCTATGATCCGCGGTTTTTTTCGATCATGAGACTGAGCGCGTTTCCGTCGGACGGCGGAGTCGCAAACTGCCGCCTGACGTTCAGCAGGCTGTCCGACGCAAACTTCGCCAGCTAGAAAATGCAGGTCGCTTGGACGATGTCCGGATCGAGGATTACCATCGCGGATGATGACCGGTTGGACAACGTCCACCCGGGCGATATCCTGCGCGAGGATTTTCTGATCGGGAGCGAAATTTCGTTTGAAGATGTCGCTCGGGACGCTCTGATCGAGCCCGCTCTTCTCCGTGAACTCGTAGCAAGCGAACGGGACATCGACCCTTCTATCGACGCACGCCTGACCCGATATTTCGGGATGTCAGACGGGTTTTTCCTTCGCCTCCAGGTCAGTTACGACGTCGAAGAGGTCAAGCGCAACGAGGCCGATGCGCTCGACCGGATCATTCCTCGCGCGGCTTAACCGACGACGAGGTCTTCGCTGCTCGACCCGTAATAACTGGCAACGCGATCGGCATAGGCTTGGTCGAACACCGGCGCGTTGTTCGCCCAGCTTGGGCCGCCTTCGAGGACGCGCTTGTCAATCGTGACGACGTAGAGGTCGCGGACGGCGTCGAACTGGAGCAGCGAGAACGGCAGCGGGTAGAAGCTCTTGCCCATGCCGAGGAAGCCGCCGAGGCTGAGAACGGCATGCGTGACGCGGCCGGTGCCCTTGTGGACCATGAACGCATGGACCGAGCCGACAGCATCGCCATCGCGGCTCTCGACCTTCATCGTGCCCGAAATGTTCGACTGGACGAGCAGCTGGGTCGGGGTCTGGGCGGCAGTGTCGGACATGAACGTTCTCCTGATTTCTTCCGTCGCTGAACCGGTATCACCGTGCGGCGGTTCCCGCCTAGACCGCTTCGTCGTACTTGAGCAGCAGCCGGGCGTGCCGCATAGCAATGCGATGCGCACTCCGTCTCCTCATCTCGTCGGCTTCCGATCGCTCGCCAGTCCCATCGCTCTAGCGCGACTTGCCAGTCTGGCGACGCTCGCCTCGATCGCCGGCTGCGTCCCGCCGCCTCGTGCGGAAGCGCCGCCGCCGCCGCGCGCCGTGGCCCCCGCCCCTGTTGCGGCGCCGCGTCCGGTACCGATCGCCGCAGACTGGCGCGACTGGCCGTATTCGCCGGGGACGTGGGTGTATCGCCGCGATGCGCGCGGCTCGATCGCGTTGTTCGGTCCCGCAAATGCCGATGCGTCGCTGACTCTGCGCTGCGACACTGCGGCGCGTCAGGTCTATCTGTCGCGTGCGGGCAGCACACCGACGCCGCTGACGATCCGCACATCGAGCGTTACGCGAGCCGTGTCCGTCCAGCCAACCGGAGGCACGCCACCCTACGTCGCCGCCGCCCTTAGGCCGAACGACTCGTTGCTAGAGGCGATGGGGTTCAGTCGCGGGCGGTTCGTCGTCCAGCAGGCCGGATTGCCGCCGCTGGTGGTGCCCGCCTGGGCCGAAATCGAGCGTGTTACCGAGGATTGCCGCGGCTGACATCGACGAAGCGGCAGTCGGACAAGATCGGCCGAAAACTTCCGTAAAACAAGGCTTGTATCGCGGGCGTGCTCGGCACACATTGGCGTTGCGGTCAGGCTTGGCCGCGTTGTTTCAACAAGCGAAAGGAGGTGATCCGATGTCTCATGGTTCAGCAGTGAGTTCGGTTCGGTTCGTTCGGGGGACGCACCGCTAAGGCCGTCGGCAGGCGTGGGGAGTATCCTCTCCCAGTCAACACGCGGGCCATAGGATGAAGCGGTACGCATGGTCCTCCGGGCTGGAGCTCTCCGGCCGCTGACCATGTCAGGGGGTTGTCGGTTCGTCGGGAGACGACCCGGCAACCTCTTTTCATTTGTAGGGTGTTTGGTTGGCCGAGTGGTCAGTCCAGATGCTGTTGACGTCGGCAATATATTGAGTTGAGGACGTGAGGAGTCGCTGAAGCCGCCCCCAGCCTATTCCGGCTGCTCAAGCTGGCACGCCGCGGCTGAGTGGGTGTTCAGCTTTCCCGCGGCGCCGGTTATCTCTGATGTTCTGCCTTATGGTGAAGACCTAAGGACCGAGCGTGCATCAGACTGACGCCTAAGCAGCCGAGGGGTACGAATGCATGCCACCCCACCGCCCTCGCCGTCATCCTGACGAAAGTCAGGATCCAGGATCGCACAGGGCAGTACCCGGCTATTCTGGATCCTGACTTTCGTCAGGATAACGTGAAATAGGCACGACGAAGTGTGTGGCTTATGCCCGCCGCTCTAGCCGCCGTGCTACTTGCGCCTCGGCTACCCTTATCCCGTCATTCTCTTCCTTACAGGAACGCCTTCGCCCGATTGAGGACGATGCTGCACATCCGCGTCTTCACTTGTCCGCCGAGATCGTCGAGCGAGAACGCCTGGCCGTTCGGGGCCTGCACCTCGCCTTCCCGGCCCGCCGCATAGCCTGGCGACGTCTGCACGTCCTGCCGCCCGGTCAGTCGCTGGAGGATCGACTGCGCGCCGGTGGCAGGCGCATTTGTCGAATTGCCCGCTCGCCGCGTCGTAGTCCGTCCACCGGTGAGTGCGCCCAGTGCGCCACCCTGGCCGAGCAGGTTGTTCTTCAAGCAATAGCCGAGCAGGCCGGCGGCATTGCCCGCGCCGATCGATCCGACGTTCGGCAACGCACCGCCGAGCAGGCCACCGAGGCCGCCTAGATCGCCAAGCCCGCCCAGAGCATCTTGCGTCGATGGCGATTGCGGCGCGCTAGTCTGTGCCGAGGCGGTGGTTGCCAGCGCGAAGGCTGTCACGAGGGCGATTGCGGTTCTTGGCATGATAGGGCGCTCCGATAGGGTGGTGGTACCAACGGGACAGGCCGGGCTCCGTTCCGATCGCAATGCGTTCACCGGCCGGCGAACAGCGTGTCGACCGATCCGCCATTGGCGCGCAACGCCGCCGCGACCTGTCGCCGCGCGTCGTAATAGGCCAAGGGCGCGGCTGAGGGATCGGTCCGGCGGAGACGCGCGGCCTCCACATCGGTGAGGCTGCTTTCGCCCGCGACATGATCCGCATACCCCTCCTGCTGCCAGGTCGGAAGCATCTCGCTACGTACTTCGCCAAGATGGTCGGCGATCATGATGTGGGTCGTCTCGTGCGCGATCACCCCGGACAGGGTTCGGGTGCCGCCGATCGGCCGAGCGTTCGTCACGCGATCGGCGGCGGTGTCGCTGTGGTTGAAGACGATCGCCGAACTGAACGGCCGGCGGAATGCGAAGGCACCCGGCGACTGGACCGCCAAGAGCCGCCAGCGCCAGCCGCCGTCCGTCAGGAACAGCGAGCGAGCGATCGGTCCGGTGTAGATCGGGCTCGATCGCAGTAATCCCTCGGCACGCGTCAGTTCGCTGCCGATCCGCGGATCGATCGGTCGCTCGGCATAAACGGTGACGGTGCCGATGCGTTGCTTGTACGGAAACGCGAGCAGCTGCGGCGCGTAGACGATCGCCACGGCAGGCAGAAGGAAGGCGGCCAGGATCCACCGGACGGGCCCACGCCCCCTTCTGCGTGCGCGCGTCGTCATGCCGGAGTGAGCAGTCCCTCGCGGGCGATCTTCTCGCGCCAGACGAGCGGCGCGAGCTGGTGGACGTTCTCACCCGCGGAATCGACTGCGACGGTCACCGGGAAGTCGACGACCTCGAACTCGTAGATCGCTTCCATGCCGAGATCGGCGAACCCGACGACCTTCGATCCCTTGATCGCGCGCGCGACGAGATACGCAGCCCCGCCGACCGCCATCAGATAGGCGGACTTGGCCTCGGCGATCGCCTGGGTGGCATCGCCGCCGCGCTCGGCCTTGCCGACCATCGCCAGCAGGCCCTGATCGAGCATCATCCGCGTGAACTTGTCCATGCGCGTGGCGGTGGTGGGGCCGGCGGGGCCGACGACCTCCGCGCCGACCGGATCGACCGGCCCGACATAATAGATCACGCGACCTCGGAAATCGACCGGCAGCGGTTCGCCCGCATCGAGCATGTCCTTGATCCGCTTGTGCGCCGCATCGCGTCCGGTCAGCATCTTGCCGTTGAGCAGCAGGCGGTCGCCATGCTTCCACGTCTGCACGACTTCGGGCGTCAGCGTATCGAGATCGACGCGGATCGCCGCCTTGTCCGGCGTCCAGTTGACGTCGGGCCATTCCTCCAGCTTCGGTGCCTCCAGATACACCGGGCCCGAGCCGTCGAGCACGAAATGCGCGTGGCGCGTCGCGGCGCAGTTCGGGATCATCGCCACCGGCTTCGATGCGGCGTGCGTCGGCCAGTCGAAGATCTTCACGTCGAGGATGGTGGACAGCCCGCCCAGCCCCTGCGCGCCGATGCCGAGCGCGTTGACCTTGTCGTAGATCTCGATCCGCAGCGCCTCGACGTCGTTCTTCGGCCCGCGCGCCTTGAGCTGCGCCATGTCGATCGACCCCATCAGCGACTGTTTGGCGAGGATCATCGACTTCTCGGCAGTGCCGCCGATGCCGATGCCGAGCATCCCCGGCGGGCACCAGCCCGCGCCCATCTGCGGGATCATCTCGAGCACCCAGTCGACGATCGAGTCGGATGGGTTCATCATCTTGAACTTCGACTTGTTCTCGCTGCCTCCGCCCTTCGCCGCGACATCGATCGAGACGGTGTTACCGGGCACCATCTCGACATGCATCACGCTCGGCGTGTTGTCCTTGGTGTTGCGGCGGGTGAAGGCGGGGTCGGCGAGGATCGACGCGCGCAATTTATTTTCAGGATTCAGATAGGCTTTTCGCACACCCTCATCGACGACCTCCTGCAAGCTGCGGGTCGAATCGAGACGGCAATCCTGGCCCCATTTGACGAAGATCGTGACGATGCCGGTATCCTGGCAGATCGGGCGGTGGCCCTCGGCGCACATCCGGCTGTTGGTGAGGATCTGCGCGATCGCATCCTTGGCGGCGGGGCTCTGCTCGGCCTCGTACGCGACGCCCAGCGCGCGGATATAGTCCATCGGGTGGTAGTAGCTGATGAACTGGAGTGCGTCGGCGACGCTTTCGATCAGGTCGGCTTCGGTGATGACGGTCATGCAGCGCCTTTACGGATGCGGGGATGCGCGCGTCTTAACCGCGTTCCGGCGATTTATGAAGACGGGGTTGCGCGACTGGCAGAGTGGGCGGGGGCCAAAGGTTACGATAAGGTCACACCAACGCGCGCGTTCGCGACGGGGCTAGAAGGCCAGTCGGCGTGCAAAGGACGGTCGACTTTGCAGCAGGGCTGTGATCGACAGTTTGAAAGAACCGAGAATCGAGCGTGACACCAAGGTCGCGTGTAGGACAGCGAAAACTGGTGGGCTTTGGCGGCAATGGGTTGACGGGTTTCGCCCAATTGCAGGCATTCGCAGCTGGCTGATCGAGCGGGATTTACGGGAGCAGGTAGGCGTAAGCCACGAAGAACGAGATCGTCATAGTGACAAGGACGATGCCTATGCCGAGCCAACCATTGAGAGGTGGCTTCTTCGAAGTGCTGGCTCCGCGAGGTAATTTTGTCATGCGGTGTCTATAGGCTCAAGCGGTTCCGAGCGAAACCCGAACCGACTGTCACCGGCTGGTCCATCCTGTCGGGAAAGCCGGATCGGCAGAAACCGCCCAAAGTTGGCCGTTGGAGGCGGCCTTTGTGCTTCCCGATTGCCGCCGTTCGTTCATGGAGGCATCATAGCGACATGGCCTTCCACACCAAACTGACGCTTATTGTCATGACAGTGATTCTTGCCGGTTGCGGCCCGGTGACGGCCGTAAGGAACGACACGAAGGCAAGTGTCTACATTGACTTTGTATCGCAACAGGTTCCGCGTCCACCATCGCCGCAAAAGTTAGCTTCCGGCGATGTCTACAGCGGCCCTTGGTCGCCAAAACAGGCAGGCACTCTTTATCTTGGAGGCAGCCCGGACCATCTTCGACAGTTCCCCGTCGCGACGCTCTGCAACATCGAAAAGCGAAGTTGCGATTTGCACGTTTCGCAGCTGCCAGCCTTCTCCGGGAACGGCAGCTAACCTCCCCATTCCGCTTTCGCCCACAACATCGCCATCCAAAGCCCCTCCACTGCTGCCCAACTTCTGCCATTCGTATAGCTTTCCACTTTGGCATGGTCTGGCCAATACCCGACTTGCAACTCTTGGCTTGGTGGCTTGATTTAGCTCCCGTTCGGGATGCTCGCAGCCGAAACCGGCCTGATCTAGCGGCCCCCACGATTTGATTTTAGGCCGCTACTTCCGCGGGCGTTCCGGCGTCGCGGCCTTCGGGTTCGGCTGGCGCACGCGGAATGTAGGGTTTAACGCGCATGGCGTTCAGCCGGCTTTCCGCGCCAATTGTTTTCAGGGCGGCGATCGTCTTCTCTCCGACCGTCCGATAGACAGGTTCGGCATCGACAATTCGACCGATGCGTAGCGCTGCTTTCAGGACATGAGGAAATTCAGGCCCTTGCAGCCCGCGCAGCAGGTTTACGTAGTCCTGCTCGGACAAGGATGCGAGAAACTCGATATCTTCAGGGTTCCAGCTGGCGTCGCGATCGATCTTCAGCAACAGCTCCTTTGGATCGCGCTCAAGCTTTATCGCGTCGCGTTTGGTTTCGAACGCCGTTGCCAGCTTCTGGTCAGGGACTTGGCGCAGGTTATGCTCGTCTATATTGAAGAACTGCCGTGTTTGTCCTGCATTTTGAAGAATATAATGCTCTATGAGGCGATCAGCTTCAGCATCATCGTCGAGCTCACGCAATGTACTAATAACGTTGTCAGCGTCGTGCAAACTCATGTCCTTCGCATGCGCCTCAAGCGAGTCAATCAATGCTTTCTTGAACTCGGCCTCGTCATTGGCAAAGCCTCTGCCAAGTATTTTCCATGGCTCGGTGATCACCCGGCGTATCTCGGTGCGATCCTGATCGTGGGCCAACCTCTTGGCCTCATTCCTCAAACGCTCGTCGTCGAACCCGCCCGACTGAAGTCCCGCAAGCAGGATCTCATCATATGCGTCGAAGTGCGTGAAGCCATAGGCATCGAGGACGGTGTTCCAGCGCACTTCGTCCTCAGAAGGGTCTTCTTTGAGCAGGTACGCCGCATAACCACTATGCTTTTTGATATGCTCGATATTAGGCGCGAGCTTCGGCTCGAAAACGGCCCATCCAAGTAACGCCATCGCTGAGATCGTATCGCCCAGAACGTTGGGATGGAGCGGTGTTACGATCGGCTCGACGAATGACAGAAAGCGTTTGATTCGACCGATCACCCGAATATTCGTAATGCCCAATTTGATGGTCGACTGGGCAAGAAGCCGTTCGGTCGGAAGCGCGTCGTCAAGCGCCGCCGCGGCGGACTCGGCGGGTGTCGGGCTGTAGCGTACTGCCTGATCGACGACCTTTTCCAGATGGGTCCTGAACGTTTCCCGTTCATCGCCCAGGCCCTCCTCATTGAGAAGAAGCAAAACTTTGCAGTTCTTCTCCTCGCGCAGCGACGAGACGAAGCCCAAGATATCCGAAACCGCCAGACCTTCACCGGCACGCTCGATGTCGTCGATGCATATGATCTGATTCTTGATTAGCAGCGATGCGCCGGGAACGATCAGGTCGGACGCCTTGTCGATCCAAGGGAGCGCAGAAACGATTGTCTTTAAAACGTTTACGCCTTTGCGGCCGCCCTGCTCGGCAATTGTCTTGATGCCTGCGCTCGATGACAAGAGCTCTTGGAACGATTGTAGCGTCGGCTCCAACGTTGGCGCATCGAGCCGTACAGTTGACTGGAAGATCGCAGCCTTAAGCGCATCGATACTTCGCACTCCGAAGGCCGACACATAGGCGTAGCGGTCCCGCGGCAGCTTCCCGGCCGCGCGGGCCGCTGTGAGCGCCGCACGCCAACCATAAGTTTTGCCGACGCCCCAACGCCCACTAATGCTCAACACCTCAGCGTCCTCGTTGCCGAGGAACCGGCGCATTTCCTGCTGAGCTAACAAAGTCGACATCATGTTTCTCCCAGACGGGCCACGGCGCTCATTCCCTCGATGTGCCCGACGCAACGATCGGGACCGTCCTGCGATACGACAACAAATGTCCGCTTACCTCAAGCCGCTGCTCCAAAGCGGCCAGTCCGCTTTCCTTCCCTTTCCGGAGATAACGAACGCAGTTTATCCTAGGTTGATGCATGACATCAGAAACATCGTCGTTCTTACCGGGGCTGGCATTTCGGCGGAGAGCGGGATTGCGACGTTTCGGGGGCCGGGCGGATTTTGGGAGGGGCACCGGGTCGAGGATGTGTGCACGCCTGAGGCGCTGGCGGCGGATCCTGAACTGGTGCACCGGTTCTACGATCTGCGTCGCGCGGCTCTGGCGACGGTCGAGCCTAACGCGGCACATCATGCGCTGGCGCGGCTGGACGCGGCCTGGGACAGCGAGTTGCTGATCGTCACGCAGAATGTCGACGACCTGCACGAGCGGGCGGGGGCGACGCGGATGCTGCACATGCACGGCGAATTGTTATCGGCCTTGTGTGCCGTGTGCGGTGCGCGCGAGCCCTGGACGGGCGCTTTGCCCGAGGGGTCGGTGTGTGGCGCGTGCGGGTCTCGGGCGCTGCGGCCGGACATCGTGTTCTTTGGGGAGATGCCGTACCAGATGGCACGGATCGAGGCGGCGTTGGCGCGGTGCGATCTGTTCGTGTCGATCGGGACTTCGGGCGCGGTGTATCCGGCGGCGGGGTTCGTGCAGACCGCGGCGTATCACGGGGCCGGTACGCTGGAGTTGAACCTTGATCCGTCGATGGGGAGCGTGTTCTTCGAGGAGACGCGGATCGGCGCGGCTGGGGTGTTGGTGCCGGCGTGGGTTGACGAGGTGCTCGGCTAGTTACCCGGCATCCACCCCGGCGGAGGCCGGGGGCCAAGAGGACAGGTCAGAGTAACTGAGCGCCCTCCGCCGTTAGAATCGTCCCCCGATTGGGCCCCGGCCTTTGCCGGGGTGGTTGTGGGTTGGGCGCGGTTGGTGCTGACCGAGGGCGGACAGATTGTTCTCCCGCGAAGGCGGGAGTCCAGGCTGGGCCCCCGCCTTCGCGGGGGAACACAGTGATGCGGGACCGGGCTTGGGGTCAGTCGACCCAGTCGAGGCCCATGTCGCGGTAGACTTCGCGGTCTTCGTCCCAGCCGGGTTTGACCTTTACGTGCAGATACAGGTGGACCGGCTTGCCGGTGATCGAGGCGAGTTCGATGCGCGAGCGGGCGCCGATTTCCTTGATGCGGACGCCGCCCTTGCCGAGGACGATCGCGCGTTGCGTCGGGCGTTCGACTAGGATCTGCTGATGGATCTCCAACGACCCGTCCTGGCGTTCGATATACTGCTCGGTCTCGATCGTGCTCGCGTAGGGGAGTTCGGCGTGGAGCTGGAGATACAGCTGCTCGCGCGTCACTTCGGACGCCAGCGCGCGCTCGGTCGAGTCGGACACCTGATCTTCGGGGTAGTGCCACGGACCCTCGGGCATCGCCTTGGCGAGCTGCGTCTTGAAGTGGGCGAGGCCGTCGCCGGTGCCGGCGCTGATGAAGAACGTCTCGGCGAACGGCAGCAGCGCGTTCAGTTTCTCGGCATGGATCAGCAGCTTGGTCTTGTCGGCGAGATCGACCTTGTTGAGGATCAGCCAGATCGGCTCGGTGCGGCCGATTAGCGACTCGACGATCGTCGTAACCTTGCCGCCGATCCCGCCCTTCGCGTCGACCACCAGCGCGATGATGTCCGACCCTTCCGCGCCGCCCCAGGCGGCGGCGACCATCGCCCGGTCGAAGCGGCGCTTGGGCTCGAAGATGCCGGGGGTGTCGACGAGCAGGATCTGCGTGTCGCCTTCGATCGCGACGCCCATCAGCTTGGCGCGCGTGGTCTGCGCCTTGGGGCTGACGATCGCGACCTTCTGGCCGACGAGCGCGTTGACGAGCGTCGACTTGCCCGCGTTGGGGGCGCCGACGATGGCGACGAGGCCGCAATGCTTTGGGGCGGAGATTTCAGGGGTAGTAGGTTCGGTCACTTAGGCTCTTTTCGGCATCGGGATATTCGGGGCCGGTCATACAGATAAAACGCTGTCGCGTCATTCCCGCCAAACTGTGGCGCTGTCGCCGCGTCGAGCGCAGTTTTAGGAAGGCAGTTGTTTCGCGCAGAGGCGCAGAGGACGCGGAGATGATGCGAATGAGGCGCCTGACCGCCGCGATAACACGCCGCCGAATATCTCGGTGTCTTGCCGGGCACTACCTTGCCCCGATCGCACCATCTCCGCGCTCTCTGCGCCTCTGCGCCTCTGCGCCTCTGCGCGAAAAAATCCTTTTTAGCCCAGCTTCTCCAGTAGCGCCTTGGCCGCGGCGGTCTCGGCTTCCTGTTTGCTGGAGCCGGTCGCGGTCGCTTCGGCGAGTTTGCCGACCGAGACGAGCATCGTGAATTTGGGCGCGTGGCCGGGGCCGGTGCGTTCGACGATGGTGTATTCGGGGGGCTTGCGGTTGTGGGCGGCGGCCCATTCCTGGAGGGCGGATTTGGGGTGTTGGGGGGCTTTTGCGCCGGCTTGGACGCGATCCCCCCAGGCGCCGCGGACGAAGGTGCGGGCGGCGTCGAGGCCGGCTTCCTGATACCAGGCGCCGATCAGTGCCTCCATCACGTCGCCTAGCACGTTGTCGCTGTCGCTGGCGCCATCGTCGCGCGCCTGCTTGCCGAGTTTGAGGTGCGCGCGGACGCCGAGTTCTCGCGCGACGTCGGCGCAGACGGGGCCGGTCACGAGCGCGTTGAGGCGCTTCGACAGCGAACCTTCGGGATCGGTGGCGAACAGTTCGTACAGCCACTCGGCGATGATCAGGCCGAGGACGCGGTCGCCGAGGAACTCGAGCCGTTCGTAGTTCGCGGCGGCCTGGCTGCCGTGAGTCAGGGCACGCTCGTACGGGGCGAGGTTGGTCGGTGTGCGGCCGAAGAGCGTCTTCAGCCAGCCGGCGAGGTCGCTCAAAAGCCTTCCCCGATACGGCTCCAGCGCGCGGCACTGACCCAGGTCCACGGCTTAAGCCATTCGGCGTCGCCGTCGGTGGAGAAGAAGTTGACGACTGCCTTGCCCTCGACGTTCTCGAGCGGGACATAGCCCATGCCGCTCGGCGCCGGGAAACGGCTGTCGCCGCTGTCGTCGCGGTTGTCGCCCATCACGAAGATGTGGCCGGCGGGAATGGTATAGAGCCCGGTGTCGTCGCGGTCGGGGAGTTCGGCCTGGTCGAGGACTTCGTAGCTGCGGCCGCCGGGAAGCGTCTCACGGAAGCGGGGGTAGCGGCAGATCTGCACGCCCTTGAGGACGTCGACGAACGGCGCGCCGCATTTTTCGGCGTTGAAATTGGCGGTCAGCGGGATCGTGAAGTCGGCGATGCGGAGCTTCGGGATCGCCTTGCCGTTGAGGTAGACGGTGCCCTGCCGCATCTGGATCGTCTCGCCGGGCAGGCCGATGACGCGCTTGATGACGTCGTGGTCGAGCACTTCGGGCGCACGGAAGACGACGACGTCGCCACGCGTCGGCGTGCTGCCGAAGATGCGGCCGGGGATCAGCGGCACGCCGCCGGGAAGCGACCAGCGCGAATAGCCGTAGTTCCACTTCGACACGAACAGATAGTCGCCGATAAGGAGGCGGGGCAGCATCGATTCGGACGGGATGCTGAACGGCGCGAAGATGAAGCTGCGCAGGATCAGCACGACCACGGCGAGCTTCAGCAGGAAGCGGAACGTCTCGCCCACTTCAGAACGGGGCGTTTCGGACCGCTGCGATTTCGTCTTCACGTCTTTTGCCATGCTCGCGGGTTTGCTCAACCTGCGCGCGTCGTCAAGCGTATGCGGGATACCTGTCACCGAAAGAGCGTTGTCGCGGTCTCGCGCTTGCAGCATGACCGGCGCGCACGTCTATTCGGAGAAGTAGCATGACCGCCGACTGGTCCAGACTCGAAGCCCTGCCCGCCACCAAGCTGACCGACCTGTTCGCAGCAGATTCGGAGCGACTGTCCAAGCTGAGCCTCGACGTCGCGGGCATCCATTTCGACTGGTCGAAGACGCATCTGACGACGGAGGCGATCGCGGCTTTCGAGGAGATGGCGAAGGCGCAGGACCTGTCGGGCAAGCGCCAGGCGATGTTCTCGGGCGAGATCGTCAACGTCACCGAGGGCCGCGCGGTCGAGCACACCGCCGAGCGCGGCGAGGGCAAGCCCGAGAGCGTCGCGATCGCGCAGGCGAGCCACGCGCGGATGCGGACGCTGATCGATGCGATCGAGGCGGATGCGCTGGGGCCGGTGCGGCATATCCTGCACGTCGGGATCGGTGGGTCGGCACTTGGGCCGCAGCTGCTGGTCGATGCGCTGGGGCGTGACGACAAGCGCTACGACGTCGGGATCGTCGCCAATGTCGACGGCGTCGCGCTGGAGGACATGTTCGCGAAGTTCGATCCGGCGGCGACGTTGCTGGTGGTCGCCTCGAAGACCTTCACCACGACCGAGACGCTGATGAACGCCGAGTCCGTCCTGCAGTGGATGACCGAGCATAATGTCGAGGATCCGTATGGCCGCGTGGTCGCGCTGACCGCGGCGCCCGAAAAGGCGATGGAATGGGGCGTCGACGAGACGCGCATCCTGCCGTTCGCGGAGAGCGTCGGCGGGCGGTATTCGCTGTGGTCGACGATCGGGTTCCCGGCGGCGATCGGGCTGGGCTGGGACAAGTTCGAGGAACTGCTGGAGGGTGCGGCCGAGATGGATCGCCACTTCCGCCTTGCCGCGCTGCATGAGAACGCGCCGGCGCTCGCGGCGTTCGCCGACCTGTATTACACGCAGGTTCGCGGGGCCGAGACGCGCGCGACGTTCGCGTATGACGAGCGGTTGCGGTTGCTGCCGAGCTATCTGCAGCAGTTGGAGATGGAGTCGAACGGCAAGGCAGTGACGGTCGAGGGCGAGCCGCTCGGGCGCCCGTCGGCGGCGATCACCTGGGGCGGGGTCGGCACCGAGGCGCAGCATGCGGTGTTCCAGTTGCTCCACCAGGGCACGCATCTGGTACCGGTCGAGTTCGTCGCGGCGATCGAGCCGGGCGACACGCTGCCCGAGGAGCATCACCGTGCGCTGTTGCTGAACGCGTTCGCGCAAGGGGCGGCGTTGATGGCGGGCAAGCAGGTCGAGGATCCGGCGCGGAGCTATTCGGGCGATCGGCCGTCTTCGACGTTGCTGCTGGACGATCTGGATGCGCGGACGCTGGGGGCGCTGATCGCGTTCTACGAGCACCGGGTGTTCGTGAACGGCGTACTGCTGGGGATCAATTCGTTCGACCAGTTCGGGGTCGAGCTGGGGAAGGAAATGGCGAAGGCTGCGGAGAAGGGCGGGCAGACGTTCGATCCTTCGACGGATGATCTGATCACGCGCGCGTTTGGGTAAATAGAGAAGGGAAGCGCCCTACCCTTCTCGTTCCCCCACGGAGGCGGGGGCCCAGGATACCACCCGCAGCGCTTGCGACCCTGGGCTCCCGCCTTCGCGGGAGAACTAGGAGGGCTAAGGCGTTATCTCCTTATGCCCCTCCTCCTCGCTGTCGCGCTCGCCGCCTCGCCCACCATCGCGCAGATGAAGTGGGAGCGGCGCGTGTTGATCGTTGCGGCGCCTTCGCCCGAAGACGCGTCGCTTGCCGAGCAGCGCCGCATCCTCGCGGTCTGGAAAACCCGGGCGGACGCGCGCGACCTCTCCGTTGTGGAAGTCGTGGGTGATCAGGTCCGCGGCGCAGGCGACACGGCCGCGCAGATCCGGCGCAAATACCGCCTCCCCCCCGCGTTCACCGCGATCCTGATCGGCAAGGACGGCGGCGAGAAGCTGCGCAGCGCGAAGCCCTTTCCCGCCGCGGGGCTGGAGGAAACGATCGATGCGATGCCGATGCGCAAGGCGGGGCAGCGATAGACCGCGCCACTCACACTCATCGTCATGCCGGCCTTGTTCCGGCATCCACCGTGCCCCAAGTGGCACCCGAACCCGTGGCACGGTGGACCCCGGAACGAGTCCGGGGTGACGACGAAGGATGACGCGTGACCGATACTCAATTCGACTATGACCTCTTCGTCATCGGCGCAGGCTCAGGCGGGACGCGTGCGTCGCGCGTCGCCGCCGCGCATGGCGCACGCGTTGCGGTTGCCGAGGAATACCGGGTCGGCGGCACCTGCGTGATCCGCGGCTGCGTACCGAAGAAGCTGCTGATCTACGGCGCGCATTTCGCCGAGGATCTGAAGGACGCCAAGCGCTTCGGCTGGCAGGTGCCCGACGACTGCGCGTTCAGCTGGCCGACGCTCCGCGACAACGTCATGGAGGAGGTCGACCGGATCAACGGCGCCTATACGACCACGCTCCAGAACAACCATGTCGACATCATCCACCAGCGCGCGGTCATCTCCGGGCCGAACGAGGTGACGCTCGCCGATGGCACCGTGAAGACCGCGGCCAAGATCCTGATCGCGGTCGGCGCGCATCCGCTGGTGCCAGACTTTCCCGGCGCCGAGCACGGCATCACCTCGAACGAGGTCTTCCACCTCGACGACGTGCCGAAGCGCGTCCTGATCGCGGGGGCGGGTTACATCGCCAACGAGTTTGCCGGGATCTTCCATCAGTTCGGCGCGCACGTGACCTTGGTCAATCGCACCGATGTGATCCTGCGCGGCTATGACGAGTCGATCCGCGACCGCCTGCTCCAGATCTCGATGAGCAAGGGCATCGATTTCCGGTTCAATGCCGCGTTCGAGAGCATCGAAAAGGGCGATGACGGCTGCCTGACCGTCAGCATGAAAGGCCATGATCCGATCACCGTCGATCTGGTCATGTTCGCGACCGGCCGCCTGCCGAACACCAAGGGGCTCGGGCTGGAAACCGCTGGCGTCGAGATGGACGCGGCCGGCGCGGTGATCGTCGACGAAGATAACATGTCGAGCTGCGACTCGATCTTCGCGGTCGGCGACGTCACCAACCGCATCCAGCTGACCCCGGTCGCGATCCGCGAGGGGCAGGCGTTCGCGGACACGTTCTTCGGCGGCAAGCCGACGCGGGTCGATTACGCCAACGTGCCCGCCGCGGTGTTCAGCCACCCGCCGATGGCCGGCGTCGGCATGACCGAGTCGCAGGCCAAGCAGGCGCTTGGCTCGGTCAAGGTCTACACGTCGGACTTCCGTCCGATGAAGAACGTGCTGGCGGGGCGCACCGAGCGGTCGCTCTACAAGATGATCTGCGACGGCGAGACCGACCGCGTGGTGGGTATCCACATGATCGGCCCCGACTGCCCGGAGATCCTGCAGTCGGCCGCGGTGGCGGTAAAGGCTGGGCTGACCAAGGCAGACTTCGATGCGACGGTCGCGCTGCATCCGACGATGGCGGAAGAGTTGGTCCTTATGAGATAAGGGTATTCTCCGTTCGTCCTCTTGAGAGACCGTTTGGAGTACCGCCTCCGCACTTCGCGATGCGGCGGCATCCCCCGGCGCCACAGGTATTGTTGCGGAAAAGTCACGACGCGTCGCGCAATGATACCGACGTACAGCAGGGCACTGGCTGCCCGGCATAACGCGGCGTAAGCCCCCCCTCCCGGCGCCATACGCAAACATGCGCGTCGCCGGGACCGTCTCCATGAGGAGCGGTTCGCGGGAGTGGATCAGGGCATGGAAGTGCGGCGATCGCGACGCAGGATACCGACGGTCGGCACGAGTGCTGACGAGACGGTGCGACGCGCGATCCGTCTGTCCCGATGCGCCTTCCCAACAGGGGACATTGGGACATGAAGACGATAATGGCCACGGCGCTGCGCGCCGCACTGGCAACGACGACGATACTCGGAACGACCGCGACGCTGATCGCACCCGCATCGGCGCAGACCACGACCGCTGCGATCCGCGGCCAGGTACGTGACGCCGCCGGTGCGACGGTCGCGGGGGCCACCGTAGTTGCGGTCAACGACGGGACCAACCAGACCTTCCGCGCGACCACCAGCGCGACGGGCAGCTATGTGCTGAATGGCCTGCGCCCGGCGACCTACACGATCACCTTCACCGGCCCCGACGGCGCGATTTCCGCGCAGCGCATCTCGGTCGGCGTCGGCCAGTCCGCAACACTCGACGCGGTGCTCGCCGCGCCAACCGCGGCGGCGCCTGCCGGAACTACCGGCGCGACTGCCGAGGGTGGCACGACTAGCGGCGGCGCCAATGAAGGCGGCGAGATCGTCGTCACCGCGGGCAAGCTGGTCGAGACCAAGACCTCCGAAGTCGCCACCAACGTCAGCCAGAACCAGATCCGCATCCTGCCGCAGGGCGATCGCAACTTCCTGACCTTCGCCGCGCTCGCGCCGGGCGTCCGCTACAACGACAGTGAGACCAACAAGGGCATCACCGCGGGTGCGTCGCCGGCGAGCCAGGTCAACGTCTTCATCGACGGCACCAGCCTGAAAAGCCAGACGCTTGGCGGCATCGCCGGCCAGACCGACAGCCGCGGCAACCCGTTCGGGCAGCTTGCGGTCGGCGAATTCCGCGTGCTGACGCAGAACTACAAGGCCGAGTACGAACAGGCCGGGTCGGCGATCATCACCGCGATCACCAAGTCGGGCACCAACGATTTCCACGGCGAGATGTTCGGCCAATATACCGATCGCAGCCTGACCGCCGCCAACATCATCGACGAGCGCGCCGGCCGCGGCAAACCGAAGTTCGAGCGCAAGCAATACGGCATCTCGCTCGGCGGCCCGATCATCAAGGACAAGCTGTTCTTCTTCGGCGCGTACGAAGGCAACGACCAGGATCGCGCGTCGAGCGTGACCGTCGGCCAGCGTACGCCGGAAAACCTTGCCCGGTTCGGACAGTATGAAGGCACCTATGTCAGCCCGTATCGCGGCGATTTCTACTTCGGAAAGCTGACCTTCACCCCCGACGAGCGCCAAGTGTTCGACCTGTCGTTCAGCCGCCGCCAGGAGACCGACATCTCCGGGTTCGGCGCCAATTTCGGCTCGGCCAACATCGCGTATTCGGCGGCAGTCAACAAGATCAACAAGACCGACACCTATACGTACAAATGGACCTATACCGGCGACAGCTTCGTCAACGAATTCAACGCGACCTATCTCGACACGGTCTACAACCCGTCGTCGCTCAACCCGGACGATCCGAGCTTCCAATACGAGGGCGTCATCACCTTCGGCGGAAAGGATTCGACGCAGCGGATCAGCCAACAGAGCTACACGCTGCGTGACGACCTGACGTATAACGGCCTGGACAACCACGTGATCAAGGGCGGCATCCGCTTCGCCTTCCAGGATTACGACTTCACCAAGAACTTCTACGTCCAGCCGAACTACTTCTTCCAGAGCGACGCGGCCAGAGGCCTCGATTTCAGTTTCCCGGCGACCGCGCAGCTCGGCGTCGGCAATCCGCGGATCATCGCGTCGAATTCGCAGCTTGGCGTCTATCTTCAGGACGATTGGGATATCACCAGCAAGTTGCAGCTCAACCTCGGCCTGCGCTGGGACTATGAGAGCAACCTGTTCAACAACAAGTATCGCACGCCGGCCGCGGCGGTCACGACGTTGAATGCGCTACCCAAGACCGATTATTTCGATCCCGCGAACTACATCACCGACGGCACCGATCGCCCGACGCGCAAGGACATGTTCCAGCCGCGGATCGGCTTCAGCTATGATTTCAACGACGACCAGCGCACCGTCTTGTTCGGCGGCTACGGCAAGTATTTCGACCGCAACGTCTTCAACAACACGCTCGACGAGCAATTCCGGCTGCAATACCAGACCGGCGTCTTTTACTTCTCGCGCGATGGCCAGCCACGCGACGGCAACCCGACGGTGGTGTGGAACGAAAGCTATCAGACCCGGGAAGGCCTGCTCGCACTGCGCCAGACCGCGCAGACCGGCTTGCCGCAATTGTTTGCCGTGAAGAACAACGCGAAGGCACCGTCGACCGACCAGTTCAGCCTTGGTCTCCGCCAGAAGTTCGGGATCTTCCGCGCCTCGGTGACCGGGTCGTATGTCCGCGGGCAGAACGGCTACACGCACCTGTTCGCGACGCGCAATGCGGACGGATCGTGCTGCGACACGACGATCCCGCGCGAGAACGGCTTCAGCAACGTGCTGATCGGCTATGACGGCTTGCGGACGCGCTACAAGGCGCTGCTGGTAACGATCGACAAGGACTATACCGTGTCGTCTGGCTGGGGCTTCAACCTTGCCTACACGCTGTCGAAGGCCGAGCAGGACGGCGGCGACCTGTTCAGCCTCGATAAGGTGACGCCCGATCGATACGGCTGGCGGCCGATCGCCGATCAGGACGAGCGTCACCGGATCGTCCTGTCGGGCATCGTCGACCTGCCGGTCGGGTTCCAGTTCTCCACGCTGACGACGCTGGGCAGCGGCACCGCATTCCAGCTGCTCGACCAGTCCGCCGGTACCAGCGTCAACCAGCAGACCATCCGATCGCTGTACCGACCGAAGAACTGCCTCGGCAGCGTGTTCGCGTTCTGCGAGGTCAATCTGACGCTGCAGAACAACATCAAGGTGTTCAACACGCACAACATCAACGTCGCGGTCGACCTGCTCAACGCCTTCAACAACAAGAACTATACCGGTTATTCCGGGAACCTCGGCGTCGGCCAGACCTATAACTTCGGTGACCCGACCAACCTGCCGACCGGGCTGCTCACCCTGCCCCGTCGCTTCCAGTTCAGGGTCGGATATCGTTTCTGATGCGTTAATCGGCGGGCGGCCATGTTGGTCGCCTGCCGCCATCGGCGGTCCCCGATCAGGAGTATCCATGCTCGACAGACGGCAGTTACTGGGCGCCGGCGCACTATCACTCGGCGGACTGACGGCAGGGTGTACATCGGTTGGACGACCGATCGTCAAAGCGTTTCAAGACGTTACGGGTTTCACCCCCGCCCCGGCACCGTCCGCCAACCCGCTGATCGACAATCTCCAGGAGCGCGCGTTCCTGTATTTCTGGGATACGACCAACCCTGCGACCGGGCTCGCGCTCGATCGCTGGCCTACGCCGTCGTTCTCGTCGGTCGCGGCGGTCGGCTTCGCGCTGACCGCCTACCCGATCGGCGTCGTCAACGGCTGGATCACGCGCGAACAGGCCCGCAGGCGGACGCTTGCGACACTGGCCTTCTTCGCCGATGCGCCGATGGGACCGGAGCCGACCGGCAACAGCGGCTACAAGGGATTCTTTTACCACTTCCTCGGCATCACCAAGGGCCAGCGGTTCGCCCGCGCGGAAGTGTCGACGATCGACACTGCGCTGATGCTCGCCGGCATGCTGTTCGCGCAAAGCTGGTTCGATGACGATCATCCCGAAGAACAGCGGATCCGGGCGCTGGCGGACCAGATCTACGGCGCGGTCGACTGGACCTGGATCACGCCGCGCGCGCCGTTCCTGGCAATGGGCTGGCACCCCGAGAAGGGTTTCATCCCGAGCGACTGGAACATCTATAACGAGGGGATGCTGATGTACCTCCTCGCACTAGGCTCGCCGACGCATCCGCTGCCGCCGTCGACCTGGGGCGCGCTGACCCAGAAGTTCGAGCCGAGCTGGACCGATCGCTACGGCGCTCCCTATCTCCATTACCCGGCGATGTTCGTGCACCAGTACAGCCATGTCTGGGTCGATTTCCGCGGCATCCGCGACGCGTATATCGCGACCAAGGACATCGATTATTTCGAGAACAGCCGGCGGGCGACGATCGCCCAGCGCGACTATGCGATCGCCAACGGGGGTACCAATGGCGCCGGTTTCGCAGGCTACGGTCCCGACGTCTGGGGCCTGACCGCATGCGACGGGCCGGGCGATTTCAAGGCGACCGTCAACGCGCGGCAACGCGAATTCTTCAGCTATTCCGAACGCGGCCCCGGCGCGCGCGACGACGGGACGCTCGCGCCGACCGCCGCCGTCGGCTCGATCGTGTTCGCGCCGGATATCGTGATACCGGCGATCACCGCGATGCACGATCGCTACGGCAAGGGCATCTACGGCAAATACGGCTTTTTCGACGCGTTCAATCCGACGCTGACGGAAATGGGGGAGCCGCTCAAGCATGGCCGCATCGTTCCCGGCATCGGCTGGGTCGATTCGGACTATCTCGGGATCGATCAGGGGCCGATCGTCGCGATGATCGAGAACTGGCGGACCGGGATGGTGTGGAACACGATGCGGAAGAACCCGCATATCCGCCGTGGGCTGGATCGTGCCGGATTCACCGGAGGATGGCTCGCTCGCGTCCCCTGACGGGGGTTTCGCGAACACGCGGGACGGCTTAGAGGAACGACATACCCGATCCTCGAAAGGTTCCAGCATGCGTGAAGCCGCCATTGTCTCGACCGCCCGTACCGCCATCGGCAAGGCGTATCGCGGCGCCTTCAATGCGACCGAGGCGCCGGTGCTGGCGGGCCACGTGATGAACGCGGTCGTCGAGCGGGCCGGGATCGATCCGGCGCGGATCGACGAGGTCTTCTGGGGCGTCGGCAACCAGCATGGTACGCAAGGCGGCAATGCCGGGCGGATGGCGATCTTCTCGGGTGGGCTGCCCGAGTCTGTGCCGGCGTTCACGCTCGACCGGAAATGTGGGTCGGGGCTGACCGCGGTGGCGCTCGCGGCGCGGACGATCATCTGCGACGAGGCCGATGTCGCGCTCGCCGGCGGCATGGAGTCGATCAGCTACACGGTGACCAAGGATACGCCACGCTACGTCAACGCCAGCGTGATCGCGAAGGAGCCGGCGGCGTATATCCCGATGATCGAGACTGCGGAGATCGTCGCGGAGAAATACGGCATCACGCGCGAGGCGCAGGACGCCTATGCCGCGATGAGTCAGCAGCGTGCGGCGGCGGGAGTCTCTAACGGGGCGTTCGCCGAGGAGATCGTACCGATCACGGTCGAGAAGGCGCTGTACGACAAGCAGGGCGCGCATGCCGGGATCGAGAGCGTCACGCTGTCGCAGGATGAGGGTATTCGCGCGGGTACAACGCTGGAAGGTCTGCGGGGGTTGAAGACGGTCTGGCCGGGTGGCGAATTTTCGGGGCCGGGATCGAGCGTGACGGCGGGCAATGCGAGCCAGCTGTCGGACGGCGCGTCGGCGCAATTGCTGATGGACCGCAAGACCGCAGAGGCCGAGGGCAAGGACATTCTCGGCATCTATCGCGGGTTCCAGGCCGCGGGGTGCAGCCCGGCCGAGATGGGCATCGGGCCGATCTTCGCGATCCCCAAACTGCTTGAACGCGCCGGGCTGTCGGTTGGTGATATCGGGCTTTGGGAACTGAACGAGGCGTTTGCGTCGCAGTGCCTATATTGCCGCGACCATCTCGGCATCGATCCAGAGAAGTACAACGTCAACGGCGGCGCGATTGCGGTGGGGCATCCGTTCGGCATGACCGGTTCGCGTCTCGTCGGTCATGCGCTGATCGAGGGACGCAAGCGCGGCGTGCGCTACGTCGTGGTGTCGATGTGCACCGCCGGCGGAATGGGTGCGGCCGGCTTGTTCGAGATCGTTTGAGCCGCGCAGGCCCTCGCCATTGCCAAGCCCTTCGGCCCGGCGCACTCTCGACACCCCGGTGCGAAAGCCCCCGGCGTTTGATGGGGAAGCGGTCCGGGCGGAGGCAGACGGCGATGACCACGGCATTGATTACCGGCGCGTCCGCCGGACTGGGCGAGGGATTTGCGCGCGCCTTGGCGGCTAAAGGTAGCGACCTGATCCTGACGGCGCGACGTATTGATCGCCTCGACGCGCTCGCCGTCGAACTGCGCGAGCGCCACCGCATCGCGGTCCATGTCTTCGCAGGCGACCTTGCGGACCCGGCTGCACCCGATCGGCTGATCGCATCCATCGCCGACGCGCGACTGCCGATCGACATGCTGATCAACAATGCGGGCTTCGGTCTGCGCCAGAGTTTCGCCGACGCCGACGTCGCCGCGCAGGTCGGCATGATCGACGTCAATTGCCGCGCGCTGGTCGCGCTGTCGCACGCCGTCTTGCCGCAGATGATCGCGCGGGGTGACGGCGGCATCCTCAACGTCGCGTCGACCGCAGCCTTTCAGCCCGGGCCGTGGATGGCAGTCTATTATGCGAGCAAGGCGTTCGTGCTCAGCTTTTCGGAGGCGCTTCACGAGGAAGTAAAAGCGAAGGGCGTGCGCGTCGCAGCGCTGTGCCCTGGCCCCACCCGCACCGAGTTCGCCAATGTGGCGGGCTTGGCCGACAGCGCGCTGTTCGAACGGTTCGCACGCGCACCCGACGCGGTGGTCCGGGACGGCCTTGCCGCGTTGCAAGTCAATCGGGCGGTCAAGATCTCGGGGGCGATCAATGCGGCGATGGTCCAGGGCATTCGCCTGACGCCGCGGGCGATCGCCCGACGCATGGCCGGCGCGTTGCAGAAGGCACGGTCCTGAGTATTGTGTCCGACCACGCTGGGACGTAGCTGCGCACGAGGGTCCCGATGTGAGTAACCGACGTGCGTCCTGTGTTTCCCATGCTCGCGCTGATCGCGACGCTATCGATGCCCACCCCTGCTCTCGCTGCAGCGGGCCAGCCGGTGAAAGCGCAACGCGGCACCGCCCCGAAGCCGGGGATCGTCCGGGTCCGCACGGTAACGTCGGAAGGGCCGATCGTGCTGGCGCTCGACACCCGTCACGCGCCCAAGACGACCGAGAACTTTCTTGCTTACGTCGATGACGGGCGGTTGGACGGGACCGACTTCTATCGCGCGTCGCGCAGCAAGAAGGCGCCGAAATTCGGCTTTATCCAGGGCAGCATACGCACCGACGCGCGCCGCATCCTGCCGCCCTTCCCCCTCGAGACGACGACGCAGACGGGGATCCGCCATCTCGATGCGACGATCGCGATGGCGCGCGGCAGCAACCCGGGTTCGGCGGGTGGCAGTTTCTTCATCACCGTCGGGCCGACGCCGGCGATGGACGCACGACCCGGCTATCTCGGCTATGCGGCGTTCGGCCATGTCATCGGGGGGATGGACACGGTCCGCCGCATTCTCGCCAAGCCGACCGGCGGCGGGATGGACGCGTTCAAGGACCAGATGATCCTCCAGCGCGTCAGCCTAATCAGCGCGAAACGCCTCGACGGCACGCCCAAGCCGACACGCTATCCCAGACCGTGGCTGATGAAAACGCGTCCCGATACGCCGCCGGCACGGCGCTGACGATCGGAGACCTTTCCTTCAGCCGACCATGCCGGTCACGACGATGCTGCCGCCGCGATCGACAATGTCGCCGTGGATCATACCGCTGACGATCACCGATGCCCCCTGCTCGACGATCAGCGTACCGTCGATCTTGCCGGCGATCTCGGCGGTTGCGCCGGCCGGCACGATCGCGGTGCCGGCGAGCATCCCTCGAACCTGCCTTCGATCGTCAGGTCGCCACGATGGATGCCCTTCACGCGCGGTCAGTCCGCGAACAGCAGGACGGGGGTCTCGAGGTATTTCTTGAGGCCCTGGACGAAGCTTGCCGCGTCCCAGCCGTCGACGACGCGATGGTCGCAGCTGATCGACAGGTTCATCAGCTTGGCGCGGACGACCTCGTCGCCCTTGAAGACGGGGCGTTCGACGATCTTGTTGGGGCCGATGATCGCGACTTCGGGGCGGTTGATGACCGGGGTGGTCGCGATGCCGCCGAGCGGGCCTAGCGAGGTCACGGTGATCGTGCCGCCGCCCATCTCGTTGGGGGCGAGCTTGCCGGCGCGGGCGGCTTCGGCGAGGCGGGTGATCTCGGTTGCGAGCTGCCAGACGTTGCGGTCCTGCGCGTCGCGGATCACGGGAACGGTCAGCCCCGCATCGGTCTGCGCGGCCATGCCGAGGTGGATGGCGCCGTGGCGCGTGACCACGCCGGCTTCGTCGTCGTAGCGCGCGTTGAGCATCGGGAAGTCGGGGATCGTCTTGCAAATCGCGACGATCATCAGCGGGAGCATCGTGAGCTTGGGGCGGCCGCCGCGGTTGGCGTTGAGGTCGGCGCGCATTGCCTCGAGGGCGGTGACGTCGATCTCGTCGACATAGGTGAAGTGCGGGATCGCGCGCTTCGACGCGGCCATGTTCTCGGCGATGCGGCGACGCATGCCGATGACCTTGATGGGCTGGTCTTCGCGGGCGCGTGAGGCGTGCGGGGGGTAATAGCCTTCGTTTGAGCCGTAGCGGAGGTAGGCGTCGAGGTCGGCGTGGCGGACGCGGTCTGAGCCGGTTTTTACCGAGGCGAGGTCGATGCCGAGGTCGCGGGCGCGGGCGCGGACTGCGGGGGATGCGAGCGCGTGTGCTATTTGCTCGTGAGGAACGGAGCGTTCCTGCTGCTCCCTCTCCCCTGCGGGGAGAGGGCTGGGGTGAGGGGTTGGGGCAGTTGCCGGCGTTTCCGCCTGGGGCTGCCCCTCACCCCGACCCTCTCCCCGGAGGGGAGAGGGAGTCGCCTCCACCACTTCTTCGACGCCGGGGTTCTCGGCTTCGTATTGTTCGGCGGTTTCGGCCTGTGCCGAAGTCAGCGGCGCGGCAACGACTTCGTCCGCGGCGTCCACCGCGTCCGTCTCGATCACCACCAGCGCGGCGCCGATCGAGACCTGGTCGCCGACTTCGCCCGCGAGTTCGACGACCACGCCGGTCACCGGCGATTCCATCTCCACGGTGGCCTTGTCGGTCATCATGTCGGCGATCGGCGAATCCTCCTCGACGCGGTCGCCGATGGCGACGTGCCATGCGACGATCTCGGCCTCGGAAATGCCTTCGCCGATGTCCGGCAGCTTGAAGGTGAAGCGGGCCATTATGCGTCCTTCATGATCTTTTTCAGGGCTTCGCCGATGCGAACCGGCCCCGGGAAATACGCCCATTCGAGGCTGTGCGGGTACGGTGTGTCGAACCCGGTCACGCGCTCGATCGGCGCCTCGAGATGGTAGAAACAGCGTTCCTGGACGATCGCCGACAGCTCCGCACCGAAGCCGCTGGTGCGAGTCGCCTCATGGACGATCATGCAGCGGCCGGTCTTCTTCACCGACGCCTCGATCGTCTCGATGTCGAGCGGCACGAGCGTGCGCAGGTCGACGATCTCGGCATCGATCCCGGCTTCGGCGACGACGGCCGCGCAGACATGGACCATCGTGCCGTAGGCGAGGATAGTGAGCGCCTCGCCGGCGCGGACGATCTTCGCCTTGCCGAGCTCGATCTTGTAATAGCCGGTCGGGACTTCGCCCGCGGGGTGCTTCGACCAGTTCTGCGACGGGCGATCCCAGTATCCGTCGAACGGGCCGTTGTAGATGCGCTTGGGTTCGAAGAAGAGCGTCGGATCATTGTCCTCGATCGCGGCGATCAACAGGCCCTTCGCGTCGTACGGCGTCGACGGGATGACCGTCTTGATACCCGACATGTGGGTGAACAGCCCCTCGGGCGACTGGCTGTGCGTCTGGCCGCCGAAGATGCCGCCGCCGAACGGCGAGCGCACCGTGATCGGCGAGGTGAACTCGCCGGCGGAGCGGTAGCGGAGGCGCGCGGCTTCGGAGACGAGCTGGTCGAGCGCGGGGTAGATATAGTCGGCGAACTGGATCTCGGGGACGGGGCGCAGTCCGTACGCGCCCATGCCGACCGCGACGCCGATGATGCCGCATTCGGTGATCGGGGTGTCGAACACGCGGGTCTTGCCGTGCTTGGCCTGGAGCCCGGCGGTCGCGCGGAACACGCCGCCGAAATAGCCGACGTCCTCGCCCATGACGATCACATTGGGGTCGCGCGTCATCATGATGTCCATGGCGGAGTTGATCGCCTGGATCATGTTCATGCGGGTGGTGGGTTCGGCTCCGGCAGCGCCCTGGTCTTCGGAGTTTTGTTCGATCACTTCGCTCATAACACCCACTCCGTCATGCCGGGCTGGTTCCGGCATCCACCGTTCCGCACAATCAATGGCCGGCGAGTTCGCGGGACCGTGGCCCCCGGAACCAGCCCGGGGTGACGGACGTGTGGGGCAACCACCCGGCTCATGCCTTGTGGTCCCATGGGCGACCTGACGCAGCTTCTTCATCGAGCATCTGCTGGCGTTGCTCCTTCAGATGCCACGGCAGTTCCTCGAACACGCCGTCGAACAGCGACTCGAGTGGCTGGTGCAGGCCGTGGCCGAGGATGCCGTTCTTCTCGGCTTCCTTCTGCGCGGCCTTCACCTGCTCGGCGAGTTCCTTGTCCTGCGCGGCGTGGCGCTCGTCGTCCCATTCGCCGATCGCGATGAGGTGGTCCTTGAGGCGCTTGATCGGGTCGCCGAGCGGCCACGCGTTGGGTTCACCCTCGCTGCGGTACTGGCCGGGATCGTCGGAGGTCGAATGGCCTTCCGCGCGGTAGGTGAAGTGCTCGATCAGCGTCGGGCCCTGGTTGGTCCGCGCGCGTTCGGCGGCCCATTCGGTCGCGGCATAGACCGCCAGCGCGTCGTTGCCGTCGACCCGAAGCCCGGCGATGCCGTAGCCGACCGCGCGCGCCGCGAAGGTCGTCGCTTCAGCGCCGGCAAACCCGGAGAAGCTGGAGATCGCCCACTGGTTGTTGACGACGTTGAAGATGACCGGCGCGCGGTAGACCGCGGCGAACGTGCAGGCCGAGTGGAAATCGCCCTCCGCGGTCGAGCCCTCGCCGCACCAGGTCGCGGCAATCCGCGTGTCGCCCTTGGCTGCCGACGCCATCGCCCAGCCGACGGCTTGGGGATACTGGGTCGTGAGGTTGCCCGAGATCGAGAAGAAGCCGGCTTCCTTGACCGAATACATGATCGGCAGCTGCTTGCCGCCGAGCCGGTCGGCGGTGTTCGAATAGATCTGGTTCATCATGTCGACGAGGCTCCAGCCCCGTGCGATCAGCAGCCCCTGCTGGCGGTACGAGGGGAAGCACATGTCCTCGTAATCGAGCGCATAGGCCGCCGCGACGGCGACCGCCTCCTCGCCGAGCGCCTTCATGTAGAAGCTGGTCTTGCCCTGACGCTGCGCGCGAAACATGCGTTCGTCGAACGCGCGGAGCAGCGCCATGCTGCGCAACATGCGGCGCATCACGTCGGGCGAAAGCTTGGGGTCCCAGGGGCCGACCGCGTTGCCGTCGTCGTCGAGGACGCGGACCAACGTGTAGGCAAGATCGATGAAGTCGGACGCTTTCTCGGCGGTGTCGGGACGGCGTGCCTGACCTGCGGGCGGCACATCGACTTCCGCGAAGTCCACCGCGTCGCCGGGGCGGAACTTCGGCTCGGGGATATGCAGCGTGAGCGGCTGCAAATTGGCGCGCGGATGCTCGCTTGCCATCGTCATTCCATCTCCATGAGGCCGCTGTGACCGCGGAACACTCTTACCGAGGCTTGTTATTAAATTTCAACGGCGATTGCGAGGGGGAGTTGCGCATTCGCGGCGTGCCGCGCGAATTTTTCTCCCCCTCCGCAGAATTCAGCCGCCGACAGTCTGTTCGATCACGCCGAAGATCGGATGGTGCTTGTCGTCCTCTGCCCAGATGCGAACGGTGTCGCCGTTCTTGAGGAAAGGCGTGACCGGCTTGCCGCCGGTGATCGTCTCGATCGTCCGGACTTCGGCGAGGCACGAATAGCCGACGCCGCCCTCCGCGATCGACTTGCCGGGGCCGCCATCGGGGCCGCGGTTCGAGACGGTGCCCGATCCGACGATCGTCCCCGCGCCGAGCTTGCGGGTCTTCGCAGCGTGCGCGACCAGCGTTCCGAAATCGAACGTCATGTCTTCGCCAGCTTCGGCGCGACCAAGCGGCTGCCCGTTCAGGTCGACCATCAGCTTGCGGTGCAGCTTTCCGTCCCTCCACCAGTCGCCGAGCGAGTCGGGCGTGACGAACACGGGCGAAAACGCGCTCGCCGGCTTCGACTGGAAAAAGCCGAAGCCCTTGCTGAGTTCGCCGGGGATCAGGTTCCGCAAGCTCACGTCGTTGGTCAGCCCGACCAGCAGGATTGCCGCCAATGCTTCGTCACGGCTCGCGCCGAGCGGCACGTCGCCGGTCACGACGACGACCTCGGCTTCCATGTCGCAGCCCCAGGTCTCGTCGCCGAGCGGGATCGGATCGCGTGGCCCCAGAAAGCCGTCCGAGCCCCCCTGATACATTAGTGGATCGTGCCAGAAGCTGTCCGGCATGTCCGCCGCGCGTGCCTGCCGTACGAGCGCAACATGGTTCACGTACGCAGAGCCGTCGGCCCATTGATACGCACGCGGCAAAGGCGACTCGGCGTCATGCTCGTGAAAGCGCCGCATCGGGATCATCTCGTGTTCGAGATCGGTCGACAGGTTCTGGAGATCGAGCGACAACCGGTCCCAGTCGTCAAGTGCAGCCTGCAGCGTCGGCGCGATGTGGCTTGCATCGGCATACCAAGCGAGATCGTTCGAAACGACGACGAGCTTGCCGTCTCGCCCCCGCGTCGCGTTGGCGCGGGCGGCATCGGAATGCTTCAGGCTGGCCAGTTTCATGCGGCAGATCCTCTTCGTGTTTGCAGCCATCCTACGCCCGCAGACGCGTTCAAGTCGAGCATGCACCGCCGGAGGAAACTGATTTTGGTAAGAGCGGAGCGCCGTTCGGCCTGTTAGGAACAGGCCTGATCATCGGTCGAGGAAGTCTAGCATGCCCAGATACTTCTTCGACATCGATACCGATAAACATTTCGGCGACGACGATGGCACCGATCTGGCTGACGACGAGGAGGCCCGCGCTCAAGCGGTGATCTTCACCGGCGATTATCTCAGCGATCATCCGGCAATGGCACGCGACAGCGCGCGCCTTCGCGTGGCGGTACGAGACGGTCAGGGAAACGTGCTGCTCACGGCGACCGTCACGATCGAGGAGCCCCGAGCGCCAGCCTAACTAGGTTGCTCACGATCAAGAGGGGCTGAAACGGCAAAGCGCCTCGCCGCAGCCCCACCATGTTCATAACATGGGTTTTGTCACGATATTCCATCAAGGGATAAGGTGCGTCGTTTTAGGACGCGCTATCCTAGCAAGGGTGACAGCGAGAAACGTGCTCCTGCCCTGGATGCGGAGAGTGCACGTGGATATGTCCACCGTGACTGAACAGGTGATACGCAAGTTCGAGTCGCGCGTGGCGATGAGTGCGGACGATCGCGCCAAGATCGCCGCCTTGCCATTCAAGGTGCGGACGATCGATGCGTCGACCTATATGCTACGCGAAGGCCAGCGGCCGACGCGCTGCGCTTTCATCCTCGACGGGCTGGCCTATCGCCAGAAGCTGACGCCGAATGGCGAGCGGGAGATCGTGTCGATCCTGATGCCCGGCGAGTTCGTCGACCTGCAGAACCTGTTCCTCGACGAATCCGATCACGACATCCAGGCGCTGACCCGGCTGACGATGGCCGAAGTGCCGATCCCCGCGCTGCGGCTGTTCGTCGACGCTTGCCCGGCAGCGGGCCAGGCCTTGTGGATCGACGCGCTCATCGAGTCATCGATCCACCGGGAGTGGCTGCTCAACGTGGGGCGGCGTAACGCGCGTAGCCGGTTGGCGCATCTGCTCTGCGAGTTCTCGGTACGGTTCAAGAAATCGACGCTCGGCGATGCGATGGCGTATGAGTTGCCGATGACGCAGGAACAACTCGGCGACGCGCTCGGGTTGACGCCGGTCCACGTCAACCGTGTGCTGAAATCGCTGGAAACCGAAGGGCTGATCGCACGCAAGAAGCGACAGGTAAGGGTAACCGATTGGCCCCGCCTGCGCGACGCCGCAGAGTTTAACGAGCGCTATCTGCATCTCGACCAGGTTCGCAAGTAACGCTGCTATCGGACGCGCCACGGGGTGGAGGTTGACTTTTTGGCGGTGATACGCCAGATGGCGCTCATCGAAGCGTAATGCAGCGTGATTGGACCTTTGCAGGTCTTGGCTCCGCCTCGGTCGTTTCCAACGGGCTTCCCTTTTCACGCGGGGTGTCAAAACACCACCGCCCCTCGCGCGTCCTTGTGTGGATTCGCGAGCCCGGCATCTATTGAGAGACTTACATGTCATTTGCAAACCTCGGCCTTGCCGAGCCGCTCGTCCGTGCGCTCGAAGCCAAGGGCTATACCGAGCCGACGCCGATCCAGGCTCAGTCGATCCCGATCCTGCTCGAGGGCGGCGATCTGCTCGGCATCGCGCAGACCGGCACCGGCAAGACCGCCGCATTCGTGCTGCCGTCGATCCAGCGCCTGACCGAAAACCAGAAGCGCGTCCTGCCGACGCATTGCCGCATGCTGGTGCTCGCGCCGACGCGCGAACTCGCCAGCCAGATCGCCGACAGCGCGCGCGCCTACGGCCAGTTCAGCAAGATGTCGGTGACGACCGTGTTCGGCGGTACCAGCATCAACAAGAACCGCCAGGACATGAGCCGCGGCGTCGACATCCTCGTCGCCACGCCGGGCCGCCTGATCGATTTAATCGAGCAGGGCTTCGTCAACCTATCGATGATCGAGATCCTCGTGCTCGACGAAGCCGACCAGATGATGGACCTCGGCTTCATCCACGCGCTGAAGAAGATCGTCCGCATGCTGCCGAAGAAGCGCCAGACGCTGTTCTTCTCGGCGACGATGCCGGTTGCGATCCGCGAGCTGGCGTCGCAGTTCCTGCTCGACCCTAAGACGGTGTCGGTGAAGCCCGCTGCGACGACCGCAGAGCGCGTCGATCAGTATGTCACCTTCTGCAACCAGTCGGAAAAGCAGGCGCTGCTGACGATCACGCTGGCCGATCCGGCGATCGACCGCGCGCTCGTCTTCACGCGCACCAAGCATGGCGCCGACCGCGTCGTGAAGCTGCTCGCGGGCAACGGCATCGCCTCGAACGCGATCCACGGCAACAAGAGCCAGGGCCAGCGCGAGCGGGCACTCGGCGAGTTCAAGCAGGGCAAGGTCAAGGTCCTGATCGCGACCGACATCGCCGCGCGCGGCATCGACGTCTCGGGCGTCAGCCACGTCATCAACTTCGAGCTGCCGAACGTCGCCGAGCAGTATGTCCACCGCATCGGCCGTACCGCACGTGCGGGCGCCAGCGGTATCGCCGTCGCGTTCTGCGCGGATGACGAGAAGGCGTATCTGCGCGACATCGAGCGGATCACCCGCCAGAAGGTGCAGGTCCGCGCGTTGCCGGACGATTTCGTCAACCTGTCGAACCAGATCAAGCAGACGCGCGTCAAGACGATGGGTGCTGATCCCGAAGTTCGGATCGACCGTCCGCGCGATCCGGCACGTCCGCGTGCGACGCATTCGCCTAGGGCAACCGGCACCACCGGTCGCAACTATGCGGGTGCCAGCCGTGGTGGCCAGGGTGGCGGCCAAGGTGGCGGCCAAGGTGGCGGCGGTCGTCCGCAGGGTGGCGGTCGTCCCGGCGGCCAGGGTGGCGGCGGTCGTCCGGCTGGTGGCGGCGGCGGTGGCCGTGGTCCGAGCCGCGGCGCGGGTTCGGGCCCGGCACGCTAAAAGGAGCATTCGTTCGCCTCGCGGGTTTGGTGTAGACCAGTCCCGCGAGGAGAATGCTCATGGACGTTTCCACTACCCCCGTCGCCGAACGCGTCGCGCGCGTCTTGGCGGGACAGCGGATCAGCGCGAATGCCGGCGGCGATACCGAGTCGGCGTCGCGATTGATCGATGCGGCCTGGGCGGATTATCTGCCTGATGCGCTGGCGGTGCTGAAGACGCTACGCGAGCCCGACAAGGCGATGGCCGCGGCGGGAGATCCTGCGGTCTGGGAGGCTATGATTCTTGCGGGGATCAAGGGCGCGAAGCCCCAGACGGTAATCCTCTGAAAACTTGTTTCCCCGCGAAGGCGGGGACCCAGTCTGGGCACCCGCCTTCGCGGGTGAACAATGCCGCATACGCCACCACCCCGGCATACGCACCACCCCGGCGGAGGCCGGGGCCCAATTGGCAAGGCCGGCATGACTGCGCGCGCGCTTCACCGCAAGCGTTTCCCAATTGGGCCCTGGCCTTCGCCGGGGTGGTGCTCTGTTTCGTGGCGACGGCGTAAATCAGCCGATCGTCGTCAGCCATTCCGTTTCGTCTGCGCGCTCGGTGCGGAGTTGGTTGGCTGGGGCGGCCTTGTCCTCGTAGCCGATCGCCATGCCGCAGAAGAGCATGCGGTCTTCGGGCATTCGAAGGAACGTCCCGATCGTTTCCGGATACATCGCCCAGCATTCCTGCGGGCAGGTGGCGAGGCCGGCTTCCACCGCGAGCAGCATCAGGTTTTGCAGGTACATGCCGAGGTCCGACCATTGCGGCGGGCCCATCCGCCTGTCGACCGTGCAGAAATACGCGGCGGGGGCGCCGAAGAAATCGAAGTTTCGGGCGAACCATTTCTGCCGCGCCGCCTTGTCGTCGCGGGGGATGCCGATGTGGGCGTACATCGCTTCGCCGACGGCGTAGCGGCGGTCTCGGTAGGGGGCGACGAGTTCGTTGGGATAGATGTCGTAGGCTGGGGTTTCGGTGGCGCCGGTGGCGAGCTTTTCGGCCATTATGGCCTTGAGGCGGGTCATGGCGTCGCCCTGGACTATGGCGATGTGCCAGGGCTGGAGGTTGCCGCCGGTTGCTGCTCGGGATGCTTTTATCGCGAGGTCGCGGAGGAGTGCGGGATCGACCGGGGTGTCGAGGAAGCCTCGGACGGAGCGGCGAGCGGCTATGGCTTCGGTCACGTCCATGGTTTTCTCCTCATAGTCCCCGCCTCCACCCCGTTCGCCCTGAGCGAAGTCGAAGGGCCTCAGACCCATGTGCTTCGACTTCGCTCAGCACGAACGGATGGGAAGGCTTGCCTTCCCCTAGTTGCTTACAGCACGAACCGGCTCAGGTCCGTGTTGCGGGCGATTTCCTTTAGCTGGCTGTCGACGTACGCGCCGTCGATGACGAGGTTCGAGCCGCCGCGGTCTTCGGCGTTGTAGCTTACCTCTTCCAACAGCTTTTCCATCACCGTCTGCAGACGCCGCGCGCCGATGTTCTCGATCTCCGAGTTCACTTCGGCGGCGATGCGCGCGATTGCGGCGATGCCGTCTTCGGTGAATTCGATGCCGACGCCTTCGGTGGCGATCAGCGCCTTGTATTGCAGCGGCAGCGACGCCTTGGTGTCCGACAGGATCGCGACGAAATCGGCTTCGGTGAGGCCCTTCAGTTCGACTCGGATCGGCAGGCGGCCCTGCAACTCTGGCAGCAGGTCGCTCGGCTTGGCGACGTGGAACGCGCCCGACGCGATGAAGAGGATGTGGTCGGTCTTCATCGGGCCGTACTTCGTCGCGACGGTCGTGCCCTCGATCAGCGGGAGCAGGTCACGCTGGACGCCTTCCCGGCTGATCGAACCGCCGCGGCCGTCCGAAACCGCGATCTTGTCGATCTCGTCAAGGAAGACGATGCCGTTGGCTTCCGCGTCGGCCAAGGCTGCGCGGCTGACCTCGTCCTGGTCGAGGCGCTTGTCGGCCTCTTCCTCGACGAGCTTGTCCCAGGCCGCGTGAACCGTCAGCTTGCGGCGCTTGAGCTGCTGGCCGCCGCCGAACGACTTCATCATTTCGCCGAGGTTGATCATCTGCGGCGCGCCGCCGGGGATGTCGAACGGCATGGCCGGGGCCTGCTCGATCTCGATCTCGACCTCGGCGTTGTTGAGATGGCCGTCGAGGAAGCGCTGCTTGAAGCTCTCGCGCGTCGCCTCGCTGGCGCCCTTGCCGGTGAGCGCGTCGAGCAGGCGGGACATCGCGGCCTCCTCCGCCTTGTCCTTGACGGCGACGCGGCGGCGTTCCTTTTCGAGGCGGATGGCTTCCTCGACGAGGTCGCGGGCGATCTGTTCGACGTCTCGGCCGACATAGCCGACCTCGGTGAACTTGGTCGCCTCGACCTTCACGAACGGCGCGTCGGCGAGCTTGGCGAGACGACGGCTGATCTCGGTCTTGCCGCAGCCGGTCGGTCCGATCATCAGGATGTTCTTGGGCGTGACCTCGTCGCGGAGGTCTTCGCTCAGTTGCTGGCGGCGCCAGCGGTTGCGCATCGCGACGGCGACGGCGCGTTTCGCGGCGGCCTGGCCGATGATGTGGGCGTCGAGCGCGGCGACGATGGCCTTGGGGGTGAGCTGGTCGTTCATGGAGCTACTCTGCTCCCCTCCCTGGAAGGGAGGGGTTGGGGGTGGGTCGGTATGGGGCGCGGACGGCGATTCCTCTCGGGCCGACCCACCCCCGGCCCCTCCCTTTCAGGGAGGGGTGAAGACAGATCAGGTCGTGCTGTCCATCGTTTCGACCGTGAGGCGGTCGTTGGTGTAGACGCAGAGCTCTGACGCGATGCCCATTGCCTTGCGGCAGAGGACTTCGGCGTCGGTCTCGTATTCTACCAGCGCTCGGGCCGCCGCCAACGCGTAGTTGCCGCCGGAGCCGATCGCGGCGACGCCGTTCTCTGGCTCCAGCACGTCGCCGTTGCCGGTCAGGATCAGCGTCACGTCCTTGTCGGCGACGATCATCATCGCTTCGAGGTTGCGGAGGAACTTGTCGGTGCGCCAGTCCTTGGCGAGCTCGACCGCGGCGCGCAGCAGCTGGCCCTGGTGCGCTTCCAGTTTGCGTTCGAGGCGTTCGAACAGCGTGAACGCGTCGGCCGTCGCACCGGCGAACCCGCCGATGACGCTGCCGTCGCCGAGGCGGCGGACCTTGCGGGCGTTGGGTTTCATGACGGTCTGGCCCATCGAGACCTGGCCGTCGCCGATGACGACGACTTTGCCGCCGCGGCGGACCGAGAGGATCGTGGTGCCGTGCCATGTCGGCATGGCGTGGGGGTCGTTGCTCATGGTGGCGATGTAGGGTGCGGTTTCGGGGGTGCAACGCCCTGCCCCTCCTCCGTGATCCTGACGAAAGTCAGGACCCAGGGTTCCAGACGGCCCGCCCGTGGCTCCGGGTCCTGACTTTCGTCAGGATGACGGGAGGAGAAAATGACGGAGGTAGGGGATGACGGGAGCGTGAGACTACCGCCCCTTCCCCCATTCCCTGGCAACCGTGTAGCCGAGATAGCAGGTGCCGAAGAGGGCGTAGAGGGGTTCGGGGATCGCGTTCAGGTATGCCGCCATGCCGGCGGCGATCGCCTGCGCCATTTGCGGGCGGACCGCGGCGATCAGGCCTGCGGGGATCGCGCCGAGCAGCAATGTGTACATCACGTAGAGGAAGGTCGGACGGGCTCGGGTGATCCAGGGGTCTGATGCCGGATCAAGGGGTTGCGGGGTCATGAGCGGTCTCCGTCGGAGTGAAGTTCACAAAGTTCACACGCTGGGAGCGTTTTCGCCGAGGCGTCATGTGCGGTTCGCGAGCCAACCGTAGAGGAAGGCTTCGTTGGCGGGGCGGGTCTCGGCGAGGGCGACGTAGCGTTCGCCCTGCAGCGCCTCGATCGCCTTCAGGAGCACGGTTTCGCCGCCGGGTTTGCGGCGGGCGAGGAAGGCGTCGAGCGCGGTGAGCGTGGCGGGGCCGATGCGGCCGTCTAGGTTCATGTCGGGGTAGTCGGTGGCGCCCCGGTTCAGCGCGTTGAGGGCGCGTTGGAGGAAGGTGGCGGCCACGCCGGGCCCCATGTTGACGCCGGTGTCGAAGAGTTCTTCGGCGATTTTCGGGGCTCGGGGGGCGATCTGGTCGAAGGCGGGGCGGGTCCAGTAGAGGCGGCGGTAGATGTCTTCGGCCTGGTCGCGGGGGAAGGCGCGCATGTCTCCGGTGTAGCCGTTGGTTCGGGCTACGCCTTGCGTGATGCCGTAGCGGGTGGGTCCGCCGCGGTCTGCGGGGTGGTTGGTGTAGCCGCCTTCGCGGTCGATTACGGCGTCGATCAGGGTTTCGATGGTCATGGCTGGCTCCCGGTTTTGTTGCGAGAGCGAACCATATTGGTTCGTTGTAGGACAGGGGATACTTGTGTTCGCTACCGGCTGATCAAGCGAGACATGCTCCCCTCCCTGGAAGGGAGGGGTTGGGGGTGGGGGTGGCCTGCTTGGGTCTCTCTCGCGTGCGTATGCGGAAGCCGACCCACCCCCTGCCCCTCCCTTTCAGGGAGGGGTGAAGACTAGGAGCGGAGGTTTAGCGATCTGACCGCAGGTCGCTCGCTTGGGTTGCACCTCCCCGGCGGAGGCCGGGGCCCAATTGGGAGACGGGGATAATTGAGGATCGCACTTCAATTATGTCCGACGTTCCAATTGGGCCCCGGCCTTCGCCGGGGTGGTGCGGTGGTTGGGGGTCGGCTCATCAATCCGCCGCTACGTCCGCGCGGGGTTGGCGGATCGGTGCGCCTAAGGCTATGCGCTGCCTTGAACATGCGCCGCGAGCTTTGCCCGCGTGCCCCACCCGGTCGCCGCCGCGGCCGACAGGTTAGGAAGACCATGGAAGACGATTTCCGCAAAGCCGCGCTCGATTATCACCGCTATCCAAAGCCCGGGAAACTCTCGGTCGAGGCGACCAAGCGGATGGCGACGCAGCGCGATCTCGCGCTCGCCTATTCGCCGGGCGTCGCGGCTGCGTGCGAGGAGATCGCCGCGGATCCAGACAAGGCGCGCGACTATACCGCGCGCGGTAATCTCGTGGCGGTCATCACCAACGGGACCGCGGTGCTGGGCCTGGGCGCGATCGGCGCGCTGGCGTCGAAGCCGGTGATGGAGGGCAAGGCGGTGCTCTTCAAGAAATTCGCAGGCATCGACTGCTTCGATATCGAGATCGACCAGCTCAACCCGCAGGCGTTCATCGAGGCGGTCCGCGTGCTCGAGCCGACGTTCGGCGGGATCAATCTCGAGGACATCAAGGCGCCGGAATGCTTCGAGATCGAGACGAAGCTGCGCGAGGTGATGAACATCCCGGTGTTCCACGACGACCAGCATGGCACCGCGATCGTGTGCGCCGCCGCGGTCCGCAACGTGCTCGAACTGCGCGGCAAGCGGCTCGACCAGATGAAGCTGGTGACGTCGGGCGCGGGCGCGGCGGCGCTGGCAACGGTCGACCTGCTGGTGTCGATGGGGCTCAACCCCGAGAACGTGACGCTGACCGATATCAAGGGCGTCGTGCACGCCGGGCGCGACGAGAACATGCCGCCGAACATGGCGCGCTATGCCCGGACCACCAACGCGCGGACCTTGCCGGACGTGCTGGAGGGAGCGGACATCTTCCTCGGGCTGTCGGCGCCGCGTGTGCTGAAGCAGGAATGGCTGCATCTGCTCGCGCCCGATCCGCTGATCCTCGCGCTGGCGAACCCCGAGCCGGAAATTCAGCCCGCGCTGGTCCATGCGACCCGGCCCGATGCGATCATCGCCACGGGCCGCTCGGATTTCCCGAACCAGGTCAACAACGTGCTGTGCTTCCCGTTCATCTTCCGCGGCGCGCTCGACGTCGGCGCGACCGAGATCAACGAGGCGATGAAGGTGGCCGCGGTCGACGCGATTGCGGCCCTCGCACGCGCTACGGCTTCGGATGTGGTCGTGTCGGCCTATGGCGGCGCGACGCCGGTGTTCGGGCCGACCTACATCATTCCCAAGCCATTCGATCCACGGCTGATCCTGCATGTCGCGCCCGCTGTGGCGAAGGCGGCGATGGATTCGGGCGTGGCGACGCGGCCGATCGAGGATTTCGACGCGTATCTGCGCGATCTCGAAGTGTTCGTGTACCGCTCGGGCCAGCTGATGCGGCCGATCTTCGCGCGCGCCAAGCAGGCCGGGCGCTCGATCGCGTACGGCGAAGGCGAGGACCCGCGGACGCTACGCGCGGTGCAGACGGTGATCGACGAGGGTATCGGCCGGCCGGTGCTGATCGGGCGGCGCGAGGTTATCGCCGAGCGGATCGAGGCAAGCGGATTGCGCATGACGATCGGCACCGATGTCGAGGTGCTCGATCCGGGCACCGACCGCGACGTGTTCGATCCCCTGCTCGCCGGGTACAGCGCGCTGGTCGGCCGCCGCGGCACGCCGCCCGATAGCGCCGAACGGGCGCTGCGGACGCGGCCGAGTGTGGCGGCGGCGATGCTGCTGCGCGAAGGGCGCGTCGATGCGGCGTTGTGCGGCGGGATCGGCGACTGGTGGACGCAGATGACGTACATCATGCCGCTGCTGCCGCGGATGCCGGGCGTGTCTCGACTGTACGCGATGTCGGCGGTGATCCTGCGCACCGGCAGTCTGTTCTTCTGCGATACGCACGTGACGGTCGATCCGACCGCCGAGCAGATTGCTGAGATGACGATGCTGGCGGCCGAGGCGGTGCGCGCGTTCGCGATCGAGCCGAAGGCGGCGTTGCTGTCGCATTCGAGCTTCGGCGCATCGCGTTCGCCGTCGGCGCAGAAGATGCGCGCGGGGCATGCGTTGCTGAAGGAGATGGCGCCCGAGTTCGAATTCGACGGCGAGATGCACGGCGATGCGGCGTTGTCGGAGGCGCTGCGACGGCGCCTGGTGGACGACAGCCCGCTGACGGGGTCGGCGAACCTGCTGGTGATGCCGAACATCGACGCGGCGAACATCGCGGTGTCGCTGCTGTCGGCATCGACCGAGTCGGCGCCGCTGGGGCCGATGCTGCTGGGGCTGGCGAAACCGCTGCAGATGCTGGTGCCGAGCGTGACCGCGCGCGGGATCGTGAATTTGAGCGCGATCGCGGTGGGTCACGCGGCGACGGTGCGCGAGACGGCGTAAGCGTTCGGCTCCTCCTCCTTCTGCCCCCCTCCCTGGCAGGGAGGGGTTGGGGGTGGGTCGGGTTCCGCATGTTCGGACCGGTGGGGCTCAAGCCGGCCTACCCACCCCCAGCCCCTCCCTTTCAGGGAGGGGAGCGCGGTTGTGGGCAGGGCGAACGTCGCGCAAGAACCAACGGCAATACTGCTCCCTGAGCAGCGCCGCGTCTCTTCATTGCTACAAGAAAATGGTCGGAGCGACAGGATTCGAACCTGCGACCCCCACACCCCCAGTGTGGTGCGCTACCGGGCTGCGCTACGCTCCGACCGAACGGGCCGCAGAGCGACCCGAGGGGGGCGCACTACGCGGGGTCGGGGCGGGATGCAAGTGCCAACACGGCGCACCGATCGTCGCGGCCGGTCGCCCGTGCGCCCCGTCTCATCCTGCGGCGATCTGTTGCGCGGGACCCCAAGCGATGATAGCGGGCGGACCAATGCGACCGGCCGCGCGGCGCGCGACCTGAACCCCTTCAGCCAGATACGGAACTTCATGTTCATTGCACCAGCTTATGCCCAGGCCGCAGACGGCGCCGCCACAGCCGGAGGCGGGCTCGCCTCGTTCCTGAGCCTCGCGCCGCTCTTCCTCGTGTTCGTCGTGTTCTACTTCCTGATGATCCGCCCGCAGCAAAAGCGGATGAAGGCGCTGCAGGCGTCGGTCGCCGCGGTGAAGAAGAACGATAGCGTCGTGACCTCGGGCGGGATCCTCGGCAAGGTGACGAAGGTCGAGGATAACGTCGTCGAGGTCGAGATCGCGCCGAATGTCCGCGTGCGGGTCGTCAAGTCGACGCTGACCGACATCACCAGCCCCAACACGAAGCCGGCCAACGACTGATGCTGGATTTTCCGCGCTGGAAGGTCGGGTCGATCATCGGGTTGCTGGTGGCATTGTGCCTGCTGGCGATCCCGAGTTTCCTCCCCGAGAGCACCACGAGCAAATGGGGCAGCATTCCCCATCCGCACATCAACCTCGGGCTCGACCTCGCTGGCGGCAGCTATCTGCTGCTCGAGGCGGATACCGCCGACCTTGCCGCGACGCGGATCGAGGCGATGCGCGACAGTGTCGCGGGCACGATGCGCAATGGGACTCCGCGGATCGAGATCGGGGACATTTCCACGCGCGGCGGCCAGCTGAGCTTCCTGTTGCGTGACCCGAGCCAGGTCGATGCGGCGCGTGAGCGTCTGTTGGCGATCACCGGTGGTGGTGCAGGCATGAGCGGCCAGCGCGAGTGGGACATCAACGTCGTCGACACGAGCCGGTTCGTGCTCAAGCCGACCGAAGCGGGCCTGACCCAGGCGGTCGACACGGCGATGAAGGACGCGACCGAAGTCGTCCGCCGCCGCATCGACGAACTCGGCACCAAGGAGCCGACGATCGTCCGCCAGGGCGCGACGCGGATCGTCGTCCAGGTGCCGGGGTTGAAGAACCCGCAGGCGCTGAAGGAATTGCTCGGCAAGACCGCCAAGCTCGAATTCAAGCTGGTCGACCAGACCGCGAACCCGGCCGACCTGGTCAAGGGCATCGCACCGGTCGGCAGCCAGATCCTCCCCTACCCCGGCAACCCGCAGGGCGTGCCGCTCATCGCGGTGAAGCGATCGGTGATCATCTCAGGCGACCAGCTCGCCGATGCACGCCAGGAGTTCGAGCCGCAGACCAACGCGCCGCAGGTGGCGATCACGTTCGATGCGGTCGGCGGGCGTCGCTTCGCCAAGGTCACGACCGAGAACACCGGCAAGCCGTTTGCGATCATCCTCGACAATTCGGTGATCTCCGCGCCGAACATCAACGAGCCGATCCTGGGCGGTCGCGCGTCGATCTCGGGCAATTTCACGGTTGAATCGGCGAATGCGCTGGCGATCTCGCTGCGCTCGGGCAAGCTGCCGGTCGCGCTGAAGACGATCGCGGAAAGCACCGTCAGCCCCGATCTCGGCAAGGATTCGATCCGGGCCGGCGTGCTCGCGTCGATCATCGCGGCGCTTGCGGTGATCGTGTTCATGTTCGTCACCTATGGCCGGTTCGGCGTCTATGCGAACCTCGCCGTGGTCATCAACATCCTGGTCATCGTCGCCGTCATGGCAATGCTGAACGCGACGCTGACGCTGCCCGGTATCGCCGGCTTCGTGCTGACGATCGGCACCGCGGTGGACGCCAACGTGCTGATCAACGAGCGTATTCGCGAAGAGCGGCGACGCGGGCGTAGCGTCGTCCAGTCGGTCGAACTCGGCTACAAGGAAGCATCGCGGACGATCTTCGAGGCGAACATCACGCACGCCATCACCGGCGTGATCATGCTGCTGCTCGGTTCGGGTCCGGTGAAGGGCTTCGCGGTCGTGCTGCTGATCGGGATCTGCACGTCGGTGTTCACCGCCGTCACGTTCACGCGAATGATGGTCGCGCTGTGGCTGCGGAAGAACCGCCCCACCACGATCAATATTTGAGGCGGGAGATTACCATGCGCCTGCTGAAACTCGTACCCGACAACACGAACCTGAAGTTCGTCTCGCTCCGTAAATGGGCGTTCGGGCTGACCCTGCTGCTGTCGTTGCTGGCGATCGGCCTCGTCGCCGTGAAGGGCCTCAACATGGGCGTCGACTTCGCTGGGGGCGTCCTGATCGAAGAGAAGTTCGCGACCACGCCGTCGATCGACGTGGTCCGCACAGAGGTCGATCGGCTCGGCGTCGGCGAGGCCTCGATCCAGTCGTTCAGCGACCCCAAGACGCTGTCGATCCGCCTGCCCTTGCCCGACAGTGGCGACGAAGGCGCGACCAACCGGCTGGTGAAGAAGGTGTCGGACGACCTCGCCGCGAAGTTCCCCGGCGCGACGTTCTCGAAGTACGACACGATCTCGGGCAAGGTTTCGGACGAACTGATCAGCAAGGGGCTCCTCGCGGTCGGCCTCGCGATCCTCGGCATCGCATTGTTCGCGGTGGTGCGGTTCGAGTGGCAGTTCGGCGTCTCGACCGTCGTCGCGATCGTCCACGATCTGTTGATGACGCTCGGCTTCTTCGCGCTGACGCAGTTCGAGTTCGACCTGAACATCGTTGCCGCCGTGCTGACGATAATCTCGTATTCGATCAACGACAAGATCGTGATCGACGACCGTATCCGCGAGAACATGCGCCGGTACCGGAAAATGGACATGCGCGAGATCATCGACCTGTCGGTGAACGAGACGCTGCCGCGGACCGTGATGACCTCGGTGACGATCCTGCTGGCGCTGGTCGCGATGCTGGTGCTGGGCGGCCACGTGCTGCGCGGGTTCACCGCGGCGATGATTCTGGGTATCGTCGTGGGGACGTATTCGTCGATCTACGTGTCGTCGTCGCTCCTGATTACGCTTGGGCTGCGGGCCGATCCGGCCCCCCGCAAGGGCGGCGTGCAGGACGGGGCCGAGCGGGTGGGTCCGAAGGTCGAGCGTTGAGGATGGACCGCGAGAAGACCGATGGGCCGATGATTTCGGCGATCGGTCGGGCGGGGTTCAAGGTCGACGACGGCTATTACACCGCATTGTCGATCAGTCCCGAGCGCTCCGATGGCTGGAAGCCGCCGGCGTTCGAGGCCCTCGGCGAGGCGGATGTCGCGGCGCTGCTCGCGCTCGATCCGCCGCCGGAGTTCCTGTTGCTGGGGACCGGTTCGGCGCTGCGCCAGCCGCCGCTCGCGTTCAAGCGTGCGGTCGAGGCGCGGGGGTTCGGGATCGAGGCGATGGACAGCCGCGCTGCGGCCCGCGCGTGGGCGGTGCTGCGCGGCGAAGGTCGCTGGATCGTGGCGGCGCTCTACCCTCTCGAAGGGTGATCCGCGACGAGCGTCGCGAGATGCGCGTACAGCGTCGCGGTGTTCTTCTCCCAGGTAAAGCCCGCCGCCATCGCCCGCGTCGCATCTGGTAGCGGCGGCGCGGCGAGCAGGTCGCTCAACGCCGCGGCGAACGCGAGCGGATCGCCGATCGTGACGCGGCCGGCATCGGGCGACGTCACGACCTCGCAGGCGCCGCCGGCCGCGGTGATGACGATCGGTGTCCCGCAGGCGAGCGACTCGACCCAGACATTGGCGAGCCCCTCCGAACTGGAGGCCAGCGCGCTGACGTCGGCGGCGGCGATCAGCCCCGGCAGGTCCGCGTGCGGGAGCGCGCCCAACAGGCGGACTCGGTCGCCGATGCCCAGTCTTGCGATTTGCGCTTCCAGCGTGGCGCGTGCGGGGCCTGCGCCTGCGATCAGCAGCGTGACCCCGGGTAACGCGGCGACCGCATCGATGACGATGTCATGGCCCTTGCGCGACAGGAGTCCGCCGATCGCGATGACCAGTGGCCCCGCCACGCCGAGGCTGGCCTTGGCGGCGGCCCGGTCGTCGGCGGGGCGGAAGCGGTCCTGGTCGACGCCGGTATGGTGCACCGTGATCCGGTCGCCCGGCATGCCCAGCGTGACCATGTCGGCCTTCATCGCCGCGCTGACCGCAAGGAGTCCGGCGGCGCCCTGCCCTGCGCTGCGGACCTGCGCCGCGGTCGCCCGCGCTTCGCCCCAATGGTGGATGTCGGAGCCACGGGCCTTGATCGAGACGGGCACGCCGTAGCGCTTGCCGAGAACGACGGCGGCGGGGCCGTCGGGGAAGAAGAACGACACGTCGATGACGTCGAACGCGAAGTCCGAGCGGATCGCATCGAGCACCGGCACGAGCGCGCGCTCCAGCGCGGCGGCATGATGACGGCCCTTGGTGAACGGGAGCGCGGCGAAGCGCGGGCGGTGGACATCCACGCCCTTCCAGGTTTCGCGCACCGGGAGCGTGGCGAGGCGCGCGTAGCGGCCTATGCGGCCGAGGGGCCCCGGAGGGAGACCGATTGGCGCTACCGCCACGAGTGATACGTCCGGGTGCGCGGCAAGGCCCAGCGTCTGTCGTTCGACGAAGCCGCCGAAGTTCGGACGGGTCGCGTCCGGGAACAGGGTGGAGAGGGTGAGAACGCGCAGCATTGCGCGGGGGTATAGGGCGACACGGGTTAATTGGGGATGATTGCGGTGGCCAGGAGCACCTGCTCGATCCCCGCCGCAGCTTCACCAACTCGGCGGAGGCCGGAGAGCAGTTGGGGAGGTGGAAAACGGCGTGCCCGGCTCAATTAACACCGTCACCCAACTGGGCCCCGGCCTTCGCCGGGGTGGTGGTGATGGTGACGTGCCTGGGTAATGAGGGGCTAGTTAGCGGGCAAAAGAGGAGGCGTGCCATCCCCGCTTACCACCCCGGCGGAGGCCGGGGCCCAATTGGTAAGGTGGCAATAACCGTGTGCCACGCTTCATTAGCAACGTTCCCCAATTGGGCCCCGGCCTCGCCGGGGTGGTTGCCCTTGGGAATGGCGCACGTCTGAACCATGATGTTTTCCCGCGAAGGCGGGGATCCAGGCTGGGCTCCCGCCTTCGCGGGAGAACAAGGAGGGGCGGGATGCGCTTTCTTCCCCCTCCTCGTTCGATCTACCCCTTGCTCAGATACGCTTTGCCAGGGGATATGCGAAGAGCACGTCGGCGTCGGGGCTGGTGGCGACCGTCTCGCTGCCGGTCATCGTCGCGCATTCGCCTGCCTTGAACGCCACGCCGGCGACATCGCCCGATCCGGTGATCGGGATCACCCAGCCGGTCGTGCCCTCGGGCAGATTGACGACGTGGTCGCCGCCCTTCCAGCGCTCGAGCACGAACTTCGGGCCTTCGACCATGATCGTGCGACCGGTCTCGATCTCGATCGGCGGCGCGACGGGGACGTAGGGCGTCGGGTCGGCGACGTCGATGCCGTCGTCGAGATGCAGTTCACGATCGCTGCCATAGTCATAGAGGCGGTAGGTAGTCTCGGAATTTTGCTGGACCTCGATCACGGTCACCCCGCCGCCGATCGCGTGGATCGTGTCGGACGCGCAATACATGAAGTCGCCCGGCTTGACCGGCTTCCAGTCCAGCTTGTCCTCGATCGTGCCGTCGATCGCCGAGGCGCGCAGATCGTCCTTCGACATCGGCGCCTTGGTGCCGACCGCGATCGTCGAATCGGGCTCGGCGGCCAGGATCGTCCAGCATTCGTCCTTGCCGCGCGGCAGGCCACGTGCGTGCGCCTGTTCGTCGTTGGGATGGACCTGCACCGACAGCTTCTGGCTGGTGAACAGATATTTGATCAGCAGGTCGGGCGTGGTGTTGCCGGGCTCCTGGAACCAGACTTCGCCGATCGGCGGCGATCCTGCTGCGGGATTTGCGAAACCGGGCCAGAGCGTGTCGCGACCCCAGGGCTTTTCGACACGGTGGGTTTGCAACAGGGTGGCGGGCATGGGGTGATCCTCGATTTGAATGGCTTTTGGAATGGCGTTTCGGCAACGAACGACCCTTGCCGTGTGATCCGCGCCGGCGGAAGCCCCCCACCTGCGAAAGCGCGTTGGCGTGTTTGGCGAAAGGGATTGTTCGCGAAGCCCCGCTTACGCTAAGGACGACGCCAATGCGTATCCCCCAGTCCATTCCGAGCATGCCACGCGCCCTCGCGGTCACGCTCATCGCCGCGCTTGCGCTCCCCATGGCCGGCTGCGGAGGCGGTCGCGCCGCCAAGGGCGATCTGCCCTATGTGGCGCGCGACGTGGGTACGCTGTACTCGACCGCCAAGCGGCGGCTTGATCAGGCGCGCTATAAGGAAGCGGCGCAGCTGTTCGACGAGGTCGAGCGCCAGCATCCCTATTCGATCTGGGCGCGCCGTGCGCAGATCATGTCGGCGTTCAGCTATTACCTTGCGCGGGACTATACTGCATCGATCAGCTCGGCGCAGCGCTTCCTGGCCGTGCATCCGGGCAACCGCGATGCGCCATATGCCTATTACCTGATCGCGCTCGGCTATTACGAGCAGATCACCGACGTGACGCGCGACCAGAAAATCACGCGACAGGCGCTCGATTCGCTCGGCGAACTGATGCGGCGCTATCCGAACACGCGCTATGCGTCGGATGCGCGCCTCAAGATCGATCTGGTCAACGACCATCTCGCGGGCAAGGAGATGGAGATCGGGCGGTTCTATGAGACGCGCGGCCAATGGCTCGCGGCGAATGGCCGGTTCCGCACCGTGATCGACAAGTTCCAGCAGACCACGCACACGCCGGAAGCGCTGATGCGACTGACCGAGACGTATCTGGCGCTCGGCGTACCTGTCGAGGCCGAGAAGGCCGGCGCGGTGCTGGGGCGCAACTATCCGGGCACCGACTGGTACCAGCACGCGTACGACCTGTTGAAGAAGAATCAGGTGCCGGCCGTGCCGCCGCTGACGCCTGGCGAACAGGTGGTGCCGGTCGGCACCAAGGGCACGCCGTCGGTGATGGTCGAGCTCGACGAGCCCGGCTCGACGCCGACCGGCCCGGCCGAGCGCGCGCCTGCTCCCCGGGCGGCCGGCCAGCCGTCCAACACCGGTAACTGAAGCGCCCTTAAGCGATAGCGGCGCGGATCGTCGGGTTGGAACATAGGGGGATCGCATTGCGCGCCCGTTCGTCTAAGGCGGACAAACTATGCTGACCGAACTTTCCATTCGCGACGTGGTGCTGATCGAGGCGCTGGATCTGGGATTCGGCGTCGGGCTTGGCGTGCTCACCGGCGAGACCGGGGCGGGCAAGTCGATCCTGCTCGATGCGCTGGGCCTGGCGCTGGGCGGGCGCGGCGACAGCGGGCTGGTGCGACACGGCGCGGCGCAGGCGGTGGTGACCGCGACGTTCGACGCCCCTGCGCCCGAATCGCCCCTCGCCCTACTGTTCGACGAGAACGGGCTGGAGATCGAGCGCGGCGAACCGTTGATCGTGAAGCGAATCGTCAAAGCGGGCGGCGGCAGTCGCGGGTTCGTCAACGACCAGCCGGCATCGGCGGGGCTGCTGCGCGAGATGGCGCCGCATTTGGTCGAGATCCACGGCCAGCATGACGAGCGCGGATTACTGAACGCGCGTGGGCATCGCGCGCTGCTCGATATTTTCGGGCGGACCGAGCCGGGCGCTACCGGCAAGGCGTATGTTTCGTTCCGCGCGGCCGAGGCTGAGCTTGCCGCCGCCCGTGCGGATATCGAGACCGCCGCGCGCGATCGCGAATGGCTGGAGCATACGGTTGCCGAACTGACCGCGCTGGCGCCTGTCGCGGGCGAGGAGGAGACGTTGGCGGATACGCGACGGTCGATGCAGCGCGCCGAGAAGATCGCCGACGATCTCGCCGCGATCGACGATTTTCTCGAGGGCAAGGACGGCGGCATGGCGAAGCTGCGCCAGGCCGCGCGCGTGCTCGAGCGGATCGCGGAGGATCATGTTGCGCTCGGCAATGCGCTGGCGGCGGTCGATCGCGCGGTGATCGAGGCGTCGGTGGCCGAGGAGAGCCTGCGCGATGCGCGGGCGGAAATGGCGTATGACCCGCGCGCGCTGGAGGATGACGAGGCACGGTTGTTCGAGTTGCGGGCGATGGCGCGCAAGCACCGCGTGCAGCCGGATGACCTGGCGGCACTGGCCGACGAGATGCAGGCGCGGTTGGAACGGCTCGATGCGGGCGAAGGCGGGATCGCGGTGATCGAGGCGCGGGTAGCGGCGGCTCGGAAGGCGTATGACACCGCGTCCGATGCGTTGACGAAGCGGCGGCTGGCAGCGGCGAAACGGCTGGACGTGGCGGTCGCAGGCGAGCTTGCACCGTTGAAGCTCGACGCGGCGCGGTTCCAGACGGTGGTTGCGCCGCTCGGCGAGGAGGGCTGGTCGGCGGCCGGCAAGGACCGGGTCGAGTTCGAAATCTCGACCAATCCGGGCGCGCCGTTCGCGGCGCTGACCAAGATCGCGTCGGGCGGCGAATTGTCGCGCTTCATTCTCGCGTTGAAGGTGGCGCTGGCGGAAGAGGGCGGCGCGTCGACGATGGTGTTCGACGAGATCGACCGCGGCGTCGGCGGCGCGGTGGCGAGCGCGATCGGCGAACGACTTGCGCGGCTTGCGCTGAGCACGCAGCTGCTGGTGGTGACGCACAGCCCGCAGGTGGCGGCGCGCGGCGCGAAGCATCTGCTGATCGCCAAAAGCAGCGACGGAACCGTCACGCGGACCGGCGTGCGGGCGTTGTCTGAGGACGAGCGCCGCGAGGAGATCGCACGGATGCTGTCCGGCGCGCAGATCACGGACGAGGCGCGAGCCCAGGCGGAGCGGTTGCTGGAGCGCGCGTGAAGGCGCGACGTTTCGACAATTTCTCCCCCCTCCCTGAAAGGGAGGGGTCGGGGGTGGGTCGGTTTCCGCGGGTTCGGACTGTGGTGGCACAAGCCGGCCTACCCACCCCCAGCCCCTCCCTTTCAGGGAGGGGAGCCGACATTTTCCAGGGCGAGGTCATCTTAATGGATGCGATCACGGCATCGCCTGCCGCGGCGGGGTTGCCTCGAAAGAGCGTGAGCGCGAATACCGGCGACGTTTTCGGCACCCTCGCGCCTAACTACCCCGGCGGGGGCCGGGGCTCGGTTGGGCGACGGCATTTGGCGAATGCCTCCAACCGTTACAGCGGCCTTGCCAACTGGGCCCCGGCCTTCGCCGGGGTGGTGAGCTTGGCTGACGGGTAGCAAGAATTCGAACGCATCTCCTCGCGGGCTCGCTTCAGTCGCGGAAGCTCGGGTCGATCCGGTCTAGCTTGCGCAGCAACGCCGGCCACGCCAGCCCGTCCGCCAGCATCCGCATGCCGGGACCGCTCGACTGGCCTTCGACCTTTTCCGCGACGCCCTGGTTGGGGGTGTTCAGATTCTCGCGGCCGGCACTCAGCATCAGCACCTGCGCCTCGCACGCGCGCTCGAGGAAATACATGCGGAGGAACGCCTGCGGGATCGACTCGCCGACCGTGAGCGTGCCGTGGTTGCGCAGGATCATGCTGTGCTTCGTACCCAGGTCGACGACGAGTCGCTCGCGCTCCTCGAGCTCGGTCGCGATGCCTTCGAAGTCATGATACGCCACGTCGTGCCCGGCGATCATCGCCGTCTGGGTGTGCGGGAGCAGCCCTTCCGACATCGCCGACACCGCCTGACCGTGCGGCGTATGCAGATGCAGCACCGCGACCGCATCGTCGCGCGCGGCGTGGATGGCGGAGTGGATCACGAAGCCCGCGCGGTTGACCGGCGCCGGCGTGTCCATGACCTTGTTGCCATCGACGTCGATCTTCACGAGCGACGAGGCGGTGATCTCCTCGAACATGTGCGTGTAGGGATTGATCAGGAAGTGATGCTCGGGACCGGGCACGCGCGCCGACAGATGCGTGAAGATCAGGTCGTCCCAGCCATAATAGGCGATCAGGCGATAGGCGGCGGCGAGATCGACGCGCAGCGCCCATTCCTCGGGTGAAACGAGATCGCGTACGGTCGGTTCGGTCCTGAATGCGGTCGCCATCGTCCATCTCCTGTTATTATGGGCCCTGCGTATCACGCCGCCACTGCCGAGAATGTCGCCACATTGACAATGTGCGCAAAGCCCGGAGAGTCGTGCGATGTCGACCATCGATCACGCCTTGCTCGACGCCGATCCGTGGTTCGGCGCGATCCCGGCGGGGCGGCGGGCAGTGTTGCTGAATCAGGCGATCGTGCGGTCCGTGACCGCGGGCACGCAAATATACGGCGTCGGCGATCCGCCCGATGGGCTGTGGGCGGTGCTGGACGGGCAGGTCCGGCTGATCGGCTATCCCGCTATCGGCGCCGAACTGGTGGTGCTGATCATGCGGCCGGGAACGTGGTTCGGCGAACTGTCGACGCTCGACGACGGGCCGCGGCCGCACGACGCGATCGCGTTCGGTCCGGCGCGGGTCCTGCACATCGGGATCGAGGCTGTCCGGCGGCTGGCGCGCGACACGCCGGAGCTGTGGCACGACATCGCGCTGTTGGCGTGCGCGCACCAGCGGGCCTCGCTGGCGTTCATGATGAACACGCTCGCGCAGCCGATCCCGGTACGACTGGCGCGAACGCTGGGAGGGATGGTGCGCGCGGCGGGCGGCGACAGCGTCGGCATCCGCCAGGAAGACATCGCCGCGATGATCGGCGTGTCGCGCCAGACGCTCAACAAGGCGCTGAAGGCGATGGAACGGGCGGGGGTTATCGCGCTTGAGTATGCGCGGATCAGGGTGGTGGATGCGGAGGGGTTGCGGCGGTGGGGTATGGGGTGAGGCTTTTAGGGAACTATCACGCCGCCACCCCGGCGAAGGCCGGGGCCCAATTGGAAAGGTTGCGGTAACGCAGCGGTGCGCCAAGTCATTACCGTCCCCCAATTGGGCCCCGGCCTGCGCCGGGGTGGGCTTATAACTCGAGCAGTTACAGCACGCCGCTGCCGCCGGTGGCGGCGAATACGCTGCCACTCGTGAAGCTCGTGCCCGTCTCCGCCAGCGTCACGAACAGCGAGGCGAGTTCGGCCGGCTGGCCCGCGCGACCGAGCGGCGTGTCCTGCCCGAACTCGCCCATCTTGCCCGGCAGCTGGCCGCCCGCCACCTGGAGCGGTGTCCAGATCGGGCCAGGCGCGACCATGTTGACGCGGATGCCCTTCTTGCCGAGCTGTTTCGCAAGCCCCTTGGTGAAGATCAGGATCGCGCCCTTGGTGGTCGCATAGTCGAGCAGTTCCTCGCCCGGATCGACCGAATTGACCGAACCGGTGTTGATGATCGACGCGCCCGGCTTCATCAGCGGGATCGCCGCCTTGCACAGGTGAAACATCGCATAGACGTTGGTCTTCATCGTCCGGTCGAATTGCTCGACGCTGATCTCGGCGATCGACGCCTTCGATTGCTGGTACGCGGCGTTGTTGACGAGGATGTCGAGCCCGCCGAGTTCGCGATTGGCGCGCGCGATCAGGTCGTTGCAGAACTTCGCATCGGTCAGGTCGCCGGGAATCAGCACGACCTTGCGCCCTTCCGCGCGGAGCAGCTTGGCAACGTCCTGCGCGTCGGGCTCCTCGGTCGGATAATAGTTGATCGCGACGTCGGCGCCCTCGCGCGAGAAGGCGATCACGGCCGCGCGACCGATGCCCGAGTCGCCGCCGGTGACCAGCGCCTTGCGGCCTTGGAGACGACCTGAACCGCGGTAGCTCGCCTCACCGCTGTCGGGGACGGGGCGCATGTCGCGCTGGAGTGCGGGCCATTTCTGGCGCTGTTCGGGGAAGGGTGCCGACGTGAACCGCGTCTGCGGATCGGCGAGTTGCGCCTGCCCCGCCGCCTGCCCTTGCGCGAAGGCCGGCGCGGCGGCTGCGGCGAGGCCGGTGACGGCGGCGCCCTTGAACAGGTCTCGGCGGCTGGTGTCTGTCATGATTGCGCTTCCCGGAAAAATTCTCTTGGGATGTCAGCGCGCAAGTCGGGCGAATGTTCACGCCATGTTGATCGAGCTCTTGTCGAAAGACGCCCCCCTCCCCTAACCCGGCGCGATGACCGACCTTCCCGCGACCGAGACCGAAGCCGCTGCCGAGCTGGAGGCGCTCGCCACGCAGATCGCGTTTCACAACGCGCGCTATCATACCGACGACGCGCCCGAGATCAGCGATGCCGAGTATGACGCGCTGGTGCGGCGCAATGCGGCGATCGAGGCGGCGTTTCCGGCGGCGGTCCGGGGCGATTCGCCTAGTCGGACGGTCGGCGCAGCACCGGCCGGCCATCTGGCGAAGGTCCCGCATGCGAAGGCGATGATGAGCCTCGACAACGCGTTTGCGGACGAGGAGGTCGAGGAGTTCGTCGCGCGCGTGCGCCGATTCCTGAAGCTGGCGGACGACGAGCCCGTGGCGCTGACCGCGGAGCCGAAGATCGACGGGCTGTCATGTTCGCTTCGCTATGAAGAGGGCGAGCTAGTCCAGGCACTCACGCGCGGCGACGGGCAGGTTGGCGAAGATGTTACCGCCAATGTGCGGACCATCAGCGACATCCCCCCGACCTTGTTCCCCCGCGAAGGCGGGGGCCCAGACTGGACCCCCGCCTTCGCGGGGGAACATAGTGAGCCAGGCATTCCTGCGATCTTCGAGGTCCGCGGCGAGGTGTACATGGCGAAGGACGACTTCGCCGCGTTGAACGCCCGCCTGCTCGCCGGGGCAGAGGAGACCGGCAAGGACGCGCGGCAGTTTGCCAATCCGCGCAACGCCGCTGCCGGCTCGCTGCGCCAGAAGGACGCCGGCGTTACCGCGAGCCGGACGCTGCGGTTCCTCGCGCATGGCTGGGGCCAGGCCAGTGTCGTGCCGGGGAATACCCAGGCGGAGGTCGTCGATACCCTACGCAGCTGGGGCTTCCCGATCGCCGACGGGTTTGCGCGGGTCGAAGGGACGGCGGCGGCGCTCGACGTGTACCGGGAGATCGAGACCGAACGCGCCGACCTCCCGTTCGATATCGACGGCGTGGTCTACAAGGTCGACCGGCTCGACTGGCAGGCGCGACTCGGCCAGGTCGCCAAAGCGCCGCGCTGGGCGATCGCGCACAAATTCCCCGCCGAGCGTGCGCAGACGCTGCTGGAGCGGATCGACATCCAGGTCGGCCGGACCGGTGCGATGACCCCGGTCGCGCGCCTCTCCCCCGTCACCGTCGGCGGCGTCGTCGTGACCAACGCGACGTTGCATAATGCCGACGAGATCGAGCGACTCGGCGTGCGCCCCGGTGACCGCGTGCTCGTCCAGCGCGCCGGCGACGTCATCCCGCAGATCGTCGAGAACCTGACGCCGGACGCCGAGCGCGAGGCCTACGTCTTCCCGCATGCCTGCCCCGAATGCGGGTCCGCCGCCGAGCGCGAGGAGGGTGAGGTCGTCTATCGCTGCACCGGCGGGCTGATCTGCCCGGCGCAGCGAGTCGAGCGACTGATCCATTTCGCCTCGCGCCACGCGTTCGACATCGGCGGGCTTGGCCAGACGCTGATCGAGGCGTTCTTCCGCGAAGGCCTGATCGAATCGCCTGCCGACATCTTCCGCCTGACCGAGGAACAGCTCGCCGCGCGGAAGAAGGACGGGCGCGTCTGGGCGGCGAAGGTCATCGCGGCGATCGAGACCAAGCGGACGATCCCGCTCGACCGGTTCCTGTTCTCGCTTGGCATCCGTCACGTCGGTGAGATTACCGCGCGTGACCTTGCGCGACGCTATGTTTCAGCCAAGGCGCTCGGCGCGGTGCTGCGTCACGCGGTGTTCCTGCGCAGCCGGATCGAGCCGGTAATCGGCGAATCCGAACGCAAGTTCGTCCTGCGCCGTGACAAGCTGCTGGTCGGCGCGATCGAGACCGCGGGGATCGGCCCCGAGGTCGCCAGCGCGCTCGTCGGCTTCTGCGCCGAGCCGCACAACCGCCGCGTCGTGTTCGACCTGTTGCGCGAAGTAAGGCCCGCAGACGTCGTCCATGAAACCCGCGAATCGCCGGTAGCCGGCCAGATTCTGGTCTTCACCGGCAGCCTGGAAACGCTCAGCCGCGACGAGGCCAAGGCGCAAGCCGAAGCGCTCGGCGCACGCGTGGCCGCATCGGTATCGAGCAAGACCGGGCTGGTGATCGCCGGACCGGGCGCAGGCTCCAAACTTAAAAAGGCCACCGACCTCGGCATCCGCGTCATCACCGAAGCCGAATGGGCGGAAATCGTCGCGGGGATTTGAGGCGCGCCGCATCGGTTCCGCATTGGTTCCGACAACCCCCAAAAGAGTTCGATTGCGTGGCTTTTTTGCAACGCACCATGACCGAGTGTGTCTGTGACACTTCCCGACTCGCCAATGTCACAGAACCGAAATATCCGGCGTGCAGGGGCGCAGCAGGCCGAACGAAAAGTCGCGGATCTAGAGCAGAAGCTCAAAGGGGAACTTCAATGCGTAACAACCTATCGCTAGGTGCGGCAGCAATTGCGCTGATCGCACCGATGACTGCGTCCGCGCAGGAAACGACGTCTTCGATCCGCGGTACCGTGACGGCAAACGGTTCGCCCGTCGCCGGCGCGACCGTCACGATCGTGCATGTGCCATCGGGCACGCGTAGTACGCTCACCACCAACGAGAACGGTGCCTACACCGCGCAAGGCCTGCGTATCGGCGGACCGTTCAGCGTCAGCGTTACCGCATCGGGCTATCCCGACACGCAGATCACCGACATCAACACGAATTTCGGCCAACCCTACGATCTGCCGATCGAACTCGCGGCCGCGGGCGGCGGCGAAGAGATCGTCGTCAATGCCTCGCGCGTGACCAGCGCACGGTCGGTAAGCCAGGGCCCCGTGACGATCCTTGGTACTGAGCAGATCAGCCGCATCGCCAGTGTCAATCGCGACATTCGCGACTTGATGAAGCGTGATCCGTTCGCTTCGCTCGACACGAGCAGTACCACGGGGCGCAACGTCAGTTTCGCCGGCCAGAATTCGCGCTTCAACCGGTTCACCGTCGACGGTGTGGCGATCAATGACAGCTTCGGCCTGAACCCGGACGGCCTGCCGTCGCGTCGCGGCCCCGTCCCGCTCGACGCGATCGGCCAGTTCCAGACCAAGGTCGCGCCATACGACATACGCGAAGGCTTTTTCCAGGGTGGCGTGGTTAACGCCATTCTGCGCTCGGGTACCAACAAGTTCCAGGGTACCGGTTTCTATACCTACAACAGCGACAAGCTGGTCGGTGATCGCACCAAGTCGTTCATCTCGAACGTCAGCGGCTCCATCCCCCAGCCGAAGTTCAAGAGCGAGGATTACGGCATCGAGCTGTCCGGTCCGATCATCAAGGACAAGCTGTTCTTTATGATTGCAGCTGAGCGCGTCCGGGCGAACAATCCGATTACGTTCGGCACGACCGAGACCAACTCTGGCACGCCGGTCGTCGGCCTAACCGACGCGGTGCTTGCCAAGACCCTAGACGCATACAACGCCCGGTATAGCGGTCGTGATCCCGGCGGCATCCTGTCGAACAACCAAGACAAGGACGATCGTATCGTCGGCAAACTCGACGCCAACATCTCGGACACGCAGCGGTTGGCGCTGACCGGCATCTACACCAAGGATTCGCTGGCAACGCCGTCTACGTCGGGGAACACCTCGCTCGGCCTGTCCTCAAACGCCTATACCAAGCCTAACCGCGTCTATGCCGGCATCGTCCAGTTGAACTCGGACTGGTCCGACACCTTCTCGACCGAAGTGCGCGGCGTCTATCGTAACTACAAGAGCGGCCAGTTCCCGCTCAACGGCAACAGCTCGTCCTTCTCGATCTGCACCGCGGATACGTCGGACCGCACGAACAACGGCACCTCGACCGGCACGAGCCTGTCGCAGGTCTGCCCGACCAACACCGCGCAGGTCGTCGTCGGACCGGGTGGTCCGAGCCAGGCAAATATCCTCACCGTCGAGGCGTTCGGTGGATCGTTCGTCGGCCGCCTGGCCATGAACAACCACAACGTGCGCGTACTGGCCGAAGGCAACGATACCAAGGTCTACAACCAGTTCGTAAACAACTTCCGCGGCACCTATTATTTCGACTCGCTGGCTGATCTGCGTGCGGGGAACGCTCAACAGTTGACCTACCAGAACGCGCCATCGCTCGATCCTGACGATGCCGCTGCCCGGTTCCGCTACCAAACCTTCACCTTCGGCATTCAGGACGACATCCGCGTCACTGACACGCTGAACGTCTCGGCCGGCATGCGCTACGACCTGTTCGGCGGTAACAGCCGCCCAGCAGGAAACCCCAACTTCCTGGCGCGTTACGGTTACACCAACACGAGCTATGTCTCGGGCCGCGGCCTGTTCCAGCCACGCGCTGGCTTCGACTTTACACCGACGCCTCGCCTTTCGATCCGCGGCGGCGGCGGCATCTTCGGTGGGGGCACTCCCGACGTGTATGTCGGCAACAGCTTCTCGGTTTCGGGCGTGCTGTCGAGCACCGTCACGGCCCGCGTCACCGATGGTGGCATTTACCAGCTCAACGGGAGCAACACGGCAGCCAATGCCGCAATTGCACGGCAAATCCTGAACGGCGTCGACATCAACGCGGTCAACCCAGCGGCCAGCGCAGTTATCGCGGGCAGTGATCCAACCGTGACATCGACCACGTCGGTCAATGCCCTTGCGCCGAACTTCAAGATCCCGTCGCAGTGGCGCTCCACCCTGTCGACCACCTATCGCGCCAATCTCGGCCCGCTCGGTGACGGCTGGAACTTCGGCCTCGACGGATTCTTCTCGAAGGTTCGCGATCAGGTCCTAGTGGTCGACATCCGCTCGATCCCGTTGGCCGGCGTCGGTTCGCTGACTCCAGACGGTCGTCAACGCTATCGTGGCCTGCTGGGCAACAACGACAACGGTCAGGACCTGATCGTGACCAACACGAGCCGTGGTCGCAGCCTCGTTGGTGTCGCGCGCTTCGACAAGCAGTTCGACACGGGCATCGGCCTTGCTGCCAGCTTCACGTATCAGCACGTCAAGGATCAGTCGCCGCTGACCTCGTCGCAGGCTGGCTCGCTGTACGGCAACTCGGCAAACTTCGATCCGAACCTGCCCGCCTACGGGACCGCGAACGAGCAGGTTAAGTACTCAATCCGTTACAACGTCAGCTTCGACCATGCGTTCTTTGGCGACTACAAGACCCGCATCGACCTGTTCGGCGAGACCCGTATCGGCTCGCCTTACAGCTACACCTTCCAGGATCTGGCAGGCGGTCGTAACGGCGCGTTCGGCACTGCCGGCACCGCCGGGCGCTACTTGTTCTACGTACCCACAGGCCCCAACGATCCGTTGGTCGCTTATGACAGCACCGCTACGCGCGACCGGATCGAGGCGATCGTCGCAGGCTCCGGCTTGAAGGATTTCCGCGGTAAGGTCGCACCGCGTAACGGCTTTACGTCGAAGTGGTTCACCAAGCTCGATCTGCACGTCGAGCAACAGGTTCCGGCGTTCATGGGTTCGCGCATTTCGGTCTTCGCCGACGTCGAGAACGTCCTGAACTTGGTCGATCACGATTGGGGCCAGCAGCTCCGTTCGTTCTTCCCATACAACAAGGTCGTGACGCGCGTATCCTGCCAGGCGACGGCGGCAACTGCGACGACGCCAGCCAACCCGTGCGGCCAGTATCTCTACACGCAGCCGTCGAACGATCTGACGCTTGCCGACCAGCTGGTCACCGCGAACGGCTCGTCGCTCTACTCGGTCCGTGTCGGTGCTCGCTTCAGCTTCTGATCCGCGCCTGACGTGACCGGTCGAATTGGCCGCCGCTCCCTCCGGGGTGCGGTGGCCTTTTTCTTTTTGCGTCCTCGCTCCCGGATCACCGGTCCGCTTTTTGCGTGTGCCTTGCAGCGCGTGTAAGACCGCCAGCCAATGGCTAACTCTTCCGCCCCGCCCCCCGGCCAACCCCGGCGTCCGCTGCCCTTCACCGCGCGGCCATTCTTCGAGAATAAAAGCCGCGCGTTCTGGACGTTGCAGGCGGTCGGGTGGAGCGGATATCTGCTGCTGCGCGGCGTCGTGTCGATCTCGAACGGGGTCACCCTCGACGTCGTGATCCCGGTGATCGTCGAGGCGATCCTGGGCTATTGCATCACGCTGCTGCTATCGACCTTCTACGGCATGTATCGGGGGCTGCCGCGGCTGGTCGGGATCTTCCTGACGATCGCGACGCTCGCGGCCGCGACGTTCCTCTATGCGGTGCTCGACGCGTTCACCTTCTCGTTCATCGCGAGCGCGACGCCGGGCGTGACGGTGGGCCGGTTGCTGGTCTCGATCTACATCACCTTCACCGTGCTGTTCGGCTGGTCGGCGCTGTATTTCGGGATCAACTTCTACCTCATCGTCGAGCAGCAGATCGACCGGATGGAGCATCTGGAGAATCAGGCGTCGTCGGCGCAGCTGGCGATGCTGCGCTATCAGCTCAACCCGCATTTCCTGTTCAACACGTTGAATTCGATCTCGACCCTGGTGCTGCTGAAACAGACCGAGCGGGCGAATGCGATGCTGAGCCGGCTGTCGTCGTTCCTGCGCTATACGCTGGCGAACGAGCCGACCGCGCATGTCACCGTCGCGCAGGAGGTCGATCAGCTGAAGCTGTATCTGGAGATCGAGAAGATGCGCTTCGAGGACCGGATGCGACCGAAGTTCGATATCGATCCGCGCGCCGAACGCGCGCGATTGCCCTCGCTGCTGCTGCAACCTTTGGTCGAAAACGCAATCAAATACGCCGTCACCCCGCAGGAAGAGGGCGCCGATATCCACGTCGAAGTGCGCCTTGCCGGGGAACGGGTGCAGATCGCCGTATCCGATACCGGTCCGGGCTTGATCGAAGGCAGGATCGGTTCAAGCCATTCGACCGGCGTGGGGCTCGCTAATATTAGAGACAGGTTGGCTCAGGCATATGGGCCCGACCACCGTTTCGAAACCCGCTCCACGCCGGCTGGCGGCTTCTCGGTGGAAATCGAGATACCGTATCAGCTGGAAGACGTGAACAGAGAGGCCGCATGACCATCCGTACTATTCTCGTCGACGACGAGCCGCTGGCGATCCAGGGGCTGGAACTCCGACTCCAGGCCCATGAAGACGTCGAGATCATCGAAAAATGCTCGAACGGCCGCGAGGCGATTCGCGCGATCAAGACGCACAAGCCCGACCTCGTTTTCCTGGATATTCAGATGCCGGGGTTCGACGGATTCTCTGTCGTGCAGGGCCTGATGGAGGTCGAGCCGCCTTTGTTCGTGTTCGTGACCGCGTATTCGGACCACGCCTTGCGCGCGTTCGAGGCGCAGGCGGTCGATTATTTGATGAAGCCCGTCGAGGAATCGCGGCTGGCCGATACTATCGAGCGGGTTCGCCAGCGTCTGTCGGAGAAGCGTGGGGTCGAGGAGGTCGATCGGTTGCGCGAAGTGCTGGCCGATGTGGCGCCGGATGCGGCGGCGGACATGCCTGACGGTGACGCCGTGTCGGCGAACCGGTTCGAGAAGCTCATCAACATCAAGGATCGCGGGCAGATCTTCCGCGTCGATGTCGACACGATCGAGCGGATCGATGCGGCGGGCGATTACATGTGCATCTATACCGGCGATAACACGCTGATTTTGCGCGAGACTATGAAGGACCTGGAGAAGCGGCTCGACCCGCGGCGGTTCCAGCGGGTGCATCGGTCGACGATCGTGAATTTGGATCTGGTGAAGCAGGTGAAGCCGCATACGAATGGCGAATGTTTCCTGGTGCTGAATTCCGGGGCGAGTGTGAAGGTCTCGCGGTCGTACCGTGATGTGGTGGCGCGGTTCGTTCACTGAGTTCGAGCCCGTCGTCCTAACCCCGCATCCGTCATCCTGACGAAAGTCAGGATCCAGAGCCATTGAGGGCAACGCTCGTTACTCTGGATCCTGACTTTCGTCAGGATGACGGATGCGGGACCTGAGTGTGATGGCGTGCGTCGAAAGCACGCCTTTCCACGTCCGTCCTCGCCGATCGAGGTCCCGACTTTCGTCGGGATGACGGGGGTGCGCTTCCTTAGCGGCCGCACCCCATTAACCAGTCCCTAAACCCCGCGTCCTAGAGCGGGGTGATGAAGACGTCGGGTTACGGCCTTTATCCGCATGCGCTGATCAGCCTGCCCGCGTTGGTGATGGCGACGTCGTGCGTGCCCGCGGATCGACCTGCGGCGATCGCTCGGGTTCAGCCGGGGCGCAATTCGCGCGCGTTGCTGAGCCGGATGGCCTTGCATGTGCCAGACGATATCTCGCCGAAGATGGCGACGGCTTTACCTGATGCGCCGTTTGCAACTGCAGCGCCGTTCGTTGCTCCACCTTTCCTGATGTCAAACTCCGTCGACGATGCGAGCCGTGCTGCCGAGTGCCTTACGGCTGCGGTCTATTACGAAGCGCGGTCGCAGTCCGTGGATGGGCAGCGGGCGGTAGCGCAGGTGGTGCTGAACCGGGTCCGCGATCGAGCTTTCCCGGGCAGCGTTTGCGGGGTCGTGTACCAGGGCGCGGAGCGGCGGACCGGGTGCCAGTTCAGCTTCACCTGCGACGGTTCGATGAATCGCGCGCGGGAGCCGGGGGCTTGGGACCGCGCGCGTGCGGTGGCGAGCGCGGCGCTTGGGGGGAGCGTGTATGCGCCGGTCGGGGCGGCGACGTCGTTTCATACGACCAGCATCCTGCCGTGGTGGGCATCGAGTCTTGCCCGGATCACGACGGTTGGGGCGCACGTATTCTATCGCTGGCAGGGGGCGCTGGAGCGGGCGCTGACGTTTCGGCAGACTTATGCTGGGGTTGAGCCTGGGGTTCGGGGTGTTGGTTTGGCGAGCGGTAGTGGCGTGGCGGCGCTCGCGGTGCAGGTTGCTGGGGTTTCGGTGCATTATGGTAATCGGGACGACGTTGCGGAATCGGGTGCGGCGCCCGACGATGCGTTGCATGGGGTGACGGTGCACCGGGGGGTGCTGCGTTCTGCTTCAGCGATTGCGGGTGCGGCGATCGTGCCTACGCGGCTCGTTTCGGGGGTACGGGTTCATGTTGGTGGGCGAGTGTCTGCGATGATCGGTAATGGTACCGACGACGACGCGGTAGTGTCGGACGAAACCTAACCACCCAAACGGCACCACCCCGGCGAAGGCCGGGGCCCAATTGGGAAGCGTTGCTAACGGCGGATGGCGCTCCGTTACGACCACCTTTCCACTTGGGCCCCGGCCTTCGCCGGGGTGGGAGTAATGCGGGATAGTTTTGGTGGCGGGACTGCCCGTGCTTGTTCCCCCGCGGAGGCGGGGGTCCAGGGTATCGGGCGGTGGCGTTTGTGATCCTGGACCCCCGCGTCCGCGGGGGAACAGCTTGTTTCAATGGATCGCTCACCGCTCGATCGTCGCCCCTCCCCAACCCTCGCAAAACCATGCTGCATCTGCTAACGGCACGCCCATGCTGAACCTGAACAATATCACGGTGCGCCTGGGCGGACGCGTTATCCTCGATGGCGCCACCGCCGCGTTGCCGCCGGGCTCGCGCGTCGGGCTGATCGGGCGCAACGGCGCGGGCAAGTCGACGATGGTGCGCGTGATCGCAGGGCAGCTGGAGCCGGACGACGGTTCCGCCGACATGCCGAAGGGTGCGCGGATCGGCTATCTCGCGCAGGAAGCGCCGCACGGCGTGAAGACGCCGTTCGAGACCGTGCTCGAAGCCGATCTGGAGCGCGCCGCGCTGATGATCGAGAGCGAGACGAGCGAGGATCCCGACCGGCTCGGCGACGTGTACGAGCGGCTGATCGCGATCGACGCCTACACCGCGCCCGCGCGCGCCGCGCAGATCCTGCTTGGGCTCGGCTTCGACGAGGACATGCAGGCGCGCTCGCTCGACAGCTTTTCGGGCGGCTGGAAGATGCGCGTGGCGCTCGCCGCCCTGCTGTTCTCGCAGCCGGACCTGCTGCTGCTCGACGAGCCCTCGAACCATCTCGATCTCGAAGCGGTGATGTGGCTGGAGGACTTCCTGAAGGGCTACAAGGCGACGATCGTGGTGGTCAGCCACGAGCGCGATTTCCTCAACAACGTGGTCGATCACATCCTGCATCTGCAGGGCGGCAAGATCACGCTATATCCAGGCGGCTACGACGCGTTCGAGCGGCAGCGTGCCGAGCGGCTGGCGCAGATCGAGGCGGCGCGTGCCAACCAGGCGGTGCAGCGCGAGAAGCTTCAGGAATATATCGCCAAGAATAGTGCGCGTGCATCCACCGCGAAGCAGGCGCAGTCGCGGCAGAAGATGCTGTCGAAGATGCAGCCGATCGCCGAGAGCTATAACGATCCGACGCTGTCGTTCGGCTTCCCCAATCCGACCGAACTGCGGCCGCCGTTGATCACGCTCGACATGGCGACGGTGGGCTATGCCGACGTGCCGATCCTGAAGCGCCTCAACATGCGGCTCGATCCCGACGACCGGGTCGCGCTGCTCGGGCGCAACGGCAACGGCAAGACCACGCTCGCGCGGCTGCTGGCGGCGCAACTGACGCCGATGGATGGCGAGATGTCGTCGTCGGGCAAGATGAAGGTCGGGTATTTCACCCAGTATCAGGTCGAGGAACTCGATCCGACCGATTCGCCGATCGAGCATATGTCGCATCTGATGAAGGGCGCCACGCCGGCCGCAGTGCGCGCGCAGCTGGGGCGGTTCGGGTTTTCGGGCGACAAGGCGACGACGAGGGTTGGCAAACTCTCCGGGGGTGAGCGCGCAAGGCTAGCCTTGGCGCTGATCACGCGCGATGCGCCGCATCTGCTGATCCTCGATGAGCCTACCAACCATCTGGACGTCGATGCGCGTGAGGCGCTCGTGCAGGCGCTCAACGCCTATACCGGCGCCGTGGTGCTGGTCAGCCATGACCGGCATATGCTGGAGCTGACCGCGGACCGGCTCGTGCTGGTCGATGACGGGACGGCGAAGGAGTTCGACGGCAGCCTCGACGACTACATTGCGTTCGTCCTGAAGGGCGACGGCGGCAAGGGCGATGCAGCGTCGAAGGCCGACAAGAAAGCGGGCAAGAAGGCGGCGGCCGATGCGAAGAGCAACGACGCGGCTCTGCGGAAGGCTTTGCGCGAGATCGAGGAGCAGACGGCCAAGTTCACCAAGGAGCGTAATGCTCTGGACCGCGCGATGGTCGATCCGGCGACGGCGGAGCCCAGGTTCTCGCGGATGTCGATGGGGGATCTGAGCAAGCGTCGCGCCGAAGTGCATGCGAAGTTGGAGGCTAGCGAGGCCAAGTGGCTCGAGGCTAGCGAGGCGCTGGACGGCGTGGCGGCTTAAGCCGCGTCTCGTCATCCTGACGAAAGTCAGGATCCAGAGTTACGGACGACAGCGCCCGTAACTCTGGATCCTGGGTCAAGCCCAGGATGACGAAGAAAGTGTCAGGATCGGTGCAGGTGGGGCTCAGCCCTCGGCTTCGTCGGTAGCCGCAGGACGCTCGAACCAGGCCTCGACCGGGCCGACCAGCTTTAGGGTCAGCGGATTGCCGGCGCGGTCGACCTTTTTGCCGAGCGCAACCCGGATCCAGCCTTCAGAGATGCAATATTCCTCGACGTCGTGGCGGACAGCGTCCTTGAAGCGGATGCCGATACCGCGCTCGAGCAGCTCCTGCTGGAAGAACGGGCTGCGTTGGTTGATCGACAGGCGGTCCGGGGGCGTGTCGCCCGTTGCGGTGGTCGGCGTGTCGGTCTCGGGGGTGTTGGGCATATCGGTCATGGTCGCGCGTTTAGCGGCAAGCGCCTGCCCCACGCCACAAAAAAGGCACCTGATAAAAAAGCGGCGCCGGGATCGCTCCCGACGCCGCCCGTCAATCTCGCGAACCGCTCAGCTGCAGACCCGCACCGAAACCCGGTCGCCATAATACGGATCGACCCGCCATTCATTCCAGCACCGCGGCGCATAATAGGTCGCCACCGGCGCTTCGTAATAGACACGCGGGGGGGGGGGAGGCGCATCATAGTAACCGCGGTCGTAATAACGCGGGCGGTTGCTGCTCGCGATCGCCGCACCGACACCCAGGCCGAGGATGCCGCCGAGCACAGCTGCGCCTGCTACGTTGCCGCCACCGCGATGATGATAGCCACCCCAGCCGCCGCCATAGCCACGGCCGTATCCACCCCAACGCTGCGCATCGGCCGGTGCGGCCGTGGTGAGTGCAGTTGCGGCGAGTGCTACGCCCAGGCCTGCCTTCTTGAAAAACCCGTTCATCATCCGAACTCCGTTACTAGTTACGCCCGGTCCGTCTGGGACAAACGCATAAGTGTCCGACCGTGTTTCAGGACCTAGGCGATTCGGCCTGAACTGGTTCGGAACGGGCTGTTAACCCACGGTATATCTGCGTGGTCCCGTGCAGGGACATGCGGTAGTGCCGCACGTCTGGGCTTCGTTCACGAATATGGGATAGGGTGACGGGATGCGCAGGACCATGACGACGCGAACGATCGCCTTTGCCGTTCTAGGGGGCAGCGCCGTGCTGATCGGCGGGCTGGCGCTCTCCGGGTCGCCCGTGAAGGTGCGCGCTAAGAATGCGCCGCCCCGCGCCGTAGCCGCTCTGCCGGCCAAGCCGGTCGCGACAACCCCCGCAACGCCTGCCCCCGTTGCCGCTGTGGAACCGGCCGATGCCTATGTCGTGAAGCGGGTGCTCGATGTGCCCGAGCCGCTGCGGCACGGCGCCTATTACTGGGATACGGAGGGCGTACCCGAGGGGCCGATCGTGATTACGGTCGATCTCGTTGCGCAGACCCTGTCGATCTTCCGCAGCGGGTATGAGATCGGAACGGCCGCGGTGATCTATGGCGCGGACGAGAAACCGACTCCGCTGGGTGTGTTCGCGATCACGCAGAAGGACGCGCATCATGTGTCGAACCTTTACGGCGCGCCGATGCCGTACATGCTGCGGTTGACCAATGACGGGATTTCGATCCACGGCAGCGCGCTGATGGACGGGAAATACGCGACGCATGGGTGTGTCGGGGTGCCTACTGCGTTTGCGAAGCTGATTTTTGGGCAGGTTAAGCTTGGAGATCGGGTGATCGTTACGAGTGGCGAGATGTTGGAGCGGGGCGGGCGGATTACGGCTGCTTGAGGTGGGTAGCAGCGGGGCGGTAGCGCACTGTGCCTTCATCTTTCGTTCGGCGATGGCGTTCAATTCATTGCCCTCGCCCTCGCGGCGCGCTCCCCCATCGCCGCCTTCGGTCTCTTCCTCTCCCCTTGGGAAAGGAACCTTGGCTGATTAGCCTGCATTTGGCTCGCTAGCTTGCCGGAGAGACCGCCGTTCCCCCCTCCCTGAAAGGGAGGGGTTGGGGTGGGTCGGCCAGCTTCGGCCGCTGTCGTTCGATAATGCGGAACCCGACCCACCCCCGGCCCCTCCCTTTCAGGGAGGGGGGAGAAACGATGCCTTGGTTCGGTCGCGCGCGTCCCAGCACAAAGAAAAGGCCGGAGGTTTCCCCCCGGCCCTTCTTCATTTCTTGCCCAGCGCGACACGGCAAAGCCGCGTCGTCGGACCTCGCCTGAGCGAGGCCAGCCGAGCTTATAAGCTTGGCCGGCTTCGCCGCGCCAGGCTTACGAACTCTGCTTAGCCCGGCTCGCGCGCTTGCGCTCATTCGCGTCCAGATAGCGCTTGCGCAACCGGATCGACTTCGGCGTGACTTCGACCAGCTCGTCGTCGTCGATGTACGCGATCGCCTGCTCCAGCGTCGCGCGCTTCGGCGGGGTGAGGCGAACCTGATCGTCCTTGCCGCCCGAAGCGCGGAAGTTGGTCAGCGCCTTGGTCTTCATCGGGTTGACCTCGAGGTCGTCCGGCTTGGCGTTCTCGCCGACGATCATGCCCTCGTACAGAGCTTCGCCGTGGCCGACGAACAGGATGCCGCGCTCTTCGAGCGGACCCAGCGCGTAGTTGTTGGCTTCACCCGAGCCGTTCGAGATCAGAACGCCGTTCTTGCGGCCTTCAATCTGGCCCTTGTGCGGACCGTACTTCTCGAACAGCCGGTTCATGATGCCCGTGCCGCGCGTGTCGGACAGGAATTCGCCATGATAGCCGATCATCCCGCGCGACGGCGCCGAGAAGGTGATGCGGGTCTTGCCGCCGGTCGACGGACGCATGTCGGTCATCTCGGCCTTGCGGATGTTCATCTTCTCGACGACGGTGCCCGAATGCTCCTCGTCGACGTCGATGATGACGGTCTCGTATGGCTCGGTCTTCTTGCCGTTCTCGTCCTCGCCGAACAGCACGCGCGGACGCGAGATGCCCAGCTCGAAGCCTTCGCGCCGCATCGTCTCGATCAGCACGCCCAGCTGAAGCTCGCCGCGACCGGCGACTTCGAAGCTGTCCTTGTCGGCCGCCTCGGTCACCTTCACGGCGACGTTCGACTCGGCTTCGCGGAACAGGCGCTCGCGGATCATGCGCGACGTCACCTTGGTGCCCTCACGGCCCGCCATCGGCGAATCGTTCACGGCAAAACGCATCGACAGCGTGGGGGGATCGATCGGCTGCGCGTGCAGCGGCTCGGTCACCGTGATGTCGGCGATCGTGTCGGCAACCGTGGCAACCGAAAGCCCTGCGAGCGAGATGATGTCGCCGGCCTTGGCTTCGTCGACCGGCACGCGGTCGAGACCGCGGAACGACATGATCTTCGAGGCGCGACCCGTCTCGATGATCTTGCCATCGTTATCGAGCGCATGGATCGGCTGGTTGGTCTTCACGGTACCCGAATTGACGCGACCGGTGAGGACGCGGCCGAGGAACGGATCGCGGTCGAGCAGCGTGACGAGGAAGGTGAACGGCACCCCAGCGACTTCAACGGCCGGCGGCGAGACGTACTTCACGATCGTCTCGAACATCGGGATCAGCGTGCCTTCGCGCGCATCCATGTCGGTCGAGGCATAGCCGTTGCGGCCCGAGGCGTAGAGCACCGGGAAATCGAGCTGGTCATCGTTCGCGTCGAGCGACACGAACAGGTCGAACACTTCGTCGAGCACTTCCTGGATGCGCGCGTCGTTACGATCGACCTTGTTGACGACGACGATCGGCTTCAGGCCGAGCGCGAGCGCCTTGCCGGTGACGAACTTGGTCTGCGGCATCGCGCCTTCCGAGGAATCGACCAGCAGGACGACGCCGTCGACCATCGACAGGATGCGCTCGACTTCGCCGCCGAAATCGGCGTGGCCGGGCGTGTCGACGATGTTGATGCGGATGCTCTCGGTTTCGCCCGGGGGAGTCCAGTCGACCGAAGTCGGCTTGGCGAGAATCGTGATCCCGCGCTCCTTTTCGAGGTCGTTCGAATCCATTGCGCGCTCTTCGATGCGCTGGTTGTCGCGGAAGGTGCCGGACTGGCGGAAGAGCTGGTCGACCAGCGTCGTCTTGCCGTGATCGACGTGCGCAATGATCGCCACGTTGCGGAGGCTCATGAATGTATTCTCTTGATCGAGGGATTGGTTGGCGCGCGCCATAGCGTAATTGTTGTGCCGCGGGAAGACCGGGCATGGTTTCGAGGCTTCCGAGCCGTGTCGTCATCCTGACGAAAGTCAGGACCCAGGGTAACGAAAGCTGCCATCCGTGGCTCTGGGTCCTGACTTTCGTCAGGATGACGGGGGGCGTGTGGTCAACGCCGTTTATAAATTCCGGCGGCGAGAATGCTCCGAGGATCGCGAACCGCCAGCATAGCCCTGAGCGCGGCGTGTTTGTCGGGGGCGGCGGCGTAGTAACGCTGCCAGACCCTCAGGCCCATCCAATAGCCGAGCTCGGGCGGCCAGCCGGCGGGCGGCGTGGAGTAGTTGCCGATCCAGCGGGCATAGGCCTTGGCCTCGGGCGAGCCTTCTTCCGGGTCGTCATTGTCGGTGAGCTTGCGGGTAAGCGCGATGTCGGCCTGCATCTGGCGCCAGAGTTCCGCCTCGCGGGGTGCGGCCCAGGCGGCGCGGGCGGCGTCAGGCTCCTCGCCGGTGACGAGTTGTGCGATGAAGTCCGCGGCGCCCTCGACGAGGATCGCGGTGAGCAGCGGGTCGCGGGCGAGCGTCATGCCGGCGTCCTGCTGGAAGGCATGCACCGTCTCGTGTGCGAAGAAATGGCGGAGCGTCTGGCGGAGTTTCTCGGGCGTGGGGGACATGCGGCACAGCACTTCGAGGCCGAGGACTTGCGCACCGGGCTTGGCGGTACCGCCCGAGGTGTTCGCGCCGAAGACTATATAGACTTGCGGGAGCTTCACGTCGGGGAGCGCGCCCTGGAGGCCGAGATAGATTGATCGGAGATCGGCGGTGGCGGCCTTGGCGGCGGGGAGGCAGGTCTTGATCGCCTGCGCGTAACGGGTCGGGTTGGCGGCGATGGCGCGCGCGAGATTGTCGGCGTCGACGATCCGGCCGGGGGTGAAGACGCCGATCCCGAAACTGCCCTTGTCGAGATAGTCGCGCTTGAGTTGCGCGGCGCTGGGCTTGCCTTTAGTCTTGGCGAAAAGGGTGGCAAAGCGGTCGGCGTCTTCGGTGTGGATCGTGGCGGTTAGTGGATCCGCTGGCGGGGGACGGTTTGTGGCTGCCGCAGGGAGGAGAGCGAGCGCGAGGATCAGCGGGCGGAGCATATCGTAGAGTATCGTGTGTTTGCTTCGCCGCCAGTCTCAATCGGTAGCAATCGAGCGAGCACCCACCCCGCTGTTCCCCCGCGAAGGGGGGGGGGTCCAGAGTTACAAGCGATGACGTCCCTGGCTCCTGGGCCCCCGCGTTCGCGAGGGAACAGGAAGAGGCCCCAGCCCTCCAATCTCGCCACCCCGGCGGAGGCCGGGGCCCAATTGGTAAGGTGGCAATAATGGAGCGCCGCCATCCGTTAGCAACGTCCCCCAATTGGGCCCCGGCCTTCGCCGGGGTGGTGGCCGAAGCTGGAGGGGTACCTATGATCGAGTAGCCCGTCTCGGATTCCCCCACCCGATATTTCGCTTCGCCCTGTACAACCCACTCCGTCACCCCGGACCTGTTCCGGGGTCTACCGTTCCGCACGCTCGCCACCATTGGTTGCGCGGATCGGTGATGCCGGAACAAGCCCGGCATGACGGGGTGCCTTAAAACCCCTCCAGCACGATCTTCCCCTTGGCCGTATGGCTCTCGATCCGCTCATGCGCCCGCCGCAGGTTCGCCGCGTCGATCTTCCCGAAATTCTCCGCGAGCGTCGTCCGGATCGTCCCCGCATCGACCAGCCGCGCGACCTCGTCGAGCAGCTTGCCCTGCTCCGCCATGTCCGCGGTCTGGAACAGCGAGCGCGTGAACATCAGCTCCCAGTGCACCGAGATCGACTTCTGCTTCAGCGGCACGATGTCGAGCGTCTTCGGATCGTCGATCAGCGCCAGCCGGCCCTGCGGCGCGAGCAATTCGCCAATCTCGGCGATATGCTCGTCGGTATGCGTCGTCGAGAACACGAACGCCGGCGCCCCTAGCCCGAGCGCCTCGACCTGCGCGGCGAGCGGCTTGCGGTGATCGATCACGTGATGCGCGCCGAGCTCCTCGACCCAGCCACGCGTCTCGTCGCGCGACGCGGTGGCGATCACGGTCAGGTCGGTGAGCTGCCGCGCGAGCTGGATCGTGATCGAGCCGACCCCGCCTGCCCCGCCGATGATCAGGATCGCGTTCGCCGCGCCGGGGACGGGCTTGCGCACGTCGAGGCGGTCGAACAGCGTCTCCCATGCGGTGACCGAGGTCAGCGGCAGCGCCGCCGCCTGCGCCCAGTCTAGCGACACCGGCTTGTGCCCGACGATGCGTTCGTCGACGCTGTGATACTCCGAATTGGTACCGGGCCGGTCGATCGCACCTGCGTAGAACACTTCGTCGCCGACCTTGAACCCGGTCACGTCCGGGCCGACCGCGACGATGATGCCCGATGCGTCCCAGCCCAGCACCTGCGGCTTGCCTTCGGGATCAGCGCGACGCTGGCGGATCTTGGTGTCGACCGGATTGACCGACACCGCCTTCACTTCGACCAGCAGATCGCGACCGGTCGCTTCCGGTTTAGAAAGGTCGAGATCGACGAGCGACTGCGGATCGTCGATCGGGAGCGACTTGGTGTAGCCGATGGCGCGCATGCTGGAACTCCGGTGATGTCTGCCCCAAGCTGTCGACGCCGTCCCGACGTTTCAAGGCGAGGTTGGCAAGTCTGGTGTGTTATCTATATATGCCACTTGAACGTGGGACGGGTTGCAGCCACCATGTCCCATCGAACGGAGATTGACGCATGGCGACGACACCCGAAACGCTGACTGAAGAGCCTGGCCTGGTGCTGACCCCGCCCGATCCGGTGCCGACCGTCGCGGCCTCGAAGGCGGCCGGGCTGGTGCCCGTCGATGCCGGCGTGAAGTCGCAGCTCGAGGAGCGCGTGTCGGGCTTCGTCACCGATCTCGTCGCGCAGGACGTCAATTCGCCCGAGTTCGGCAAGCGCGTCGATGCGATCACCGCGATGGGCGCGAAGGAAATCCGCGAGGCCGCCGGCCAGTCGAACCGCTTCCTCGATCGCCCGGTCAAGGCGATGGATCAGGAGACCGGCGTCGGTAAGGACCTGGCCGAGCTGCGCCGCGTCGTCGAGGATCTCGATCCCGGCAAGAAGGGCAATCTCACCGCGCCGCAGAAGCTGTTCGGGATCATCCCGTTCGGGGGCAAGATGCGCAATTATTTCGACGGCTATAAGTCCTCGCAGACGCACATCGCGCAGATCCTGAAGAGCCTCGGCTCGGGCAAGGACGAGCTGCTGATGGACAATGCCGCGATCGATACCGAGCGCGCGAACCTGTGGGCGGCGATGGGCCGGCTCGAGCAGATGATCCATCTGTCGAAGACGATGGACGCCAAGCTGGAGGACGTCGCCAACGATCTCGATCATACCGATCCCGCCAAGGCGAAGGCGATCCGCGAAACCGCGCTGTTCTACACGCGCCAGCGGACGCAGGACCTGCTGACGCAGATGGCGGTGACCGTGCAGGGCTATCTCGCGCTCGATCTGGTCAAGAAGAACAATGTCGAGCTGGTGAAGGGTGTCGATCGCGCGTCGACCACGACCGTCTCGGCGCTGCGCACCGCGGTGACGGTGGCGCAGGCGCTGACCAACCAGAAGCTGGTGCTGGAGCAGATCACCGCGCTCAACACGACGACCGCGAACATCATCGATTCGACCGGCAAGCTGCTCAAATCGCAGACCGCACAGATCCATGAGCAGGCGGCATCGGCGACGATCCCGCTGGAGACGCTGCAACGCGCGTTCCAGAACATCTACGACACGATGGACGCGATTGACGTGTTCAAGCTGAAGGCGCTCGATTCGATGAAGGTCACCGTCGGCGCGCTGTCGAACGAGGTCGATAAATCCCGTGGGTACATCGCGCGGGCTGAAGGCGCGACTCAAGGCCAGCTTGGCGGACCTTCCGCCAGCCCGTTCAAGCTGGAGGCGATGTAACCCTCGTGAGCGAAGTCGACGATGCCATCGCCAGCGCCCGCGCCTCCTGGTCGCGCATTTCGGACGACCGCACCGGCGCGGGGATCGCGGGTGCGCCTTCTCGGGGACGGGCACGGCAGACTCAAGCGATCGGCAAGCGCCTGACCCGGATCGCGGTCGCCGACGTCGCGATCCTGATAGCGGCGATGGTGATCGGCTGGATCGTGCCGCTCGGGATCGGCGGCGCGATGCTCGTGATGGCGTTGCTGGTCGCCGCCACAGTGCTGTTCGCGGTGTGGCCGGCGGAACGTGCTCCGACGCCCGAGCGCCTCGCGGCGGTCGACATCCGCGCACTCCCTTCGCAGACCGAACGCTGGCTGGAGGCGCAACGCCCCGCCCTCCCCGCACCGGCGATGACGCTGGTCGACCGGATCGGCCTGCGACTCGAAACGCTGAAGCCGCAACTCGCAACGCTCGACGCGAACACGCAGGAAGCGGTCGACGTGCGGAAGCTGATCGGCGAACAGCTCCCCGCCTTCGTCAAGGATTACGAGAAAGTCCCGGCGTCGCTCCGCACCACCCCGCGCAACGGCCGTACGCCCGATGCCGAACTGGTCGACGGGCTGAAGCTGATCGAACAGGAAATCGGCGAAATGACCGCGCGGCTGGCGCAAAGCGACCTCGACAATCTGTCGACGCGGGGCCGCTTCTTGGAGATGAAGTACAAGGAGTGAGCGGGTGAAACGTACCCGGCTCAGCGTCTGCCGTCGAAAGGCGCGGTTCGTGTCGGCGGCTGATGCGTTGGTCGTGGCGGAAGCCGGGCGAGTGCCGCTCAGGGCCTATCGTTGCGACCGGTGTACCCAGTTTCATTTGACCAGCCGGACGAAGGGTAATCGGGCGAGCGGTCGCAGGAGCCGCTACGGGCCGCGCGTGGAACCAAGCTGACAGCCGGGGACTAAACCTTCAAAATGGCACGTCGTCATCAAACTCTGAGTCGTCGTCGGCTTGGTCGGTTATCAGCATTGGCGGTCCCTCGACGCGCAGTTGCTCCTCTTCATTGGCCGCGTGATCCGCGCCTAGCCGGGCGATTATGTTATGAACCGCCTCGATCGCTTTGGGTAACTGAGCTAGCCCCGTCATGGATGTGCCAAACACGGCGGAGATTGGGACAATCACCGCCATTACCGTGCATAGCTGAGGCGCTCTCGATCCAGTGCTTTGATCAATTCGTTGAGCTTTTCGGTAAGCGATACTCGCTTCCATTTCGGTAGATCTGCTTCGATTACGAACTTTTTTAAGTGTTCTAGCTCCTGCCGTAGCCACGCCTTATTTTTTACCGACAGGCGAAGGGAACTGACTGCATTGCTCTGCCTTTCGCGTAGGCGATATCGAGCGATTAGCTTACTCACCAACCCTTGAACTTCGGCGTACCGCCCTGCCTGCATCACACGGGAATCCAGTAGATCGGTGATGCCGAGTTCTTCCGCTAGTCCCTCGATCTCGCCTACGAATTGTCCCTTGATGGAGTCCACCTCGCTGTACTCCTGCGAGAACACATCCCTGTCACGAATGATATATCGGTCGAGCGACTCTCGCGCGGCTTGGGCTAGGATGACGAACTGCTGTTCCCTCGTTCCGGATGCTTGCTCGTACGCGTCTTGCGGTATCATCTCGAAACTGGACATCGGTATCCCTTGGCCGTTGCCGAGCCCGTTCGGCAAACAAGTACTATATCGCGCTTTGCCTCGGAAATACCAAAACCAGCCGTGTAGTCGTCGAGTCGTTTGAGATCAGTGCCAGTTGCCCGATGGGGCTCTACTGCTGCGTAAGGGATTACAATGGCTTGTGACGCAAAGGAAAAATGGTTCGTGCCTGGAATGCGTATCGTTCGTAAACGGACGGCCGAAATTGCCGCCAGCTTCGCGTAAGGAGACCGTACGCAATCCTCTGCATGATCGCCGTCACCCCAGCACGGTGCGCGCCCGGTCCGCTAACCGCTCGACGGCTGCGGCATGAATGCCCGCCGCGCAGGCTAACACACCAAACGCCTGCGGCCGCGGCTTGTTGAACACCAGCGGTGCGCCCAGCGCATCGCTCACCGTCGCCCCCGCTTCGCTCGCCACCAGCACCGCGGCGGCGATGTCCCATTCGTTGCCCCAGCGGAGGGTGGCGACGAGGTCGGCTTCGTTGGCGGCGACCATCGCTATGCGGAGCGCGATTGAGTTGGGTTTGTGGACCATGACGAGGTCGCGGTCGGATTTGGGAAGGGCGTCGACTGGGGTGCGGCTGCCGGCGAATTCCGTGCGGGTGCCGGTCTGTAGCGCTATGCCGTTGCGGGTGGCGCCCTGGCCTGCGACGGCTTGCCAATGCTCGCCGCGGGAGGGGGCGTCGAGGATGCCGATAACCGGGCGGCCGCGGTCTACCAGCGCGATCGAGACGCACCAGCCGGGGCGGGCGCGGATATAGTCGCGGGTGCCGTCGATCGGGTCGACCACCCAGAGCAGGTCGTGGGCGAGGCGGTCGGCATTGTCGGCGGTCTCCTCGGAGAGCCAGCCGGCTTCGGGGAGCAGAGTCGACAGGTGGGACTTGAGCATCCGGTCGATCGCGATATCGAGTTCGCAGACCGGGCTGCCTGGGGTCTTTTCCCAGCGCTGGAAATCGGTGTCGAAGCGGTCGTGCGCCATCGCGCCGGCCTCCATGGCGATCTTCGCGACGGCGTCGGCCATCGCGCGCAGCCATTCCGGCGACCGTTCCGGCCCGCGGCGCCGCCGGTCAGCCACTCGCCACCGTCATGCCCTCCACGCGGAGAGTCGGTACGTTGACGCCGTAGCGAAATTCGAGATCGTTCGCTGGCGTCATCGCGAGGAACATGTCCTTGACGTTGCCCGCGATCGTGAACTCGGCGACCGGCGTGGTGATCTGGCCGTTCTCGATGCGGAAGCCGGCCGCGCCACGGCTGTAGTCGCCGGTCACGCCGTTCGCGCCGCCGCCCATCAGTTCGGTGACGTAGACGCCCGATTCGATGTCGGCGATCAGCGTTTCGAGCGGGACATGGCCCGGCTCCATGAAGACGTTGCTGGTCGCTACGCCGGGGCCGCCGCCGACACCGCGGGCGGCATGGCCGGTCGGTTCGAGACCGAGCTGGCGTGCCGAAGCTGAGTCGAGCAGCCAGCGTTCGAGCATGCCATTCTCGATGATCTCGCTCGGCGATACGGGTAGGCCCTCGCCGTCGAACGGGCGCGAGCGCAGGCCATGCGGGCGATGCGGATCGTCGCGAATGGTGATGCCGTGCGCGAAGATTTGGCTGCCGAGCGAATCGAGCAGGAAGCTGGTCTTCCGCGTGATCGCCTGTCCGGAGATTGCGCCAAGCATGTGGCCGACGAGCGATCCACCGACGCGACGGTCGTAGACGATCGTGGTGGGCCCGCTGACGAGGCGACCGGGGTTGAGCCGGGCGACCGCCTGTTCACCGGCGCGGCGGCCGATCGCTTCGGGGGATTCGAGATGTGCGCGGAGGCGGGCGCTGTGGTGCGCGTAATCACGCTGCATGTTGCCGCCTTCCCCGGCGAGCACGCTGGCCGAGACGCCGTAGCCGGTCGCGGCGTAGGCACCGGCGAAACCGTGACTGGTGGCGAGCGCCCAGACGCTGCGCGAGGCGCTGGCGCCACCGCCTTCGCTATTCGAGACGCCGGGGACGGCACGGGCGGCGTCTTCGGCTTCGAGGGCTGCATCGCGGAGTTGCTCGGGGCTGGCTTCGCCGCCGTCGTCTAGGCCGAGCATCGGGACGATGCCGTGGAGGAGGCGGTCGGCGGGAGCGAGCCCGGCCCAGGGATCTTCGGGGGCTTCGCGTGCCATCGCCACCGCGCGTTCGACCAGCGCGTCCATCGCGGCGGTCGACAGATCGGAGGTCGAGACGCTGGCCGAGCGCTGGCCGACGAAAACGCGCAGGCCGAGATCCTCGCTTTCGGAGCGGCCGATATCTTCGAGCTTGCCGAGGCGGATCGACACGTCGAGTGCGGCATCGGCGGCGAAGACCGCGTCGGCGGCGTCGGCGCCGGCGGCCCTCGCGCGCTGGACGATGTCGTGGGCGCGGTCGCGGGCTTGGTCTGGGGTCAGCATATCAGCGACTTAAGGATGCAGGCTCGTGCCGACAACCACGCAGGCGAGGAACATGAGTAGTCCGGCGAAACGGTTCGCGCGGAAGCGGGCGAGCGCGGCGATGCCGGCGCCTTCGTGGGTGTCGGGTTTTAGGGTGGCGACCTGCCACGCGAGATGGGTTGCGACGGGGACGAGCGCCGCGAGCGCAAGCGGGTCGGGACGGACTTGCCAGAAGGCTGCGGCCCAGAGCGCGATGGCAGCGATGTAGCAGACGCCGACACCGGCCTTTACGTGTGTGCCCATACGGAGCGCGGACGAGCGGATGCCGATCATTGCGTCGTCCTCACGGTCCTGCAGCGCATAGATTGTGTCGTAGCCGATTACCCAGGCGATCGAGCCGGCATAGAGCAGCCACATCGGCGTATTGAGAGCGCCTGCGACATCGCTCCAGCCGACCAGCAGCGCCCAGGAGAAGACGATGCCGAGCCACGCCTGTGGCCACCAGGTGATGCGCTTCATGAAGGGATAAGCGGCGACCGGGGCGAGGCTTGCGAGCGCGACGATCGCGGCGAAGGGGGTGAGTTGGACCAGGACGACCAAGCCGATCAGGCAGAGCGAGACGAGCCAGATCCAGGCGAGCTTGATCGAGACGAGCCCGCTGGGGATCGGCCGGGCCCGTGTGCGGGCGACCTGTGCGTCGAGGTCGCGGTCGACGATGTCGTTGAAGACACAGCCTGCTCCGCGCATCGCGATGCTGCCGAGGAGAAGCCAGAGGATCAGGTCCCATCGGTCGACCGCGCCGCCGGCGAGCGCGACGCCCCAGGCGCCGGGCCAGAACAGCAGCCACCAGCCGATCGGGCGGTCGAACCGGGCGAGGAGCGCAAGGCCGCGGAGGGTTGGCGGGAGGCTGCCGACCAAGCCCTTGTGTTCGCTGTCGGGGACGATTTCCGCGTGGCTCGGCTTGGTCTGCATAGCGGAGGCGTAGGAAGACGGGGTTTGGCGCGCAAGCCTTTGCCGGCTACCGGTGGGGCGTGTCGCGTGTGGAGCCCCTTTTGTGATCGGCCTTTCGGTCGCGGTCGGCCGCTTCGTCGAGGCATTGTTCTGGGGGATCTTTCGGGTCGCCGGGGCGGTGGCTGGGGTTTTGATCCTTGGCGTCGTGATTCTGGTTGTTGCGTGGGTGGTGGCGCGGAAGATGTGGGCGCGGCGGAAGCGCTGAACTGAACTGCCAAAAAGGGGCGGCTCAGGAACAATTGTACGAGGAACGTTGAGGATCCATCGCTCACCCGCCGTCCGACTACGAACAATCAGCTACCAAGATCGCTAACCGTCATCCTGACGAAAGTCAGGATACAGAGCCAAGAAGGACAATCCGCAATTACCCTGGATCCTGACTTTCGTCAGGATGACGGAGCCTTGGGTATCCGCCGGTCAAACTCTGTAGATGCCAACACCCGTCAACTTGACTCGGTCTGCTGGCGACGGACTGCCCCCCTCCCCGTGCTGGTGAGGATTTGCTAGGACGCCCCCATGCCCGCGACTCCCGCCTGGCCGCCGCAATCCACGCCGCGCCTATTCGTCGATACGCCGCTTTCGGCCGGTCCCCTCCACGTGGATGGCCCGGCCGCGCATTATCTCGTTGGGGTGATGCGGATGAAGATCGGCAATCCGGTGAAGCTGTTCGACGATCGGACCGGCGAATGGCTCGGGGTCGCGGCGAGCGTCGGCAAGCGCGACCTGGGGCTCGACGTCACCGCATTGCTGCGGCCGCGGGAGGACGTGCCCGATCTGTGGCTGTGCGCCGCGCCACTCAAGAAGGGCCGGATCGACTGGATGGCGGAGAAGGCGTGCGAGCTCGGCGTCGCGCGGCTGGTGCCGGTGGTCACGCGGCGGACGATCGTCGACAAGCCCAATACCGAGCGCCTGCGGACGCAGATGATCGAGGCCGCGGAGCAATGCGGTCGCACGGCCCTGCCCGAGGTTGCCGAGCCGGTGAAGCTCGCCGCGCTGCTACGCGACTGGCCGCAGGATCGCGCGCTGTTCTTTGCCGACGAGACCGGCGGCGTGCCGGCGCTGGAGGCGATGCGGTCGCGTCCCGGTCCGGCGGCGATACTGATCGGTCCCGAAGGCGGCTTCGACGCGGAGGAGCGGGAGGCGATCCGCGCGCATCCGAACGCGGTCGGCATCGGGCTCGGTCCGCGCATCCTGCGCGCTGAAACGGCAGCGGGCGCGGCGGTCGCGTTGTGGATGGCGGCGGCGGGCGATTGGAGTCCCGCCTGAGCAGCCGGGCGATATAGGTACCGATTGGTCCGAATCCCCTCTAGCGGGGTCGTTCATCGGCGCGTAAGGCGCGATCATGACGCTTAATTCCGCTCCGAAAAAGACCAGCCCGACGATCGAGTCGCGCGACCAGTTGATCGCTAGCTTCGCGCGCGGCGAAAAGCCGAAGGACGCGTGGCGGATCGGCACCGAGCACGAGAAGTTCGTCTATGCGAACGGCGATCATCACGCACCGTCCTATGACGAGCCCAGCGGCATCCGCGCGCTGCTCGGCGAGCTGGAGCAATATGGCTGGAAGCCGGTCATGGAGGGCGGCAACGCCATCGCCATGTCGGGTCCCGACGGCAGCATCAGCCTGGAGCCCGCGGGCCAGTTCGAACTCTCGGGCGCGCCGCTCGACTCGTTGCATGAAACCTGCGCCGAGACCGGGCGCCATCTGGAGCAGGTGAAGGCGGCGGGCGAGAAGCTTGGCATCGGCTTCCTCGGGCTCGGCATGTGGCCGGACAAGACGCGCGTCGAACTGCCGACGATGCCCAAGGGGCGCTATGCGATCATGCTGCGGCACATGCCGCGCGTCGGCAGCATGGGGCTCGACATGATGCTGCGGACCTGCACGATCCAGGTGAACCTGGATTACGCGTCCGAAGCCGACATGGTGAAGAAATTCCGCGTAGGCCTCGCGCTCCAGCCGCTGGCGACCGCGCTGTTCGCCAACTCGCCGTTCACGGAGGGCAAGCCGAACGGCATGCTGTCGTATCGCAGCCATATCTGGTCCGACACCGATCCGCACCGCACCGGCATGCTGCCGTTCGTGTTCGAGGATGGCTTCGGGTATGAGCGGTACACCGAGTATGCGCTCGATGTGCCGATGTACTTCGTCTACCGCGAGGGCAAGTATATCGACGCGGCCGGGCTGTCGTTCCGCGACTTCCTAAAGGGTGAATTGTCGGTGCTGCCGGGCGAGATGCCGACGCTCGACGACTGGACCGATCATCTGTCGACCGCGTTCCCCGAGGTGCGGCTGAAGACCTTCCTCGAGATGCGCGGTGCCGATGGCGGGCCGTGGAACCGTATCTGCGCGCTGCCGGCTTTGTGGGTCGGACTGCTGTACGATCAGGGCGCGCTCGATGCGGCGTGGGACTTGGTCAAGGACTGGTCGATCGACGAGCGTCAGGCATTGCGCGATGCGGTGCCGAAGCTGGGTCTGGACGCGCCGATCGCGGGCGGCGGCACGCTGCGCGATATCGCGGGCCATGCGCTGGATATTGCCGGGGCCGGGCTGTCGGCACGGGCGCGGTTCAATCGGGCGGGCGACAACGAGACCGGCTTCCTCGACCCGCTGCGGGAGATCGTACGCAGCGGCAAGGTGCCGGCGGAAGTGCTGCTAGAGAAGTATCACGGCGTTTGGGGCGGCGACGTTTCGAAGGTGTACGACGAATCGAGCTTCTAATCGCCCCTTCGCCTCGGCGGAGACAAGCCTGCACTGGTATCGTCATCCTAAGTAAAGTCAGGATCCAGAGCCATTAACGGCTGTCCTTGGTGACCCTGGATCCTGACTTTCGTCAGGATGACGGACGCGAGGTGGCTTATGTCCTAGCCAGATCCGGACAGTTTTCGGTCCTCAGGCCTTGCCCTTGATCCTCGCGAACAGCCGCGGCACCAGTCCGTTGCGGGTCATCCAGTCGAAATACACGCGGTAGTCCGGATCGAGCTTCAGATGCCGCTCTTCGGTCTTCGCGCGCCAGAAATACACGCCGCCGACCGCCGCCAGCAGCAACGTCGCCCGCGTCGCATCGACGATGCTGCCCGTGGTCAGGACCGGAATCGTCGAGATCCACCAGAACAGGTTCTTCGACAGATACGCCGGATGCCGCGATATCGCATAGGGCCCGTGCGTCAGGATGCCGCGGTTGGTCAGGTTGGAAAAGCGAAAGCCGAATGCCACCGTCGCCCAGGCATAGATCGCGGTCAGCGCGACCAGGACCGCGCCAATGAGGGCAAGCAACACCGGATGCCCCTGGAACCAGTACGCCCAGTCCGACGTGCCCGGATGATAATCGAGCGGACCGCCGTCGTTCATCAGGATGAACGGCGGATAGCACATCAACGCCGCCATCCACGCGGCGGCGAACGGGTTGGCGCTGCGGATATGCGAATCGAGTGGACGAAGCGTCAGGATGTAGCCGACCGTCGCGAACGCCACGTCGATCAGGAACATGAAGGTGATCAGCCAGTTCGCCAATGCGACGGGATCGTGCAGCACCGACCCCAGATCGCCGCGGACGAACGTGGCGAATCCTGGCGGTACGATCGCCAGCATGAAGGCGAGGAAGAACGTCTTCACCCCCCATGCGCGGAGATGGCCATATATGGCCTCATGCTCGACATCCGCCTGCCCGGTCAGCCAGGCGCCGAGGTGCCAGGCGCCGTCGCGCGGCTCGATCAGATATCGGTCGATCCATACGACATAGGGGATGGAGGCGACGAACAGGATGGGCGCCGCGTTCGTGAAGCACCACATCGCAAACGCGAAATTGCCCTGCCAGTATGATCGCACCGTTCCGTATATCACCGCGATGGCCGCCCATGTCGCCCAGAGCCCGGCGAGTTTGGTAAGGCTCGTCTCGAGCGTCGCGCGCACAGGCTTGCGGGCGGACCAGTCGATCCCGGTACTGTCGTTGCGGTGGACCTTGTCGATCGCCAGCGACCAGACGACCATCGGCAACCCGCACGCGAACACGTTGACCAACGCCGAATACGGACCGTCCATCCCATACCAGCGGGCGATACCGAGCCATGTGAAGATGCCCAGCAGGCCGCAAATCCCCGCGCCCCCGCTTACCGCGGATCGCGGACGGGGATCGGGCCTGGCCCGGTCGGGAAGCGTCGCGTCGTGATCCATCGGCTATCGCCCGTAGCGCGGAATGGTGAGCAACGCGTGAACCATCTCGCGGCGTTGCGAGCAAGGCCTTGGGGGCTGCGATGCCATGTGACGCTTGCGCCGGCCGCGCTGCGACGCTAACTCGGCGCCACGCCTGGGTGCACCGAGCGGGTGTAGTACAATGGTAGTACAGCAGCCTTCCAAGCTGAATACGCGGGTTCGATTCCCGTCATCCGCTCCAGCGCTCCATGCGTGGCAACCCGCTCTCCGGCTCGGCTGATTCGCTCACACGTCCACCATGCGTGCGAGCAACCCTTCCATCCGCCTGCGGCCGAGTGGCGTGAGCTGGACGTGAGACCGCCGGCCGTCGCGTTCGTCGCGGCTGCGCTCGACGAGACCCGAATCCTGCAGCATCGTCAGATATCGCAGGGCCGTCGCCGAGGGTGCGCGGGCGCCGATGCACACCGCCGATACACTCAGTCTCAGACCTTCGTCATCGGAGATGAACAGGTCCAGCATGATATCCCATGCCGGTTCGGAAAACAGGTTGGTGCCCAACAGGTCGTCGCGAACCTTTCGCATCATGTAGAGCCGCCGCGCGACCTCGACCAGGACGGGGTCCGACGGGACGGGTGGCGGATTGTGTTTGAGCGCAACGCCGGAAACGATGGAGCATGCGTAGGTCATCAGGGCTGTGTCCGATATCACTTCAGCGTATCGTCGGATCTTGCCGGCTCCAATCGAGATCCCAGCCCTTTGCCCGGATCCGTTGCGAGTGCCTGGCTGTCCCGATCACGAGAAGCAGAACGATGGGATAACTCCATGCCGCGGAGAGCAGCGCGTAGACGAGCCGGATCACATCGGGGCTGATCGCTCTGGCCAGATGCGCCCCGGTCCCCAACGCGTGAAGCGCGGTGACCCAGGCCGGCCAGAAACGATCGGCGCTCAGCGTGATCCCGATCATGACTGCGAGCAGGATCAGGTCGACGATCATGACGCCCAGTTCCAACCCCGAAAACAGGGAAGTCACGTTGCGCTCGACGATACCGGTCGACAGCGCCGCGATCAGCAACGCCAGCCCCGTCAGCCGCTCCGGTGCGCCACCCCGCAGGATGGCATAGCCCGAAGCCGCCAACTGTATCGTGTAGAAGATCAGGACCCGATCCAACTTTACCCTCCGAAGCAGGACCGTACGTGGTCGATCAGGCGACCGCGGCGAGGCGAAGTGGCGGGTCTGCGCGCAAGGCACCTTCGTTCGGCGGGCATTCGGCGGTGTCGCCATAGCCGTAGAACTGGCCAAGCCCGATGTCCGTCCGGACCTGGACGAGCGCGTGATGCGCCTCGACGAACCGCTGGCGCGCGGTGATGATGTCGAGCGAGGCCTGAGAGATCATTTGCAACGCGGCGACACCCGTGCCGACCGGCAGGTTGGCGGCGACACGTTGTTGCAGCAGCGTCGCCACGCACGACGCGGCGAGCATGGCTGCCTCGTCGACGGCGGCTTCGGCCTTCAGGAATTGCAGCGTGACCGCGTCGGTCGCGGTGCGGCGTTCTTTCAGCATCGTTATTCTCCCCCTTGGCGCCGCCGTAGCCGGACCGTGTATCGGAGCAGTATGGTTGCGGTTCGACCGCAACAGGCTGGTCAGCGTCATCGCCATGTTCACGATCGCCATCGAGGTAATGGCGATCAGACCCATGAGTCCGATCAATCTGACGATCCTGTCGCCCTTCGAAATCCGGTTCCGCGCTGTGCCGATCGGCCCGCCTGGCTGGGACATTCCCATGAAGCGGCGAACGAGCCCCCACGGCTCGATCTGGTCGACCTTTGGCGGTGGGGACGGGGGAATGGGAACGTCGATTGGTTCGGATGGGAGCCGTTCGTACGTCAAAATGGGTGTATCTGCAGGCGGTGCTTCGTCGCTCGGCGGGCGTTCCGGCGTGATGACGCTGTCCTGCAACCCCTCATGCTCCTGGAGCCGCCGTGCCGCCTCGAACCGCGTGCCGACGCCGAGAATCTGGATCGCCCGCTCGATCCGCTTGTCGATCGCCGACGGCGACACGCCGAAGATCGCCGCGATTTCCTTCGAGTTGTGATGCGTCAACACAAGCCGCAAGCACGCGCGCTGAGCTTCGGTCAGTTGATCGATGCGTCCTGGCGTCATGCGGCGGTAGTAGCGCTATCGTAGCGCGGTTGCACCTCCCGAGTGGCCGTGTCCGGGACGATGTCGACGATTGCGGATGGTATACACATCGCGGGTATTCTGGCCGGATCGGTCCGGTTGCTTTGCGTAAAGCCCGATGATCCGCGCTTGTCTTCGAACGACAAACAAAGGGCCGGGGATTGCTCCCCAGCCCTTTGCCTTGGTCGGTGGTTTGGCTTGGAACCGAGCATCGGCGGAGCCGCTGCTTTCGTCGGACGGGATCGGTGGCTTGCGCCGCCGACCCGCCGGCCGTCCTCGGGCAGGATTATAGCCAGTCTGGCTATAATCCTGCCCTTCGGATCAGAAGTCCATGCCGCCCATGCCGCCCATGCCGCCGCCGCCCATGGGCATGGCGGGCTTGTCTTCGGCCATTTCGCTCACGGCCGCTTCGGTCGTGATCAGGAGGCCTGCAACCGATGCTGCGTTCTGCAGCGCGGTGCGGACGACCTTGGTCGGATCGATCACGCCGGCTTCCACGAGGTTCTCGTAGGTGTCGGTCGCGGCGTTGAAGCCGATGTTCGAGTCGTTGCCGTCGAGCAGCTTGCCCGAAACCACCGCACCGTCATGACCGGCATTCTGAGCGATCTGGCGAACCAGAGCCGTCAGCGACTTGCGGACGATATCGATACCGCGCGTCTGGTCGTCGTTCGCACCCTCTAGGCCGTCAAGCGCCTTGGTTGCGTACAGCAGGGCCGTACCGCCGCCGGGGACGATGCCTTCTTCGACGGCTGCGCGGGTTGCGTGCAGCGCGTCGTCGACGCGGTCCTTGCGCTCCTTGACTTCGACTTCCGAAGAACCGCCGACCTTGATCACGGCAACGCCGCCGGCAAGCTTGGCGAGACGCTCCTGGAGCTTCTCCTTGTCGTAGTCGCTGGTCGTGTTCTCGATCTGCTGGCGGATCGCTTCGGTGCGGCCCTTGATCGTGTCGTGATCGCCGGCACCGTCGACGATGACGGTGTTGTCCTTGTCGATCGTAACGCGCTTGGCGGTGCCGAGCATGCCGAGCGTGACGGTCTCGAGCTTGATGCCGAGGTCTTCCGAGATCATCTCGCCCTTGGTCAGGATCGCGATGTCCTCGAGCATCGCCTTGCGACGATCGCCGAAGCCCGGTGCCTTGACCGCTGCGACCTTCAGGCCGCCGCGCAGCTTGTTGACGACGAGCGTGGCCAGAGCCTCACCCTCGATGTCCTCGGCGATGATCAGGAGCGGACGACCCGACTGAACGACGGCTTCCAGGATCGGGAGCATCGCCTGCAGGTTCGAGAGCTTCTTCTCGTGGATCAGGATGTAGGGATCCTGAAGCTCGACGGTCATCTTCTCGGGGTTGGTGATGAAGTACGGCGACAGATAGCCGCGGTCGAACTGCATGCCCTCGACGACGTCGAGCTCGAATTCGAGACCCTTCGCTTCCTCGACGGTGATCACGCCTTCCTTGCCGACCTTCTCCATGGCTTCGGCGATCTTCTCGCCGACTTCACGGTCGCCGTTTGCCGAGATGATACCGACCTGCGCCACTTCCTTCGAACCCGAAACCGGCTTCGAACGCGCCTTGACGTCCTCGACGACCTTGATGACGGCGAGATCGATGCCGCGCTTCAGGTCCATCGGGTTCATGCCCGCTGCGACCGACTTCATGCCCTCGCGGACGATGGCCTGCGCCAGAACCGTCGCGGTGGTGGTGCCGTCACCGGCGATGTCGTTGGTCTTCGAGGCCACTTCGCGCAGCATCTGCGCACCCATGTTCTCGAACTTGTCCTTGAGCTCGATCTCCTTGGCGACGGTGACGCCGTCCTTGGTGATGCGCGGTGCGCCGAAGCTCTTGTCGATGACGACGTTGCGGCCCTTGGGGCCCAAGGTCACCTTGACTGCGTCGGCGAGGATGTCGACGCCGCGGAGGATGCGCTCACGCGCGTCACGACCGAATTTTACGTCCTTGGAAGCCATGTCAGCTGCCCTTTCGCATAAGTTGAAAAGTCACGATAAGGTTACACTTAGGTAACCCGGCAGAAGTCAGCCGACGATCCCGAGGATGTCGGATTCCTTCATGATCAGAAGGTCTTCGCCGTCGACCTTGACCTCGGTGCCCGACCATTTGCCGAACAGGATCTTGTCGCCGGTCTTGACGTCGAGCGGGGTGATCGTGCCGTTCTCGGCGCGGGTGCCGGTGCCGATGGCGACGACTTCGCCTTCCTGCGGCTTTTCCTTGGCGGTGTCGGGGATGATGATGCCGCCAGCCGTCTTCTCTTCGGCTTCGAGGCGCTTCACCAGCACGCGATCATGCAACGGACGAAAGTTCATGGGATCCATGTCCTTTTGGGATTGTGACAGATTTCTGGCACTCAGGGATCCCGAGTGCCAACGAACGGCATATGTGTCCGGTGGGCGGCCATGTCAAAGGTTCCGGGGGCGAATTTTTTCGGGCGGGCGTGGGTTTCGGGCATCGTGGCTGAGGGGTCGATACTTGTTCTGATAACCGCACTGGCGTTCTCCTGCGCACGCAGGAGTCCAGGGTGACGGAGGGCGGTGCTTGGTATCCTGGGCTCCTGCGTTCGCAGGAGAACACTCGGGCGGTTCGATGCTCCCTTCTGCCCCCCTTCCGCTTGCGGGAGGGGTCGGGGGAGGGGTTTTTCGGGCGGGATGCTCGTGGGACTCCCCTCCCCTAACCCCTCCCGCAAGCGGGAGGGGGACTCTGTAGCGCTCGGGTAAATGCGAGGACTCGAACGCCCGCCTGTGTTGGCACCGTAATACAGGGCATTTACCTCCGTCCACGCATGCTCTAGCTCTCGTGCCATGACCGATACCGCTGCGCCGTCCTACACCCCCTCCTATGTCGATCCCGCCCGCCCCCCGCGGAAGAAATGGCGACTTGTCCGGGGCGTGTGGAAGTTCCTCGTGGCGATCAAGGACGCGCTCGTCCTGATCGCGATGCTGTTGTTCTTGGGGCTGGTCTTCGCGGCGCTCAACGCGCGGCCGGGGACCAAGCCGATCAAGGACGGCGCGCTGGTGCTCGACCTCAACGGGTCGATCGTCGAGCAGCCCGAGGAACAGGCAGCCTTCGCCGCCCTGTCGGGGCAGAGCACGACTCGCCAGTTCCGCCTGCGCGACGTGGTCCGCTCGATCGACACCGCGCGGACCGATGCGCGCGTGAAGGTGCTGGTGCTCGATCTCGACAGCTTCGGCGGTGCCTATCCCGCAGCCCTGGGCGAAGTCGGCGACGCGCTGGCGCGGGTGCGGGCGAGCGGCAAGCCGGTGCTGGCCTATGCGACCGCGTACACCGATGGCGGCTATCGCTTGGCCGCGAACGCGAGCGAGGTCTGGGTCAATCCGCTGGGCGGCACGATCTTCATGGGACCGGGCGGAAACCAGCTCTATTACAAGGGCCTGATCGACAAGCTCGGCGTCAACGCGCACGTCTACCGCGTCGGCCGCTACAAGTCGTTCGTCGAACCCTACACGCGCGCCGACCAGAGCGACGACGCGAAAGCGGCGAGCACCGCGCTGTACGGCACGCTGTTCGCGCAGTGGCGCGAGGCCGTTGCGAAGGCACGCCCCAAGGCGCAGATCGCACAGTTCCTGAGCGCGCCCGACAAGATCATCATCGCCGCGAACGGCAGCGTCGCCGAAGCGAACCTGCGCGCCGGGATCGTCGACAAGCTCGGCGACCGCACCGCATTCGGGCGGCGCGTCGCGGAGATCGCCGGGTCGGACGACAAGAAGCCCGCGGGCAATTACAACGCGATCAAATACGACGCCTGGGTGAGGGCGAACCCGTTGCCGACCGGCGGCGACGCGATCGGCGTGCTGACGATCGCCGGCGAGATCGTCGACGGCGAGAGCGGTCCCGGCAAGGCGGCGGGCAAGACGATCGAGAAGGCGGTGCTCGACGGGCTCGCGAAGAAGACGCTGAAGGCGCTGGTCGTGCGCGTCGATTCGCCGGGTGGTTCGGTGCTGGCGTCGGAACAGATCCGGCTCGCGATCCTCGAGGCCAAGCGGCAGAAACTGCCCGTGGTCGTTTCGATGGGCGGGCTCGCGGCAAGCGGCGGATACTGGGTGTCGACGCCCGCCGACGTGATCTTTGCCGAGCCGGGCACGATCACCGGCTCGATCGGCATTTTCGGCGTCATCCCGACCTTCGAGAACGCGCTCGCCAAGATCGGCGTGACCAGCGACGGCGTGAAGACCACGCCGCTGTCGGGCCAGCCCGATGTCGTCGGCGGCACCACGCCGATGTTCGACGCGATCGCACAGGCCGGCATCGAGAACGGCTATCGCGAGTTCGTCGCGCGCGTGGCGGCGTCGCGAAAGATGACGCCGGCGCGGGTCGACGCGATCGGCCAGGGCCGCGTCTGGGATGGCGGCACCGCGCGGCAGATCGGCCTGGTCGACCGGTTCGGCACGTTGCAGGATGCGATCGACGAAGCGGCAAAGCGCGCCAAGCTCGATCCGGCCAAGGTGCATGCCGAATATCTGGAAAAGAAGCCGGGCTTCCTCGCGACGATCGCGCAGGATTTCGGCAATGACGGTTCGGACGATGACGCAGGCGGTGGCGATGCGTTCGCGCATGTCGCGGCGGACCGGCGCCAGATGCTCGCGCGCGCGGTGGGCGACATGAAGCGACTGGCGACGTCGGGATCGATCCAGGCGCGCTGTTTGGAGTGCGGCGGCATGGGGCCGACGACGGCTGGCATCGGCGATGCGAAGCTGCTCGACCTGTTGCTGGCGCGCATCGGGTTCTGAGGATGGCGGCGCCTGCGAACGGAGGGGGTATCGTGATCCGGGCTGCCCGGCTCGCAGATGCTGCCTCGATCGCGGCGATCTATGCGCCGCACGTGCTGGTCGGGACGGTATCGTTCGAGACCGAGGCGCCCGATGCGGAGGAAATGCGGGCGCGGATGGCCGCGTCGGACGGGCTGTATCCGTGGCTGGTGGCGACGACTGGCGATGATGGCGGCGCTGAAGGTGGTGTGCTGGCCTATGCCTATGCGTCCGCGTTCCACAAGCGCGCGGCGTATCGGTTCGCATGCGAAACCACCATCTACGTCGCGGACGCGGCGCAGCGGCGGGGCGTGGGCCGGCGGCTGTACGCGGTGCTGATCGACACGCTGCGCGCGCAAGGGTTCACGCAGGCGATCGGCGCGATCGCGCTGCCCAACGACGGCTCGGTCATGCTGCACGAAGCGGCCGGTTTTCGCCGCACGGGGGGATATCGCGAGGTCGGGTACAAGAATGGGCAGTGGATCGACGTGGGGCACTGGCGATATGCGCTGAACGAGTCTGCGGTGCCGCCGATGGAGTTGAAGCGGTTTGCGGATGTTGGCGTGGTGCTGGGGTGATGGCACCGACCTTGTCGGCACACCTCTTAGCAATCCGTAAAATAGACGCCCGCTAGATATCCACCCCGGCGAAGGCCGGGGGCCAATTGGGAGACGTCGCAACGGCGGACTGCGCTTCGTTACTGCGACCTCACCAATTGGGCCCCGGCCTTCGCCGGGGTGGTGTAGGGTAGCGATAGGACTGGGCTGGACGGACGAGGGACCGGACCCTTGCTAAAGTCCGGCCGCCCTCCTTGTTCTCCCGCGAAGGCGGGAGCCCAGTCTGGATCCCCGCCTTCGCGGGGAAACACGGTAAAAAGCGGGCAGGCTAGCGGCTTCCACCATACGCCGGCAGCGCCAGGTGGAAACGGATCGCGGCCGCCCTCAGCGTGAACCCGGCGCTCGCCGCAATGACAGCGGCCCATCCGAGCGGAACGCCGGCCAGCACCAGCCCAACGTAACTCGTCGCGGCCAGCGCCGCCGCGGTCACATAGAGTTCGGGTCGCATCAGGATCGACGGTTCGCCCGCCAGCACGTCGCGGATGATGCCGCCGACGCACGCCGTCATCACCCCCATCAGCGCCGCGGGCACGGGCGGGATCCCGTAGCCGAGCGCCTTGGCCGCGCCGTAGACCGCGTATGCCGCGAGCCCGACCGCATCGAACCAGCCCAGTGCCTCGTCCTTCCACCAACGCTCGGGCGTCACCCAGATCAGCAGCGCCACGCTCAGGCAGACGCTCGCCGCGCGCGCGTCGTGGACCCAGAACACCGGCGCGCCGATCAACAGGTCGCGCACCGTGCCGCCGCCGACGCCCGTGATCAGGCCGAAGAACACGAGCGTCACGACGGTCTGGCCGCGCTTGGCCGCTGCCAGCGCACCCGAAGCGGCGAACACCGCGAGACCGGCGAGGTCGAGCCACGGCGCAGCGACGGGCAGAATCTCGACAGGCAGGGGGACGGGCAACATGCAGGCGGCGTAACCGCCGCGCCGGTACCGGTAAAGGACAAGCGCCGGACCGCGGCGCAATACTGTGAGCCAACATGAACGCGGTGTTGTTTTCGGTTCATGAAACCAGCGGTATAGTCTCCTCGTTACGCTATCAGATCAATTCACTAGGGAGTTTACTCATGCGGAAGTTCATCCTCGCACTCGGCTGCAGCGCCATGGTCCTGCCAACCGTCCTCATCCCGGTTTCTGCCGCAGACGCCCGCGATCGTCGCGAATGGCGTGGTCGTGACGGCCGCGTCTATTGCAAGAAGAGCAACGGCACGACCGGGACGATCATCGGCGGCGTCGGCGGTGCCCTGCTCGGCCGTACGGTCGACACCCGCGGCGACCGTACGGTCGGCACGCTCGGTGGTGCGGTGCTCGGCGGTCTTGCCGGTCGCGCGATCGACAAGGGCACGAGCAACAACAATCGTCGTTGCCGCTAAGTCGGAAAAATACTGCGTCGCTATTTCGGTAGTCGCGCGTTGTGAGAGGGCGTCGTGGGAAACCACGGCGCCTTTTTTCTTGTCCAGCGAAGGATCAAAACGATGACCACACGCAGCGGTTCGGCAAAGTATGACGGTCTCGGCAAGAGCGGCAAGGGCCATGTCTCGACGCAATCGGGCGTGTTGTCCGACAGCCCCTACGGCTTCAACACGCGGTTCGAGAACGAGCCGGGCACCAACCCCGAGGAGCTGATCGCGGCGGCGCATGCGTCGTGCTTCACGATGGCGCTGAGCTTCGCGCTGGCGGGCAAGGGCTATGAGGCCGGCACGCTGGAGACGTCGGCGAAGGTGACGCTCGACAAGGACGGCGATGGCTTCAAGATCACCAAGTCGGCGCTGACGCTGAACGCCAAGATCGACGGTATCACCAAGGAAGAGTTCGAGGCGATCGCCGCGGACGCCAAGGCGAATTGCCCGGTGTCGAAGGTCCTCAATGCCGAGATCACGCTTGAGCACAACCTGGCCGCATAAAAGCGCCTGATCTCAGATACCTGTCGGCCGGCTGAATGCGACGTAGTTTGCGGTTCACGCAACCCGCGCATCGGCCGGCCGTTCTCTTTCCATACTATCGGGAGAGAGATCATGCGTATTGCCATTCTGTCGGCGGCCCTTGCCGCCACCGCGTTCGGCGCAATCCCCGCGACCGCGCAATCGACGGTCCGCGGTGCCAATCGCGAGTATAACGACCAGGTCCGCGACGCGCAGCGCGATTATCGTCGCGACGTGCGCGATGCCGATTCGCGCGGCGACGTGCGTGACGCCCGCCGCGAATACCGCGAGGAGGTGCGCGATGCCCGCCAGGACCGCCGCGGCGATATCCGTGACATCCGCCAGGATCGCCGCAACGACGGGCGCAACTGGCAGCAGTATCGCGGCTATGACTATAATCGGTACGAGCGTGGCCAGCGCGGCTATTTCGCCGACCGCTATTACCGCGACGGGCGCTATTACCAGGAGCGGCGTCTCGGCCGGAACGACCGCATCTATCGCGGCGGCAACGGGCGCTATTATTGCCGTCGCAGCGACGGGACAACGGGCCTGATCGTCGGTGGGCTTGCCGGCGGTGCGCTGGGCAACGTCATCGCGGGCGGCGGTTCGCGACTGCTCGGTACGCTGATCGGCGCGGGCGGTGGCGCGGTGCTCGGCTCGTCGATCGACCGCGGCAACGTCCGCTGTCGTTGATCCGGCACCGGTGTAAGTCAGGAGGGCCCGGTGGAAACGCCGGGCCCTTCTTGCGTCAGATGATGCCGCCGCCGAGGCTGAGGCGGATGGCGAAGACGATGATCAGGACGATGTTGAGGTTGCGCCCGCCGCTGCTCGACGACAGCGCGCCGACTGCGGCGCCGACGATCCCGATCGGGATGACGAGCCAGTTCATCCAGCCGAGTAGCGGAATGAAGGCGACGAGGCCGAGCACCAGGGTGACGAGGCCGATGAGGATCGAGACGATGTTCAGCATAAGATGAACATGGCGGGTCGGACCGGTTCGGACAAGATCGACGTCGCGTGACCATCCGTGCGGTGATGCGGAGTGCACGGCGGCACACGCGGGCAGTTCGCCTGCGCGATTGCGGAAAACGCTTTCTTCACCGTCGTCGGTGCATAGGATGCGAGTGATGACTTTCCCCCTGCGCTCCGCACTTCTGCTCCCGCTCGCGCTCGCCGCCTGCAACCGGTCGTCGACCGATCAGCAGGATCTCAACAGCCTCGATGCCGAACTGATCAACGGCACGCGCGATCCGGCGCTGACGTCGTCGTTGGGCGGCCAGATCATGGTCGATCCGCGACTGGCGCAATCGTCGAATACCGGTGCGGTGCGCCCGCCGCCGCAGCCCATGACGGGTGCGGTACCCGCGGACGCGGCGTTGCCGAGGGATCCGGTCGATCCGGCGACGCTGAAACGCGCACCGGCGGCGTCGAACGACTGCCCGGAATGCAAATCGGCGGACGGCGCGCTGACCCTGGGCGCGCTCGCCGAGCGGCAGAAGACGCCGGATGCCGGGGTCTGTGCGCAGAAGATCGGCTATTCGGCGGGGTGGGCGAACCGGTTGCCGGCGGACCTGCCGCTGTATCCGGCGGCGCGGTTGTCCGAGGCGGCGGGCGCGGACAAGGACGGGTGTCGCCTGCGGGTCGTGAGCTTTGCGAGCAGCGCGCCGATGCAGAAGATGCTCGATTATTATTATACCAGGGCGACCGCGGCCGGATATTCGGCGGGGCATAGCAGCGACGGACGCCAGCATGTGCTGGGCGGGGTGCGGGGCAACGACGCGTATGTCGTGTATGTGCGGGCACGGACCGGCGGCGGTAGCGACGTGGATATGGTCTCGAACGCGGGACGGTAACGGCCGTCTCTTCAGGCTAGTCCAGAGCTGGGGCTGAAAAGCGGGGCGCCGGCGCCGGATACCCGTCGACGAAGGTGCCGCGTGCGACGTTGTGCGGATGGTGCGGCGCTTCGGCGAGATCGAGGACGGGCGTGACGCAGGCATCGGTGCCGGCGAAATGCTCCGCCCAGGCGTCGCGCGGGCGGGTCGCGAACGCGGCCTCGAACGCGGCGGCCATCTCGGGCCAGCGGGTGCGGTCGTGCTGCACCGCGCGCCAGTCCGCGACGTCCAGCCCGGCGAGCAGCGCCGCGAAGAATTGCGGCTCGATCGCGCCGACCGCGACATGCCTGCCGTCCGCGCATGCATAACAGCGGTAGAAGGGCGCACCGCCGTCGAGCAGATTGGACGCGCGCCGGTCGCTCCATTGGCCGGCCGCGTGCAACGTGAAGAACAGGCTCGACAGCAATGCGGCGCCGTCGGTCATCGCCGCGTCGACCACCCTGCCCGGCCCACCGCCACGCGCCGCCAGCACGCCGGCAACGACGCCGAGCGCGAGCATCATCGCCCCGCCGCCGTAATCGCCGACAAGATTTAGCGGCGGTATCGGTCGTTCGGCCGGGCCGATCGCGTGCAGCGCCCCGGTGAGCGCGAGATAGTTTATGTCGTGCCCGGCCTCCTGCGCCAGCGGTCCGGTCTGGCCCCACCCCGTCATGCGGCCATAGACGAGCGTCGGATTGACCGCGTGACAGTCGGCAGGACCAAGGCCGAGCCGCTCCATCACCCCCGGCCGCGTCCCCTCCAGCAGCGCATCCGCCGCCGCGACGAGCGCCAGCGCGTCGGCACGCCCCGCCTCGGTCTTCAGGTCGAGTTCGACGCTGCGCCGGCCACGTCCCAGGGCCGGCCCATCGGCGCTGGGGCTATAGGCGCGACCGGGCCGGACGATGCGGACGATCTGCGCGCCCATGTCGCCGAGCATCATCGCCGCGAACGGCACCGGCCCGATTGCATCGAACTCGACGATCATGACGCCGGCAAGCGGCCCCGCCATTCCCATACCTGTGCCCGTATCGCTGTCGCCCATGCGCTGTTCCGATCCGTCAATCGTGCGGCCAGCGCGGTGCTGGAAACACGGGTTCTGCCTGAACGCCGCGTCGGACGCTATGTGGTCCTGCGCAGTTTTCCCCCGCGCTTTCGGTCCGCGCGGGGTTGTTCTACCCCGACCGCGCCCGGTACTGACGAGCGTGTCGACCCTGGGAGTGCCGCTTGGAAGCCGTATCGATCGTCCTGTTCCTGTTGCTCGCCGTGGTGATGAGCGGCGCGATGTCGCGCATGATCCCGGTGTCGGTGCCCACGCCGCTGGTACAAATCCTGCTCGGCGCGGTCATCGGGCTGTCGACGTCCTACCGCGTGGCGCTCGATCCCGAGCTGTTCCTGCTGCTGTTCCTGCCGCCGCTGCTGTTCCTCGACGGCTGGCGGATTCCCAAGGACGAACTGCTGAAGGATCTGTCGGTCGTCGTCGAACTCGCGCTCGGGCTGGTTCTGCTGACGGTGGTCGGGATGGGGTTCTTCATCCACTGGATGATCCCGGCGATGCCGTTGGCGGTAGCGTTCGCACTGGCCGCCGTCGTCTCCCCGACCGATCCGATCGCGGTGTCGGCGATTGCTGCACGCGTGCCGATCCCGAAGCGGATGATGCACATCCTCGAAGGCGAATCGCTGCTGAACGATGCCTCGGGGCTGGTGTGCCTGCGCTTCGCGATCGCAGCGGCGCTGACGGGGACGTTCTCGGCATCCGCGGCGGCGACCAACTTCATCTGGGTGGCAGGGATCGGTATTGCCGTCGGCATCATCGTCACGCTCGCCGCTACGCGCGCCAAAGCCTGGGTATCGCGGCGGTTCGGCGAAGAGCCCGGCTCGCAGATCCTGGTCAGCCTGCTGATCCCGTTCGGGTCGTATCTGATGGCCGAGCATCTGCACGCCTCGGGCATCCTCGCGGCGGTTGCGGCGGGCGTGACGATGACCTTCGCGGAGATCTCGCGACAGGCGCTGGCCGCCACCCGGATGCGCCGAAACTCGGTGTGGGACACGATCCAGTTCGCGCTCAACGGGATCATCTTCGTGCTGCTGGGCGAACAGCTTCCCGCCATTCTCGCAGGCGCCAAGGCGACGGTACTGCTGACCGGGCATCACGGCACGTGGTGGCTCGGCGTGTACGTGCTGGCGATCGTCGCGGGACTGGCGACGTTGCGGTTCGGCTGGGTGTGGATTTCGCTGCGGCTGACGTTGCTGCGACGCCGGCACCGCGGCTCGGACAAGCCCGAATACAGCCCCGACTGGCGACTGGTGGCGGCGATGTCGCTGGCCGGCGTGCGCGGCGCGATCACCCTCGCAGGTGTCCTCACCATCCCGCTGACGATGACGGACGGCACGGCGTTTCCGGCGCGCGATCTTGCGATCTTCCTCGCAGCCGGGGTGATCATCGTATCGCTCGCCGTCGCCAGCATCGCCTTGCCGATCCTGCTCAACGGTCTGACCATGCCGCCCGAGCCCTCGTTGCAGGCCGAGGAGGATGCCGCGCGCGTCGCGGCCGCGGAGGCGGCGATCGGGGCCATCGAGGTCGCGCAACACACGCTCGCCACCCGCGAGGGCAAGGCCGATTTCTACACCGCCGCCGGTACGCGGGTCATGGACCTCTACCGCGAGCGGATCGAGAGCCGCACCGGGTCCGCCAAGGCATCGGCGGAGGCGCGGCTTCAGGACCAGCTCGAACGCAGCTTCCGGCTGACCGGCATCAAGGCCGAACGCGCCTCGGTCGTCGAGCGGGTCCGCGACCGGCGCATCGGCAGCGCCACGGCACAGAAGATGATGCGGGAACTGGATTTGCTCGAAGCCCGCTACCGGGTGTGATCCTTCTGCTTGTCGGCAACGCTCGCTAAGGGCCTTTCGAACGATCACGGATTTCTAAAGGCGACACACATGGCAACGACCGTCATTACCCCCAGCGGCCCCGGCGCGATGGAAGCGGGGCTGATCCTCGACGAAGACGGCCAGCGGTTCGTCGTCCTGACCTTCAAGGAGCCCAAGGGCGAGCCGACGCTGGTCACGTTCACGGTTCCGGTCTTCCAGAACTATGTCCAGCACCTCGTCCGGACGGCGGCCGCCGCCAACGAGGAGGCGAATTGGGGCATTCCCGGCTGATTGGCTGCACGGTTTGGCGGCGCTAGAGGCCAAGATCGTGCGGAAGGGGATGCCGGCGCACCGCGTGGCGGCTAAAGTCGCGGCATGAGCCTTCCAGAGATACTGATACCCGCCCCCATGTTGCCGGGCGTCGCCGACGCGTTGCGCGAGCGGTTCGTCGTCCACCAATTATGGGACCATGCGGATTCCGATGCCTTCCTGGCTACGGTGGCGCCCCGCATCCGTGGCCTCGCGGCGAGTTCGCTGGCGGGGCGGATCGGCAGCGACTGGTTCGACCGGTTGCCCGCGCTGGAGATCGTCGCCAATTTCGGCGTCGGGTATGACGGAATCGATGCGGAGGCCGCGGCCACGCGCGGGATCGTCGTCACCAATACGCCCGGCGTGCTGGACGAGGAGGTCGCCGACCTGACCGTCGGACTGTTGCTGGCGACGTTGCGCCGCATTCCTCAGGCCGACCGCCATGTCCGCACCGGCGCATGGGCGCAAAATCCCTTTCCGCTGTCGCCGACGTTGCGGGGCCGGCGGATCGGCATCTTCGGGCTCGGCGCGATCGGCAAGGCGGTGGCGCGGCGGCTCGAGGCGTTCGGCGTGAGCGTCGCCTATCACGGCCGGTCGCAGCAGACGGACATCGGCTATGACTATCACGCGACGCCGGTCGCGCTGGCCGCGACGTGCGACGTGCTGATCGCGATCGTGCCCGGCGGACAGGGGACGCAGCATCTGGTGGACGCCGCCGTCCTGGAGGCGCTCGGTCGGGAGGGCGTCTTCATCAACGTCGCACGGGGCAGCGTGGTCGACCAGGACGCGCTGATCGCCGCCCTGCAAGCCGGCACGATCCTCGCGGCGGGGCTCGACGTCTATGCCGACGAGCCGAACGTCCCCGATGCCTTGCGCGAACTCCCCAACACGGTGTTGCTGCCGCATATCGGCTCGGCCTCGCAGCAGACGCGCGACGCGATGGGCAAGCTTGTCGTCGACAATCTTTGCGCGTGGTTCGATAGCGGCAGGGCACTCACGCCGGTTTCGGAAACGCCGAACCCGGCCTGAGTTCAGCGCCGAACGTCGACAGGCGTTCCGGTGAAGGCGGCGAGATCGGCCAGCGCCGTCCGGCTGTGATCGCCCGCCGTCGCATGCTTGAGCGCAGCCAGCGCCAGGCCGCACCGGGCAGCGGCTTCGCAACCATCGTCGAGGCGCGACAGCACGCCGGCGGCGAACGCGTCGCCGGTGCCGATCCGGTCGACGATCTGGGTGACGAGGATCGTCTCGGTCTCGAAAGCCTCGTCGCGGCGATCGACCCGAGCGGACAGTTCGTGCGTGTCGGCGTCGATGACGCGGCGCGCGGTCGAGGCGATGCAGGTCAGGCTCGGGAACCGCGCGAACGCCGCCTCGCACGCGCGGCGTCGGGCGTCGGACGTGTCGCCGGCGAAATCCTCGCCGAGCAGCAGCGAGATATCGCGGTGACTGCCGAACAGCAGGTCCGCGCCGGCGACGTGATCGAGCAGGATCTGTTGCGGATCGGCGCACCAGCGCGCCCACATGCTCGCGCGGAAATTGCCGTCGAACGAGACTTTCAGGCCGGCCGCCTTCGCCGCGGCGATCGCGTCGAGCGACAGGCGCGCGGCGTCCGGGCCGATCGCGGGAATGATCCCCGACAGGTGCAGCCAGTCCACGCCGTGAAGTAGCGCGGGCCAGTCATAGGCGTCGGACGGCGTCACCGCGAAACTGCTGTCGAGGCGGTCGTAGATGATATGCGCGCCACGCGGACCGCTCGGCGGCGACAGGAAATACAGGCCCAACCGGCCGTCGGTGCGCTTTACGCGCGCGACATCTACGCCGGCGGCGCGGACCGACTCCAGCGCGGCGTCACCGAGCGATCCGTGCGGCAGGGTCGTGACCACCGCAGCGGGTTCGCCGATCCGCGCGAGCGCGACCGCGACGTTCGCCTCGGCGCCGCCGAAATGCGCGTCGAGCCGTGCTTCCTGAAACAGGTGTCCGCGATCGGGTGCTGCGAGGCGCAGCAGCATCTCGCCGAAACAAAGCACCGGGCCGGTCATGCTTCAAACTCCCGTATCGCTGCACGCAGCGCGGCCCGTGGACCTTCCGCGCGCCATGTTGCAACGGATTGGGCGAGCGAATCGACGATCGCGTCGTCGAACTGTGCGGGGAATATGCCGAGCTCGGTGACGAAGCGCGTAACGACCTGCCGCGGATCGCCCGCGGACTCGGCCCAGATCGCGGCGAAACGTTCGCGCAACGGATCGTCGGAGATGTGCGGGGCGTCGGCGGTGTAGGCGATCCATGCGGCGATGCTCAGGCTGTGCCGCGGACTGTCCAGCCCTTGTGCCAGCCGGTCGGTCACCGTCGCGATCCAGCGTTGCGGCAGCTTCTGCGATCCATCCATCGCGATCTGATCGAGCCGGTGATGCAGATCGGCGTTGGCGAAGCGATCGAGGATCGCGGCGATATACGCGTCCGGATCGAGTCCCGCGGCCGCGGTCAGGCTCGGCACCGCTTCGTCCTGCATCTGCGCGACGACGAACGCGCGCAACAGCGGGTCGGCGATCGCCTCATGGACGAACGCATGGCCGAGTTGCAGCCCGACATAGGCGAGCGTCGAATGGCTCGCGTTCAACAGCCGCAGCTTGGCGAGTTCGAACGGCGCGACGTCGTCGACGATCTGCGCGCCCGCGGTTTCCCAGGCGGGACGCGGGCCGGCGAAGCGGTCCTCGATCACCCATTGCCGGAACGGCTCGGTGACGATAGCCGCGGCATCGTCGACACCGATCGCCGCCGCTACGCTCGCGCGCTCGGCTTGCGTCGACGCCGGCACGATCCGGTCGATCATCGTATCGGGGGCCGCGACATGCGCGCGGACCCACGCGCCCAGATCGGGATCGCGGCGATCGACGAACGCAGTCAGCAGGCTCATCAACAGCGCGCCGTTGCCCGACAGATTGTCGCACGAGACGAGCGTGAGCCCTCCCGCTCCCGTGCCGCGCCGCCGATCGAGCGCCGCCGCGAGATAGCCGAAGATCGTCCGTGGCACGCCGCCGCCGAGATCGTTGGCGATCGCGGGATCGTCGGTGAGCAGCGCGCCGCTCGCCGGGTGCCGGTAATAGCCTTTTTCGGTGACCGTCAGCGTGACGACGTGCGTGTCGGCGTCGGCCAGCGCGGCGATCACGGCTTCCGGATCTTCGGCAGCCACCAAGAGCGTGTCGATCGCGGTGATCAGCCGGGTCGAGGTCGCGCCGTTCGCCCGTTCGGTCACGGTGTATAAGCCGTCCTGCGGCGCGAGTGTGTCGCGGACCTGCGGCGAGCGCAGCGAAACGCCGGTGATCCGCCAGCCGTCGTCGGCCGTCATCGCATCCTGCGTGTAGACCGCCTGGTGCGCGCGGTGGAACGCGCCGATCCCGAGATGGACGATCCGCCGCACGGGTGCGTCCGATGCAGCGGGCTGCGCAACGTTTTTACCGAGCGCCGCAAGGTTGTCGTGGGACAACCTCACAGCCGGTACGCCTTGCGCACGAGATCGTTGGTCAACTGGTGCGCAAGGTCCGCCGCCTCCCAATCCTCCAGCCGGTGCTCCGCGACCAGCCGCGCGAGGAAGCCGCAATCGACCCGCCGTGCGACATCGTGCCGCGCCGGGATCGAGAGGAACGCACGCGTATCGTCGTTGAAGCCGACGGTGTTGTAGAAGCCCGCTGTCTCGGTGGTCATCTCGCGGAACCGCCGCATGCCCTCCGGACTGTCGTGGAACCACCAGGCCGGCCCCAGCTTCAGGCACGGATAATGGCCCGCGAGCGGTGCCAGCTCCCGCGCGTAGACGCTCTCGTCGAGCGTGAAGAGGATGATCGACAACTCGGTCGAGGTGCCGAACCGGTCGAGCAGTGGCTTCAAGGCATGGACGTAATCGGTGCGCCCGGGAATGTCGGCGCCCTTGTCGCGACCGTGGCTGGCGAACAGCCCGGCATTGTGGTTGCGGACCGAGCCGGGGTGGATCTGCATGACCATGCCGTCCTCGATGCTCATCGCCGCCATTTCGGTGAGCATCTGTGCGCGGAAGAGTTCGGCGTCAGCGGTGGTCCAGGCGTTGCCGACGATGCGCGCGAACAGCGCTTCGCACTCGGGCGGCGACAGGTTGGCGGTCGCGGCGGTCGGGTGGCCGTGATCGGTTGCGGTCGCGCCGGCCGCGCGGAAATCGGCGCGGCGCTTGCGGTGCGCGGCGAGATAGCCCTGCCAGCTATACACGTCCTCGCCGGTCAGCTCGCCGAACCGCCGCAGCGCGCCTGCGAACTGCTCATGCTCGACGTCGATGACGCCATCGGGTCGGTAGGTCGTCACGACGCGGCCGTTCCAGTCGCTCGCCTGGATGCGGTGATGTGCGTCGAGGCTGTCGTGCGCGCCTTCGGTGGTGGCGAGGAAATCGATCCGGAACCTGTCGAACAGCGCGCGCGGGCGGAACGCCTCGGTCGCGAGCTTTTCGCCGATCGTGTCGAAATACAGGTCCGCGGTGGCCGGCTCGAACGCGACGTCGAACCCGAACACCTCGGCGAACACATGATCGAGCCACATCCGCGACGGCGTGCCGCGGAACAGCGGGTAATGCGCCGCGAGCGTCCGCCACGCCGACCGCGGATCGGCAGTGGGCGCGCCATCGAGACGCGGGATCGTCAGCGCATCCAGGTCGACGCCCTGGCTGTACAGCATCCGGAACAGGTAATGATCGGGCGCGAGCAGCAGCGAGGTCGCGTCGGTCCAGTTGCGGTCGTCGGCGAACCACGTCGGATCGGTGTGGCCGTGCGGGCTGACGATCGGCAGGTCGGCGATCTCCGCATACAGCGCGCGGGCGATGGCTCGCGTGGTCGGATCGGCGGGAAACAGCCGGTCGGGATGAAGTTCGAGGGGACGGGTCATGCCACTACTCCTGCCGCATAGGCGATGCCGCGTTCAAGTCCGCGCAGTTCGGCGAGTCCGCGCATCCGGCCGAGCAGCGAATAGCCCGGATTGGTCGTGCGCGTCAGGTCGTCGAGCATTTGATGCCCATGATCGGGCCGCATCGGAATGCTGCGCCCCTCGCGCACCGACAGTCGGTGGATCGCCGCCACCACCGCCGCCATGCCGGCATCGCCCTCGAGATGATCGGCCTCGTGGAACGCGCCATCAGCCTCGCGCTGGACCGAACGCAGGTGGACGAAGCCAATCCGCGCGCCGAGTCGGTCGACCATGCCGGGCAGGTCGTTGTCGGCGCGCACGCCGAACGAGCCGGTGCACAGGCACAGACCGTTCGATGCGTTCGGCACGCGGGCAAAGAGATCGGTCACGTCGGCCTCGGTGCTGACGATGCGGGGCAGTCCGAAGATCGGAAACGGCGGATCGTCGGGATGCACGACCAGCGCGATCCCGAGTTCGTCGGCGAGCGGACACACCGCGTCGAGAAACGCGACGTGATTGTCGCGCAGACGGGCGGCATCGATGTCGGCATAGGTCTCGATCGCCTGGAGAAACGCTGCGGACGTAAAGCCTTCTTCGCTGCCCGGCAGGCCGGCGATAATCGTGCGTTCGAGATGCGCTCGCGCCGCCTCGTCCATCCCGGCAAAGCGGTCCGCCGCAGCAGCCCGCACCGCCGCGTCGTAGCTGTCCTCGGCGCCCGGTCGTTGCAGGATGAACAGGTCGTACACCGCGACCGCGATCGCCTCGAAGCGCAGCGCGCGCGATCCGTCGGGCAGTTCCCAGCCGAGATCGGTCCGCGTCCAATCGAGCAGCGGCATGAAGTTATAGGTGACGACGCGGATGCCGCACGCCGCCAGATTGCGCAGGCTCTGCCGATACGCTTCGATCAGTCGGTCCCAGTCGGCCGAGCGGGTCTTGATACCCTCGTCGACCGGCAGGCTCTCGACCACCGTCCAGTCGAGACCGGCGTCCTGCACCAGCTGCTTGCGCGCCGCGATCGCCGCGCGTGTCCAGACTTCGCCGTTCGGAACCTCGTGCAGCGCGGTCACCACCTCGGTCGCGCCGGATTGGCGGATACCCTGCAAGGACACCGGATCGTTCGGCCCGAACCACCGCATCGTCTGGGTCATCAGACTCTGGGTCATCAACACGCTATTCATTGCTCTCAAACCCTCGAAACCGCTTGCGGCGTACCGCGCAGCAAACTCCACGGCACCACCGCCGCAATCCGGTATCGGTGCCACACTCGAACGCCCCCGCGTGCGCCGCCGGAGCGACCGGGCGACAGGTTGGCACCGTCGCGGGCATGGCGACGACTGCGACGCGCGCAGCTGCGACAGATCCCGTCTGCACAACCCTCTTCTTGCTGGCAGCTTAGCTAGCGCAAATCGGCCTTACCAGTCAAAACTTTTGGTATTGGGTGACCGCGCAGAGGCGAAATGAACGAAACTTTTCAGACAGACATATCGTAGCCCCTGAAGGGTTACGACGGCTGAGTCCGTCTGGTCAGGCCGATTGCTCGACAAAGCTGGTCAAGCTTGGACCGTATCGTCCGGTTCATAGAGTTCAACATGGACATATCAGGGTTACAGGCACGGGATGCCCTTATGTGAGGCACGCGAACCAAGGTTTGCCCGCCTAATCGTGACACAAGTGGAGGACGCGCATCTCAGTGCGTGGAACGCCGCGAACACGGTCGATCGTTCGGGCGGCGTTGCAAGGGCATGAAACCGGGATATGTCGACGCTAGCATCGGACGCGGCATCGGACGCTGGCATCGGCAGGGTCTTGTGATAGGGATTGCTCTGGAAACGCCAGGCGAGTGTTGAGATGGTACTTGGGTTCGATACACTGGCGATGGCTTCGCCCAAGACGGGCGGACGGTTGTATCAGCGACTGGCCGGGCAGCTGTTCGACCAATTGTCATCGGGGCGGTACGCGGTCGGTGACAGATTGCCCGCCGAACGTGAATTGTCGCTCGAACACGGCGTCAGCCGGCCCGCGGTCCGCGAGGCGCTGATCGCGTTGGAGGTGCAGGGCTATATCGACGTCCGCGTCGGCTCCGGGGCTTTCGTGCGGAAGCTGCCCGGCGAGGAAGAGCGCCCCGGGTTCGCGATCACCGCGTTCGAACTGACCGAAGCCCGGATCATGATCGAAGGCGAAGCGGCGGCGCTGGCTGCGATCCATGTTTCGGATGACGAACTGGTGCAGTTGGCGTTGTTGGTGGAACGGATCGACCAGGAAAACCTGCTGCCCGAAGTGACCGAGGACGCCGACCGCGATTTTCATTTCCTGATCGCCGCAGCGACCCGCAACGCCGCGATCCAGTTGGCGATCGAGGGATTCTGGCGGATCCGCGCGACCTCGCCGGAATGCGCGTTGCTGCACAACAAGGCCCGCAGTGCGAACGTCCGGCCGGTCGTCGCCGAACATCGCGCGATCCTCGATGCGTTGCGCGCGCATGATCCAGCCGCGTCGCGACTGGCGATGCGCGCGCACCTGTCGGCGGTCATGGACCATCTGCTGTTCACGACCGAGGAACAGGCAGTCGAGGAGGTTCGCCGCCAGCTGGCGTCCAGCCGCGCCCGGTACCGTGCGACGTCGCAGACGGACTGACCCATACGGACTGACACAGCCGGACTGACGATGCGCGGGTTGCGTTCGACCGCTCCCCTGCAACGGGGTTGATCGCGCGCGCATCCGATCCTAATCGCACACGATGCTGATGCGGCTCTTCCTCGTGCTATTGTTTGCCGCGTTCGCGCTGCCGGCCGCAGCGCCGGCCGCGTGCCACGGCGGATCGACCATGAGCGCGCATGCCGCGACGGCGATGACAGGCGATAGGGCGCACGTCAGGCGCGAGGACGCCGATCTCCGGGCGGCCGATCACACGCCTGCCCATCATGAGGCGGTCGCCGAGCATAGCTGCGTCGGCTGTATTCCCCCCTCGGCGTGGACCGTGGCACGGATCGACGATGTGCCACCGGCCGACACCGCCGCGCCGATCGAGCGGGCCGCCGTGTTCGACATCGGCATGACCGCCGCGCCCATGCTGCGACCACCCCGAACCGCGTGATCGTCGGGTGCACCTGCACCCTCGCCTTCACGCTTTATCGGGATTTCAGACGATGACACGATCAATGCTGCTCGCGGCGAGCGCCGCGGCGCTTTGCCTGCCACAGTCCGCCACCGCGCAACATGGCGCGGGCATGACCATGCCGATGCCGGCCGAGCCCGCGCGGGCCGACAAGACCAAGACGAAAAAGACGGTGCGCCCTGTGGCCAAGACGCGGTCCACCGCGGCCAGGCCAATGCACGCGCCCCTTGAAGCCACGAACGAAGACCACGGGGCAGCCGATCATCACACCGCATCCGCACCGGTCGCGGCGAAGCCTTCCCCCGCCGTGCCGATGATGCCCATGGATCGGGGGCATATGCGCGATGCTCCGATCGACCATTCGGCGATGGATCACGCCGCCATGGGGCATGCCGGCATGGATGACTCCGCCATGGATCACCCCACTGCAGATCACACCGCGATGGGGCATGCGATGATCGCCGACCCGGCGTATCGGGCGGCATCCGATGCCGCACTCGCCAGGGCACCGGCGGGGGCTGCGATGGCCGGGATGGCGATGGGGACGTCTGCGGGATTCTACAGCCAGGGTAGCGGGACGTCGCGGCTGCCTGCCGCCGAAGGGCCGATGCGCGGCTATATGACGCAGGCGGGCGAGTGGATGCTGATGGCGCATGGCTATGCCTGGGGCGTCGTGACCGACCAGGGCGGCCCGCGCGGGAAGAGCGAGGCGTTCGTCCAGTCGATGGCGATGCTGATGGCGGACCGCGATCTCGGCGACCGGTTTCATATCCAGCTGCGGACGATGAACAGCCTGGAGCCGCTGATGGGGGCGCGCGGATACACGAACTTGTTCGCGACCGGCGAGCTGGCGAACGAACGACCGCTGGTCGATCGGCAGCATCCGCACGACCTGTTCATGGAGCTTGCCGCCAAGCTCGATTACCGGCTGGGGAACGGGGCGACGCTGTTCCTGTATGGCGGGCCGGTCGGCGAGCCGGCGCTAGGGCCGAGCGCCTTCATGCACCGGGGATCGGCGCGGTATCAGCCGATGTCGCCGATCACGCATCACTGGTTCGATTCGACGCACATCACGTACGGGGTGGTGACGGCGGGCTATGCGACGCCCGCGTTCCAGCTGGAGGCGTCGGCGTTCAAGGGGCGCGAGCCGGACGAGCATCGCTGGGGGATCGAGGCGCCGCGGCTCGATTCGTGGAGCGTGCGGGGGACGTGGACGCCGTCGCCGTTCTGGGCGGTGCAGGTGAGCCATGGGCGGCTGAAGGAGCCCGAGGCACAGCACCCGGGGGAGGACGAGAGCCGCTCGACCGCCAGCGTCCAATATGCACGGGGCGGGCTGGCGACGACGTTCGCGTACAGCCTGAAGGATCGGGTGCCGGGGGAGAAGCTGAGCGCGTTCCTGGCGGAGGCGACGTACGAGCTTACGCCGCGGCATGCGGTGTTCGGGCGGGTCGAGAACGTGGCGAACGACGAACTTTTCCCCGATCATGACGATCCGCTGCACGACGCCAAGTTCCGGGTAACGAAGGCGGAGGCGGGGTATGCGTATCGGTTGCCGATCGTCGGGCCGCTTGGGTTGGCGCTCGGCGGGACGGTGGCGGCGTATGCGAAGCCGGCGGCGTTGGACGCGGCGTATGGGAAGACGCCGGTGAGCTGGACGTTGTTCAGCAAGCTGGCGGTGGGGCTGTAGGCCGACGGCTAGTGCTGAGTGTTGCGGGCGGCCACCTCCCTTTACCTCCCCGTCACTTCTTTTGCCTCCCCGGCGGAGGCCGGGGTTCAATTGGGTAGGCGGCAGTAACGAAGCGCAATGCCGATCAGCAACGCCCCCCAATTGGGCCCCGGCCTTCGCCGGGGTGGTGCTTCCCCTTGGACAGCCAGCTAGCCCATGCAAACGGTCGCTTTCGCTCGCCGTTCGTGCCGGGTAGGGATCGCGAAAAGTCGCCACCTGCTCGGGACGAACGGTTATGATGAAGAACGCGCTGGCTCTCCTCAGTTCTGCACTCGGGCTGACGCTCGCCGGGTGTGCGTATCCATATACGCCCCCTGCCCTTGCGCCGATTACCGCGCCTGCTCCGACGACCATTTCAGCCATGGCAATGCCGGGCGAGGTGCGCGCGCCGGTGACGATTCTCGTGTCGATCGACGGTTTCCGCCCGGATTACCTCGACCGTGGCGTGACGCCGGCCCTCAACCGGCTGCGCGCGGGCGGGGTGTTCGCGAGCATGCGGCCGTCGTTTCCGAGCGTCACCTTTCCCAATCACTGGACGCTGGTGACGGGGCTCCGGCCCGATCGCAGCGGGATCGTCGGCAACAGGATGGAGGATCCGGCGCGGCCGGGGGAGACGTTCACGATGGCGACCGACGATCCGTTCTGGTGGAACGAGAGCTCGCCGATCTGGGTCGATGCCGAGAAGGCGGGAATCCGGACTGCGACGATGTTCTGGCCGGGCGCGAACGTCGCGATCGGCGGCACGGTGAAGCCGGACAGTCACGGTGCGGTCGAAGGCGGTACGCGGCCGGAGGACTGGCAGCAGTTCAACCAGCAGGTGTCGGGTACGCAGCGGGTCAACGCGGTACTCGACTGGATGCGGCGACCGGCGGCGATCCGGCCGAAGCTGGTGACGCTGTATTTCGATACGGTCGACAGCGCCGGGCATGCGGGTGGGCCGGATAGCGCAGGCGTGACTCAGGCGGTGGCGGATGTCGATGCGAGCATTGGCGCGCTGGTCGACGGGTTGGCCGCGCTGGGGCAGCGGGCGAATCTGGTGATCGTCGCGGACCACGGCATGGCGGCGACGAGCAGCACACGGGTCGTGGCGCTCGATACGATCGCGGACAAGGCGGACTATCGCACCGTGGAGATGGGGCCGTACGCGACGTTGTTCGCGGTGCCGGGGCATGAGGCGGCGCTGGAGGCGCGGTTGCTCAAGCCACATGATCACCTGCAATGCTGGCGGAAGGGGGAGATCCCCGCGCGGTTCCATTATGGCCGCAACCCGCGGGTGCCGAGCTATCTGTGCCTCGCCGATGTCGGCTGGCGGGTCGATGCGAGCGCGCCGACCAAGGCTTCGGTCGGTGGGATGCATGGGTATGACAACATGGCGCCGGAGATGCGCGCGCTGTTCATCGCCAACGGGCCGGCGTTCGTTCGCGGCAAGACGATCCCGAGCTTCGACAACGTCGCGATCGAGCCCTTGCTGCGCGACCTGATCGGGTTGCCGGCCGAGGCGGGGCTGGACGGCACTGACGCACCCTTCCAGAAGGTGATGCAACGATAAGAGGAGAGGTTGTGCAGTATTTCGAGGATATCGAGGTCGGTCGGACCGCGTCGTTCGGGCGTTACGCCGTCACCCGCGAGGAGGTGATGGACTTCGCCGCGAAATACGATCCGCAGGCGTTCCATCTGTCCGACGAGGCGGCGGCGCAGACACATTTCGGGCGGTTGTCTGCGAGCGGCTGGCATACGTGCGCGATGACGATGGCGATGCTGGTCGCGCATCTGAAGGAGAACAGGCAGGCGGGGCTCGGGTCGCCGGGGATCGACGAGCTGAAATGGGTGAAGCCGGTATATCCGGGCGACACGCTACGGTGCGAGACCGAGGTACTGGAGAAGCGCGTGTCGGCGAGTCGGCCAGAGATGGGGATCTTCAAGAGCCGGATGAGGGTGTTCAATCAGGACGACGTGATGGTGATGACGTTCGTGTCGAACGGGCTGGTCGCGACGCGACCGACGGACGTTTGATCGGCAGGCTTTTGCCTCGGACGCCGACAGGCTTCTTAGGTGAAGCCGTTATGGTTCACGCGAAGGCGCGAAGGCGCGGAGAGAATTTTGAATGGTAGAGCCTCGGGTGAGCTTTGCTCTCACTACGGGGGGACCCCACTCTCCTTCTGAACTGTTCTCCGCGTCTCCGCGTGAGATCCGAGCCTTCTCTTCGCGCCTTCGCGCCTTCGCGTGAACCAAATCAGCTCTAGTTACCGCGACGGACGCCCGCCACCACGGTTGCCACCGCCCTGCCGTCCACCGCCGAAGCGCTGGCCGCCGCCGCCGCGATTGCCTCGGAACGCACCGTCGCCGCGATTGCCGCGGAAGCCACCCTGCGCTTGGGGCTGCTGCGGGTTGGCGGCTTGGCCTGGCTGCGTGGGCTGGCCGGGTTGACCGAACTGGCCACGGCCGGGACCACGGCCGCGATAGTCGCCGCGGCCGGGACCGCGGTTGCCGAACTGGCCCTGACCGGGCGTGCCGGGGTTGCCCTGATAACCCGGACGGTTGCCGCGCCAGCCGCCGTCTCGGCCGCCATTGCCGCGGTTGCCGAAACCGCCCCAGTTGCCACGCCCGTTATACCCGTTGCCGCGATACTGCTGGCGCCCCTGCCAATAACGCTGCTGGTTGCCGTTCCAGCGGTGCGGTCGACGGTAGCGATCGTAGACGAAGACGCCCGAGCCGGGATAATAATAGTCGCCGTTCCAGCCGTAATAGGAATTCAGGCCACCGAAGCCTCCGAGGCCGCCATAGCCCCCAAACCCGTCATAGCCTGCGCCGTAATAGCCGTTGCCATACCCGCCGCCGTAATAGGGGTCGCTGGCATAACCGACGCCAGCGCCGCCATAGCCGTAACCGTCCGTGCAGCCGGCGACACCCAATCCAAGGCCCAAGGCTAGGCCGATAATGCCGAAGCGTTTCATAAACATGGAAAATCTCCCGTACGCGGAGGGCGGACACTACGCGCCGCCATTCGTCGCACAACGGAGACGCTATGTCGCAAGTTCCATGAATGGGGTCTGACGGGATTCAGTACCGGAAGTGGGAAACGGGAACTGCGGATGCGGTTGGGGGCTGCTTCGTTGTTTTCTCGCGAACGCGGCGGCCAGGGTAGCGGTGCACTACGGTATTTAGCTGGGCCCCCGCGTCCGCGGGGGAACAACTGGTGGGCTCTCGCGTAAGCGCGTGGTCAGTGGCCGGGGAAGTGGATCAGGGCCGTCGCTTCGATGCCGTCGGTGCGCAGCGCATCCGCGCCGCCGAGATCGGGGAGGTCGACGAGGAACTGCGCCTGCGTGACGATCGCGCCGGCCTTGTGAAGCAGGCGGACGGCGGCGCGGGCGGTGCCGCCGGTGGCGATCAGGTCGTCGACCAGCAGGACGCGCGCGCCGGGTGCGAAGGCGTCGGCGTGGATCGCGATGCGGTCGGTGCCGTATTCGAGCGCGTAATCCTCCGCGATGGTCGCGCCGGGGAGCTTGCCGTCCTTGCGGATCAGCAGCACGCCGGCCTTGAGCGGCGCAGCGAGGGCGGCGGCGAACAGGAAGCCGCGGGCTTCGATACCGGCGACGAGATCGACCGGGCCGGAGACCGCCGCGACCATCCGCTCGATCACAGCCGCCCAGCCCTCCGGGTCGAGCAGCAGCGTGGTGATGTCGCGGAACTGGATGCCGGGCTTGGGGAAGTCCGGGATGGTGCGGATCAGCGCCTTGAGATCGGCATTGCGCGCATCGGTATCGAGCATGGAAGGTCCCTTCTCCCCACACCGGGGGCAGCGGATACGCCGGTACGCGATACTTGGCGCCCCGGCTGAAACGAAAGCGGCGGATCAGGCTCATCGCCCGTCCGCCGCCCCCTGTATCCGTGCGCCCTTACCGCGGGAGCGCGGCCGTCATCAATGCTTAACGTCGCGCCAGACGTTCTGATACGCGCCCCAGGCGAGGCCGCAGAAGATCAGGATGAAGATGATCGACGCGAACCCGGCGGCATGGCGTGCCTCGAGGTTAGGCTCGGCGGTCCAGGTCAGGAACGCGGAGACGTCGGTCGACATCTGGTCGATCGTCGGCTTGGTGCCGTCGGCATAGGTCACCTGACCGTTGGAGGTCAGCGGCGGCGGCATCGCGATGTTGAGGTTCGCGAAATACGGGTTGTAGTGCAGCCCCGCCGGCGTCTTGATATCCGGGAACTCCTTCAGCAGCGCCGCCGGCTGCTTCGTATAGCCGGTCAGCAGCGAGTGGACATACGCGGTACCCTCCTCGCGCGCCTTGGTGATCAGCGAGAGATCGGGCGGCAGCGCATTGTTGTTCGCGGCGCGGGCGGCGATCTCGTTGGCGAACGGCGACGGGAAACGATCCGACGGGATGTTCTTGCGCGTCGCCGGCTCGCCGGTTTCAGGATTGATCGAGGGCTGCTCGATCACCCACTGGCTGGCGATCGCCTTAACCTCGGGCTCCGAATAGCCGATCTTCTGCAGGTCGCGGAACGACACGAGCCGCAGCGAATGGCAGGCGGCGCAGACTTCCTTGTAGACCTGGAACCCGCGCTGCAACTGGCGACGATCGAACTTGCCGAACACGCCATTGGAGGCGAGCTCGAGTTCCTTGGGATGCTTGTGCGCGACGCTCTCGGCGGTCGGCGCGACGGGGTCGGTGATGACCCCGTAGACGCTGCCGAAGAGCGCGATGCCGAGCACCAGCACGAAGGCCGCGCCGACGAAGGATGCGATGAGACGAACCATGTGTGTGTCCTCTAGTTCGTATCAGTGCGCGACGTGCGGTGCAGGCGACGTCGTGGACGTCGCGAGCGCGGTCTTGGCCGGGCTGGTGCCACCGTGATTGGCCAGCACGGCCTCGGTGATCGAGTTGGGCAGCGGCCGCGGCCGTTCGGAGCGCGAGATGATCGGCAGGATGATCAGGAAATGCGCGAAGTAATACGCCGCACAGATCTGGCTGAGGATCACGTAGAACGCGTTGGCGGGGGCGCCACCGCAATAGCCGAGCACCAGAATGTCCGCGACCAGCACCCAGAACGCGATCCGCGCCTTGGGCCGGTAGTTCATCGAACGGACCGGCGAGCTGTCCAGCCAGGGCAGGAAGAACAGCAGCAGGATCGAGCCGAACATCGCCAGCACGCCCCAGAGCTTGGCCGGCAGGATGAAGTCCGCGGTGAAGGCGCGCAGGATCGCGTAGAACGGCCAGAAATACCATTCCGGCACGATGTGCGCGGGCGTCGAAAGCGGGTTCGCCGGGATGTAGTTGTCCGGGTGGCCGAGATAGTTCGGGAAGAAAAACAGCAGCGAAGCGAACACAAGCAGGAAGATGCCGAGCCCGAAGCCGTCCTTCGCCGTGTAATAGGGGTGGAACGGGACGGTGTCCTGCTCGCCCTTCACGTCGACGCCGGTCGGGTTGTTCGAGCCGGGGATGTGCAGCGCCCAGATGTGCAGGATGATAACGCCCGCGATCACGAACGGCAGCAGGTAATGCAACGAGAAGAAGCGGTTGAGCGCGGCGTTGTCCGGCGCGAATCCGCCAAGCAGCCAGATGCGGATGGTGTCGCCGATCAGCGGGATCGCCGAGAAGAACCCGGTGATGACCTGCGCGCCCCAGAAGCTCATCTGGCCCCACGGAAGCACGTAGCCCATGAACGCGGTCGCCATCATCAACAGGAAGATGACGACGCCGAGCAGCCACACCATCTCGCGCGGTGCCTTGTACGAGCCGTAATAGAGCCCGCGGAAGATGTGCGTGTAGACGACGATGAAGAACATCGAGGCGCCGTTCGCGTGGGCGTAGCGCAGGAACCAGCCCGCGTTGACGTCGCGCATGATGCTTTCGACCGAGTCGAACGCGACCGCGCCGTTGGCGGCGTAGTGCATCGCCAGCACGATGCCGGTGATGATCTGGATCGCCAATGCGGCGCCGGCGAGTACGCCGAAGTTCCAGAAGTAATTGAGGTTGCGCGGGACGGGATAGCCGCCGCCGAGTGAATTATAGACGAGCCGGGGAACGGGAAGCCGCTCATCCAGCCACCGCGTCAGCGGCAGCTTCGGTTCGTATTGCTTGGCCCAGGGAAAGCTCATGGTGTTTTCCTCAGCCTACCGTGACGACGGTGTCGGAGTTGAAGGCGTAGTCCGGCACGTGCAGGTTGGTCGGTGCGGGGCCTTTGCGAATGCGCGCGGCGGTGTCGTAGGCCGAACCGTGGCACGGGCAGAAATAGCCGCCGAACGGCCCCTTGTTCTCGCCCTCGCCCGCGCCGAGCGGGACGCAGCCGAGATGCGTGCAGACGCCCAGCGTGATCAGCCAGTTCTTCTTGCCCGCCTTGGTGCGCTCCTCGAGCGTCTGCGGATCGCGCAAGGTCGAGATATCGACCGCGTCGGCTTCCGAGATTTCCTTCGGCGTCAGGTTGCGTACGAACAACGGCTGCTTGCGGAAGCTGGTCTTGATCGCCTGGCCGGGGAGGATCTTCGACAGATCGATCTCGGTGGTCGACTGTGCGAGCACGTCTGCGCTCGGGTTCATCTGGTTGATGAGCGGCAGGACGATCGCGACCGCGCCGACGCCGGCGAAGGATACGGCGGCGATGTTGATGAAATCACGGCGGCGAGGATCGTGCGAGTCCTCGTGAAACGGCTCTGGCGATTCGCCGGGGGGAACCATGTCGTCGACTGTCGCCATTCATCTCGCCCTTGCACGTTATTTTTATCGTGGCCTGGCGGGGCTTCCGGTTTCGACGAACCCTACGTCCACCCTGCCCGACCGTCCCCACGGAGGCTGCGCTTTGATAGACGGCGGGGCGCGGGTTTGCCAACTGCATTTTGCTTTGGGTTACCCCCGGGGCCTTGCTGCGCTAGAGGATCGGGTATGCGTATTGCCCTCTACCAGCCCGATATCGCCGGAAATGTCGGCGCCATCCTGCGCACCGCCGCGTGCATGGGAATCGGCGTCGATCTGATCGAACCGATGGGATTCACCTGGAGCGACAAGGCGGTCGCGCGCTCGGGGATGGACTATGTCGGCGTGGTCGACGTGGTGCGGCATGTCGACTGGGGCGCGTTCCTCGCACAGGTGCGCGGGCGGATCGTGCTGCTGACGACGAAGGGCGCGGTACGGCTGGATGTGGCGGAGTTTCGCGAGGACGACGTGTTGCTGATGGGGAGCGAGGGGGCCGGGGTGCCTGAGGCGGTGCATGCTCGCGCCGACGTGCGCGTGCTGATCCCGATGCGGCCTGGGTTGCGGTCGATGAATATCTCGGTGGCGACGGGGATCGTTGCGGCCGAGGCGTTGCGGCAGACGGACGGGTGGCCCGCCTGACGTCTGTTAGTGCGGGGCGGCCCTGCCCCCCGTCATCCTGACGAAAGTCAGGATCCAGAGCCACGAAAGGCGGCGTCTGTTACCCTGGATCCTGACTTTCGTCAGGATGACGTAAATTCGCGGACAGTAGCGGTTACAGATCGACCTGCCCCCTCCCCGCCTCGCCACGGATTTGGTAGGCCCCCTCCATGACCGACCTCGACACCCAGCAAGCCGCCGCCCGCCACTGGTTCGAATCCCTGCGCGATCGTATCTGCGCCGAGTTCGAGGCGATCGAGCACGAGGCGGGCTCCGATGCGAGCTTCGAATACACCCCGTGGGACCGGATCGATCCCTCGGGCGAGCCCGGCGGCGGCGGCGTGCGCGGGGTGATGAAGGGCCGGGTGTTCGAGAAGGTCGGCGTCAACGTCTCGACCGTCGGCGGGACGTTCGAGGGCGACTTCGCCAAGTCGATTCACGGCGCGGGCGAAGACCCGCGGTTCTTCGCGACCGGGATCAGCCTGGTCGCGCACATGACCAACCCGCACGTGCCGGCTGTCCACATGAACTGCCGCTTCCTCAACACCACCAAGCGCTGGTTCGGCGGCGGTGGCGATCTCAACCCGCCGCTGCCGATCGAGGAAGACACCGCGGATTTCCACGCGACGATGAAGGCGGCGTGCGACGCGCATGACCCGGCCTACTACGCGCGGTTCAGGGAATGGGCGGAAACCTATTTCTACATTCCGCACCGGAAGGTCAGCCGCGGCGCAGGGGGCATCTTCTTCGATCATCTGGACGGTGATTTCGAAACGAATTTCGCCTTCACGCGCGACGTCGGCGAGGCGTTCCTCGATGCGTATCCGCGGATCGTGCGGCGGCGGATGGATACGCCGTTCGACGCCGCCGACGAGGCGCAGATGCTCGAGTGGCGTGGGCGCTATGCCGAGTTCAACCTCGTCTACGACCGGGGCACGTTGTTCGGGCTGAAGACCGGCGGCAATATCGACGCGATCCTGATGAGCCTGCCACCGCGCGCGACGTGGTCGTGAGATGGCGCTGATCCCGGTTGCCGACGACACGCTCGCGACGATCGTCACGACGCTGGAGATGCGGACGCGGCCACCGCTGCGGCCGAGCCCAGGATCGCGGTTGCGGCTGGTGCGGTGGGAGCGGCCGGCGCTGGACAAATACCGCGCGTTGTTCCGGCGAGTGGGGGGCCCGTGGCTCTGGTTCTCGCGGCTGGTGATGACGGACGACGGGCTGGCGGCGATCGTGCATGATGCGGGGATCGCGGTGTATGCGGTGCTCGACCCGGCGGGGATCGAAGTCGGGATGCTCGAACTCGACTTCCGCGAGAACGCCGCGTGCGAAATCTCGTATTTCGGGCTGATCCCGGAGCTTGCCGGGCAAGGCCATGGCCGCTGGCTGATGGCGGAGGCTTGCGCGCGGGCCTGGGCCAAGGGGGTCGAGCGGGTGTGGTTGCACACCTGCACGCTCGACCATCCAAGTGCGCTGGGCTTCTACCGCGCGCAGGGGTTCGTGGCGGTGAAGCGGACGATCGAGACGTTTCCCGATCCTCGGGCGACGGGGGTGTTGCCGGCCGAGACGGCGCCGCAGATTCCGTATCTGGCTAAACGGGGGTAGGCCACCTACTTCGTCACCCCGGACGTGTTCCGGGGTCCACCGTGCCGCAAACTAAACTCTATCGGGGGTGCGGATCGGTGGATGCCGGAACGAGCCCGGCATGACGGGGGTGGCCTTACCGCGCCAGCCGGCGGTAGGCCGAGATCGCGATCAGGGCCATCGCGATACCCGCCGCCATTGCGGCCACCGCAGCACCCGCATCGACGATCACGAGCGCGACCGGGTTGGCCTCGCCCGCCTCGCGAAGCGCACGATCGGCCATCATGAACGGCGCACCGACTAGCCAGCCGCTGATGTAGCTGAACGCCGCCAGCCCCATCAGCGGCAGCCCCGAGCCGCGGCTGAGCGTGAAGCTGCGGCGGATGGCACCGAGCGCACCGAGTGGGGCTTCGGCGAACAGTGCAGGCCCGGTCAGCATCGTCCGGCCGAGGATGTAGAGGCCGGGGATCGCGTACAGCAGCAGCCCTGCCCCAGCCGGCAGCGAGACGATCACCATCGCCAGCAGGAAGCGCGGGAAGATGCGCAGGCAGCGGGTCAACGCCTGCCGCAGGTCGAGCTGATCACGGTCGAGATACAGCGCGTAGAACAGCGACGTGCCGAAGAAGCTCATGACATAGGCGAGCAGGTACCAGCCGCCATGCGCCGCCGCCCAGGTCTGCACCGCGTCGGCCCAGACCACCGCCTGCGCCTCGCTGTTGCCGGCCGCAGCGTCCGGCATCGGCGGATCGGGAACGACCAGGGCGAGCGCGAACGCGGGCAGGAACAGGAACGGCGCGGCGATCCGCAGCAACAGGTCGCGGTCGCGCTTGAACAGCGTCCAGGCATCGGTGAGGACGGTCGCGAAATCGAGCTTCATCGGGGATTCATTCCTGGGGAAGTTTCTCTCTGACCGCGACGTAAAGCTGCGCGGTAAAGACCGCGGCCAACGCGGTGAAGACGGTGGTGACGATCGTCGCGACGATGCCCGACAGGAAGGTCGCCGTGGCGATTCCGTCGGCGCCGAGCGCGAGGCGGAAGATGATCCCGGTCACCGCCTGCGCGGCCCAGGTCGATATCAGCATGACGATCGCGAACAGGATCAGCACGCCGATGATCCGCCACGTCAGCCCCTTGGTGAGTTGCACCGAGCGACGCATCGCCCCGATCCCGCGGCGTTCGTTGAGGATGACCGGATTGAGCAGCACGAGCCGCGCGCTGATCCAGATCGCGATCAGCAGGTACGCCAGGCCGTACAGCCCGATGAACCCGGCCACACCCGGGCTCGGCGCCGTCATCTGCACGCTGCCGCTGGCGGCGGCCGCGAAATCGAACCCCGACTGGATCAGCACGACGACCGGCGGCAGCACGAGAAGTGCCGCGACCAGCGTGATCAAAACCGTGATGCCAAGCGCCGGCAGCACCCGTGCGCCGGCCTGGCGGCGGGCGGACGCGGCGTTGGTGGCGGGATCGGTCGCGATCGCGACGATCGCAAGCTGCGACCACAGCATCGAGATCAGCGTCCCGATCGCCAGAACGCTGCCGATCAGCGCGAAGCTCATCGTCCCCGGCGTCGAGAACGCGGCATAGCTGTCGCGGATCACACTGGGCACGACCATGCCGATCAGTGCGACAGGCGCAATCATGCCGGTCCGCCCGTTGAGTACCTCGATCGTGCGATCCCAGACCGTGCCCATCTTCACCATGCCGAACTCCCCCGTTCCCGTTCCTGCGCGGACTAGCCCAAGCCCCTGCACTTGACCACATGGCAGCGCGCGCCGGAGTTGCAACTTGGCGCATGGGTGCGCAATTGGGATCGGTGACCACCCCCCTCCCCTCCGATATCGAATGGCGGACCAGCGCCGGCCTGACCCCCTATGCCGATGCGCTGGCCGAGATGGAGGCCCGCGCGGCCGCGGTCGCCAGCGGCGCGGCGCGCGAACTGCTGTGGATGCTCGAACATCCGCCGGTCTACACCGCGGGCACCAGCGCCGAGCCGGGCGACCTGATCGATTCGCGCTTTCCCGTGATCAAGACCGGGCGCGGCGGCAAATACACCTATCACGGGCCGGGCCAGCGGATCGGCTATGTCGTGCTCGACCTGACGAAACGCGGGCGTGACGTGCGGTGCTACGTCCATGCGCTCGAATCCTGGGTCATCGCGGCGCTCGGCGAACTCGGCGTGGAGGCGTTCGCGGTCGATGGCCGGGTCGGCATCTGGACGCTTGATGGGGGTCGCGAAGCCAAGATCGGCGCGATCGGCGTGCGGGTGAGGCGCTGGGTGACGCTCCACGGCTTCTCGGTGAACGTCGACCCGGACCTGTCGCACTTCGGCGGCATCGTGCCCTGCGGCCTGCCCGAATACGGTGTTACCAGCCTGCAATCGCTCGGCATTCGTGCCGACCTTGCAACTTTCGACGCCGCTCTGGCGTTAACCACCGATGCTTTCCTTGAAACAGTTTCTTGCCCTTGAGAAAACGAGGCTTGAGGGCGAAGCGTTATCGGATTAATGTCCACTACGATTTGGGTATTAAGGGCGAGCAGCCAGCCAAATCCTCTATCTAGGGAGCTTCCACATGCGTGCACTCATTTCCAAGGTCCTGACCGGTTCGCTGATCGCCAGCGCAGCACTTGCCGTTTCGGCTTGCGGTCCGAAGACCGAGACGACGACCGACAACACGATGGTCACCGACATGAACGCCACTGAAGGCATGGACACCATGACCGACAACATGACCGCCGTCGACGGCGCGTCGAACGGTGGCATGATGGCCAACGACACCATGATGGCGAACGACACGATGATGTCGAACGACACCATGATGACCAACAACGCGATGTAATTTCCGAAAGGAAATTACTTCTGCGACGCGGTAGACCCTCTGGGCATACTGCGTCGCGAAAGGGCCGTCCGGGCAACCGGGCGGCCCTTTTTGTTTCATGGTGTATGTTCGCGGCGGCTGGCGCTTCGGGAACGGCCGCTGCCCCCACAGCCGCTCCGCTGCAATCCGGATCGGATCGACGCACGACAGGCCGAAAACGACGGAATCATTTCGCCTGCGACGAAAAACCGCCGAGATCCGCACGCGACGACCATAGCGGACTGCTTCTATAGTTAAATTCACTTGGGAGCGGCGGCGAAACGCTTTAGAATCGATGACTTGAAGATCCCGGGGAGGTTGGAATGAAGGTGTTGCGTACCGCGCTCGCGCTATGCGTGGCGGCGAGTGGACTGGCTGTAGCCCAGTCGGCGTCGGCGCAGTTCTTTTTGCAGTCGCGCGATTTTTCCGGCGCGGCGGTGATCGGCGACGAGGCCGACCTGGGTCAGGTGTTGCCCGGCGCGACGAAGGACGAAGTGCGCGCTGCGCTGGTGTGGCACATGCGCGCTGCGCTCAACGTGGCGGCGCTGCAATGCCAGTTCGAGCCGACGTTGCTGACCGTGCCCAACTATAACGCGATGATCGCCGATCATAGCGACGAGTTGAAGACCTCCTTCACCACGCTCACCAAATACTTCGCGCGCGTCAACAAGGCCGGAGGGGTCAAGGCCGGCCAGACCGCGCTCGATCAGTTCGGCACGCGCACCTATTCCAGCTTCGCCACGGTCGCCGCGCAATTCGGGTTCTGCCAGACCGCCGCCTCGATCGGCCGCGACGCGGTATTCGCGCCGCGCGGACACCTCTTCGAGGTCGCGCTGGCGCGCTCGCGTGAGTTGCGTAACAGCCTGATCCCGTGGGGCGAACAGCGCTTTCCGCGCTATATCGGTCGGGACCGCGCGACGATGCCGCGGCTTGATGCGATCTGCTGGAACAAGAAGGGCGAGTGGGTCCAGAAGAAGTGCGGCGCGCAGAACTGGCCGCCAGCGGGCGTCGGGATGGCGGGGCAGTAAGACCGGACGCCTATATCCGACAACATTTTACCGTCATTCCCGCGCAGGTGGGAACCCATATTGGCAAACGCTAGCGACATGATCGCGACCGTTTGAGCATCTGGGTCCCCGCTTCCGCGGGGATGACGGGCACATATAGGCAAGGAATACCGGCCGAACCCTGGCTGGCGCCCTCACCTTCCTCGTCCAACGTCAGAAGGCGATGCGCGCCAAACCTGCATATCCGAACTTTCGCCCAGAGGACGGGATACGAACCGCCGGCCCCGCGCTCCTTAGCGCAACCCCAGCAACTTGTGCGTCTGGAGCGACAGCCGCCATTGCGGGCGCTGCATCACCAGCTCCACGCAGGCCTCGCGGTTCGCGTCGGCCTGGGGATCGTCGAGCGGCTGGAGCAGCAGGTTCGCGAAGTCCCATGTCTCGACATCGTCGATATCCGTGCCGGGCTGCGGCCAGACCAGCTTCAGTTCGTGCCCCGAGCGCTGGACGACGATGCTGCCGGCCTTGGGGCTGATGCAGACCCAGTCGATACCGGGATGCGCGAGAATCGTCCCGTTGCTCTCCATCGCGATGCGGAATCCCTCGGCATGCAGCGCCGCGACGATCGCGTCGTCGATCTGGAGCATCGGCTCGCCCCCGGTCAGCACCACGAACCGGTCGCGCAGTCCGTCGCCCCAGAACCCGGCGACCGCAGCCGCAAGCGCCTGCGCGTCGGCGAACTTGCCGCCGCCCAGTCCGTCCGTGCCGACGAATTCGGTATCGCAGAACCGGCACACGGCGGTCGCGCGATCCTGCTCGCGGCCCGACCAGAGGTTACAGCCCGCGAACCGCACGAACACCGCCCGACGCCCGGCGTTCACGCCCTCGCCCTGCAGCGTCAGGAACATCTCCTTAACCGCGTAACTCATCGTCAGACGGGCTTCACGGCGTAAACGGTAGGGTCAGCGATCCCGGCCTCGTCGAAGCCGCGTGATCGAAGCCGGCAGCTGTCGCATTCGCCACAATGCTTGCCGTCGGGCGTCGGGTCGTAGCAGGACCAACTGAGCCCGAGGTCGAGCCCCAGTCGCGTGCCTTCGCGGACGATATCCGCCTTGGTCATGTGCTGGAGCGGGGCCTGAATGCGGAACGGTTCGCCTTCGACGCCGGCCTTGGTCGCCAGTTCGGCAAGCCCTTCGAACGCGGCGATGAATTCGGGACGACAATCGGGGTAACCCGAATAGTCGAGCGCGTTGACACCGATATAGATGTCGCGCGCGCCCGCCGCCTCGGCCCAGCCAAGCGCGAGGCTCAGGAAGATGGTGTTGCGCGCGGGGACATAAGTGACGGGGATGCCGCCGCCGTCTTCGGTACCGGCACCGTCCTTCGGCACGTCGATGTCGGCGGTTAGTGCAGAGCCCCCGAACGCGGACAGGTCCATCGGCAGGACGATGTGGCGTTCGGCACCCAAGGCGGTGGCGACGCGGCGCGCCGCATCGAGTTCGATCCGGTGGCGCTGGTTATAGTCGAACGACAGCGCGAGCACGCGCTGCCCGGCTTCACGCGCGAGAGCGGCGGATATCATCGAGTCGAGCCCGCCCGAGACGAGCGCGACCGCAAAGGGAGCAGGGGATGTCATGATGCGACGTCCGCTAGGCCAGCGGCGGGCAAAAAGAAAGGGGCCGCCCGGTAGGGCGGCCCCTGAGGTTGGCGCGGATCGCGCCACAAGGGAGAAAAAACGTGCTGAATAAAGAGCACGCCCCGACCTATACTCAATGCGGGTAAATAGGGTGTTAATTCCTTACCTCGTTATCTCACCCGATCGAAAAGAAGGCGGAGCGGGAAGAGGACCTTAGCCCTCCACCGGGACGGGAAATTTCGTCGCGCAAAACGCGCAGTCGACGATGATGAAGCCGCTCTCGTCCGCCATCGACCGACGTTCCTCGATCGGAAATTTCGAGATGACGCCCTTTATATACTCGGGATCGCAGCGGCAGCCGCGCATGATCGGAATGTCGGCGAGGATGCGGACATCCTCCTCTTCGTTGAACAGCCGCCACACCAGCGTTTCCAGCGGCAATGTCGCTTCGGTCAACTCGTCCGCGCCCATTGTGTTGCCGAGCGCGGCGACATGCTCCCATTCCGGGTGATCGAGCTTGGTATGCAGGCGTTCGCGACCGTCCTCCCCCTCTGGCAGATGCTGGAGGAACAGCCCGCCGGCGATGCAGCGACCGTCCGGGGCCTTCGCCATGCCGGTGCGGATCATCGTCGGAATCTGTTCCGACTGTGTGAAATAGCTCTGCGCGGCCTGCGACAGCGTGTCGCCATCGAGGGGCACGATGCCTTGATAGCGTTCGTTGCTGCTCGCCATGTCGAACGTGATTGCGAGATAGCCCGCACCGAAAAGGGCAAAGAGCGTGGGTTCGGCGGGGGCCTCGGCGAGCTTGTCCGGATCATATTCGATATAGCCGCGCACTTCGCCGCCGCGATAGTCGCAGACGAGCAGCTGGACGACGCCGTTGTCGGTCCGAGTCTGCATCGTCAGCTGGCCGCTCGCGTCCTTCAGCGTCGAACCGATCAGCGCGGCAAGCGTCAGCGCCTCGGCCAGCAGCTTCTCGATCGCGGGCGGATAGGCGTGTGCGGCCAGCACTTCGTCGAGCGCGGTGCCGAGCCGGACGATGCGGCCGCGGGCACTGCGCGCGGGAATCGCGAAGGCCAGCGCGCGGTCGAGATCGGTCATGGGGTCGTTCACCATCGTTCCTTCGTCATCCTCGCGCAGGCGGGGATCCATAATGGCGAACGGCAATGGAAGCCGAGCCGCTAGCGTCTATGGGTTCCCGCCTCCGCAGGAATGACGAAAATGGGGTGCTGGCCCCGTGGCTTCAACCGACCCAAGCAATCAACCGATCTGCCCGAAGCACCAGCGCAGGACCGACTTCTGCGCATGGAGCCGGTTCTCCGCCTCCTGCCAGATCAGCGACTGAGGCCCATCGATCACCTCGGGCGTGACTTCCTCGCCGCGGTGCGCGGGCAGGCAATGCAGGAACTTCGCCTCGGGCTTGGCGAGCGTCATCAACGCAGCGTCGACCTGGTACGGGGTCAGCGCCTTCAGCTTCGGCTCGGAATCGGTCTGGCCCATCGAGATCCAGGTATCGGTCACGACGATGTCCGCACCTTCGACCGCCTCGCGAGGGTCGGCCACGACGCGGGCTCGACCCGACGCCCGGACGATGGCCTCCTCTTCAGGCTGGAACCCCTGCGGACACGCCGCAACGACGTCGAACTGCATCAGCCCGGCCGCCTCGACGATCGAGGCGAGCACGTTGTTACCATCGCCGAGCCACGCGACCTTGAGGCCGGGCAGCGACTTGCCGCTCTCGATGATCGTCAGCAGGTCGGCCATGATCTGGCACGGGTGCGAGGCATCGGTCAGGCCGTTGATGACCGGCACGCTCGCGTAATGCGCCATCTCCTCGATCTTGGCATGATCGTCGGTGCGGATCATGATCGCATCGACATAGCCCGACAGGATGCGCGCGGTGTCGGCGATCGACTCACCGCGCCCGAGCTGCATCGAGCCGCCGTCGGACACGATAGAGGTGCCGCCGAGCTGGCGGATCGCCATGTCGAACGAGAAACGCGTACGGGTGGAGCTCTTTTCGAACACCATCGCGAGGGTGTGGCCGGCGAGCGGCGCATCGGCATCGGCCCGACCCTTGGGAAAGCCCGCGCGTGCCGCCTTGCGATCGAGCGCGTCGGCCAGCATCGCGGCGATGCCGTCGGCGCCGGCGTCGGTGAGATTCAGGAAATGTCGGGTCATAATATCCTCCCCGGCACGGGGAGGGGGACCGTTCGCATAGCGAATGGTGGAGGGAGTTTCAGGTCGGATCACCCCCGGGTGATCCTCGAACATACGGGGTATGTTCGACCTGAAACTCTCCACAAACGCAACACTTCGGGGCGATCCCCCTCCACCATGCTTCGCATGGTCCCCCTCCCCGTACCGGGGAGGATCAGTTTCAATCGTCGGCCGCGGGCACGTAGACGCGCGCGGCGGTCGACAGCTTGTCGATGCATTCGGCGATGTGGCTTTCGTCGATCACCAGCGGCGGCAGGATTCGGACGACGTTCTCGCCCGCCGACACCAGCAGCAGATTGTGATGATCGCGCGCAAACGCGACGAACGCGCGACTGTCGCTCTTGAGCTTCAGCCCGAGCATCAATCCTGTGCCGCGGACGCTGTCGAACAGGTGATCATGATTGGGGATCATCTGCTCGAGCCCCTGCCGCAACCTGTCGCCCATCGCGGTGACGTTCTCAAAGAACCCGTCCTCCAGCATCACGTCGAGGATCGCCTCGCCCGCCGCCATCGCCAACGGGTTGCCGCCATAGGTCGAGCCGTGCGTGCCAGCGACCATGCCCTTGGCCGCTTCCTCGGTCGCGAGGCAGGCGCCCAGCGGAAAGCCGCCGCCGATACCCTTGGCGACCGCCATGATGTCCGGCCTGATGCCGTACAGCTCATGCGCGAAGAACTTGCCGGTGCGCCCATAGCCGCACTGGACCTCGTCGAGCACCAGCAACAGCCCGTGCTCGTCGCAGGCCTTGCGCAGGCCGGTGAGGAACTCATGGCTCGCCTGGCGGATGCCGCCCTCGCCCTGGATCGGCTCGACCAGGAAGCCCGCGGTGTTGTCGTCGATCAGCGCCAGCGCGCCTTCGAGATCGTTGAACTTGGCATAGGCGAAGCCCGGCAACAGCGGCTCGAACCCGTCGCGCATCTTGGCCTGGTTGGTCGCCGAGATCGCTCCGAGCGTACGCCCGTGGAACGCGGTGTCGAACGTGATCAGCGTATGCCGCTGCGGATTGCCGTTGGCGAAATGATAGCGCCGCGCGGTCTTGATCGCGCACTCGACCGCTTCTGCGCCCGAGTTGGTGAAGAACACCGTGTCGGCAAACGTGTTGTCGACGAGGCGCTGCGCGAGATGCTCGCCCTGTGGGCTGCCGTACAGGTTCGACACATGCATCAGCGTCGCCGCCTGCTCGGCGATCGCCTTGGTCAGATGCGGGTGCGCGTGGCCGAGCGCGTTGACCGCGATACCACTGGCGAAATCGAGATATTGCTGGCCGTCCTCACCGAAGAGGTACGCGCCCTCGCCTCGGACCGGACGCACGCCACACCGCGGGTAGACGGGCATGAGCGGGGTGATGGTCACAAGCGCTTCCTTTCCGAAACGAGAAGGGCGACCCAATGGCCGCCCGCAAGGCCTAATACGGACGCGAGGGGAGGTGCGTCAACCTTGGCGGGGCTCCGCGGAGGTCAGACCTTGGCCTGGCGCAGCGCCTCGTTCATCCGCGACTGCCAGCCCGGGCCGGTCGCCCTGAACTTGTCGAGCACGTCGGGATCGAGCCGCAGCGTCACGACCTTCTTGGTCGGTGCCGACTGCGGTCCGCGGCGGCGGACCAGCACCGCCGCGACGTCCGGAGGCAGGACTTCGGATGCGGGCCGGGCACGAGCGAAATCCTCGCCCGTCCATTCGGGGTTTTCATCGTAATCGGCCGGTGGCGGTATGTTGTTCATAGCGCCACATCTCCTTTTCATGCACTCGTCGAAAACTGATGAGCCGAAGCATCGCCTCTCTTCGCACAAAGAGTCCCGACAGATTGTCAATACGATTTGCGTCTCAGGCGTCGATCGCTTCCTCGTCCATGCGGCCGGCATTTTCCTGGATGAAGGCGAAGCGGTGGGCGGGGTTGTTGCCCATCAGGCGGTCGACGAGGTCCTTCACCTGCGCACGTTCCTCGTATTCCTGCGGGAGCGTGATGCGGAGCATGCCGCGGGTGGCGGGGTCCATCGTGGTTTCGCGGAGCTGGCTCGGGTTCATCTCGCCGAGGCCCTTGAAGCGGCCGACATCGACCTTCTTGCCCTTGAAGACGGTACGTTCGAGTTCGGCGCGGTGCGCGTCGTCGCGCGCGTAGACGCTCTTGGTACCGACGGTCAGGCGGTAGAGCGGCGGTTGCGCGAGGTAGAGGTGCCCGCGGCGCACCAACTCCGGCATCTCCTGGAAGAAGAACGTCATCAGCAGCGTCGCGATGTGCGCGCCGTCGACGTCTGCGTCGGTCATGATGACGATGCGTTCGTAGCGCAGCGTGTCGGGCGTGCAGTCCTTCCGGGTGCCGCAGCCGAGCGCGAGCGTCAGGTCGGCGATCTCCTGATTGGCGAAGATCTTGGCGCTGGTGGCCGACGCGACGTTGAGAATCTTGCCGCGGATCGGGAGGATCGCCTGCGTCTTGCGGTCGCGCGCCTGCTTGGCCGAGCCGCCGGCCGAATCGCCCTCGACGATGAATAGCTCGGTGCCCTCGGGCGAGTTGGCGGAACAGTCGGTGAGCTTGCCCGGCAGCCGCAGCTTGCGCGCGGACGTCGCGGTCTTGCGCTTGACGTCGCGTTCCTGCTTGCGGCGCAGGCGTTCGTCCATCCGCTCCAGCACATAGTTCAGCAGCGCCTTGCCGCGCTCCATATTGTGGCTGAGGAAATGATCGAAATGATCGCGGACCGCCTTCTCGACGAGGCCGGCAGCTTCGGGGCTGGTCAGGCGATCCTTGGTCTGGCTCTGGAACTGCGGCTCACGGATGAAGACCGAGAGCATCAGTTCGCTGCCGACCATGACGTCGTCCGCGCTGATATCCTTGGTCTTCTTGTTGCCGACGAGATCGCCGAACGCGCGAAGCCCGCGGACGAGCGCCTGGCGGAGGCCCTGTTCGTGCGTGCCGCCGTCGGGGGTCGGGATGGTATTGCAATACCAGCTGTACGAGCCATCGCTCCACAGCGGCCACGCGACCGCCCATTCGACGCGGCCCTGCGTTTCGCCGTTCGCGCTAGGGAAATCCTGCGAGCCGGAGAAGAAGTCGGAGGTTGCGCATTCGCGGCCGGCGATCTGGTCGCGGAGGTGGTCGGCGAGACCGCCGGGGAACTGGAACACGGCCTGCGCGGGGGTATCGTCCGCAATCAGGTCGGGGGCGCAATGCCAGCGGATCTCGACGCCCGCGAACAGGTACGCCTTCGAGCGGACGAGCTTGTAGAGGCGTTGCGGCTTGAAGTTTAGTTCGGTGCCGAAGATCTCGGTGTCGGGCGTGAACGCGACGCTTGTGCCGCGGCGGTTGGGCGTGGCCCCGAGATGCTCGATCGGCCCAAGCGTCTGGCCCTTGGCGAAGCGCTGGCGGTACAGTTGCCGATCGCGCGCGACCTCGACGACCGTGTCCGACGACAGCGCATTGACGACGCTGATGCCGACGCCGTGCAAGCCACCGCTCGTGGCGTAGGCCTTACCGGCGAACTTGCCGCCCGAGTGGAGCGTCGAGAGGATCACCTCCAGCGCGGACTTGTCGGGAAATTTCGGATGCGGATCGACCGGGATGCCGCGGCCATTGTCGACGATCGTCAGGCGGTTGTTTGCCTCCAGCGTGACTTCGATGCGCGTTGCGTGGCCCGCGACCGCCTCGTCCATCGCATTGTCGAGCACTTCGGCGGCGAGGTGATGCAGCGCGCGTTCGTCGGTACCGCCGACATACATGCCGGGGCGGCGGCGCACGGGTTCGAGGCCTTCGAGCACCTCGATCGACGACGCGTCGTAGGTGTTGACGGCGGGTTTGCCGCCATGCGTATTCGAGGGCGCACCCTTAGACGCGAACAGATCTTCAGCCATGGTCGAAGCGTAGACGCTGGCCCGCGACAAAGCCACAGTCTCTGTTTGTTCCAACCTGTTACAAAAAGGTCACGGCGCCGGTTATTGTTGGCAACACAGGATAATTCTCCCCGCATCCGCCGTTTCTAACAAAGTTGTCATGTAACCTTCCGGGAGTGAACTATGAATGAGACGATGAAGGCGGCGCTTGCTGGTGCAGCGGTGTTCGGTGCGGCCCTGGGCTTGGCGGCACCCGCCGCCGCGCAGGAAACCACCGCGGATGCGCCGTTCAGCGGCGTCTATATCGGCGGTTCGTTCGGCTATGACGTGCAGCCCAACGACGTCGGCGAGACGATCGAGTTCGATCGCAATCTGGACGGCGTCTTCACCGACACCATCTCGACTGCGACCGTCACCGATGCGTTCTCGCCGGGCTTCTGCAACGGTCGCGCGACGAACAACGTTGCGCCCAGCCGCGGCGGCCCAGGTTGCCGCAACGACAAGGACGGCATCGCCTATTACGGCCGGGTCGGCGCCGATATCCAGCGTGGCAACATCGTGTTCGGTGTGGTCGGCGAATTCGGCAAGAGCGAGATCTCCGACAGCGTGTCCGCGTTCAGCACGACGCCTGCGTTCTACACGATGACGCGCGACCTGAAGTGGGAAGCCTCGGCCCGCGTGCGCGCCGGCTATGCCGCGAACACCACGCTGTTCTACGGCACGGCAGGCGGTGGCTATGCCAACATCGACAACAGCTTCACGACCGGCAACACCGCGAACACGTTTACCAGCAACGGCGACAGCAAGCAGTGGGGCCTCGTCGGCGGCGGCGGCATCGAGCAGAAGCTCGGCAAGAACTTCTCGATCGGCCTCGAATATCTGTTCCACCGCTACAAGGACACCGATTACCGCGTTCGCGCATCGGGTGGCCCCACCGGCGGCCCGTTCACGCGCGGCAACGCGTCGGGCACCGACTTCCGTCGCAACTTCGACTATTTCCGCTGGCACAGCCTGCGCGCTACGGCTGCGTTCCGGTTTTAAGGCCAAGGGCGGCCGCGGCCAATCTGGCAGCGGACTCGCCCAAGCCCGGCCGGCGCGGCAAGGCCGCGACCGACGACATGGGCTTTGCCCATGGCTAGCTGATGTAGAAAAGGCCGCGTCCCACACCAGGGCGCGGCCTTTTTCTATGTCTCGATCGATGTCCCACCCACCTCGTTATCCTGACGAAAGTCAGGATGACGGGGCTGTAAGGAATGCACCGCGGCTAAGCCGCGTCGTCGAACACGGCGTTGCCGCGCCGGCCGGGCTTGGGCGAGTCCGCTGCCAGCTCGGCAGCGGCCGCCCTGCGCCTCACCGAGGCCGCGGACCGCCGAACGGTAGCGGTGGTGTCGGACGGCGATCGCGGCGGGGCAACTGAGCCTGGTACGCGTGACCGCAGTGATCGACACAATACGGGAAGCCCGGGTTCACCGCCTTGCCGCAGAAGTGGAAGTCGGGCTCACCGGGATGGCCGAGCGGCCATTTGCAGATGCGGTCGTTTAGTTCGAGCAGGCTCGTCTTGTTCGCCATCTCGGCCGAGGGCTTGGCCGGGACGAGGCGACGCGGCGGTGCCGGCGTGCTTGGGGGCTGCTGCTCGCCGGGTGCCTGGCGAAGGAAGCCGCCGGGGCCGACCGAACGCAGGATCGGCTGCGGTGCCCGGGCGGGCGCGGCAACCGCCGGGGCAGCGTCGTCGTCATCCTCGTCCTCGTCTTCGTCCGCTGGCTCTTCGGCGACGGGCTCAGGCTCGACCGGCGCGGCGGGCTTTGCCGCGGCCACCGGCGGGGCGGCCGGTGCGGGCTTGGGCGCCTCGACCGGCTCGGGCGCTGCAACCGGCTCGGGCACCGCCGCGGCAACCGATGCAGAGGCCTCGGCCGCAGCCGCTGCCTTCGCTTCGGGATCGTTCGGCTTCACCGGCGACGGACGCGCCTGTAGTTCAAGACGATGGGCCTTGCCGATGACGGCGTTGCGGCTGACGCCACCCAGTGCTTCGGCGATCTGGCTGGCGGTCTGCCCGGCCTCCCACATCGTCTTGAGCGTCGCGATGCGCTCGTCGGTCCAGGACATGTTCGTTCCTTAGTCTACGTCAGTCGGCCAATCTTCAAGCCGGGTTGCGGGCGGCAGCGGCAGGGATTACCCGCAACTCCCATGAGCAGCCAGCCCCCAATCGGTGAAATCCAGTCGGCGGTGCATTCCGCCCCCGGCGTTCCCGTCATCAAGAGCGTGAACTGGGAGGGACTGCGAACTCTCTATATCAAGGAGGTGCGCCGGTTCTTCAAGGTGCAGCTTCAGACGGTGTGGGCGCCGGCAATAACGACGCTCCTGTTTCTGATCGTGTTCACGATCGCGACGGGCGCGAAAAGCCCGGTGCCGGTCGACGGCCAGATCGTCGATTTCGCCGATTTCATCGCGCCGGGGCTGATCATCGCGCAGGGCATGATGGGTCCTGCGTTCGCCAATGCGAGCTTCTCGCTGCTGGCCGGCAAGATGCAGGGCACGATCGTCGATTATCTCCAGCCGCCCTTGTCGACCGGCGAGTTGCTCAGCGCACTGGTCGGTGGCGCGGTGACGCGCGCGGTCATCGTCGGAATCGTCGTCTGGGCGGCGATGGCGCTGTATCCGGGCGTGCACGTCACGCCGCATGCGCCGCTCGCGATCGTCTGGTTCGGGCTGCTGGGCGCGGTGTTCCTGGCGCTGCTGGGCGTGCTGACGTCGATCTGGGCGGACAAGTTCGATCATGCCGCCGCGGTCACCAACTTCGTGATCGCACCGCTGTCGCTGCTGTCAGGCACCTTCTACTCCGTCGACAAGTTGGCGCCGGCGTTCCGTGCGTTCAGCCATGCCAACCCGTTTTTCTACATCATCTCGGGGTTCCGATACGGATTTCTCGGGATCGCCGACTCGCCGGTGATGATCGGCGGGATCGTGATCCTGGTGATCGACCTGGTGCTGGCGACGCTCTGCTACCGGTTGCTGAAGAGCGGTTGGAAGCTGAAGAACTGATGCGCAGGCTGGCGCTCTGGCTTGTGGCGCTGGCGGTGGCCTTGCTGCCGGTCGGCGCGGTCGCGCAGGGTGCTGTGGCGGACCCGGCGTTGCGGGCGAAGGCGGATGCGCTGGTCGCGATCCTCGATGGGCGCGGGGCGTATGATGCGTACTTCGCCGCGAGCTTTCGCGAGAAGGTACCGAAGGCGCAGTTCACGACGATCGCCGAGTCGCTGAAGGCGACGCTGGGCGCGCCGCAGAAGATCGAGTCGCTGACCGCGACGTCGGCATGGTCCGCGGACCTGGTCGTCGGCTATGCGCGCGGAACGGCGAGCGTTCGGTTGGTGCTAGACGCTGAGGCTCCGCATGCCGCGACCGGATTGCTGATCACCGGCACGGGTGCGCGGGACGATAGCCTGGCCAAGGTCGAAGCCGAGTTCCGCGCACTCCCGGGCGCTAGCGGGTTCGGCTTGTACGCACTCGGCGAGGGCAGGCCCGCGCCGATCCTCGAATACCGCGCCGACGTGGCGGCGCCGCTCGGGTCGGCGTTCAAGCTGTGGGTGCTGGCCGAGTTGGCGCGGCAGGTAGCGGCGGGCGAGCGGCACTGGGCAGACGTCGTGATGGTCGGAGCGCCATCCCTGCCGTCGGGCGTGTTGCAGACCTGGCCTGCCGGGTCGCCGGTAACGGTGCAGACGCTGGCGACGATGATGGTCTCGATCAGCGACAACACTGCAACGGATACGCTGCTGACGACGCTCGGGCGGGAGAAGGTCGACGCGATGGCGGAGGCGGCGGGCGGCAGCGTGCCGGTGATGACGACGCGCGAGATGTTCGCGCTGAAGGGGAATCCGGCGCTGACGAAGGCGTGGGCGGCCGGGTCGGTCGATGCGCGACGCGCGCTGCTGGTCGACAATGCGGTAAAGATCGCCACCGCCAAGCTCGACCCGACCGTGTTCGCAGGCAAGCCGGTGGCGATCGACAGTGTCGAATGGTTTGCCAGCCCCGCGGCGATGGCGGTCGTGCTGAACGCGTTGCGCCGGACGGACGATACGACACGTGCTGTGATGGCGGTGAATGCGGGGGTCGATCCGGCGGTCGCCAAGCGGTTTGGGTATGTCGGGTTCAAGGGTGGCGGCGAGCCGGGGGTGCTGAGCTTGAATTATGTCGTTCAGGCTAACGATGGCCGCTGGTATGCCGCGACCGGGAACTGGCATCGGGCGGACGATGCGGTGAACGAGATGCGGTTCGCAGGATTGATGGGCCGGGCGCTGGCTTTGCTGGCGGCGCGGTAGGGTTAGCTACCCCGCCCCGTCTCAAGGGCCACCACCCCGGCGAAGGCCGGGGTCCAATTGGGAAGCGCTGCTGACGGCGGGTAGCGCTTCGTTGTTTCCACCTTCCCAATTGGGCTCCGGCCTTCGCCGGGGTGGTGCGTATATTGCGGCGGTCAGCACCCCGGCTAAGCCCGCCCGGCCGCCTGCCAGCTATCCGCGCAGAGCCCGTAGATCAGGCTGTCTCGCAAGCCGAGATGCGTTTCCCATTCATCGCGGAGCAGGCGTTCGCGGCGGAAACCCAAGCGTTCCAGCAACACGATCGATGCGGTATTCTCGGTGTCCGCATCCGCGAACACGCGGCTCCGCCCTTCCGCGAACAGCCGGTCGATCACCGCCGACACCGCCTCGCGCGCAATCCCTCGGCCCCACGCCTCCCGCGCGAGGATGAAACCGATCTCCGTCACGCCTGCCCCGTCGGCCTCGCTGCCCGAGACCCAACCGATCGCGCGGTCGTCGCCGGTGCGGGTGATCGCCCAGGTGCGCTGGTTGCCCGGCGCGGCTTCCTCGGCAAGGTACGTGCGGACGTCGTCGACGCTGCCGAGCGGGCCGTCGGCGGAATAGGCCATCAAGTCTGCATCTGTGAGCATCGGGTGCAGCGCGGTCGCATCGCCCTCGACGAGCGGCCGCAACCGGAGCCGTCGCGTCCTGAGCACCGGCAGCACACCAGCGCGACGTGGCCTACGTCCCGGTAGTCTCACGCGGTCAGGGCATCCACGAGCGCGCGGACTTTCTTCTGGCGCCACTGCGGGAGCGGGGCGACGAGCCAATAGCCCCCCTTCGACGGCTGCGACTCGCCGATCAGCCGGACGCGAGCCTGTGCAAGATCGCGGCGGGCGAGCAGTTCGGGAACGGTCGCACGGCCAAGCCCCGCCGCCGCCGCATCGATCGCAAGCCCGGCATCGGTGACGCGGACCAGCGCGACCCCGTCCTCACCTGACCATGCGATCGCGGCCTCGGTATCGGTGCCTGGCTTGGCGATCGTCACCATGCCCTCGGACTCGAGTGCCTCGCCCTCATGCTCGCCCGGGCCCTCGCCCCAGCGGATCGCTAGGTCGAGATTGGCTTCGGTGAAATCAATATTCTCGTCAGCGGTGATCAGCACGAACCGGAGTTCGGGATCCGCCTCGGCGATCTGCGCCAGCCGCGGCATCAGCCACTTTTCGGTCAGGTCGCGCGGTGCTGCGATCGTCAGCGATTTCGACGACTGCCCGGCCTGCATCGCTCGCACGGCCTCTTCGAACTGGAGGAAGCCTCCACGGAGCGCTCCGAGACCGGCCTCGGCTTCCGGCGTCAATTCCAGCCCACGCGTGGTGCGGCGGAACAGCACGACCCCAAGCGTATCCTCCAGCGCGCGAATCTGCTGACCCACTGCCGCCGGCGTTACCGCGAGTTCGTCCGCAGCGCGCGTGAACGACAGATGCCGGGCCGCCGCATCGAGCACGCGCAGGCCGTTGAGCGGGAGATGCGTACGCTTCAATTCAACACCGCGGGTGCGAAGAGCGAGAAGCGGGGAATTTCGACCGCGAACACGGCGCCGTCTTCGCGGACCATCTGGTAGCTCCCCTGCATCGCACCCGACGGTGTCGCGAGGGGGCAGCCAGAGACGTAGTCGAAGCTCGCGCCCGGTTCGATCACCGGCTGTTCGCCGACCACGCCCTCGCCCTCGACCGAATGGCGCGCGCCGCGGCCGTCGGTGATGACCCAGTGGCGGGTGAGCAACTGGACGGTCTCGGTGCCCTCGTTCTCGAGGCGGATGTGATAGGCCCAGAACCAGCGGCCCCGCTCTGGCTCGGACTGTTCAGGCAAATAGCTGACCGACACGCGCACCGTCACCCCATCGGTCGTCGCCGCGTTGGGGAACAGCGCTTTCATAGACCGGCCTGCGTCAAAGCCTGGTCGAGGTCGTCGATCACGTCCTGCGCATCCTCGAGCCCGACGTTGATCCGCAACAGCCCCTCGGTCACGCCCATCTCGATCTGCTTGTCGGGCGATACGCTGGCGTGCGTGGTCGAGGCGGGGTGCGTCATCAGCGAGCGCGAGTCGCCGATATTGTTCGAGATATCGACGAGTTCGAGTCCGTCGAGCAAGGCGTGCGCCTGTTCGCGCCCCTCGACTTCGAACGCGAAGATCGGCCCGCAGGCGTCCATCTGGCGCTTGGCCAGTTCGTGCTGCGGATGGCTCGGCAGGAACGGATGCAGCACGCGAGGGACGCGGCCTTCGAGAAATTCACCGACCTTCATCGCGTTCTCGGACTGGCGGTGGATGCGCAGGTCAAGAGTTTCGAGGCCCTTGAGCACGACCCAGGCATTGAACGGCGACAGCGTCGGGCCGGTATTGCGCGTGAACGGCAACAGCGTGTTGGTTATAAAATCCTCGGTGCCACAAACGGCGCCGGCGAGCACGCGGCCCTGCCCGTCCATCATCTTGGTCGCGCTGTAGGCGGTGACGTCCGCGCCGAACTCCATCGGACGCTGCAAGGCTGGCGTCGCGAAGGCGTTATCGACCACCGTCGTGATGCCGCGCTCGCGCGCGATGTCGCAGATCGCCTTCAAGTCGGCGATGTCCATCGTCGGGTTGGCGGGCGTTTCGAAGAAGAACACCTTCGTCTCGGGGCGGACCGCGTCGAGAAACGCCTGAGGATCGCGCGCATCGACGATCGTCGTGGCGATGCCGAACTTGGGCAGCAGCGTATCCGTGAGCCAGCGGCACGAGCCGAACGCCGCGCGACCACCGACGAGGTGATCGCCGGTCTGGAGCTGGCAGAGTAGCGAGGCCGTCATTGCTGCCATGCCGGTCGCCATCGTCCGGCACGCCTCGGCACCTTCCAGCAACGCGATACGTTCTTCCAGCATCTGCACGGTCGGGTTCTGGAGTCGGGAATAGGTCATCCCCTCCTGCTCGCCGGCAAAGCGCGCCGCCGCGTCGCCCGCCTTGTCGTAGCAATAGCCCGAGGTGAGGAACAACGCCTCCGACGTCTCGCCATATTCGCTGCGGGCAGTGCCGCCGCGGATGGCGCGCGTCGCGGGACGCCAATTCTGGGTGATCGAACGATCCTGGCCGGTCTTGCGCTTCATGCGCGCCGCTTTGCCGATGGGGAGCCGCGATGACAAGCCTCGCGGGCGTGTAGGCTTGTTCCGGGGCCGTCATTCTCCCCTCCCTGGAAGGGAGGGGTTGGGGGTGGGTCGGGTTCCGGATCGTGGAACGGTAGCGACAAAAGCTGGCCTACCCACCCCCAGCCCCTCCGTTCCAGGGAGGGGAGCAGGGCGACTTAATACCGCCCCCAGGTGAATCTCGACGAGAGCGCGTAGTTCCAGACCGCGCCGACCAGCACGCCGACCAGCGCCGATACCGCCCAAGTCCCGTCCCGCGTCTCGTACAGGAACGCGGCTATGCCGACGTTGGCGACCGCCCCGACTGCACAGATCACCGCGAACGACACCCAGCCATCGACCAGTTGCCGCCACCCCTTGAGACGCCGGTCGCGATAGGTCAGCGCGTTGTTGAGGAAGAAGTTGAAAGTGAGCGCGGCAAGCGTCGCCCCGATCTCGCCGATCACGAAATTCGTGCCAAGCCCGACGAACAGCGCGGTCAGCACCGCCATGTGGATGCCGACGCCGAACACGCCAATCGCCGAGAACATCGCGAACCGTACGGGAACGACCCGACCGAACATCCGGTCGTAGATCGCGATCAGATATTCCATCGCCACGACGTGATCGAGCTTGCTCTCGCCCTCGGTGCGGCAGCGGAAGATGTAGGGGATTTCGACGAAGCGTAGCGGCGTCGGCGAGGCGGTGAGCAGGTCGAGCAGGATCTTAAACCCGATCGCCGACAGCGACGGCGCGAGGCGGCGGACGATGTCGGTGCGGATCATGAAAAAGCCGCTCATCGGATCGTTGAGGTCGCACTTCAGCACCCGGCGCGACATCCTCGTGGCGAGCGCCGACTTGGCGACGCGGTCACTGTCCCACTCTCCGGTGCAACCGCCGCTGACGAAGCGCGATCCGATCACCACGTCGGCCTCCTCGTCATCGAGCAGGTCCAGCATCGCCGGCAGCAGCGTCTCGTCATGCTGTAGATCGCCGTCGATTACGGCAACGACCGGCGCGGCGGTAGCGCACATCCCCTCGATGCACGCCGACGACAGCCCGCGCCGGCCGATCCGCTGGATCACGCGGACGCGCTTGTCGAGCCGGGCGATCGCGCGCGCGGCATCCGCCGTGCCGTCGGGGCTGTCGTCGTCGACGAAGATCGCTTCCCAGTTGCGCCCGGCCAGCGCCTGGTCGAGCTTGGCGATCAACGTCGGGACGTTGGCCTTCTCGTTGAACGTCGGGATGACGACCGCGAGTTCGAGCAGGTCGTCGATCATTGACGGGTCAGCCGAGTTCGGCGAGCACGGCGTCACCCATCGCACCGGTCGACAGCGTGCCGCCGAGGTCCGGGGTACGCGCGCCCTTCAGGATCGCAGCCGCCACCGCCGCCTCGATCCGGTCGGCCGCGTCCGGCAAACCCAGCGAATGACGCAGCATCATCGCCGCGGACAGGATCGCGGCGCACGGATTGGCCTTGCCCTGGCCGGCAATGTCGGGCGCGCTGCCGTGGATCGGCTCGTACATGCCGCGGCCGGTGCCATCCAGCGCGGCCGACGGGAGCATGCCGATCGAGCCCGCGCACATCGAGGCCTGATCCGACAGGATGTCGCCGAACAGGTTGCCGGTGACGATCACGTCGAACTGGCCGGGGTTGCGCACCAGCTGCATCGCCGCGTTGTCGACATACATGTGGCTGAGTGCGACGTCGGGATAGTCGGCCGACACCTCGATCACGACGTCGCGCCAGAGCTGCGAGGTCTCCAGGACGTTGGCCTTGTCGACCGACAGCATCTTGCCCTTGCGGGTGCGCGCGGTCTCGAAGCCGACGCGCGCGATGCGGGCGATCTCGGCCTCGTCGTAGCGCATCTCGTCATGGCCCTCGCGCAGCCCCTCAGGCGTCGTGCGGATGCCCTTCGCGCCGAAATACACGTCGCCGGTCAGTTCGCGGACGATGACCATGTCGATCGCACGCGCAATCTCGGGACGCAGCGCCGACGCGTCTTCCAGGCCGGCGAACAGCTTGGCGGGGCGAAGGTTCGCGAACAGGCCGAGCGCCTTGCGCAGGCCCAGGATCGCCTGCTCCGGCCGGAACTGGCGTTCGAGCGCGTCGCAGGACGGATCGCCGACCGCGCCGAACAGGACGGCATCCGTGCGGCGGGCGAGGGCGAGCGTCTCGGGAGGGAGCGGATGGCCGACGGCGCGGTACGCGACACCGCCCACCAGACCCTCTTCATAGGTCAGGTCCAGGCCGAGCGTATCGAGCACGCGGCGCGCTTGCGCTGTGACTTCGGGTCCGATGCCGTCGCCGGCCAGTATCGCGATCAAGGGCATGTGCGTTCCTCCTGCGCGGCCCTTGCCGGGCGGTGCGCGCTCACGCAACCGCCCTTTTAAGCCGATCGACCAGCCGGTCGCGCGCCGCCAACGGGTCGGCGCGACGATCGACGAGGATGTCGCGCGCAAGGAAATGTCCGGTCAATTGCAGGCCGTCGAAGATGTCGGACCAGTCCGCCTCGCCGCCGGCCTTGAGGAAGGGCGGCAATCTAAGCAGCTTGGCCTCATAGCCGAACGCGGCCCCGCGCGAGACCGCCGCGCCGCTTTTAGGCGACACGAAGCCGAGATCGTCTTCGGTGCCGCTGGCAACGCAGCGATCCAGGTCGAGGCCGAAACCGAGTTCGGCAAGCACCAGCAATTCATACCGCACCAGGGCCGCAGCCCAGCCACGCGCCGATGGCGCCGCCTCGATCGCGCCGAGCACGCCCTCCAGCGCATCGTGGATATGTGGATAGGGCTGCGCTTCGGGCAGCGCCGCGGCGGTCAGCGCAGTGGCCCATTCGAGCGCGCCCGCGGCCAGCGGTTCGCCGTGCATCTGCGCGCGGCTATGGATCAGCTCGGCGGTCAGCGAGGCGAGTTGCTCACCAGTCCGCGCGCGCCATTCGCCCTGGATGACGTTCGCCTGGAGCAGCACCGGCCGCATCGCGCGCGAGCGGCCGCCGCGGACGTAACCGGGCTGGATACCGTCATTACGGGTCAGCGCTCGCACGATCGCGCCATGCTCGCCATGCTGGCGGACGGCGACGACGATGGCGGCTGTGCGGAGGTGCATGGGATGCTCTTAGCCCGCTCCCGTCGGGAGAGGGAGGGGTGGGCAGCAACGGGGGAGGGATCAGGCTTTCGAAAGCGCGTGCCCTCACTCTTCCGGCGTAAACGCGCCTCCCCTCTCTCCCCGAAGGGAGAGGGGGTGAAGGGCCTTCTGCCCCCCTCCCTGGAAGGGAGGGGTCGGGGGTGGGTCGGCCGGCTTCAGCCACCCAGCGTCAGAATGTGCGGAAGCCGACCCACCCCCCAGCCCCTCCCTTCCAGGGAGGGGAGAAGATCAGCGCCGGACCTTTTTCGCCAGCCTGGCCAGCACCGGATGCATCGCGGCGCGCTTGGCCATCGCCATCGCCCCATCGAACCCCCGCAACGCCCCCACCACGCCATGATTCACCACTGTCGCCCGCAGCAGCAGAACATCGGCGCACGCCGTCCCCCCGGTCGAGAATTGCCGCTTGTGCTGCCCCTCCCCTTCGGTGAAATCGAACCGCGCAAATCGCCCCTCGACGAACAACTCGTGCATCGCCTCGACCTGGAGCACGGCACCGGGAGACAGATCGTTATGCGCCGGGTCATGCCCGACATAGGTATAGCACAGCGAGTCCCCGTCGGCCGTACAGCACAAATACGCGACCGGCGTGCCATCCAGGAACAATAGCCACGCACGCAAACGGTCCTGCGCCGCTAGCGATGCGAGATGTCGAACCGAGCTCGCATCGTCGGGCAGGCCCGACCCGAGCAGCTTCTCCTGATACGTCGTCCTGGACACCGCGCGGGCGAGCGGATGAAAGTCCGCGAACGCCTCTGCATCGTGATACGGCCGGATGTCGAGCAGCCCGCCATTCGCGGCGGCGAGCTTCTTGGCCTTGCGCTTCATGCCCGACCGGGCGCTGGCGGACAGACTTGCCATCCAGGCATCAACGCCGGCGTGCAGATCGACATGATAGCGCAGGTAGCGCTGACGAACGAATCGTAGCAGGCCGCCACTCTCGATTTCGGCCAGCGCGACGTCCGGCACCGACGTCAGCAGATATCCGTCGGCCCCGGTCGGCAGCGGGGGTATCGGCAGGGGTTTGGCAGCCAGCGCATCGGCAAGCGAGTAGGAGACCCGGACCAGCTGTCGCGGAATCGTCGCCAGCGTCCGCGCACCGACCTGGAACTTCAACGCGATATGCTGCGTCGTCATCGCCGCCGCGTCGATCCGGGACGCTCTTCGACCCAGTTCGACCAGAGCTGCTCCGCCTGGCGCCAGCGCGTGCGAAGCGCATCGGGACCCAGCGGTACGTCGGCACGACCGAGCGCCAGCGTCGGGCGGTCGGCGAAATGCACCGTCGGCAACACCTCGCGCATCTCCGACAGCATGCCGCACAGCGCCCGGAAACGGCGGACATGGACCGCGTTCGGCCTGGTGCCGCGACGGTTGGCAAGCTCGAAGCCGTGGCTGACGATCGTCACCGCCGAATGTCCCGATACCGCTGCGTGCTCCAACGCGTCGTAACTCTCGCCCGCCGACAGCGCGCACAGCTGGAACGTGCGGACCCTGCCGCGGACGTCCTCGATAACCGTTACGGGAACTTCGACTATGCAGCGTTCGCTGCCGGCGGCGTCGTCGACGCACCAGGCGACGGGCGCGATCTGTTGGGCCGCCAGGGAAATGCGGCTGATCTTCGGCGCTTCCGATCCGTTGTGGCTGCTGTCGTAGCTGAAGCCGAGCAGGGCCAGGGCGGTCAGCGTATCGTCGTTCGCGGCATAGCTTCCGGCGCGAAAGGCGATCGGCTTGGGTGCGCCACCTTCGATCAGCAGATCGGTCGCCCGACCGAGAATGTCGAGTTGTTCGGCAAGGCTGTACTCGAACAGTTCGAAGCGGGCATGCGCGGCCCCGCGATCCCCGGCTCTGGCGTCGGTCCAGTTGGGGTGGATGTGAAGCTGGACCTCCTGCCCCGCCTCGAGAATCGTCTCGATCATGCGCCGTACAGGGGCCATGCCGAAGGTGATCGCGGGCATCGGATCGACGAAGAAACACGCTTTCAGATCGTGCCGTGCCAACTCGGCGAGCTGATAACCAATCCCGACCCCCGCCGGTTCGAGCGACTTCGCATAGATCGCCTCGCAGTCGAGACCCGCCGCGTGATGCCGCCAGGCGAACTCGGTATCGACGGTAAGGAATACGGATGTCGTCACCGCACCGGCCAATATCGAATCGTGATGAATATTAGGTTAGCTCGCTCTAACCCCGCCCGGAACGGCGCATGACGTCAGCGCGAGTGATAAAAGTCATAGACCTGTTGCGCGACCCCAGCCGATACGCCGGGCGCCTGTTGCAGATCCTGGAGACTCGCGTTGCGCACCGCACGGCCGGTGCCGAAGTGCATCAGCAGCGCCTTCTTCCGTGCGGGGCCGATGCCGGGGACCTCGTCGAGCGGGCTGGCGCCGATCGCCTTGCTGCGCTTGTCGCGGTGGACGCCGATCGCGAACCGGTGGACCTCGTCGCGCAGCCGCTGGAGGTAGAACAGCACCGGCGCGTTGACGGGCAGCTGGAACTCGCGACCGTCGAGCATGTGGAACACCTCGCGACCATCGCGGCCATGCTCGGGCCCCTTGGCGATCCCGACCAGGCACACGTCCTCGACGCCGATCTCCTCGAGCGCGGCCTTCACCGTGTTGAGCTGCCCCTTGCCGCCATCGATCAGCACCAGATCCGGCCAGTCCCCCGAATCGCGATCGGGATCCTCGGCCTGCGCACGCGAGAACCGCCGGGTGAAGACCTCGCGCATCATCGCGAAATCGTCGCCCGGCGCGGTATCCTTGTTCTTGATGTTGAACTTTCGATACTGGCCCTTGCGGAAGCCCTCGGGGCCAGCAACGACCATCGCGCCGGTCGCGGCGGTGCCCTGGATGTGGCTGTTGTCGTAGATCTCGATGCGCTGCGGCGGCTCGGCGAGGTCGAACAGGTCGGCGACTTCGCGCAGGAGTTTCGCCTGCGTGGTCGATTCGGCCTGGCGGCGTTCGATCGCCTCGATCGCGTTGCGCTTGGCCTGGTCCATCAGGCGGCGGCGATCGCCACGTTGCGGGACCTGTAGCGCGATCTTGTAGCCGGCGCGTTCGCCTAGTGCTTCGGCAAGCAGCGCGCCTTCCGTAAGTTCGCGGTCGAGCAGGATCTGCTTGGGCGGCGGGACTTCCTCGTAGAACTGGCCGAGGAAGCTGGTCAGCACCTCGTCCTCGGGAACGTCGTTGGTATGTTGCGGGAAGAAGCTGCGATGACCCCAGTTCTGGCCGCCGCGGATGAAGAACGCCTGGATGCCGATCAGGCCGTCCTTGCACGCCATCGCGAAGATGTCGGCGTCGCCGACGCCCTCCGCGTTGATCGCCTGCGTACCCTGGATAAACGTGAGCGCACGAAGACGGTCGCGGAGCAGCGCCGCGAGTTCGAAGTCCATATTCTCGGCGGCGGCCTGCATCTGCGCGCCGAGCTTGGCCTGCACACCGGTCGACTTGCCACCAAGGAACGCCTTCGCGTCCTCGACCAGCTCCTTGTACGCAGCCTCGTCGATCCGGCCGACGCACGGCGCCGAGCAGCGCTTGATCTGGTAGAGCAGGCAGGGCCGGTCCCGGGTCTTGAAGAAGCTGTCGGTGCAACTGCGCAGGAGGAACAGCTTCTGGAGCGCGTTGAGCGTGTTGTTGACCGACCCGGCACTCGCGAACGGCCCGTAGTAATTGCCCTTTGCCCGGCGCGCGCCGCGGTGTTTCTGGACACGCGGGAAGGCGTGGTCGTCGCGCAGGAGGATGAACGGGAAGCTCTTATCGTCGCGCAGCAGCACGTTGTAGGCGGGGCGATAACGCTTGATCAGCTGCGATTCGAGCAGCAGCGCCTCGGCTTCGTTGTTGGTCGTGACGATCGTCATCGACCGGGTCTGCGACACCATCCGCTGGAGGCGTTTCGTCAGCCGCTCGACCTGGACGTAGTTGGCGACACGGTTCCGCAGCGCGCGCGCCTTGCCGACGTAGAGGACATCACCGCGCGCGTCCTGCATGCGGTAGACGCCGGGACGGATCGGCAGCGTCTCGAGCACGTTACGGATCGCCGCCACGCCGGCCGCGAGATCGGGCACCTCGCCGCCACCGCGGACGGCGAAGGTGGATTTGTCTTCGTTGAACCGGTCGGGGGAATTGGGGGAGGACATCGCTGCGGAATCTAGGGAGTGCGAGGGGGTTATGCCAGCGGAAGGCAGTGATGTTCACGCGAAGGCGCTAAGGCGCGAAGAGAAGGGGTAGTTTGGTTCACGCGGAGACGCGGAGCCGCGGAGAGAAGTTTAGATCGACAACCTTCGCTCAAAACCGCCGGAGGCTTATATCCGCTTGCGGTTGGTCGGGGCATTAGCCCGAAACACAACACCTCCGCGTCTCCGCGCCTCCGCGTGAACCATACTTCTCTTCGCGCCTTTGCGCCTTCGCGTGAATCACCCTTCTCAATGCCCTGCGGGCGAAGAGTGTCAGGCTTGGGCGAAGACCTTGGTGCCGACGATGCCGACCACGGTCAGTGCCATGAAGCAGGCCTGGATGCCGCTAACCTTGTCGCCGAACAGGATGACGCCGCCGATGATGACACCGATCGCCCCCGCGCCGGTCCAGATCGCGTAGGCGGTGCCGGCGGGGAGGCCGCGCATCGCGAGCGCGAGCAGGCCCATGTTGACGAAGCTGAGGACGATCGGGACGCTGGAGGCCTGCCACGTGGCGATCGTAGCCGCCCATTTTAGGCTGAGCGCCCAGCAGATTTCGGTGACGACAGCGACCGCGAGGATGAGCCAGGACATAGTTGTTCTCCAACGGGCTCAGATTGGAGACTCGGCCGCCGGAAACCCGGGAAGAGACGGCCGTCTGTGAGAAACGAAAAATCGCCATGCGAACTACCGTTCCCCCGCGGAGGCGGGGGTCCAGGGTTGCAGGCGCTGTCCTATGAGATCCTGGACCCCCGCCTTCGCGGGGGAACGACAGCGCCTGTCGCGCTGCCTCCGATTAGTTCAGGCGGCCTAGACCCAAGATCGAGCGGTCGACCATCGCGCGGTCGGCGGCGGCGTCGTGGTGCTCGGCGATCAGGATACCGGCAGCCTTGGCCGCAGCATCGGCCGCCCGCGCGCGGACTTCGGCAATCGCGGCGCGTTCGGCGGCGGCGATCTTGTCCTCGGCCATCTTCGCGCGACGGGCCATCAGGTCCTCGGCGCCAGCCTTCGCCTTGGCGATGATCGCCGCGGCTTCATGATGCGCATGGGCCTTCATCGCTTCGGCCTCGACATGCGCCGTCTTGGCCTTCGCCTCGTACTCGGTGCGGATCGCCTCGGCTTCGGCACGGAGCGCCTTGGCTTCGTCGAGCTGCGTGCGGATGCCGGCGATGCGCGCGTCGAGCATCTTGCCGATCATCCCTGGAACCTTCTTCCAGATCATCAGCAGGATCACGACGATCATCGCCACCGCGACCCAGCCGGTCGAGGTCAAGCCGAGCGCGGTCGGATCGGCGACGTGCTCGACGCCGCCGGGCGCGGTCGTGTGACCCTGAATGCCCTGGTTGTCGATCACACCTTCGGGCGCCATGCCCTCTTCGTGGATGACCTTTGCGGCCGAATCTGGATTAGCCATGCGCCGTCGTCCTGCGTACCGCGTCGCTCGCCGCGTCCAGGCTGACCTGGAGCCCGGCGACCTTGGCGGCCAATTGCTGTGCTGCCTCGGCAGCGACACCCTGAAGGTTCGCGAGTGCCTCGGCCTTAGCGTTCGCGACCGCCAGGTCGTGATGACCCAGACGCTCGGCGAGTTCGACGTCGGCCGCATGGACCTGCTGCTCGAACGCCGTCGCCGCACGCTTCGCAGCGGCCGCGGTCTCGGCCTGTGCCGCGGTACGCGCCGCGTCCATTTCGGCCTGCCAGTTCGCCTGGACCGTATCGGCCTGCGCACGGGCAGCGACTGCCGCCGCCAGATCGCCGGCGATCTTGCCTTCGCGCGAGTCCACGTGGGACACGATCTTCGGCACCATTCCCTTGCCGATCCCGAAATACAGGATGCCGAAGGTGAGGAGCAGCCAGAAGATCTGCGAGGCGTAGGTAGCGGCTATCTGGGCAATCTGGGGCATTGGTCTGTCCTGCGTTAATCCGGCCGGGCGCGGTTGCCCGGCCAAATCACCGAGTGGTTAGGCGACGAACACCAGGATGATCATGGTGACGAAGGCGAGCAGACCGAGAAGCTCGGCTGCTGCGAAACCGATGAACAGACGGCCCTGCTGGCTGTCGGCTGCGCCCGGGTTGCGGAGGGCGCCGGCGAGGAACTGGGCGAACACGTTGCCCACGCCGAGGGCTGCGAGGCCCATGCCGATCGCTGCGAGGCCGGCACCGATCATCTTTGCTGCTTGTGCGTCCATGGTAAATTCCCTTTGAAAATCAGTTAGGTAATGGAAAACTTAGTGAAGATTGACGGCGTCGTTCAGATAGACCGACGTCAGCAACGCGAAAACATAGGCCTGGATCGCGGCGACCAGCAGCTCGAGCAGCGTGATGCCGATCATCAGCAACATGCTCGGCGCGGTCACCAGGCCGATATACATCCCGCCGAGGTTCAGACCGTTGATCACGAACGCGGCCAGCACCTTGAGCAGGATATGCCCCGCGGTCATCGCCACGAACAGTCGCAGACCGAGCGAGAACGGACGCACCAGGAACGACATCAGCTCGACCACGAAGATCAGCGGGATCATCAGTGCGGGCGTGCCGCTCGGCACGAACAGCGAGAAGAAGTGGAAGCCGTGCTTGCCGAAGCCGACGAGCAGCACGATCGCGAAGCTGATCAGCGCCAGCACGCCGGTGACGGTCATGTGGCTGGTCACGGTGAACGGATGCACGCCGGGGACGATGCCGAACGGGAGCAAGCCGATGATGTTCGCGAACAGGATGAACATGAACAGCGAGAAGACATAGGGCACGAAGCGCTTGCCGCCGGGGCCGACATTCTGCTCGAGCATGCCCGAGATGAAGCCGGTGAAGCCCTCGACCGCCATCTGCCAGCGACCGGGCACGAGCTCGCGCTTCATCCCGCCGATCATGAACGCCCAAAGCGCGACCAGCGTCACCACCATCCACAATGCGGAGTTGGTGAACGACAGGTCATAGCCACCTACGATCCAGTGCGAGCCGAACGCCGGCTCGATCAGGAACTGGTGCATCGGATCGATCTTGCCGCCCTGTTCTGCCGCCACGTGGAATCCCTGCCGTCTTGATACGACAAACGCCCGGTTACTCCGGGCGTTCGCCTGAAATTCGAATGATCTGCCTGAACGCGACCGCTATCCCGAGGAACAGCAGCACGATCAGTCCCCAAGGGCCAGTGCCGAACCAATGGTCTATCAACCACCCGATCAACGCACTGCCGACGAGACTCCCGATCAGAGCGGAAATGACGCGATTGCCTTGCGAGTAGCCCCGCTCGGCGTCCGCCCCCTTCTGCCCCTTTGCGAGCGTTTCCCGAGCCTTGACCTCTCTCAATCGCTCATCGAGCGCGGAAAGTCGCGGATCGTCAACACCCTGGGGGTCCTGTCCGGGTTCGATCTCCGCCACGCACGTTCCTCCACCTGATAGCGCATCGGGGAGGAAGCAAGCAGCGACGAACGATCCCGCCAAGGCGCGGTCCGTTTAGAAAAGGGGGGGGTGCAAGTCAACCGGTGTGACACGGGCGTCATTAATGGGGGCGGATGGGATTGGGCCAACCCTACTTCTTCCCCCCTCCCTAGAAGGGAGGGGCCGGGGGTGGGTCGGCCGGTTGGCTGGCCTCACGGTCCCCAAGCAGCCTACCCACCCCCAACCCCTCCCTTGTCAGGGAGGGGAGCACGTTAGCTTAAACGCAGCGCGAATCGCGTTCGGGCGCGCCGGCGGTGCGGGTCTTCCACACGCCGTTCGGGGTTTTGTACTTCTCGCCGGGGTTGGTCTGCAGGATCAGGTTGCAGCCGCTGGTGAACGCGAGCTGCTCGACCGTCGCGCCGCTCGCCTGCGCCTTTTGCGTATAGGCCGACTTGCGCTGGATATTGATGTTGTTGACCAGCGCGCGCAGATCGCCGCTCGCCGCGCCGACGAGGCCAAGATAGCCGTCGGGCTGCTCGCCGACCTCGCCACCCGCGCGCGCCGCGGCATAGGCCGGATCGCGCTGCGCGGTTGCCGCGACAGACAGGCCACCGAGAGCCGCCGCTGCGGCAACCATCATAAGGACCTTGGTCTTCATCTTAGAATATCCCCGGATTCTGCTGGATCAACGATTTCGCCTCGCCATCGAGACGATAGACCACTTCCTGCGTGACGTTGATGTTGAGGTTGATCTCGATCGGCTTGTCGGGCGCCGACACGTTGATGCAGCCCGGCAGGGCGGCCGTCAGCGCGACAATAGCGATCGTCCTCGTCATCCTATGCAAGATCGGCCTTTGCTCCAGCTTCTTCAATCCTGTTTCGGTCATGGCACGATCCTGCTTGCGGGAGGCTGAATAGTCGGGAGTGTAGGCGTTGGTTTGGACGGCGGTTCGGGCGGCGGCGGGGCGGCTTGCTGCTGGAGCAGAGCCGGCAGGTTGCGCTGAATCAGACGCTTCGGATCGTAGAAGCTCTGCGCCGAATCCAGCAGCCCGCGGAACGGCGCCTTGATGCGGATATTAAAGACGAACGGCAGCTTTTGCAGGCGACGGACAATGAAGTTCGACTTCGCGCCCTCGCCCTGGCTGATCCCGGCGAACCGCACGTCGGTGACCATCTCGCCCGCCAGCGGCCCGTTCAGCCCGACGCGCAAGGACTGATACCGCAGCGACTTCAGCGCGCCGAACGCGATGTTCGCCCAGACGCCGAGATCCTTCTGGCTGAGATCGCCGACATAGGCGAGCGTACCGCCACCCTTCCTGACTTGAAGATCGCCACCCTCGATCCGCCCGCCGGTCTGATCGAAGATCATCGGCAGCACGCCGTCGAAGATCCCAGTCGCATTGAGATTCTTGAAATCGAACTGCTGGAGGAACTGGTCGGCGGACATGTTGGCGACGTGGAAGGTCATCCGCCGCTCGGACTGCGCGGAGAAATCGAGCAGAGTCGGATCGAGCGTCAACGATCCGCCGGCGAACGGCCATGATCCGCCCTCGACCTGTACGCGCGCGCCGGGCAGCGTCTGATAGCGGATCGTGCCGTCGGTGACCGGGATACCGGGGTTGAGCGTGCGGATCGTCGCGACCTGCCCCGGTGCGCTCTGCAGATTGAGCAGGTCGGCGAAGCGGATTTCGGTGGCGATTCCCGTGACCGGGCCGAATGCTGCGGCCAGATCGGTGCCCGCGGTGCGGAACACGCCGGTGCTGGTCACGCCGGCGGGGGTCCAGGCGATATGCCCCTCGCCGCTGACCGATCCGTTGACGTCGGCGATCACGCCGAAGGTTAGCGGGGTCAGCGCGTCGGGTTGCAGATTGTCCTTGGCGAACGCGATCGCGGGAACGTCGAGGTCGGCCCTGCCCGCCCCGGCGCCCAGCGCATGGGTCAGCGTGACGTCGGCGACCTTGGTGTTGGTCGTCGGTTCGAACAGCGTACCCGCAGCGGTGATCCTGCCGTTGACCAGCGCGAGCGTCACGGTACGTGCAGCGAGCGGCTTGAACCGCGGCGTCGGGGCGGCATCGGACACGCCCATCGCGCCGGTAACGTTCAGCGCGCCGCCGACCAGCGTCCAGTCGCCCGCGGCCTCGCCGAGCAACAGCGGAACGTTGGCGATCTGGCCCGAGCCGCCGGTAAAGGTGCCGGCCAAGCCCCGCCCGGTCATGCGGCCAGCGACGGTGCCGAAATCGAGTCGCGTGACGCGTTCGGGTGCGCCGATGCGCGTCTGCACGCCATCGATCTGGAAGCCGCGATCCGCCAGCCGAAGCGACGACCCCGCGGTGACGAGCCGAATCGGCGTGGTGCCGAGCCGCCCTGTGAGGGTCGCCGCCGCGATCCTGGCACCACCGCCGAGCCGCGATCCGTCGGTGCGAAGCAGCGCCCCGTCGACCGGGCACAACGTCAGCCGTGCGGTATCCAGCACGAGCCCGGATACCGCGAGGCGCTGCACCGCCAGCGGCGTGCAACCGGTGTTGACGACCAGCCGCCCCCGCCCGTCCCACCACGCCGCGACCGGCATCAACAGCCCATCGACTCGGTTGCCGGCACCCCCAGCTCCGATCGGTCCCGCCAGCGTGACGCGCGTCGCGATCGAGGTCGCACCGCCCGGCGTCGCGCTGAAGGTGACGGGGGTCAGCGCCAGACGCGCACCGCCCGCGGCATAGGGCGCGATAGTAGCCACGCCGCGGATCGCTGCGCCCGGTTTCGCCTGCGCGAGCGACACGCGCGCCTCGGGCAATCCGCCGCCGCGCATCGCAAGGATGGTGTCGAGCCGAACGCCGCCATTCGGCCAGTCGAACGCGACGCCGCTCCCACCGCCGAGCGCCACGCGCGCCCCGCTTGCCGAAGCGAGCGCGAGGCGCGACAGTACGGCCTTGCCGCGCCCGCCATCGATCCGCAGGCGAAGGTCGGCGTCCGCGGCAAATCCGCGGCCGGCCTTCTGGACGGCCTGCGTCACCGCGCTTGCCAACGGCGCTACGGGCGTCCCCGCGGCCGCACCACCGATGCCCGCCAGCCCCGCGAGTCGCTTCCGAGCTACCGCCGCGCCGCTTGCTTGAACACGCCCGTCGAACGCGATCTGCTTGCCGATCCGGTAGGCGCCCGCGAGCGAAACCCGGCGCGCGCCGCCCTCGGTGGTGCGAACCGTGTCGGCGGCGATGTCCGCCTTGCCGCCGGTCGCCGCCGCGGTTCCGGTGAAGTCGATGGTGCCCCCGACACCGGCCAAAGTCGCGCCCGGCGTCCGTGCCGCGCCCGTCTTGAGCGTCGCCTTGCCCTGCCAGCGATCGAGCGCCGCGGAGAGGCCGACGTCCAGATCCGCCACGATCCGCTCCGCCTGCGTCGTGCCGCACGCAAGCCGCGACACGCGTACCGGTCCCGTCACCGTCGGTCTGGCCGCGTCGATCCGCAGTTTCACCGTCGCCGCGAGCCGGTCGATCACGCACCCGCCGATATCGAGCCGCTCACTGATCGCCGCCAGCGTCCCGCGAAACCCGTCGTCGAGCTTGCCCGATCCGGCCAGCTTCAGCCCGACGATCCCCTGCGCAGTCTCCAGCCGCATCCGCCCATCGGCGACCGACACATCGAGCGCGGGCAACGCGAACGGCTTGCCCGACGGGGCCGGCAGCAACCGGTCAATCGCGCCGAGCGATACCTTGCCGTCCACGAGCCGCCCGCGCAGCCGGACCCTGCCCGCGCGCACGCCCTCCAGATACGGTCCCGACAAGCCGACGCCGGTCCGCGTCTCGACCCAGTCGGCGACGAGATCGGGATGTGCCGGATCGCCGATCACGACGTTGGTGAGCCGCTGGCCGCCGAGCGCGAGGTTGGCGATGTCGTACCGCGCGGGCACGCCGGCCTTGGCGAGTTCGCGGTCGATGAACCCCTCGGCGATCGGTTTCCGCACCAGCCAGAGCATGATTAGCCCGGCGAGCAGAAGCAGCGCCACCGCCAGCGCAACGCGGCGGGCAGTCGCAGGACGGCGAGGGTGGGCCCCGGGGTCGGCCCCGCTCTCGCTCTGCTCCATCACCCACGCACTCCGCCACTCTCCGATCCCCTGCATAGGCGGGAGCGGGGGCGTCATGCAATTGTGCGTGGATGTGCTAGCCTATCGCTATGGCCGAACCGGACGACGCGATCGACGACCTGAAGGGCCACCGCGCGCGCCTTCGCAAACGCCTGTTCGATGGCGGCGGCGATGCGTTGCTCGACCACGAACTCATCGAGTACCTGCTCGCGATCGCCATACCCCGCGGCGATACGAAGGCGCTCGCCAAGGCCCTGATGCGCGAGTTCGGCGGGATCGGCGGGGTGCTCACCGCGGATGCCGAGGCGCTCGGGCGGGTGAAGGGCATGGGCGAAATCTCGACCGCCGCCATCAAGATCGCGCACGCCGCCGCGATCCGTCTGCTGCAATCGCGCGTAAGCGACCGGCCGGTGCTCGCAAACTGGCAGGCCTTGCTCGACTATCTCCGCGCGGACATGGCGCATCACGCGATCGAGCGGTTCCGCGTGCTGCACCTCAACACGAAGAACATGCTGATTCGCGACGAGGTGATGAGCAAGGGCTCGATCGACCAGGCCGCGGTGTATGTTCGCGAGGTGATCCGCCACGCGATCGACCTGGGCTCGGCATCGATCATCCTCGTCCACAACCACCCGAGCGGAGACCCCTCCCCCAGCCGTGCCGATATCGACATCACGCGGACTATCGCCGAGGCGGGTAAACGGCTTGGCATCACGGTCCACGACCATATCGTCATGGGTACCGGCGGCCATGCCAGCCTGCGTGCGCAAGGGTTGATCTAACGCAACCAGATTACCGCGTCAGTTCCTGCAAAGTACGAGACGTTTTCCGCGTATCTTCGTTGTGCCCGCAAAGGAATTGCATATGGACAACAAGCTACACGACGAACCCTCGGTCGTAACTGCGGAACATGGCCAGGTTCTGGTCGATGGGCCGGACGGTGTAGCGGTGTCGTTGACACCTGATGCCGCGGCGGAAACATCCGATCGGCTGCTTCATGCCGCCGCCGAAGCACAGGGTCAGATCTTGACGGAAGAGTTGGCCGAACGGGAGAAAGCGGCGCGGAGAGCGAGCTGATCTCTGCCACGCCGCCCCAAGGGGCCGGCGGATCGAGGCGTGTCGATAATAGACGCCGTCGACCCGCGGTCTTGGCTTAGCCTTGGGTCAGGAAGCTGGTGACTTCGGTCTTCGTCAGCGACTTGTTCTTGTCGGCATCCGCCTGTGCGAAGGCGGCAGAGACCCATTTCTTCGTCTCGGGGGCGTTCGGCTTCGTCGACGGATCCGTCTTCGTCTTCAGCGCCACCATCCAGCCGGAGAACTCGGTCGCGCTGAGCTTGCCGTCACCGTTTTTGTCATAGGTGGGAAATTCGGTGTCGACGACCTGCGCGACCTGACTACCCGTGGCCGGCTGCTCGCGCGCGGCGGACTGCATGGGCACGGGATCGGTCGGCGTGCCGGACTGAGGGGTCGACGCCGGGTCCGACTGCACCTGCGTGGTAATGGCGCCGCCAGACGGCGCAGTCTGCGAGGATGTCGCGGCCGTCTGCGCCAGCACCGGTGCAGCAATCAACGTCGCGCCGGCCAGCATAGCATATTTCAACATTGCGTCTCTCCGGTAGTGTTCTACGCATCTACTAAGCGGTTGCACGGTCGAGCCTGCAATGTACTCGGTGCCGTGGACCGCTCACTCACTATATACACGCCGGACTGCCGGATTTATATGCGGCGATGGGGTGTTTGAACCTTCCCCTGCGTCCTGCTACCGCGTTTCGACCTGCTAGAGCGGGGCCTCGAAACGGGGACCGCCACCGCAGCATCGCGTTCATATCCGTCAGCAGCCCCGAGGAAACCCATGGTCCCCCGCTATTCCCGCCCCGACATGGTCGCGATCTGGACGCCCGAAGCGCGCTTCAGGATCTGGTTCGAGATCGAGGCGCACGCCACCGACGCGCTCGCCGAGCTGGGCGTCGTGCCGAAGGAAGCCGCCGCCGCAATCTGGGAAAAGGGTGCGTTCGAGGTCGACCGGATCGACGAGATCGAGCGCGAGACCAAGCACGACGTCATCGCCTTCCTGACCAACGTCGCCGAGCATGTCGGGCCCGAGGCGCGCTTCATGCACCAGGGCATGACCTCGTCCGACGTGCTCGACACCTGCCTGGCGGTACAGCTGGCCAAGGCGAGCGACATCCTGATCGCCGATCTCGACGCGCTGCTGGTGGTGCTCGAACGCCGCGCGCGCGAACACAAGATGACGCCGACGATCGGCCGCAGCCACGGCATCCATGCCGAGCCGGTGACGTTCGGGCTGAAGCTCGCCCAGGCGCACGCCGAGTTCGCGCGCAACCGAGCTCGCCTGTTGGCGGCGCGCGAGGACGTCGCGACCTGTGCGATCTCGGGCGCGGTGGGGACGTTTGCGAACATCGATCCGTTCGTCGAGGAGTATGTCGCGGGCAAGCTGGGCCTGTCGGTCGAGCCGGTCTCGACGCAGGTGATCCCGCGCGATCGACACGCGATGTTCTTCGCGACGCTGGGCGTGATCGCCAGCTCGATCGAGCGGCTCGCGACCGAAGTGCGCCATCTGCAGCGCACCGAAGTGCTCGAGGCGGAAGAGTTCTTCTCGCCCGGCCAGAAGGGTTCGTCGGCGATGCCGCACAAGCGCAACCCGGTGCTGACCGAGAACCTGACAGGCCTCGCGCGGATGGTGCGCGGGTATGTGACGCCGGCGCTGGAGAACGTCGCGCTGTGGCATGAGCGCGACATCTCGCACTCGTCGGTCGAGCGCTATATCGGGCCGGACGCGACGATCACGCTCGATTTCGCGCTCGCGCGGCTTACGGGCGTGATGGACAAGCTGGTCGTGTACCCTGAGCGGATGTTGAAGAACCTCAACAAGATGGGCGGGCTCGTCCATTCGCAGCGCGTGCTGCTGGCGCTGACTCAGGCCGGCGTGAGCCGCGAAGACGCGTATCGGCTGGTGCAGCGCAACGCGATGAAGGTGTGGGATTCCGATGGCGCGCTGTCGCTGCTGGAGTTGCTGAAGGCTGATCCGGAAGTGACGCTCAGCGATGCCGAGCTGGAGGACAAGTTCGACCTCGGCTATCACCTGAAGCATGTCGACACGATCTTCGCCCGGGTCTTCGGGGCTGCTTAAACGCCGCTACGCTTACTCCCAATTCCTCCGTCACCCCGGGCTCGTCCGGGGTCCACCGTTCCGCAAACCTAAGCCGTCGAGTTTGCGGACCCGTGGATGCCGGAACAAGCCCGGCATGACGGAGTGGTGGGGGATGCGCACCCCGCGTACCGAACCGCCCAAAGTGCACGCAACGCAACTGCGATGCCGTGTTACAAAATTGCGACACCGCGCAACTATACCCATATCCCGCTTACCGGATATTGTTCCGGTATCGGAGATCCACCCATGCGCATGTTCGAAACCGTGACCAGCACCATGCTGGCGATCGCGGCTCAAGCGCTGGTGGTCGGGGTGGTCGTTTCCACCCTCTGATCCATCGGCCCGCCCGCCCCCTCCCGAGGGGGCGCGGCTAGGCCGACAGTTTCAAGACCCGCGTGCGGCTATCGCTTCCGAGGGTAGCGCGCGGCGAACTCTTCGTCGGACATCATCAGATAGCGGATCATGTCGATCAACGCCCAAGGCGCACTGATGACGATGCCGATCACCGTGATGGTGAGTACCAGCATGACGATCCCGGAGCCGATGCGGCCGAGGTAGAAGCGGTGGATACCAAGCGTGCCGATCACGAACGCCATGACGGCAGCGACGTATTTGTTGCGGTCGTTGGTCGGGAGGGCCTCGGGCGGGGCCGCACGACGCGGGCCGGGCGCGGTCGGCATCGGGAACACGCTGAGCGCACGATCGTTGGCGGCTTCGAAATCGACTTCCAAGCCGATCGCGGGTTCGCCGCGATGCGCCCAGTCTTCGCGGGCGAACCGGTAACGCTGTCCGTCGTGTCCTGTGACGAGCCCTTCGCCCGTGTGGGGATCGACGCCTAAAACCTGTCCGCGCATATCATTCCTCGGTGTTCGAGGTACATTCTGGCGGATAATGCGGGTGAGGCAAGCCTGAACTCGTGCCCCGGACGATCAGGCAGCGAGTGCGGTTTCACGCCAGTGTCTGTCGTCATCATTGTCGGCGACCATCGGCCGCGTCTTCCGTGAGCGAACGCCGCGCTGACGAGCTTTTGCGACCGAGGAGCCGGCAAATATCCCGAGACAGCGCGCCATGACGCTGCGGATGCGCAGACCAGAGACCGCCGCAGCCAGCGTCACGAGAACGTCGAGATATGCCGACACCTCGAGCGTAGCGATCCAGATCGCGACATCGGGTGCCGCCAAGGCGACCAACCGGATGCCGTCGCCTTCACCGACGAGTGTGACCATCGCCGCTGCCATCATCAGGAGAAACATCACGGCAGCGTCACCGCGGGAGAAGCGCGCCAGACGCGCTGCCGGCCGGTCGATCAGCACGCGCCGAATAGTCTTACCGATGGCGGTTTCGGGGGCGGCGACGAGGACCAGCCAACATGCGATCGCCGTGGAAAAACATGCCAGCATCGTGCCCCCCTACCGTTTAGTATCGAATCGACCTTACTCCCCGGCGAACACGCCCTTCAACTTGGCGAAGAAACCCTGGCTCGCCGGGCATTCGTCGCCCGTTTCCGTCTCGCGGAACATCTCGAGCAGTTCCTTCTGGCGATTGCTGAGACGCGTGGGGGTTTCGACGTCGATCTGGACGACGAGGTCGCCGTGGCCGCGGCCCTGGAGGACGGGCATGCCGGCACCGCGTTGGCGGAGCTGCTTGCCCGACTGGATGCCGGCGGGGATCTTCACCTCGTGGGTGCGACCGTCGAGGCCGGGGATCGAGAGAGATCCACCCAACGACGCAACCGTGAAGCTGATCGGCGCACGCGCGAACAGCGTCGTGCCTTCGCGTTCGAACAGAGTGTGCTTGGTCACGTGGAGGAAGATGTAGAGATCGCCGGACGGCGCGCCGCGGGCGCCCGCTTCGCCTTCGCCGGACATGCGGATACGCGTGCCTTCGTCGACACCGGGCGGGACGTTGATCGACAGCGTCTTGGTCTTCTCTACGCGACCTTCGCCCCGACAATCAGGGCATGGATCGGCGATGACTTGTCCGGCGCCGTTGCAGACCGGGCAGGCGCGCTCGACCACGAAGAAGCCCTGCTGCGCACGGACCTTGCCGTGGCCGCCGCAATGCTGGCAGGTTTTGGCGCGGGTGCCGGCCTTGGCGCCCGATCCGTCGCAGGTATCGCAAAGCGCCGAGACATCGATCGTGATCTCGGTCGCCTTGCCGTGGAAGGCCTCTTCCAGGCTGACTTCCATGTCGTAGCGCAGGTCCGCGCCGCGCCGTGCCGCCGAGCGGCCACCGCCACGCTGCGCGCCGCCCATGAACTCGCCGAAGACGCTCTCGAAGATGTCGCTGAAGCCGCCGAAATCCTGCGCGCCGCCACCGTGACCACCGCCGCCACCGTTCTGGAACGCGGCGTGGCCGAAGCGATCATAGGCCGCGCGCTTCTGCGGATCCTTGAGGCACTCGTACGCCTCGCTGACCGCCTTGAACTGCGCTTCGGAATCCTTGCAGCCGGCATTCTTGTCCGGGTGATACTTCATCGCGAGCTTGCGGTAGGACGACTTGATCGTCCCCGCATCCGCGGTCCGCTCGCATTCGAGCAGTTCGTAATAATCTGTCTGAGTACTCATACCGGCCCTCTTAAGCCCTCTCCCCTCCGGGGAGAGGGTTTGGGTGAGGGGCAGTTCCGGGCGGCAACGCTCGTGGCGGGGGGGGGCCCCCCCCCCCCCCCCCCCCCGGGGCGGGGGGGTGGGGGGGGCGGGCGGGGGGGGGGGGGGGGGGCCGGAGAGCCGGGCGGGCCCG